>CAVZND010000022.1:0-67023 GCA_963776545.1 uncultured Chloroflexia bacterium | reverse complement strand
TCGCCCGCATGGAGGCCGTGCGGCCGGTAGGTGGCCGGGTCCAGGCCGAACAGGCTGATGGCGCCCCCCGACGCGACGGTCATCGCAGCGTCGAGCTCCGTACGGACCTCGTCCGGCCACGCGGCGACGTCGAGCCCGTGGGCGTGGAAGAGCGCCAGCGAGATGCGCTCGAGACCGAAGCCGAGGCACGCGGTGTGGGCCGGCCCGCCGTCGGCGAGCTCGAGGCCGTACGTCGAGGTGAAGTGGTCGTGGTGGTAGTTGAACGACGCGACCGCGGTCGGCTCGTCGCCGGCGATCTGGACGAGGACCTCGAACTTCAGCGCCTGCTCGCGCTGGCTGGCCGCGAGCATCCGGCCCTGGCGGCCGAAGAACGGGTCCGAGGCGACATCGAACTGGGCATCGAGCCCGACGCCCTGCAAGAGGGCGATCGAGCGATCGCGCCAGGCGTCCCGCCACGCGAGGACCGTCTCGGGCTCGCCGAGCCGGACCATCTCGCGCTGGTGGAACATCTGGAGCCGGGCCGGGTCGCCCGACGGCTCCTGGCGGAAGACGTAGGCGCCGCACCGCCATCGATGGTGCAGCCGCCGGCGGCCAGCGGTCCGCGCGCCGCGATCGCCGGGTAGATCGGGATAGCACGCCGCGGGCAGCAGGACGAGCTCGCTCATCGCCTGGAACCCGCTCCAGTCCTCGTGTCGCGAGGCCACCTCGAACTGCTCGTTCGCCTGCGCCTCGGTGCCGTCGAAGCCGAAGATCGTGCCGGCGAGGTGCGGGAAGTTCTTGAGGTAGCCGATCGACTCGAGCTGGTATCGCGGCAGCAGTGGGGGGAACCGCAGCAGTTCGGCGCCGTCGGGCGCGGCCGCGCGGTCGATCATGCGATCGACGCCGACGCGCACGGCCTCGAACGTCGAACCTCGGCCGTAGACCCCGGGCACCCCGCTCGGGATCAGCAGGCCGCGGCCGACCAGCGCCTCGAGGAAGGCGGTCTGGTCCGGTGTTCCCGCTCGGAACGTCGCCATGTCAGACGTCCTTGGCGATGAGCAGCAGGCTCGCGTTCGTCTGGTGGATCCGCTCGTTGGCGACCATCAGCGATGCGGACATCGTGTCGCGCAGGTGTCGACCGATGCTGAAGGGCGTGTCGTTCTTGTAGCCGACGATCCCGCACACCGACATCGCGCCCTGGCAGACGCGGGGCGCCTGCTCGGAGGCGGCGATCTTGAGGTTGTTGAAGCGCAGGATCGTGGCCATCTGGGAGAGCCGTTCCCGGTCCGGGCTGTCCGACGCTTCGAGTGAACTCGCGCAGCGCCGAGTGGACCTCGGCGCGCAGGAGCGACAGCTCGCTCATCAGGTGCGACAGGCGCAGGGCCGTGGGCGGCACCTGGTCCGGTCGCTGCTTCGCCGAGGCGCGGACGAACGCCCGGGCGCGATCGAACGCATCCGTGGCGATGCCGAGCCAGATGTGCGACCAGAGCAGGTGCGAGATCGGGACCATCGATTCGGTCGCGACCGTCGGGAACGGGGTCGGCAGGACCTGATCGGCGTCGAACTCGGCTCGGACGACATAGCCCGGCGAGCACGTGCCGCGCATGCCGAGGGGGTCCCAGGTCCCGGTCTGCTCGAGGGTCACCTGGTCCTTGCTCGTGAGGGCCACCACCTGGTCGCCGGGTTCGGCATCGGGCGTGCGCCGCAGCGTCGTGAGCAGGTCGTCGGCATAGGCACCGTACGAGACGGTCGGCGCCTGCTTCTCGAACGTGACGCGGGTGCCGCTCCCCGGCGTGACCGCGGCGATCGAGCGGCCGAGGTCGCCGCCGGTCCCGACCTCGGAGGTCACCGACGCGACCAGACGCTGCTCGCTCGCGACGTCGCGCAGCCAGGCCTCGAACCACGGGGCGCCGTCGAGGTGCCGCACGACGCAGGCGATCTGGATCTGGTGCATCGCGAAGACCATCGCGGTCGCCCCGCACCGGCGGCCGAGCTCGTAGCACGCGGTCGCGATGGCCTCGAACGAGACCCCGCCGCCACCGAGCGACTCGGGCACGAAGGCCGACAGCGCCCGCTCCTCGCGCAGCGCGTCGATGGCCTCGCTCGGGAAGCGCGCCAGCCGGTCGACCTCGTCGGCGTTCGGGGCCGCGACCTCGTCGGCGATCCGGCGGATCGCGCTGAGGAAGGCCTGGTCGCGATCGATGGCGATGCTCATGCCGCCTGCGCCCCAAGCGTCTGGAGGGCCTCGGTGATGGACGCCACGCTCTGGAAGACGCTGCGCTTGAGCATCGAGTCCGGGAACTCGACGTCGAAGGCCGCCTCGAGGGCCAGCATCAGGTTGACGCTCGCGTGCGAGGTCATGCCCGCCTGGTAGAGGTCGGCGTCGTCGGCCAGACCCCCGATGTCCACGGGCAGGCGGCCGTGCTCGCTGATGATCGCTCGTACCTGGTCGCTCACGACCGAACCCCCAAACACCGTGTCTGCATGCTGATCCCGATCGCTGATCCCGGATCGTCGGCCCCCGGGCCGGAGCGCATACGATAGCCGGACTGGCGGGACTATCCAGCCATTAGTCCTACTCAGCGTTGGCCGGACGCAACACATGCACCGGGTCCGCTCGGGCGCGACGGCGTCGCGGCCCCTTTCGGAGGCCACCCTGCACCACCACGCACCACTCCCGACCGTCCCGGACCGACATCGACGCGGCCGAGCGGTCCGGCGCGGCGTAGCATTCCGCGTCATGCCGATCCGGGTGGGCCTCGATCTCGTCGCGGTGACGAACGTGACCGAGTCGCTGGAGGCCGCCCACGGCGAGCGCTATCTCGAACGGCTCTTCACGGAACGCGAGGTCGACGATTGCCGGACGGCCGCCGGCATCGACCCCGAGCGCCTGGCCGCCCGCTTCGCCGCCAAGGAAGCCACCCTCAAGGTGCTCCCGGCAGCCGACGAGGGCGTCTCGTGGCAGGAGATCGAGGTCCGGCGTGAGGCGTCCGGGCGGGTCCACATCGAGCTGCGCGGCCGCGCCGCCGAGCTGGCGGCGCAGGCGAGGATCAGCGACCTCGCGCTGAGCCTCACGCACGAGGGTGGCTTCGCTGCGGCCGTCGTGGTCGCCGAGGTCCGCGAGCGAGTCGGGCCGCGAGTCCTAGTCCCGGAGACGCCCGGCCGGGCGGTAGCCGCTACTCGCTGATCTCGAGTGGGCCGTCTGGGACCTCGATCGCGACGCGGCCGTCCTCGACCACGACCGGGTAGATGGCGAGCGGCTCCTCGGCTGGCGGATCGAGGGGCTCGCCATTCTCGAGGTCGAACCGCGAGAGATGCAGGGCGCACGTGAGCGTGCCGTTCGTGAGGAAGCCCTTGTCCAACTCGAAGTACTCGTGGGAGCAGATGCCCTGCAGGGCGTGGAAGTCGCCGTTCGTGTTGACCACGAGGACCTGGTCGGTCCCGTCGACGTAGCACATCTTCATCGTGCCTTCGGGGACCTCGTCGACTGCGCAGAGGTCGAGGCGCCTCACGAGATGATCCATGGTGACGGCCCGCGTCGCCGCGGGCGAGGTTGTGGCGGCATCAGGCTGCGGTCGCTCCCTGGCCGATCCCGCCGCCGACTGCCAGCGGCCCACTTCGCCTCGAGCAGCTCGCGCAGGTGATCCTGCGCATCGCCGAGCGGCACGCGTGCGACCACGGGCTCGAGGAAGCCGAGCACGATGAACTTGCGGGCCTCATCGGGCGGGATCCCGCGGCTCTCGAGGTAGAAGAGCTGGGCCTCGTCGATGGGCCCGACCGAACTCGAGTGGGCCGCTCTCCGGCAGTCCGGCTGGTCGATCTCGAGCGATGGGATCGCGACGGACCGCGCATCCCGCGACAGGTTCATCCCGAACTCGCCGAGGAAGCTGTCCGTCCCGACGGCGCTCTTCTCGATCGTGATGAGACCCTTCATGTACGTCCGGGCCCCGTCGAGCAAGGCGCCCTTCGAGAGGAGGTCGCCCGTGGTGTCCCGGCCGACGTGGGTCGTGTAGGACGTCAGGTCGAACACCTGCTCATCGGAGCCGAAGACGATCTCGACTTGCTCGACCGCACTCCGGTCGCCTTCCAGGCGATTGTCGATCCGACTCCGGACGAGCCGTCCGCCG
The DNA here is from genome assembly GCA_963776545.1 of uncultured Chloroflexia bacterium. GTDB lineage: Bacteria > Chloroflexota > Limnocylindria > Limnocylindrales > CSP1-4 > SPCO01. The sequence goes on along the minus strand of CAVZND010000022.1, from coordinate 62,917 downwards.
AGCTGGGCGAGGGCCCAATGCAGCGAGGCGCCCACACCGATCCGGGCGACGCGGTGCTGGATGACCACCACGTCCGGCCCGAGCTCCTGGAGCCCGGCGACCGACAGCTTCGCGCCTGCCCCGAGGCCGATCTCCATGGTCCCGGTCAGGAGCGACTGGCGGCCCGCCACGGCATCGACCGATGGGACCAGCTCCTCGACGATCGCCGCGTCCGCACCGTCGCCGAGGGCGACGATCGTCCGGGTCAACAACGCGCGATCGGGCGCGCCGACCGCCCAGCGGACGATGATCGGGTGCTCGAGGTGCACGCCGTCGGGGATGTCCAGGACGACCCCCTGGGTCCACAGCGCGCGAGTCAGCTGCGCGAACTTGTCGTTCGCCGGCAGGGCCGTGGTCCCGAGGAGGGCTTGGGCACGCTCCGGTCGGCGGACGAGCAGGTCGGCCGGGGTCGTGAGCTCGACGCCGGCAGCCGCGGCCGTTGGCGAGAGGGCCGACGCGGTCAGGTCGCCGTCGGTGAACACGAGCAGTCCGTCGGCGCCCTCGGGCAGGGGTACCGGGACCGGAGCCGTGGCCGGCTCCCAGTGGATGCGGGCGTCCTGGAGTGCCGCGCCACGCAGGTCGATGTAGGTCGTATAGAGCCGGTTCGCCTCAGCGGGCAACGACTCGTACGCGTCGAGGGCGGCGGCGCGATCCCCGGATGGGTCCAGCGTGGCCAGCCGGGCGTCGAGGTCGGTCCGGTCGATCGGCAGCGACAGGTCGTCGAGGGCCCGGCGAACCGGGCGAGCAGGTCGGTCCGCCGTCATCCCGCAGGCTTTCGCGCCCTCGACCTCGATGCGGCGGTCCTCGTCCGCCTGGTGGCCGCGGCCGCTTCGGCGAGCAGACGGTGCGAGTAGACGTCGAGGGCCTTCCTCGTCTTGGTGTTCTGGGCGCCCGAGATCTTGACGCCATGCTGCAGCAACGATGCCCGGGCTTCGGCGGCGGTCTGGAAGGTCTGGTTCGGCAGACACTTGGTCGACAGCTCGAGCATGGCGGTGGAATCGGGATACAGCCAGAACTCGGCGACCATCGGGCGAGCGAATCGCTCGGGCGTGAACTTGGTCTTGAGCACGAAGATCGGGCCAAGGATCGACAGATCGTCCAGGGCGATCCCGCCGGGCGCATGCGCGTCGTAGAACGCCCGCTGGGCCTTCGAGAACAGCTTGCGGATGGGACGCGCCTTCCCCGCGACGGGTCGGACATCGTCCTTGCCCAGGGCCGCGCTCATCGAGGCCGAGCAGATGTACGAGCCCGGCATCGCATCGACCTCGACCTTGAAGCCTGGCGTGGCACGCAGCTCGGGCGTGAGGTCCTCGGGCCGGATCGGCCGGAGCTTGACGGTCGAGTCGTCGCCCCGCCCCTGGACGCGACGGGCGCGCACGACGACCCCACTCTTGCTCAGCTTGAGGTCGGGCGTGTCGAAGAAGAAGACCTGACGGATCTGGCACTGCAGCGGATCGAGGCCGAGCGCGTCGATCGTCGCGCGGCGGTCGGCGTCGTTGATCGAGAGCTTGAGCTCCACGCTGTCGGACCCACCGACGAGCGCCATGATGTCGGAGAGCTGGTCGTCGGTGAGGCGCGGCGGGGTAGCCCCGGCGGTCGCCATGGTGTTCCTCCTCTTCACTCGGATGTCGTCGCTCGGCCCCGATGAGCGGACCGACACGGTATCACCCGAGCGAGCCCTCCATCTCGAGCTTCACCAGGCGGTTGAACTCGATGGCGTACTCCATCGGGAGTTCCTTCGTGAACACCTCCAGGAAGCCCTGGACGATGAGGTTCGTGGCCTCGTTCTCGGTGAGGCCACGGCTCATCAGGTAGAAGACCTGTTCCGCGCTGACCTTGCCGACGGTCGCCTCGTGCGACATCGTCGTGTCGTCTTCCTGGATGTCGATGTACGGATACGTGTCACTGCGGCTCTGGTCGTCGAGCATGAGCGCGTCGCAGCGGACCGAAGCGACGACGTTCGTCGAGCCGGGCGCGACCTTGAGCGAGCCACGGTAGGTCGCGCGGCCGCCGTCCTTCGAGACGGACTTGCTGACGATCCGCGAGCGCGTGTTCGGCGCGAGGTGGACCGCCTTGGCACCGGTGTCCTGGTGCTGGCCCTTGCCGGCGACGGCCACCGAGATGATGTCGGCCGTGGCGCCCTCGCCGCGCAGGTAGATCGCCGGGTACTTCATCGTCAGGCGCGAGCCGGTGTTGGCGTCGATCCACTCCACCGTGCTGTTCTCGTGCGCGTGCGCGCGCTTCGTGACCAGGTTGTAGACGTCGTTCGACCAGTTCTGGATCGTCGTGTACCGGACCTTCGCGCCAGGTAGCGCGATGACCTCGACGACGGCGGCGTGGAGGGAGTCCGTCGCGTAGATCGGCGCCGTACAGCCCTCGATGTAGTGGACCTTGGCGCCCTCGTCGACGACGATCAGCGTCCGCTCGAACTGGCCGGTGTTCTCGCCGTTGATGCGGAAGTAGGCCTGCAGCGGCAGCGGGACCTCGACGCCCTTGGGCACGTAGACGAACGAGCCGCCGGACCAGACCGCGCTGTTGAGCGCCGCGAACTTGTTGTCCTCGGGCGGCACGACCGTGCCGAAGTACTGCTTGAAGATGTCCGGGTAATCCTTGAGCGCCTGGTCCGTGCCCATGAAGACGACGCCGATCTTGGTCAGCTCTTCCTTCACGGAGTGGTAGACGACCTCGGAGTCGTACTGGGCGCCGACGCCGGCAAGGAACTTGCGCTCCGCCTCGGGGATGCCGAGCTTCTCGAAGGTCGCCTTGATCTGATCGGGGACGTCGTCCCACGATTTCTCTTCGCGCTCGGACGGCTTGCGGTAGTAGACGATCTTGTCGAAGTCGATGTGGGTGAGGTCGCCGCCCCAGGTGGGCATCGGTCGCTTGAGGAAGTGCTCGTAGGCGCGGAGGCGGAACTGGAGCATCCAGTCCGGCTCGCCCTTGAACCCGCTGATCGCCTCGACCGTCTCGCGCGTCAGCCCGCGCTTCGTCTCCTGCAGGTAGACGATGTCGTCGTGGAACGCGAACTGGTCGCGCTGGTCGGTGACGATCTCGCGGGTGGCGGTCATTCGATCCTCGGTCCTCGAGTACGGCTTTCCGGGGCGCCGCGGGAAGGCTCACAGCCCGGCAGGTAATTCCGAGTCAGATTATCGGGATTAGACGGCGGACCGTCAACGACCCCGTCGTACCGGCGCCCGGATCACTTGAGGCCCGACAGGAGGCGGCGAGCCCGAACCCGAGGACGGTCGCGAGGCCCGTGACCTTGCCGCCATGCTCGACGGCCTCCGGGATCATCGTGTCCGCGATCATCGTGATCAGCGCCGCCGGCCGCGAAGGCCTGGACGAGTTCGCCACTCGAGCCGATCGATGACGCGACGGCGAACCCGATGGCTGCCGACACCGCCGATGCGGCCACGATCACGGCCCACATCGCATAGATCCAGCGGGCCGGACGGCCGGCGGCCCGCAGCGAGATCGACGCGCCGATGGCCTCGGGCAGGTTCGAGATGAAGACCGCGGCCAGGAAGGCGACACTGACCGCGCCGCCGAGGGCGAACCCGATGCCCAGGACCAGCGATTCCGGGATGCCGTCGAGGACGGTGCCCAGCGCGATCGCCAACCCGGAGCCCGCGTCTTCGGGCGTGGCGTCGAGATCCTTGCGATTCTCGCCGCCCATCCCCTCGATCCAGCGGTCACCGAGGTAGAAGACGACGGCCCCGAGCCCGATCGCCAGCCCGACGCCGAGCGGCTGCTGGGTCTCGGGGGCCACGAGTTCGTACGCGACCGCACTGATGAGCGTCCCCGCCCCGAAGGCGAGCACGAGCCCGACCGTCCGGCGGGACGGGGACGTGCGCAGCGCCAGGACGGCGCCGATCAGCAGGGATGACGCGCCGATCCCGCCCCAGACGAGCGCCCCGAGCCCTCCGTTCATGCGTGGCTCTCCGGTTCGAGGGACATCGACGCAATGTACGCTGTCGCGCGATGGCGAAGATCCACTATGAAGCGGACGGCGCGGTCTCGGCCGAGCGATTCCTGGCCGCGTTGACCGACTTCGGCGAGCGACGCCCGAACTGTGGCCGGAGCTCGACGCCAAGTTCTATCGGCTGCACGGACGCGGCGACACCTGGGCCGAGGTGACCGAGGGGACCGACGTGCTGGGCGGCGTCTGGGCGCGTGAACGCTACGACTGGTCCGAACCGGGCAAGGTCACGCTGACCCTGCTCGAGTCACCGGACTTCCGGGCCGGGACCGTCACCACCTACCACGCGAGCGCCCGCCCAGATGGCGGTTGTCACGTGGCGGTCGACTTCCAGCGCATCGCGGCGAGCTTGCGCGGCCGGTTCGTCGGCGCGGTCGTCCAGGTCATGGGCGTCCGCCGCTTCGGCAATGCCCTGCGCGAGACGCTCGCGCGTCTCGCGCTCCCCCCGGGGTGACCTCCGGTCGATCAGACGCGCGCGTCCGTCCTCCTCGAACGCCGGCGTGCCGTCCTCGGCGGCGGCAATCATGTCGGTCGTCGCGTCCAGGCCGTCGAGGTACTCGTTGGCGGTCACGCCGGCCGCCTCGAGCGCGGCGTCGATGTCGAACGTGTCACGGTCCGAGGGACGACCGGCCTTGCGCATCTCGTCGATCCGCTGACGGGCCATCCGGGCGGCGCGTCGAGACGTTCGCGGACGGACGTCGAGTGCATCAGGGCCCAGGCGGACAGTCCGGCGATGACGGCCGCGCCCACGAGGAACGGCCAGCGCGGCCGGCCCCGGCGGGCGATCCCCACGGCGACGGCGGCGTCGGCGACGGCCTTGCCGACATCGACTCGGGGCCGTTCGACCTTCGACAGGTCGATCTCCGGCATCTCGATGCTCGGACGCTCGATCTTCGAGAGGTCGGGGACCTGGATCTCGGACAATCCGCGCGCGATCGCGTCGCGGCTGATCTCGGGGAGCCGGAGCGTCTTCACGGGCGACTCCTTCGTGGACATGGTCATCGGGCGTCCTCCTCGCAACGGACGTCGAGCGTAGCGCGTCGCCTCGGATCGAGCGCCCGCGTGCGCCATCGTGGCGCACCTTGCATCTGCATGACAGAGTGGCTCCGGTCGCGCCCCGCGGCTACGCTATGCGGACCTGGGTCGAGATGGAGGAATCGGCATGAGCGTCGGCAGGTACCAACGGTGAGCGCGACGTCGCTGGCTCGCGGTCGGCGCGTCGCCGCGGCGACGGGAGCCGCCCTCTCCCGTCGGGCGAAGCGCGTCACGGCGTACCCGTCCGGACCGGACGCGATCCGAGTCGAGGACGCGCGCGCGCGAGCCGAGTTGCTCATCGCCAAGCCGGGTCTGAGTCGACGCGACCTCGCGATGGCCTTCGCCCCGGCGACCGCGACCTCGGTCGAGCCGCTGCTGCACGGTCATCGCTACTTCCCGCGCATGCTCGAGGACATCGACGCCGCGCGCGACCATGTCCATCTGCTCATCTACGGCTACAAGCCGGGCGACATCGGGACGATCTTCCTCGACCGCCTCGCGGCCAAGGTGGCCGAGGGCGTCGAGGTGCGGCTCGAGGTCGATGCGATCGGCAGCGAGATCGACCTCGGCAGCAAGGGCCTGTACGGCGACCTGGTCGCGGCCGGGATCGAGGTCGTGGCGCACGACGGGCTCTTCATCGTGCGATCGGGTCCGCTCGGCGCACGGCGGCCGTCCCTCCGCCTCGAGGACACGCTCCATTTCGACCACCGCAAGATGGCCGTCATCGACGGCCGCATCGGCTATGTCGGTGGCAGCGGCATCGAGGACCACTACAACGACGACCGCTTCTACGACGTCATGTGCCGCGTGACCGGACCGGTCGTCCACCAGCTCCAGCTGGTGTTCCTCGCGAGCTGGCGGCACAAGGGCGGCGCGCTCACGGTCTCGGACGAAGCCCTCGATCGCTGGTTCCCGCCCGACGTGCTGGTCGTGCCGAAGACCGCGAAGATGCGCGTCCCGACCACCATCCTCTGGAACGTCCCAGGGACCGGCCACCACCCGATCAGTGACGCCATGGAGGCGGCCATCGCGGCGGCGCAGGACCGGATCGACATCGTCAACCCGTACATCAGCAATCGGGCGGTCCTCGCGGCGTTGCTGGCCGCCGCCCAGCGGGGCGTCGCCGTCCGACTGGTCGTCCCGGGCAAGCCGACGCCGCCCTACCCGGCCGCGGCGTTCCGCCACCACTACGAGCGCCTCATGGACGCCGGCGTCGAGATCCTGCTCCACCCGGAGATGGCGCATGCGAAGGTGCTGCGGATCGACGATCAGGTCCTCGTCGGCGGTTGCAACCTCGACGACCTGTCGCTCTTCCGGAACGACGAGCTCAACTTCCTCTTCGACGACGCGGCGGTGGCGGCGGCCACCGAGTCGGCGGTGTTCGATGAGCTCGTCGGGATGTCCACGCCGGCCACCATCCCGAGCGGTGCGCGATCGCGCGCCTGGAACGCGGCGATGGACCGGATCTCCCGGTTCCTCTAACAGCCGGTGCCCACGGGAGAGGATGCCTAGGCGGACGGTTCCGGGATCGGGCCGGGCGGTGCCGCCGGCGCGCCGGTCGGCGGCGCTGGGCCACTGGCGGGCCCGGTCGACGAGCGTCGTCTTCGTCGAACGTCTTCAGCACGGTGCGCCAGGTGGTTGCCACGACCCCAAGGAACGGCACGACCAGGAACATGCCGATGATCCCGGCGAGCGCGCTGCCGGCCGGGATGGCGATCAGGATGATGGCCGGATGAAGGTTGACGGCCTTGCCGTAGACCAGAGGCGCCACGATGTTGCCCTGGACGATGTTGAAGACGATCGTGAACAGGCCCATGACGATGATGTCGGTCGTCTCGCCCGTGGACACCGTGACGAGGAATGCCAGACCGGTCGTGATGAACGAGCCGATGTAGGGGACGAACCCGCCGAAGAAGGACAGGACCGCGAGCGGCAGGGCGAGCGGTACCCCGAGCACGCCATGATCAGGAACTGCGTGGCCGCCCCGAACAGCGAGATCGCCCCGGTCCCGATCATGTAGCCACCGAGCACGCCCGTGGCGCCGGTGCCGGCCTCCTGGAGCCTGCTGCGCTTGACGGGCGGCAGTCCCGCGATCGCCAGATCCCAGAGTCCGGGGCCATCGCGCATGAAGAAGAAGGTCAGGATGGCGGCAAGGACCAGCACGAAGATGAATCCCGCCAGGCCGACGACCAACGTCGTGACGGCCTGGAGCATCCCCGATCCGATCGACGCGACCAGCTCGACCAGGCCGAGCCGTCGGGCCTCTGACTGGTCGGCCCCACCCACGGATGCCGACACGATGTCCTGCAGCGGCCCCACCATCGAGATGAGGGTCAAGCCGAGGACGGCAAGGGCGATGACGAACGCTCCCGTGGTCGCGGTACCCGCCGCCAGACTCCGATTCCAGCCGCGTTGCCGCAACCGGGCGGCCGCCGGTTCAAGGGTCGCCGCAAAGACGATCGCGAGGACGATGGGCAGGATCACCGTGGGCACCGTCACGGCCGCGGCGATCCCGACCAGCATCACGGCGATGACGACGAGCGATCGCCAACTCCATTGCGCGAGCCGATCCAACCAGACGGGCACGCCGCCGGCCGCGTCGGGAGCATCCGGTCCGATGTCAAGGGCGTTCACGACGGCTCGGCTCGTGGTCAGCACGAAGGCGACGACCGGGAGCGCGGCGACGAGTCCGAGGAACCCGCCGATGGTGCCGCCGATCAGCAGTGCGATCAACACCAGCGCCGGATGGACATCGATCGTGCGCGGGTAGATCAACGGGTCCACGAACCGGCGCTGGATGACGTTCGTGATCGCGATGAGCACGAGCAGGATCACCACATCGGTCAGGCCGTTGGTCGCCCACGTCACGAGGACCAGCACAGCGGTGGTCACGACCGGCCCGACGTACGGGACGAAGCCCCCGAGAAGGACGAAGACCGCCAGTGGTCCGGCCAGCGGCACGCCCAGGATCGTGAGGAAGGCGAAGTTCGTCACCGCGTCCGTCGCCGCGGTGACGGCCGTCGCGCGGAGATACCCGCCGACCAGCTCGAGCGCGCCGAGACCGCTTGCCGTAAGGGACTCACGCCGCCAGCCGCTTGTGCCGCTCACCGTCCACGCCCAGGCCTTCTCACCGTCCTGCAGCAGGAAGAATGTCAAGAAGCCGGCCAGGAACGCGACCGTGCCGACGGTGGCGGCAAATTCGACAGCCGAAGCGATGGCGCTCGAGATCCATTCATCGACCGCGGCCGCGAACTGCTGTATGGCCGTGACGATCTCGGCCGGCACGGCGACGTCAGCCAGCGCCGTTCGAAGCGCTCCGAGGCCCGCGTCGATCGCGGCGACCACGTCGACGATGGCCGGGACGACGGCGAGGATCACCAGGGCGACGACGGCGACGAAGATCAGGAGTGCCGCAACGCACACGACCGCGGCCGCCTTCGTCGACGCCCACCCGCGCTGGCGCAGCGCCTTGACGTAGGGCGCGAAGGTCGCCGCGATGATCACGGCAAGGACCACTGATGCGGTGACCGTCGACAGGATGAGCGCCAGGCCGACCAGAACGAGACCGAAGGCCAGCACGACCAGGAACCGCCAGCCTAATGCCGCCAGTCGAACGAGCCACGGCGGGACCAGGGCGCGATCAGCCGGGGTGGGTCGATCCGTCATCGGACTCTCCACTGCGGTGGCATCAGCGCAACGCCGTGTCGCTCCATCGTCACGAAGAGCAGCGCGGGTCGTCGACGGGCGCCATGCTCCTCACCGATCAGCCCATGGCCTGTGACTTGAGCTTCTCGAATTCGTCCTGGGTGATCGCGCCGGCCGCTCGCAGCTCCTGGAGTTTCGCGATCTGGTCGGTCGGCGAGACGGCCGCGGCGGCACTCATACCGGCCTCCATCTGGGTCATCCGGCGGACGTCACCCGGCGTGACCTTCGGACGCGCGATGATGTAGATCAGCGAACCGAGGAGCGGCAGGATGATCAGCAGGATCAGCCAGCTGGCCTTGGCGACGCCCGAGAGATCGTCGCGTCGGAAGATGTCCGCGAACAACGTGATGAAGATCCAGATGAAGGAGAACAGGAAGAAGAAGAACGACCATCGACCAGACGACGTCCCAGAAGGTCACGCTGTTCGACCCGACCTGATCGCACCCGACCAGCACCAAGGCGAGTGACGCGAGGAGCGCCAGCGTCGGCATGCCCCAGCCGCGACGGTCGATCGAAGAGCGGATCATGGAGTCCTCCTGCCCCGTCGGGGCAACGCGTTCTGGGACCGAGCGACGCCTGAAGACGCGCGAGCGGCGATAGTACGACTCGCGACCATCGACGGGGAGGCAATCATGCGAAGCGACCGATGAAGGACATGGCCTGGATCCCGGGGGGCACCTTCCAGATGGGCTCCGACGACTGGTATCCGGAGGAGCGGCCGGTCCATGCCGTGAGCGTCGATGCCTTCTGGATGGACGAGCACCAGGTCACGGTCGCCGAGTTCCGTCGATTCGTGAAGGCGACCGACTACGTGACGGTCGCCGAACGGCCGCTCGACCCGGCGATGTACCCGGACGCCGACCGGACATTGCTCGTCCCAGGATCGTTCGTGTTCCAGGGGACCGGTGGCCCCGTCCCGCTGACGGACTACCAGCGCTGGTGGGCGTACGTCCCGGGCGCCTCGTGGCGGCATCCCGAGGGTCCCGGGTCCACGCTGAACGGTCGAGACCGCCATCCGGTCACCCATGTCGCGTTCGAGGACGCCGACGCGTACGCGGCATGGGCCGGCAAGGCCCTGCCCACCGAAGCGGAGTGGGAGTTCGCGGCCCGCGGCGGCCTCGAGGGGGCCACCTATCCGTGGGGCGACGAGTTCGCCCCACGTGGCCGGATGATGGCCAACACCTGGCAGGGCGAATTTCCGTGGCAGAACCTCCTGGAGGACAAGTACGGGGGCACGTCGCCGGTCAAGTCGTTCCCCGCGAACGGGTACGGCCTCTATGACGTCGCGGGCAACGTCTGGGAGTGGACCCTCGACTTCTACGCCACCAGCCACCCGGACGCGGTCGCGCACCCCTGTTGTGCGCCACACAACCCGCGCAACGAGTCGCCCGATGGGAGCTACGACACCGGCATGCCGGGCGACCACATCCCGCGGCGGGTCACCAAGGGCGGGTCACACCTCTGCGCGCCGAACTACTGCCACCGCTATCGGCCGGCCGCGCGTCAGGGCGAACCCGTCGACACCTCGACGTCGCACATCGGATTCCGCTGCGTGGTCCGACCCGAGGCCCAGTAGCGGCCGGCAATAGCTAGTGGCCGGACGTGAGTGCCGCCTCCAACTTCGCCACGACCTGGTCGATCGTGAAGCTCGCGGCCTTCTGCCGGGGCGGGAACTCCTTGAACGTCTCGAGGAACTGGGCGACCAGCGCGGTCGCCGCGAGCGCCAGGTAGTCGTTCTCGAAGAACCAGCTCCAGTAGGTGTTCGAGGTGATGTCCGCCCGCTCGAACGGATCGGTCCTCAGGTTGAAGATCTTCGGGACCCGCAGCGAGACGAATGGCTCGAACCAGATCTGGAGCGTGCCCTGGACTCGCTGCTCCATGAACACGACCTTCCAGTTGTCGTACCGCAGCGCGAGCACGTCGCCATCGTCGGAGAAGTACACAAGGCCCGGGCGCGGGGACTTGTCGACCTCGCCGGTCAGGTACGGCAGCAGGTTGTACCCGTCGATATGGACCTTGTAGGTCGTCGAGCCGATCTTGTGGCCCTTCTTGAGCTTGTCGACGATGCCGTCGTCACCGGCGGCGGCCAGGAAGGTGGGCAGCCAGTCGTGGTGCTGGATGATCTCGTTGGACACCGCACCCGCGGGGATGTGGCCCGGCCAGCGGATGACCTCGGGGATGCGGAACGCGCCCTCCCAGTTGGTGTTCTTCTCGCTGCGGAACGGCGTCATGCCGGCGTCCGGCCACGTGTTCATGTGCGGCCCGTTGTCCGTGCTGTAGATCACGATCGTGTCGTCGGCGATCCCGAGCTCGTCGAGCTGGTCGAGCAGCGCTCCGACGACCTTGTCGTGGTCGATCATCGTGTCGTGGTAGGGCGACTGCCAGCGCCCGGCCTGTCCCACGCTCTCGGGCTTCGGATGGGTGAACGCGTGCATGTGCGTCGTGTTGAACCACACGAAGAACGGCGTCTTGGCGGCGGCCTGGCGCCCGATGAAGTCGAGGCCGTGCTCCAGCACCTCGTCGTCGATGGTCTCCATCCGCTTCTTCGTCAGCGAGCCCGTGTCCTCGATCTTCTGGCGTCCGACGCGTCCCCACCGCGGCTGCTCGGTCGGATCGTCCTCGTCCGTTGCCCAGGAGTGGAGGACCCCGCGCGGGCCGAACCGCGCCCGGAAGTTCGGGAAGTCGTCCGCCGGCGGGTAGTTCGCCATCTCCGGCTCTTCTTCGGCGTTGAGGTGGTAGAGGTTGCCGAAGAACTCGTCGAACCCGTGCGCCGTCGGCAGGTACTTGTTGAGGTCGCCCAGGTGGTTCTTGCCGAACTGCCCCGTCGCGTACCCGAGCGGCTTGAGCAGCTCGGCGATCGTGACGTCCTCGGCCTGGAGCCCGACATCCACGCCCGGCATGCCGACCTTGCTGAGGCCCGTGCGGAAGACGCTCTGGCCGGTGATGAACGATGAGCGGCCGGCGGTGCAGCTCTGCTCTCCGTAGGAATTGGTGAACCGCATGCCCTCGTTGGCGATCCGGTCGATGTTCGGGGTTCGATAGCCCATCAACCCGTCGCTGTAGCAGCTCAGGTTGGTGATCCCGATGTCGTCACCCCAGATGACGAGGATGTTCGGCTTGCCGTTCGGCATCAGGTCCTCCCATGCGCGGTCCGGCTGCGGGCGCGAGGGGGTCAGCGCTGCCCGTAGACCTGATCGTTGCTGGCGCCGCGACGGCGGCTCGATGGCTGCGCGCTCACCACATTTTAGGCAGACCGCGTGGCGAAACGTCGCGCCAGTCGGACGTCGCGGGTACCATCTGGCACCTGCGCGCTTGGTCTGGGAGGAGTGGACATGGGCTCGAATGATTCGCCGGGACGCCAGGTCCTGCCCATCCCGGACCGTGGCTATGTGGGCCTGACCACGTATGACGCGAAGGATCCGGACACGTCCTTCCCGCCGATCCGTGACATCCGACCGCCGGATGGGGCGCCGAACGTGCTCGTCATCCTCATCGACGACGTCGGGTTCGCAGCAAGCAGCGCCTTCGGGGGGCCGATCTACACGCCGACGGCCGAGAAACTGGCGGCTAACGGCCTCAAATACAACCGCTTCCACACCACGGCGTTGTGCTCGCCCACGAGGGCGGCGCTGCTGAGCGGACGCAACCACCACTCGGTCGGGATGGGTGGCATCACGGAGATCGCCACATCCGCCCCTGGCTACAACTCGCTCCGGCCGAACACGGCCGCGCCGTTGGCCGAGACACTCAAGCTGAACGGCTACTCGACGGCGCAGTTCGGGAAGTGCCACGAGGTCCCGGTCTGGCAGACCAGCCCGATGGGCCCGTTCGACAACTGGCCGTCAGGTGGCGGCGGCTTCGAGTACTTCTACGGCTTCATCGGCGGGGAGACCAACCAGTACGCGCCGGCCATCTACCACAACACCACGCCCGTGGAGCCCGATCGGACACCGGAAGAGGGCTACCACTTCACCGAGGACATGACCGACAAGGCCATCGACTGGGTCCGCCAGCAGAAGGCGCTGATGTCGGACAAGCCGTTCTTCATCTACTTCGCCCCCGGCGCGACGCACGCCCCGCATCACGTCCGCCCGGAGTGGTCGGACCGGTACAAGGGCAAGTTCGACGACGGCTGGGACGCCCTGCGGACGAAGACCATCGCGCGCCAGAAGGAACTCGGTGTCGTCCCGGCAGACGCGGAACTGACCGCGCGACCGGCGGAGATCCCGGCCTGGGAAGACATGCCTGCGGAGATGAAGCCGGTCCTGGCGCGCCAGATGGAGGTGTACGCCGGATTCATGGAACACACCGACCATCACGTGGGCCGCCTCGTCGACGCCCTGGAGGACCTCGGGATCCTGGGCGACACGTTGATCTACTACATCATCGGGGACAACGGCGCCTCTGCCGAAGGGACGCCGAACGGCACGTTCAACGAACTGATGACGCTCAACGGCGTCACGACGATCGAGACGCCGGAATTCCTGGCGTCCCGCATCGACAAGTTCGGCACGCCGGAGGCCTACAACCACTACGCCGTCGGCTGGGCCCACGCGATGGACACGCCATACCAGTGGACGAAGCAGGTCGCCTCGCACTGGGGCGGCACGCGCAACGGGACCATCGTGCATTGGCCCGACAGGATCAAGGCCAAGGGTGAGATCAGGACCCAGTTCAGCCACGTCATCGACGTCGCGGCAACGGTCCTGGACGCGGCCGGGCTTCCGGAGCCGACGTTCGTCCATGGCGTCCAGCAGATGCCGCTCCACGGCCGAAGCATGCGCCCGACCTTCGACGATGCGGCCGCGCCCGAGCATCGGGAGACCCAGTATTTCGAGATGTTCGTCAACCGCGGCATCTTCCACAAGGGTTGGACGGCGGTCACCCGCCACAGCACGCCTTGGGTGATGGCGCCGACCCCTGCCCTCGACGACGACGTCTGGGAGCTCTACGGGCCGGACGACTGGACACAGGCCCACGATCTGGCGGCGGACCAGCCCGACAAGCTCCGCGACCTGCAGCGACTGTTCCTCATCGAGGCGACGAAATACAACGTCCTGCCGCTCGACGATCGACGAGTGGAACGGTTCAACTCCGACATCGCCGGCCGGCCGACGCTGGTCAGGGGCAACACCCAGCTCCTGTTCGGCGGGATGGGCCGCCTCTCGGAGAACTCGGTCATCAACATCAAGAACAAGTCTCACGCGCTGACCGCCAAGATCGAGGTCGGCGAAGGCACGACGCCGAACGGCGTCATCGTCGCCCAGGGTGGTGCGTTCGGCGGTTTCGCCCTGTATGTCCACGATGGCGCGCCGGCGTATTGCTACAACCTGTTCGGACTCCAGCGGTTCAAAGTCCACGGCGATGCCCCGATCGGTCCCGGCGAACACCAGGTCCGAGTCGAATTCGCCTACGACGGCGGTGGTCTCGCCAAGGGTGGCGATGTGACGCTCTTCCTCGACGGCACGAAGGTCGGCGAGGGTCGGGTCGACGCGACCGTCCCGATGGTCTTCTCCGCAGACGAGACCACCGATGTCGGATCCGACAGCGCCACGCCGGTGAGCGACGACTACGGCCCCCGCGACAGTCGGTTCACCGGCCGCATCGACTGGGTCCAGATCGACCTCGGGGACGACGCCCAGGACGCGGACCACCTGATCTCGCCAGAGGAGCTCTACCGGGTCGCGATGGCCCGCCAGTAGGAACGACTCAGCCGGCCGTCCCGGTGGTGGCGGGCGTCGTGGCCGCGTCGGGCACCGAGGCGGCATCGGGTTCGTCGGGTGTCTCGGCCCGGAGCAACACGTCCCGCTTGCGCAGGTAGTCGGTGATGGCCAGGACCGCCGCGGCCGTCGGGATCGCGAAGATCGCGCCCATCACCCCGGCGAGGGCCGTGCCGATGATGACCACCGAGAAGACGGCCACCGGGCTCATGTTCACAGCTGCGCCCATGACGAGTTGCGTCACGACGAGCTGGACCGCGATCGCCGCGACCAGGCTCACGACGAGGCAGGGCACGACGACGTCCGGCGCGAGCACGAGGGCGAAGGCGGGCAGGACCGCCCAGCCGAGCAACGGCCCGATCCACGGGATGAAGACGATCAGCCCGGCGATGACGGCGATGAGCGGACCGAACGGCACGCCCAGCAGGACCGCCGCGATCAGCACGATGGTCCCGTAGATGAGGCCGATCAGCCCGCGGCCGCGGACGAACCCGCCGAAGGACACGGCGATCGCCCGCTCGAGCGCGGCGACGTCGGCGTACGCTCGCTCCGGAAGGAAGATCCGCAACCAACCGAGCAGAGAGACCTGCCCGACGGCCAGGCCGACCGAGATGATGACCGCGGTGAACAGGCCGGCCACGATGGCGACGGTGTTCGCCACGGCCACCTTGGCCGCGTCGGCGATGGCCTGGCCGTTCTTGGCGACGAAGTCTCCGACCGCGGCGGCGAGGTCGAATTCGCCGGTGAAGCTCAGGCCGAAGAACTCGAGGACGGGCTTCATGGCTGCCCGGACTTGGGTGACGATGGTCGGCAGTGCGTCGACGAACGCGATCGCGGCGTTCAGCAGCGCCACGCCCGCGCCGAGCAGGACCGCGAACGTCACCAGAGCGGTCGTGAGGTACGTCACGGCGACGGCGAGTCCCCGCGACTTGAACGGCATGTGGCGGGCCAGCCAGTTGACCAACGGCTCCAGCACATACGCCAGCAGCCACGCGACGAACAGGATGATCGCCGGGCCCGACAGCGTGGTGACGATGCCGGCGGTGAGGTTCGCGATGATCGCCATCAGCGCGATGATCACCAGCCAGAACAACAGCCGGATCTCGCGCGGCGAGATGACGTTCGCGAGGGTCAGGCGACGAGGCTCAGGCATCTGGCAAGGCTACCCGACGAGGCTCGCGTTCATGAGCCGCTGGATCACGGTGACCTCCCTGCGGATGGTCGCTCGACCGGCGTCATTGTGCGCCGCTCGCACGCCCTTGTGCCTGGCTTCGGCTGCCGTTGTTGACGACCGGCTGACGCGGCACCCGCGACGACCCGACGTCGTTCTCGACGCCGGGTTACCCTGCCACCTCCACCGGCCCAGACGACCGCGGCCGAACCCCGGGGAGACCATCCATGCGACGTTTCATCCTCGCGCTCACGGCGGGCGCGCTCGTCCTGTCGGCCGCTGCCTGCTCGACGGCCGGAAGCTCGCCAAGCGGCGGCTCGGGTGGGACGATCGAGGGGATCACGTGGATGCTGACGGCGTACGACGTGAACAGCACGTCCACGCCGGTGCCGGCCGACGTGTTCGTCGACGCCCGGTTCGCCGGCGGCACGGTCGTAGGTTCGAGCGGCTGCAACGTGTACAACGGCCCTGCGGTCGTGACCGGGTCGGCGATCAAGGCCGGACCGTTCTCGGGGACGCTCATGGCCTGCCAGGGTCCGGCGGCCGACGTCGAGAAGGCGTATCTCGACCTGCTCGCCAAGGCCGCGACGTTCACGGCGACGGCCGACGTGCTCACGATGTTCGACGTGGCCGGCAAGACGAGCCTGGTCTATGCGGCCGGCGCGGCCAATCCGCTCGTCGGCGCATGGAACGTGACTGGCTATAACAACGGCAAGGGCGCCGTCACGTCACCGACGGCCGGCAGCACCCTGACCGCCACCTTCACGGCCGATACCGTCTCCGGCTCATCGGGCTGCAACACATATTCCGGCGGGTACAAGCTCGATGGGCTCAACGTCGCGATCGGGCCACTCGCCTCGACCCAGATGGCCTGCGAGCAGCCGCTCATGGACCAGGAGGCCGCGTTCCTCACGGCGCTGCAGACGCCCGGCACGGTCGAACAGAGCCGTGGAAACGTCTCCATCCGAAACGCGAGCGGGGCGACCCAGGTGACGTTCGGGCCGAAGTAGGAAGCTCGGCTACCGCTCCTGCTGCTGTCCTTCGCCGTCGCCGTCGGCGTGGTCCCCATCTTCTGGTCGTTCTGAGACTGGACCTGATCCGGCATCGGGTGCTTCGCCGACCCGGCTGCCGAGCATCGTCGCCAGTGGCCGGCTGTCGTCGAACGCGTCGAAGACGGCCATCGCCACGATCGTCAACGGGACCGCGAGGAGCGCCCCGGATCCGCCCAGGACGACCGCCCAGAACAGGAGCGACACGGTCACGACCACCGCCGACAGGTTCACCTCGGAGCCGACGTAGCGGGGCTGGACGACATAGTCGATGGCAACGTTGATGACCGAGTAGCCGACGACCACCAGGAGCGCGGTCAGCGGTCCTCCGACCAGCAGCCCGACGATCGTCGGCGGTATGAGCGCGACGATGAACCCGATGTTCGGGATGAAGCTCAACAGGAACGAGAGCATCCCCCAGAGCAGGGCATCGGGGACGCCGAGGATGACGAGCAGGACGGTGTCGAGGACGGCTGCGATCGCCCCGAGGATCGCCCGGGCCACCAGGTAGGTGCGGAGCCGATCCGCCGTGGCGGCCGCCCGGGTCGGGACGCTCGAGGAGTCCCCGAAGGCGGCACGCAGACGTGACGACATCCCGGGTGCGTCGAGCAGCAGGTACGCCACGATGAACACGCTGTAGCCGACGGTCGCCACGGCACCGATCGCCCCGGCCGCCAGCGAACGGACAGCCGCTTCGATCGCGTCCGCGTCGACGACGGGCGCACCGACGTCCGCGATCGCGGCGTCCAGGTCCGACCGATACGTCGGCAGGTCGCGCAGGAAGCCGGCCAGGCCGATCGCGATCGCCAGCCCGGCGACGACGACGACCACCACGTACACCGCGAGACACGCCAGCAGCGCGACGCCGCCCGGCAGGCCTCGACCGATGAGCGCCTGCTGCAGCGGGACGAGCAGGATCGCCACCAGGATGGAGAGGGCGACGAGGACCGCAAGATCGGCGGCCGCGTGCACCCCGGCCAGCACGATCACGCCGGCCGCGGCGGCCACCACGGTCGATCCGAGGCTGCGCTCCCGCACCACGTCCATCACCATCGAAGCCTACCCCGCGTCCCGTCGGGCGGAAGGGGCGGCGCGTACCTGACGCCCCGTGACATGTTCGGTCCCGTACCATCGGCGCCCGTGACCGACCGACGAGCTGTGCCCGACCATCGAACCGTGTCCGCCGCCGTCGCCCGGCGGTTCATGGTCAAGCGCCACCTCCTGACCCCGCCGCGTTCGCTGCCGCCCGAGCCGGCCAGCGTCCTGCGGGTCATGGATCGCCTCGGGTCCTTCCAGTTCGATCCGCTCGAGGTCGCCGGGCGCAACCACGACCTGCTGCTGCTGGCGAGGATCGCCGGCTATCGCCGGGCCTGGACCGACGCCCACCTGTACGAGACGCGCGAGCTGTACGAGACCTACAACAAGGGCCTCTCGCTCGTCCCGACGGCAGAGCTGCCCTGGTACCGGGTCACCTGGGACGTCAATCGCGTCGAGCACGACGGTGGCGCGTTCGACGAGCACGCCCCGCTGGTCGAGGAGCTGCTGGACCGGATCCGACGAGACGGGCCGTTGTCCTCGACCGACATCGAACCGCGCGCGGCCATCGACTGGTACTGGGGCCCGACGAACCCCGTTCGCGCGGTGCTCGAGGCGCTCGCCGAGGCCGGGATCCTGGGGCTGTCCCGACGCGACGGCAACCGGCGCATCTACGACCTGGTCGAGCGGCTGTTCCCGGCCGACCTGCTGGCCGAGCGCCGCCCGGAGGACGAGCAGCGTCGCCACAAGCTGCTGTCCCGCTTCCGGGCGCACGGCCTGCTCGGCAACGCCGGCGAGGCCGTCGTGTGGCTCGGGATCGCGCCGGCGGCCGACCGCGATCCGCCTGCGGGCCGACCTGGTGGCGTCCGACGCGATCGTGCCGGTCGGGGTGGAAGGCGTTCGCGGGACGCGCTACGTCGTCGCGTCGGACCTCGACGACCTCGTCGCGGCGGAGCGCGAGGTCGAGGCCGGGCAGCCGCCGGGTGGCACCGACGCCTGGCGTCGCGTTCCTCGCGCCGCTCGATCCGCTGGTGTGGGACCGCGACCTGCTGCGCCAGCTCTGGGACTTCGACTACGTCTGGGAGGTGTACGTCCCCGCGAAGAAGCGACGATGGGGCTACTACGTGCTGCCGATGCTGTACGGCGACCGGCTCGTCGGGCGCATCGAGCCTCGCCTCGACCGGGCGACCGGCACGCTCCGCATCCTGGGCATCTGGTGGGAGGACGACTTCGACCCGCTGGCGGACCCCGCGTTCGGTCCGGCCTTCGGCGAGGCGATCCGGGCGCATCGCGACTTCGGCGGCCTGCGGCGGATCGCCTGGCCGCGGGCCGTCCGGCATCGGCCGTTCGTGGCGTCGGTCCGCGACCGCGTGGAGGCGTTCGTCGGCGCCTGAGCCCGGCCCCCGTCCGTTCTCGCCCGGCGTGTGGCACGATTCCCCGACGCCTATCGAGGAATCCATCGCGGAGGTCCTGCCCATGTCCGCCATCCGTCGCGCCGAAGTCACCTGGAGCGGCGAGCTCGCCACCGGGAGCGGCACGGTCTCCGCCGTCTCGAGCGGTGCGTTCTCCGACCTGCCCGTCTCGTGGGCGGCCCGCACCGAGTCGCCCGAAGGCCAGACGAGCCCCGAGGAGCTCGTCGCCGCCGCTCACGCATCGTGCTTCTCGATGGCCTTCTCGGCCGGCCTCGCCCGCAACGGCACGCCACCGGACCGCCTGGACGTCAGCGCCGATGTCACGTTCGACAAGCTCGAGGCCGGGTGGCGCGTCGTCTCGAGCGCGCTGACGGTCCGTGGCCGCGTGCCCGGGATCTCGGCCGAGGAGTTCGCGGCCCTCGCCGATGCGGCCAAGGACGGCTGTCCCATCAGCCAGGCCCTCCAAGGCAATGTCGCCCTCAGCGTCGACGCGGCCCTCGAGGGCTGAGGGGCCCGAGGAGATCGCGCCTGGATCGCCTAGCCGACCGTCAGCAACCGTCGCGGATTCGCGACGGTCATCGTCTCGATCTCGGCTTCGGCGACGCCGGCCGCGCGCAGCTTCGGCAGGAACGTCCGGGCGAGATGGACGTAGCCGTTGCCCTCGTACCGCGTGAGCTGCGAATCGTGGCAGACGTCCTGGCTGAGCAGGATCCGGTCCGCGTGACCGCGCCCGAGCAGCTCGCACACGAGCTCGACGACCCGATCCTCGCCGTATCGCTCCTGGGGCGTGAACTGCATGCCCAGGAAGTCGAACTCGAGGCTGGCGCCTCGACCGACGATCGCGAGGTAGTGGTCCAGGTCGCGGTACGAGTCGGCGTGACCGATGACGACGCGGCTGAGATCCGCGCCCTCATCCTCGAAGAGGCGCAGCTGTTCGAGCCCGATGGGCGACATGACCGCGTGGGTCGTGATCGCGAGCCCGGTCCGTCGCGCCGCCCGGGCCGCCGCTCGGTGGACCCGTTCCTCGGCCGGTGAGATCCAGGGCTTGTCGGTGCCGATCTCGCCGATGATCCCGGGTCGGATCCCCGTCTCCCCCACCCCGTCTGTCGCCTCCCGGACCAGCTCGTCGGCGAGCGAGTCCACGGTCCGGCGATCGATCAGCGCCTCGGCCGGGTAGTAGGCGCCGCGATACCAGCCGCAGCCCATGACGAGGTGCAGGCCGGTGGCGGACGCGAGGCCGGCCAGCCACGTCGGATCCCGCCCGACACCGGGCAACGTGAGGTCGACGAGCCCGCTCCCGCCGGCCTCGGCGAAGAGCCGCAGCTCGGCGAGGATGACCGGCTCGTCGCGCGTGAGCTGCCAGTAGTCCCAGCGATCGGGGACCTGCCAGAGCGCGATCTGGGTGTGCTCGTGCGGCAGCGTCCAGCCCAGCGATCCCGGGTCGATCGGGC
The DNA here is from genome assembly GCA_963776545.1 of uncultured Chloroflexia bacterium. Lineage (GTDB taxonomy): Bacteria > Chloroflexota > Limnocylindria > Limnocylindrales > CSP1-4 > SPCO01. The sequence continues at coordinate 42,321 of CAVZND010000022.1, read as the reverse complement.
CGAGCACGGTCTGGATGTGGGGCATCGCTCGCGATGCTACGCCGGGGCCGACCTCGGCCGCTGGGCGACGCGGAGGGCCGCGAGAACCGGGGTCGCCAAAGGTCCTGCCCCCATCGTTGACGGCCGTCACCGGAACCTGCGCGTTGCGGGCGGGTCTGGTGCGGTCCGGTGCGGTCTGCGGTCCTAGACCCGTTTCGTGAGACCGGGGTACCCTTCCGGCCTATCTCAATCAGCCGCTGCGCCTGGGAAGCGCGGCGACCGGTCCGCCAGGGGGCGGGCATCGGCGGCGAACCGGACGAGCACTCATCGGCGCTCATCGACTCCTGACGTCCGACCAACGACCGCCCTGGGGGAACCGACGTATGCACGGGCCCCGATGCTCGCCCAGCGGCTCGAGTCGTCCATGGCGGATCCGGACCACCAAGTCCGAATTCGGGAGTGAACATGTCGCGCGTGCCCCGCCCCGCCAGCCCGCTCTCGACGGGCCCGACGATCGACCGTCGGCCTCGCGTTCACGGGGGCCATCCTGGTCCTCCTGGTCGCGGCCGGTCTCGTCCAGGCCGTCGCCGTCACGGTCGGATTCCGTGACTTCGCCTACGACCCTGGCCAGGCCAGCCGGGCGACCGCCGACGCCCAGCAGTCGAAGCTGTGGTTCGCGAACAACGCCTGGTACGGCGGCTTCTACAGCTCGGCCGACAACTCGTTCAACATCTGGCGGCTCAACGAGGCGACCCAGACCTGGGCCGACTCCACTTCGTCGGTCGACCTGCGCGACCGCGTCCACGGCGACTTCCTGTTCGACAGCGCGGCGAACAAGCTCTACGTCGTCTCGACCAAGAGCCCGTGCACCTCGATGACCAACGGCTGCAACGACGCGGTCAACGTCTACCGGTTCTCCTTCCACGGCGACGCCGCGCCGGTTCCCAGTACACGCTCGACGCCGGCTTTCCGAAGGTCATCATCGGTGGGCTCTACAACGGCGTTCCGCCCTCGACCGGCGGCGCCGAGACCGTGACGATCGCCAAGGATGCGAACCTCATCTACGTGGCCTACACCCGTCGCTCGGCCGCGAACGCCGCGCCGTCGGAGACCTACGTCTCCTATGCCACGATCGCCGCGCCGACGACGTTTTCGGCACCGTTCCTGATCAACGACGGCGAGGACGGCCAGAGCAACATCTCGGCTCATCGTCTCATTCGGGCCAAGGTCGGCATCTACTACACCGACGCCCACGGCGTCGGGGCCGACACGGGCCTCTTCAAGGTCCACAACGGCGGTGACTGCCGGCAACGTGTGGCAAGCGCCCGAGACGGCGTCGGCCAGTTCCGTCGACAACCAGGCGAGCGTCAAGAGCGACGGGACCAACGTCTTCGTCGCGTACAAGACCCGCGCCTCGTTGGGGACGGCGGCACAGATCAGCCTCCTCAAGCGCGACGCGCCGGCACCTGGACCGGACGCGGCGTCTCGGACGTCGACTCCGCCAATGTCCGGCCGCAGGTCGCGATCGACACCGAGTTCAACGGCGGTGCCGGCGCGCTCTTCGTGATCATGAACGAAGCCGAGGCGGCCTCCGCCAACGGCAACGTCTACTACAAGGTTGCCCCGCTGACCGGCGCCGGCGCGCTCACGTACACGACTGACCGGCAAGGGCATGACGCTCATCGACAGCGCCACCGACAACGACATCGAAGACGCCACGACGACCAAGCAGGTCCTCAACGAGGCCAGCGGCCTCGTCGTCGAGGCGACCGACAAGACCTCCAAGTTCTACCTGCACAACCTCATCCCGCTGCCCGCGGCGGCCGACAATGCCGGCCCGGTCGGCACGATCGTCATCAACGGCAACCCGACGCCGGACGCGACCAAGGTCACGGGCGTCACGCTCGGCATCTCGGCGACCGACCCGAACGGCGTCATCTCGATGCGCATCGCCAACTCGCGCCGACGGGACGACGTGCCCGACGAGCGGCTCGCCGGCCCTCCTCGACGGTGGGGCGACCGAGGCGTACGCGACGACCAGGCCTGGACCCTGTCCGGCGGTGACGCCCTCAAGCGCGTCTGCATCCAGTTCCTCGACCACCCGATCGTCGGTGCCGGCCACTGGTCGGTCCCGGTGAGCGACACCATCCGTCTCGACACGACCGGCCCGGCCGGCACCGCGACCATCAACGGTGGCGCTGCCAGCACGCCGCTCGGCACGGTCAGTGTCGCGGTCCCCGCGACCGACGCGACCGGCGTCGCCAACGTCCGCCTCTCCAACAGTGCCGCCACGTCCGGTGGCGTCCTGATCACCGGCACGACCGTTCCCGTATCGCCACGCCGCAGACCTGGACCCTGACGCCGGGCGACGGTGCCAAGACCGTCTACGTCCAGTGGCAGGACGCCCTGGGCACCTGGTCCGCCGTCACCAGCGACTCGATCACCCTCGACTCGGTGAACACGACGTTCACCGCCATCGACCCGGTCCGCCTGCTCGACTCGCGCGTCAACAACCCGGCCGGGATCGTCATGTTCACGCATGGCGTGCCGCAGACGTTCCAGATCACCGGCCGTGGCGGCGATCCCCGCCAACGCCGTCGCCATCACGGGCAACCTGACGGTCGTCGGCCAGCAGGGCGCCGGCTACGTCACGCTCGGTCCATCGACCGGCGTCGCACCCACCACCTCGACCATCAACTTCCCGACCAAGGACGTGCGCGCCAACGGCGTCTTCGTCTCCCTCAACGGCACCGGCAAGCTGCAGGCCGTCTACCGCTCCACGCCCGGCAAGAAGGTCCACATCCTGCTCGACGTCACCGGCTACTTCGTCGTCGGTCGCGTCCGGCAACGAGTACTTCTCGGTCGCGCCGGCCCGCTTCCTCGACACGCGCGTGCCCACGCCGGGTAGCGCGCACATCCTCAGCCGCGGTGTCCCGTACGGCTTCCAAGTCGGCGGGCACAGCGTCAACGGCACGGTGATCCCGGCCGATGCCGTGGCCGTCACCGGCAACCTCACCGTGACGGGCCAGACCAAGGCGGGCTACCTGAGCCTGACCCCGACGTCGGTCGGGTCACCCGCGACCTCGACCGCTGAACTTCCCGGTCGGCGACACGCGCGCCAACAACGTGACCGCCAAGCTCGGCGCAGGGGGCATCCTCTACGTCGTCTACCAGGCGCGGATCCGGCAAGGCGCACGCGATCTTCGACGTGACTGGGTACTTCCGCAACGACGGGTCGGGCATGAGCTTCGTGCCCCTGGCCCCGACCCGCACGGTCGACACCCGGATCGATCAGGGCATCGTCAACCCGCTCCAGGCCAGCGCCCCGAAGTCGTGGATGGTCCGCGGCGTCGGTGGGGTCGGTTCGGACGCCGGTGCGTTCACCGGCAACCTGACGATCGTCGGCCAGACCAAGAAGGGCTTCGTCTCGGTCACCCCGACGCCAGACTCGACGCCGGCCACCTCGACGATCAACTTCCCCGCGGCCGACGTCCGGGCCAACGGGATCGCCGCCCCGATCAACAACGCGGACGGCCGGTCGAGCGTGGTCTACAAGCCATCGCCGAACTCCGGCAGCACACAGGTCGTCGTCGACGTGACCGGCTACTTCCACTGAGCTGAGACCGGCCCTCCGGGCCGGCGCACTCGAGAGGCCGCGGGGTGACCCGCGGCCTCTTCGTTTGTCCGGCGTCGACCGTCCCGCGACCGCGGCGAGCCGGCGGGTCCTAGCGCTCGAGGGGCGCCTCGGGCGAACGGTCGTCCCAGTCCACCCATGGGATCCCTGTCGCCGCGACGTATGCGTCCACGGCGGTCCCGAGCGTCGGGTAGAACGTGTCGGCCCCCAGCCGGTCGAACAGGCCGTACCGCTTGAGGCGATCCTTGACAGGGTCCTTGAGCTCGGCGAACCGGAGGCTCGTCCCGTGCGCCTCGAGGGCGGTGACCAGCTCCGCCAGGATGTCCGCGGCCGTCATGTCGATGTCCGTCACCGGCTCGGCGGCGACCACCACCCAGCGGGTCGGCGTGGCAGCTTCGGCGATCGCGGCTTCGATCTCCTCGCGGAACAGCTCCGCGTTCGCGAAGAAGAGCGGCGCGTCCCAGCGGAACAGGATGAGTCCGTCGGGTTGTCGCGCTCCCGGATAGCGGCTGATGTCGTGGTAGCCCTTCACACCCTCGACCCGCCCAAGGACCGCCGAGTACGGTCGCCACGCACGCCAGAAGACCAGCAGGAGGGACAGCGCAACGGCGATGAAGATGCCGGTCACGACGCCCGCGACGGCGACGCCGACGACGCACACGATCGAGAGGACGAACTCCGACGGCCGAAGGCGCAACAACCGGGCAGTGCCCGGGACGTCCACCAGCGAGAGGCTCGCGGTCATGACGATCGCGGCGAGCGTGGCCTCCGGCAGGTTCGTCGTGAGCCAGGGCGCGAAGACGAGCAGCGCGGCGATCGTCAATGCGCCGACGACGCTTGCCAGCTGCGTCTTGGCGCCGGCACTGACCGCGACCGGCGTTCGCGATGCGCTGGCGCTGACCGAGAAACCGCCGAACAGGCCAGCCCCGATACTCGCTGACCCGAGCGCCAACAGCTCCTGGTTCTGGTCGATCCGACGGCCGCTCCGACCGGCGAACGTCCGGGACAGGACGCTCGTATCGGCCATCGAGATCACTGCGATCGCGACGCCGCCCGCCAGCATCGCCTGGATCTCGGCGAGCGAGACCCGTGGCAGGTGGAAGCTCGGCAGTCCTTGCGGCAACGGCCCGACGACCGGCACGTCGGCACTGGTCGCCAGGCCGAGGGCCGCGGTCAACGCGGTCGCACCCACGGCCGCGATGAGGATCCCCGGGATCTGCGGCAGCCATCTTCGGCAGACGAGGATGATCGCGATCGACGCGAGCCCGAGCGAGAGAGCCGTGGTGTTCGTCAGGCCGTCGGCCACGCCCTGACCAAAGGCGATCGCCTCGGCCGGCACGCCCTCGCCCTCGGCGCTGAACCCGAAGAGCTTGGGCAGTTGCCCGACGAAGATCGTGAGCGCGAGCCCGTTCAACGTGCCGATCCGGATCGGCTTGGACAGCAGTTCCGTGAGGATGCCGAGCCGGAGGAGTCCGAAGGCGATGCACAGCGTTCCCGAGACGAGCGCGAGTCCGCCCGCAAGGTCAACTGCGCGTGACGGATCGGCGAGCATGAGGGGTGCGAGCGTGGCCGCGATGATCGGAGCGAGCGACGAGTCGGGGCCGAGCACGAGGACGGGGCTTGGCCCCAGGACGGCGTACACGAGGAGGGGCAGGATCGTCGCGTACAGACCCGCGATCGCCGGCAGGCCGGCAGCCTGCGCGTAGCCCATCCCGACCGGGACGAGGACGGCCGTGAGCACCAGGCCGGCGACGATGTCGTTCGCGAGCCACGCCCGGCGATAGGTGCGCAGGGCACGAAGCCCGGGTAGCAGGTTCCACGCTCGTTCGGCCATCAGCCCTCCACTATCATCGTAGTCAACAGTCAGAGGCCACGAGGAGCCGGCCGCGATGGACCAGGAGCAACCCGTCACGAATCTCGGCCCGAACAGCGGCGGTCGCACGCCCGGGGACGGCGACGTCCGTGTCTACCACTGGGAGTGGGGCCCCGACGACGCCCGGCGCCCGGGGCTGCCCTGGATCGGCATCTTCCTGCTCGTGTTCGGCGGCCTGCTGCTGCTCCAGCAGCTCTACCCGGAGGCGAAGGAGGCCGGTTCGCTCGTCGTGCTGGCGGTCGGCCTCGCGTTCCTCATCAAGTGGGCCATCGATCGCGGCACGGGTTCGCTCTACGCGGGCGCGATCATCACGGCGCTGGCTGCGCCCGGCGTACTCAACGCGGCCGGCATCAACCTCGATGGCCTTGGCACGTTCTGCTTCGGCGTGGCGTTCCTGTTCATCGCCGTCGTCCGAGCCGCGAGCGGTGGCGGGTGGGGCTGGCAGCTCTGGTTCGGCGGCCTGCTCGCGCTCCTCGGGGGGGTGAACATGACCAACCCGACGGCCGGCGGCCTCATCGTCCCGGTCGTGCTCATCGCGCTCGGTGCGGTGTTGCTCCTGCGTGGGGCCTCGCGCCGGGCCACCTGAGGAGGTCCACGCGGCTCGCCCGCGCGTCGTCAGCCTGAGGCGGCGCGCCCGACACCGGAGGCGGTCGCCGTCGCGGTCGCGGCGTCCACGGCCTCGGCCAGGACCGACGCGATCCGGCGCAACTCCGCCTCGGTGACGATGAACGGCGGACCGAGCAGGATCAGGTCGCCGTTCGTGCCGTCCGCGTGGCCCGTCCCCGAGTAGACGAGGACGCCCCGCTCACGCGCGCCGCGGACCACCGCCTCGGTGATCCGTGCCGAGCGATCGAACGGCGCGCGTGTCGCCCGGTCGGCCACGAGCTCGACGCCGACCATGAGGCCCCGACCGCGAACCTCGCCGACCGCCGGGTGGTCGCCGAGCGCCCCGGCGACGAGCTCCCGCAGCCGCTGGCCCTTCGTCGCGCTCGCGGCGACCAGGTCCTCGCTCTCGAGGATCCGCAGGACCTCGCTCGCGACGACCGCCGCGACCGGTTGATGGGAATACGTGAACCCATGGATGAAGCCGCCGGCGCCGGTGACCGTCGCATGGATCTCGTCGGACGCGGCCACGAACCCGAACGGCCAATAGCCGGACGTCGCCCCCTTGGCCGCCACGAGCATGTCGGGCTGGAGGCTCCAGTGGTCGCTGGCGAACCACCGGCCCGTGCGGCCGAAGCCGGTCATGACCTCGTCGGCGATCAGCAGGACGCCGTGGCGCGCGCAGACCTCGGCGATGCGCGGCCAGTAGTCCTCGGGTGGGACGGCTGCGGCAAGCGTCGCGCCGACGATCGGCTCGGCAACGAACGCGGCGACGGTCCCCGGCCCGGCCGCCTGGATCGCGGCGTCCAGCTCGACCGCGAGGTCCACGCCGTGCGCGAGGGCATGCCCGCCGGGCCGGCCGGCGCCGTACGGGTAGGCGGCCGACACGTGCTGGAAGCGACCCAGCCACGGCTCGTACGGTCGTCGGAGCGGAGGTCGCCCGGACAGGTCCAGCGCCCCGAGCGTGTTGCCGTGATAGCTCCCCCACCGCGCGATGACGACCTCGCGGGCCGGTTCGCCGTTGGCCAGGTGGTAGGCGCGGGCCAGCTTGATGGCCGTCTCGATCGCCTCCGATCCACCCGAGACCGGGAAGATGGCTGGCCCGTCGATGGGCAGGTGCCGGCCGACCGCCTCGGCATACGCCTCCAGGGGCTCGCTCGTGAAGACGCTGCCGTGCGCATACGACAGGCGGACGGCCTGCTCAGCCATGAGCTCGGCGATGGACGCTCCGTCCGTGCCCGACGTTCACGACGATGGCGCCCCCGGCGGCGTCGAGGTATTCGCGCCCGGCCGAGTCGCGGATCGTGGCGTCGTGCGCCTCGACCGCGACCGGCGGGTCGGGCACCGATGAGCGGCGGAAGACGCGGCCACTGGTCACGCGCCGATGGTAGCCGACGCTCGGCCGGGAACCCATCGAAGGGTTGCGGTGTACAGGGTACGGTTGACCGCGGAGGCCACCGACTCTGGACGACGCTGAACTGATCAGCCGCTCCCGCACCGGCGACATGGCGGCGTACGAGACCCTCGTGCGTCGGTACCAGGACGTCGCGCTCCGCACTGCCCATCTCGTCGCCCCGGAGGCCGACGCCGCCGATGCCGCCCAGGACGCATTCATCAAGGCCTACAACGCACTGGGGCGCTTTCGCGATGGGGCGCCGTTCCGGCCCTGGCTCCTGCGCATCGTCGCCAACGAGAGCCGGAATCGCCGCCGCTCGGCCGATCGCCGGGCCAACCTGGCGGTCCGGGCCGGTACGGTCGGGGGCGGCGTCGGGGCCGTCGCCTCGCCGGAGGCCGTGGTCCTTGCCGGGGAGCGCCGTGACACCCTGCTCGGCGCGCTCGGCCGGCTCCGGGACGAGGACCGCGAGGTGATCGGCGCGCGCTTCCTCCTGGAGCTGTCCGAGGCGGAGACAGCGGACGCCCTCGGGCTCCGGGCCGGCACCGTGAAGTCGCGGACGTCGCGTGCGCTCGGTCGTCTCCGGGCGGCGCTGGTCGAGCTCGACGGGAACGAACGATGACCGATCTCCGCCTCTCCCAGCTCACCGACGACGACCTCGAGGACGCCCTCCGCGGCCTGGCCGGGGTCATCGAGTGGCCGGCCGCGAGGCCGGTGCCCGGCCGCCCGGACGTCGCGGCGCTCGTCCGGGCGCGGCTCGAGGCCGGAGCGGAGCCGGCCCCCCGCTGGACGTGGCGACCGGCCCGAAGGGCGCTGGTCCTCGCCCTTGTCGCGCTGCTGACGCTCGCCGCGATCGCCGGTGCGGTCGGGTTCGGCCTGCCGGGGCTGCGCCTGCTGTTCGGCCCGGCGCCCGTCAGCCCGCCGCCGAGCGTCGAACCGACTCGCTCGGCGGCGCCTGGCGCATCCGCACCGGGCTCATCGGCACCGGGCGCATCGGCGGCAGATGCGCCGGGCGCCAGCATGGGCCTCGGCGACCGGGTCGAGCTCGCCGACCTGGACGCACGTGCCGGGTTCCACGTCCGATGGCCGAACGACCCGTCGCTCGGTCCGCCCGACGCGGCCTACATCGACCCGTTCACCGGTGGGCAGGTGACCCTCGTCTGGGCCACGAGGCCGGACCTGCCGGCGACCCTCGAGCCGGGCGTCGGCATGCTCCTTTCCCAGTTCCGTGGCCAGGTCGAGGAAGGGTTCTTCACGAAGGCCATCGACGGGGGGACGTCGGTGGAACGCCTGCCGGTCGGCGATGGCAAGGGCTACTGGTTGACCGGCGACCCGCACTTCATCTTCTGGAAAGGCCCGGATGGGTTCGTCGATGACTCACGTCGCTGGGTCGGCGATGTCCTGCTCTGGGCCGACGGCGACATCACGTACCGCCTCGAGACGTCGCTCGGACGTGACCGCGCCGTCGACGTTGCCGAGTCGATGGACTGAACGGAGGCGAGCAGCCGTCCGGGAACCTCGGCGCACGACCCGGTGTAAGAGGGGTGCGCGTTCGATCGAGGCGCGCATCGCAGTGCTGGAGACGAGATGTCGACTGCCACCCGCATGGGTCGCGCGTTCCTGAGCCTGGGCCTCGTGGCGATGCTGGCCGCCTGCAGTGCCGCCCCGGGCAAGCCGGCTCCATCGATCGCGCCATCGGCCGCCGCGCCATCGGCCGCCGCGGCCGAGACCGAGCCGCCGTTCGTCGAGCCGACCGGGCCGGACTGGTGGCTCGCGGTCGGGCGCCCTGGCGATGACCGGGTCCACATCATCCTGGCGAGCACGATGGAGGAGATGCTCAGCTTCCCGCTCGGCGCGCCCGACCCGACCTGGGCCAACGTCGTGACCGCCGAGCCACGGCAGACGACGACCCAGGTGGAGGATCTCCCGGCGGACCACGGATTCCAGCCGAAGGGGCTCGGCCAGTCGATCGCGGGGGCGTGGCGTCTGCCGACGATCGGCCTGGAGCCGGTGCCCGCCGGCGTCTCCGCCGACGGCTCGACGATCGTGCTGGTCGAACTGGACCGACCCCAGGATGCGACCGTCAGTCGATTCGCGATCGTCGATCGGTCGTCGCAGGCCAAGCCGCGCATCGTCGAGCTGCCCGGCGCGTTCGAGTTCGACGCGCTCTCGCCCGACGGCTCCCTGCTCTACGTCGTCGAGCACCTGCCGAGCCCGCCGGCCGGTCACTACCAGGTCCGCACGATCGAGACCGCGACCGGCACCATGCGCCCCGAGGTGATCGCCGACAAGCTCGACAGCAGCGAGGCGATGGCCGGTTGGCCGGTCGCCCAGTCGCGACGCGGCGACGGCTTCGTCTTCACCCTCTACCGCGGGACGGAGCACCCGTTCATCCACGCCCTCAACAGCGTCGACGCCTGGGCCGTCTGCCTCGACCTGCCGGCGAGCGGCATGGACGACGCCGACGCCGCGCTCGACTGGGGCATGGCGCCGTCACTCGACGGCCAGGACCTGCTGGCCATCAACGCGACCCTGGGGCTCGCGGTGCAGGTGGATCCCGACGAGTTCGCGATCCGCCAGTCGGTGGAGTTCGAGCCGTCGGCGGCTCGTGGGATCGTCCTCGCCAAGTTCGGCCACCAGGCGACGGGACCCGTCGGTCGCCGGGTCGTGGCGGCACCCGACGGCACGTCGATCTACGCGGCCGGTCGCGGCGGGATCGTGCGCATCGATCCGAGGGACCTTGGGGTCACCGGACGCTTCGTCGAAGGCCAGGCCGTCGACGCGATGGCCGTGACGCCGGATGGCTCGACCGTCTTCGCGCTCATGTCGGCCGGCGGCGGCATCCTCAAACTCGACGCCGGGTCGGGCGAGGTCCTCGGCCGCGTCCCGAGCGACGGCTTCGACCGGCTCGTGGCGATCGTCCCGTACTGAGCCGGGGGTCCGGGTCCCGGCCCTGGTTCGGGGCCGGGACCCTCATCTGCCTCTCAGGCGGCTCTCAGGGAGTCATGGCACTCTCCGCGTGACGGGGTCGGACGATCCCGCCCTCTCGGAGAGTGCCTCAATGACCCGATCCCGGATCGCCGCCATCGTCGTCGTCGTGCTCGTGGTCGGCGGCATCGGTGCCTACGTCGCCTACGACCAGGTGTTGCGTGGCGACAGCGCGCCGCCGCTGGCGTTCCCGTCCTCGTCGCCCGCCATCGAGGACCCCGCGGCCCCGGGTTCCAGCGTCGCCGAGAGCGCCAGTCCCGCCACGAGCGCGGGTCCCGCGGCCAGCTTCGACGGCGACCTCGCCGGCACGTGGACCGTGACGACCGGGACGGAAGCCGGCTACCGGGTCCGCGAGCGCCTCGCCCAGTTCGACGCCGAGACCGACGCCATCGGCCGGACCAAGGACGTCACCGGTTCGATCACCCTGACCTCCGACGGTACGACTGCGACCCTCACCGAAGGCAGCATCACGGTCGACACGACGACGATCACCTCGGACGAAAGTCGGCGCGACAACCGGTTGCGCCGTGAGGGCCTCGAGACCGACGCGTTCCCGACCGCGACCTTCACGTTGACCCAGCCGGTCGAGATCCCGGCGGCCGCCGCGGCCGGCACCGCGACCGACGTGACGCTCGTCGGCGACCTGACCCTCCATGGGGTGACGAAGTCGGTCCAGATCCCGGCCCAGGCGAAGCTCGCCGACGGGACCGTCCAGGTCCTCGGGTCGGTCAGCTTCCCGCTCAGCGACTACGGCATCGTCGCGCCCAACATCGGCGGCTTCATCATCTCGATCGCCGACGAGGGCGCGCTGGAGTTCGTCGCGGTCTTCGCGAAGAGCTGAAGGCGGCGGCTCAGGCGGCCATCAGGCGAGGGTGTCGGCCAGGGCTTCGATGACGTCCGCTGCGAGGTGCTCGCCGGCCGACTCGCGCATGATCGCGAGGGCCGCCTCGACCGGCATCGCGGCGCGGTACGGCCGGTCGGCGGTCAGTGCCTCGAAGACGTCGGCGACGGCCACGATCCTGGCCCCGAGCACGAGTTCCGGCGCGGTCATGCCGCGGAAATAGCCGGTCCCGTCGAGCCGCTCATGGTGGCAGGCGGCCAGCTCCGCGACGTCCGCGAAGGTCGGGATGGTGTCCAGGATGCGCAGCGTGAGTTCCGGGTGGCGGCGGATGACCTCCATCTCGGACCCGTCGAGACGACCCGGCTTGTCGAGGACCGTGTTGGGGACGCCGAGCTTGCCCAGGTCGTGGAGCAGGCCGGCGCGGCGGACGTTAACGACCTCGGGCGCGGGCAGCCCGAGGCGCGCGGCCAGACCCTCGGCGACATCGGCGACGCGCGACGAATGCGTGCCGGTGAACGGGCTCTTCGCGTCCACGATGTCGGCGAACGCCTGCGCGATCCGGTCGACGTCGGCGTCGTCGGAGGTCCGGATCTGGGTGCCGGGTTCGAGCGCCATCGTACGACCGATCAGGTCGGGCGCGGCGAGTTCCTCGAGGCGCCCGACGGCGCAGGCTTCGAGCAGCGCCTCAGCGATGTCCGGGTCGTACCAGGTCCCGACCCGCTCGGTCATGACGGCGATGGCCCGTTCGCGGCCCTGCATCGTGAGGAAGATGTCGAGGCCCTGGCAGGCGGCGAGGATGCGCGCGAGCGGGTGGATTTCGGCGCCGCGAAGACCGCGCGGATCGCCGCCCCCGTCCCAGTGCTCGTGGAGGTCGAGGATCGCCCCGGCCACGTCATCGTCGAAGCCGGCCTTGCGGGCGATGGCCGCCCCGCGCTCACAGCGGAGCTGCTCGATCTCGCGATGCTCGCGCTGACCGCGGATCCCGAGCGCGATGATCCGGCGGAGGCGCCGCGGCAGCGGCTCGGTGTTCGGGATCGTTCGGATCGTGAAGGCCGCATAGGCCAGCAGCGAGGATTCGATCGTCGACTGGCGGCGCTTGGCCTCGATGTCGTCCGCCCCGAAGATCCGGCTGATGGCCGCGGCATTCGATGAGCATCCGGCGTCCTTGAGAAAGGCGCCGTAGAACAGGGCGGCCCGGTCGGCCGTGCCGAGGCCGAGGTCGTCGGCGAGGTGCATCGCGAGGAAGCACGTGCGCAGGGCGTGGCCCGGGAGCTGGCCCTCGGTGAGGTCGAGCGCCATCGAGAGACCGGCCAGCAGCCTGGCAGTCGGGATCGCCTCGCGATCGAGAACGCGCAGGTCGTTCCGGCGCGCTTGGACGAGGGCGGCCGTCAGCGGCGTGGCGGTCGTCGAGCCGTCGAGGTACCGGATGGCGAGGCCGTCCGGCAGCGTTCCGGGCGCTCGGGCGTCGTCGGGGATGACGCGTGCGGTGGCGCGGTCCATGGTGGTCGCATCGTGCCGCCGCGTGCCGGGCGCGCTCCAGTGCCCGGTGGTCAGGGTCCCTTGTGCCGGAGGTACGGGGTGGTTAGGTGCGGTGAGGCACCGTCTGGCGACGGCGACACTGGCGCCGCCGGCCGCGATCAGGGTGTCGCGGGCATCTCGTCTGGATCGCCGAACGTCACCGTCGTCCCGGCCGGTGCCCCGAGGACGCTGACGCTCCAGGACAGGGTGCCACTCAGACCCTTGCTCCCTGATCTCTCGGGGAGTGTCGTTCCGATCAGGCGCACGGTGACGGTGCACGGGCCGACGGCCGGACATCTGTCGAACGGGTGCGCGACGAGGTTCGTCGTCCCGTCGCCGTTGAAGTAGCCCTCTCCAGGCTCCGCTCCATCGCCCTCGAGACGGGTCACGAGGGCGGTGCCGTGGCCCTTGGCATGCACGACCACGACCGACGCCGCCAGCGGATCGAGGCCATTCCGAGGCTCGGGACGCCCCGGGACCGTGAGAACGGCGTCGATCGCCGTCGGCGCCTTGAGGACGACGTCGTCCGCGGCCGCCTCGAGCGGTCCCTCCGACGGGAGTTGATCGGCAAGGTCGTCCACCGTCACGGTCAAGCCGGGCGCCGTCTCGCCGGCCGCCTCGTATGTCGCCGCTGCGGCGAGACTCCACGACATCTGGCCGAGCGTCGAAGGCCGGGGCTCGAGCACGCGGGCCCACTCGGGTGCGGCAGGGATGTTCTCGAACAGGATCCAGTACCCGCGGCGGCATGCGTCCCCCTGCGGGCAACCGTCGAGGACGGGGATGTCGAGCGTGGCCCCGTCGGCGCTCTCTCCGCCGTATGGGCTCCCGCCGACGAACGTGCTGGCGGAGGGCGTTGTCGAGCCATCCTCGAGGACGCGGACCCATGGCCGCCAGAACGGGTCCGATGCTTCCTCGCGGGATGCCTGCACGATCCGAAGGCGAAGCGAGGCGGCGTCCGGAGACGGCCCATCGGATGTGACGGTGACGTGGCGGGCGACAAGGGCCGCTGGTGCCTCCTCGTGGGCGACGGGCGGGGCGAACGCCGACCGGGCAGCCGGCACGGACACCGGGTCGTTTGCCTCGACGGTCGCCGTGCCATGGTCCGGCATCCCGCAGTAGGTATCGATGCCGGTATACGCGAGGTCCACGAGGACCGACCAGGACGGCGACACGCTCTCGCCTTCCTTCAAGCTGGGGGCGGCGAAGCGGACCCGATACGTGCGATCGCATGCTTCGCCCAGCGGGCAATCGAGCGGGACAGAGGCCAGGGCGTACGCGTTGAAGCGGGCGCTTGGCCCAGTCCATGGCACCGACGCCGGCACGACCTCGTCGGTGTCGTCTCGGATGATCGTCACGTCGGGGACGATCGGGGGCACGGCGGGCGAACCGGTGGCTCCGGAGGCGACCGGCGCCGGGATCGGGCGCTGTGCCAGGACGATGATCCTCGCATCGGTCGTCCCGGTCGTCGGGAGGGCGTCAGCGTTGATGTGGACGGTAAACCGCTGCTCGGCGATCGGATGGGCCACATCGAGCACCGCGGAGCTCGGGGTGCTCGGCGTCATCGACATGATCTCGTTCGTGGAACCACAGTCCGGACCGCCGATCGGGATGCATCCGGCGAGCAGCAGCAGGGCGACCGGCGACACACGCCCCAGGAGGGTCGCAACGCGGCCGAACGCTCGTCGGATGTCGCTCATCGTGGCAAGGGTCCACCCGCGACGTCATGCACGACACTGCCCAACTGCCGTTGATCGGGAGCGGGAAAGGGGTACTTTCGGTTCCGCTTCGGGCGGCCTACTTGGTGGAGACGCCTTCGGGGTCCAGCTCGGGGGCGGATGAGCGACAGGAGAAGGGGACCACCTCGCGCCGGCGATCTTCGTACGTCAGCCTGATGTCCCCTCCGGGGTTCGGAAGGCGTCGACGTGCGGGGCGCCGTCGTCGACGTCGGCCGGCAGCCCCGCCAGGCGGCGCCTGGCGCGCTCGATGTCTGCCTCGTACTTCAGGAGGACGTGGAGGGTCTCGTTGACATCCTCGGGCCGGATGGCCTCGATCCCGAGAAGCACGAGCGTCCGCGCCCAGTCCAGCGACTCCGAGATCGACGGCGCCTTCTTCAGGTCCATGTTCCGCAGTGACGCGACGATGCGGCTGACCTGCGCGGCAAGATCAGGTGTCAGGCGGTCGACGCGCGCGAGCAGGATCTCCCGCTCGCGCTCGACAGTCGGGTAGTCGATATGCAGGTAGAGCGCCCGACGCTTGAGTGCCTCGGACAGGTCCCGCGTGTCGTTCGAGGTCAGAAAGACCATCGGCCGGCGCGTCGCCTGCATGGTGCCGAGCTCGGGGATCGTCACCTGGAACTCGCTCAGGATCTCGAGCATCAGCGCTTCCGCCTCGACCTCGACGCGGTCGATCTCGTCGATCAGGAGCACGACCCGATCGGTCGCGCGGATGGCGGCCAGCAGCGGCCGGGGCAGCAGGAACGCCTCCGAGAAGATGTCGGTCTCCAGCTCGGCCCAGCGCTCCTGGTTCTGGTCGGCCTGGATCCGCAGCAGCTGCTTCTTGTAGTTCCACTCGTAGAGCGCCTTCGATTCGTCCAGCCCCTCGTAGCACTGGAGCCGGATCAGGCGAGCGCCGGTGGCCGCCGCCACCGTCCGGGCCAGCTCGGTCTTGCCGACGCCGGCGGGCCCTTCGACGAGGATCGGCTTCTCGAGGCGGTCGGCCAGGTACACGGTCAGGCCGATCGCGTCGTCGGCGAGGTAGTCGAGGGCGCGCAGACGCGCGAGGACGTCGGCCGGGGAGTCGAACTGGGGGATCCGTTCCTCGGTCATCAAACGCCGGGCCCCGTGGTCGTGCTCGAGGTGTCGGGCGCGCTCTCGTCGGCGAGAACCAGGCGGCGGCGGATGCCGAACGATTCCATCGGGCGTCGCGCCACCCACAGGCCCCACAGCCCACGTGGCGCGAGGAGCGTCATAGCGATGGCGACGGCACCGAGGATCACGAGGTACAGGCTGCCATAGTCGGCGAGCGTCTCCTGCAGCGCGAAGAACAGGATCGTACCCACGATCGGGCCCTCGATCCGGCCGAGACCGCCGATAACGACGATGAAGATCATCTTCGCGGTCCAATCCACACCGAACGCCGAGGTCGGCTGGATCCGCAGGAGCTGCATGTACAGCACGGCACCGGCCGCCGAGGCGCCGGCCGCCGCCACGAGGTAGATCGCGAGCTTCGCCCGGTAGATGTCCACGCCGAGACTCCGGGCGGCGACCTCGCTGTCGCGGACCGCCCGCAAGGCGAGGCCGAGCCGCGAACGCATGATGAACGCCGCCACCGCGATCGAGCCGACGCCGACGGCCAGGGCCAGCCAGTACGTGAGCGCCTGTCGATCCGCCGGGGGGATGGCTGAGAGCGAACGGATCGTGACGCCCGTGCCGGCTCCGAGCTCCTTCGTGTTCGAGACCAGGATCCGGATCACCTCGGCGATGACCCACGTGCCGATCGCGAAGTAGCCGCCCTGGAGACGGAACGCGAAGACGGATGTGACGAGGGCGACCAGGCCACCGACAGCGGTGGCGAAGACGACCGCCAGGACCGGCGGAAGGCCGAGGTTGTCGGCGGCGACGAACAGTCCGTACGCGCCCAGGCCGATGAAGGCCTGCTGGCCGATCGAAACGAGGCCGGCATAACCCGCAAGGAGATTCCACATCTCGGCGAGGGCGAGCATCGTGAAGACCTCGACGAGGAGCTTCATCTGGGCGGCACCGCCCCACGCCGGCAGGCTGGCAAGCACGGCGACCACGCCCAATACGATGAGCAGCCCCACGCGGGCGCTCGGGGACGTCCGCTCGATCCTGAACGCCGGGAGCGTGGCCTCGGTGGTCAATGTCGAATCCTGGGACGGGAGAAGAGGCCGGCCGGCCGGAAGATCAGGACCGCCAGGAAGACCAGGTGGCCTGCCAGGATCTGGTAGCTCGGGCTGATCTGGTTGCCGATGGCCTGTGAGATCCCGAGGATGATGCCGCCGACGAGCGTGCCCCACAGCGAACCCAGCCCGCCGATGACGACGGCCTCGAACGCGAAGATCAGCCGGAACGGGCCATCGGCCGGGGCGAAGGTCGTCCGCATCGCGAGGAAGACGCCGGCGATCGCGACCGTGCCGAACGCGAGGGCGGTCGCGACCGCGTAGACGTGCCGATCGTCGATACCGGTGAGGCGCGCCGCATCGCGGTCGTCGGCGGTGGCGCGCAGCGATCGCCCGAGCTGTGTCCGGCCGATGAGGAGCTGCAGCCCCACGAGCACGGCGACGGCGACCCCCAGCGTTAGCAGCGGCAGGATCCCGATGGCGAGACCCTCGGTCACCGTGATGCTGGCAGTCTCGATCGGGCCGGCGTCGATGCCCTGCGAGTCGGCCGAATACACGCCGAGCAGGACGTTCTGCAGGATGACCGCCAACCCGAAGGTGACGAGGATCGGCGGCATGACCCCGCCCTCGAGCGTCCGGTTCAGCAGCCCCCGCTGGAGGACATACCCACCGATCATCATGATCGGGACCACGACCGCCAGCGCCACGACCGGACCGACGCCGGTCGCCTCGATGAGCGACAGCGCGAGAAATGCGGCCAGGATCGTCAGGTCGCCCTGGGCCAGATTGACCAGACGCATGACCCCGAACATCAGGGACAGGCCAGTCGCGAGGAGCGCGTACAGGCCGCCCAGCAGGAGGCCCTGGACGATGGCGTTGAGCCAGTCCATCAGGCGACGCCAAAGTAGGCGGTCGTGATCTGGGCTCGGGTCAGCTCCCCGGGCACGCCGGCCAGTGAGATCCGGCCCTCGAGCAGGCCGTACACGCGATCGGCAGCCGCCATCGCCTGGTCGACGCTCTGCTCGACGAGCAGCACCGACGCGCCGTTGGCGACGATGGTCGGCAAGGCCGTGTACAGCTGGCGGATCACGACCGGCGCCAGGCCGAGTGATACCTCGTCGAGCAACAGCAGGCGCGGGTTCGCCATCAGCGCGCGGCCGATGGAAAGCGCCTGCTGCTCACCGCCCGAGAGGACGGCGCCGCTGCGCTGGGCCCGATCGCGCAGGATCGGGAACAGGTCGTAGACGGACGCCAGCCCCCATGGACCGGGCCGGCCTCGGTACGTCCCGACGAGCAGGTTCTCCTCCACGCTCAGACTCGGGAACACGTGTCGGCCTTCGGGGACCAGCGAGATGCCCATGCCGACGCGGAGGTGGGCCTTGACATCGTTGATGACGTGGTCGTCGTAGCGGACCTCGCCGGCGCGGATCGGTTGCAGTCCGGCGAGGAGTCGCAGCAGCGTCGACTTCCCGGCCCCGTTGGAGCCGATGATCGAGACGATCTCGCCCTCGTCCACGTGGAGGGACACGTCGAAGAGGGCCTGGAGATCGCCGTAGAAGCTACTGGCCCGCTCGATGTCCAGCAGCGTCAAACGACCACCTCCGCGCCGAGGTACTCGGCCTGGACGACCGGGTCGGCCATGACCTCAGCCGGCGTCCCGTCCATCAGCGCGCGACCCGCACTCATCGCGATCAACCGATGGACGACGGCCATGAGCGCCGGGACGACGTGCTCGATCCAGACGATCGTGACACCCTCGCCGCCCAGCCGCTTGATGGTCCTGACGAGATCGGCGACTTCGTGCTCAGTCAGGCCGCCCGCGATCTCGTCGAGCAGCAGCAGGCTCGGTCGCGTGGCGAGCGCGCGAGCCAGTTCGAGTCGCTTGCGATCGAGCAGCGGCAGTGAGGCGGCCGGGACGTTGGCGCGGTCGAGCAGGTGGGTCCGAGCGAGGGCCTCGACCGCCGCCTCGTTCGGATCGCGGGCCGGACCGTCGCTCGGACGGGCGGCGAACGTCGCGCCCAGCAGGACGTTCTCGAACACCGTCATCCCCCCGAACGGGCGGGGGATCTGGTACGTGCGCCCGATGCCGAGCCGGGCCCGGAGGTGGGCCGGGACGTCGGTGACGTCCCGGCCGTCGAGCCGGATCCGGCCGGAGTCGGGCGAGAGGTCGCCGCCGATGAGGTCGAGCAGGCTCGTCTTGCCGGCCCCGTTCGGGCCGACGATGCCGAGCGTCTCGCCCTTCTCCACGGCGAACGAGAGCGAATCCGCGACCACGACCCGGCCGAAGGCCTTCGAGACGGCGTCGACCTCGAGCAGCGCCGCCATTTGGTCGCGTCCGGGGTTCGTTCAGCCGCCGATCGGGCGCATCTTGCCAGCGGTCGGGATCTCCGGATGGTCCTTGTTGCTCACGATCGTGAGATCGTACGGGAACGTCGTGCCCTTGCCCCATTGCCCGCCGACGAGCGGGGTCTTGGCGACGTTCGTCGCGGCAAACGGCGGCAGACCGGCACCGTCCCAGGCGATCTTGCCGACGATCGTGTCGAGCGAGGTCGCCTTGATGGCATCGCGGATCTTCGCCTTGTCGTCGACGCTCGCCGCCCGCTTGAGGGCGTCGGCCGCAACCTCGAAGAGGGCGTGGGCGAAGCCGATCGGCTGGGTCCACTGCTTGCCGGTATCCGACGTGTACGAGTCGGCGAGCGACTTGGCCGATTCCGTCGTCAGCGAGGACTTGAACGGGTGGCTCGGGCTCCACCAGACCTCGCTTGTGAGGCCATCGCCGATCTCCGGACCGAGGGCTTCGACCGATGGACCGAACAGGATGGCCTTGCCGATCGACGCGACCTTCGGCTTGAAGCCCTGCTGCGCCGCCTGGGTCCAGAACGTCGTGAAGTCGGGAGGGAGGGGCACGCCCGTCAGGACCTGCACGTTCTCCTTCTTGAACGTGCCGATCTGCGCCGAGAAGTCGGCGGTGAGGTTCTCGTACCGCCCCGGGTCGATCATCGTGTAGCCGGCATCCTTCAGCGGGGTCGGGAAGCCGACCACCGGATCGCCCCAGGCGTTCCCGTCCCCGTCGTTCGGGAACAGGCCACCGACGATCTTGTTGGTGTCGACCTGGCTCCACATGTCCAGGAAGACCGAGATGACGTCCTCGAGACCCCAGAAGAAGTGGTACGTCCAGGTGAACGGCTTGCTGTCGGGGGGCGCCGTGTTGGGCGCCTGGCGACCCAGGAAGTACGGCTGCCAGGGCGCCACCGACGAGATGCACGGGACGCCGTTGGCCTCGCACTGGTCCGAGACCGGGTTGACGGTCTCGGGGGTCGACGCAACGAGCATGAGATCGATGCCATCGGCGATCAGTTCGCCCGCGACCGAGGCCGCACGCGCCGGATCGGACTGGCTGTCCTTGGCGACGATCTCGAACTTGTGCAGCGAGTCGCCGACCTGGATCCCGTCGCCGATGGCCGCGGTGACGCCTTCGAAGATGAACTTGTCCGCCTCCGCGAAGCCCGCCAGCGGCCCAGTGGCGGGGCTCACGTAGCCGATCTTGATGGCCCTCCCGGCGGCCACACCGGCCGATGCGGACGCCGCGGCGGTTGCGGAGGGCGCGGCCGCGGACGGGGCCGGGGCCGCCGAGGCGGGCGCGGATGAGGCGGCACCCGGGCCGCACGCCGCGATGAGCGCGGCCGTGCCGGCTGCCGTCCCTCCGAGCGCGGCGATCCGCAGGAAGTCGCGGCGATCCAGGCGGCGTCCGAGTGCCCGCTCGATCTCGGCGCGGGTCTGATCGTCGATGGCCATGAGTGCTCTCCTCCTTTGTTCCGCCAGCCGGACGGACTCGGTAGCCGGGCGCGGCTAGGTGCGGATCACGCGGTGATGGGTGGCGCCATGGGACCGGGAGTCGCGGGGTTCGCCGGGGTCGCGGGAGTCGCGGGCGTGACCGGCCGCCGGCCGGCATAGGCGTCGCCGAGCAGCGCTCGCATCGCCTCGGACGTCACCGGCATCGAACTGCCGCGGGTCGCCTCGACGATCAGCCCGGCCGCCTCGTCGAGTCGATCGCCGGGCATGCCGATGGTCGCGAGGTCGGCAGGCGCGCCGATCGCCCGGCCGAGGTCGTAGATCGCACCCGCGACGTCCGGGTCGCCGAGGGCCGCCGCCGCGCGGACCATCGCGGCCGGGACGTACGGAGCGACGAACGCGAGGGCGTGGGGCAGGATCACCGTGTGCATCTCCGCGTGGGGCAGGTCGTACGCCCCGCCGAGCACGTGGCAGATCTTGTGATGGATCCCGCTCCCCGCGGCCGCGAACGACGACCCCGCGAGGTAGGCCCCGACCAGCACCACGCCACGCGCCGCCAGGTCGTCGGGCCGGGCGACCACCTGGGGCAGGCCGCGCGCCAGGACGCGGATCCCTTCCTCGGCCATCAGCGTGGTGATGGGGTTCGCCCCAGCGGCATAGAGCGCCTCGACGCAGTGGGCGACCGCGTTCATCCCCGACGGACCCGAGATCCCGGGTGGCAGCGACACGGTGAGGACCGGGTCGTAGACGACCGTCTTGGGTTGCACGGCCGAGTCCCGCCCGGTCTCCTTCCGTGCGCCGCTCGTGAGGCCCCAGATGGGGGTCATCTCGGAGCCGGCGTACGTCGTCGGGACGGCCAGGATCGGCAGATGCCGCTCGAGGACGACCGCCTTGCCGAGGCCCGTCGCCGAGCCGCCGCCGATCGTGACGATGGAATCCGTCCTCGGCCTCGGCGGCCAGCCGGCGCGCGGCCTCGGCGTCGGCGACCGGGACGTGCGGCCGGACGTCGCGGATCTCCCCGACGATCCGACCGCCGACGCGAGCGGACAACCGGTCTGCCCACGTGTGGCCGGACCGGTCGGCGATGAGCAGCACCCGCCTCGCGCCGAGCCGATCGAGTTCGTCGGGGACCTGGTCGAACGTGCCCTCGCCGAAGACGACGCGGCCCGCCAGCGCGTCGTACGTGAACGGCCGCATCGCTCAGGGCCGCGGGTAGAACGGCGGGATCGGCGCGTCGACGTTGACCCAGATCGATTTCGGCTCGGTGTACTCGTGGATGGCCTCGAAGCCCATCTCGCGGCCATAGCCGGAGAGCCCGGTCCCGCCGAACGGCGAGCCCGGATTGACCCGCTTGTAGCTGTTGATCCAGACCATCCCCGAGCGGATCGCGCGCGCGACCCGGTGTGCTCGCGACAGGTCGCGCGTCCAGAGTCCGCCGCCCAGCCCGTAGTCGACGTCGTTGGCGATCGCCAGCGCCTCGTCCTCGGAGCTGAAGGTCGTGACGGTCACGAACGGCCCGAAGACCTCCTCGCGGCAGACGCGCGACGCCGGGTCGGCGCGCACGACCGTCGGCTGCATGTAGAAGCCGCCCGCCAGTGCCGGGTCGTCGGGCACGGCGCCGCCGGTCAGGATCTCGCCGCCGTCCTCACGGGCGATCCCGACGTAGCGCAGGACCCGGTCGCGGTGCGTGGCCGAGGTCAGCGGCCCCATCTCCGTCGCCGGGTCCAGCGGATCGCCGAGGCGGATGGACGCCGCCAATGCGATGAACCGGGACAGGAACTCGTCGGCGATCCGCTCGTCGAGGATGAGGCGGGAGCCGGCGATGCAGGCCTGGCCCTGGTTGTGGAAGATCGCGAAGGCCGAGCCGTTGACCGCGGCCGTGAGGTCCGCGTCCTCGAACACGATGTTGGCGCCCTTGCCGCCGAGCTCCAGCTGCACGCGCTTGACGTTGCCGGCCGAGGCCTCGACGATCTGCCGCCCGACCTCGGTGGAGCCGGTGAACGCGATCTTTCGCACGACCGTCGTGGCGGGCCAGGTGCTCGCCGACGGTCCGTCCCGGCCCGGGCACGATATTGACGACCCCCGGCGGGAAGCCCGCCTCGACCATCAGCTCGGCGATGCGCAAGGCGCTCAGCGGGGTCAGCTCGGCGGGCTTCATGACCACCGTGTTGCCCGCGGCGAGGGCCGGGCCCATCTTCCAGCTGCAGAACATGAGCGGGAAGTTCCAGGGCACGATCATCCCGACCACGCCGAGCGGCTCGCGCAGGACGTAGTTCAGGAACCCGGGCTCGACCGGGATGACGTCGCCCTGGATCTTGTCGGCCATGCCTCCGAAGTAGCGGAAGGTCGCCGCGGTCCGCGGGACGTCGAGGCTCCGGCTGTCGCGGATCGGGTGGCCGGTATCGAGCGACTCGAGCGTGGCCAGCTCATCGGTGTTGGCCTCGATCAGGTCGGCCAGTCGAAGGAGCAGTCGACCGCGCGCCGACGCCTGCATCCGGGCCCATGCCGGGAACGCCGCGGCCGCCGCCGCCACCGCACGATCGACGTCGGCGGGACCGGCCTGGGCGACCTCCGCGATCACCGAGCCGTCATGCGGGTCGATCGTCGCGAACGTGGCCCCGTCGAGGGCGTCGACGAACTCGCCGTCGATGAACAGCCGGTCCTGGACCCGCACTTCCGCGCGGGACACGAGGGTCATCGTCGAGCCGCCGTCGGGGAGCGGTCGATCGGGCCTAGAGTTCCACCGGGACGGATGGCAGCTGACCGCTCGAGATGAGGGCCGGCAGCTCCGGATCGGCGTTCTCCCAGACGAGCAGCATCGCCCGCTTCGGGGCGTAGCCCTGGTGGCGGATGTCGGCCGGCATGGCCGCCACGTCACCTGCCCGCATCGTGACCTTGGCCCGGGCGGTCCCGGCGTCCCGGTCCTCGACCTGCCAGATGAGCTCGTCGGAGAGCTGGATGAACCACTCCACGCGATCGTTGCCGTGGATGATCGGCAGGATGTACTCCTCGGTCGTCGGGCAGTACAGGCTGTCGCCGCAGACCGACACGACCGATGGATTCCAGGTCACCGGTGAGCGCGACAGGTAGGCGAACAGGTTGAACGAGTTGACCTGGTCCTCGAAGCCGGCCTCCGGGAACTTCTCCGGCTCGTCCTGCGGGACGTCGAGGAACTGGCGGTTGACCGGATGGCCGTTCTCGTCGTTGCGCAGGCCCTCGTCGCCGGGGACGCTGACCATCCGTGCCGCCGTGACGCGGTGGCGCGTGATGGCGGCCCGGTTCTCGCCGCGCTTGACGCCGAAGGCCGATCCCTGTCTCGGTCGGCGACGCGAACGGGTCGAAGCCCTCGTTCGTCCAGTCGTCGAGCATCGCCTCGAAGGTCGCCTTGATCAGGGAGGTGTCGAAGTTCTCCAGGTGATCCAGTTCGGCCTTGCGGTAGACGTCGTTGTAGCGTCCCGCGAACAGGTCGACCGTGCCGTAGTGGTTGACGGTCCCGATGACGCCATCGAAGTTGACGATGCCGTAGAAGAACTGCCAGGCCACGTCGCGCTGGAGGGCCTTGAGGAACGCATCGGCGGACATGACGTGCTTGCCGGTCGGCCACTCGACGTAGGCGAAGTACTCGTCGCGGCTGAACTTGAACTCGCCGAGGCTGAAGCCGCGGTAGCCGTGCTTGTTCGGCTCGGTGGACTGGACGTTGGACGGGGCGGCGATGCTCATCGACGTTCTCCTGGACCGTGCTGGACGGTAACGTGTCGTCCGGGGATGGTCACGGGACGGTCTGGATGATCTCGGCCCATCGGTAGATGGTGTCCGGCCCCTCCTGGGTCTGGAGCAGGATCACGGCCGGGGCGTCCGCGTGGAACTGATAGGCGGCCCCGACCGGCAGCAGCGTCATGTGCCCGCGTCGAGCGACCACGCGACCCATCGACGCACCACTCGGTGCGGCGGTCAGGGCGTTGGAGCCTCGCTCGGCGGTCGGCCCGAGGTCGTCCTGGCCGAGCTTCTGCAGGCGGATCTCGACCTCTCCGTCCATCACGAGCGCGAACTCGTCATGCGCGCAGGTTCGCCACTCGGAGGTCCCTTCGGCGCGGATCGCCTCGACCACGAACTGGCGGTTCTTGCCGACCGCGACCTTCTCGTAGGGCCGCGACGTCGAGGCGACCTCGAAGATGTTCGAGAAGGCGTAGCGCTTCGGGTCGTCATCGATGATGTCGATGGTGCCCTTCGAATAGTTCTCCAGCGACCCGAACACGGTGGTGTAGGTGGTCATCGGCCGGCTCCTCGTCGCTCGATTCGGAAGGTTCGATACGGCTGGACGGTTCGGGGTAGGATAGGCGCGACCATCCCCCTTGTTCGCAGCGCGAACTTCTGTACGCTAAGCGCACCGAGTATCCGCCGGGAGTCGAAACGATGTCAAGCACGTCGCAGGGTGGCGTCGCCACCCGGAGCGAGCGGCTGCAGTCACTGGAGCGAGGGCTGACGGTCCTCCGCGCGTTCGGCGCCGACGCCCCGAGTCTGACGATCAGCGAAGTGGCCGAACGGACCGGGCTGACACGGGCCACGGCCCGCCGCATCCTGCTCACGCTCGAGGACCTCGGCTACGTCGAATCGACGAAGCGCACCTTCTCGCTGACGCCGGCCGTCCTCGACCTGGCCAAGCCGTTCGCGGCCGTCGGCGATCCGTGGGGCTTCGCGAAGCCGTACCTCGCGTCGCTGACGGAACGGACCGGTGAATCGGCGTCCATCGCGGTCCTCGACGACACGGAGATCCTGTACGTCGCCCGCGTGGAGACCCGCCGGTTGATGACGATCGCCGTGACCGTCGGGTCCCGCCTGCCGGCCCACGCGACCTCGAAAGGCCGGGTGCTGCTGGCCGGTCTGCCGGAGGCCGAGCTCGAGGCCTACTTCGCCCGGACCGCCATCGCCCGCTATACGGAACGAACGGTCGTCGATGAGACCGAGCTGCGCGCCATCCTCGACGAGATCCGCCGTCAGGGCTGGGCCATCGTCGACCAGCAGCTCGAGGAAGGCCTGTCGTCGGTCGCGGCCCCGATCCTCGACCGCAACGGCCGGGTGACCGCCGCGCTGTCGGTGTGCGCCCACGCCGGGCGGGTCGATCCGGCCGCCCTTCGATCCGAGTTCCTGCCGCTGGTCGTGGAGACCGCCCGACGAGTCAGCGCCGTCGGGACCCGCCACTGACCCTGGGTCGCTCCGGGATGGGCGATCGACCGCCCCAGCCGTCCGGCGGCGGCGGCGCCGGCGAGCGGAGCGAGCCCGGCACCAGGACATCCGTCGTGCCGACGGTGATCGCCGTCAGTTGCGCGATGACGTCGTGGACGTCGAGGGTCGCGGGCACGATGCAGCGCAGGTCGGTGATGCCGGCGTGGGCGAGGGCGATGACCCGGTCCTGGCATTCCTCCAATGTCCCGAAGATGCCGGCCTCGGCCGGGTCGCCGACGAGCCCGAAGATCGGATCCGCGTCCACTCGGGCGTCGGCCTCGGCCTGGGTGCGCCCGATCGAGACCGGCAGGAGCGCGGCCACCCCGAGCGTGGACGGGTCTCGCCCGACCTCGGCCGCCTCGGCGCGGACCTCGTCGGCGGCGGTCTCAAGGTCGGTGTTCGGCCAGGCCGGCAGGACGATGTCGTCCGCGACGGCGAGGGCGGCGGGCACGTCGGCCATGTCGCGGACCAGCACGCCGCCACGAGGTCGCGGGCTGGACGACCGTTCCAGGGAGCCACGTCCGGGTCGCTGGGCACCGTGACCTCCAGCCGACCGACTTCGACCAGCGCGCGTAACGCCGGCCAGGCCTCGAGCGCCTCGGGGTCGGTCGGCCGAGCCGACCATCAGGCCGAGCGACGCCCGGTCGAGTGACTCCGGCGATCTCCTCGGCCCGCTCGGCCACGGTCGCCAGCGAGGGTTCGCCGTCGAGCCCGTCGCGCTCGACCAGCCACACGACGTCGATCCCGGCGCGGTCGCACAATCGCGCCAGGGCGATGGCACGGTCGTCGGCGTCGAGCACGATGCCGAGTCGGGCCAGCCGGCCCCGGGGTGGGCGCGTGGGATCGAACGCAGTCATCGGCTGTCCTGGATCGGGGCGGTGGTTGTTCGCGGAGCGACCATTCGTTCGTGTACCGTACCGCGGTGCCACGTGAGCTCGCAATGATGGCCGGGAGGCCGCACGGCGACCCGCCGCTCCTGCTGACGCCGCTGCTGCGCCTCGTGCATTCGCTCCGCGAGGCCGGCATCCCGGTCTCGACGTCCGAGGTCCTCGACGCGACGGCCGCGCTCGCGCACGTCGACCTCGTCGACCGGCGGGCCGTCAAGGGTGCCCTGGCGACCACCCTCGTCAAGCGCGTCGACGACCGATCCGCGTTCGACCTGCTCTTCGACCTGCAGTTCGCGGCGCGTCCATCCGGACCGCCCCGGACGGGCGTGGCCGTCGACGATGACGAGGCCGAGCCCGCGCGGGCGCGGACCATCGAGACGAGCCTCGACCGGGCCGAAGGCGATCAGGAGCCGGAGACGGATCCGTCGACCGAGCTCCTCGAAGCGCTCATCGAGGCGCTCCGTCGCGGTGATGCGGATGCGCTGCGCGAGCTGGCCGGGCTGTCGCTCGACCGCTTCGGCGGGATCGGATCCCCGAGCGCCACGACGGAGCGCTACCTCGTCTATCGCGTGTTGCGGGCGCTCGAGCTCTCACGCCTGATGGCCCGGGCCCTGGCCGCGGACCGGGCCGACGCTGGAGCGGCCGGCATCGACGAACGACGCGCCCGGGCCGACCTCGTCGCCAGGATCGACGCCTTCAAGCAGATGCTCGTCGCCGAGGCCAGACAACGACTCGGCCAGCTGCTCGGTGCCGACGCCGCGGCCCGGTCGCTGGGTCACCTCGTGACCGAGGAGACGGACTTCCTCGGGGCATCGCCCCGCCAACTCGCCGCGATGCGCGAGACCATCCGGCCTCTCGCTCGGACGCTGGCCACTCGGATGGCGCGTCGACGCCGGCGTCGCGATCGCGGTCGACTCGACGTCCGGCGGACGGTCCGCCGGTCGCTCTCGTCTGGCGGCGTGCCGATCGATCCGGTCTTCCGCCGGCCGAAGGTCGCGCGGCCCGACCTCTACGTGCTGTGCGACGTCTCGGGTTCCGTGGCGGAGTTCGCGTCATTCACCCTGACGCTTGCTCCAGGCGATGACGTCGGAGTTCCCGAGGATGCGGACGTTCGCGTTCGTCGACGGCGTCGACGAGGTCACGGCCCACCTCAAGGATGTCGCCTCGTTCCTGGAGGTCCGGCACGTGCTCTTCCGGGCCGACGTCGTTCGGGCCGACGGTCACTCCGACTACGGAGCCGTGCTCGACCAGTTCTGGGAGCGCCACAGCTCGCGCATCGACCCGCGGTCCACGGTGATCATCACCGGGGACGCCCGGAGCAATCACCGGCCGCCTCGGGCCGAGACGCTGAAGGCGCTCCACACGCGAGCGCGTCGCGTCTACCTGCTGAACCCGGAACCCGTCGACGAGTGGGACACGACGGACTCGATCGTGCAGCTCTACCGGCCCTATCTCGACGACGTCTTCGAGGTCCGCAACCTGCGCCAGCTCGGCGAGGCGGTCCTGCGGATCGGCTAGACGGGTCCTACTTCGTGTAGACGCCGCCCGGATCGAGCTCCTCGCGGATGAGGGCCAGCTCCGCGGCGCTGGGAGCCGGCGTCGCGGCCAGGTCCGCCGGCGACCGCCACGTCCCAGCCGATCGTCTCGCGGACGCCCTCGACGGTGGCGCCCGGGTGGAGCGAGTCGAGCCGCATCTCGCCGTCGTCGCCGAAGTGGTAGATGCCGAGATCCGTGACCACGACCGTCGGCCCGCGACCGAGCCAGCCGCCCTCGCGCCGGATGCGCTCCGCCTCCTCGGCGCCGCCGAGGTTGCCGGGCGAGGTGCGGAAGTCGATCCGCTCGACGAAGCTGCGCTTGCGCTGGCGCATGATCACGAAGACCTCGCGGGCGTTGATCGCGATCTCGCACGCCCCGCCGGAGCCCGGCAGGCGGGTCGTCGGGTGGTCGTACGGCCCGATGACGGTCGTGTTGATGTTGCCGAAGCGGTCGATCTGGGCGGCGCCGAGGAACCCGACGTCGATGAGCCCGCGCTGGAGGTAGTAGCCGAACAGCTCGAGCATGCTGACGACCGCGGTGGCGCCGGTGACGATCGTCGGATCGCCGATCGAGAGCGGGAGCCGGGCCGGCCGGGCCCCGAAGACGCCCGCCTCGTAGACGAGCTCCAGATCGGGCGCCACGGTCCGCTTGGCGAGGTTGACCGCGATGTTCGGCAGGCCGACGCCGACGAAGCAGACGTGCTGGCCGGCCAGCTCGCGGGCGGCGGCCACGATCATC
The DNA here is from genome assembly GCA_963776545.1 of uncultured Chloroflexia bacterium. Taxonomy (GTDB): domain Bacteria; phylum Chloroflexota; class Limnocylindria; order Limnocylindrales; family CSP1-4; genus SPCO01. Next base: position 13,457 of record CAVZND010000022.1, on the reverse strand, counting down.
ATCTCGGACTTGCTGAAGGCGACCTCGGTCACCGGTAGTCCCCGTAGTCCACGGAGCCCGACGGGGCCGTACCGGGGCGCAGGGACGCGATCCGCTCGGCGCCCAGTCTCTCGATGTAGGCCGCGCGTCCGTCGAGGTCGTACACCCACTCGCGCAGCCAGGCCTGGGTCGCGTCCTCGTCGCGGGTGATCGGGTCCCAGTCGAGGTAGAAGCGGTTGTCGCGGTCGTAGGCGCCCTGCACGTACGAGGGGTGCGCCCCCCACGGTTCGACGACGACGGCATCGACGATCAGGCCCGGGATGATGGTTCGATTCGGGTCCGCGCGGACGACCGCCTCGTCGACCAGTTCCTCGACCACCACGATGACCCGGTCCGCGGCGAACGCCGCCTCCTTCTGGCAGCCGAGAAGACCCCACACCTGGGTGTCGCCGGCCGCCGAGGCCCGCTGGGCGTGGACGATGGCCACGTCCGGTCGCAGCGGCGGAACGGCGTAGACCGTGCCGTCCCCATAGGGCGAGGCGATCGGCCGGATCAGCGGGTTCACCACCGGGAGGTCCGTCTCGAAGTAGCTCCGGAGCGGGAAGAACGGCAGGTTCATCGCACCGGCGGTGTAGCGGGCGACCATCCCGAAGTGGCTGTATTCCTCGACCTCGAGCGGCTCGTCGGCGATCTCGCCCTCGATCCGCCGCCGGATGGCGCCCAGCCCACCGACACCCGGGTTGCCGAGCCAGGAGAACACGAGCTTGCGGGCGACGCCAGCCGCGATCATCTGGTCGTAGATGACGTCCGGCGTCAGGCGGGCGAGGGTCAGGTCGCGCCGACGCTGGCGGATGATCTCGTGGCCCGCTGCGAAGCTGATCAGGTGGGTGAAGCCCTCGATGGCGACGGTGTCGCCGTCGCGCACGAACTCGGCGATCGCGTCGCGCATCGACGCGACCTTGGACGAGGGGCTCACGCGGCCGATGATGCCACCCCGCCCCGCCACGCGCTCGGCCGGCCGTGACTTCGAAAACGGTTGACGGGAGTACTACCATGCAACAGGACTGTTCGCAGAGCGCCCAGACGTTCGCATCGCGGCACGTTGTACGGTCCGCGCACCGACTGCTCCGGGCCCGTGAGACAGCAGGAGAGGGAGGCGGCACGTGTCGACAGGGTTCATCGAGGACTGGCGGACCTACGCGACGAAACACCGGCTGACGGCGGCGATCGTGGGCGGCCTCGTGGCGACCCACGTGACCACGAACCTGGGCATGTGGTACCACGGCATCGGGCTGCCGGACCTGAACTTCAACCTCCTCAACGGCTTCCTGGTGTTCGGGAACTCGGCGATGGACCCTGCCGGGATGTCCGATCCGGTCACGCTGACGCTCTTCGGGGCGGGCGCCCACTACGCACAAGGCGTCGCCTTCGCGCTCATCTATGCCTTCGGGATCCATCCGCTGCTGCCGATCGCCAACACCGTGCTCGGCAACTTCGCGAAGGCGATCATCTGGGGCCTGATCCTGGGCACGCTCAGCGCGGTCTGGTGGATCAACCTCTTCCCGAACCTCGCCGGCCCCGGCGTGAATGCGGGCATCTTCATGTCCAACTTCGGCCCCGACCAGCTCAAGTGGGTGGTCGCGGTCTATCTCTGGCACATCGTGTACGGGTTCAACCTCGGCGCGTTCTACCAGCCGAAGGACATTCCGGCGACCGAGGAGGTCTAACCGCCCGGCTGACGCCGAACCCTGTCGAGGCGGTCCTAGCCGGCCGCCTCGACCTCGTGCAGCGCGCCCGCCTCGGTCACCTCGGTCAGGACCTCCGGCTCGTGGCCGGCCACGCGGGCGACGGCCTTGCCGAAGAGTCGGAGGGCGGTCGACATCTCCGCCTCGCTGACCGTCAGGGCGGGTGACATCCGGACGCTGGACCTGCCGCACTCGAGGACCAGCAGGCCGAACTCGAAGCAGGCCCACTGGACTTCCTCCGCGTGCTCCGGCGTGTCGAATTCGATGCCGATCATCAGGCCCTTGCCCCGCACGTCGGTGACGAGCGTCGGGAACCGCTTCGCCAGTGAGGCGAGCCCGGTCTGCGCCTGATCGCCCCGGACGCGGGCGTTCTCGACCAGGCCGTTCTCGAGCAGCTCGATCGTCGCGAGCGCTGCGGCGCAGGCGACCGGGTTGCCGCCGTAGGTCGAGCCATGCGTGCCGGGCCCCCACGTCTCGAGCAGCTCGGCGCGCGCGATGAGGGCGCCCAGCGGCATGCCCGAGGCGATGCCCTTCGCGGTCAGGAGGATGTCCGGCTCGACGCCCCAGTGCTCGACCGCCCACATCTTCCCCGTCCGTCCGGCGCCGGACTGGATCTCGTCGGCGATCAGCAGGATCCCGTGCTCGTCGCAGATCCGCCGCAGCCCCTGGAGGAACCCGTCCTCGGGGACGATGTACCCGCCCTCGCCCTGGATCGGCTCGACGATGATCGCCGCGACCTCGCTTGGCCGGCGCGAGCCGGTCGAACAGGACCTCGTCGAACCAGCGCAGGTCCTCGACCCGCCCGAACGGTGCATGGAAGACGCCGGGCAGCAGCGGGCCGAAGTTCGCGTGGTACTTGGCCTTCGACGCGGTCAGGCTCACCGAACCGTAGGTGCGGCCGTGGAAGGCGCCGAGGAACGCGACGACGTACGGCCGCTTCGTCGCGAACCGGGCGAGCTTGATGGACGCCTCGACGACCTCGGTCCCGGAGTTGCCGAGGTAGGCCCGCGTCCGCCCGGCCATCGGGGCGAGCCGGGCCAGCTGGCGACACACCTCGGGATAGATCGGCAGGTAGAAGTCGCTGGCGCTGAAGTGGATGAGCTCGGCCGCCTGTTCCTTGATGGCGGCCACCACCTGCGGATGCGAGTGGCCCGTCGAGGTGACCGCGATGCCCGCCGCGAAGTCGAGGAAGAGGTTGCCGTCGATGTCCTCGACGGTCAGGCCCTCGCCGCGGACCGGCACGATCGGGTAGGCCCGCGGCAAGCTCGGCGAGGTCCAGGTCTCATCGAACGTCACGTGCGCCCTGGCCTTCGGGCCGGGCACCTCGGTGACGATGTCGGGAACGGGTCGGTCGCCCGCGATGCGCGACGAGGCCGTGGCCAAGGGGCACCTCATGCCTGTGGGATGCATAGAGCGTATGCACGATGGATACGCCAGCCGAGTATACCGTTCGGCGATGTGCGGGTGCCCGCCCGCCGAATGCCGGGAGGTGATAGCCCGGACGGGTGAGTGCATCGCAGGCTCCCCAGTCGTACCGTCGCCACATGTCCGCGTCCGTCCCGCGCGACCTCGCGCCCGGCACGCCCGCCCGACCCGCGGTGCGCCGCCACTCGGTCCCGCTCGCCCTGCGCCTCGGGATCGGGCTCGATCGGTCGATGTGGCCCGTGGACCGGAGTCTCGCCGAGCTCCGCTGGGCCGCCCTGACGGTCGGCCTCATGCTGGCGATGGCGCTGCCCGCCCACCTGCTGGCGGACGCCACCGGCGCCTACCTGCGAGCCACGTTCGTGAGTGCCTCCGCGCTGCTGGTCATCGGCGGTCTCGCCTGGAGCCCATGGGCCCCGTCGCTCGTGCGCCACACGGTCGTCCGGCGGGGCATCGGGCCGCTGGTGGTGGTCATCGCGCTGGCGGCCGCCGGCGCCTACGATCCTGGCACGCTCGAGTCGCCGATCGGCCGACCGTTCATCATCCTCGGCCTGACGTTCGCGGCGCTGACGCCGGGGTTCTCGATCGCGGCAGCCATCGTGGCCCTGGCTTCGTTCGGCTTGCTGCTCAACCACACGAGTCAGCCCGGGCATTCGCTGGTCGACCAGTCGTCGGTCGACTTCGCCGTTCGAGCGTCAGTCACGTTCCTGACCGCCGGGGCGATCCACGCCGTGGACCGCGGGCTCCGGCGCGAGCGGCGGCGAGCGGAGGGACTCGCCGCCCGCAAGGTGGCCAGGGCCGACCAGCTCGAGGGCCTGCAGCGCATCGTGGGGCGATTCGACGGGTCGCGGCCGGTCGCGGTCGTGATGCAGGACGTCGTGGACGATGTCGCCTCGACCTTCGACGTGACCCTCGTGTCGGCCTACCTGCCCGACGAGCAGGGTCGTCTCTCGATGGTCGGCGTCGCGGGGTACGACTCCCCGTTCCACGTGATCGAGACCGGGGTCGGCATCATCGGCCGCGCGGCCGCGACACGCCAGACCGTGTTCGTGCCCGACGTCCTCGCCGACCCGGACTACCGGGCGGCACGACCGGACGTCCGCAGCGAGGTGGCCGTCCCGGTCCTCCACGATGACGAGCTGCTCGGGATCGTCAACTTCGAGGGCACGGCGACCAAGCCGATCGGCCCGGCCCACGTCGCGGTCGCTGAGATGCTGGCCAATTCCATCGCCGCCGCCCTTCGCTCGGCACGCCTCGACGATGAGCGTCGCCAGCGATTGCACGCGATCGAGCGGGTCCTCGATGTCAGTCGCGGCCTGGCCGCCGACCTCGACCGCGGCCGCGTCATCGCCTCGGTCGTCGATGCCGCCCGCGACCTGCTCGCGGCCGATGCGGTCGAGTTCGTGACGCGCGGGTCCGACGGCACCTTCCGGGTCGAGCAGGTCGTCGGCAGGCCGCCGTCCCGGCTCGGTGCGGTGATCCCGGCGGGTGAGGGACTCGCCGGCGAGGTCATCGTGACGAGCGAACGGGTGGTGCGGAGCGGCGCGGCCGGCGACGGCGTCGGTCTCGGGCTACCGATCCGACTCGAGGGCGAAGCGAGTGGCGTCCTGACAGCCGCGCGCGAACGCGCGGACCGGGCGTTCACGGAACTCGAACTGCGTATGGCGGACCTGCTGGTGACCCAGGCCGAGCTGGCGCTCCACAACGCGGAACTGCACGCTCGCGTGAGCGAGGCCGCGGTCCGCGACCCGCTGACCGGCCTGCTCAATCGACGCTTCTTCGACGAAGCCGTCGAAACGGCGTTCGCGGCATCGGTCAGGGCCGGGAGTGAATTGAGCCTCATCGTCCTGGACCTCGACCGCTTCTCCGAGGTCAACAACGCGCACGGCCACGCCATCGGCGATGCGGTGCTTCGCCGGGTGGCCCGGGCGATGGCCGGCGTCGTCCGCACCAGCGACATCGTCGCCCGCTATGGCGGCGAGGAGTTCGTGGTCATCGCGCCCGGCTCCGGTCGGGACGACGCCGTGCAGCTGGCCGAACGCATCCGGGCCGCCGTGGCCACCGAGGCGAACCGGCCCATCGATGGGCTGGTCGTGCCGCTGACGATCTCGGCTGGCGTGGCGTCCCGCCTCGGCGACGAGGCCGACGGCCGGGCGCTCTTCCGGGCCGCGGATTCAGCGCTTCTGGCCGCGAAACGCGGTGGCCGCGACCGGGTGGTCAGCCTCTAGTCCACGTCACGCTGGGGTTCCGGCGAGCGGCGATCAGTCCTGCGGCGTCCGGCGGTCGTATCGTCGTACCCGTCACCGAGGAGGACTTCTGATGCGCAGCGTGACCTATTCGATGGGCGTCTCGCTTGACGGCTACATCGTCGGGCCGGACGGCGGCTTCGACTGGACGGCGCCCGACGAGGAGGTCTTTCGCTCCTGGATCGACGAGATCCGAGAGGTCGGCGTCCACCTGTTGGGACGACGGCTGTATGAGACGATGCTGTACTGGGAGACCGCCGACCAGGACCCATCGCTCGACGACTCGAGGCTCGAGTGGGCCTCGCTCTGGAAGCCGCTCCCGAAGGTGGTGTTCTCCACCACGCTGTCGGCGGTGCAGGGCAATGCCCGCCTGGCCTCCGGCGGCCTCGCGGAGGAGATCGAGCGGTTGCGAGCCGAGCCGGGGGAGGGCGACATCGCGATCGGCGGCGCGACGCTCGCCGCCGAGGCGGCCGCGTTGGATCTGATCGACGAGTACCGGGCGAGGGTCTACCCGGTGCTGGTCGGCGGTGGCATCCCGTTCTTTCCGCGGCGCGAGCGCCGGGTGGATCTCGAACTCGTCGAGACCCGCACCTTCAGTTCGAGCGTCGTCTACCTCCGCTACCGCGTGGCGCGCTAGCCGGCTCGACGGGCCGTGGTGGCCGTCGCGCTAATCGACGACGGTGTGGCTCTGCTCCCGCAGGAACTGCGCGACGTAGTACATGGACAGGCCGGCCTTGCCGGTCGAGCCACTCCCCTTCCAGCCGCCGAACGCCTGGATGCCCGGCCAGGCCCCGGTCGTGGCACCCGCGCGGCGGTTCACGTACAGGACGCCGGCCTCGATGCGATCGGTGAACCGCTCGACCTCGGCCGGATCCTCCGCGTACACGCCGGCGGTCAGGCCGTAGACGGTGTCGTTGGCGAGCTCGAGCGCCTCGTCGAGCGAGTCGACGGCGTGGACCGCGGTCAGCGGCGCGAACAGCTCGTCGCGGAACAGGCGGTGCGTCGCCGGCAGCCCGCCGACGACGGTCGGCTCGACGTAGAACCCGCGGGCGAGATCCCCGTCGGACAGGCGCTCACCGCCGATGAACACCGTCCCGTCGCGGCGCGCCTCGGCGACCGCCGCCTGGTGCCGGTCGACGGCCCGCTGGTCGATGATCGGGCCGAGCCAGTTGGCCCGCACGAGCGGGTCGCCGATCGTGATCGCCTCGGTCTTCTCGACGAGCAGGCGGACCAGCTCGTCGTGCACGGGCCGCTCGACGTACACGCGCGAGTTGGCGGAGCACTTCTGGCCGCCGAACCCGAACGCGGAACGCATGATCCCCTCGGCTGCCTCCTCGAGGTCGGCGGTCCGCGACACGATGGCCGGGTTCTTGCCGCCCATCTCGACGATCGTGGGGCGCGGCCACGTCCGGCTGAACGAGTGGAAGAGCCGCATCCCGACCTCGTACGAGCCGGTGAACACGATGCCGTCGATGCCGGGGTGATCCTGGAGCGCCTGGCCGACCGTCTCGCCCGGTCCCATGACCAGGTTGACGACACCGGCCGGGACGCCGGCATCGAGGTACGCCTCGATGAGCTTGATGGCCGACAACGGCGACGAGCTCGAGGGCTTGAGCACGACGGTGTTGCCGGCCAGCATCGCGCCGCTCGTCGGGCCGGCCGCGAGGGCCATCGGGAAGTTGAACGGGCTGACGACCCCGAACACGCCATGCGGCCGCAGGATCGAGCGGGTGTGGACGGTCGAGTCGCCGAGGTTCCCCATCTCGTGGTCGTAGTAGGCGTTGTCCTCGGCGGTCTGGGCGTAGTAGCGGATCAGGTCCGCCGACTCCTCGACCTCGCCGAGCGCCTCGATGCGGTTCTTGCCGACCTCGATGGCCATGACGGCGGAGTCGTCCATCAGCCGGTCGCTGATGAGCTCCGCGGCCCGGCGCAGGATGGCGAGGCGCTCCGGCCAGGGCGTCTTCGCCCAGGCGGGCTGGGCGGCACGGGCCGCGGCGACCGCGTCGTCGACGTCGGCGGCCGTGCCGGTCGCGAACGTCCCGAGCACGAGGTCGGAGTCGATCGGCGAACGGACCTCGAAGGCCCCGGCGCCGTCGCGCCAGGCGCCGTTCACCAGGTTCTTGTGGTGTCCGCCGAGGCCGGCTCGGACGCGGGCCACCGCCTCTTCGAAGCCGGCATGCAGCTCCTCGTTGTCCGCGCGGAGCGTCGCGTAGGTGATCTTGATCCGCGGCTTCTCGTCGGTGGTCATGGTTCGAGGTCCCTCGGTGTCGGTGGGGCGCGTCGCGCCGAGTTCGGAAGGTTGCGGTCAGTCTAGCGCGGCCACGACGTCGGCCAGGGACCGGGCGATGACGTCCGGCGGCCGCTTCCGGGCGTCGACGTGTCGGGCCGTCTCGTGCGACTCGGTCTTGCCGGTCAGGACCAGGATCCCGCGCAGCCCGACCCGCTGTGCCGCCCGGACGTCGGCATCGGGATCGTCACCGACCATCGCCACCGCCCGGGCCGGGACGCGCCGACCGAGGTCGGCGCGCAGGCCGTCGAGCGCCTGCCGGAACACCACGGGTGAGGGCTTGCCGAGGACGATCGCCTTGGTCCCGGTCGCATACTCGAGGCCCACGACGGCGGCCCCGGCGTCGAGCGTCGGCCCTCGCGGCGTGAGCCACCAGGGGTTGCGGTGCATGGCCAGGAACGCGGCGCCGCCGCGGACCAGGCGGAAGGCCGTGTCGAGGTTGCGGTACGAGAGGTCGTCGCCGCCGTCGCCGATGACCACGGCCGCGATGTCCGCCGGGGCGGCCTCGGCGCCTTCACGATCGAGCAGGTGCTGCCCGTCGAACTCGCGCAGCGCATCGGGCGCGGCGAGCACGAAGAGCGCTCGCCCGGCGAACCGGGTCGCCGTGTACGCGGCGGCCGACGACGACGCGGTGATGATCCGGTCCGGATCGATCCGGACACCCCTGGCCGCGAACCTGGCCGCCAGCGTTTCCCGGTGCGCGAGCGAGAAGTTCGTGACCACCCGGTAGGGCGTCCCTCGGGCATCGAGCCGCTCGAGCGCCTCGATCGATCCCGGGATGGGTTCGCCCTTGAGGATGAGCACGCCGTCGGCGTCGAGGACGAAGCCCTCGATCCCGCGGAGCGCGGCCCGCAGGTCGGTCTGGGCGGGTCGGCGGTCGGGCATGATGGCAGCGTATCGGAATCACGGAGGAGCGAACGATGGGACTGCTGGACGGGAAGACGGCGCTCATCTTCGGCGTCGCGAACGACCACTCGATCGCCTGGGGCATCGCCAGGGCGTTGCGTGCCGAAGGCGCCGAGGTCGGCTTCTCGTCCGTCGAGAGCCTCATCGAGAAGCGCGTCAGGCCCCTCGCGACATCGATCGGATCGACGTTCGTGGAGCCGTGCGACGTCACGAATGACGACGACATCGCCCGCGTCTACGAGCGCTGGGGCGCGACGCACGACTCGCTCGACATCCTCGTCCACGCGCTCGCGTTCGCCCGGCGCGAGGACCTCGAGGGCGCCTTCGTCGACACGTCGCGGGACGGGTTCGCCCTCGCGCTCGATGTCTCGGCGTATTCGCTCGTCGCGCTCACGCGAGGAGCCCGGCCGTACCTGCGCCGCGGGTCGTCGGTCATGACCCTGACCTACTACGGCGCGGAGAAGGTCGTCGCGAATTACAACGTCATGGGCGTCGCCAAGGCCGCCCTGGAGGCCTCGGTGCGGTATCTCGCCGCCGACCTCGGCCCGGACGGCGTCCGCGTGAACGCGATCAGCGCCGGTCCGGTCCGGACCCTGGCCGCGGCCGGGATCGCCGGCTTCAAGCGGATGTACGGCGAGTTCGCCGAGGTCGCCCCGCTGCGGGCGAACATCACCCCCGAGGACGTCGGGCCGCAGCGCGGTCTACCTCGCCTCGGACCTCTCGAGCGCGGTGACCGGCGAGGTCCTCTACGTCGATGGCGGGTTCAACATCCTGGGCGTGCCGACCGGCGACTGAGCCAGACACAGAAGAACTGTTCGATCAGGCGAGCGGCACGCCGAAGATGATCTCGCCGGTCGAAGCGTCGAGGTAGACGACCGATGGGTCCTCGGGAGGCAGTCCGTCGGCCACGAGTGTGACGTCCGCCTGCGCGCCCGATTCGAGCGTCCGGTCCAGCGCGTCAGGGTCGTCGGCTGGGAGGAGCGCGATCTCCGAGCCATCCGGGAAGAGCAGTGCCCATGTCCCGCTGCTGAGGTCGAACGGGGCGCTTGCCTCGTAGTGGACGTCAACCTCGATCGAACGGTCCGACGCATCCGTTCCGAACGTCCAGGAGGTGACCGTGGCGCTCCCGACGTCGGTGCCATCGACGGTGATCGGAGTGGGTTCGCCGACGCCGACGACGGTGACATCAGGTTCTGATTCGACAGGCGCCTCCGATTCCGTTGGCGGCGTGCTTGCGAGATTCCCGCCCGGCAGGAGGCTCGGGTCGAAGCGGTCCGCGGTCATCGGCGCTCGAGGACCGGCGGTGATCGGCAAGGCTGCGGTCAGGACCAGGAGCACCACGATGATCAAGCTCACGATAGCGACTCTGGACAGGCGCGGCGGCGAGGTTGACTCGGACCAGCCGGCTGGTCGGGGTGCGGATCCGCGCAGCGCCGAGGCGATGAACGTTGTGAGCGGGATCGCGGCCACGATCCCAAGGCTGCCGACCAGGGTCCGCACGATCTCCGTGACGATGACCTCGTCGTTGAAGACGAGGGTGGCGGGCTGGCGACTCACCAGCAACACCACGAGGAGCGGAAGGCCAGCCCCCACATAGGCCAGGAACAGGGTATTCACGGTCGCCGCGATGTGGGATCGCCCGACCGTCATGGCTCGCACGACGAGTTGGGAGCCCTCGATGCGTCCGGCCGTTGCGAGTTCATCGACCAGCACCGCCTGGGTCACCGTGACATCGTCGAGCACGCCGACCGCGCCGAGGATCATGGCCGCGAGGAGGACGCCCCGCAGGTCGAGGCCCCGTCCGTCGGGCAACGTGAAGAACGCGAGGTCCGAACCCGCGATGTAGGTGAAACCGAGCGCCGCGGTCGCGGCGGCAGCCAACAGCCCGGTGATCGCCAGGGCGCCGGTCGTCCCGAGGATCGCCGCGAGGCTCGACCGTTTCAGTCCCTCGGTCAAGAGGATCGTGAGGATGGTGACGCCGCTCGCCGTGACGACGGCAAGGGTGACGGGAGGATAGCCGGCGACGAGGAGCGGCAGGAGCACCTTGAAGATGACCGCGATCGTTAGCCCGAGCGCCACGAGTGCGCGGACGCCGTGCCAACCCCCGACCGCGATGACGGCCACGGCGAAGAGGGCGACAAGCCAGCCCAGGACCGGCAGCCGCCATCGATCGCTGACAGAGATGAACGGCGTACCGGCGTCAGGCGAGGCCGAGATCGTGACCACGACCTCATCACCGGGCTTGTAGTCGGCCACGCTCTGAGCACCGCCCGGGCCGACCAGATAGGCGTCCGCCGTCTGACCCATCAGCGGGCCCTCGAGGTAGGTGACCTTGGCCATGGTCACCGGTGGCGAGTCCGGATTCGACTGCTCCCGACGGCGTGACGATGGACTCGATCCGACCGTGGTAGGCCGTGACCGTCGAGTCGCCACCCTGGACGACCGGCGTCAGATCGGGCAGGAAGAGGACCAACCCGACGAGCGCGATGCCGACGAGGATCGGCCAGGAGGCGCGACGCCGGAGCCTGCCACCGGTGGCTCCAGCCGGCGGCATCGCCTCGCCCTGCTCCGTGTGTGCTTGTGCCGGGTCGGCCGCCTCCCGGATCGGGGCGGGCTCCGCCCTCGGTTGGTCGCATGCTGGCAGCCTACCCACCGTCGGCGATACCGCCAAGGGACGCACACCACGGATCCGCGTCGGCGTCGGACTCGCGTCAGCCTCGAAGACTCCCACTGGCTGGTACTTCTCCCTCCTTGTCATCTGACGCGCGGACTGCTTGACTGATGGCCACCATGTGCATGCTCTGCTCGATCGATCCCAACACCGTCAACATGATCGGTCCGATCGCTCAGGCCACGATCATCAGCGCGCCCATCCTCCTGCGAGGTCACATTCGACGCGGCGCCAGTTATCTCCGCACGCGTCACTCCGGAGAGGCCATCGACGCTGATCAGGCGGCCCAGCTGGACGACCAACCCGCTTCGACCGGCGCAGACCCGTCCGATACCGCGACGGATTAGCGGCCCGCCGGACTGGCCGGGACCCGGGTCCGCCGCGCCCGATCCGCGGCCACTATCGGTCAGTGGGCCGGCTGGCCGGACGACGCCGCCCGCGCTGCCGCCGCGTTCGTCGCCCTCGGCGAATGCCGGCACCGAGCCAGACGCCAAAGAAGATCGCCCAGCCGATCGGGAAGAGCATGACCATCGCGGTGCCGGGTCCGCCTACCACCGTCCGATACCGACGCCTACCAGCCGAAGCTGCCCGGCTCGCCCTTGATCGGCCCGACGATCCGCGACGTCACCCAGCCGCCGTAGAAGCCGCCCGGCTGGGGCGTCGCCCGTTCGTCGCCGACCCAGGCCTCATCCACCCGGCCGGCGTAGAACGCGAGGTAGCCGCGGATCGCCTCGTACCCCGGGTTCGGGTCCTCGTACGACCAGGCCACGTCGGCGATCGTCCGGGCGCCCGCGTACGACCGGTAGGTCGCCACGCCCTTCCACTCGCAGACCGTGGACCGGCCACTCGGCGCGAGTCGTTCGAGCCCGAATGTCCTCCGGCGGGACGTAGTACACGGGCGCGCCGGCCGTCTCGATGACGCGCAACCCCCGGTCCGTCTCGGCAAGGACCTCGCCATCGACGATGACCCGCAGTCGCTCCGGGACCGGCTCGACCCGCGGCGGGCGCGGGTAGTCCCAGACGGACTCCTGCCCGGGGCCTGGTTCGATGCGGACCGGTTGCATGGTGCGACCTCCTGCCGGTGATTCGCGGGTCATGGTGATCCGGATGTCTCTCCCGTGCGTATCGCTTCTGGACGCAGATGCAACGACTTGCGTTACCGGTCGGTTCGACCGTACCATCTTCTCCCCCGATCCGCGTGTCCGGAGTCCCGATGACGGTCTTCTCGAATCAGCCAGCGACCATCGCGCCGAGGTCAATGCCGTGGACGTGATCGCGGCCGTGGTGACGGCGGCCCCGACCGCCTCGACCCTCACGCTTCTCACGACGGCGCTCCTGCTCGGGATCCGTCATGGCATCGATTGGGATCACATCGCGGCCATCACCGACATCACGAGCACGACCGCGGCGGCCGATGCCGGCGACGAGCGGCACGTCGCCGAGCACCTGGCAGGAGCGCAGCCCACGGACACGGGGGCGCGGCCGAGCTGACCGCCCACGCGGCGGCCAACACGACCGCGGGCGGCACGATGGCGTTCTCGACGGCCACACCTTCGTCCTGACCGGACCCGGTTCCTCTCCGAGCAGCGTCGAGCGATCCTGCTCGGCACCCTGTACGCGCTGGGCCACGCGTCGGTCGTCGCCGTGTTCGGCATCCTCGCCCTGATGTTCGGTGCCCTGCTTGCCGGACTGGCTCGACCCGATCATGGGCCGGGTCGTCGGCGTGACGCTCATCGTCCTCGGCCTGTGGGTCTTCTACTCGGTCTACGCGTACTTCCGACACGGCGACGGAGTTCCGCCTTCGTAGCCGCTGGATGCTCGTGTTCAGCTGGATGCGCTACTCGTGGCGCTGGTTCGGGGCGAAGATCCATGGCCACGACCATGTCGAGCCCGTCGAGATGACCGCCTACGGGTCGCGGACCGCATTCGGGGTCGGGATGATCCACGGCGTCGGCGCCGAGACCGGGAGCCAGGTGCTGATCATCGCGGCCGTCGGTGGCGCGTCCAGCGTCGGACTCGGGATCCCGATGATGCTGGCGTTCATCGTCGGGCTCCTGATCTCGAACTCGGTGATCGTGGTGCTGACGCGACCGGGTTCGTGGCCAGCCAGACCCGGGGCCGGCTCTACCTCGCGATCGGGATCCTCGCCGGCACCTTCAGCCTGGTGGTCGGGATCCTGTTCGTGCTGCAGGCCGAAGGCG
>CAVZND010000021.1:0-184171 GCA_963776545.1 uncultured Chloroflexia bacterium | reverse complement strand
GGCGGTCGATTCGTCCATGGCGAAGTCCGCGATGGGCTCCTCGACCTCGTCGTCGGAGATCTTGCCGCCGCCGCCCCGAAGCGCGGGCGTGGCCGACCGCCGAAGACGCCCCGGACCGTGGCGGCCGCCGCGGCAGGCCGGCGGATCAATCCATGGGACGGCGTGTGGCGCTCGGTCGGCTGGCTGGCCGATAGCGCCTGGGTCGCCGCCATCGGGGAGAGCGAGACCCGGCCGCAGGACCTGTGGCTGCTCCCGGTGCCCGGGGTCGCGCCGGCCGACGCGCGCCCCCGGCGCGTGACCGACTCGCGGCCGGTCGTCCTCGGGACGGCGCTGGCGCCCGATCGCGTCCCGTCCGGCGAGCGCATCGCTTTCAGCGCCCGCGACGGACTCCGCATCGAGGGCACGCTGTGGCGCCCGGTCGCGGCCACCGGCAAGCGCGGTGGCCGTCGCGTCCCGACCGTCGTCTACCCGCACGGCGGCCCGACGTGGCAGGCGTGGCGCACGTTCCAGCCGTTCAAGTTGCTGCTCACCGAGGCGGGATTCGCGGTCGTCGACATCGATTTCCGCGGCTCGACCGGGTATGGGCGCGCCTTCCGGCAGGCCAACCACGGCGAGTGGGGCCATGCCGACGTGCATGACGTCATCGATGGGGCCCGGTGGGCGACGGAGCAGGCATGGTCGGACGGGCGGTTGGCCCTCTACGGGGCGTCGTACGGCGGGTATCTCGTCCTGTGCGCGCTCGTCGAGGAGCCGGCGATGTGGCGAGCCGGCGTCGACCTGTTCGGCGATTCGGAGATCGCCGAGAGCTATCGGCACGGCGATCGCCAGGGGCGCCTCGACCTGCACCGGATGATGGGCTCGCCAGACGAGCCCGAGCGCGCCGAGCTGTACCGACGGGGCTCGCCCGTGTATCGGGCGGAGCGCATCCAGGCACCGCTCCTCATCCTCCACGGCCGCAAGGACAAGCGGGTCGTGCCGCTCATGACCGAGCGGATGGTCGAGGCGCTCGAGATCGAGGGCAAGGCCCACGAAGTCCATTGGTACGACGAGGAGGGCCACGGCTGGGAGCGCCGCGAGAACCGCCGCGACGCCTTGACCAAGATCCTCGCGTTCCTGCGGACCCACGTCCTCGACGAGACGCCCGAGTAGGGGTGCCCGGCCCGCGCCGCCTCGCCGCCTAGCCCTGGACCCTGGCCTCCTTCGGGATCACGCTGATCGAGCCGTCGGTCTCGAGGACCGCCAGCTGCACATCCTCGATGTGCATAAGTCCCTGGTGGCGGACCGCCGCGCGGACATCGTCGGCGTCGACCCCTTCCTCGCGCAGGGCGCGCGTCATCAGCCGTCCGTCGCGGACGAGCAGCCTTGGCTCGCCCTCCAGCGCCCGGCGGGCGCGCTTCGATCGATCGGTCAGCAGGCTGATGCCCTTGTCGAGCGCGAGGAGGGTGAGGACGGCGACCAACCCGCCCCACAGCGAGGTGTTCTCGCCGACCATCGAGTTCTGGACGGCGTCGGAGATGACCAGGATCACGATGAGCTCGAGGATCGAGAGCTGGCCGACCTCGCGCTTGCCGGAAAGCCGCAGCACCACGACGAGGAACAGGTAGACGATGGCCGTCCGGATGACGATCTCGGGCAGGCCGGACCCGATGTCGGGGAGCGTCATGCGCCCGTCGCCTGCCGGGAGGCGCCCCGGCGCATCGCCAGGGCGATCGTGGCCGCGACGCCGATCCCGATGAGGACGTCGCCGATGCTGAACACGTTCGCGAAGGGGAGCCACGCAGGCATCGCGAAGATGTCCGTCAGCAGGCGCAGGGCTGGCTCACCCGTCACGACGCTGTTCGTCTGCCCGGCGGTGTCGATGCCGGCCGCCGCGAGGGCCGCCGGGTCGGCGGGCATGGCCCCGCCGTTGGCCAGGATCGCGACAAGGTTGCTGGCGGCGCCGACCGCGACGATCGCCAGGCCCGGGATGGCGATGTTCCGCACGACGGCGGCGATCACCGCGAGGTTCGAGAGGACGTACAACGCCGGCCCGGCGGCCCCGACGGACGATCCCAGCGGCTCCGAGAACAGGGCGATCTGCACGGCCAGGCCGGCCACCGCAAGCCAGCCCCAGCGGATCCTGAGGCCCGACAGGCCCTCCAGCCGTCCGCCGATCGCGAAGCCGGCCAGCAGGCCGACCGGGATCGCATACAGGATGAACATCTGGGTCAGTCGGGCGTCGGGGTCATCCCCAGGCTCACCTCGAGCTGGTTCGCGTGGTCGACGAGGTGCGACGCGATGAAGCGGTCGGCGGAGTAGGCGACGGTCAGCTCGCCCAGCCTCGGATGGAGTCCGAGGCGCTCGCGCTGGGCTGGCGTCCACGATCCCCAGACGGCCAGGAAGCGGTCCGGGCGCCGGCTGATCCGGGCGAACAACTCTGCCGGCGACTTCGAACGGTCGTACTCGATGGCGGCGAGTCGCGTCGTATCCGTAGCGGTTCGTCCGAACGGCACGGGATCGCCCTCGCCAGCCGCGACTCGGTCGAGTTCGGTCGTCCAGAACCCGACCATCTCGGCCAGGTGCGCCAGGACCTCCGGCGGCCCCCAGGACGCCTCGGGCGCATCGTCGAAGCGCTCGGCGAGCGGCCATGGCGCTCCGGCCTCGACGGCCGGTCGGAGACGGTCCAGACGGGCGACGGCCGTCCGGATGCGCTCGGTGATGTCGTCATTCGACATGGCGAGAGTGTGGCACGCCGGGCGTAGCATGGGAGCCCACATCTCCGGGCGATCCGCGGGTCGCCCGCCCGCTCGCAGCACGGGGAGACGCGCGCATGACCGAGACCCTGTCGAAGGGTGCCGCCAACCAGGCTGGCGCCCGGGTCGACGCGGACGCCTACGCCAAGGCGGCCGACTTCTTGCCGCTCAATGGGATCGACCACGTGGAGTTCTGGGTCGGCAACGCCCGCCAGGCGTCCAACTACTACCGGGCCCTCTGGGGCTTCACGCCGGTCGCGTTCAGCGGCCTCGAGACCAAGGTCCGCGATCGGGCGAGCTACGTCATGGTCCAACACGACATCCGGTTCGTGTTCACGGCACCGCTGACGCCCGACGGCGAGATCGCCGAGCACGTCCGATTGCACGGCGACGGCGTCCATGACATCGCCTTCGCCGTCGACGACGTCGAGTCGGCCTGGCGCGAGACCACGTCACGTGGGGCGACCTCCGCGCTCGCCCCGAGCGAGCTCGACGGCGGCGAGGACGGCATCCTGCGCAAGGCCTCGATCCACACGTATGGCGAGGTGCTCCATTCGTTCGTCGACCGTCGTGGCTACGCGGGGGCATTCGCGCCCGGCTACCGCGCGGTCAAGTCGCCGGCGCGCGCCGCCCAGGGCCTGTCGCTGCTCGAGGTCGACCACTGTGTCGGCAACGTCGGGCTCGGCGAGATGGACCAGTTCGTCGACTTCTACCGCGACGTCATGGGCTTCGCCCAGCTCATCCACTACGACGACAAGGTCATCCACACCGACTACAGCGCCCTGATGTCGAAGGTCATGACCAACGGCAACGGCAGAATCAAGTTCCCCATCAATGAGCCCGCGACCGGCAAGAAGAAGAGCCAGATCCAGGAGTACCTCGACTGGTACCGCTCACCGGGCTGCCAGCACATCGCGCTGCGGACCGAGGACATCGTGGCGACCGTCCGCCAACTGCGCGACAACGGCGTCGAGTTCCTCGGTTTGCCGCACGAGTACTACGCGTCGCTGGCCGACCGTGTCGGCGACGTGGGCGTGCCGATCGACACCCTCGAGGAGCTCGGCATCGAGGCCGATCGGGACGAAGAGGGCTACCTCCTCCAGATCTTCACGCGACCGGTCCAGGATCGCCCGACGTTCTTCTTCGAGATCATCGAGCGCCACGGCTCGCGAGGGTTCGGGGTCGGCAACTTCAAGGCGCTCTTCGAGGCCATCGAGCGAGAACAGGCGAAGCGCGGGAACCTCTAGGCGAGGCTCCCGCGCCAGGGATCTCAGCCGCGCCGCGGCAACGACCGTCTATTCGAACACGATGCTTTCGATGACCGGGGTCGCGGCCCGGACGATCGTCTCGAACTTCGTCGACGGATCGACGACGACCATGACGGTGGCCGTGTGGCCGTCCGGGAGATCGAGGACGTATAGGCGCATCCCGGTCGAGTCGCCGATGTCCCAGGCGCCACCGTCGTCGACAGTGCCGGCGTGCGTGAACAGGCTGACGACGCCAGGGCAGGGTCCGATCCATTCAGGCTTCTTGGCGAGTTCGAGGGTCTGTCCGGTCTGACCCGCGATCGTGACCGGTCCTACCGCCGTGGCCGTCAATCCCGGGTGTGATGTCAGCCACGCCACGAGTTCGTCCGCCGTATGACCGACTCCGGCCTCTGCCGGTTGGGGAACCGGGAATGCACGCACTTTGCGACGCGGCCGCCCAGTCCGGCACGACCGCGATGATCCCTTCAGGCGCGTCCCTGATCTCGAGGTTGAACGAACCTGGAACGTCAAGCGTCTTCAGCCAGCCGGCGGGGACCTGGTACGTGAACGGCGTGATCAACTGGTTCGTCGAGTGTCGGCCGGCGGCCAGTGGGCCTTCGCAGGCCGGGTCGGACGTCGCGCACCCGTCGGCGATCGCTGACGCAGTCGGCGACCCACTCGGGCTCGGCGAGGCCAATGGCGGCGCTGATGGCGACGGCGTGGGACCGGGTCCACCGATGCCGGCGGACCCGCCGGGCAGGAGGTTCCAGCCGACGACGGCGATGGCCAGGACCGCGGCGATGCCGACGCCGACTTTGAATACGGATTGCATGGTGGTGGGCCTCCAGTCGAGGCGCCACGTACGTCGCTGGGACTGCCGACCGATCCGGTCGGCGACGACGTCCACGACGCGGTCAGGCATCGTCGACGGTCCGTCGTCGAACCAGGTGGTGAGGACGCGCTCGATGTCGGAGTGGTCGTTCATGCAGAAGTCCCTCCGGCGGTCGAGACGCGCGCCTCGGCATCGAGGGCGGCGCGCATGGCGCGATGGGCATGGTGAAGTCGAGAGCGGATCGTCCCGGCCGGAACGTCGAGCAGGTCGGCGATCTCGGTTGGGCTGTATCCGACGAAATGGCAAAGGACGAGCACGGCTCGCTCATCGGGCGTGAGCCGCTGGAAGCCACGGTCGAGCTGGTCGCGATCGACGATGCTCAGGAAGTCGTCGCGAGCCACCGGGCCATCGAGCGGCAGCACCCGAAGGTTGGCCGTGCGGCGACGCTCGCGCGTCGCCTGGGCGATGCAGACGTTGGTCAGGACGCGATGCATCCACGCGTCGAACCGGTCCGGATCGCGGAGCCGCGGCAGGTCACGCCAGGCGATCACCAGCGCGTCCTGGAGGGCATCCTCGGCCCGGTCGACATCGCGGAGGATCCGTTGTGCGATCGAGAAGAGCCGGTCACCGTGCGACCGGACCAGGTCCATGAAGGCTGCCTGGTCCCCTCGCTGCGCCGCCTCGACGTGGTCGCGATCCACCGCTGCACCTAGGTGTGACGTCCGTCGGGGACGTCGTCCAACCCTATCGGTAGATGGTGCGCCGCCAGCGTTGGAACTTCGCAGACATGACGAGGCGCGGGAACCTCTCGCAGAGGCTCCCGCGCTCGGGGTCGGTCAGGGTTCGAAGCGGATGCTGTTCACGATCTCCATGAGTTCCGCCCGGTCTGCCGTCGAGGTGTTCTGGAGGAACCATGCGTCCATGACGAAGCGCTTGCCATCGATGTCGAGGATCCACAACCGGTCGACCTGGCCAGGTGCTTGCTGCCATCGGCCCGTCCAGCTCTGGAAGGCGGCCTCACCGTCCTGCTTGTCGCACGTCGCAAAGTCGATGTCATTCGGCACGGACCATTCGAGGTACTTTCCGTGGTAGCCGCCGATCGTCACATCGACGGGCGTCGTGGCGTTCCGCAGGGGCACAGCGGCCAGAGCTGACGCGAGACCGTCCACGGTCGGTCCAGGCTGGATCCGCGCGGGGCTGCTCCACTGACAGGGGTGGGCGTAGACCTCGTCCGCCGGCAAGAAGGGGTTGGTGAGCAACAGCGCCACGGTCGAGTCGTTGACGTCCTTTCCGATCGTGCCGCCCGCTTTGCCCCACCCGTCAGGCAGCGTCATGATGAGCTTCGGAAACGGTCCTCCGGTATCAGGGCCGGAGAAGAGGGTGAGCGCATAGGTTCCCGCCGCGAGCGGCCCGTCGACCATCGCGATCGGGGTCGCGGTCGGCGATGGTGTCGGGGTGGGTGCCGGGTTGGCCGAAGGACCGCCGACCCCGGATTGCGAAGCTGGCAACAGGTTCCAGCCGACGATGGCGATGAGCAGGACGGCGGCGATGCCGACGCCGACCTTGAATACGGGTTGCATGGTGGTAGGCCTCCAGTGGAGGCGCCACGCGGGCCGCTGCGACTGATGGGCGATCCGGTCGGTGAGCACGTCGAGCACCCGGTCAGGCGCCCCGGTCGGGCCATCCTCGAGCCAGGTGTTGAGGACGAGATCGATCTCGCGGTCGGGACTCATGCCGACGTACCTCCCGCGCTCGCCAGCCGGGCGTCCGCATCGAGTGCGGCCCGCATGGCGCGATGGGCGTGATGGAGTCGAGAGCGTGCCGTCCCGGGCGGGATGCCGAGGATCTCGGCGATCTCGGAGGGGGCGTAGCCCTCGTAGTGATGGAGCACGAGCAACGCCCGTTGTTCGGGCGGAAGCCGCCGGAACCCGCGTTCGAGCTGGTCCCGGTCGGCAAGGGTGAGCAGGTCGTCGGGCGCGACCGGTCCGTCGATCGGCAGCACCCGCAGGTTCGCGGTCCGACGTCGCTCCCGCGACGCCTGATCGATGCATTCGTGGACGACGAGACGGTGGATCCACGCGTCGAACCGGTCCGGATCGCGGAGGCCGCGCAAGTCACGCCAGGCGATCACCAGCGCGTCCTGTAGGGCATCCTCGGCTCGGTCGACATCGCGCAGGATTCGGTGCGACAACACGAAAAGCCGGTCGATGCGCGTGCGCATCAGGTCGACGAACGCCGCCTGATCGCCGTGCATGGCCGATTCCACGAGGTCGCGGTCCATATCCCCATCCCTCGGGCGTCCGTCGGGGACGCCGTCCGCCACCATAGGCCGGTTCCCGCTGCCGTCGCGTTCAATCTTCGACCAGCGGCGGCCCGTCGGCTATCCTCGCGCGGGCCGGTCCCGGCGGCCGGCGGCGTGGAGGGATCGCGCATGTACCAGTGGCTCGTGTTCGCCCACCTCGTGGGCCTCGTGATCTTTGCCCTGTGTCACGGGGTCTCGGTGTTCGTTGCCTTCCGTGTTCGGCGGATCGACGACCCGACGGTGGCCGCCGGCTACCTGCAGCTGTCGCAGTCGGCGAACCGGGCGATGTACCTCGGCCTGCTGCTGCTGGCCGTCGGCGGGATCGGCGCCGCGTCGGTCAACAACCTGTGGGGCCAGACGTGGGTCTGGTCGTCGGTCGTCGTACTGATCGCGGTCATCGCGCTGATGTACGTCGTCGGCGCGAGCTACTACTACCGCCTTCGTGACGCGCTGGCCGGGAAGGACGGCGCGGAACCGATTGACCGGCGAACAGCTGACCGAGCGCCTGGCGACGCGTCGTCCCGAATGGCTGGTGGCCATCGGCGGCGTCGGCCTGCTGGTGCTCATCTGGTTGATGGTCCTCAAGCCGAGCTGACAGACGCGTCCCGGCTCGCGCAGCCTTTGCCGCTTGGGCTGGTGGCTGCCTTTGCACCAGGTGCTACTAGCGACGATCGAGATCGACTCGACCGGTTGGCTGTCCCACTCGATGCCCTAGCCGACGAACGAAGCCCGAATCCAGGTCGCCAGCCGACGTTCAGCCGTCCGTAGGGTTACCCGGTGCAACCGGATCGGCTGAGCTCCTGTACGCGGTCAGTCACTAGACTCCAACGGATGCGGCTCGCCCACGTTCGTGAACGCCATCCACCCGCGGGGGCGTCGTGGCGGCTCGCGGCAGCGCTCGACGCGGCTTCGACCCACTGGCTCGACCTGGAGATCGCTCGTCGCCGGGCTGTGACGAAGTCGCCGGCTCTGGCACACGATTCGTCGCTCTATCGACAGCCCGTCACGACCCTCGACGACCACCTCGGGCGCGGGTTGCGTGTCGAGGCCCTGACCGAGCTGCTCGAGGGATTCGTGCCGCGCGACGATCCCGACGCCGACGACGCGGTCCTCGCCGCCGACGACCTCCGGTTCGGCCCGCCGATCCTGCGGCCCCCGTCGTTCCGCGACTTCTACGCCTTCGAGCGCCACGTGCGGACGATGTGGGAGCGCCGCGGCGGCGAAGTCCCGGAGGCCTGGTACCGCCTGCCGATCTTCTACTTCTCCAACACCTCGGAGATCCGCGGGCCTGACGAACCGATCTGGGCGCCGCGCGGCTCCGATGAGCTGGACTACGAGCTCGAGGTCGGGGCGCTCATCGACACGCCGGTCCGCGACCTGACCGCGGATCGCGGGATCGAAGCGATCGGTGGCTACTTCGTCCTGAACGACTGGTCGGCGCGCGACCTCCAGCGCGAGGAGACGACCGTCCGACTCGGGCCGGCGAAAGGCAAGGACTTCGCGACGTCGATCGGGCCCTGGCTCGTCACGCCCGACGAATTGGCGGACGCCTGGACGCCCGGGGCGAGCGCGCCGGACCTCGCGATGACGGCGGCGGTCAACGGCATCGAGACGAGTCGCGGTCGCTGGTCCGATGCCCAGTTCGGCGTCGGCCAGATGATCGAACGCGCATCCGCCGATGTCGCGCTACGCCCGGGGGACATCCTCGGCAGCGGGACGGTGGGCGGCGGCTGCCTCCTGGAGATCCGTGACGAGACGCTCGGGCGCTATCTCCAGCCCGGCGACGAGGTGACCCTCGAGATCGAGCGGCTCGGCGTCCTGCGGAATCCGGTGGTCGCCCGCCCGGCGTGAGCGCGCGCTAGGCGAAACCCAGGATGGACAGCAGCAGGAAGCCGACGAATACGACCGCGCCCTGCGCGTAACCGAGGATCAGGACACGCCCGTACGTCGCCACGTGCGGAGCCAGGCGGTCCTGGCGAGTGATGATCGGCAGGGCCGTCAGGAACGCGTACGCGGGCGCGCCCAGGATGAACACCGCGACGGTCAGGGCGAGTGTCGAGTCGGGCGACCGCAGTCCGAACCAGGCGGCCAGAAACGCGTACAGGAGCGTCGCCGCGACCGCTACGACCAGCATGGTGGCGATCATCCGCGCGCCCACGAAGCCGCTCTGATACAGGTGCCGGCTGACCAGCCCATAGCTGGCGATCGTCGACACGGCCACGAGCCACCCGGCCAGCTCGGCCAGTCGTTCAAGCCCGAACGTCTCGAACAACGGACGAAGGGCGAGCCAGCCGATGGCCACCGTGAACCAGAGTGTGACGGCCGCCCCGGCGAAGGCCGCACCCGGCACGTCGAAGTCGGCCGACGGTTCTGGGTCCGGGATGTTCGCGAACATCAGGCTCGTCCCGAAGAATCCCATGTAGGCGACGAAGAACATCGTCAGGAGGGTCGTGAACGAGGTGCCCGACGCCTCGGGCAGGTCACGACCCAAGGTCACGAGCAGCACCATGCCGGTGACGGCAAACCCGGCGAGGCCGCCCAGGATCGGGACGTGCCGCCCGCCGATCTCAGCCAGGTCGACCGATGGGTCCCTGTTCGTGGCATGGCCGCGACCGGCGGCGTACCACGCGATGGCGATCGCCACGCCCGCCGCGACGAGGTAGCCGACGACCGCCGCCATGGCTCGAACTGTACTCCCGTGGGTACCCCCGAATCGCGGCAGCCCGGCCGACCAAAGATCGAACCATCCCCCCTCCGGTGGACTCAACGGGGGTGTAGCGTCCAAGTCGGACGCAATGAGGGAGGACCGTCGAGTGCAACAGGCACTCGTGGACCTGGCCCGACGGGGCGATGAGGAAGCGTTCGCCGACCTCGCACGTGCGGTCGGCGATCGGTTGATGGCGATCGCGTTCAGGATCCTTCGCGACGCCGATCGAGCCGAGGACGCCGTCCAGCAGGCCCTGGTGACCGCCTGGCGAGAGCTGCCGTCGTTGCGCGACGACGACCGGTTCGACGCCTGGCTTCGACGCATCCTGGTCCACGCGTGCTACGCCGAGGCGCGGAGACGTCGGACCTGGGCCGCCAACGTCCGGGTCCTGCCGACCGACGGGCCGGCTGGGCGCGATGACACGGCAACCGTTCTTGAACGAGACCTTCTCGAGCGCGCGTTCCGGCGGGTTACGCCGGAGCAGAGCGCGATCTTCGTCCTGCATCACTACGTGGGCCTGACCCTCCCGGAGATCGCCGACGAGCTCGGCGTGCCACTCGGGACGGTCAAGTCTCGCCTGTACTACACCACACAGACCCTCCGGGCGGCGCTCGACGCCGATGCCCGGACGGTCCCATCGACGGAGCGTCTCGCATGACCACCGATCGCGACTTCGACCGGATCGCCATGGCCTGGCTGGCCGACGGTCCTGACGAGCTCTCCGATCGCGTGCTCGACGCCGTCGTCGATGAGATCCATGTGACTCGACAACGGCATAGCCTGCGCCTGCCGTGGAGGTTCCCAACGATGAACACACCTGCCCGCGTCGCCGCGGCTGCCGCCATCGGCGTGCTCGCGATCGGCGGCGCCCTCTACGTCATGAGTCCTGGCAGGTCGTCGGTCGGCGGGCCCGGACCGACGCCGACGCCCACCGCATCACCCACGCCCAGCCCATCTCCCGCTGCGCTCCACGAGGGTCCACTGACGGCGGGCACCTACACGTGGACACCGTTCTCACAGCCTGGGAGCGACGCCTGCTACGCACCGCCGCAACCTGGATGCATCGACTCGACTAACGACGACGCAATCCGCGTCGCCGTCACCGTCCCTGATGGCTGGACGGGGGGCGGAGATGGGGTTTCGTCGACCGACGCGGACCCCGCCTCGGCGGGCGGGGCACAGCTGTTCTTTGTCCGGGGCGCGATGTTGTTCGACGATCCCTGTCGCAACACGGACCCTCCGACGATCCCGGTCGGGCCGACCGTCGATGACTTTGCCAACGCGCTCGCGCTTCATCCGCTCCTTGACGTGACGACGCCCACCAGCGTCAGCCTCGCGGGATATGCCGGGAAATACGTGGACCTGCAGGTCCCATCGGACCTCACCGGGTGCGCGGTCTACCGGCCGTGGGAGCCGTGGTACTACGCACAGGGACCGGGCGAGCGGTGGCACCTCTGGATCCTCGACGTCGACGGTGTGCGTGTCGTGGTTCAGAGCATCGACCACGCGGAGACGTCGGCGCAGTACCGCGCCGAGTTGCAGCAGATCGTCGACTCGGTCCAGATCCAGCCCTGACGGCGTCGCATAGGCGTTCGCTCCTGATCGACGACCCCGGTCCGTTGGATCGGGGCCGTCGGACTGCCTCGGCCGTGCGCCGCTCCGTATCATTCGCCGATGAGTCCAGTCCGAAGCCGCGTCCGCATCGAACCGATGACCGCTGACGACTGGCCCGCGGTCCGGCGCATCTACGCCGAGGGGATCGCGACGGGCGATGCCACGCTCGAGCGCGAAGCGCCCGACTGGGGCCACTTCGACCACTCGCACCCGCCCGAGTGCCGGCTCGTCGCGCGCGACAAAGCCGATGGCGACATCGTCGGTTGGACGGCGCTCGGCGGGTACTCATCGCGCAAGGTCTATCGCGGCGTCGCGTGGGAGAGCGTCTACGTCGCGGCCGAGGCTCGCGGTCGGGGCATCGGTCGGGCGCTCCTCGAGGCGCTCATCCCGGCCTCCGAGGCGGCGGGCTACTGGACGCTCCTCGCGGGCGTCCTCGCCGACAACGAGGCCAGCCTCGCTCTCCACGAGCGCGTCGGCTTCCGGAGGATCGGCGTCCAGCAGGGCCTCGGTCAGGACGGGACCGGCCGTTGGCGGGACGTCGTGGTCCTCGAGCGCCGTAGCCCGATCGTGGGGATCTGACGCTCGGCCTGAACGTTCGTCCGCGCCGGCGCCGTCATAGGGTGTAGTCCACGGCCATCGAGGTCGTGGCGACCGGAGGTCGAGGGTGGATCGAGACCTGGTCGAGCAGGCCCGTCGGGGTGATCGCGAGGCGTTCGCCGTCCTGGTGCACCAGGTCAGTGATTCGCTCTACGCGGTCGCCCAACGGATCCTGCGCGATTCGGCTCTCGCCGAGGACGCGCTGCAGAACGCCCTGGTCCTCGCCTGGCGCCGGATCCCGCATCTGCGGGAACCCGATCGCTTCGAGGCCTGGATCCACCGGATCCTTGTCCATGCCTGCTACGACGAATCGCAGCGGGCGCGCCAATGGACGGCGAACGTCCGGGTCCTGCCCGTCGATGGGCCGACGACCCCGGACGGAAGTGCCGTCATCGCCGACCGCGACGAACTCGAGCGGGCGTTCCGCCGGCTCCCGATCGACCAGCGGGCGGTCTTCGTCTTGCACCACTACCTCGGGCTGCCCCTGGTGGAGATCGCCCAGATGCTGGAGATCCCCGCCGGGACGGCCCGATCGCGCCTGCATTACGCCACGCGCGGGCTTCGCGACGCCCTGATGGCCGAGCGCGAGCCTGCTGTCAACGGAGGACGTCTCGCATGACCGACGATCGTTCGCTCGAACGCGCCGCTCGGTCATGGCTCGAGAACGGCCCGACCGAGGCGCCTGACCGCGCCGTGGAGGCCGCCCTCCTCCGGATCGAAACGACACCACAAGAGCGGGATCTCAGGATCCCGTGGAGGTTGCCCAAGATGACCACCCCTGCTCGCGTCGCCGCGACCGCCGTCATCGGCGTGCTCGTGGTCGGCGGCGCCTTCTTCATGCTAGGGAGACCCGGTCAGTCAGGCGTCGGTGGGCCTGGCCCGACGTCGACCCCGACCGCATCGCCGACTCTTATCCCCTCAGCGAGCGCGAGCCCGTCGCCGGGCCCGATCGGGGAGGGCCCGCTAGGGGCCGGTCAACACGTGGCGATGCCGTTTGCACCGCCATACGGGAATGGCGTCTGCCACGACCCGCCCCAGCCGGGATGCAGCGATACCGCTCTCGACGACACGATTCGCTTTGCGTTCACCGTTCCCGACGGTTGGGCTTCGAACGATTCGGGAGCCGCGATCACCAAACCGGCCACGGGCATCGTGGCGCCCACTGGGATGGGTCTCCTCTTCCACCGTGGCGGCTGGCTGTACAGCGACCCCTGCATCAAGGTCGCGACCCAGGAACTGCCTGACATCCCGGTCGGACCGAGCGTCGATGACTTTGCCAACGCGCTTGCCAACCATCCTCTCCTCGACGCTACGACTCCCACGAGCATCTCACTCGGTGGATACAGCGGGAAATACGTCGACCTCCAGCTCCCGTCGGACATCACCTGCACCTTCGGGTACTACCCCTGGGCGCCCTCGATGCCTGCTCAGGGACCAAGCCACAGATGGCATCTCTGGATCCTCGATGTCGAAGGCATCCGCGTCGTGGTGCAAACCACGGACTTCGCGGGCACTACTGTCTCAGACCTGGCCGAGCAACAGGCGATCGTAGACTCGATCCAGATCGAACCCTGATCCGGGTGCGCCAAGGACGCGTTCGTCACCCCGTGGGCCGGAGGACGACGACATCGAGCGTCGCCTCCCGCCCGCGGATCTCGAGCGTCCGACGCTCCGCGTCGGGATCGAGCGCCCCGGCGGCTTCGGCCGCGGCCACGCTGACGAGCAGTTCGCCGGCGCCCGCTGCCGACGCCAGCCGGGCGGTCGTGTTGACGACGTCGCCAAGCGCCGTGAAGTCCTCGACCGCGTCGAGCGGGCCCGTCGGTCCGACGTAGGCGTCGCCGGTGTGCAGACCGCCACCGACCGCGATCGGCCCCTGCGGCGTCGCGTCCCGGCGACCGGCCCGACCCATCAGGTCGATCGCGGCCTCCAGCGCGGCGTGCGCGTGGCGCGGCCCGCTGATCCCCCCGAAGAACAGCCCGATCACCTCGTCGCCGACGAGCTTGTCGACCAGTCCGTCGTGGTCGAGGATCACCTGTGAGGCCATCCGGTAGAACCGCTCGAGATAGTCGTGGAACTCCGTCGGTGTCAGCCGCTCGCCGAGAGCCGTCGAACCCCGGATGTCGACGAACAGGAGCGTCGCCGGGATCTCGGCGCCGGTCAGGCCCTCCTTGCTGAACTGTTTGATGCAGTTCTGGCACAGCGCCGGATTGCCCGGATAGCGCCCGAACCCAAGGTGGCGCAGGACCGCCCCGCCGGCCCCGGCGAACGGCGCGGCGCACAACTTGCATCGTGGCGAGGCCGGGATCTTCCGGAGGTTGTTGCGGAACTTGGACAGCCCGGGATGCTCCCCGGTCAGGACCGCCCGGAGGTCGTCGCCAGGCTGTGGTGCGGACATGCGGCGACTCTACGCCGGGCGCCATAGAATCGTCAGTCTGGCGACCACGACCTTCACCGACCTTCCCGATCCACGGAGTCCAGCCATGCGACGAGGACTCTCACCCGACGCGCTGGGCGACCTGTTCGACCTGCCGCTATCGGTCGTCCTTTCGCTCGCGAAACCGGATGGGACGGTCTTCAGTCGGCCCGTCTGGCACCGATGGAAGGCTGGTCGGTTCACGATCCAGCTGCCGGCGGACGACCGGAAGATCGCGATGCTGGAACGTGACAGCCGACTGACGCTCCTCCTGGCGGAGCAAGCCTGGCCGTACCGTGGGATCGAGGTCCGGGGGCGCGCCCGGATGAGCACGGAGCCATACCACGTCGTGGCACGCGAGATCTGTCGACGGTACGTCGAGGCCTATGACCCGCAAACGCCCGTGGAGGACTATCTGAGCTCGGAGCCCGGCATGATCGTCGAGATCGAGCCGGTCGTCATGCACTGCTGGGACTACGCTGATGACGGCATGATGCCGACCTAGCGGACTCCTGGGAGGCCAGTCGCCCGATGTTCTACGCCGCGCGCGGCAACGTCCCGCCAAAACGCCACACCCAGCATCGCGCGCCCGACGGCTCGCTCTATGCCGAGGAGCTGTTCGGTGTCGAAGGCTTCACCGGGCGCTCGTCACTGCTCTATCACCTCGTGCCGCCGACGCGTACCCATCGGGTCGAGCCCGCGGGTGAGATCGTCATCGAGGAGGCCGACGACGGGTACCACCACCACCGGCTGATCGACGCGGCCGGGGTGGAGCCGAACGGTGACGCCGTGACCGGGCGGATCCCGCTCTTCTTCAACTCGGACGTCGTCATGGGCGTCGTGCGCCCCGCGACCGAGATGCCCGACGGCACCTTCTATCGCAACGGCGCGGCGGACGAGATGCTGTACGTCCACGAGGGCGAAGGCCTCCTGCACACGGTCTTCGGGCCGCTCCGCTACGGACCCGGCGACTACCTCGTCCTGCCGATCGGAACGACCTGGCGGCTCGATCCGGACACCGGCTCGACGCAGCGGATGCTCTACCTCGAGTGCCCGTCCGAGATCGAGGCGCCGAAGCGCTATCGGAACGACTACGGCCAGCTGCTGGAGCACTCGCCGTACTCGCAGCGCGACATCCGCCTCCCGGCCGCGGTCCCGCCGCGGACCGATCAGGGCGAATTCCAGGTCCTGGTCAAGATGCGCGGACCGGCTGACTGCCTACCACTACGCCCAGCATCCGTTCGATGTCGTCGGCTGGGACGGCTACCTGTGGCCGTTCGCCTTCAACATCGGTGACTTCGAACCGATCACGGGGCGCGTCCACCAGCCGCCGCCGGTCCATCAGACCTTCGCGGCGCGCAACTTCGTCGTGTGCTCATTCGTGCCGCGCAAGTTCGACTATCACCCGCTGGCCATCCCGGCGCCCGTACAACCACTCGAACATCAACTCGGACGAGGTCATCTACTACGTCGCCGGCAACTTCATGAGCCGCCGCGGCGTGGGGATCAGCTCGTTCACGCTGCACCCGGCCGGGATCCCGCACGGGCCGCATCCGGGGACCGCGGAGGCGTCGATCGGCAAGGAGGCGACCGAGGAACTGGCGGTCATGGTCGACACGTTCCACCCGCTCAAGATCACGCGCCAGGCCGCGGCCCTCGAGGACGCCCGGTACCCGTACTCGTGGCTGCCCGCCGAGGACGCCTCCGGCGAGGCCCGCGAACTCGCGCGATCGTGGGCCGGAGGCGTTCCCGGACTGAGCTAGCGCCCGGTCGTCAAGAAGGTGGCTGCGGCGTCGCCATTCGGGGGATACGGCGTCGTGTTGGCGGGCACCACCCCCATCGTCGAGAGAAACGCTTCTAGCAGCTGCGTGGAGCCACCGTATGGTGCGACCGCCGGCTCGGAGTCGCCCCACCACACGGCGACGACGATCATCCTGTCGGAGTTCGTGAAGCCATCCTGGAAGAACGCCTGAACGTCGTTATCGAATTGCACCAAGAGGGCGGGATGGCAGTCCCGAATCTCGAGGCAAAGCGGCACGACTCGATCGTGGATCCCGGCGCACGGCCCGGTGTCCGCTTTCTGGCAGTAATCCGCGGCCCACGCCTCGACGTCGGCCCACGTCTCGATCGTCGTGCCGGGATCGAAGGGGACCGACCAGGCGCTCACGCGGACGCGTCCATCGGCACTGTGGAAGTTCTCCTGGGCCGGGTTGAGGAATTCCTGGTGTCGTCCCAGGTCCATGCACGGCTGGCGGGATTGACCGTCCAGTCGGCTGGGTGGTCGATCGGGAATCGCGAACGGCTGGACGTGTACGTCGTCCAGTCGCGCGGATGGTCGCCTGGGCGTCACCGGGGAGACGGCGATGGCGTCGGGTGAAGGGTCCGATGGCGTCGGAGTGCTGGTCGGCGCGACGCCGGTCGCTGCGACGCCGACGCAGTGAGAACGCGCCGCCGAGGACCACGACGATGACAGCCGCGGCCCCTAGGGCGAGCTTGGACGAAGACGACATGGCAATCGAACCTCCACGGCAGGCGCATCGCATGCCGTTGTTTGATCGAAGGGAATGGCGCCAGGACGATCTGCAGCGCCTCGTCGGGAGCCGTCATTCGGGTCGTCTTCGAGCCAGTCGGCGATGCGAGGGTCGAAGTGGAGTCCTGTCCTGGTCGGTCATGCGGGTCGCTCCTGCGAGGTAATGCGCGGACGGAGCATCCGTATCGAGCGTGACCCGCAGCTGACGGACCGCGTAGTGAAGGCGGGACCGCGCGGTCCCTTCAGGGATGCCCAGGGTCGCCGCGATCTCGGTGAGCGGGTACCCGAGGTGGTGATGGAGCACGACGACCGCCCGCTGTTCCGGTGTCAGCAAGCGGAAGGCGTGGTCGAGGGCATCGCGGTCGACGACCGACTGTGGCGACGTCGGGGCTGGTGGGTGGGACGACGGAGAGCGCCGGACGCGGGCGGTCCAGCGCCGGTCGCCCCTCGACTCGAGATAGCAGGCTTGGACGACGATCCGATGCAACCAGGCATCGAACTTTTCGGGGTCTCGGAGGGTCGCGAGGTCGCGCCAGGCGTTCAGGAGAGCCTGTTGCGTCGCGTCCTGGGCCCGATGGGTGTCACGCAGGATCCGGTACGCCAGGGCGTAGCAACGGTCGACATGACCCGTGGCCAGGATGGCGAACGCCTCCTGGTCCCCTTGGGCTGCCCGTTCCACGACCTCGCGTTGCACGGTGTCGTTCACCTCGGGATGCAGCCCGTCTGGCCGCGTCACCGAGTATGGGACCGCCCGATCCCGAAACGTTCACCTCGAGATCGGGCGGTGGGATCGTGTCAGCGACTCGTGCGTCAGCGCCAGACGATCGAATCGACGAAGTGGCTGGAGCTCCGTCAACGAGCCATCTTCCGCGTGCAAGATGATGAGAACCTGACGGCCGTCGACCGGCACGACGAGCAGCCGGACCGTCCAGTTGGCACCGAGTCCCAACGTGGGATCGGTGACCCCGGGGATCGGGCCGAAGGACAAGTCCTTGTTGCCGGTCTGGACGTCGAGTTGGGTCGCGGCGAGGCCACCCACCTGGACCGCCTTCTGCGCGTTCACGGTCACGCCCGGCCGGCTGGCGATCCACGTCGCGAGGTCGGCCGGCGGATCGATCACCGCGCCGGGATTGGCCGGGTCATTGACCTTGTCGACGCGCACGACATGCACCTCGATCCTGGGCAGGCCGAACTCGATGTCGATCCAGCCAGGGAGGTTGGCATCGATGCTGCCGCGGCACAAGGAGCCGGGTGCGCAGTTGTGCTGGACCTCGCGGTCGATCGTGAATGTCAGCCCTGGATCGAAGGCTGGAACGTACATTCCCGGGTAGACGAAGCCCTCGGCGGCGAGGATGGCAGCGCTCGCCGCGTCGGCGCGGCCGGGCCGACGGAGTCGCCGACGCGACCCCGAAGATGGACTTGCTGATGGTGTAGCGATCGGCGGGCCACCGACCTGGCCGCCGGCTGGCGCCAGGAAGTACGCAGCCCCGCCGATAGCGAGGACGACCGCGATCGCCGCGACCGCCCATCGGGCATAGGTGTTCATCAAGGGTCTCCTTGGCGGCATCCAGACCGGACGCCGTCGCTGGGTCGTTGTTCGGGTGTTGACCGCGATCGCTCGCCGGGTCGGCTCGGGGAGCCCCGTCGGCCCCTCGTCCAGCCACGCGGCGAGGATCGCGTCCGGATCGCGCTGAACGTTCATGCCAGTCGGGCCTCCTTGGGATCGACCTGGCTGTCAGCGACGATCGCCGCGCGCAGGGTTCGGGTCGAGTGATGCAAACGGGACTTCACCGTGCCGACCGGAACGCCGACGATGTCGGCGATCTCGGCCAGCGGTAATCCCGCGTGGTGGTGCAGGACGAAGACCGCGCGATGCTCGGGTGTCAGCCGCTCGAAGGCGCGATCGAGGGCGTCCCGGTCGTCGACCGAGACCATCGGGTCGGGCCCGCTCGGTCCGTCGACCGGCAGTGCCCTGATGCGGGTGCTCCAGCGCCGGTGTCGGCGCGACTCCTCGTAACAGGCGTTCACGAGTAGCCGATGGAGCCAGGGTCCGAAGCGCTCCGGATCACGCAGCCGCGGGAGTTCGCGCCAGGCGAGGAGGAATGCCTGCTGGACAGCGTCCTGGGCTCGTTCGACATCGCGCAGGATCCGATAGGCGATGGCGTAGCACAGGTCGCCGTCGAGGTCGACGAGTTCCGTGAAGGCGACATCGTCGCCGTCACGGGCCCGTTCGACCAGCCTCGTCCGCATGGGCGGTACTCCAGCGGCGCCCGATCGGGCGCTTCACCCACAACAGATGGTGGCACCTGCCGCAAAGGTTCAACGTTGCGCTGCGGAACCGGACCACCGTGGATGGCCGATGGGACCAGTTGGTGGGTCGCGCGGTTGCCCGCAGGCGTGACCATAGGACCGTGAACCGTCCCCCTCGCCGCGCCGTGCTCGCCGCCGTGGTCGCGACCCTGATCGTCGGTACCCTCCCGGCGTCGGCCTTCGCCGCCTCGTCCGATCCCGACAAGGACGGGCTCCCCAGCACGTGGGAGCGCGACTGGTCGAAGACCAGCCCCAGCAGGAAGGACACGGACAAGGACGGCATCCCCGACGGCAAGGAGGATCCCGACAAGGACACGCTCACCAATCGGATGGAATACCTCGCCGGCATGCGCCCCCGCCGCGCCGACACCGATCGCGACGGCCTCCGGGACGACAAGGAAGACACCGACAAGGACGGCCTCCGGACGAGATTCGAGTTCTACGCGGGGACCCGGCCGAAGCTCAAGGACACCGACAAGGACGGCCTCCGGGACGACCGCGAGGACCCGGACAAGGACGGGCTGACCAACAAGACCGAACAGACGCGCGGCACGCATCCGCGCATCTGGGACACCGACGGCGACGGCTACGGCGACGGCGCGGAGGTCACCGCCGGGACGAACCCACTCGACAAGGCCAGCCACCCGACCCTGCCATCGACCCCGCCGCCACCCGGCGGCGGGTCCGGCGGCGCCCCGACACTGCCGGGCATCCCGGATTGTTCGGTCTTCCCGGCCGACAACGTCTGGAACGTCCGCATCGACGGTCGCGCGGTGGCCTCGAACTCGGCCACGATGATCTCGTCGATCGGGCTGAACGCCGGGCTGCACATGGACTTCGGGTCGTATGCGGGCTACGGCATCCCGTACAACGTCGTCACGGCGACGACCCCGCGGTCGACGCTCACGTTCGACTATGACGAGGACTCGGACCACGTCCCGTACCCGATCCCGGCGAGCCCGAAGATCGAAGGCGGCTCGGACCGGCACATCCTCATGGTCGACAAGGACGCCTGCCGGCTGTACGAGCTGTTCAACGCGCGCCAGGTCAACGGCGCCTGGCGGGCCGGCAGCGGCGCGACCTGGGACATGCGCTCGAACGCCCTGCGAACCGCGGGTTGGACCAGCGCCGACGCCGCCGGGCTGCCCATCCTGCCGGGTCTCGTCCGCTACGACGAGGTGAGCGCCGGCGCGATCAACCACGCCTTGCGGTTCACCACCGACGAGACCCGCAAGCTGTACATCTACCCGGCCCGCCATTACGCGAGCGACTCGACGTCGGCCTCGCTGCCGCCGATGGGCCTCCGCGTCCGGCTCGAGGCCTCCTACGACACATCGCGCTTCTCGCCGCAGGCCCGGGTCATCGCCGAAGCGCTGAAGCGGTACGGGATGATCCTCGCCGACAACGGCTCGCCCTGGTACATCACCGGGGTCAGCGACCCGTCGTTCGATGACGACGTCATGCACGAGCTCGACGTCATCACCGGCCAGGACCTCGAGGTCGTCGACACGACCGGGCTGGTCAACGGGCCGTAGCCCGGAGCGCGGGGGCTCGACCACGACCCCCGCCGGAATCGTCATCATCGCCACATGACGACCCTGCGTGAGCGCGTGCTCGGCGGTGAGACGACGTTCGGCACCTGGCTGTCGACCGGATCGCCGGTCGTCGCCGAAGCGTGCGCCCGAGCAGGCTTCGACTGGCTGGTCATCGACACCGAGCACGGCATGACCACCGAGACCACGGTCCTCGACCAGCTCTATGCGATCGGGACGACCGCCGCCACGCCCCTCGTTCGGATCGAGCGCAGCGATCGGCTGCGCATCTCGCGGGTCCTGGACATGGGTGCCGGTGGGCTCGTGGTCCCGCGCGTGGACTCGGCCGACGACGTCCGCCAGGCACTCGAATGGATGCGCTTCCCGCCCGTCGGACAGCGTGGGATCGCCCTCGGCGGTCGCGGCCAGGGGTTCGGCCAGGTCGGCCACGCCGACATCGGCACGCTCAACGATGTGGTCGTCGGGGCGTTCCAGATCGAGAATCCGTCGGCCGTCGCCGACGCCGACGCGATCGCCGCGCTGCCTGGCGCCGACGTCCTGTTCGTCGGGCCGGCCGACCTGTCGCACTCGCTCGGCGTGCCGGGCCGGTTCGACGACCCGGTCTACCTCGATGCCATCAAGGCGGTGCTCGCGGCCTGCGATCGGCACGGCAAGGCGGCCGGGATCCTGCTCTACGATCGGGCGGTCATCGCCCGACACCTCGAGCTCGGCTTCCGGTTCATCGGGCTCGGTTCGGACCTGGGCTTCGTGGCCGCGGGTGCTCGGGGCATGGTCGAGGCCGCCGAAGGGAGGCTCGATGGTCGGCCGCATCCTCACTCGTCCGCGAGTCGAACCACCGGGTCTCGGGCGTCGCTCGCACCTGGGCCGGTCTGGGCCAGGAGGACGCCGGCGATGATGAGCGCGCCCCCGACGATCTGGACGGGCGTCAGCGTGAAGCCGAAGAGCAGGTACGCCAGCACGACCGTCCAGATCGGCTCGACCGTGCTGATGATCGAGGCCTGGGCCGCCCCGATGCGCTGCGTGCCGGCGTAGAACGACTGGATCGCGATGAACGTCGAGACCACGCCGACGCCCACGAGCCCGAACCACGCCTCGGTCGGGATCTGGGCCGGCAGCACCGGCCGGCCGCTGGCGAGGCCCCACAGCCAGTACACGGCGGCCGTCGCGGTCATCATCAGCGCGGTCGCCGCCGATGCCGCCGCCCCCCGCTCGGACTCCCCGCCGACGGTGTCGCGTCGTTCGCCGGAGAGGCGCGCGGCCAGGACGATCCAGACCACGTAGATCAGCATCGACGCGATCACCAGCAGCAGGCCCGACACCGGTGGGGCGTCGTCGGGATCGATCCCGCCGATGGTCAGGGCGACCCCGATGAGCGCGACGCCGAGCGCCAGCCAGGCGCGGCGACCCTCCAGGGGCTGCCCGACCCGCAGCGTCACCACGGCGACCAGCGCCGGATAGGTGAAGACGATCAGGCCGGCCAGCGAGGGTGACACCGTCTCGAGCGACGCGTAGTAGGCGCCCGAGTTGCCGACGTACAGGACCCCGAGCGCAAGCCCGACGATGACGGCGCGTCGATCGAAGGCGCGCAGGCCGCGGCGTCGCGCGGGCGAGGCCACGAGCCAGATCCAGGCCAGGCTGGCGCCGAACAGGAAGCGCCAGGCGGAGAGGACGAGCCAGTCGACGCCGGTCGCATAGACCGGCTGGGCGAAGAGCGAGCCGGATCCGAATCCGGCCGCGGAGACCAGGATGAGGGCGATCCCGCCCAGCCGTCGGCGATCCATCCGCGGGAGGCTAGCAGCCCCGGGCTCGCCTCAGTCGGTGAACGCGAAGGTCGCGACGAACTGGTCGAAGACCGGGATGTCCGAGGCCCCGCCGGCCGTGACCAGGAAGACCTCCCAGCCGGTCTGGCCGCGGACCGTCACGTCGTCGACGAGCGTCACGTCCTGGCCCTGGTCGTTGACGAACTGGAAGACGAGCCGGTCGGCCGGCTGCCCGCCCAGCGAGGCGGCCACATCCGAGGTCGGGGCGCCGAAGTCGTCCTTGTAGAAGACCTTCAGTGAATCCGCGAACGACTCGAGGGTCGAGCCTGCATCGACCGCCTGCGCCGCGACGTAGACGTAGGGCTGGCCGTCGATGGCGTACGCGTCCTCGGTCGCCGACGCCTCGACCGTCCAGCCCGGGGGATGGGCCATGCGATACGGAAACGTCTTCGACGCGTTCATTGCCCAGACCTCCTGCGGCGGGGCGACGGTCTGGGCCACGCCGACGTCGTCGAGCGCGAACTCGAGAGCGATCTTGGCGGGCACGGACCCCGCGTCGGTCGCCTGCGTCCACGAACCATCGATGCCGATGCTGGCGGGCGTCCCATCATCGGTCGTGAAGACGTCCAGGACGAACGTGGCCTCGGTCGCCCTCGCGACGTCGAAACCGATGGTCGCCGGTGAGACTCCCCCTCCGCCCTGGGGCTGGAGGTGGTGCAGCGATCGGCCGTCCCTGGTGACGACCCCGAGGTCCTCGACCGAGGCGATCGCCGCGAGCGTGCCGGAGATCGACCCTTCCGACGGGTCGGAATCCGCGCCCGCCAGCCAGGGTCCGGGCGGCGTCCGGCTCCAGTTCTTCGTCCCGACCGAGATCGACTGCGTGCCCTGGGAGAATCCGGCGACGTCGAACTGGATCGTCGTGTCCGAATTCGAACCGGCGAACGTCGCGTTGCCGGTCAGGTCCCCGGCCGCGCCCCCGACCGTGAGCGTCCCGCGGATCTCGGCCGTGGCGCTGAAACTCGGGGAGCCGATGATCCGGATGAACGCGTCGGCGACATCGACCGCTGACGGGCTCGGCGTGGGCGCCGCGGTCGGCGCGGTCGGCGCGACCGGCGTGGCTACCGGAGAAGGTGGCGGGTTCGGGTCGCCACAGGCACCGGCGGCGAGAAGCACCGTGACGGCCACGGAGATGACCCTCCGCGCACCGTGCCGCATGCGTCGTCCCTCCCATTCCCGGCTCACGCCCTCGGGCGTCCGGCGCATCATGAAGTCCGTCGGCCCATTCCGGCAACGGTCGCTACACTTCGGAGCGTGACGGACTTGACCGAAACCGCTGTCGCTCGCCGCGTGCCGGCCATCCTGGAGGAGCGCCTCCGGGTGCTCAGCCGACGACAGCCCCTGACCGTGCCACCGGGGACGTCGCTGGCCGATTGCGTGCGCGCCATCCAGCGGACCGGCACCGGCGATTCGGTCTTCGTGTGCGACGAGCCGGGCCGACTGCTCGGCGTCCTCACGGAGCGCGACATCTTCTCGCGGATCGTCGCCGGGAGCGTCGACCTGGCCCAGCCCGTCGAGACGCTGATGACCACCGAGCCGCGGACGCTCGACCTCGACCAGACCATTCGCGACGCCATCGACCTGATGCAGACCGGACGCTATCGGAACGTGCCGGTCGTGGACGCGCGGGGCCACCTCGTGGGCGTCATCCGGCAGGCCGACATCATCAAGTACCTGGCCGAGTCGTTCCCCGAAGAGCTGCTCAACCTTCCACCCCGGCCGCACCAGCGCATGAAGGAGCCGGAAGGGGCGTGACCACTACCACCAGGGAACTCGAGCCCGACGTCTCGGAGCTCGAGCGTGTGACCATCCGCTTCGCCGGCGATTCCGGCGACGGGATGCAGCTGACCGGTACCCAGTTCACTCGGACCGCCGCGGTCTTCGGGAACGACATCAGCACCCTGCCCGACTTCCCGGCCGAGATCCGCGCGCCGGCCGGCTCACTGCCGGGCGTCTCCGGCTTCCAGATCAGCTTCAGCTCGACCGACATCCACACGCCGGGCGACCAGCCCGACGTCCTGGTCGCGATGAACCCGGCCGCGCTCAAGACCAACATCATGGACCTGCCCCCCGGTGGCGCCCTCATCGTCAACAGCGATGCGTTCACCCAGCAGAACCTGAACAAGGCGGCCTACGCGAGCAACCCGCTGACCGACGGCTCGCTCAGCGCGTTCACGGTCTTCGAGGTCCCGATCTCGGCCCTCAACGAGCGCTCGCTCGACGGCCTGGACATGACGAGCAAGCAGAAGGACCTCACGAAGAACTTCTTCGCGCTCGGGATCATGTTCTGGCTCTACGAGCGGAGCATGGATCCGACCATCGGGTGGATCGACCAGAAGTTCTCGGCACGCCCCGTGATCGCCGAGGCGAACAAGCGAGCCCTGAAGGCGGGCTACGCCTTCGGCGAGACGACCGAGATCTTCCACACGCACTACCGGGTCAAGCCCGCCCACCTGCCGCCGGGCACGTATCGGAACATCACCGGCAACGAGGCGACGGCGCTCGGGTTCCTGGCCGCCTCGAAGCTGGCCGGCCGGCCGCTCTTCTACGGCAGCTATCCGATCACCCCGGCCAGCGACATCCT
Organism: uncultured Chloroflexia bacterium; assembly: GCA_963776545.1. GTDB lineage: Bacteria > Chloroflexota > Limnocylindria > Limnocylindrales > CSP1-4 > SPCO01. Next base: position 158,933 of record CAVZND010000021.1, on the reverse strand, counting down.
CCACCAGCTCTCGACCTACAAGGCCTTCGGCCTCAAGACGTTCCAGGCGGAGGACGAGATCGCGGCCATCGGCGCGGCGATCGGGGCCAGCTATGGCGGCGCGCTCGGCATGACGGCCTCCTCCGGGCCGGGCATCGCGCTCAAGACCGAGGCGATGGGGCTTGCGGTCATGGTCGAGCTGCCGCTCGTCGTCATCGACGTCCAGCGCGCCGGTCCGTCTACCGGCATGCCGACGAAGAACGAACAGGCCGATCTCCTCCAGGTCATGTTCGGGCGCAACTCAGACTCGCCCATCCCGATCGTGGCCCCGGCGACCCCGGGCGAGTGCTTCGACATGGCCATCGAGGCGTGGCGCCTCGCGCTCAAGTACATGACGCCGGTCGCGTTCCTCTCCGACGCGTTCCTGGCGACCGGCTCCGAACCGTGGAAGATCCCGGACATCGCGACCCTGCCCGACATCGGGGTCGACAACGCCGTGCGCGGCGAGGGTCCATTCCAGCCGTACCGGCGCGACCCGCACACGCTCGCCCGGCCGTGGGCGGTCCCGGGCACGGCCGGCCTCGAGCACCGCATCGGCGGGCTGGAGAAGGCCGACGGGACGGGCAACGTCAGCTACGACCCGGACAACCACCACAAGATGCAGCTCCTGCGCTCGGCCAAGGTCGCGGGTATCGCCGGCGACATCGAGCCGCTCGAGGTGTTCGGTCCGACGTCGGGCGAGCTGCTCATCGTCGGCTGGGGCTCGACATACGGGGCGATCCGCTCGGCGGTCGAGCGGCTGCAGGCCGATGGCAAGTCCGTCGCGCATGCCCACCTCCGGCACCTCAATCCGTTCCCCGCCAACACCGAAACGGTCCTGCGTTCGTACCGGCGGGTCCTGATCCCCGAGGTCAACCTGGGCCAGCTCCTGATGCTGGTCCGGGCCAGGTACCTCATCGATGCCGTCGGTTACGACCGGGTGCGGGGCAAGCCGTTCCGCATCTCGGAGATCGTGGCCGAGGCCGAACGCCTCCTCGCGGAGCCAGCAACGACATGACCGATCCCATCGCGACCAACGGCGCCAACCCGACGACCGGTGCCACGGGCGAGCCGCCGCTGAGCCCCGAGAACGCCGCCGTCATCGCCCTGACCCGCAAGGACTTCGTGTCGGACCAGGAGGTCCGCTGGTGCCCGGGCTGTGGCGACTACTCGATCCTCGCCCAGACGCAGAAGGTGATGCCGGACTTCGGCTACCCGCGCGAGAACATCGTGTTCATCTCGGGCATCGGCTGCTCCGGTCGGCTCCCGTACTACATGAACACCTTCGGGTTCCACACGATCCACGGACGGGCGCCGACGCTCGCGACCGGCCTCAAGGCCTCGCGGCCGGACCTCATGGTCTGGGTCATCACCGGCGACGGCGACGCGCTCTCGATCGGCGGCAACCACGTCATCCACTCGATGCGCCGCAACGTCGACATCAACCTGATCATGTTCAACAACCGGATCTACGGCCTGACCAAGGGTCAGGCGTCGCCGACCTCGGAGTTCGGCAAGCGCACGAAGTCGACGCCGGCCGGCACCGTCGACACCCCGATCATCCCACTCACGATCGCCCTGGCCGCCGAGGCGAGCTTCGTCGCCCGGTCGGTGGACACGCACACCGAGCACCTCCAGCAGACCCTCGAGCGGGCCGGGCGCCACAAGGGCTCTGCGTTCGTGGAGGTCCTCCAGAACTGCAACATCTTCAACGACGGGGCGTGGCGCGACTTCACCGACCGCGAGGTCCGGGAGGACCGGATGCTGGTCCTCGAGCACGGCAAGCCGATGATCTTCGGCAAGGACCGCAACAAGGGCATCCGCCTCGACGGCCTGCGTCCGGAGGTCGTGACGATCGGCGAGAACGGCGTGACCGAGGCGGACCTCCTCGTCCACGACGAGGCGGCGAAGGAGCCCTACCTGGCGCTGATGCTGTCGCGCATGGCTTGGCCGGACTTCCCGGTCCCGGTCGGGGTGCTGCGCGCGGTCAGCCGCCCGACCCACGATCAACTGCTCGAGGACCAGCTCAGCGCGGCCGTGGCCAAGTCCGGCCCGGGCGACCTGGCCCGTGTCCTGCGGGGCAACGAGACCTGGACCGTCGAGTAGGCTGGCCGAACGAAGCGGGAGGGGAGCGAGATGGACTGCCCGGTCTGTGGGCACTTCAACCTCACCGGGACGGAGATCTGCGACAACTGCGGCGCCGACCTGGCGGGAGGTGACGTCCCGCAAGAGGCCACGTCGTTCCACGGGCGCCTCCTCGGCGAGCATCTCGACGACCTCGGGGCGCCCGCCCCGATCGTCGTCGGACCTGACACGCCCGTCGATGCGGCGATCGCCCGGATGCAGGAAGCCGAGGCCGACTGCGTGCTGGTCGTCTCGGACGATCGGCTCGTCGGCATCTTCACCGACCGGGATGCAGTCGCCAAGGCGGCCGGCAAGCCGCTGAACTCGTTCCGCGTGCGCGATTTCATGACGCCCGACCCGGTCGTGCTGCGCCACGACGATCCGATCGCGGTCGCCATCCACAAGATGGCCGTCGGTGGCTTCCGGCATATCCCGATCGTCGAGGATGGCCGCCCGACCGGGGTCGTGACCGCTCGCGACGTCTTCCACCACCTCGCCCAGCAGTTCGGGTGACGACCCGCGTCGCCGTCCTTGCCCAGGACCTCATCTGGCAGGACCGCCTTGCCCGCGCCGTCGAAGGCGCCGGTGGCACGCCGAAGCGCGCCAAGACCGCGCCGGAGTTCGACCGGGCGCTCGAGTGCGCCGATTTCGCCATCGTCGACCTGACGGCACGCGCCTACGACCCATTGGTCGCCATCGAGCGGGCGCGATCGCACGGCGCCCAGGTGCTCGCGGTCGGACCGCACGACGATCTGAAGCTTCGCAAGCAGGCGCTCGCGCGGGGCGCCGAGCGGGTGCTCGCCTATCGCAAGCTGTTCGAGGACGGCCCCGCCACGATCGCCACTTGGCTGGAGCGGGCGGCAGCGACGGCGAACGCCTCGTGACCACCGAAGCCGTCCGGCCGACCATCCCCGCCGAGCGCTACGCCGAGCGCCTGCGACGAGTCTCCGCCGTGACTGCCGAGCACGGATTCGACGCCCTGCTGGTCGCCGTCGGGCCGGACCTGCGCTACCTGACCGGCTACGAGGCGATGCCGCTCGAGCGGCTGACGATGCTGGTCGTGGTTCCCGGCCACGAGCCCGTGATCGTCGTCCCCCGCCTGGAGCGAGGCGCCGCAGAGGCTGGTCTCCGGACCGGGGTCGAGATCTTGACCTGGAACGAGTTGCGCGACCCGTACGACGTCGTCACCGGCCTGCTGCTCGGCCCGACCGGTCATGCCGGCCCGCGCATCGCGGTCTCCGACACGCTCTGGGCCAGCCACCTGCTGCGCCTGCAGGCGGCCCTTTCCGCCGCCCGGTTCGAACCCGCATCGCGGGTCCTTGCAGACCTGCGGATGATCAAGGACCCCGATGAGATCGAGTTCCTGCGACTCGCGGCCCACGCGGCCGATCGGGTCGTGGCCCAGATCGCGGCCGGGGCGCTCGTCGGCCGGACGGAGGCCGATGTCGCCCGCGAGGTCCGGGACCGACTCCTCGCGGAGGGCCACGACGAGGCGTCCTTCGCGATCGTCGGGTCCGGTCCGAACTCGGCCTCGCCCCATCACGAGGCATCGGAACGGGTCATCCGGGCCGGCGAGCCGATCGTCCTCGACATCGGCGGGTCCCTCGGCGGGTACGGCTCCGACATCACGCGAACGCTGTGGGTGACCGGCGGCGACGAGGCCAACGGACCCGACGAGCGGTTCCGCCACCTGTTCGCCGTGCTCTACGGGGCGCACGCCGCCGCGACGCGCGCCATTCGCCCGGGTGTCGCCTGCGAGGCGCTCGATGCGGCGGCGCGCGGGCCGATCGACGCTGAGGGCTACGGTGAGGCGTTCTTCCACCGGACCGGGCACGGCATCGGCCTCGAGGCCCACGAGGACCCGTACCTGGTCGCCGGCAACGACCTGCCGCTGCGCGAGGGCATGGCCTTCTCGGTCGAGCCCGGCATCTACCTCGTCGGCGAGTACGGCGCCCGGATCGAGGACATCATCGTGTGCGGGCCGGACGGGCCGATCGTGCTCAACGAGGCTTCTCGCGAGCTATACGTCGTCGACGGCTGACCCGCGTCGGGGCCTTGCCCTCGCCTGCGGTATCATCGGTCGACGGATCGGCCCGATCGATCCGCCAGCAGTCCGAGTGTCGATGACCAGCCACCTGACGCGCCGCTTCGGCGGCGCTCTCTCGGACCGGGACGCAGTGCCCGGTCGGATCGCCCGATGAGCCGGCGTCACGGCCGAACGCATCATCACGAACGTGGGCACCATGGCGCCCCACGTCCAGGGACACCGGCGGGCCCGCGCCCGGCTCGGCCGACCGATGCTGCGCAAGGCCACGTCGCGCCGCCGGTCGCCGCCGACCGGATCGTGCCGACCCAACCCACAGCGGCCGCCGCGCCGGTCGAGCCTGCCGCGCCGGTCGAACCCGCCAAGTCGGCTGAGCCAGCCGCGCCCTTGACGCCGGCCCCGGCGTCGCCCACGGCGCCCACCGGTCGGACCGCCGGCGAGACGGCCGCGCCGGTCAACGGGGCGCCGATCACCGAGGCGCATCCCGTTCCCGGCGGGCCCCAGCCGGCCGATGCGTCGCCGGACCGGCCGATCGGGCATGACGGTCACCGCCCCCAGAACGGCGTCGGCCCCCAGAACGGCCAGAATGGCCAGAACGGCCAGAACGGTGCCGCGCAGGCGTCGCCATGCACGGCCCCCCAACTCCGGCGGTTCATCAAGAGCCGGCCGTACGTGCCGATGCACGAGCTGCGCCGCCGCTTCGCGATCGACGGAGCGGACGACGACGTCAGCCGGATCCAGCTCGATCCCGGCTTCATCTTCGTCGGCTTGCCCGCCCGTGAGGGGCAGCTCCTCGGCGAACTGCTGCGGGCCGGCGAGATCGGCTACGAGCTCTCGCTCGATCCGCGGACGCCGATCGTCGTCGGCGTCTACCCGATGCGCCCGGTGCCTCGGCCCTAGTCGCGTTCGCGGTCACCGACCCGAACGGTCACCCCTTCGCGTCGCAACAGCGCTCGCTTGCGGTCCAGCGCGGACTCGCGCGAGCCCCAGGCGTCGCCGCCATACCCGCCGATCGTGCCGTCGGCCGCGATCACGCGATGGCACGGCACGATCAGGCTGATCGGGTTGCGACCGAGCGCGCCCCCGACCGCCCGAGCGGCCCCTGGAGCGCCGATCCGCCGGGCGATCTCACCGTAGCTCGCCGTCTCGCCCCACTCGATCGCCCGGACCTCGCCAAGCACGCGGCGATCCCAGTCGGGTCGATCGGCGAGGTCGATCGGTGGCACGTCGGTCCGAGGCGCTCGCCCGGCGACGAGATCGGCGATGACCGCGGCGGCCCGATCCAGGTGGGCTCGCCGCGGGTCGTCGGGCGGAACGGCCCCTTCCGGCGCAACCGATCCGTGCACGCGCCGGGCGACCGCGTCCGCGAAGGCGTCGTCAGTCGAAGCGGACTCCACGGCCACGATGCCGCGCGTCGTGGCGGCGATGTGGAGCGGACCCCATGGCCCGGCGATGGTCCTGGCGATGGCTCGGATCTCGTCGGACGCCTGCACACGACCAGTGTGCCGGACGGACGATCGAGGGTCCCGGGGTTCGGGTGCCTGATATACTCCTAGGGAGTATGTCGAGCCCAACCGCCACCAGCCATCCCACGGCCGAGATCGCCCTGCCGATCGCGGGCATGACCTGCGCCTCGTGCGTCAACCGGATCGAGCGCTTCCTGCGCAAGACGCCGGGCGTCCAGGATGCCAGCGTCAACCTCGCGACCGAGCTCGCGACGATCGTGTACCTGCCCGACGTCGCCGGGCGCGTGGACCTCGTCGGGGCGGTCGAGGCGGCCGGATACGAGATCCGCGAGCGCCCGGCCGCCGCCGATCGAGCCGAACCCGCCTCGCTGGCCGAGGAGCGGACGGCCGACGACGTCGCCCGGGCTCGCGAGGCGCGCCTCCTGCTCATCCAGGCCGTCGTCTCGATCGCCGTCGCCCTCGTGATCATGGTCCTCATGGCCGCCCCGGCCGAGCTCGCGACGATGGAGCAGCGCAACCTGCTCGCGCTCGTCCCGGCGACCTTCATCCAGGTCTGGGCGGGCCGCCGGTTCTACCGCTCGGCCTGGCGTGCCGCCCGCCACGGCACGAGCAACATGGACACGCTTGTCGCGATCGGCACGAGCGCCGCCTGGGCGTACAGCGTCGTGCTGACCCTCGCCCCGTCGGTCGTCATCGACGCCGGTCTCGAGCCCGCGACCTACTTCGACAGCGCGGCGATCATCATCGGGCTCGTCCTGCTCGGCCGCTGGCTGGAGGCTCGCGCCAAGGGCCAGACGACCGGCGCGATCCGCCGGCTGGCGGCCCTGCGCCCCGCGTCCGCGCGGCTCGTGCGCGGCGACGTCGAGGCCGACGTCCCGCTGGACACGGTCGTCGTCGGCGATCTCCTGCGGGTCCGGCCCGGCGACAAGGTGCCGGTCGACGGCGTCGTGCTCGAGGGGGCCTCGGCCATCGACGAGAGCCTCCTGACGGGCGAGCCGATCCCCGCGGCCAAGGGGCCGGGCGACGAGGTCATCGGGGCGACGCTCAACACGACGGGCACCTTCGTCATGCGTGCCACCCGGGTCGGGCGCGACACCGCCCTCGCCCGCATCGTCGAGCTCGTCGAACGGGCCCAGGGCTCGAAGGCGCCGATCGCTCGCCTGGCCGACCGGATCGCGGAGGTCTTCGTCCCGACGGTCCTGGTCATCGCGGCCGTCACGTTCCTCGGCTGGATGGCGCTCGGACCCGAACCCCGGCTGACCCATGCCCTCGTCGCGGCCATCGCGGTCCTCGTCATCGCCTGTCCGTGCGCGATGGGCCTCGCCACACCGACCGCGATCATGGTCGGGACGGGTCGTGGCGCGGAAGCCGGCATCCTCATCCGCGGCGGCGAGGCCCTCGAGACCGCCCACAAGGTCGACACCGTCGTGCTCGACAAGACCGGCACGCTGACTCTGGGTCGACCGGTCGTGGACGAGGTCCTCGCGGCCGACGGGTTCGAGGTTCGCGAGGTCCTCGATCTCGCCGCGTCCGCGGAGAAGGGCAGCGAGCACCCCCTCGCCGCCGCCATCGTCGCCCGAGCCCGGCTCGATGAGCTGGGGTTCCGGCCCATCGACGGGTTCGCGACCGCGGTCGGTGGCGGCGTCGGGGCCACGGTCGTCAGCGACGACGGGCCGCACGACGTCCTCGTCGGGAGCGCGCGGTGGCTGCGCGAGCGGGGCGTGGATCTCGACGTCTTCGGGGAGGTGGTGGCCCGGGGCGCCGAGGATGGCCGCACCTTGGCCTTCGTCGTCATCGACGGACGGGCCGCCGGTGTCATCGCCATCACCGACCCGGTCCGCGACGACGCCCCGGCCGGGGTGGCCGCCCTCGCGGACGAACGGGTCGAGACGTGGCTCGCGACCGGCGACGGTCGCGCGACGGCGGAGGCGGTCGGGCGGGCCGTCGGGATCCCGCCGGAGCGGATCCTGGCCGACGCCCGGCCGGCCGACAAGACGGATCTCATCGAACGCCTGCGGGCCGACGGCCGGACGGTCGCGATGGTCGGGGACGGCCTGAACGACGCCCCGGCGCTGGCCGCCGCCGACCTCGGGGTCGCGATCGGGACCGGCGCCGATGTCGCCATCGAAGCCTCCGACGTGACGCTCGTCGGCGGCGACACCCGGGCCATCGCGCGGGCCATCGATCTGTCACGCGCGACGATGACGGTCATCCGCCAGAACCTGTTCTGGGCGTTCGCCTACAACGTCGTGCTGATCCCGGTCGCGGCGGGCGCGCTCTACCCGGCCTTCGGGATCACGCTCAATCCGGCCCTCGCCGCCGGGGCGATGGCGTTCTCGTCGGTTGCAGTCGTCCTCAACTCGCTCCGGCTCCGCGGCCGCCGGCGCGCCGCGTAGACTCCGGGGCGTGCCGCACGATCCACGGGACCTGACCGGTCCCTTCCGCCACCACGTCGAGATCCACGTCCGCTTCTCGGATACCGACGCACGCGGCCACGTCAACAACGCCGTCTACCTGACCTACTGCGAGATCGGCCGGATCCGCTACTGGTCCGATGTCACCGGCGAGGCCTTCACGTCCGTCGCCGCCGGTGCCGAGAGCCTGATCCTCGCCGAGGCGCGGATCACGTATCGGGCCCAGACCTTCTATGGCGAACTGGTGACCGTCCAGACGCGCGCCTCGCGCATCGGTCGATCGTCCTTCACGCTCGAGCACCGGCTCCTGGCGACACCCGACGGCGGCGAACCTCGGCTCGTCGCCGTCAGCGATTCGATCCTGGTCCGCTACGACTACACGACCGGGGCGTCGATCCCGCTCTCGGACGAGCAGGTGGCCGCCATCGAGGCGTACGAGGGCCGCCCGCTCCGAGCCTGAGCCGCCCGGCCGTCAGGCGTCCGTGACCCGCCGGAAGATCGCCACGGCGTTCTGGCCGCCGAACCCGAAGCCATCGACCGCGACCGTGTCGACCTTCGCCTTCCGCGCGGTCAGCGGGACGTAGTCGAGGTCGCAGTCCGGGTCGGGCGTGTGGAGGTTGGCGGTCGGCGGGATGACCTGGTCCCGGATAGCGCCCACGGCCGCGAGCACGCTCGCGATCCCGGCCGCCCCGACGAGGTGGCCGATCATCGACTTGGGCGAGGAGACCGCGACCTTGTAGGCGTGGGCCCCGTAGGCTGCCTTGATGGCGCGCGTCTCGGTCACGTCGTTGAGCGACGTCGAGGTGCCGTGGGCGACGATGTAGTCGATCTCGTCGGGGGCGACCTCGGCGTTGCGGAGCGCCTGGGTCATGGCCCGGGCCTGGCCCCGGCCGGTCGGTTCGGGGGCGCTGATGTGGAACGCATCGGCGGTCAGGGCGCCACCGATGATCTCGGCGACCGGTGTCGCGCCGCGCTCCAGGGCGTGGGCGAGGGACTCGACCACGACCACGCCGGCGCCTTCGCCGAGCACGAAGCCGTCGCGCGTCAGGTCGAACGGCCGCGACGCCGTCTCCGGGGAGTCGTTGCGCTTGGAGAGCGCGGTCATGTTCGCGAGTGCCGCGACGCCCATCGGGACGATCGGCGCCTCCGAGCCACCGGCCAGGACGATGTCGCACTCGCCGGTCCGGATGAGTCGGAGCGCATCGTGGAAGGCGATGACCGACGTGGCGCACGCGGCGACCTGGGTGATGACCGGCCCCATGAGGCCGTACTCCATCGAGAGCATGCACGCGCCCATCGACCCCGACAACGCCGGCACGGCGAAGGCACTCACGAAGCGCGGGCCCTTCGTGTCGTGGACGTGCGTACCCTCGATGATCGACTCGATGCCGCCGCCGCCCGTGTTGACGACGACCCCGACTCGATCGCGCCGGTCCTCATCCATCGCCGCGAAGTCGATCCCGGAGTCGCGGACGGCCTCCTTGCCGGCCCCGAGGGCGAGATGGATGAAACGGCTCATCCGCCGCGCCATCTTGGGATCCATGACGGTCGCCGGGTCGAAGTCGAGGACCTCGGCAGCGATCCGGACTTCGAACGCCGAGGCGTCGAAGCTCTGGATGAGCCGCGTCCCGGTCACCCCGGCGACCAGGTTGGACCAGTACGTCGGGAAGTCGTTGCCGATCGGCATGATGGCGCCGAGGCCGGTGATGACCGCGCGCCGCGCGGGATCTCGTTCAGGCACTAGGGATCCTCAAGTCGGGGTTCGTGCACGATTGTAGTCGACGCGGCAAGGTGCCGGTGCCGAGACATCGGCGTCAGTCGCCGTCGTACCGTTTGAAGATCACTGCGCCGTTGTGCCCGCCGAGCCCGATGTTGTTCGACAGGCCGTAGCGGATCGGCATCGACTGCGTCTCGGTCACGACCCAGAGGTCGCATTCGGGGTCGTAGTCGCGGTAGTTGATCGTGGCGGGCGCGCATTGCTCGGCGATCGCCTTGACGGTCGCGAAGGCCTCGAAGGCACCGGCGGCGCCCATCATGTGCCCGGTCATCGACTTCGTGGCGCTGATGGCGATCGAACGCGCCGACGCCGCCGAGCGCTCCCCGAAGACGGCCCAGATGGCCTCCGCCTCGCGCTTGTCGCCCATGGGCGTCGAGGTCCCGTGCGGGTTGATGAGGTCGACCTCGTCGGCGGGGACGCCGCGGCGCTCGAGGGCCATCCGCATCGCCCGGGCGGAGCCGATGCCTTCCTCGATCGGTTGGATCATGTCCCAGCCGTCAGCCGCCGAACCGTAACCGACGACTTCGGCGTAGATCCGCGCGCCGCGCGCCTTGGCGAGATCCAGGTCCTCGAGCAGCAACGAGGCCGCGCCCTCGCCGAGGACGAAGCCGTCGCGGGTCAGGTCGAACGGCCGCGAGACGGTCTGCGCCGCCTCGCCCGGGCGGGGCATGCCCATGCCCCGCATGTTCGAGAACCCGGCGTGGCCGACCTCGAGCAACGGGGCTTCGGTGGAGCCGGAGATGACCGCGATGCAGTCGCCGCGCCGGATGGCCTCGGCCCCCTCGCCGACGTTGTGCGTGCCGGTCGCGCAGGCCGACACCATGCAGATGTTGTGGCCGATGGCGCCGGTCTCGATGGCGATCATCCCGGAACAGCTGTCGACGAGCGCGTTCGCGATGAACGTCGGCCCGACCGTCCGGGGGCCCCGTTCGTGGAGCGCGGTGTAGTTGTCGATCATCAACGACTGGCCGCCGGCACCCGACCCGAAGACGACGCCCACCTCGGTGCGGTTCTCGTCCGTGAGCTCGAAGCCCGAATCGGCGAGCGCCTGCTTCGCGGCCGCGACCCCGAAGTGCATGCTCGACTCGCTGCGGCGAGCCGCCTTGGCATCCATCCAGTCCGACGGCGTGAAGTCGTGGACCTCGCCGGCGAGCTTGGCCTCGTAGGGGCCCGGGTCGAACCGGGTGATCGGTCCGAGGCCGGAACGGCCCTCGACCAGGTTGCCCCATGCGGTCTGGACGTCGTTGCCGACCGAGCTGACGACGCCGAGACCGGTCACGACGACGCGCCGTTCATAGTCGGGTTTGCGCAAGATCAGGACTCCTTCGATGCGTAGATCAAACGGGTGTGGCCGACGCGGCCAGGTCGACGAGGCGATCGGCCGACTCGGGGTCGTCGGCAGAGATGAGCTCGGCGTCGGGTGCGATGCGCCTGATGAGGCCGGTCAGCACCTTGCCCGGACCGATCTCGACGAACGTCGTGACCCCCGCCGCCGACATCCGCCCGACCGCCCCGACCCAGTCGACGCCGGCCGTCAGGTGCTCGACGAGCTCGTCGCGGGCCCCCGCGGCCGTCGTGATGACGCGCGCGTCAGCATTCGCCAGGAGGGGCGTCTCCGGGTCCCCGAACCGCACATCCGCCAAGGCGGCTCGCATGCCTTCGGCGGCCTCGGCCATCAGGGGCGAGTGGGCGGCCACCGACACGGGCAGGACGATCGCACGCTTCGCCCCGAGCGTGCGCGCCAGTTCCGCGCCGGCTTCAACGGCCGGACGCACGCCCGATACGACGACCTGGCCCGGGGCGTTCCGGTTCGCGACCACGAAGATGCCGTGCACCGAGGCGCCCGCGACCAGCTCCGGGATCCGGGTGTCGTCGAGCCCGATCAGCGCGGCCATCGCGCCGTCCTGGCCGCCTCCCGACGCCTGCATCAGGCGACCGCGTTCGCGCACGAGGCGGATGCCGTCGGCGAGGGAGACACACCCGGCTGCGACGAGCGCCGAGTACTGACCCATCGAGTGTCCGGCCGCGAACGCGGGACGCGGCTCCCGGACGCCGGCGGCGGTCCATCGCTCGCGCATCGCGGTGAGGATCGCGATCGACGTCGCGAGGATCGCCGGCTGGGCGTTCTCGGTCAGGTCGAGCCGTTCGGCCGGCCCGTCCCAGGTGAGCGTGCTGAGCGATTCGCCGAGGGCGGCATCGGCCGCCTCGAAGGTCGCTCGGGCGCCAGGCGACCGCTCGGCCAGCTCGCGACCCATCCCGACCGACTGCGAGCCCTGGCCGGGGAATACGTAGGCGAATGACGTCATCGTCGCTGAGGGTAGCCCGCAACCTTCGCTCTAGGCACGATTCGCGTGCACGGTTGCACGGAACTCGCGGTCGGCATACGCTCTGGACGTGTCCGAACAACCCACCCCGATCCGACGGCGCGTCGTGCCCCGGCAGGCCGTCGCCCGCCGGTTCGAGGCGGATCTCTCGGCTCCCGTCCTGGCGGCCGGGAACCGCTTGCCGAACGTCCGCCAGATCAGCGAGCGCGTGGCGATGGGCCGGGCGCTCTGGCGCGAGCTCGTCATCGGGTTCGCGAGCCAGCTGGGCGAGCTCCGTCTCGGGTTCACGCAACTGGCGGCGTTGTACGTGCTGGCCGATGGGAGCACGATGACAGTGGGCGAGCTGGCCGAGGAGATCGGCCGATCGCCGTCGGCCACCAGCCGGCTCATCGACGGCCTCGTCCGACGCCGCCTCGTCGAACGCCATCAGGAGCCCGAGGACCGGCGCCAACGGACGCTTCGCCTGACCCAGCGCGGCCACGCCGTCCTGCGGGTCGTCGACCGCTCGCGGGCCGACCAGTTCCTGTCCGCGGTCCGGCCCCTGCCGACCGCCGAGCGGGCGATCGTGGCCATGGGCGTGGCGGCCCTCGCGACCCACGCCATCAACCGCCGTGGCCGGTTGATCCGGACCCCACGCGACTAGCCCGCCGGCGACAGCCGGAGCGACGAGGAGGACGAGATGGACCAGGCGCGTTTCACGGAGGCGCTGCTCCGCCTCGAGCACCGGCACTCCGACGGGAGCTGGAGCCGGCTCGAACCGCGGCCGCAGCATCACGACGCGACCGATCACGACCCGGAACGCTCGTGGGCCGACGGGCAGCTGTACGTTTGCTCGACATGCGACGAGCAGGTCGTCGTCCGGAACCCGACCGACGACGATCACCACTAGGCAACCGACGGCGCGCCGTCAGCCGCAGAAGCGGCGCACGACGTCGTAGAGGACTGGCAGGCCCCAGCGGAGCGCATCGAGCGACACGCGCTCGTCGACACCGTGGTAGCGCTCGAGATACGGCTCACCTGGCTCGAGCCGGAGTGGTGAGAACCCGTACGTCGGGACGCCGAGCGGGATCGTACTCTTGGCGTCGGTGCCGAACGGGGCCATGATCGGCAGCGGAACGGCCTCGGGGTCATGATCGCGCAACGTCTCGACCAGGACATCCCAGAGCGGTCCCTCGGCCGGCGACTCCACGGGCTCCCCCCAGACCAGGCACTCGATCTCGCAGGCGGGCAGGAGGTCCGAACCGATCCGCCGCTCGACCTCGGCCCGGGTGGCCGTCTCGGTCGTGCCGGGCAGGGCGCGGAAGTCGACTTCGATGACCGCGTCGCCAGGGATGACGTTGTATTTCACGCCGGCGTGGATGACATCCGGACTGAGGGTGTCGCGGATGAGTGCGCGTACGACCCGGGCGTACATCGGCTCGCAGACTTGATCGAGTCCCACCTCGGCCGCGGCATCGCCCGCGGCGATCGCGCGGACCACGCCGGCGGCATCGCTCGGCAGGACCTCGGCCAGGGCGAGGAGGAACCGTTCCATCACCGGTGTCAATCGGATCGGTCCCGGCGCGGCGAGCCGCGCGACGATCGTCGCGGCCATGACGGCCGCGTTGTCCGCCCGGGGCATCGAGCCATGGCCCCAGGTGCCCCGGACGCGGATCCGATAGGGGGCGAACCCCTTCTCCGCGACCTGGATCGGGTAGAGGCGGCGACCGGCCACCGTGACCGCGACCCCGCCGCTCTCATTGACCGCGCCGGCCGCGCGCAACCAGTCGGGCCGTTCGCGCGCGATCCACTTCGCGCCACAGTCGCCGCCCGCCTCCTCGTCGGCCGTGCACGTGAGCAGCACGTCGCGCCGGAGCCCGGGGATCGGCTCGCGGGCCGGGTCGAGACCGGCGGCCCGGGCCTCAGCCGCCAGCAACCGGACGACGCCGAGCTCCATCGCGATCATGTCCTTCATGTCGACGGCGCCCCGGCCGTAGACATAGCCGTCGGCGATCTCGGCGGCGAACGGATCGTGCGACCAGCGCTCCGGCGGCGCCGGGACGACATCGAGATGCGAGAGCAGCAGGAATGGCTCGCCGCCGGTCCCGTCGCCGCGCAGCCGGACGTGGACCGAGCCGCGGCCGGGATCGGGCTCGACGATCTCGGGCCGCAGCCCCTCGGCCGTCAGCTGATCGGCGATGTACCGGGCCGCGACGAGCTCCTGGTCCGGGCGCGCCGGGTCGGGCGGGTTGAGCGACGGGATGCGGATGAGGTCGCGCAGCGTCGTGACGAGCGTGTCGTGGGCGGCGACCCAGGTGGCGTCGTCCAGCAGCCTCGACGGGGCGGCGGCGACGCCCGTCACGAGGCGGCCGCCGCGAGCGCCAGGATCGTGCCGACGACGAACCCGGCGAGGACGATCGCGATCACCATCCCGAGCAGCAGCTTCCCGTAGTACCGCTCCTCACGCAGGCCGGTGACCGGATCCGGGTCGGTGCCGCCGGCGATGTACGGCGCGTCCAGGCCGCGCGCCCGGGCATGCACGTTGCGGACGTCGTCATACGCCGCGGGGTCCGGTGGCAGTGCGGCTGGCGCTCGGTCGGGCTCGTGTCTGGGCGTCGGGTCGAGCTCGGTCACCGCGCCATGATGCCGTGGACGAGCGGACCCCGCATCGTGAGCAGGTCCGGCAGCGGCCGGTACCCGAGGCGGGCGTTCACGGCTCGCATCGGCGCGTTGTCGATGTCGTTGCCCGTCTCGAGAGCGGTCAGTCCGTGCTCGATGGCCGCGCCGATCGTGGTCGCCTTGAGTGCTGCCGCGAGGCCCTTGCCGCGCCAGGCCCGGCTGACCGCGGTCATGTCGTGCCAGGCGACCGGACCGCCACCCGGGACCAGGATGAGGCTGGCGTAGCCGACGACGCGGTCCTCGGGATCCAGCGCGATCGCGAAGCCCCATGGCGGGATCGCCGGCCGGTCGATGTCGCGGGCCCGGAACTCGGCCAGGTCGCCGGGTGCCATCGGCTCGTCGCCAGGGATGTCGGGGAAGGTCTCGACGGCCACGGCATGGACGCCCGGCACGAGGTCGGGCCGGGCGGCCAGGGTCGTGATGACCACGCCGTCGGGTGGCCGCGGCGTGGGGGATTCGAGGCCGGCCAGCTCGAGCCGGACCGCCTTCGTCCGGTCGAACTCGGTGAACCCGCGATGCTCGAGGTAGGCGATCCCGTCGGGCCGGCTCTCGGCTGCGGGGATGTGGAGGTGGGACTTGCCGGCGTCACGGGCGACGTCCGACACGGCGACGAGCAGGGCGCCGCCGACGCCTCGGCGCCGCGCCTCGGGGAGCACGTCGATGGAGGCCCAGTAGCCATCGAACTCCGGCGGGTACATGTAGATCCGACCGACCGCCGACGCGCCCACCGCCACGCCGTCGAGTTCGGCCAGCAACCGGGCGCCGGCCGGGTAGGTCTGGTCCGCCCAGCGCATCTCCGCGACCGATGTCGGTTCCTCCGGGCTGGTCTGGTTGACGATGGCGGCGATCGTCTCGAGGTCCGCGTTGTCGACCGCGGGTCGTACGGCGACCGTCACCCGATCGCCTCGCGCAGGGGCCCCGCGATCGTCCGGGCCACCTCGTCCACCCCGGCCGCCCCCAGGCGCGCCGGCATGCCCACGATGACGTGGGTGGCTCCCAACCGGACCGCCTCGTGCGCCGCCTCGAGGCCCTCGCGCCGGCTCGCGGCGGTCGTCCCGGCCGGGACCTGGGCGACCATGGCGAACCCGGCGGGGTCGCGCCCGACGGCGTCGAGCGCCACCAGGATCGCGTCGCGCCGACCGGCGAAGTACGTCATGTCGGTCGGGTTCTTGTCGGCGGTCACGGCCGGCAGGAGCCAGCCGTCGGCCACGGCCGCCGCCAGCGCGATGCCGCGCCGCTTCTGGCCGCCGAGCCAGATCGGCGGGCCCCCGGGCGTCAGGGGCGGCGGGTCGTTCGTAGCGCCGACCAGCGGATAGAACGGATCGTCACGGGTCACGCCGGCGGTCGTAGTCGCCGCGGCGGAGTTGAGCGCGCGGATCGTGTGGACGGCCGACTCGAATCGGTCGAACCGCTCGGGCATCGGCGGGTAGGGGATCGCGAAGGGCGTGTGCTCCGGGTCGAACCAGCCAGCCCCGAGCCCGAGGATGAAACGCCCGCCCGTCGCATGATCCATGACGGTCGCCGACTTCGCGAGCACGGACGGGTGACGGAACGTGACCGACAGGACGGCGTGGCCCAGCCACTTGCCCGGCACGTGATGGGCGAGGGCGGCCATGGCCGTGAACGCCTCGAACGACGGTCCGGCCCGATCCTGCCCGATGTCCGTCAGGTGATCGTTCATCCAGACGCTGCCGAACACGTCGTGCTCGCCGATCCGTGCCCACGCCGCATCCAGCGTCGGCCAGTCGACCCCCTGCGGCGAGGTCTTGATCCCGATCTCGACGCGTCGCGTCGCGGTCGCCGTCACGCGGTCAGCGTCCTCGCAGGCTCGCGTTCATCCGGCCGCCGGTCGTCACCGCTCCCCGCGACGCCGAATCGACGAGGGCCGCGTACTTGGCCATGACACCGCCGGTATAGCGCGGGGCGGGCGGGGTCCAGGCGGCCAGGCGGGCGGCGATCTCGTCGGCGGGGACCTCCAGGTCGAGGGCTTTGCGATCGACGTCGATGACGATCGGATCGCCCTCGCGCACGACCGCGATCGGGCCGCCGAGGGCCGCCTCCGGGGCGACGTGGCCGATCATCAGGCCATGGGTGCCGCCCGAGAACCGGCCGTCGGTGAGAAGCGCGACCGTATCGCCGAGGCCCTCGCCGACCAGCGCCGCGGTCACGCTCAGCATCTCCTGCATGCCCGGACCGCCGACCGGGCCCTCGTTGCGGATGACGACGACGTCGCCGGGCACGATGCGCCGGTCGCGAACGGCCGCATAGCAGTCCGCCTCCGATTCGAAGACCCGAGCCGGGCCGCGATGCAGCCGGCGCTCATGGCCGGCGAGCTTCACGACGCACCCGTCCGGAGCGAGCGAGCCGTGCAGGATCGCCAGTCCGCCGGTGGCCTTGAGCGGCCGGTCGATCGGCACGACCACCTGCTGGCCGGGCGTCTCGGTGGTGGCGGCCGCGATCTCGGCGATCGTCCGACCATCGACCGTGGCCGCGTCGCCGTGCAGCAGGCCCGGTCGCTTGAGGAGCTCGCGCATGACCAGGCCGACACCGCCGGCGTCGTACAGGTCGCTCGCCACGAAGCGCCCGCCGGGCTGCAGGTCGGCGACCACGGGCGTCCGGTCCGCGATGACCCCGAACTCGTCGATGTCGAGCGGGATCCCGAACTCATGGGCGATGGCCAGCAGGTGCAACACGCCGTTCGTCGACCCGCCCGTCGCGGCGACCGAGGCGATCCCGTTCTCGAGGGCGTCGCGCGTGAGGATGGCCGACGGCCGCACATCCCGGCGGACGAGGTCCATGACCAGCTCGCCCGAGGCCCGCGCGGCGGCGTCCTTGGCCGGATCCTCGGCCGGGATGCCGTTGAGGCCCGCGGGCGAGAGCCCGACGAACTCCAGCACCATGCTCATCGTGTTGGCCGTGAACTGGCCACCGCACGCACCGGCGCCAGGGCACGCGACGTTCTCGATCTCGTAGAGCTCGTCCAGCGTGATCTTGCCGGCCCGGTACGCCCCGATCGCCTCGTACACGGTCACGACCGTCGCGTTCCGTTGGCCCTTGTAGACGCCCGGGTAGATCGTCCCGTTGTAGAGGGCGAGGCCGGGCACGTCGAGGCGACCGAGCGCCATCGCCGCGCCAGGCATCGTCTTGTCGCAGCCGACGAGGCACACGAGCCCGTCGAGCAAGTGGCCGCGCATGACCAGCTCGATGGAATCGGCGATGAGGTCGCGGCTGATGAGCGAGGCCTTCATGCCCTCGGTGCCCATCGAAACGCCGTCGCTGACGGAGATCGTGTTGAACTCCATCGGCGTGCCGCCGGCCGCCCGGATGCCGTCCTTCACGTGCTCGGCCAGGCGGCGCTGGTTGTAGTTGCACGGCATGGTCTCGATCCACGTCGTGGCGACGCCGACGAGCGGCTTCGCGAGGTCCTCGTCGGTGAAGCCGATGGCCTTGAGCATCGACCGGGCGCCGGCCCGATCGGGGCCGTCGGTCAGGGCCGCCGAGTGACGCTTGGCCGGATCGGTCGGACGGTCGTAGGGATGGCGCGCGTCGGGCATCGGGTCGTCCTTGGTGGGCTGTCGGGGGAGCCAAGTGTAGAACGCCCCAACGGGCGCGGTCAGCGGGTGCAGGCGCCCGTACCGACGGGGGTGGTCCGGTCAAGCGCGGGCGCGACTCGGGTCGCGACCTCCGTCGGCGAGAGGGCGTACCCGACATCGGGATCGGAGCGGGCCTCGGCGAACACGACCCCCCCGACGGTGCCGTCGCGCAGGATCAGCGGTCCGCCACTGTCGCCGCGGTCGATCGCCGCGCGCAGCTCCAGGATGCGTCGCCTGACCGTCGACTCGCTGTAGATGTCGCGGCCGGTCGCGGCGTACGCGTCGGCCACCGCGGCGGGCAGCACCTCGAGGCGCCCACCACCCGGGTAGCCGAGCGTCGCGCCGATGGCGCCGCGGGTCGGGTCGGACGAGGCGAACCGGAGGCCCGGGGCGTCGAGGTCCGGCACATGGAGGACGGCGATGTCGAACTCGGGATCGAACAGGACGACCTGGCTATCGAGCAGGCGCCCGTCGGCCGAGGTCACGCGGACGGCCCGACGGTCCGCCCCGGCGACGACGTGGGCGTTGGTGACGACATGATCGCGCCGGACGGCGAAGCCGGTGCCGACCGATGAGTAGCCGCACGCCACTGCCGCGACCTTGACGGTGCTCGCGACCGCTGCCTGGGCCAGGCGACGCGCCGTGGGGTCGTCGGGCCGATCGACGGCCGGGGCGGGGATGGGCTCGAAGCCGACGAAGACGGCCGGCAGGCCCGTGCTGTCGAGGAGCCGTCCCAGCTCCACGGCGAACTCGCCGGGGGCCGGCAGCAGGGCGTTGAGGACGCGGATGGCCCGCGACGTCTGCGCCGCCTCGGTCAGGCGAGGGACCGGTCCGAACGCGAGCAGTCCGCCGACCAGCCAAACGATGAGGACGGCCTGGGCGGCACCGACGAACGAGCCGAAGATCCGATCGGCGGCTCCGAGCACGCCCGTGCCGAGGCCACGGGCGACCCGACGGCCGATCGTCGACCCGATCGACTCGCCGAGCGCGACCGCGATGAGCAGACCGGCGAGGACCAGGAACGGGCGAAGCGCGGCGTCGACCTGGTCCAGCTGCTCGGTGGCGAACGGGAGCCCGAGGATGACGATCGCCGCCCCGCCGATCGCGCCGATCAACCCGCCGATCTGCGGGAGCGCGCCGGAGCGGAAGCCGAGGTATGCGCCAAGGGCGACCAGCAGGAGCGCGACGACGTCCAGCGGGTTCACGGCCCGATCGTCGCACAGGCGCCGGAATCCTGACGGCGGCGGCCCGTCGAACGGTCGCCGAGCGCTGGATCGGTGGCTAACGAACTCGGGACGGACTCAGACCCCTCGAGGTGTCTGCCAGTCGGCACCCAGGGACCCACGACTCCTGGAGCCGACCCGTCGCCCGAGTTCCGTGCCTACCAGTCCACAGATCCGGCCTCGACCGGGGCCGGTGGTCCCCCTCGAGGCCCTCGTGCCGTCCAACAGTCACGAGGCCATGCGCATCGGATCGGGATCGGGTCGGGGTCGACGATGGCATCTGTCACGTGCGGATTCGCGACGGATCGCTCGTGGATCCAGCCCCTGGATGCCGAAATCGCAGGATTCGTCGTAGCTCGACGCTCGCTCGTTGCGAGATCGCATCTGGCGGATGCATCGAGCCAAGGCGCCAGCGGTGCCTGACTCGCAGCTAGCTGACGGTGACCTCGATCGGGGCGGCGCCACCCTGGCTGTCGGCGATCGCGTAGGTGCCCGGGGGGAGCTCCCCGAGATCGACCTGCGTCTGCTTGATCTGGGCGATCTCGATGCAGATGTCGTCCCCTGGCCCGTGGCCTTCGAACACGGTGATCGTGAACGACCGGGCTCCGGTCTCGACGAAGACGTGGTCGAGGACGTAGCACGGCTCGACGCCGCTCGTCCAGGTCGCCGTCACGACGACGTGCCGCCCG
Source organism: uncultured Chloroflexia bacterium (assembly GCA_963776545.1). Lineage (GTDB taxonomy): Bacteria > Chloroflexota > Limnocylindria > Limnocylindrales > CSP1-4 > SPCO01. Next base: position 138,603 of record CAVZND010000021.1, on the reverse strand, counting down.
TCCACGGCCGCCGCGAGCAGGTCCAGCCTGACCGGGTGGACATCGAGCTGACCCGGTTTCGGGATCACGAAGGGGCCCTGGCCTGGATCGCTTGAGCCGGGTGGGACGTCGGTACCGATCGGGGCGTTGGGATCGTCGGTGACCGGGGTGTCCGGGCCGGCGGACGGGGAGGCGTCGGCGGGCGCCGACGCGCTCGGCGCCGCGATCAGCGGCACGCCGGCGGTGCTGTCCGGCGGCGGGGCGGTCGGGGAAGCCGAGCCGGCACACGCGGTCACGAGGACGACGACGCTGAGTGGGCCGGCGAGCCGGCGGAGGGTACGCATGCGCCGGAGACGAGCCGGCCGGCCCGTGAGTTCCGCCCTGTCGCCTGACTGCCCGCCGGGCTCGGTCAGCTCGCCCCGGCGAGCGAATCGATCCGCGGCGGGTGGGCCGCCTCCCAGGCGCTAAGCTCGGCGTCCTTCGAGAGGAGGTAGCCGAGCTCGTCCGTGCCCGCGAGGAGCATCTGCTTCGCGAACGGATCGATCACGAAGTCGATGGTCGAGCCGTCGGGCAGCAGGATGCCGCCCTCCGCGAGGTCGACGGTCAGCGAGGCATCCGGATCGGCTTGCAGCAGGGCCACCAGTCGCGCGTGCGTCACCGCATCGACCGCGATCGGCAGCACCCCGTTCTTGAGGCTGTTGTTGCGGAAGATGTCCGCGAACGAGGTCGAGACGATGGCCCGGACGCCCCAGGCGGCCAGGGCCCAGGGCGCGTGTTCCCGCGACGACCCGGCCCCGAAGTTGTCGCCGACCAGGAGGATCTTGCGTCCGGCCATGCCCGGTCGATCGAGGATGAACGGTGGATCCTTCAGCGAGCCGTCCTCCTCGAAGCGCCAGTCCCGGAACAGGGCCTCGGCCAGGCCGGCCTTGTCGGTGACCTTGAGATAGCGGGCGGGCACGATCTGGTCGGTGTCCACGTTCTCGGCCGCGATCGGCACGACCTTGCTGGTGAACATCGTGAAGGGCTCGCCCATCAGCGACCGCCGACCGCGGCGAGCGTCTCGATGCCGGGCAGCCGCCGCGGGTCGCTGACGACCCCGTTGATGGCGCTGGCCGCCGCCGTGAGCGGCGAGGCGAGGAACGTCCGCCCGCCCTTGCCCTGGCGGCCCTCGAAGTTGCGGTTGCTGGTGCTCACGGCGTACTGACCGGGCCGCAGCTGGTCGCCGTTCATCGCGATGCACATCGAGCAGCCCGCCTCCCGCCACTCGGCGCCGGCCGCCTTGAAGACCTCCGAGAGGCCCTCGGCCTCGGCCTCGCGCTTCACCTCGTCACTGCCCGGGACCACCATCAGGCGGACGCCTTCGGCGACGTGTCGGTCCTTGAGGGCCGCGGCCGCGAGGCGTAGGTCGCTGATGCGGCCGTTGGTGCAACTGCCGACGAAGACGACGTCGACCTTCTGCCCGAGGATCGCCTGGCCGGGGCGCAGGTCCATGTACTCGAGCGCCCGTTCGAGGGCCCGGCGCTGGGCCGGGTCGCGCTGCTCGTCGGGCGAGGGCACGTTGCCCGTGATGGGGATGCCCATGCCCGGGTTGGTGCCGTAGGTGACCATCGGTTCGAGCGAGTCGGCATCGATGGTGATGGACCTGTCGAACGTCGCCCCATCGTCGGTCGGGAGGGCTCGCCAGCGGCGGACCGCGTCGTCCCAGGCGGCGCCGGCCGGGGCATGTGGCCGCCCGGCCAGGTACTCGAACGTCGTGTCGTCCGGGGCGATCAGGCCGGCCCGTGCGCCGCCCTCGATGCTCATGTTGCAGATCGTCATCCGCTGTTCCATGGTCAGGGCCCGGATCGCCTCGCCCCGGTACTCGAAGATGTGGCCGGTCCCGCCGCCGATGCCGATGCGCGAGATGAGGTGCAGGATGATGTCCTTGGCGCTCACGCCCGGAGCGAGCCGCCCGTCGACGCGGACCTCGTAGGTCAGCGGATCGCGCTGGAGGAGCGTCTGGGTCGCGAGGACCATCTCCACCTCGCTCGTCCCGATGCCGAACGCGAGAGCGCCGAACGCGCCGTGCGTGCTCGTGTGCGAATCGCCGCAGACGATGGTCATGCCCGGCTGGGTGAGCCCGAGCTGCGGACCGATGACGTGGACGATGCCCTGGCTCGGCGAGCCGATGCCGTGGAGCGGGATGCCGAACTCGGCGCAGTTCGCCTCGAGCTGGCGGACCTGCGCGGCGGCCATCTCGTCGAGGATCGGCAGGTCGCGCGGCGTCGTCGGGATGGAGTGGTCAGCGGTCGCGACCGTCTGCCCCGGCCGGCGGACGCCCAGCCCGCGCGCCCGAAGGCCGGTGAACGCCTGTGGGCTGGTGACCTCGTGGATGAGGTGCAAGTCGACCGCGAGGACCGCCGGGGCTCCGGGGTCCTGCGTGACGACGTGGTCGTCCCAGATCTTCGAGACGATGGTGAGGGGCTGGGTCATCGGGCGTGGCTCGCTTGCGAACGGGATCGGATGGGGCTCAGAGCGTACCAGAGCCTTCGTTTCGAGCGGTCAGGCGGTGACCCGCTGGCCGAGGGGGCCGGTGACGCCCTCGATGAGCTGGGCCTCGATCTCCTCGGCCGTGGCCGGTCGGCCGAACAGGTAGCCCTGCCCCAGCTCGCAGCCGAGGCGGCGCAGCATCCGGAGCTGTTCGTCGGTCTCGATGCCTTCGGCGACGACGGTCAGGCCGAGCGAACGGCCCAGCGCCAGGATGGCCTTCGCGAACGCCCACGTCTCGCGCTCGGCCTCGCCGGGAGCCCCGATGAGCTCGCGGGCGATCTTGAGGATGTCGACCGGGAACCGGCGCAGGTAGGCGAGGGACGAGTAGCCCGTGCCGAAATCGTCCATCGCGATCCGGACGCCGAGGTCGCGCAGCAATTCGAGCGTGACGATGGTGGCCTGCGTATCGCGGAACATCGCGGTCTCGGTCATCTCGAAGGTCAGGTCGCCCGGGTCGATGCCCGAATCGCGCAGGTCGGTGATGACCTCGTCGATGAAGCCCTTGTGCTGGAGCTGGAGCGGCGAGAGGTTGACGCTGAGCGCCAGCGACTCCAGCCCCGGCAGGCGGTGCCAGGCCACGACCTGCCGCGTGGCGGCCTGCAGGACCGTGCGGCCGAGCGCGACGATCTTGCCGCTCTCCTCCGCGAGGCGGATGAAGTCGGCCGGGTCGACGACGCCGCGGGTCGGGTGGCGCCAGCGGACCAGCGCCTCGACGCCGACGATCCGGCCGGTCGTCAGGTCGACGATCGGCTGGTAATGGACGGCGAGGTCGCCGCGGCTGATGCTCCGGCCGAGGTCCGTGTTCAGCTCGTGTCGCTCGACGATGGAGCGATGCATCTTCGGGTCGAACACCTCGGCCCGGCGCTTGCCGTCCGCCTTGGCCCGGTACATCGCGACGTCGGCGTCGCGGAGGAGCTCGTCGACGAGCTCGCCCCCGCGGGCGACGCTGATCCCGACGCTACAGCCGACGATGACGTCCGTCCCCGCGACCGGGAACGGCAGTTCGAGGGCGACGATGATGCGCTGGGTCAGCGCCATGGCGTCCTCGACGCTGGCGCCCTCGCCGGGCAGGACTGCGAACTCGTCGCCGCCGAATCGCGCCAGCAGGTCGCCCTCGCGCAGCTCCGCCCCGATGCGCTCGGCGACGGCGATGAGCAGTTCATCGCCCGACGGGTGTCCGAACGTGTCGTTGACCACCTTGAAGTCGTCGAGGTCGAGGAAGACGACGCACGGGGGAGCCGCCGGGTCGCGCGGCCCAGCGAGCCGGCGCTCGACCTCCTCGACGAAGAGGGCCCGGTTGCCGAGACCCGTCAGCGAGTCGTGATAGGCCTGGTGCCTGAGCTGCTCCTTGAGCCGGGACAGCTCGTGCAGGGACTGCTCCAGCTGGCCGTTCTCCAGCGCCACCGCAGCCTGGTTGGCGACGGTCTCCAGGAGGCGCAGGTCGTCGGCCTCGAAGCGGCTGCCCTCGCCGAGCCGGTTGATGATGGTCACCGCGCCGAAGACGCCGCGCTCGCCGACGAGCGGACCGACCATCGCTTCCTCGACTTGTTCCGGCTGGAGCGTCCACGCCGAGGTCACGGTCGCGTGGAACGCGCCGCGCTCGCGCTGGACGCGGGCCCGGAGCGAATCCGCGAGCGGCACCTTCTGGGGGGTCATGGTCTCCGGTCCGGCCGAACCGCCAGCGCTCGAACGGAGCGCGTTTTCGCCGTTCGGATCGGGGAACAACAGGAGTTCCGCCCGCTCGGCCCGGAACATCTTGCGGGCATGGTCGAGGAGCGCCGAGATCGCCGAATCGAGCTCGGGCGCGTAGTGGAGCAATCGGCTCGACTCGTAGAGCAACTCCAGGCGTTCGTGCTTCTCCCGCTCCCCGATATACGCCCGATAGGCGAGGAACACGATCGCCGTCGGCACGGCCAGCAACAGGGCCGACCGGCCGTCCACCTTGATGACCATGACCGCCAGCAGCGCCAGGCTGGTGTTGGCCATCGCGACCATGGTGCTGAACCGCATCATCTCGGGCAGCTTCGTGAACTGCGGCGCCCCGCCCGACAGGGAGATGACGGTCGCGACCAGGACCGCACCGAGTGTCGCCGTCGCACCACTCGACGCGAACGCCGCGATCCAGTCGCGAGGCACGAGCTGGCCGCTCGGTTCGGCGATGGCATGGAAGACCGCGAGCCCGACGATCGCGCAGATCCAGACCTGGGCGATGTTGTAAGCGCGCTTGACGCCGGACTGATTGCGATCGAGCAGCAGCGCCGCGCCCGCACCGACCACGTAGGCGAGGACGTAGTCCGTCGGGGTCAGCAGGAAGAGCCCCATGACGCCAGGCAACTCGCTCAGCGAGAACGAGTGGCGCTCCCGAAGGAAATGGATCACGACGACGTTCGTCTCGCCCAGGTAGAAGCCCAGGGCGGCCAATGGCCAGAACAGCATGATGTTCCCGGGCACAGGCGACATGTCGCGTACGAACGCGAGGTAGCCGAAGATCCCGACGATCACCAGGCTGACGATGAACAGCCGAACCCGAACGGCGGCATCCACCCAGGGCGGCCGTGGCACGGCCGCGGTCACAGGCGGAGATGCGTCAGTCCGCTCGGCTGATCGTGTCGATGTCGGCGATCCGGAGGGTTGGGGCATGCATGCTCGTCGACTGGGGCGTCCCGTGGCGGTCAGTGTCGCCCGGACCCTCCTCCTCGACGCCCACCCGAAAGTCCTATACCCGGAATCGAGAGAGCGGCCCCGGGCGGGGCCGCTCTCCGTGGGGCCGACCGACCCGGAGGTCGCTCGGCCGCCTTCAGTTCAGCGCCAGCGATGACCGGATTCGGGTCCGGGTCGACCGCTGTCGGACAGCTGGGCGGCCTTGGGATCGAACATGACGTTCAGTCCCAGAACCACTTGATGCCCGCGCCGAGGGACAGGGCCATCGTCGCCAGAAACGACACGGCCATGGTGAAGCGCGCCAGGTTCGCCTTCACGGCACCTACCTTGTGGCTGTGCACCTGGCGACCGTCAACGGCGGCCGGGCGGTCTCCCGAAGGAGATCCCTGGCTTTGCGTCCCCGTCTCGCGACGGGTTTGCCCTGGACGATGGCGATCGCGGAAACGTCCTTCGTTCCCTGTTCGAAATGTGGGCGGACCATGGTCCCGTCACCATGACGCGATAGTCCTATGCGCCGTGCCCGTGCGGGTCAGTGTCCGGGCGCACCAAGGGGGTCCGCTGGAGCGCTCGGGGCGGCCTCCAGTCGAGGTCCGCGGCCATGCATCCCGGCCACGATCGCGATCGCGACCCCGATGCCGATGAGGACGTCGCCGGCACTGAAGACGTTGGCCGCCGGCAACCAGGTCGGCATCGCGAAGACATCGGTGAGAGGTGCCAGCTGAACGTGGTCGAACAGAGCGCTGTTCGAGTAGCCGCCATGGCTCGGGCCTCGGCCCATCGCCTCGAGCGTCGCGCGGCTGACCGGCATGTAACCGCCGTTGGCGATCATCGCGACCAGGTTCGATGCACCGCCCAGCAGGACCAGCGCGAGGCCGGGGATCGCCAGGTTCCGGGCGACCGCGGCGAGCACCACGCCGTTGGTCGCCATGTATACGGCTGGCGCGACCGGACCGAGCGCGTCACCGATCGGTGACGAGAACAGGAGCAGCTGCGCGGCCATTCCGAGCATGACGACGGGGCCCCAGCGGAAGCGGAGCCGGCCCAGCAGTGCCGCCGAACCGCCGGTCACGACGCCGATCAGCAGCCCGATCAGGACCCCGTACAGGATGAACATCGGACGCAGCGTGCACCGACTCGTGTTGCCCGGCGGCGACCCGTTCGTCCTATCTGCACCGGTACGACGGTGTTCGTCCAGCGGCAACCCATCCCGGCTATAACGGACCTCACTCAACGTTGGGAGAGGACCATCCGCGACGAACCATCGGTTCCGGAAGCGCTCCTAGGCGAGTCGACGAACCTGCGACTGGTCCGTCTTCGCCTGTTCCTCGCGCTCATCATCATGTTCGCGATCCCGATCCTCATCGCGGCGCCGTTCATCTACGGCCTGACCGCGCGATCGGGCACCTCCCTCATCGTGCCGACCGTGGCCCTCATCTCGATGGCGCTGCTCCTTGGCGCCCTGACCGTCTGGCTCGCCCGTCGCGTCCTCGAGCCGGCCGAACGCCTGGAGGAGGGGCGGCGCATCCTCGAGGACGCCTATGACCGCGCCCGAGCCGAAGCCCTCCGGGACACGCTCACCGGGCTCGGCAATCACCGGGCGTTCCAGGAGGAGATGGAGCGCCAGTGGGCGCTGGCCGTCCGGACCGGTCGCTCGATGGCCCTCGCCCTGCTCGATCTCGACGACTTCAAGCGCATCAACGACTCCAGCGGCCATGCCGCCGGAGACCAGGTCCTGCGCCAGGCCGCCACGACGATGGCGGCCTATATGCGTCGCTCCGATCGGGCGTTCCGGATCGGCGGCGATGAGTTCGCGTTGATCCTCTCGGACACCGACACCGAGGGCGCCCAGGTCATGGTCCGCCGACTGCTCGCCGCCTGCCTCGACGGCGAGACCGGCCGTGGCGCGGCCCACACCGTCTCGTTCTCGGCGGGCATCGGTGCCGGCCCGACCCCCGCGAAGGACCGCGAGGCCCTCTACCGCCAGGCCGACAGCGCGCTGTTCTGGAGCAAACGCCACGGCCGGACGTGCGTGACCATCTACGACGCCACGCGCCACGACAACCATGTGACCGAACGCCCGCAGGCCGAGTTGTCGGCCGCCGTCGCGCAGGTCGCCGCGACCGGCGCCATCCGGGCGGTCTTCCAGCCGATCTTCGACTTGTCGACCGGCGCGCCCCGCGGCTACGAGGGCCTGGTGCGGCCGTTGCCGGACAGCGGGTTCAACGACCCGGGCTCGCTGTTCGAAGCGGCCGAAGCGACCGGGCGGACGAGCGAGCTCGACATCGCCTGCCTCAACACGGTCATGGAGACGGCCGCCCGCCTGCGCCTGCCCGGGTCGCTGACGGTCAACCTGTCGCCACGGACGCTCGAGAGCGACGACTTCAGCGTCCACGCGTTGCTGCGCATGATCGTCCGGCACGGCCTTGATCCGCGGATGATCGTCCTGGAGCTGACCGAGCGCGAGGCGGTCGAGGACGTCGACCGGCTCCGGCGCGCCTGCGAGGCCTGCCGGGTCGCCGGCATCCGGCTCGCGGCCGACGACGTCGGGGCGGGCAACGCCGGGTTGCGGCTGCTGAGCCAGCTGCGCTTCGACATCGTCAAGATCGACCTGTCGCTCGTCCAGGGCGGCGCGGTCCGTGAGACATCGCTCGAGATCGTCAAGACACTGCGCGACCTGGCCGACCGCTGGGGCGCGCTCGTCGTCGCCGAGGGGATCGAGACCCCGGCCCAGCTCGAGGTCGTCCGATCGCTCGGCATCGGGGCCGGACAGGGGTACCTGCTGGGCCGACCGACCGATCGCCCCTCGACCGAATCGATCGACCTGCCGAACCTCGTCAAGGGCGCCGACTGGCTCATCGAACGACTGCGGACGATGCCGACATGATTCGTACGGGTTGCGCGATGCCGGCCTGCCTCGTAGACTGCCCCACACGTCGTCCGGTCGCTGGGCGATGAAGCGCAACCGGGAGGCCAGCTTGGGTCGCTTCGATCGACAGGATCGTCGACAGGTCGCCGTCGTCGTCACGACGGACGGTCGTCGCGTCCATGTGCCGATCGAGCCTGCCGGGCTCGCCGACGTATCCCTCCTCGAACTCCTTCGCTCGCTTCCGGGGCTTGACGGCCTTCTCGGCCTTATTACCGGCTCCCGGCGGGACCGAGGAACGCGGAGGAACGAGCGCTCGTAGCGCCCGACACCACCGAAGACCGAAGGGACCCTCGCCGGGCGGCGAGGGTCTTCTGTTTGTCCGGACCGAAACCGACACAGAGAAGGGACCCGACCGATGACGATGGCGAAGAGCGAACCGTCCAGGCCACCGGGTCAGGGCGCGTCGAAAGCCACGGGGACCGCGGCCAACGCCGCGACCCGGCGTAGCCACGTGCCCGGCGATGGCACCGCCGAGGCGGCGGCCGTCGAGCGCGCCCGCAAGGGCATGCTCCACGAGGCGCGGGACCTGAAGCGGACGCGCATCGGGGCCGACGTCCTGTGCGAGGCGCTGCTGCGCCAGGGCGTTGACGTCTTCTTCAGCTATCCGGGTGGCGTCATCCTGCCGCTCTATGACGTGCTCGGCGACTACCCGGAGCTGCGCCACATCCTGGTCCGCCACGAGCAGGGCGGAGCCCACGCGGCTGACGGCTACGCCCGGGTCACCGGTCGGGTCGGCGTGTGCATGGGCACCTCGGGACCGGGCGCGACGAACCTCGTGACCGGGATCGGGACGGCCCTCCTGGATTCGGTGCCGATGGTCGCGATCACCGGCAACGTCCCGGGCGCGCTGATCGGCAAGGATGCGTTCCAGGAGATCGACATCAACGGCATCACCCTGCCGATGACCAAGCACAACTACCTGGTCCGCGACGCCGACGAATTGCCACGCGTCGTCGCCGAGGCGTTCCACATCGCCCGGACCGGTCGGCCGGGTCCGGTCCACATCGACATCACCAAGGACGCCCTCCAGCAGGAGACCCGGGCCGAGCATCCGAGCGAAGAGGAGATCGTCGCCGGACTGCCGGGCTTCCGGCCGAACATGGATGGCCATCCGCGCCAGCTGAAGCTCGCGGCGGCCGAGATCGCGAACGCTGAGCGCCCGGTGATCCTGGCCGGGCACGGCGTCCTCCACGCCGAGGCCTGGGACGAGCTGCGGGCCTTCGCCGAGAAGACCCAGATCCCGGTCGCCTGGACCCTGCTGGGCATCGGCGCGATGGACGAGACCCATCCGCTGGCCTACGGCTACATGGGCATGCACGGCTGGAAGCACGTCAACCGGGCGATCCAGACCGCCGACCTGCTCATCGCGATCGGCATGCGCTTCGATGACCGGGTCACGGGCAACGTCCGGACGTACGCCCCATACGCGCGGATCGTCCACGCCGACATCGACCCCGCCGAGATCGGCAAGAACGTGGCCGTCGAAGTGCCCATCGTCGGCGACGCGAAGCGTGTCCTCGTGGGCCTGACGCGCCTGGTCGACGAGGTCGACCCCGCGACCCGCCAGCCCTACTTCGAGCAGCTGGCCGAGTGGAAGGCCGACTCGGTCGCGTCGTCCTGGCACGGCTCGGGTGCGTGGCGGGACGGCCTGCTCTCAGCCGACTACGTCGTCCAGCGGATCGGCGAGCTGACCAACCACGACGCGACGTACATCGCCGACGTCGGCCAGAACCAGATGTGGCTGGCGCGCTATGCCGGCTTCCGCCACCCGAACAGCCACGTGAGTTCCGGTGGGCTGGGCACGATGGGCTTCAGCGTCCCCGCGGCGATGGGGGCGGCCCTCGGCCGACCCGACCGCGAGGCATGGGCGATCACCGGCGACGGCGGCTTCCAGATGACGTTCCAGGAGCTCATGACCCTGGTCGCCGACCACATCCCGGTCAAGATCGCGCTGCTGGACAACAAGAAGCTCGGGATGATCCGCCAGTGGCAAGAGATCATCTACGCGGGCAACTACCACTCGGCGAACCTGCCCGGCCCCGACTTCGCGAAGCTCGCCGACGCGTTCGGCATTCCTGCCTTCCGGGCGCGGACGCCCGACGAGGTCGACCCCGCGATCGAGGCCGCGCAGGCAGTCGACGGGCCGGCCCTGATCTGGTTCGAGATCGCCGAGGAGCAGAACGTCTTCCCGATGATGCCTGCCGGCAAGGGCCTGTCCGACCTGATCGAGAAGTGGGGCGGGCCGGACGAATGACCGCTGACCCGAACACGAACGGACAGCTTCCGGGATCAGCTCCGGCCGGCGGTCCGGCCCACGCCGCGCCGCCGCCGCGGGCGCTGCCGGGCGGCGGCGAGCACCGCCGCCACGTCCTCATCGCGATCGTGCTGGACAAGCCGGGCGTGCTGAACCGGGTCGCCAGCCTCATGCGCGCCCGCAACTTCAACATCGATTCGCTCGCGGTCAGCCACACCGACCGGCCGGACACCAGCCGGATGACCATCACGCTCCACGGTGACGACGTCGCGGTCGAGCAGGCCGCGAAGCAGCTGTACCGGCTGATCGATGTCCTCAAGGTCCAGGACGTCACCTCGGAGCCGACCGTCGAGCACGAGCTCGCGCTCGTGAAGGTCCGTTCGACCGAGTCGAACCGGGCTGAGGTCCTGCGCCTGGTCGAGCTGTCGCGCGGACGGGTCGTGGACATGGCCGACGGCTCGGTGGTCGCGGAGGTGACCGGCACCGAGGCCGAGATCGACGCGTTCGTCGCGCTCGTCCGCAACTACGGCATCAAGGAGTTGGTCCGCACCGGCGCCGTCGTCATGGCCCGGGGCTCCGGATCCATCGAGGAGGCGATCAAGCGATGACGGCACGCATGTACTACGACAACGACGCCGACCCGACGGCGCTGGCCGGTCAGACGGTGGCCATCATCGGCTATGGCAGCCAGGGCCACGCCCACGCCCTGAACCTCCACGAATCCGGCATCGACGTCGTCGTCGGGCTCGCGCCCGGGTCGAAGAGCCGGGCGATCGCGGCCGATGCGGGCCTGCGGGTCATGGATGTCGGGGAGGCCGTGCAGGCCGCGGACGTCATCATGATCCTCGTCCCCGACACGGCCCAGAAGGCCGTGTACGACGCAGAGATCGAGCCGAACCTGCGGCCCGGCCACCTGCTGATGTTCGCCCACGGCTTCAACATCCACTTCGGCCGGATCGACCCGCCCGGCATCGTCGACGTCGGGATGGTCGCGCCCAAGGGCCCCGGCCACCTCCTGCGCAGCGTCTACCAGGCCGGCGGCGGCGTGCCGTCCCTGTTCGCGGTCCATCGCGACCAGTCCGGCACCGGGCGCGACCGCACGCTGGCCTACGCCCGGGCGATCGGCTCGACCCGCGCCGGCGTCCTCGAGACGACCTTCGCCGAGGAGACCGAGACGGACCTGTTCGGCGAACAGGCGGTCCTCTGCGGCGGCACCGCGGCGCTGGTCAAGATGGCGTTCGAGACGCTCGTCGAGGCGGGCTATCAACCGGAGCTGGCGTACTTCGAGACGATGCACGAGCTCAAGCTCATCGTCGACCTGATGTATCGCGGCGGGCTCAATTTCATGCGCTTCAGCGTCAGCGACACGGCCGAGTTCGGCGACTACGTGAGTGGCCCTCGGATCATCGACGGCCACGTCCGCGAGACGATGCAGCAGGTGCTCAAGGAGATCCAGGACGGGTCGTTCGCGAACCGCTGGATCGAGGAGAACGAGCAAGGTCGCGTCGAGTTCGAGCGCCTGCGCGCCGCCGACCACGACCACCTGGTCGAGCGGGTCGGCAGCCGGCTCCGCGCCCAGATGCCGTTCCTGAACCCGGTGGAGGTCCAGGCCGGGCAGGCCCAGGCGGCCGCGACGACGCCGGGGGCCTCACGGTGAGCCCCGCGCCCGTACCGCGTCCCGCCGGTCCGTTCGTGGCGGCGGGGAGCGTCCGCATCTTCGACACGACCCTGCGCGACGGGGAGCAGGCGCCCGGCGCCGGGCTGACGGCCGCCGAGAAGCTCGAGGTCGCCCGCCAGCTGGTCCGGCTCAAGGTCGATGTCATCGAGGCCGGCTTCCCGGCCGCCTCGCCGGGCGACTTCGAGGCGGTCCGGCGCATCGCCCAGGAGACGAAGGGCGGGATCGCCGTGGCCGCGCTCGCCCGCTGCAAGGACGGCGACCCGCAGCGCGCCATCGAGGCCATCAAGGTCGCCGAGCGGCCGCACCTCCACGTCTTCATCGCCACGAGCGACATCCACCTCAAGCACAAGCTGCGGATCGACCGCGAGACGGCCCTCAAGGAGGCGGTCCGCTGGGTCCGTTACGGCCGCGAACAGCTCGGCCGGGACGCCGAGATCGAATTCAGCGCCGAGGACGCCTCGCGCACCGACATCGACTACCTCATGCAGATCTACGAGGCGGTCGTCGAGGCCGGGGCGTCCACCGTCAACATCCCCGACACCGTCGGGTATGCGATCCCCGCGGAGTTCGGCCTGCTGACCAAGCGCGTCGTCGACCTCGTCGGCGACCAGGCGACGGTCAGCGTCCACTGCCACAACGACCTGGGCCTCGCCACGGCCAACACGCTCGCCGCCGTGCAGGCCGGTGCGCGCCAGGTGGAGGTCACGATCAACGGCCTCGGGGAGCGCGCCGGCAACGCCTCGCTCGAGGAGGTCGTCATGGCCCTCCGGACCCGCCCGACCCAGTTCGAGCGCGGGGCGTCGGGCGTCGCGACCGAGCAGATCACCGCGGCCAGTCGCCTCGTGAGCTACCTCACGGGCTTCACGGTCCAGCCCAACAAGGCGATCGTCGGCGGGAACGCCTTCGCCCACGAATCGGGGATCCACCAGGACGGCGTCATCAAGAACCCGCTGACCTACGAGATCATGACCCCGCAGTCGGTCGGGCTGTCCGGCAGCCAGCTGACGATCGGCAAGCTGTCCGGGCGGCGCGGCCTCCAGGGCAAGATGAAGGAGCTCGGCTACGACCTCGAGGGCGAGGCGCTCGACGAGCTCTACCGCCAGGCGGTCGCGCTCGCCGACGCGAAGAAGGAAGTCACCGACGCCGACCTGATGGCGCTCATGGAGCAGCGCGCAGCCGAGGTACCGGCATCCGTGTCGCTCGTCGGTTGGAGCGTGACGTCGTCCCACGGCGGGAACGCGACGGGCTCCATCTCGCTCACGGTGGACGGCCAGGAGCGATCGTCCGAGGCGACCGGCAACGGCCCGGTGGATGCGCTCTTCGACGCGGTCGACCAGGCGCTGCAGCCCATCCTCGGCTGGCACCCGACGCTCACCGAGTACGAGATCAAGGCGGTCTCGGCCGGCGAAGACGCACAGGGCCAGGTGCTGGTCCGCTGCCGCCGCTCGTCGGACGAGGGGCCGGGCGCGCTCGTCGTCTCCGGGCACGGGTTATCGACGAACATCATCGAGGCGTCGCTGGACGCCTACCTCGTCGCGGTCAACAAGCTCCATGGCGCCGAGATCAACGGCGTCGCGGTGGCGTTCGTCGCGCCTCGTTCCGAGGAAGGCCTCCCGTGACGGAGGGCGAACTCGTCTACCGCATCGCGACGATCCCGGGCGACGGCGTCGGCCCCGAGGTCGTGGCCGCCGCGCGGCGGGTCGTCGATGCGGCCGGTGCCGCCTTCGGGTTCAAGGTCGAATGGACGGAGTTCCTCGTCGGCGGCGCCGCGATCGACGCCCACGGGGTCGCCATCCGACCCGAGGACGTCGTGGCTTGCGGCGAGGCGGACGCGATCCTCCTCGGTGCGGTCGGCGGCCCGAAGTGGTCCGACCCCTCCGCCGCCGTTCGACCGGAGCAGGCCCTCTTCGCGCTTCGCGGTGGGCTCGGCCTCTTTGCGAACCTGCGACCTGTCAGCGTCCACTCGACGCTGGTCGCCGCGTCGCCGCTCCGGCCGGAACTCCTTGCCGGTGTGGACATGCTCATCGTGCGAGAGCTGACCGGCGGCCTCTACTTCGGCGATCGAACGGAGCCCGCTCCATCGCGTGGCGGACGGACGGCGCTCGACACGCTCCCGTACTCCGAGGCCGAGATCGAGCGGATCGTCCGTCTCGCCTTCGAGCTCGCTCGAACCCGGCGGAAGCACGTGACGTCGGTCGACAAGGCGAACGTGCTCGCGACCTCGCGGCTCTGGCGAACGGTGGCCGAGGAAGTCGCCCGCGAGTACCCGGACGTCACGCTGAACCACCAGCTGGTCGACTCGTGCGCGATGCTGCTGGTCAAGGACCCGGCGCGCTTCGACGTCATCGTCACCGAGAACCTCTTCGGCGACATCCTGTCGGACGAGGCCGCGGTGCTGGCCGGAAGCCTCGGGATGCTGCCGTCGGCCTCGCTCGGCGAGCGCCAGTCGGCGCACGGGACGCTCGGCCTGTACGAACCGATCCACGGCTCCGCCCCGGACATCGCGGGGCAGGACAAGGCCAACCCGGTCGGCACGATCCTCTCGGCGGCGATGCTGATGCGCTGGTCCCTTCGCCGGACCGACGTCGCCGAGGCGATCGAATCGGCGGTCTCCGCGGCCCTCGACGATGGTTGGCGCACCGCCGACCTCGCCGACCCGGCGAACCTCGACGATGGCCTGGTCGTCGTCGGCACAACGGCTTTCGCGACCGCGGTGATCGAGGCGCTCGGCGCGGGGGTCCCGGCATGACGGACCAGCCCGTCGTCCTCTACGACACGACCCTCCGCGACGGCACCCAGGGCGAGAACATCACGCTCTCGCTCGCGGACAAGCTGCGCGTCGCCCGGATGCTCGACGAGTTCGGGATGCCGTTCATCGAGGGCGGCTGGCCCGGCTCCAACCCGAAGGACATCGAGTTCTTCGCGGCCGCCCGGACCATGCGCTGGGAGCGGGCCCGGCTGGCGGCATTCGGGTCGACCCGGCATCGCGCCAACAAGCCGGGCGACGACCCGAACCTGCGCGAGCTGGTCGCTGCCGAGACGCCGGTCGTCACGATCTTCGGCAAGTCCTGGCTGCTCCACGTCGTCGAGGTCCTGGGCGCCACGCCGGCCGAGAACCTGGACATGATCGCGGACTCGGTGGCCTTCGTCGCCGAGCGTGGTCGCGAGGCGGTCTACGACGCGGAGCACTTCTTCGACGGCTATAAGGACGACCGCGACTACGCGCTCTCGACGTTGCGGTCCGCGCGCCAGGCCGGGTCGCGCACCCTGGTCCTGTGCGACACGAACGGCGGCACGATGACCGACGAACTGATCCGGATCATCACCGACGTGAAGGCCGCCATCGAGGGCGATCCGGACGCCCCCGACGTCACGTGGGGCATCCACACCCACAACGACGCGGAGCTGGCCGTCGCCAACTCGATGGCCGCCGTCGCGGCCGGCTTCCGGCACGTCCAGGCCACCATCAACGGGTACGGCGAGCGCTGCGGCAACGCGAACATGGTCAGCATCCTGGCCAACCTCGCCCTCAAGACGAGCAACACGCTGGTCCCGGCCGGAGGCGGCTCGCTCGCCGACCTCACCGAGCTCTCCCGATCGGTCGCCGAGATCGCCAACGTCAATCCGTCCGACTACCAGCCGTATGTCGGTCGCTCCGCATTCGCCCACAAGGGCGGCGTCCACGGGGCGGCGGTGGCCAAGGTCGAGCGCAGCTACCAACACGTGGACCCCTCGGCCGTCGGCAATGTCGGGCGCCTCGTCGTGTCCGAGCTCGGCGGCCGGGCGAACACCTCGATCCGGGCTCAGCAGCTGGGTCACGAGCTCGAGGGCGTCGTCGACCCACGGGTGCTCTCGACGCTCATCAAGCAGCTCGAGTCCGAAGGGCTCGCGTTCGAGGGTGCGGAGGCATCGTTCGAGCTGCTCATCCGTCGTCACGCGACGGACTATGCCGCGCCGTTCAAGGTCCTCGACTACACGTGTCTCGTCGAGCAGCGCGACGGCCGCGAGCTCCTCGCCGAGGCGACCGTCAAGGTCGAGGTCGACGGCGAGGTCCTGCACACGGCGGCCGACGGCAACGGGCCGGTCAACGCGCTCGACGCGGCGTTGCGCAAGGCGCTCAGCGCGTTCTACCCGAGCATCGATGACGTGCACCTGGTCGACTACAAGGTGCGGATCCTCGACGGCGGGGCGGCGACGGCCGCCCGGACCCGGGTCGTCATCGACTCGGCCGACGGCGCCCGGACCTGGTCGACGATGGGCAGCGACACGAACATCATCGCGGCCTCGGCGCAGGCCCTGGCCGACTCCCTCGAGTACGCGATCTGGAAGTCCGGCGGCGAGCTGCGCCGCCGCGACGAACGCCACTTCACCACCGCCCGGCCGCCGGATGTCGCGACCGAAGCAGCGGCCGACACCGACCCCGCGCGCGGCGCGGGCGCCACGCCCCGGAGGTAGCCCGGATGCCCGATCCCGCCACGTCACCCGCCGCGCCCACGATCAATCTCAGCCGTTGGACGGTGACCTCGGGCAGCAACGCCCAGAGTCGTGGGGCGGTGCTCATCACGTCCGGTGAGCATCAGTGGCGCGCGTCGGCCGAGGGCAACGGCGCCATCGATGCGCTGTACACGGCGGTGGACCGGGCGCTCGCCGAGATCCTGGACGGGCATCCCCGACTGCTGGCGTACGACATCCACGCCCTCGGTGAAGGGACGGACACGATCGGCGTGGTGACCGTGCGGGTCGCGCCCCCGGACGTGGCCGGGGCGCGTGGCACGGGCGAGTACGCCGGCGAGGCGCGCAGCACCAACATCATCGCCGCCTCCATCGAGGCGTACCTCGCGGCCCTCAACGCGATGCTCGCCGAGACGCAGTGGGAGGGCGCGCCCGAGGCGGCCGTGGCGTCCGGGACGAAGGCGCGCAAGCGAACACCGGTCCCCGCCGGCGAGGCCCGCGCGCGTCGAGCGGAACTCGACGAGGAGGCCGGCGCGATCGACACGACCGACTGGTTCAACCAGTAGGCCGGCCCGGTAGACCGGGCGATCCCCGCGGCGGCCCTCCGATCGCCCGCTAGACTTCGCGCCACCATGCCCGACCCGTCCGCCGTCGCCTACGCCGGGGAGCCCGGCGCCTTCGCCGAGGATGCGGTCCTCGCGATCTTCGGCGACGTGGCCCGGACGCCGCTCGGCAGCTTCCGGGCCGTCTTCGAATCAGTGGCGGCAGGGGACGCACCCGCCGGCGTCGTGCCGATCGAGAACGTCATCAACGGCACGGTCCGCGAGAACTACGACCTCCTGCTCGAACATGAGCTCGTGATCCGCGGCGAGGTCGTCGTCCCGGTCCGTCTCTGCCTCGCGGCCCTGCCCGGCGAGCGGATCGAGGACATCGAGCGGGTCTATTCGCACATCCAGGCCCTCGGGCAGGCCGAGGCGTTCCTGCGTTCGCGCCCGTGGCAACTGCTCACGACGTACAACACCGCGGGCGCGGGCAAGGCCATCGCCGAGCGGGCGGAACGTGGCGCGGCCGCGGTCCTGTCGCCACGCGCCGCGACGCTGTTCGGCCTCGAGGTCCTGGCCGACGGCATCGGCGACCTGCCCGACAACAAGACCCGGTTCCTGGTCCTTGCGCGACCGGACGGGCCGGCGCCGGCCCTGCTTCGCGCGGGCCCCGCCCGGCGGACGACGCTCGTGGTCGCGGTCCGCAACGAACCCGGCACCCTACTCGCGGTGCTGGCGGTCATCGCGCGTCACGGCTTGAACATGCACAAACTCGAATCGCGGCCCAGCCGGGAGCGCGCCTGGGAATACGTGTTCTGGATCGACCTCGACGCCGACACGGCGGATCCGGGCACCGCCGCGGCCCTCGCCGAGCTGGGCGCGGTCACGACGATGACCCGGGTGCTCGGCAGCTACCCCGCGGCGGTCGAAGCCTGATCCTCGGCGATCCGTGATGCTCGCGTCGGTCGTGCTCGAGGCCGACTGGGTCCTGCGCCGGGTGTCCGGGCGCGGGCTGCGCGGGGGTTCGATCCCCGCCGAACATGCCGACCCCGACGCGCCGGGCGAGATCCTCACCAGCGTCATCTGGCTGCCGCCGGCGATGACTATTCGACTGCACGAGCTCGGCGCCTCGTTCGTGGCCGAACAACCCGGGCAGTACGCCTATCCGGCCGAGTCGATCCACATGACGCTCGTCGGCCCGGCCGGACGACCGGGGCAGGACGACCGGTCAGTCATCGAGGACCTTCGTGATGTCGCGCCGCTGATCGCCGGCACGCGCCTGCGCCTCGCCGGCCTGCATCTCGGGTCGTCGACGGTCTACGCGCGCCTCGAGGCGTCCGACGACGGCCTGGTCGAGGCCCGCCGTGTCCTGCGCGACCGATGGGCGAGCGCCGCCCCGAGCCGGATCGAACGGCTGCTCCGGGAGCGACTCATGTGGGCGACCATCGTCCGGTTCACCGCACCGCCGACATCGGGGTTCATCGACGCGGTCGCGCGGCACCGGCGCATCCGGAGTGACTCGTTCCCCATCGAGTCGATCGTCCTGGCCCGAAGCAACCGGGTGATGGCCGCGGATCGGACCGTCCATATCGACGAGGTCAGGCTCGATCCGAAGTTGCCGGCCGGCTGAAGTTCGCTCTTCTCGTGCGGCGGGCACTGGGCTATCCTCCGGCGACGCGACCGCGAAGGGTCGGGATCACGCCATCGCCTGGAGGGATCGATGCGCCGCTCCGATCGCCGCCCCCGCCGTCTCGCCATGGCCGCAAGCCTGACCCTCGTCACGCTGGCCGCCCAGACCATGGGGTCCGTCGCGTTCGCTGTGGAGCCGCGGCAGCCGACGGCCGTCGCCGCGATCAAGCTCGACGAGCCCGTCGCCGGCCGTCGCGGGACGGTCGATTTCGGCCGGCTGCCTCGCCCTGACGAGACGCTCTCGGCGCGCCAGCCAGTGATTCCGACCGCTGTCGACGCGCCGACGAACCCGTCGCCGGACGTGTCCATCAACGCTGGCCCGGCTCCGGTGCAGGCCACGATCACGGCCGCCCCATCGGCCATCAAGCCAGGATGGGCCGGATTCACCCGGTCGCAGACCGGGTTCCCGCTGGCCGATCCGGGTGTCGCGGTCGGCCCGGATCACGTGCTCCAAGTGGTCAACAACTCCTTGCAGATCTGGGACCGCACCCACGGAGTCAAGCAGGCGCCCACGCTGGTCTCCATCCCGAAGTTCTTCAACCTGCCCGACGACCTGTCCAATCTCCATCCGACATTCATCTACGACGCCCTGCACGGTCGGTGGGTCGGGACCGAGGTCAGCTGGACGTGTGACGGCGACGCGAACGGGACCGCTGACGACCCGCTCGGATACCTCGACTTCGCGATCTCCCAGACTGCTGATCCGACGGGATCTGGGATGCGTACGCTTCGGCCGTCTTGGCGTCCTGCCCGATGTCCCCGGGATCGGGACGTCGAGCGACAAGCTCGCGTACTCGATGGACATGTACGAGTTCGCGCGGGCGCGGCTTGCACGTCGGGCATGACGTATCTCCAGACGGAAGTCTTCATCAGCGACTGGGTCGATGCGCTCGTCAAAGGCGGGGTCGACGACACCACCCGCGTGTACGCCCTCACCGACACCCGGCCGATCCTGAAGACCCCGTCGGCTATCTGCCCTACATCGGCCAGCGCGTCGCCCTGCAGGTCCCTGCGACCTCGCCGACGCTGCATCTCGTCGCGCGGCACGACGCTGGCGGGGCGATCGGGCTCTACTACACCAACGTCACGGCAGCGCCGTGTTGGACTCCCTCGAGTTCGGCTACGAGGCGGACCTCAACACGGCGAACATCGTCGGGGCCGCTCGTCGATCCGCCGGATCCCGTCCAGTCCGATGGATCGACCGTCACCACGGAGCTCACGTCGCGGCCGACCGATGCGACTCTGGCAGAACGGTCGCCTCACGACGGTGACGACCGGCGGCTGCACCCCGACCGGCGACTACACCAGCGCGACTGCGTCCGTGTCACCCAGCTCAACACGCCCGCGAATCCCGCCTCGGTCCCGACCAAGCGACAGGACTTCCTCATCGCCAAGAACGGGGCGCACAGTTACCTCGGCGGCATCGGCCAGTCGGGGAACGGCACCCTCCACGTCGTCTGGACCGAATCCGCCGACGGCACGACCGATCAGGACCCGTCGGCCTGGACCGCCTACCAACTGCCGACGGCCGCCGTCAACACCCTCGGCACGCCCGCGTCGGTCGCGCCCGGCACGGGCGGCCCCTATACCGGCGCCCGTTGGGGCGGCCACCAGGGCGTCGCCCAGGACCCGCAAGTCCCCAATGCCGTCTGGCAGGGCGGGCTGTTCTCGCAGGGCGGTACGACATGGGCGACCAAGGTCTCGCAGCTCCAGACCGGTGGCGCGACCTATGTCCCGATCGACCCGACGCGGGTCGTCGACAGCCGCACCAACGTCGGCGTCACGGGCATCTTCAACGCCGGCACGCCCAAGACGTTCCAGGTGGCCGGGGTCGGGACCATCCCGGCGAACGCGATCGCGGTGACCGGGAACGTGACCGTCACCGGCCAGACCGCCGCGGGCTACGTCTCGATCACGACCACGGCGACCGCGACCCCGCGGTCCTCGACGCTGAACTTCCCGACCGGCGACATACGGGCCAACAACCTGACCGCCTCGCTGGCCTCGAACGGCAAGCTCGCCGCGGTCTATAACGCCGCCGGTGCCGGCAAGAAGGCCCATGTCATCTTCGACGTCACCGGCTACTTCCTGCCCGGTCCGGAAGATGCCGCGTACAACACCGTTGCCCCGGTCCGCGTGCTCGACACGAGGACGGCTGTCGGGCTGCCCGGCAAGTTCGTCAACGGGACGCCTCGCCAGCTGACCGTCGGCGGCTTCGGCGGCATCCCGGCCAACGCGGTGGCCATCACCGGGAACCTGACCGTGGTCGGCCAGGCCAAGGCGGGCTTCGTCTCGGTGACCCCGACGAGTGTCCCGAACCCGACGACCTCGAACCTCAACTTCCCGACCGGCGACATCCGGGCCAACGGCCTCACGGCGAAGCTGACGGCCGGCAAGTTGTGGCTGGTCTACAAGGCGGCCGTCGCCGGCGCGACGACAGACCTCTTGCTCGATGTCACTGGTTACTACCTGGCGGCCGGCAGCGGCCTCGAGTTCTTCCCGCTCGACCCGGGCCGGATCATGGACACCCGAAGCACCGTGCTGACCGGTCTGAGCGGGCAGTTCAGCGTCGACGTGCCACGGACGCTCGATACCGACGGGCACTGGGGTGTCCCGGCCGGTGCCTCCGCCGTGACCGGCAACCTGACGGTGACCGGTCAGACCGCCGCGGGCTACGTGTCGATCACCCCGACCTCGAACGCCAACCCGACGACCTCGACGATCAACTTCCCGACGGGCGACACCCGCGCCAACGGCGTGACCGTGCCCCTCAGCAGCGGCAACATGAGCCTCGTCTACAAAGCCGGCAGCACCGGCAAGAAGACGCACCTGATCCTGGACCTGACCGGCTACTTCCAGTGACGGGGCGACGGTGGACGCTGCTGGGCAGCCCCGCTACGCCGGACGCTTGCGCAGCTCGTCGCGGATCTCGGTCAGGAGGGTCTCTTCGGGCGTCGGGCCGGGCGGCGGCCCCTCCTTGATGAAGATCTTGCTGATCCAGTAGACGACCAGCGCGACGATCAGGAACACGATCAACGCGTTGACCAGCAGGCCCCAGCGGATCGCGACCTCCTCACCGGCGGCGTTCGTGCCCAGCACGATCTTCAGCTGCGAGAAGTCGACGCCGCCGAGCGCCCAGCCGATGGGCGGCATGATCACGTCGTTGACGAGCGACGTCACGACGCCGTTCAGCGCCGCTCCGATGATGACGCCGATGGCCAGCGCGAGCGCGTTGCTCTTGGTCAGGAACTCCCGAAAGCCGCCCATCGGATCGGTCAGTGCTCGACGACCTTGGGCAGGTCCTTCGACTGGGCGATCCAATCGGCGAGTTCGCTTTCGCTCGGCACGCGCCGCACGATGCCCGGTCGGGCCGCGACGACTTCCTGGACCGTCGTGGCGAGGTTGGCGGCGTTGCGGTGGGCCAGTTCGGCGGGCGAGTCGACGCCGGCGGCCTCGAGCAGGTCCGAGTACTCCGACCCGACGCCATTGATCCGCATCAGGTCGACGTGGTTGACCCACTCCAGGATCAGCGAATGGGCGATCCCCGTCGACGCCTCGATGGCCTGGCGGCCGCCCGGCTTGGCGCCTCGCTCCAACAGATCGTCAGTCGTGGTGATGCCGGCACCGGCGAGCTTCTCCCCGTAGACCGGGCCGATCCCTTCAACATCCTCGATATTCGCCAACG
The DNA here is from genome assembly GCA_963776545.1 of uncultured Chloroflexia bacterium. Taxonomy (GTDB): domain Bacteria; phylum Chloroflexota; class Limnocylindria; order Limnocylindrales; family CSP1-4; genus SPCO01. The sequence continues at coordinate 116,208 of CAVZND010000021.1, read as the reverse complement.
TTTCGTCCTCCTCGGCAACATCGCCCGTGAGCCGCGGCTGGGGCCGAGGTCAGGGGTGCCGATGATACGCTTGGCGCTCCCCCGCAAACCCAGCGTCTCGCGCGCCCCGGAGGCACTGATGGACCAGGCATTCCGCGATGCCATGACCGCCGGCTACACGCTCGCCGAGCCGTCGGTCGTGCTCGGCAGCGCCCTGCACGAGGGCGAGCTGTTCAACGACACCCACGTGCAGGTTGCGCTCTCGATGCTCAACCGGCACGGCCTCATCGCGGGCGCCACCGGCACGGGCAAGACCAAGACCCTGCAACTGATGGCGGGACAGCTCTCCAAGGCCGGCGTCCCGGTCTTCGTCGCCGACATCAAGGGCGACGTGACCGGCATGGCCGCTCCCGGCGACGCGTCGAACCCCAAGGTCCAGGAGCGGATGACCTCGCTCGGCCTGGAGTTCAGGGCGGCGGGCCATCCGGTGGAGTTCCTGTCGCTGTCGGGCAAACTCGGGGCCCAGGTGCGCGCCTCGGTCCACTCCTTCGGGCCGCTCCTGCTCGGCAAGGTCCTCGACCTCAACGAGACCCAGACCAGCATCCTGGCGCTGATCTTCAAGTACTGCGACGACAACGACCTGCCGCTGCTGGATCTCAAGGATCTCGCGACGACCCTCAAGTACCTCTCGTCCGACGAGGGCAAGCCCATCCTGGCCGACTATGGGGGCATGTCGTCCGCGTCGGTCGGCGTCCTTCTTCGGTCGATCGTGGTCCTCGAGCAGGAGGGCGCGGACGTCTTCTTCGGCGAGCCGGAGTTCGAGGTCGAGGACCTCCTGCGCTCGACGCCGGAGGGCGAAGGGATCGTCAGCATCCTGGAACTCTCGGACGTCATGGACCAGCCTCGGCTGTTCTCCACGTTCATGCTCTGGATGCTCGCCCAGCTCTACGAGAGCCTGCCCGAGGCGGGCGACCTGCCCAAGCCCAAGCTCTGCTTCTTCTTCGACGAGGCGCACCTGCTGTTCGACGACGCGTCCGAGGCGCTCATGGACCAGGTGGAACGGACCGCCCGTCTGATCCGGTCCAAGGGCGTGGGGGTCTACTTCGTGACGCAGACCCCGACAGACGTCCCGTCGCCCGTGCTGGCCCAGCTCGGCAATCGGGTGCAGCACGCGCTGCGCGCCTACACGCCCGACGACGCCGATGCGCTCCGCAAGACCGCGCGGACCTTCCCGATGACCGACTTCTACGACGTCGAACGGACGATCACCTCACTGGGGACCGGCGAGGCGCTCGTCACCGTCCTCTCGCCGAAGGGCGTGCCGACGCCGCTGGCCGCGACGCGACTGCAGGCGCCCGATTCGCTGATGGCGCCGATCGACGAGGTCCAGTTCCGGGGCCGCATCGCGATGAGCCCATTCCAGGCGAAGTACGGGGCGACCATCGACCGGGACAGCGCCCACGAGCGGATCACCGCGAGACTGGCCGCGGCCCGGCAGGCCTCGGTGGATGCCGCGATGCGCGCCGGCGTCGACCCGACGACCGCGACGGGCATGAACACGATGACGCCGGCCCAGCAGCAACGGGAGATCGCCCGGCAGCAGAAGGCCATCGAAGCGGCGCAGGCGAAGGCCGCGCGGGAGGCCGAACGGCAGCGCAAGGCCGAGGAGAAGGCGCAACGCGAGGCCGCGAAGGCTCAGCAGCGGACCATCGATACCGCGATCCGCACGGGCGGGAAGGTGGCCACCTCGCGCCTCGGCCAGGACATCATCCGCGGGCGTGTTCGGCACGCTCTTCGGCGGCGGCAAGTCGCGCTAGGGTCGGGCTAGGCGATCTCGGAGAGTCGCTCCTCGACGAGGGACGCCACCCTCGCCGACGCCTCGACGCAGGTGGCGATCTTGCCGGAGAACACGGTGATCACACGGTCATCGACTCGTCGAACGAGCGTCGGGCGAGCGTCGGTCCCCTCGACGCCCGGCAGGACCGCACGCACCGTGAACATCGAACCCACATGCTCGGCCTCGCCGAACTCCGGGAAGAACTCGCGACCGGCCTCGATGAAGCGATCGATATTCGAGATAGCCGGCCGCTCGACGATCCCACGATCAAGCAGCGGGGCCATCGCCTTGGGGATCTCCGGTCGCAGTCCGATGTTCGTCGAGTGGATGGCGTGGACGACATGCCCAAGCACGTGGGTGTCGGATCCACCCAGTGGGTCGAAGCACATGAACGGTCCGTCCATCACCACGACACTCTTCCCCGCGAAGCGGGCCGGCAGCCGCACCACAGGCTTCTCGCAGACCTCGAATTGGTACGAGCGATGCGCCTCGGGGAGTTCGCCAAGCAGTCGGTTGATGTCGGCATAGGTGGCGATCACGACAAGATCCGCGTCCGCGACGTCTGACAGGGTCACCTCGCTTCGGAGGTTGACGCTGACGCCCGCGCGACGCAACTGGTCCCAGACAAGAGCGCGCAGCACAGCGGGATCGAACAGGTACTCCCGCACCCTGACCGACAGCGCGACCGATGCGGGGTCCAGGACGTCGGGTCGGGCGAGCTCGATCTCAAGGCCAAGATCCCGACAGAACGCGAGATAGTCGTCCGCGCTCGTGAGGCTATCGTGTCTCGAGACGGCATAGAAGTGCTCGTCCTGGTCCATGACGGCCGGTGCGAACACCGAACGGAAGACGGTTTCCGATTCGAGGCAATCCATCGCCGTCTCGCGGCTCCGGGGATAGTGATAGCCACGGTGCAGGCGGTACTGGTTGATCCCGCTGGCCGACAGCAGGAGATCGGCCCCCCGCTCATGAAGCTCGACATCGTGGCCGCGGAGACCGAGCTCGACGGCGATGGTCGACCCGAAGATCCCGCCGCCGACCACGGCGATACGCAGCCCCGGGGCGCTCACCTCCCGACTCCCGACCGGAGTCGCGCGCCGCTCATGGGCGCGAGTTGGGACGCGATCCGTTCGACGACCTCGACGACGTGGGCCCCGAATCGGCCGTCCGAGCGAGTCGCTTCGCCGGTCGCGACGGTCGCGAGGAACGCCTGCATCTCGCGGGCGAGCGTCTCATCACCGGGTCCGTTGAGCCGGTCCTCGCCCCCGTCCGGCCGCTCGATGAACAGTTCCCCGTCGCGCCAGAGGTATGCCGCTCCGGATCGGACGTCGACGCGGGCCGTCTTCGTCCTCGTCGCTGTCATGCGATCGATCTCGATCAGGCTTGACGAGTCGCGATCGACGAAATCGAGGCGGACGTGCAGACGGTCGAGCTCGGTCGGGCCAGCCACCTGTTCGATGACCTCGACCGCCCCGGGCTCGCCGATCAGCCACATGGCCAGGCTCACTTCGTGTGGCAGGAGGTTCCATTCGAGGGGCTCGTCGAACGTGCCGTACTTCGACCAGGTGAACGTCGCGTGCCGGACCGGGTCATCGGCCACCAAAGCATGCAATCGCTCGAACCCCTCGTCGTACAGGAACGTGTGCCCGACCATGAGCCGACGGTCCGCGCGATCGGCGGCCTCGACCGCGCTCCATGCGTCGGCTGACGTCATCGCGAGTGGCTTTTCGACGAAGACGTGTTTGCCGGCGGCGAGGGCCGCGATGGCCAGAGAGGCATGCGTGGGGATCGGCGTGGCGACCACGACGCCCTCGATCGAGGGGTCGTCGAACGCGTCCGCGGCCGACGAGCTCACCCTGACCCTGGGATGGGCCGTCCGGACCCATGCCTGCTCGTCGGCATCGCCCCGGTTGCAAACCAGCGCGAGGACGTCCAGTTCGTCGAGGACCCGGATCAGGTGGCGGCCCCAACGTCCGGTCCCGAGGACGGCGATCCGGCTCATGCGTCCGCCTCGGCGTGGCCCCCCACGGCTTCCTCGGTGTGACGATCGATCGTCGGAACGCGCATCTCACCCCCAGTAACTCGCGAACGACATGGATCCACGGGCGCGAGACCCTCGCGAGAGCCCCGCAGATCCAGCCACTGCCGGTCGAAGGGCCACAGGGTACACTACGGCCCCCCATCACCCTGCGGAGTCAGAGCATGCCCCGGGCTCGGACGGCGTACCTGCGCGTGAAGCCGATCATGGACCTGGCGTTGTCCATCGCAGCGCTTCCGATCGTCCTGCCGACGCTGCTCGTCGCCAGCGTCGCGATCCGGCTGGACTCGCCCGGACCGGCGTTCTTCATCCAGGAGCGGATCGGCAAGGATGGACGGCACTTCAGGGTGTACAAGCTCCGTACGATGGTCGCCAACGCCGAGGACCTCAAGGCTTCGGTCCTCGATAGCCGAACCGTCCACTTCAAGACCCTCGACGACCCCCGCATCACGCGCGTCGGCAGGATCCTGCGAAAGACGAGCCTGGACGAGCTCCCGCAGCTGTTCAACGTCCTGCGCGGCGAGATGTCGCTGGTCGGTCCCAGGCCGACGTCGCTGAATCTGGCGACGTACGAGCCTTGGCACGAACGGCGCCTCGAGGTCAAACCCGGGATGACCGGCCTGTGGCAGGTGCGCGGACGCAACGCGATGACGTTCGACGAGCGGGTCACGCTTGACATCGAGTACATCGACAACCTGTCGTTCAGCAACGACGTCAAGCTGCTCGTCGAGACGGTCGCGGTCGTCCTGAAGGGCAAGGGCGCCTGACCCAGGGCGACGGCCGAGCGCCTACTCGATGACGAGACCCGCTGGCAGGTCCGGCTCTGGCGGATATGCCGGCTTCAGGCCGGCGATCGTGTCGGCAAGGATCGACGCGACCGCCAGGTTCCGGAACCACTTGCGATTGGCCGGGATGACGTACCAGGGTGCCCAGCTCGTCGAGGTCTTCGAGAGCGCGTCCTCGAATGCGGCCTGGTAGTCGTCCCAGAGCTTGCGTTCCTCGAGGTCGCCCAGTGAGAACTTCCAGCGCCGGCTCGGGTCGTCGTAGCGGTCCTGGAACCGTTGGCGCTGTTCGTCGCGGTCGATCGTCAGGAAGAACTTGACGATCGTCGTTCCCGAGTCGCTCAGCATCCGCTCCCAGTCGTTGATCTGGTCGTAACGTTTGCTCCACACCGACTTGGGGACGAGGTCGTGGACGCGGACGACCAGGACGTCCTCGTAGTGGGACCGGTTGAAGACCCCGATCTCGCCCTTGCGCGGGACACGCTGGTGGACCCGCCAGAGGTAGTCGTGTGCCAGTTCCTCTGTGCTCGGCACCTTGAAGCTGCTCACCGGGCAGCCCTGGGGATTGAAGGCCTCCATGACCTTCTTGATCGTGCCGTCCTTGCCGGCGGCATCGATGCCCTGGAGGACGACGAGGACGGCCCGGCGCGCCTCGGCCCACAGCCGATCCTGCAGTTCGGTCAGCCGCTCAAGCTGTTCGGCCGTCTGGGCGACCGCGGCATCCTTGTCGACGCCCTGGGTGTCGCCCGGATCGATATCCGCAAGCCGGACCCGATGGCCCGGTTCGACGAGCAGTCGCGAGCGCAGATCCACCATCGGCGTATCGTCGCACGACCGGTCACGGGCGTGGCCCCCGTCGTGAAGCGAGGCGATACCATCGCCTCCAGACGCAGCCTTCGCGGACCTGAGGTACCCAACCGATGACCATCGCCGCCGGCGCCAAGCCGCATCCGATCTTCCTCGCCGGGCGCTGGGTGGAGTCGCCCGATTCGCTCGTCGTCGCGAACCCGGCCGATCCGGCCACGCCGGCCGGCTCCACGTTCACGGCGACCGAGGCGCAGTACGAGGAGGCGGTCGAGGCCGCCGTTGCCGCCTTCGAGGTCACGCGACACCTGCCCGCCTACGAGCGCGGCCGCATCCTTCGCGAGATCAGCGCCGGGATCAAGGGTCGTCGCGAGGAACTGGGACGGCTCATCGCCCTCGAGGCCGGCAAGCCCATCCGCGACGCGCTCGTCGAGGTCGACCGGGCGGTCGTCACGTTCCGCCTCGGTGCCGAGGAGGCGGAGCGGATGACGGGCGAGCTCATCCCGCTCGACCTGATGCCGGCGTCCAAGGACCGCGTGGGCATCACGCGACGCTTCCCGATCGGCCCGATCGCCGGCATCAGCCCGTTCAACTTTCCGCTCAACCTGGCCGCCCACAAGGTCGCCCCCGCGATCGCGTCGGGCAACCCGATCGTCCTCAAGCCACCGTCCAAGGACCCGCTCGTGATGCTGGCCGTGGCCGAGATCATCGAGGCGGCAGGGGTGCCGGCCGGGGCGGTCAGCATCCTGCCGATGACGCGTGAGCTGGGTGACCGGATGGTGGCCGACGAGCGCTTCAAGCTGCTGACCTTCACCGGAAGCCCGTCCGTGGGCTGGCGGATGAAGGAGCGGGCCGGCAAGAAGAAGGTCGTCCTCGAGCTGGGCGGCAATGCCGGGGTCATCATCGACAAGACGGCGGACCTCGATTGGGCTGTCAAGCGCAATCTCGTGGGCGCCTTCGCCTACGCGGGCCAGGTCTGCATCAGCGTCCAGCGCGCCTTCGTCCACGAGGACGTTTGGGACGAGTTCATCCCGCGCCTCGTCGAGGGTGCCAAGGCGCTCAAGGTCGGCGACCCGCTCGACCCGACGACCGACGTCGGGCCGATGGTCGACGAGCTCGCCGCCTCACGGACGCAGCGCTGGATCGACGAGGCCGTGGCGCTCGGTGGCCAGGTCCTGACCGGCGGCAAGGCCGACGGCACCTTCTTCCCGCCGACGATCCTCACCGACGTGCCGAGGACCGCCGCGGTCTGCTCGAACGAGGCCTTCGCGCCGCTCGTCGTCGCCACGAAGTTCCGCGAGCTCGACGAGGCCATCGCCATGGTCAATGACAGCATGTTCGGCCTGCAGACCGGTGTCTTCACCAACGACCTCAGCGGGGCCTGGCGGGCGTTCGGCGAGCTCGAGGTCGGCGGCGTGATCATCAACGACGTGCCGACGTATCGGACCGACCACATGCCCTACGGCGGGGTCAAGGACTCGGGGCTCGGACGCGAGGGCATCCGCTGGGCCGTCGAAGACATGACGGAGATCCGCATCATGGTCCTCGCCCAGCCGAGCTAGGCGCTCCGCGGCCGGGCCTCGGATATGCCTCGGCGCCCCCTGAATCCAGAACGCCCCGGCAGTGCCGAGGCGTTCTGGGGTCCCGTATGTGGCGCGGAGGGGGTCAGCTCGGCGCCACGACGTAGATGGCGTCGATGGCGACCGTTCGTCGGCCGGCCGTACCGAGCGCCTTGATGACGAGCGTGTGGGTACCGTTCTTGACGCTCGCCGCGTAGACGATCCGGCGGGGCCGGAACGTCGATGCCTTGAGGTCGACCGTCGCGACCAGCTTGCCGTCCAGATAGACATTCGCCTTGCCGCGGGTCGGGCCCTTCGGACCGACCCACGCGACGTTCGTCCCCTTGAAGCGCAGCGTCGCGGTCGCGTTCTTGGCCTTGGTCCAATGGGCCGTGCGGCCCAGGTACGTCTTCAGCTTGACACTGGCCCACTTGCCCTTCCAGGTGATCAAGGCCGAGGCATCGGACACGCTCGCCCCCAGGCGTGGCCCGACCGTCTTCCACTTGCCGACCCGGCCCGCCTTGTCGACCGCCCGGACTCGGAAGATGTATTCGTGGCCCTTGTTCAGGGTCACCCATCGGCTCTTCGCCCCGGCCGCCGTGAGCCCCAGCGCCTTCCAGGGGCCGCCGTCCCGTCGGTACTGCAGGTCATAGCGGCGCAGGCCGCTCAGGCTCCCGGCCAGGCTCCACGACACCACGGCAGGCACGCCGGCCATCGGCGTCGTCGACTTCTTCGCGAGGCGCAGGTTCGGGGTGTTGATGACCGGGTCGCTGCCGCCGCCGGGCGGCGCCGGGACCGGCTTCGGCTTGGGAGTCGGCTTGGGGGTCTTGGGCGGCTTGGGCGCCGTGCCACTACCGCCGCCGCCGTTCCCGTACAACCAGTCGGTGAACCCGATCCCGCGACCGATCTTGGAGGCCACTGTGGGGATCGACGTGCCGTAGCGCTTGTTCAGCAGCCATGGCATCTGTCGACTCGCTCCCGTTGCGTTCCAGCCCGTCCCGCCAGCCGCGCCGGAGCGCGTCACGAGGTTGGCCATCCGCTTGAGGGCCGAATTCGACCAGCTCCAGGCGCTGGGATAGCCGTTACGGTACAGAAGCTCGACCTGCATCCCGAGAGCCGCGGTCGCGTCGATCTGGTACTGGACGCCGGTCTTCTGCGGCGGCCAGGTCAGCATTCCGCCACGGCTGATGTCGGCGACGATGCCACCGTCGATGTTGATCCCGTTCTTCGTGCAGGGGGGATTCACCGGCGTGTATGTGGCCTCGCTCCCGGAGCACGACCATGAGAGGTCGTCCGCTTGGAGCTTGTGGGTCCAGCCGGCGTACTGCGCACGCTCACCGAGGAAGCCGCGGGTCACCTTCGCGGCGGCGGCGACGTCGGCCGTGTCACCGAGGTAGAGGCTCGCGGCGATCCGCGAGGCACCGGCATTGGCACCCCAGTTGTTGGCCGAGATCTTGTGCGTGCCGGTCAGGCTCGTCCAGGTCGCATGACCGCCGATGTTCTTGGTTCGGATCGCCGTCAGCCACGCGCGGAACTTGGTGTCGTCCGCGCCGGACAGCCCGGCGAAGTCAGCGGCCAACACGTAGGCCATCAGCTGTCGTCCGAGCGAGAGGACCGCCTGAGAGCAGCCGTCCTTCTGGCTGGCCATGCCGGCCATCACGCCGGCGCGGGCCTTCGTGCCGTATGCCGCGGCACCGGTTCGTGCGAAGACCAATGCGGCGGCCAGTGTCCGCACCTGATGATCGGAGTTGATGTCGCACGCGTCGGCGCTGCCGAGGCTCTGGTCCGCGACCGCTTTGAGATTCGCCCACGCCGTGCCGGTGATCGGGCGCGCGAGGAGCTCGGAACGTGGCATCAGGATGTACCCGCCGGCCGCGGACACGGTGGTGCTCCAGGCGGCGACGGAGACGAGGAGGGCGACGACGAGACCGATCGAGAGGGCCGCAGCGATCGATGTGCGTGACCGGCGGCGGGTCCGGAGGGGACGGGATCGGGGCTCGAGCGAGGGGTCGGACTGGGGGTCGGTGGGGATTTCGGGGGAGGGTGTCGACTGGGGGCTGGACGCCCACTGGGCGCCGTGACGGACCGACGACATGGTGCTCCTTCCTACCTGGACGCCGCGGAGTTGGGGGGCGCGGCGAACGATGGCCATGGGCTCCGTCGCGGGGGCGCGGACGAGGGGAATGCCGACGGAGCTTGATCCCGCAGTGGGGGGCCTGCGGGCGGGGGCCTTCCCCGGGTCTCCTCGTCAGGTGCCAGTGTGCACCGTTCGAGCGCGCGGTGCATTGCGAGACGGTGCAGCCTATGGAGCGAGCGGGTTGCAGGACCGCTCTGCGCAACGAGGTGCGCGTGCGCACCACCCGCACCGTCGACCCGGGGCGGCTCTCCGTCCCGCGCCCCGCGACGGTGTCGGTGGGGGCGCACCGGCGTGACGCATCCTTGCCGCGATGGACCTGACGTTGACGCCGGCCCAGCTCGAACTCCAGGCGCGCGCCCGCGCCTTCGTCCGTGACGTGCTCCAGCCCCGCGAGGTCGAATTCGAGCAGGCGGGCGGGCACGTCCCGCGCGACTGGGGCGCGCCGATCCGTCGCGCCGCCATCGAGGCTCGCCTCCATGGCGGCTCGTTCCCGGTCGCACTCGGCGGGCAGGGCTGGTCCGCGATGGACCAGGTGCTCGTCCATGAGCAGCTGGGGCAGGGGACGGGCGGCCTCTGGTCGTACATCCCGGGGCCGTACAACGCGCTGATCCACTGCGACTCCGAGCAGCGCGCCCGCTATCTCGACCCCTGCATGCGCGGCGAGCGCTCGGGCAGCTACGCCGTCACGGAGGCGGGCGCCGGCTCTGACGCGCGGACGTTGCAGGCCACTGCCGTGCGCGATCCGGCCGGCGGCGACTACGTGCTCAACGGGGAGAAGTGGTTCGTGACCGGCCCTGACGACACGGACTTCATGATCTTCCACTGCAACGTCGTCGAAGGCGAACGGCGGCTGCCGACGCTGTTCCTGGTCGACTACGACGTCCCGGGCGTCCGGCTCGCCCACGATCCGGACTACATGCACACGTTCGCCGACCGTCACCCCCAGTTCGTGCTCGAGGACGTGCGGGTGCCACCCGCCGCCATCCTGGGCGGCCTCGGGGCGGCCGACGAGCTGACCAACGAGTGGTTCGTCGAGGAGCGGATCCACATCGGGGCGCGCTGCTCCGGCGCGATGGAGCGGCTCCTCTCACTGGCGGTCGAATGGGCGACCGAACGGGTCCAGTTCGGCGAGCGGATCTACGACTTCCAGGGGGTCTCGTTCCCGCTGGCCGATTCGGCTGCGGACGCGTCCGCGGCTCGCTTGCTCACGCGCGAGGCCGCGTGGCTCGCCGACTCCGGCGCCGACCCGAAGGTCGTCCATGCCAAGGCGTCGCTGGCCAAGCTGTTCGCCTCGGAGGCGGCGTTCCGTTGTGCCGACCGCGTCGTCCAGGTCTTCGGCGGGCGGGGCTACATGCGGGAGTTCGCGGCCGAGCGGTTCTTCCGGGAGCTTCGCGTGGACCGGATCTGGGAGGGCACGTCCGAGATCCAGCGGCTGATCGTCGCGCGCGCCCTCGAGAAGCGGGGTGTGGACCGGGTGGTCGGGTGACGAGGACGTCGTCGTCGAACGCGGCCGCCACGCCGAAGCGTGCCGCGACGCCCAGGCCGGCCGGGTCGATCGACCTCCGACCCCTGTTCGCGCCACGGTCCGTCGCGGTCATCGGGGCGTCGCCCCGGAGCTGGATCGCCGAGACGGTCCGCGACAACCTGCGGGCGATGGGCAGCGAGACCCGCTGCCACTTCGTGAACCCGAAGTACGAGGAGCTGCACGGCCAGCCGTGTTACCCGAACCTCGAGGCCCTGCCCGAGCGGCCCGACATCGCGATCCTCGCGGTCAGCACCGCGCGGGCCGCCTCGATGACCGAGGCCGCTGCGGCTGCCGGCGTGCCGGCGGTCATCATCCCGGGCGGCGGAGTGGTGGAGGGCGGCGAGGCGGCGGCCGCCATGCAGCTCGAGGTGGCACGGATCGCCCGCGACCACGGCCTGGCGCTCGTCGGTCCCAACTGCATGGGCGTCATCGATCTCGTCGCCAACTCGGCGACCTACATCGGGGACGTCTCGCCGTACCTGCCCCTCGGCGGCGTGGCCGGCATCGCCCAATCGGGGTCGGTGACCGACGCGTTCGTCCACTCCGGCTCACGGGTCGGCTTCAGCCGAATCATCAGCTGCGGCTCGGAGGTCGTCCTCGACGTCTGCGACTACCTCGCCTACTGCCTCGACGACCCGAAGACGCACTCGGTCATCCTGTTCGTCGAAGGCTTCAAGCGCCCGGAACGGTTCCTGGCCCTGGCCGATCGTGCGCTCGAGCTCGGCAAGCCGATCATGGCGGTCAAGGTCGGCCGGAGTCCGCAGGCGCAGGTCGCGGCGATCGCCCACTCCGGATCGTTGGCCGGGGAGGCGCGCGTCACCGACGCGGCGCTCGATGCCGCCGCTGTCATCGTCTGCGCCGACCTCGACCAGCTGCTGGAGACGGCCGAGCTGGTCGAGGGCACGCGCCGGACGGGTCGCGCCGTCGGCCGTGGCCGGACGGGGGTCGTGACCGTGTCCACCGGCGAGGCCTCGCTCATCGCCGACCAGGCGTCGCAGACCGGCATCGACCTGCCACCGCTCCCGGACGAGGCGCACGCCGCGATCCTGGCGGCGCTGCCGACGATGGGTTACATCGCCAACCCGCTCGACCCGTGGGGCGCCGCCGAGCCGGCGGTCGCGTACGGCGCCAGCTTCGAGGCGATGGCCGCCTCGGGTGCGTACGACGTGCTCGCCATCGTCCACGACTTCCCGTATCGCTCGCTCCCCTCGGAGGTCGGCACGGCCAACGACGTCGCCTTCCAGCTCCTCGAGGCCACAAGCGGTCGATCGTCGATCCTGCCGGTCTACGTGTCGCTGACATCCGGCGAGCCGCCCCCGGAGACCAAGGAGCTGCTCGACACGAAGGGCGGCGGAGCGCCGTTGCTCCGCGGCGGCATCGAGGCGTTCACGGCGATCGCGAGCGTCGCGCGGTGGGAGGCGCGGCGGGACCTTCGGCGCGCCGTCGGACCGTGGCGCGGTGGGTGGCCGGCGCTGGCCGCCGATCGCACGAGCCACGGCGCGGACACCGCGTCCGTGCTGCCGCCTGCCCGGCATCCCAGGCCGCTCTCCGAGCGCGAGAGCCTCGCCTTCCTCGGGACGGCCGGGATCGCGGTGACCGAGTCGGTCGCGGTCCGCGACGCCTCCGAGGCCGTGATCTCAGCGCGGCGGTTCGGGCGAGCCGTGGCGCTCAAGCTCGACGCCGCCGGCGTCGTCCACAAGAGCGAGGTGGGCGGCGTGACGATCGGCCTCGTCGGCGATGACGCGGTCTACGTCGCCGCCCTCGCGATGCTCGACGGGGCGCGACGGCGCGGCCTCGACGTGCGCGGCCTGCTCGTCCAGCCGATGGCGTCGCCGGGCCTGGAACTCATCCTGGGGCTCCGACGCGATCCGCTCTTCGGGGCGTCGATCCTGGTCGGCCTCGGTGGCGTCCTGACCGAGGTCCTCGACGACGTCGCCATCCGGCTCGCGCCCGTCACGCCACGGGCGGCGATGTCGATGCTGGACGACCTGCGCGGTCGCCGGCTGCTCGACGGGGTCCGTGGTCGGCCGGCCATCGACCGTGCCGCGGTCGCCGAGATGCTGGTCGCCCTCGGACGGCTCGGCGCCGACCGCCCCGATGTCCTCGAGGTCGACCTCAACCCGGTCATCGCCACGCCCACGGGAGCCGTCGCGGTCGATGCGCTGGTCGTGCTCGAGGGGGACGCCGATGCCGCCGGCAGCTGAGAACGCTGGGCCGCTCGTCCTGACCACGTCGACAGCGTGGGGCATCCGGCTGACGCTCAACCGACCGGCCAAGCTGAACGCCCTGTCCGGGCCGCTCGTCGAGGCCCTCGTGGCCGAGGTCGACCGCGCGGCCGGCGATCCTGAGGTGCGCGTCATCGTGCTCGAGGGGGCCGGACGGGCGTTCTCGGCGGGCTACGACCTGACCGAGGAGGCCGAAGGAAGCGTCGGCGGGCCCGTCGGCTGGCGCCGTCTGCTGGCGGTCGATGTCGAGGCGACGCTGCGCCTGCTCGACTGCCCGAAGCCGATCATCGCCCAGATCCACGGCTATGCGCTGGCCGGCGGCCTCGAGCTGGCGATGGCCTGCGACCTCATCGTCGCGGCCGAGGGCACCCAGCTCGGCGAGCCGGAGATCCGCTACGGGTCGGCGCCGGTGACCTTGCTCATGCCGTACCTGATCGGCCAGAAGAAGACCCGCGAGCTGCTCCTGACCGGGGACCTCATCGACGCGGTGGAAGCCGAGCGGATCGGGCTCGTCAACCGGGTCGTGCCGGCCGATCGGCTCGTGGCGGAGGTGGACGCACTGGCCGATCGCCTGGCCAGGACGCCGCCCGAGGTCATGGCCCCGACCAAGCTGATGCTGAACCGCGCGATGGATGCGGCGGGTTTCCGCATGGCGGTCGAGGCGGGCCTGGACCTCGGGGCGATCATCAACGCCGCGGACACGCCCGAACAGCGCGAGTGGGACGAGATCGTCAAGCGCGACGGCCTGAAGGCCGCCCTGGCGTGGCGGGACCGCCGCTACGACGAGCGCCTGGCCGAGAGCGGCCGCCGGCCGGAGCGCGCGGGCGAGGGCGACGCGAGCTAGGCGGCCGGTGGGGTGGGCGGCGGGGCCTCGACCGGTGCGGGCGTCGGAGCGTCGAGCGGCCCGGCTGCCGCGGCGTCACTTCGCGACGCGGGCCGCCACCCGCTCACGATGACGCGCCAGGCGAGCACGCCGAAGATGACCAGCGCGAAGTAGAACGATAGCTCGGCGATCTCGGAGAGCTTCGTGAGCACGTACCGAGGCTCCGGGAAGAGCAGATACCGGATGAGGCGATACGAGAACTCCATCCCGAACGCCGGGATCAGGACGGCGGGCGGGATGAGCGCGTAGCCCCTGATGGAGCGTGCGCGGTCGCGCCAGAGGGTCCAGCGGACCAGCGGTAGCAGGGCGGCGATGAACGCCACCACCATGATCACGAGGTTGAAGATCTTCAGGAGCGACCCGATGTTGTGGATGTTCGTCTCGCCCTGGTTGTTGACGTCCTCGAGGGCACCCGGCGTCATCCAGCCGAAGATCCGCTGCCCCCACGAGATCTCCTCGCCCGCCGTGAAGATGACGGCCAGGGTCGCGACGAGATACAGGACAGCCAAGGGGCGCTGCCGCTGCCGCCACAGGGCGATCGAGAGGCGGGCATAGATGACCGCGAGCATCACCAGGAAGAGCCACTGACCCCACTCGGCGATCCCGTCCTCGTTCGCCAGGATCCGGAACGCGTCCCGGAACGGGATGGCGACCACGGCCACGATGGCGAGGGCGAACGGGGCCAGGAAGATGAGCGTCGCGGTCCGACCTGAGAGTCCCCACTCGGCGTTGTCGTCGCCGAAGCGGGCGATGACGGTGTTCCAGAGACGTCTGACCAAATCCTGACCTCGTCGAACCGGATGGTCGTCGGCCAGGGTTTCCGTGTGTGCGTCGGTCTCGGGCCGCCCGCGGATGCTACCGCAGGCGGATGCCGTTGGGCTGTCTTCGGCCCGGTCGGCGCGAAAAACGGTGTCGCGCTGCACCAGCCGAGACCTCAGGCGACGGTCGGTACTTTCCGTCCATCACCGGACCGCACCCGACGACACCGTCCCGCAGGGAAGTGCATCGCGTGCTCGACGCACCGAGCCGTCCCTGGCGGGGCCGGCGTCGGTCGAGCGGGCTCGTATGGCCTATAGACCGGCTCCACACCCCCGCGCAGTGTCTGGTGCAGTCCTCAGACCGCGCGTCGACGGGGGTCCGTCCGGCCGATCTTCGGCTGGTCGTGTCGCACGCCCCCTGGGGACGACCACCCGCGGATCCGCCGACTTCACGAGCGGATCGTCCGGCACGTCCCGCCCCAAAGGAGGCGCCGCCCTGTCAACGGACCTGTGGTGACACAGGTGCCCTGGACCCGAAGCGCTCATCGGCCGAACCGGGCCGCGTCGCCATCACCGCGACCGACCCGAGGTCGCTTCGGACACCCCGGCCCCAGGAGGTCAGACCATTGCGGAACATCGCCATCGCCGATCGTCGAGACTGGGTCTTCGAGGCCCCCAAGCCACAACCCCCTCGCGGTCCCGCGCCCAGACAGCGCATGCGAAACCTGGTGGCGACGCTTCCGATCATCCTCCTCATCCCCGCACTACTCCTCCCGTTCATGGGTGTCCTCGCGGCGGGTCCGCGACTCTCCGTGTCGCCGCATTCGCCCGTCGCGAACAAGAACGTCAAGGTGGCAGGCGCCGGCTTCGACCCGGGCGTCACCGTCGTCGTCCGCTGGGACGGCCGACCGCGCGTTCGCGTCACCACGGATGCGGACGGGAAGTTCAAGGTCAAGTTCCGGGTGCCCAAGGGCGCCAAGGACGGCGTCCACACGGTCAAGGCGACCTCGGTCGGTGAGGTTCGGGTCGTCCTGGCACGCATGAAGGTCCAGGTCGGCGACAAGCCGGCGAAGGCCGAGGCGAAGACGAAGGCGACCCCGAAGCCGAAGCCGACCACCAAGCCGGCCGACGGTGCCAAGGCGACCGCCAAGCCCACGGACAAGCCGAAGGCCACAGCGAAGCCGACCAAGGCCCCGGCACCGGAGCCGCCGGTGGTCAAGCCACCGGTCTCGCCGCCGAGCGATCCGAGCGACCTGGCCGGGGCGCTCTACAGCGCCAAGACCGTGGACTCACTGCCGACCAGCGGGGCCGCCTGGGCGGCCCTGAAGAGCCAGGCGGACAAGTCGCTCGGCACGCCCAACATCAGCGACCAGGACGACAACACGGACGTCTACGTGCTGGCAGCCGGTCTCGTCTACGCCCGGACGGGCGAAGCTGCCTACCGGACCAAGGCGATCGCCGCCATCAAGGCCGCGGTCGGGACCGAGAAGGGCGGTCGAACGCTTGCCCTCGGTCGGAACCTGCCCGGCTACGTCCTCGCGGCGAACCTCGTCGACCTGCCGGACGTCGAGCCCGCCTTCAACGAGAACACGTTCAAGCCCTGGCTGCGTTCGCTCCTCACCGAGACGCTCGATGGCCGGACGCTTCGCTCGACCCACGAAGATCGACCGAACAACTGGGGCACACATGCCGGCGCATCCCGCGTGGCGATCGCGCTGTACCTCGGCGACGACGCCGAACTGGCACGAGCGGCCGCCGTGTTCCACGGCTGGCTCGGCGATCGCGCCGCCTACGCCGGGTTCAAGTGGGGCGATCTCAGTTGGCAGTGTGACGCGTCCAAGCCCGTCGGGATCAACCCGGCCGGCTGTGTCAAGAGCGGCCATTCGATCGACGGCGCGCTGCCGGATGACATGCGCCGTGGCGCGCCTTTCGCTTGGCCGCCGACCTCGACGGGCTATCCGTGGGAGGCCCTCCAGGGAGCCCTCCTTCAGGCTGAGCTCTTGCGCCGGGCCGGCTACGACACATGGAACTGGGAGGACAAGGCGCTCCTGCGAGCGGCCGACTTCCTGTACGACTCGATCGGCTGGCCGGCACAGGGCGACGACGAGTGGCAGCCCTGGCTGATCGATGCCCGCTACCACACCTCGTACCGTGACTCGGCGCCGGCTCGCTACGGCAAGAACTTCGGCTGGACCGACTGGCTCTACGGGTCCTGAGCTGAGCCAGCACGACCCGGGTCGGGCCAGTCGCCCGGCCTGGGTCGTTTCATGTCAGGTCGCGAACGGGTCCATCCGTGGATCGGGTCCCCATGGATCAAGACGGCGCTCGGGGCGCGGCGCAGGGGCCGATCGATCATCGGGATCCGCGATGGGCTTCGCCTCGTCCGCCTGGTCGGCATGGGCTCGGGCGATGGCCATCGAGACGAGTCCGGACGCGGCCGCCAGGGCCAGCATCAGCCAGAAATACCGGATGAAGGACATGTGCAGGAAGATGCCCGTCGCCAGGTAGGCGACGATGGCCAGCATGAACCCGGTCGTGATGTCGGCCATGAGCGGGTCGTACGGCCGCACGGCCCGACGGGCACGCGCCATGTCGCGGAAGGTCAGCCCCAGGATGATCAGGAATACGGTCAGCCCGACCAGGCCGAGCTCGGCGGCCATGCCGAGATACAGGTTGTGCGCCTCGCGATCCCTCGCAAGCACCCGGATTCCCACCACCTCGGCGTATTGGCGGTAGTACTGCGGGAACTCACCCGGGCCGACGCCGATGATCGGGTGGTCGGCCCACGCGAGCAGCGCCGCGAGACCCTCGGTCACACGGCTCTGGATCGCGCCATCCGCCTGGTCGATCCCGGTCGTGCCGACCGATTCCGACACGGCGACGAGCTCCGCCAGTCGTTCGGTGTAGACCGGGACCGCAGTGAGCACGATCGCCGCCCCGAGGACCACCGCCAACATGTGCTTCCACTTCAGGTAGCCCATCAGGAACATGATCCCGAACAGGAGGACGAATCCGATGGCGGCGCCCCGCGAGAACGTGAGGGCGACGCCCAGCGAGGTCACGCCCGCCGCGCCGAATGCCAGCAGCCGTCGGACTCGCGAGCGTTCGCCGATGGCCATGAACAGGCCGAGCGGCACGAGCATCAACATGATCTGCGCGTACCGGTTCTTCTCGCCGATGTTCCCGGCCAGCCGGTATTGGGCGACCGTGCCGAGCCCGTTCTCGTCCTCGGACACTGTCGCTTCGCTCGGCTGGGCGAAGCCGAGGTACACGTTGTCGTACGTCCCGGTCGCGTCCTGGTAGAACGAGAGCGCCCCCAGGAAGGCCCCGATCGCCAGGAGGATCCAGACGATCGCGATGATGACCTCTCGCGTCCGTACGACGTTCGTGATCAGGAAGTACAGCCCGATGCCTTCGACCAGGAAGATCACGACGGTGTCGAAGGCGGTCCCTGCGTCGACCGACAGGATGCCGCTGACGAGATGGATCAGCAGGAAGACGGCGATCCAGGGAAACGCGCTCGTGATGACGATCGGCCGGCGCTCGAGGACGATGAACGCGGCCAGGGGCGGGATCAGGAGCATCGGCACGGCGGCCGCCGCGAAGCTCGGCACGTCGTGGAACCGGACGGCGATCACCCCGGCGTTGCTATACAGGACCGCGACGACGACGAGCGTCGCCACGCCCGGCCGAACGATGATCGTCATCCCCAGCAACGCCGCACCGACCAGGGCGACCGCGACGAGGGGACGGTCGACAGCCACCGCCCCAAGCGCCCCGGCCACGGCGACCGCAACGATGGCGGTCACGGCCGCCCAGACAGCGGGCCGTCGCCCGCCACGACCGGAAGGCTCGGGTCCGTTACGCCCGGTCGGGAGTGACTCGCCGAACGGCGCGGCGACGTCGCTCATGACGCCAGCTCGGTCTCGCGATCCGCGTCACCCGCGGCCCTCGCGACGACGTTCGGCACGGGTGGTGGGGCCGCCGACCACGCATCGGCCCCTCGCTGCGGCTCCCATCGATCGATCCGCCGACCGGTCGCGATGTTGCGCAGCGCCTGCAGGGCCGCGAGGTTGACCAGACAGAAGAACGCCGGGAAGGAGAGCAGCTTGCTCCGCCCGACTGGATGATCGCGCAACGCCAGTCCGAAAAAGCCCAAGGTGTAGCCGCCCATCTGCGCCAGGGCGGCCAGTGTGTACAGGGGTCCGCGACCGACCAGCAGCAGGCTGCTCGCGAACAGGCCGAGCAACGGGACGACCATCAGTCGACGGAAGATCTTGTGCCAGGCGAGTTGGATCGAATAGAACCCGTGTTGCCGCGGATCGAGCAGCTCGCGCATCAGGATCGTCCCACGCAGGCCACGGGTCATGATCCGGACCTTGCGACCGAACTCGTCGCCACCCGAACTCGCCGGCGGTTCGAACGCGACGGCGTCGCGCGCGAAGACGAGCCGTCGATGCTGGGCCACGACCTGGACCGACGTGAAGAAGTCGTCGGTCACGCCCACGGCCACCGGCCGGAATAGGTCGTGCCGGATGGCGTAGATCGCTCCGGTGGCGGAGACGACGTTGCCGGCTCGAGTCTCGGCGATCTTCAGCATTCGATCCAGGTCCCAATAGCCTCGCTCGCCGGCCGCGAGCGCATCGCCGCTCGTCGAATCGTAGCGTTGGTCGCCGGCCACGCCACCCACCTCGGGGTCGGCGAACCGACGCACGAGGGCACGCACAGCATCAGGCGCGAACATGCTGTTGGCATCCGAGAAGACGAGGATCTCGCCGGTCGAGGCGTCCACGGCCGCGTTGAGCGCGTCCGCCTTGCCGACACGGGGGAGATCGATCACTCGAACGCCCCGATCCGACCAGCCTGCGATGATCGCGGCCGTGGCGTCCTCCGAGCCGTCCGAGGCGATGATCACCTCGAGTCGGTCGCGCGGGTAGTCGAGGGCGGCCAGGTTCTCCAGTCGCCGACCGATGACGCCGGCCTCGTTCCGGGCGGCGATGATGACGCTGACCGATGGCTCGATCGGCGCAGACCGGACGGGCCGTCGCACCAGGGCGCCCCGAACCAGCAACCCGACCGGGAAGGCGACGTACGTGGCGACGACCATCGCCCCCGTCGCCCAGAAGACCGATCTGGCGACCCCCAGCACCAGGCCGCCGACGCTCATCCCTGGTCGGATTCGCGCGGTCTGGCCATCGCGGTGCGGATCGCGGCGGCTGACTCGATCTCAGCGTCGGTCGGACGAACTCCGCCCGATGCCTTCGCGCGACGGCGCCGACCCGGCAGGATCAGGATGCTGCCCACGAGCTGCGCGTGGACCATGTCGAGCAAGGCGACCGCCTGGCGGACGACGGACCGACGGGTCGATCCGCGGCGGACAGCCAGCACGGTCGTCCCCACGACGCCGGCCCAGACCATGGCCGTCGATGAGCCCGGCAGTGTCCCGGCGTCGATGATCACGACGTCGCCAGGGCCGGCGACCGATTCGAGGAGCTCGCGCGCCTCCTCCGGACTGGGATTCGTGGCGCCCGGGTTCGTGCCCGCCGGCAGGATGCGCGTGTTCGGGATCGAGCCTGCGACGATCCGGTCAGTGAGTCGCTCCCGGTAGCCCAGAGGATCATGCAAGCCGGGCAGGCCCGACGCGCCGAGCAGCCAGGACAGCCGCCCGCTCGGGTCGGCATCGATCAAGACGACAAGCCGCCACTCGGCGGCGGCGGCGGCCAGGCCAGCCGCCAGGTCCGACCCGTGCGACCCCTCGTCGGCCATCGCCACGACGAGGTCTCGGCGTCCGTCGGCGGCCTCCCCGAACGTGAGGCCGGCCACAAGGGGTGCGTAGTCATAGGTCGGTGTCAGGGTCGGCGCATCGGCGGCGCGCGTCGCCGTCGCAGCCGGGGCGCCCGCCGTGACCTCACCGATGACGCGCTTGCCGGTCGCCCGTCCCAACTCGTCCCGGTCCTGGATCCGGTCGGCGAGGTATTCGACGAGCAGGACCAGGACGATGGCGCCGAGCAAGCCGGCGGCGACCGACATGAGGACGATGAGCGACACCTGCGGTGCGACTGGGTCGGTCGGGACCTTCGCGAAGTCGATGACCGTCAGCTGGCCCTCGGACAGCGCCGTCCCGCTCGAGGTCGTCTCGATGAGTTGCGCCGCGATCACGTTCGCGGCCTTCGTGGTCAGCTCGGGGTCTGGCCCAGAGACCTGGATCGTGAGGATCCGGGTCGTGTCGTTGGGGATGGTCCTGACCGCGGCGGCAAGGCCGGCCGCGGCCTCGGGCTCGATGTTCAGCTCCTTGAGCGTCGCCTCGAGGAGGCCCTGGCTCGTCACGAGCTCGGCATACGTCTGCACGAGCTGGCTGGACGCCCGGAGGGTGTTCGTGTCGGAGTTGATCGGCCCGACCAGCAGGCGGGCCGACGATTCATAAGTCGGCTGGATCCGGCCGGCGATGACGTAGCCGAATAGGCCGGCGACCCATGCGGCGACCAGCAGGGTCCACCACCATCGTCGAAAGATGGCTAGATAGCCAGAGAGTTCCACCAGGACTCCAATCCCGTCAGCGGCTCGGCATGCTGCCGGGCCACAGGATACGAGGGATCGTCCAGATCCGCCTCCCCTTCGGCGCGTCCGAGCCCGGCTGCTACCATCCTCGCCGGCGAGCGGCCACGTCGCTAGCCCCCCACCTTGGAGATCGACTCCGTGTCTTTCCTCGGGCCGCGAACGGCTCGCCGACCTCGTCTCTCGCACGCCTTCGATGCCGTCCGTCGTGCGGCGGAGCGTCGTTCGGCGCTGTCGGATGCGAGGTCGGTCGTCCCGGCCGCCATGGCTTCGATGCCCGGATCCGGCGACGGCTGGTCGATCGAAGGGGCCGCCCACGGCGGCGGCG
Organism: uncultured Chloroflexia bacterium; assembly: GCA_963776545.1. Lineage (GTDB taxonomy): Bacteria > Chloroflexota > Limnocylindria > Limnocylindrales > CSP1-4 > SPCO01. The sequence continues at coordinate 94,798 of CAVZND010000021.1, read as the reverse complement.
GCATCTCGACGTTCGCGGTGCGCACCCGCACCGGTGAGCGGCTCATGGTCAAGGTCGCTCGGACCGATGCCGGCCACGCCAGCCTGGCCCGGGCGGCCGAGGCGCAGCGCGCGATCGCCGATCTCGAAGCGCTGGGACCGTGGCAGACGAAGGTCCCCGCGGTGCGCTCGGACGGGCAGGCCGGGGCCTGGCGCTTCGTCGTGGAGACCGTCCTGGCGGGCCGGCCCCTGGCGCTGCCGGCGCCCGACGATCCCGGCTGGTCGGTCGCGCTGGCGGGGGCCGTGGCAGGCATCGAGCCGCTCCACCGGCTGACCGCGTCCATGGATCCGGCCGACGCTCGGCGCGGGCGGTGGGTGGACCGACGCGTCGCGGCCACGCGCACCCTCGGACCGTCGTTGGCGAAGCGCGACGCCCGGGCCGCCGGGGCATTGGTCGACGGCCTGGCCCAGCTCGAGCGCCAGCTCGGCGACGCCGTCGAGGCCCCGGGCATCGCGGCCGGCTGGATCCATGGGGACTACTGGTCCGCCAACATCCTCACGGACACGGGCGAGGTCATGGGGATAGTCGACTGGGACAGCGCCGAACGGGACGAGCTCCCCGCCCAGGACGTGTTCCATCTCGTCCTGTACGGTCGCAAGCTGCGGCGACGCGGGGCCCTCGGTCGCGTGGTGGCCGACGTCCTCGGCGCCGGCGCGCTCGACCCACGCGAGCTCGAGGTCCTCGAGCGCGCGAGCCCGCCAGGGCTCGACCTCCGGGCCACGACCCTGCTGTATTGGCTCCGCTTCGTCGAGTCGAACCTGCGCCGGCAACCCGGGCTGGCCACGTCGGAACGCTGGATCGCGTCGAACGTCGGGGCGGTCGTGCCGTGGCTCTGAACGTCCTGATCGTCGACCGGTCGCCCCCGCTCGACCTGATGCAGGGGGCCACGCTTATCGCCTTCCATCTGTTCCGCCGGCTCCGTCACCATCGCCTCACGCTCGTGTGCCCGGCCCCACTCGAGGGGATCGAAGCCACGCGGATGGCGCTCGAGACGATGTTCGACGAGGTCCACCTCGTCCCCCGCGCCACCGGCATCACCGCGCTGGCGGGCGCCGTCGAGCCGGCACTGGTGCGGCGGGGCCTGCCGACCCCGGGCCGTCGGACCGAACCGGCGGCGAGCCGCCGCCTGCTCGAGACCATCGACGATCTCGTGCGGACCGGCTCATGGGACCTCATCCACGTCCGCCAGCTCCCGATGGCCGGCTACATGCCACCGACGAAGATCGGCCGGCTGGTGGAGCTCATCGATGCGGAGACCCTGGCGGTGAGCCGGATGACCGGCACCCGGGCAAGGATCCGCGGCCTCGTCGCTCGGACCCTGGAGCGCCGCGCGGCGCTGACCGCGGACATCGTGACGGTCGTGTCGCCGGTCGATGCGGACGCCATCCGGCGGATCTCGCCGACCACCCGGGTCGAGGTGGTCGTCAACGGGGTCGACACCGACCAGTTCGCCCCAGGCGCAGTCGGCGAGGTCGAGGTCGAGCCGGACACGATCGTCTTCTCGGGCGCGATGTCGTTCGGCCCGAACGTGGAGGCCGTGAGCTGGTTCAGCCGGGAGGTGCTGCCGCTCCTGGCGGCTCGGCGGCCGGGCGCTCGGTTCCGCATCGTCGGGCGCGATCCGTCGCCGGCGGTCCAGGCCCTGGGCGAGGATCCGGCGGTCGAGGTGACCGGGCTCGTGGACGATGTCCGCCCGTGGCTCGTCAGGTCGCTCGTCGTCGTGCCGATGGTCAGCGGGAGCGGCGTCAAGAACAAGCTCCTCGAGGCGATGGCCCTCGGTCGCCCCATCGTGACCACCTCGATCGGCGTCGAGAGCCTCGACATCGAGCCCGGACGGGACGTCATCGTGGCCGACGAGCCCGCGGCGATGGCCGAGGCCCTGGACCGGCTGCTCGGCGACCCCGTCGAGCAGGCGCGACTGGGGGCCGCCGCGCGCGAGCGCGTGGTCGCGCGGTACTCGTGGGACGCGTGCGCCGCGCGGTACGACGAGCTCTACGCGGACCTGGCTGCGATCACCGCACGCCAACGGACGGCCTGAGTGGCGCGCTCGCCCGGTCCCGACGGGCACCCGCTGCGGGTCGCGTACCTGATGTCGCGCTTCCCCAAGCTGTCGGAGACATTCGTGCTCTACGAGATGCTCGAGCTCGAGCGGATCGGCGTTCGGGTGGAGGTCTTCCCGCTCGTCCGCGAGCGGGAGGTGACGCTCCAGCCCGGGGCCGAGGACCTCGTCCGTCGGGCCCACGACCTCCGGCTGGCGTCCCGGCCCGTGCTCGCGGCCCAGTGGTACTGGCTCCGGCGTCGCCCCCGCCGTTATCTCGGGACCTGGGGGCGGGCCATCCTCGGCAACGTCGGTTCACCCAAGTTCCTGGTCCGGACCCTGGCGACGGTCCCGCTCGGGGCGGCGTTCGCCCGCCGGATCGAGGCCCTCGACGTCGACCACGTCCATGCCCACTGGGCCACGCACCCGGCCCTGGCCGCCTGGGTCATCCGGCGACTCACGGGTCGGACCTACAGCTTCACCGCCCATGCCCACGACATCTACGTGGAGCGTCCCATGCTCGCCGAGAAGCTGCGCGGCGCGGCGTTCGCGGTGACGATCTCGGACTACAACCAGCGCTTGCTGACCGGCTGGTACGGCAAGCTCGCCGCTCGGGTGGAGGTCATCCATTGCGGCGTCGACGTGGCCGTCTTCCGGCCCAGGCCAGAGCCGCCCGACGCCGCGGCGCGCGCGGACGGTCGGTTCGAGGTCCTCGCGGTGGCGACGCTGCAGCCGCAGAAGGGGCACGTGGTCCTGGTCGCGGCGGCGCGCCGGCTGGTCGATCGCGGCATCCCGATCCGCGTCCGGATCGTCGGCGAGGGCGAGGAGCGGCCGGCCCTCGAGGCGGCCATCGCCGCGGCCGGCCTGACCGAGCAAGTCGTCCTCCTGGGCCGGCAGCCGCGCGACCGGGTCGCGGCCCTCATCGGCGAGGCCGATGTCGTGGTCCAGCCGAGCATCGTGCTGGCGAGCGGCAAGACCGAGGGCATCCCGGTCGCGCTCATGGAGGCACTCGCCAGCCGGGTGCCGGTCGTCGCGACCGAGGTCTCGGGCGTTCCGGAGCTCGTCGAGGATGGCGTGACCGGCCGCCTGGTCCCGCCGGGCGACGCGGCGGCGCTGGCCGACGCGCTGGCCGACCTGCAGCGTGACCCGGGCCTCGCTGCCCGGCTGGCCGATGCCGGTCACGCCCGCGTGCTCGCGCATTTCGACCTGCGGACGAACACGCGCCGCCTGGCCGAGCGGTTCATCGCGGTGGCGCAGAAGGCGGGGCGCGAGGTGTCGCCGCTGCCCCCCGAGGCGCACGATCAGGCCGAGGCGCCCTCGCCGTAGAGACGGCGCAGCGTCGGAGCCGTCGGCGATGCCACGATCCGCTGCGCGAGCCGCGCGTAGTGCCCGCGGGCGACGTCGTCCGGCCGTCGCCGTGCGGATTCCTTGAGCGCCCGGTGGATCCAGCAGAACGTGAACAGGGGCTCCACGAGCTCGGGCGGCACCCCGATCCGTTCGCGGTAGCGCCCGACGGCGTCCACGAGCAGCCCGCTGTGCCGACCCTCGTCGAAGAGGTGCGCGGCGAGGATCCACATGCGCCGGCGCGGGATCCGCGTCCGCCCGACGACGAGCACCGCCGCATGCAGCATGTGGAACAGGTCCCAGAGCGGCAGGCCATCGGGGTCGAACGATTCCCAGTCCAGGAAGCCGACTCGGTCGTCCGGACCGGCCAGCAGGTTCCAGGTGCCCGGGTCGCCGTGCATGGCCACGAGCGGGATGGGCGTCGGCCAGGCCGCGACGCGCTCGACGAGCGCGGCCAGCCGCCCGCGGTCCTCGTCCGGGGGTCGATGGATCCCGACGTACTGGTCCAGCAGTCGCTCGAACGTCGCGGCGATGGCGGCCGCCGGCACTCGATGGGCCGAGCGTTCGGCCAGGCCACCGAGCGCCTCGAGCGCCGGGCGCAAGCGGTCCAGGCCGTCGGGGTCGCGCAAGACCGGCTCGAACGGCCGGCCCGGCACGATCGTCTCGATGACCGCCGCGAGTCGTCCGACGTCACCGGTCGCGACCAGCCCCGGCACGGCCATCCCCTCGATCGGCCCGAGTCCGGCGAGGGTTCCGAGCGCCCGCGCCTCGTTCCGGAGCCGCGGCGCGTGCCGGGCGTCGCGGGTGATCTTGACGATCCAGGCCGGCGCCGGGTCCCCAGGCGGGGTCAGGTACACGAGGACCTTCTGCGAGTCGTAGACGCCGGGCGCGGCGATCGACCAGCGGTAGCCTCGCACGTCGTGTCCGTGGTCTGCCGCGAGGCGCACGAGCCAGCCCGGTGGGTCGTGCGGATCGTCGACGGTGGCGAGGAGGGCCCGCCCGGCGACGGATCGATCGGACCCTCGTCGCAGCGGCCAGGGCCGGCTGGCCGGACGCCGGACGCCGGGCAGGACCGGCTCGCCGGGCAACCCGTCATCGCCGGTTCGAGGCCCGACCGCTCGAACCTCGCCATCGATCACGAGCGTGTCGAGCTCGGCGACCTGGTGGCCCGTCGCGCGCAGCCGCGTCCGCAGGCCCGGGCCGTCATCGGTCGAGGCGTCCTCGACCACGATGCTCGGCGTCCGCGATAGCCGTGCCTCGGCCGCCGGACCGACGAAGCCGGCCAGTCGCGCCGGCCCGTCCGCGCCGCTCACCCAGAGCACGTCCGAGGTGGCCGCCTCGGGCGTCGGCACGTCCGGCCCGTCGAGGGCGAGGGGTGCCACCGAATCCGCGAGGCGGTGCAGCATCGTCCGCGTGCCCGCGGCCGGCTCGCCGATGCAGGCGATCCGCTCGACCGCGAGCGACGGGAGCGCGAACGCGAGCGTGCCACCGGTCGCGGCACCCCGCAGGTTCGTGCCCGGCACGAATGGATCGCGCAGCGACCAACCGAGCGGGACGGGCGCCTCGGCCTCGTCTGTCTCCTCGACCCGGTCCGGCCGTCCGGTCAGGTCGCTCATCGGCCGCCGTCGAGGCGACGCGCCCAGACGCGCCAGATCCGCGCGACCACGTCGTCGAGGACCTCCTCGGGGGTGCCCGTCGCGTCGACGAGCTCGGCGCGCGGCAGGCGAAGAGCGAGGTCCCGGTACCGGGTCATCTCCTCGTCGAGCACCTCGGCCGGGTGTTCCGGCTTGCGCGCATGGAGGACGTCCCCGGGCGCGTCGAGGATGAGCAGGAGGTCCGGCGCCGGGAGCGAATGACCGAGCACGGCCCGACGCAGCCGATCCGTGCGGCGCGGCGGCTCGCGCGGGGTGAGCCGTGCGTCAAAGGGGTGTCGATCGAACAGCGCAAGCCGGCCCCGGAGCTGCTGCAGCCGGGCCTGCCCGTAGCGCCGCCACATGCCGCCCAGCCGGATCAGGAACCCGAGGCCCTTGGGACCCCGGTGGTGCTCGGATCCGGCCGGATAGAGCCCGAGGTAGTAGCTCCGGACGCCGAGCGGGAAGACGTTCGGCAGCTCGTGCACCAGGTGCGACTTGCCGGCGCCGTCGGGGCCGAGCAGGGCCACGCTCGGACCGCGTCGGAAGAGGGCGGTCATCGGCTTGCGCAGCCGGCCGGCGGCGGCGTGCCTGGCCTGCCCGATCCCGCGGGCGAGGCGGCTTCGTGGATGCAACCTCCGGCTTACGGCCCGGCGCAGCGCGGCGACCCGGGCCGGGTCCTCGTCCGGGGAGGTGAGGGCCGTCCGCGCCCGCTCCGGCGTCCAGCCGCGAGGCAACGCGCCCGCCAGCGCATCGGCCAGCGGACCCGCGGCCGCGACGTCCGATCCGTCCGCCAGGCCCATCGCGTTCTGGGCAGACACGGCGTCCTTGTCGAGCAGCAGGTGCAGCACGAGGGCCCAGGCTCGGTCCTCTGCCGAGAGGGTCGGGACGCGGTCGCCGGTCCGACGGGCGAGGACCGCCGGGACGACATCGGCGCCCAGCCGCTCGCCGCCGCGATACGTGAACGACGTGAGCAAGTCGAGTCGCCACCAGCCGCCGGTGCCGCGACCGATGTGGAAGGCGTGCTCGCCGTGCCCCCACGCCGGCAGCCGCGGGAACCCCAGGTCTCTCGCGATCGAGCGAAATGCCGACGCGTCCTCGGGGTGCACGAGCATATCGACGTCATCGTCGCTCGGACGGTCCGTCGCGCCGCGGATCACGGCCCAGCGCACGCCACCTGCCGCGAGACGGTCGGCCAGGGCGGCGAGCGGCGGGTCGACCACGTCCGTCATCCGAGGACCCGCCGTACGAGCGGCAATCGGGCCAGCTCCGGGAAGGTATCCGCGATCTGCAGGTGGGAGCGGCCGGCGACCAGTACCGCGAGGGATGCGAGGCCGACGAGGACCAGGCCGACGATCAGCGGTGGGTCGGCGACCAGCTCGACGACCAGGAGCCCCAACGTCGTCAGGACGATGGTCAGGTAGACCCGCAGGTACTGCCACTCGAACAGGCTGACACCCACGTAGCGGTGCAGGGCGTACTGCTTCAACGAGTTGAAGACGAGCAGGGTCGAGGCCGTCGCGAGCGCCGCGCCCAGGGCCCCGAACGGCGGGATGAGGACGACCAGCAGGATCACGTTCACGAGGGCGGCCGCGAGATTCACTCCGACCACGGCTTTCAGGTTCCCGAAGACCCGCAGGGTCAGCCCGTTGAACCCGAGGGCGGCATCGTAGTACCGGCCGAGGGCGATGATCGAGAGGAAGATCGCCGACTCGGCGTAGCGCTGCTCGAAGAGGGCGACCGTGAGGGGCTTCGCGAGCGCGAAGGTCACCGCGAAGATCGGGAACGAGAGCACGGCCACCCAGGCCGCCGTCTGCCAGTAGAGGGAACGCAGTCCCTCGCGATCGTCGCGCGCGAAGAGTCGAGCGGTGGCCGGGATGAAGAGCAGCGTGAAGCTCTGGAGGACGATGAGGTTCAGCAAGGCGACCGGCTGGATGACCCGGTAGTTCGCCACGGCCTCCGGGTCGCCGGTGATCGCGCCCAGGAGCACGACATCGCTCGCGTTGAGCAGGATGTACACGAGATCGGTCGTCAGGAGCGGCACGGAGAACCCGAGGATCTCGCGCATCGGGAAGCTGAACGCGGGTCGTTGGCCGCGTGTCAGGACGCCGACCCGGCCAAGCAGTCGAAGGAACAACGCGCCGTATACCGCGACCCCGATCGCCCCGGTCACGACATACCCGACCGCGAGGAACTCGACGTCCTCCTGGCGGAAGATGAGCAGCCCGACGACCGCGAGCCGCAGGAGCGGGTTCAGGACGTACCGGCGAAAGAAGATCGAACGCGGGCTCGAGAAGACCGCGAACCCGTTCATCAGGACGTCGTCGAGCGCCTGGATCGGCGCGAGGACGATGAGGATGAGCAGGAGTGCCCCGGCCGTGTCGCTCAGGAGGGAGCCACCGACCAGGTCCTGGAACGCGAGCACGAAGAGGATCAGCGCGAGGCCCAGCGACGCGATCGTCCCCGTCACGACCACGATCGTCCCGAGCATCGCATCGGGCCGGCCACGTTCCTGGTAGATCGGCAGGAACCGGCCGATCGCGCGGTCGGTGCCAAGGGCGACGAACGTCGTCGCGATCGTCACGATCGAGAGGGCATAGGCGAAGGCGCCGTAGTCGGACTTGTCCTGGAGGTAGCGGACGATCAGGACCTGGACGAGGAAGTTCGTCCCGAGCGAGATCATCCGCCCCGAGAGCAACAGGCTCGAACCACGGATCTGTCGGGCCGCGCCAGATTTCGTCGGGACGGTCGTCGCGTCCTCGATGCCGTCGACCCCGTCCACCTCCGGGAAGGTCAGGGACGCAGGGTCAAGATCGGGATCGGGATCGGCGGGGGGCCCGGTCGACGGCGACCGGCGTTCGCCGTCGGGTGGCGTCAGCGCCAGGCCACTCGGTACAGCGTCCCGATGACGAGGAAGATCGACCCGAGGACGATCACCGCCGGCAGGAACGCATTCTCGACGTCGTCGGGGACGAGGTCCACCTGCGTGGTCAGGAAGACCAGGGCGCAGGCCCCGCCGATCGCGACGCCAAGGCCGATGCCGTGGACGACGACGGACGGACGGTCGACGGCGTCCTGTCGGTGCGCGAGGACCCTCGCGATGAGCCAGATGAATCCGCCGAGCAAGGCGATGAGGACGATCGTGTGCATCTCGTCGAATGATATCGACCTGCGCCCAGTTGTCATCCGCTTCCTTGGATCCACCGATCGCCGGGTTCCGCAAGCCGGGCTACACTCGTCCACCCTCGGGCGAGTTTCGCCCGGTTGAACCGACAGGGAGGACCTTGGCAGACCGTCGCTCGCTGCTGACCCTCTCCATCCTCGTCCTGATCTCCGTCGTCGTCGTCATTGCGTCGATCGTCCTGCTCAACGCGCAGACTCCCTCACCGACGCCGAGCCCGTCAGGGCCCCCGACCGCCTCATTCCCGGTCATCGCGACGCAGGCGCCGAGCGATCAGCCGGCGGTCACCGTGCGCGATTTCGAGTTCAGGACCGAGACCGTGACCTCGGTGTCGGCCTCGCCTGCCCAGAGCCAGCTCTGGTACGCGGAGAACGCGTGGTGGGCGGGCCTGTACGCGCCCGACGCGAACGAGATCCACATCTTCCGCCTCGATTGGCCCACCCAGACCTGGCTCGATACGGGCACCGTGGTGGACGAGCGGTCCGACGCGGACTCGGACTACCTCTGGACCGGCGAGTACCTGTACGTGGCTTCGGCCAGCAAGGGGTCGGCGTCATCCCATCGAGCGAAGATCAGGCGGTTCCATTTCGATCCCGAGGCCCGACGGTTCGTGGGCGACCCCGACTTCCCCGTGGTCATCAACGACACCGGCGCGAGCGGGATCGTCATCGATCGCGACACAGCCGGCGGCCTTTGGGTCACCTACGTCGACGGCGGCTCGCTATGGGTAGCGCATACGCTCTCGTCGGACGCGCACTGGGCGGCTCCGTACGCGGTTCCGGGCAGCGGCACGCTCGTCGACGAGGACACGTCATCGCTCGTCCCGTTCGGGCCCGGACGGATCGGTGTCCTGTGGACCGACCAGACCCGGGAGCGGATGCTGTTCACCTCGCACACTGACGGCGAGGCGGACGACGCGTGGGCGCCGATCGAGGTCGTCGCCACCGGCGTCGGCGCGAACGACGACCAGTTGAACGTCAAGACGTTCGAGCGCGACGGGGCGCGCGTGATCGCGACCACGGTCCGTACGACGGTGGACAGCGACGCGGACAGGAATCCGCTCGACCCCCAGCTCCTGGTCATGATCCGGGGCGCGGACGGGCGCTGGACCGCGAGCGAGGCCGGCCGTGTGGAGAACAAGCACAACCGGGCGATCCTGCTCGTCGACGAGGACCGGCGATTCCTGTACGTCGTGGCACAAACGCCGGCCAGCGGCGGCATCATCACGATCAAGCGGGCCCCGCTCGATGCACCCACCTTCCCGAACGGGGACGGCGACCCACTGATCGCGGCGTCCACCGACCCGGCCGTGGCGAACGCCACGTCGACGAAGCAGAGCGTCTCGGCGGCGACGGGCCTCGTCGTCATGGGGTCGGACGAGACCAGCGGCCGATATCTCCACGCCGCCAGGGACCTCGGCGCCACGCCGGTCCCGGCCGAGGTCGCCGGACGCTCAGGGCCGGATCGCCCCGCGCCACCCAAGGATCCCGTCGCCCGTCTCCTCGTGGATGATGAGTTCGCTTCATGGCCGACCGGCGAGCCGGTCAACGGTTGGACGGTCGAGGCGTCCAACGGGACCGCGCTCGCCGGCGGGAAGGACGACCTGCGATATCTCACCCTGAAGTCATCGAAGGCCGCCGGGATCGCGGAGACCTGCAAGGACTTCGCCCAGGTCGACGCCCCCAAGTTGCGGGTCGACGTCCGGTTCCGTCCGGCGGTCGGGGGTTCAGGCGAACTCCGACCGCTCGGTCTACGCGGCTCGGGTGGCGAGGTCATGGGATTGCGCGTGGCCGAGGATGGCGAGTTCTCGTATTTCGATGGTGCCGTGAGGCAACGCCCGGGTATCCACCTCGCAGATGGACGCTGGTATCGTGCCCGCCTCGACATCGATGTCGTCAAGCGGTCGGCGAATCTCCTCCTGACCAACGCAGCGGGCAAGACCGTCGTCAAGGGCACCGGACTCGACTGGCGCACCAACGAGCCGGGCCAGCCGCGCCGGGTCTGTTTCCAGGTCTCCGGCACGCCGGCCACCCTCGACATCGATCGAGTCACTGTTTCGAGGTAGGCACGCGGATGATCGACACTCGATGACCGACATTCCCCCGGAACAACCAGCCGACCTGCCCGAGCCGGGCGACGAGGCCTCTGGGTCAGTGGTCCCGCCCGCCGCTCACCCGCGCCACCTGCGGGTCCTGTTGGCCGGAGCGGTCGTGGTCGCCCTGGTGGGCGTGCTGGTTTTCGCCGTTCGACCCGTGGCTGCCCCCGTGCCATCGCTCGAGCCGAGCCAGACGGCTGGGCCTACCGGGGCGGTCGCGTCCCCGCCGCCGGCATCGGGGTACCTCGCCGACCGTCCGGAGATCGAGCAGCGAGTGGCCCAGGCGCGTCAAGGTGTCGAGCCCTACGCGACTGCCCTCGAGGAGCTCCTTGCCTTCGCCGAAGAAGCGCGCTTCGACGATCCGCGGCCGAAGGAACCGTTGAACATCTCCGGAACCGACGGGCCGTTCGTCGAGGACGCGGCCGCGGCGTATGGACTGGCGCTGGCCTATGTCGCGACCGGTGATGTGGCGTATGCGGAGGCTGCCCGTCGATACTTGATGGCATGGGCGACGACGAATCGAACCACCCGCAACACCTGCACGGATCGTGGCTGTCAGACGTCACTGATCATCAGTCGGAACGCTCCGGCCTTCGTGTTCGCCGCGGATCTGATCGAGCCGAGCGGGGTCATGTCCGCGGCTGACGAGACGACCTTTCGGGCGTGGCTGCGCGACGTGATCCTGCCGACGGCCTCCGAGCGCGACAACAATTGGGGCGATGCAGGGACGTTCACCCGGATCGCGCTCAATGCGTACCTCGGCGACGGCGATGGTTTCGATGCGGCGATCGCCCGCTGGCGCGAGATGATCGACTTCCTTCCGGCCGACGGACACATCCCCGAGGAAGTGCGCCGTGAGTCGAGCGGGATCATGTATACGCAGGAAGCGCTGCAATACAAGATCGGCTCCGCGGTCATGGCGGCCAGGCACGGGATCAACCTGTGGGACTATCAGGGCAAGGACGGTGGCACGCTGCGCGGCGCGATCGACTACCTGGTCTCGTTCTTCCATTCAGCGGATCGGTGGCCGTGGAACGACAGCGCCGAGTTCCCCAGACCGAGCCCCATGTGGGAGCTCGTGTACGCCCAGTGGCCGGACCCCCGGTATGTCGAACTGCTGAAGCAGGAGCGACCCTTCAGCGAGGACGCGCACTCGGCGATCCGCTGGACGACCCTGACCAACGGCATCCCGATCGTCGACGCAGGCGCACCGACGAGCGCGCCGTGAGCCATCGATGACCACGCTCGAGGCGATCGCCCTCCCGCTGCTGCTGACCGCGCTCGCATTCGCGCTGGTCACCGCCATCCTGGCGCGGAGCCGGGAGCGGCAGCCGTTGATCTGGTTCTTCCTGGGTGCGCTGCTCGGTCCGGTCGCATTGGCCCTCGTGTTCTTCGCGCCACCCGGGCGCTGCGAATCGTGCGGATGGCCCGTCGAGGGCTGGCCGAGCTATTGCGCGGCCTGTGCCGCGTTGCTCCCGACCCCATTCCGCCGGGCGGAGCGGCCGTCGCGACCGGTGCCGCTCGCGGCTGTCCCCAACCAGGCGACGCCGGAGGCGCTGCCGAGCATCGTCCGACCGTTCCCGACGGCCGTCCCGAACGACCCCGATGCGCGAGCGACAGCAGTCACGCGCCCGCGCCCCGCGCGCTCGAAGGATGCGTCCGCGGCTCCTGCGGACCCTGATGCGCCCGTCGGGAGCCGCGTCGGGGCGGCGCGGCCGTCAGACGGGGCCGCCGCCCAGGCGCGGAGCGGGGCGCATCGGTCCAAGGAGACCGCGATCCTGGCCACGGCCGTCTTCCTTACCGGTTCGTCGGCCTGTCGACCGGGGATGCACTACGCACTCGCGATCCGGGGCGATTCGCTGCTGGTCCTCGGCCCGCTCGAGGTCGACCCTGACGTCATCGCCGTCGAGCGCCCGCTCGGATCGATCGCGGTCACGGCCTACGAGGAACAGCTGCTCATCAACGATCGACGGGTGGGGATCCTGACCTGGTCGCTGGCCTTCCGGCACCTCTCCGGCCAGTCGGCGGCGGCCGTCGAACGGGCCCTTCTGCACGCCGGCAGCGCCCAGGGCTGGTCGGCATGACCGGGGAGCCGACGCGCTCCAACCGGCCCGGGCCCGAGATCATCGGCGTGATGTTCGCGGCGATCATCTACGCGGTCATCGGGGTCGGGGTCATGGTGGCGAACACGACCGCGCCCGAAGTGCCGACGCCGTCGCCGACCGCCACGACCGAGACCGTCACGCCGCGTCCATCGGCCACGATGAACCCCTCCCTGGTGTTCCTGCTCAACGAAGCCAACGACCGGATCCTGAAGCTCGGGAAGGAATTGGAGGTCTTGCTCAAGGACGATCCCCTCGTGACCGCCGACGTCGTCTCGAAGGTCAAGGACATCAACGCGGCTGCCGGGATCGCGATCGAGGTCGTGCGCCGGATCGAGCTCCAGCCGGGCGGCGAGGCGATCGCTCCGCCGCTCCTGGAGGGCTACACCGCGGTCACCGATGCCGCTGAAAAGGCGCTGAACGTGCCGATCCGGGACAGCGCGGCGGTCCGCAAGGGCGCCGAGGGCGTCGTCGCGGCGATCGCCGCCCTGCCGGACATCGACGCGCTGCTCGCCGCTCCGCAGGGCTCTCCTTCGGCTAGCCCGTCGGGGCCACTGCCGACGGCCTCGCCGCTCCCGACCCCGGTGGCCACGCCCACGCCCCAACCGACGCCGAAGCCGAGCGAAACAGCGACGCCCGAGCCGACGCCCACACCCGAACTGACCCCCGAGCCGACGGCGACCGCCTCGCCGACGCCGTCACCGACCCCTGTCAGCCTGCTTGTGAACGGCGGCTTCGAGAACGGCCTCGAGCCGTGGAAGCTGGCCCTCGCGCCCGGATCGGCCGCGACGCTCGAGCGCACGACGACCGACAAGTTCGCCGGCCTCGCCTCTGGCGTCGTCGACATCACTGCCGGCGTCGGTGCGCCGTCCGCCGTCTCCGTCGAACAGGGCGGCCTGACGCTGTCCAACGGCGTGACGTACCACATCTCGCTGGCCGTCCGCTCGACGGCCGCCCGCGATCTCAGGGTCCGACTCTCGACCGGCATCGGTGAGGTCATCGCCAGTCGCGTGCTGCCGGTCAGCGCGAACTGGACCACCGTCTCGTTCGAGGTGACGCCGATCGGGCGCTACACCGACGTGACCCTGAAGCTCGAACTTGGTGCGTCGAGTCAACGAATCTGGATGGACGACGTGTCACTAAGCTGACTTGCAAGGTCTTCCGGTGCATAGTGGTGTAGTACTTATCGGGGATTTGGGAGGCCTGATCGTCCTATGCCCAAACGGGGGAGTTCGCAGCGCCGCATCTCGGCCAGGTTCGGGCTGGTTGCCTTCATGGCCGTCGGACTGCTGGCGTTCGTGGCTCCGGCCGTGGTTGCCGCCCCGGAGACGTCGGCTTTCAGGGCCCGTCGTTCGCCGGTTCCGGCGCCGATCCGACGAGCGAGAAGCCAGAGAGCAAGGTCTGGTTCAACGACGGGTCCTGGTGGGCGAGCATGTACCGCTCGAGCGCCAGCGCCTTCACGATCCACCGCCTGAGCGGCACGCCTGGATCGAACACCGGGGTCGTCATCGACGACCGCGAGACCACGCACCAGGACGCCCTTTGGGATCAAGGAGCAGGCAAGCTCTACATCGCGTCGCACGTCTTCAGCACGAGCCCAGCCAGCGGCTACCCGGCCCGCTTGTACCGATTCAGCTACAACTCGGCTCAGACACCTACTCGCTCGATGGTGGCTTTCCGGCCCAGACCATCAACAACTGGCAGATCCGAGACCCTCGTCATCGACAAGGACTCGACCGGTCAGTTATGGGCGACCTGGACGCGAAGTAGCAAGCGTCTATGTCAACCGGACGATCGAGGAGCGACAGACAGCTGGGGATCTGAGTTCATCCCGACGAGCTCGGCGGCAATACCGGCGTCGGCTCGGATGACATCTCGACGCTCGTCGCGTTCGGGGGAGACAAGATCGGCCTGCTTGTGGAGCAAGCAGAACGGCAGTCCTGACGCCTTCCATTTCTCCATCCACCAGGACAACGCCGCTGACACGACCTGGGGCGCGAGCACGGCCGTCTTTCCCGGCAACAACAACGCCGACGATCACCTCAACCTGAAGGCCGACCCAGCGGGCAACCTCTACGCCGTCGTCAAGACCTCGCGCACGGCGAGCGGCGACCCGAACCTCGTGGTGCTTCGACGGGCGGCATCGAACGGTGCGTGGACCAATGCCACCGTACAGCATCCGGACGGGTCAAGCAACCCGCTACACGCGCGGCGTTCTCGCTGTCGACACGACGAATAACCTGCTGCACGTCTTCGCGACGTCCCCGGAGTCCAACGGCACGATCTACGAGAAGACGTCGCCGCTGAATGCCCTCTCGTTCTCGTCAGCGGGCTGGGCACGCCGTTCATTCGCGACAACAGCCCCAACGACCTGAACAACGCAACGACGACGAAGCAGACCGTCAATTCCACGACCGGACTGCTGGTTCTGTCGGGCCATGAGACCCTGAACGAGTACTGGTGGAACCTGAAATCGTTCGGGCCCCCGCCGAACACGCCGCCGACCGCGAGCCCGGTGTCGAAGTCGACGCCACACGACGTGGCCACCACGGTCAACATGGCCGGCACCGACGCCGAGACCTGCACGCTGACGTTCGTTGCGCCGGCGACCGGCCCGGCGCACGGCACGCTGGGCCCGATCACGGACGCCCCTTGCGCCTCAGGCAGCCCGAATAGCGACTCGGCCACTGTCCAGTACACCCCGGCGCTCGGTTACAGCGGTCCGGATTCGTTCACGTACACCGTCAGTGACGGCACCAACCCGCCGGTCTCGGCGACCGTGACGCTGACCGTGACCAACGCCACCCCGACCGCCACGGGCAGCACTCAGACCACACCGGAGGACGCCCTCAAGACCGTGACCCTCGCCGGTGGCGACACCGACGACTGCGAGTTGACGTTCACCACCGTGACGGGACCCGCGCACGGAACGCTCGGATCCATCACGCCGCTCACGTGCGCCGGCATCGGGCCGTTCACCGACAGTGCGACCATCGACTACATGCCGAACGCCGGCTACAACGGCCCCGACTCGTTCACGTTCACCGTCAAGGACGGCCTGCTGGCGACCTCGGCCCCAGCTACCGTTTCCATCACGGTGGGCACCCCGCCCAACGCCCCGCCGACGGCCAGTCCCGTCTCCAAGTCCACGCCGCACGACGTCGCGACGACGATCACACTGGCCGGCACCGACGCTGAGACGTGCGACCTGACGTTCGCGATCGTCACGGGGCCGACCAACGGCTTGCTCGGCTCGATCGGCACCGCGAACTGCGTGGCGGGCAATCCCAACAGCGACTCGGCTCCGGTCCTGTACACCCCGACCGGCGGATACAGCGGCCCTGACTCGTTCACATACTCGGTCAGTGATGGCGTCAATCCGCCGGTCCAGGCGACCGTCACGCTGACCGTGACGAATGCCACCCCGACCGCCGCTGGCAGCAGCCAGACCACGACCGTGGGGAGCCCAGTCACGTTCAACCTGACCGGCACGGACGTGGACGACTGCACCCTGACGTTCAACACCCCCAGTAGCACGTCCAAGGGCACGCTCAGCGGCCCAGGCGCGCTCGCGTGCACACCAGGCACCCCCAACACTGACCGGGCGTCCATCACGTACACGCCGAACGCCGGCCAGACCGGGGCCGACTCGTTCACCTTCACGGTTGGCGACGGCGTGAACACGTCAGCCTCGGCGACGGTCAACATCACGATCACGTCCGGGGCGCCGACCACGACGACCTTCGTGCCCGTGGCCGACGCCCACGTGAACACGAGCAACGTGAACGGCAACTACGGCGCGTTGTCCACGATCAAGGTCCGCGAGGGCCTCGGGACGTCGGCCGACCCCAACTACCGTGGCTACCTCAAGTTCAACATCTCAGGCGTCACGGGCACCGTGAACTCGGTGAAGCTCCGCCTGTTCGTGACCGACGTGACCTCCGACCTTCAGTCCATCTACGTCGTCACGGACAACACCTGGACCGAGACCGGCATCACGTACACGACTGCGCCGGACCTGACCGGATTGACGGCGGTCGGAAGTGCCGCCGCGCCCGCGCTCGGCTACCTCGAGATCACGCTCGACAAGACGATCGTGAATTCCAGCACGACCACCCTGAGCCTGGCCATCAAGAGCGCGGCCGGCAACAGCGCGGTCTACTCGAGCCGGGAAGACCCGACGAACAAGCCACAACTACAGGTCACGTTCCAGTGAGCAGCCCGGCACGAGCGCCCTGGCGCCCGAACGGCACGGTGATGCCGGCCGCTGATGCCCCGGCTGGGCAGAGGACCTTTCAGGCCACCTTTCGGCCCGACATGGCCCTCGGAGACATCTGGTCGTGGTCCGGTGCTTTCGAGCACCAGAATCCCCAATCAGGCACGTCATCGCAACGTTTCTGGCGTGTAAACGATGGTGCATTCGGACGCGGCCGCTGTAGCATTCCATTAGTCCTAGGACTTTCGTACCGGTCGGATCTACACGGCGTTGCACTTATTCGCTCTTTTGGATCCGTTCTCCGACCGCAAGAAGCTTCCCGGGACGCGTAAACGACCTGATGGGCTCGCCCCGTAGGGCCCGGCAGGTGGAGGCGATCAGGTATTGATCAAGGGGTCCAGCATGCGCGTTGCTGTGTTCGGGATGGGATATGTCGGCCTGGTCACGGCGGCAGGCCTGGCGAAGTGGGGGCACGAGGTCATCGGGATCGAAGTCGATCACGAGCGCCTCGACGCCCTGCGCGCCGGGCGACTGCCGCTCTTCGAGCCGGGCCTTGATGCACTCGTCGAGGGTGGTGTCGCGGGCAAGCGCCTGCGGTTCACCGATCGACTCGAGGGGATCGCGGCGGTCCAGGTGGCCATCGTCGCCGTCGGCACCCACGACGGGAACGGCGGCTGGCAGACCGATACGATCCAGTCCTGCTTCGCGGGGATGGTCCCGCAGCTCGCCGATGACGCGGTGCTCGTCGTTCGCTCGACGCTCCCGCCCGAGTTCCTGCCCAGGATCCGCCCGATGATCGACAGCCTGCGCGCTGCCGCCGGTCGTGGGCCCATCCCGGTCGTGGTGAACCCGGAGTTCACACGCGAAGGCTCGGCGGTCATGGACTACCTCGAGCCGGACCGGATCGTCATCGGGGTCATCAGCGATGACACCGGCGCAGGCGTTCGCCAGCTCCGACGCATGTACCACTCGGTCACCGCGCCGTTTCTGGTCATGCCGTCAGAGGACGCCGTCCTGGCCAAGCTCGGTGCGAACCTGTTCCTGGCCACCAAGATCAGCTTCGCCAACGAACTGGCGATGCTGTGCGAGGCCTACAACGCCGACGTCACCCAGGTCGTCGAGGCGATGAGCCATGACGCCCGCATCGGCGGCGCGTTCCTGCGGGCCGGGGTCGGCTTCGGCGGGTCGTGCCTGCCACACCAGGTGACGATGACCGTCCACGCCGCCGAGGCGGCCGGACGGGAGACGCCGTTGCTGGCCGCGGTCGACAAGATCAACCACCAGCGCCGGTTCGACTTCGTCGCGCGCTTGGAGGATGCCGTCGGCGGCACGCTCGAGGGCGCCCGCGTGGCGATCCTTGGGCTCACCTTCAAGCCCGGCACGGACGACCTGCGCGAAGCCCCGTCGCTCACCATCGCCGAGGCCGCGATCGCGGCTGGGGCCGAGGTGATCGCGTACGACCCGATGCCCTCGGCCCGGAGTCGTGCGGCGCGACTGGTCCCGGGCCTGCAGATCGCCGAGTCCGCGGCGGAGGCCCTCGCGGGCGCCGACGTGGCCGGTCTGGTCACCGAATGGTCCGAATTCGCCCATCTCGATTGGGCAGCTCTTCGCGACACCATGAATCGACCGGCCATCGTCGATGGTCGGAACGCCCTGGACCCCGAGGCCATGGCCGCGGCAGGTTTCCGGTACACCGGCTTCGGTCGGCGTGCAGCGGGAGCCGTCCCGGTCCCGGTCGCCGGCGGCAACGTGGTCGCCTGGCCGTCCGATCCCGAGGTTCGCCTCGCATCGGCCGGAGCTCGCTGACCGCTTCTGCTGACCCGTCCATCGGCGGTTCGTCACTCCGGACGGTGACCGCGTCTAGCCCGGAACCCCTTTGCGGTCCCCGAGACCGGGCGGGGCCCAGCTCGATACCCCCGAGTCGAGCAGGGCCCCGTCGTCTCGTCCGGCGCAAGGTCAGGCGAGCGACTCGCCCGGTCCGATGGCGTGGACCTGCACCTGCTTGAGGCCGCGGGCGGCAAGCTCGGTCCGGAGCTGATCCGGGGTCCCGGCGAGGATGTCGAACGTGCCGTAGTGGATCGGGATGACGTGGCTGACGCCCAGCAGCTCGGCCGCGATCGCGGCACTGGCCGGCCCCATCGTGAAGTGCCCGCCGATCGGCAGGAGCGCGAGATCCGGGCGGTGCAGCTCGCCGATGTAGCGCATGTCGCCGAAGAGGTCCGTGTCGCCGGCGAAGTAGAACTTGAAGCCGTTCTCGAGCTCGACGACGAAGCCCGCCGGATCCCCGAGGTAGAGCGTGGTCTCGCCGGCCGAGTTCCAGTCGCCCGCCGAGTGATCCGCGTGCGTCATGGTGACGCGGATCCCGTCGACCTCGAACGTGCCGCCCTTGTTCATCCCGACGACCGCGTCGGCGCCGCCGGACAGGCGCCGGGCCAGCCACAGGCTCATCTCGTGCATGCACGGCCAGGCCGGTCTGAGGCGGCTCGCGAGGGCGACCGCCTCGCCCATGTGGTCGAAATGGCCGTGCGTGACCAGCAGCAGGTCGCACGTCTCGACCGAGTCGGCGGTCTTCGGGGAGCGCGGATTGCCGAACCACGGATCGATGAGGATGACCTTGCCGCCGGGCGTCCGAACTTCCATGCAGGAGTGGCCGTACGAGGTGAATGTCGTCTCGCGGTCGAGGGTCATGGCTCCTCCTTTGCGTGCATCGTAGACCGCGGGGTCGCGTTCGCGGCATTCGTGGCGACGGCGCGCCGAAGGCCGCGGGGCGCCGACCGGTACACTCGGCCTCGTGCCCGCCACGCAGATCGCCCAGAACCTCGCCTTCATCAACTGGACGGTGCTGACCGGCCTCGCCCTCGGTTCGTACGCGGCCGTGATCCTGCTCCGGCGACGCTCCGACGCGACCCGCGGCTACCTCGGCTTCACGACCGCCTGTGCGATCGGCTTCGGGATCCTCGCCTGGTTGTCCGACGGAGCCCTGCCGACGAGCCCGGGCGGCTCCCCGGTCGTGGCCGACCCGGCCTGGGACGCCCCGCGACGGGCCTCGCTCGTCGCGTTCTGCGTCCTGGCCACGGTCGCGCTGATCGCTCGCCGGATCCGACCGCGCGCCGGCGAGGCGCTGGAGTGGGCGGCCCTGGCCGCCGCGGCGGCGACCCTGCTCGCCGGGGCCCTCGCCTGGGGCGGCGGCCCGATGGGCACGGTCTCCCTCCTGACCCAACTGGCCGTGGTGACGGCCGCGACGGGCGGGGTCTTCGCGGCGATGATCCTTGGCCACTGGTACCTGGTCACGCCCAAGCTGCCGGAGGCGCCGCTCATCCTCCTGGCCCGCATGCTCCTGATCGTCATCGTGGTCCAGGTGGTGCTGTTCTGGGCGTGGATCGCGACCGGCGCGGGTCCCGCCGACGTCGCCCCGTTCGCCGCGCTCGTCGGCCCGTGGGCGCTGTTCGTCTGGCTCCGGCTCATCGTCGGCCTCGTCTTCCCGCTGATCGTGTCGTGGGCGTCCGTCCAGACCGCACGGACCAGGTCGATGGAGTCGGCGACCGGCCTGCTCTACATCAACGTCGGCTCGATCGCGGCCGGGACGATCCTGGCGGCGGGCCTCTACTTCGGGGCGGGGCTCCTGGTCTGATCTCGCGGAGGATGTGATGGGCAAGGACGATCGAACGTGGATCCCGGGAGCCGTCGACCTGGACTGGATCGATTCGCACGCCACGGCGCCGGCGCCCGCCCTCCTCGCCATCGAGGCGGCAGCGGCGCCCGAGCACATCCCGATCGTCGACCGCGACAGCGGACGCGTGTTGTCCGTGCTCGCCGGCGGACGGCGGCGGATCGTCGAGGTCGGGACCGCCTACGGCTACTCCACGCTGTGGATGGCGCTCGGGCAGCCTCCCGACGGCACGATCGTCACGATCGACCCGGACCGCTCCCGGACCGATCTCGCGCGTGGATGGTGGCGCCAGGCGGGCGTCGCTGACGACCGGATCACCGTCGTGACCGCGCCGGCGGTCGACGCGTTCGAGACCGGAGATCCAGCCCTGGCGGGCCCGTTCGATCTCGCCTTCATCGACGCGCTCAAGCCCGAGTACGGGGCCTACCTCGAGCACATCGCGACCCGCCTCGCACGAGGGGCTCTCGTCGTCGCCGACAACGTCCTGTGGAGCGGACGGGTCACGGGCGCCCGCCCCGTGAAGGCCCCCGACACGAACACCGATGCGCTGGTCGCGTTCGATACCGCGGTCCTGCGCGACCCTCGCTTCACGGCCACGATCCTGCCGGTCGGCGACGGCCTGCTCGTCGCCTCGTGGCGGGGTTGACGACGCGGGCCGCCGACGGAGCGACGGTGACGATCCACGTCCGGATCCGGCTGTTCGCGCTCCAGCGAGAGCTGGCGGGCGCCCGCGAGGTGCAGGTCGACCTGCCCGAGCCGGCCTCGGTGGAGACCGCATGGGACGCGCTGGTCGCCAGACACCCCCTGCTCGCGCCTGGTCGCCCCTCGGTCCGCTTCGCGCGCAATGGCGCCTATGCCGACGCCACCGAGCCACTCGCCGACGGCGACGAGGTCGCCATGATCCCGCCGGTCTCTGGCGGCTCCGGCGTGCGCGTGCTTGAGTTGCGCGACGACCGGTTCGATGCCGGGATCCTGGCCGAGCTGGCCGACCGACTCGCGGATCCGGGCGACGGGGCGGTCGTGGGCTTCCTCGGCCGGACGCGGGCGACCCCGGGAACACCGGCCCCGGGCCAGGAAGCCGAAGCGGCAAAGCACGTGGGCCGGAGCGTGGAGTCGCTCGAATACGAGACCCACGAGACCATGGCGCTCGACACACTCGAGGCCATCGCGGACGAGATCGGTCGACGCTTCGGCGTGACGGGCCTGGCCATCGTCCATCGCACTGGCGAGGTGCCCCTCGGCGAGGCGTCCATCGCGGTCCTGGCCGTGGCGCCCCACCGCGACGCCGCGTTCGCGGCCGCTCGCTACGCCATCGACGAGACCAAGGCCCGGGCGCCGATCTGGAAAGCGGAGCGCTTCGCCGATGGCCACGTCTGGATCGGGCATCCGGCGCGGACCGGACCCGAGGACGCCACGACCGGGAACGACACGATCGGGGAGGACGCATGAGGGTCTACATCAGCGTTGACATGGAGGGCATCGGCGGGATCAGCCACCCGGACCCGACCGATCCGGCTGACCGCCGGTACGAGACGTCGGTCGCGCTGATGGTCGCGGAGGCGAATGCCGCCATCGAGGGCGCCAAAGCGGCGGGGGCGACCGACATCCTCGTCAACGACAGTCACTGGAACATGTACAACCTGCTCCCGGCCGGGCTCGATCCGAGCGCCCGCGTGCTGCAGGGTGAGAAGGCCTGGTCGATGGTCGCCGGCGCGCTGCCGGGCGAGGACGGCGCCCCGGCATTCGACGTCGCCCTGTTCGTGGGCTACCACGCGCGCGCGGGTCATCCGACCGGGACCATCGCGCACACCTACTCCGGTCGGCCGGTCGAGACCCGCCTCGACGGTCGGCCGACCGGCGAATACGGTTTCAACGCGCTCGTCCTTGGCGCCTGGGGCATCCCGGTCGGGATGGTCGCCGGCGACGATGCCCTGGCCGGCGAGGTCGAGGCCTGGCTGCCGTGGGCCGAGCGGGTCGTCGTGAAGACGGTCGACGGCGGCCACAGCGCGGTCTCCGTGCACCCGAGCGTGGCCTGCGAGCGGGTGCGTGCGGGTGCGGAGCGGGCGGTCCGCCGGGCCGCGGCGGGCGAGCTGGAACTGTTGCGTGTCGATCCGCCGGTCGTGATCGAGATCGAATACGCCAAGGGCGTCGTGGCTGACTTCGCGGCGATCGTGCCCGGAGCGGAACGCGTCGGCGACCGCGGTGTCCGCTACACCTCGGACGATCCGGTCACCGCGTTCCGTGGCTTCCTGGCCGGCAACCGGGTGGCCGGTACCGTGACCTGACCGCGGTCCATACTTGGACCGACCGTGTCCGCCGGGGAGCGCGACCGGCAAACCGTCCGCTCTGAGGTGCCCGTGACCCCGCCATCCCCGCGAGCCCGCCCGCGCGACCTCGGCATCCGGATCGGATCGATGGCCCCGGGGCCGACGAATTCGATCGTGGACGTGGCGAACGTCCGGGTCGGGCACGCCACGGTCTGGCGCGACGAACCGCCGCCGCCCCGCGGCCGGGGGATGGCCCGGACCGGGGTGACCGCCATCGTCCCGTTCGACGTGGGCGACCTGTTCCGACGCCGTGTGCCGGCGGGTGCGGCCGTCCTCAACGGTGCGGGCGAGGCCATCGGCATCACCACGATCCAGGAGTGGGGTGTGCTCGAGACCCCGATCCTGTGGACTAGCTCGATGGCGATCGGGCGTGTCTACGACGCCGCGGTGGCCACCCTCGTCGCGCTCGACGAGACCGCCGGTATCGACGATGCGCTCATGCCCGTGGTCACGGAGTGCGATGACGGCTGGCTGAACACATCGCGATGCGCCCAGATCGAGGCCGCCGACGTCGAGGCCGCGCTCGCGGATGCCGCCGGAGCGGAACGCGGCCCGGTCCCGGGCGGCGTCGTCGGTGCCGGCACCGGGATGGTCTGCTTCGAGATGAAGGGCGGCATCGGGACGGCCTCGCGCGTGGTCCACGCCATCGACCGGCGGGTCTTCCACGGCATCGATGACGCGACCGACGACTCGGGCGGTTCTCCCGCGTATACCGTGGGCGTCATGGTCCTCGCGAACTTCGGGCGGATCGGGCGGCTGACGGTCGACGGCGTCCGGGTCGGCGAGGCGCTCCTCGCGGACGGCTGGCCCGACGACGTCCCGCACGATCGCGAGCGGGGCAGCTGCGCGGTCGCGATCGCGACGGACGCCCCGCTCGAGAGCGCCGGGCTGACGCGTCTGGCCCGCCGCGCGGGCATGGGTCTCGCGCGGACCGGCTCGACGGCCGGTCATGGCTCCGGCGAGATCTTCCTGGCGTTCTCGACCGGCACGCGGATCCCGCGCGACAGCGGCCACCCGCTGCGGCGGACCGAAGTCATCGACGACGAGTTCCTCGACCCGTTCTTCGGGGCCGTCGTCGAGGCGACCGAAGAAGCGGTCCTCGATGCGCTGTTCCGCGCCGACACGGTGGTCGGCCGCGACGGCCACGTCGCCCGGGGATTGCCGATCGACCGGACGCTGGCGCTCCTGGGCGCGGCCGGGCGGCTGCCCGGATGACGGAGCCGTGGGGTCCGCTCGATCGACTCGTCGAGCGGGCCGAATTGCTGGCCGCGACCATGGGTCCGAGGGCCCGCGCGTCGACATCGGTCGGCCAGGAACGGGCGATCCTGCGCCTGTTCGGCGTGACGGGCCTGGACCGCGGCGGCCGGCCGCTCGCCGGTGCGACCGTCGATCGCTGGATGCGCACCGACCCGCGCGGCCTCGGCGCCGGCATCGCCCTGCCCTTCGCGATGGCGCTGCTCGAGTACGACCTCGATCCCCCGCAACTCGCGATGGACGTCTCGTCGGGTGCGGTCGACCTCGCCCTCGAGGCGGAACTGCTCAAGCAGCCGGACAGGCGCGACGTCGCCCAGGCCGAGGCCGTGCGACTCGCCCGGGCGGCGATCGAGCGGATCGACGCCGACCGGACCGCCCGCCGCGAGATCCTCGGGCTGCTCGGCGACGCGCCCCGGCCGTGGGTCGGCACGACCCTCGCGGAGCCCGACCTCGAGGGCGCCCTCGATGAGATCGGCGAGCTGGTCGCCGCCGGCTTCGACGTCCTGCGCATCGAGGTCCCGGTCGGTCGCGAGCTCGCCGACCGACTCCAGGACTCCGGTCAGGAGGTGCCCGAGTGGCGGCCCGGCGATCGGCGGTCTCGACCATCGAGCGCCGAACGCGTCGTCGAGTCCGCCCCGACCGGCAGCCAGCGGGCGCTGGCCCAGCTCCGGCGCGCGGCCGACGGGCTCGCTGCCCAGCGTCGCGGCTACGTCCGGCTCGCGACGACGGCGCCAGCCCTCTGGTCGCCCGAGGACGCGGTCGTCGCGGCCTTCGAGCGGATCGACGTCGTCGAATCCGACCCGATGGCCGAGATCGTCGCCGCCGGCGTGGATCCGGACCGGGCCCTGTCCGATCACGCGTTCGCGCATCGCCTGCATCGGCGCTCGGGCACGCTCCTGACGATCGGCGCCGGCTCGCTCGTCGTCGCCCCCGACCTGCGCGTCGGGATCCCCTCGGATCCGGCGACCCGCGCGGGCCGGGCGCTCGCGCTGCAGCTGCTGGCCGTGGCGCTCGCCCGGAACGATGCGGTGCCCGACATGCAGCTCGCGGTCGGCGCGCTGCCGACGTGGCTGATCGACGAGCCGGCCGCCGGCGCCCGGGCCATCGCCGAAGTCGAGGTCCGTCGCGCGCTCTACCCGAATCACCCGCTGGCGTTCAACGAGCCGGATGCGCCCCCGGATCGGGCGGCGGAGTGGCCGCACATCCTCGCCGCGATCCTCGTTCGGGCCGGGGACGTGGCGCTCGTGACTCGCCGGACTGGCGGGACGGGTGCGACCGCTCGCGAGACGCATGCCGCCAGCCGCGTGGCGGCCGAGGTGGCCGGGGCGCGGGAGCGGGGCTCGCTCTCGGGTGTCGCCCTCGACCACGCGCGCGGCGCGACCGGGGTCGCGCTGGCCACGCTCGACATGCTCGCCGATCGTGGCTGGCCCGCCGTCTCGGGCGAGGCACCCGACGGCGGGGCGTCGCGGGCCATCGGTGGCGACGCCGTGGCCGAGCGCACCGAGTCGTTCGATCCCTTCGAGTCGTTGCTGGGCCGGATCGGCTGACGGCCCTCAGGACTTCCCCTGGAGGATCCGGTGGGCGAGCAGCGCGACCACGAGTCGTTGCCGGCTCGGGCCGTCGAGCGGGTGGCCCAGGAGGGCGACGATCCGTTCGAGGCGGTACGCCACGGTCCGGTTCGCGATGTGCAGGCGGCGGGCCGCCGCCCGCATGTTCTCGCCCGTGTCGAAGTAGACCTGCAGCGTCCCGACCAGTTCCTCGCCCATGCGCTGGTCCGCCAGGAGGGGTCCGAGCTCGCGCTCGACGACCGTGCGCAACAGGGCGTCGTCGGCCAGCAGCAGGCGCTCGACGGCGAGGTCGTCGGGGTCCTCGATCCAGCCCAGGCGACCGAGGCGGAGCGCGGTCCGGAGCGTCTCGAACAGCCGCGCCATTGCCGGCGCCAGGCGCTCGACCCCGGTGGTCGGAGGCGACAGGACGGCCGTCGCCTCGGCCCCGGCTTCGACGGCGAGGCCGTCGCGCAGGCGACCGATGCCGGCCCATGAGGCCTTGGCGAGGACGACGACCTGGCCGCGCCAGGCGACGACCTGCGGGAGTGCCACCCCGGCTCGTGCTCGATCGACCACCGCCGGGCCTGTGAGACGGGTCCGGATGCGCATCGCGAGCAGCTCGGCCTGCGCGTCGTCCTCGTGCGCCCGCGGCGCGATCAGGACCAGTCGATAGGTCGCCCGCGGGTCCAGGCCGTGTCGCGCACTGACGCGGCGCAGCCGGCCGATGGTCGCGGTGTCGACGGCGACGACCCCCAGGAGCTCGTCGAGGAACGCCCGGCGCGCCTCGGCGTTGCGGACGATGAGCTCGCGTTCGACCGAGCGATAGCCGACCGCGACCGCGGCCACGAGGGAATCCGCGGTCCGGAGCATCCGGTCGCCGAGCGCGATGAGGTCGGCCCTTGAGCGGGTCGCCGTCGCCTGGACGTCCCAGACGGCCCACAACGTCGAGAGGTACCGATCGATCAGCTGTTCGGGCAGCAGGCCGTCGCGTGCCGCGCCTTCGCTGTCGGCTTCGACGAGCGCCGCGGCGTTGACGTCGCCGCCGGGCTCGAGGGCGAGCCGGATGACGCGCTCCACCGCCGGCCGGACCTGTTCCGCGGGTTCCCCGACGTCCCGCGCGACGACCGATGCGATCCGGGCAGGGTCGATCCCCTCGATCCGCACACCGACCGCGACGTTCCCGACCATGCGTGGACAGTACCTCCCTTGCCGCACCCATGCACCGGCGGCTCCGGGAGTCTGCCGCGTCCGACCATGGGCTAGCGGCCCCCGATACGGCACATTGGCAGAGGCCGGCGGTGATGTGCGGACGCGCGTTATCCCCCGACGCCCGACCGACGGGAGCATCGCTGCCGGTCACTCCGGCGGCGCCCCCGAGCGGGTGTCAGGCGCCGCCGGAGACTGCTGGTATCACGTGCACCGTCGCGGTCACCGCGACTGGCGTGGTGAGGTCCGCCGGCTGGCCATCCACGAACACGTTGATGTGGGGGCGCAGGCGCGGCCCCGCGTCGACCAGCCGGTCGCGCATCCCCGGGACGCCCGCATCGAGCTCGTCCAGGATCTCCCCCACGGTCGTGCCCGCCACCTCGTGCCGCCGCTCGACGCCCGGGAAGAGCGCCAGGAGCGAGCGCGGCAGCAGGACCGTGGCCATCGCCGGGGTCAGTCGCCGCGGACGACGGCCTCGACCGCCCAGATCTCGGGCAGCGCGTCGGTGATGAGCTGCCATGACCGGCCCTCGTCCGCGCTGTGCCAGAGCTGGCCGGTCTCCGTGCCGAACGAGACCCCGACGGGGTCGAGCGTGTCGCGCGCCATCGCCTCGCGCAGCACGGTCAAGTACGCGTCGCGGGGCGGCAGCCCGTCGTCGGCGCGGATCCATGAGGCGCCCCGATCGTGCGTGCGCCACACCGCGGGTCTGCCGTCGGGCACGAACCGGCCCTTGTCGGCGCCGTTGAGCGGGATGACCCAGACCGTGTCGGGATCGCGCGGGTGCGCGACCATCGGGAAGGCGAACTCGGACGGCAGGCCGTTGGCGGTCAGTTCCGTCCAGTGCTCGCCGCCGTCGTCGGAGCGGTAGACGCCGCAGTGGTTCTGCTGGTACAGGGTCTCGGGCTGGCCGGCGGCCATGACGAACTTGTGGACGCACTGCCCGGTGATCGGCTCCGGCTCGGGCATGAAGTCGGCGCGCACGCCGCGGTTCCGCGGCTCCCACGACGCGCCGCCGTCGCGCGTCTCGAAGACCCCGACCGCGGAGATCCCGACCCAGGTCCGCGCCGGGTCCGTGGGGTGGGGGATGATCGTGTGCAGGATGAGCCCGCCGGCACCCGGCGACCAGGTCGGGCGGGTCGGGTGGTTCGTCAGCCCCTCGACGTGGCTCCAGGTGGCGCCGCTATCGGTGCTCCGGAAGAGGCCCGCCGGCTCGACGCCGGCCAGGATGGCGCCATCAGGGGTCGTGGCGAGGCTCCACACGGTCTTGATCGACTCGCCCTCGTCGCCGTAGGTCATGCCGGCGGACGAGTGGGTCCACGTCCCGCCGCCGTCCTCGCTGCGCCAGACCGCGGGGCCGAACCAGGGGCTGCCGCCCGCGGCCAGGATCGCGCCGCTGCCGGGCTCGACGATCATGTCGTGGATCGGCCAGCCCTCGCACAGCGGCCCCTGGACCGTCCACTTGCTCCGGGCGTCATCGCTGGCGAGGATGAAGGCGCCCTTCTTGGTCCCTACCAGCAGCTGTGTCTGCATCATCGTCCTGCCTCCATCAGCCGCCGGCCTTGAACGGATACACCACCCATGCGCTCGTCTCGACGGCATGGACGCTCGGTCGTCCCGGCACCACCGAGTGCTCGGGCTTGTAGTGCAGGACCGCGGTCGTCGGGATGCCGCCGGCCTGGATGACCCGCTCGGTCACCGCGTGGATGGTCGTCCCGCTGTCCCAGACCTCGTCGACGATCAGGACCCGCTGGCCGCGGAGAAGCGGGTCGGCCGGGAACTGCAGGAAGGTCGGGTGCGGCCCGGGCTGCCCGTGGTCGTCGTAGTACTCGACCGCGGCGACCAGGATGTTCCGGATCCGCAGGCGGTAGGCGAGCATCCCCGCGGGCACCAGGCCGCCGCGAGTGATCGCGAGCATGACGTCGAACGTCGTGCCGGCGAGCTGTCGTGCCAGATCCAGCACGAGGTCGTCGAGGACCTCCCAACTGACGATGTCGCGCTCGGGCGCGGCGGTCGTGGACATGGCCCAAGGATAGTGCTACGCGCTCTCGGCGAACGTGCCGGCTACCGCGGGCCGGGTGCCGCCGCCCGGATCGCCTCGAGCGTGAGCGGGTCGTCCAGCGTCGTGATGTCGCCCGGGTCGAGGCCGAGCCAGGCGGCCCGAGCGACGCGACGCATGACCTTGCCGGACCGGGTCTTGGGCAGCGCCCGGACCACGGCGACGACCTCCGGCTTGAGCGGCTTGCCGAGCTGTGCCGCCACGGTCCGGGCGACCGATTCGCGCAGCGCCTCGTCGTCGGTCTCGCCGGGGCGGAGCACGCACAGGACGACGACCACCTCGCCCTTGATCTCGTGCGGGACGCCGATCGCGGCCGCCTCCAGGACGGCCGGGTGCGAGACGGCCGCGCTCTCCACCTCGGCCGGCCCGACCCGCTTGCCCGCGACTTTGAGCGTATCGTCGGAGCGGCCGTGGATGAACCAGAACCCGTCGGCGTCGATGCTGGCCCAGTCGCCGTGCAGCCACATGCCCGGGAACCGCGACCAGTACGTCTCCTCGTAGCGGGCCGGGTCACGCCAGAAGCCGCGGGTCATGCCCGGCATCGGCGTCCGGATGACGAGCTCACCGACCTCGCCCCGGACCGGCCCATCCTCGTTCACGACGTCGGCGGCGGTCCCGATGCACGGACCGGAGAACGAGGTCGGCTTGATCGGTCCGACGACGTTGCCGCTGACGATCCCGCCCGAGACCTCCGTCCCGCCCGAGTAGTTGACGATCGGGCAGCGACCCTCGCCGACCTCGCGGAAGTACCACCACCACGGATCGGGGTTCCACGGCTCGCCTGTGGAGCCCAGCACGCGCAGCGATGAGCGGTCGTGCGCGCGGACGGGCTCCTCACCGTGCGCCATCAGCGCCCGGATGACGGTCGGCGACAGACCCAGGTGCGTGACTCGGTGGCGCTCGACCAGCGCCCACAGCCGGTCGGGCGCCGGGAAGTCCGGGGCGCCCTCGTAGAGCACGAGCCGAGCGCCCAGCATCAGCGACCCGGAGATCGCCCACGGACCCATCATCCAGCCGAGGTCGGTGAACCAGAACAGCGTGTCGCCCCGTCCCAGGTCGAACTGGTGGGCGAGGTCCTGGGCGGCCTTGATCGGGAAGCCGCCGTGCACGTGGACCGCGCCCTTCGGCCGGCCGGTGGTGCCGGACGTATAGATGAGGAGGTACGGCGTCTCCGGGTCCACCTCGCCGCCGACGACTGCCGCCTCCTCGCCCGGCTGGGGCGAGTCCCACCAGGCATCGCGGCCGTCGGTCCATGGCGTATCGATAGCCTCGCCGGCCCTCCGTACGACGACGATGCGCTGGACGGATGGGACCGCCGCGACCGCTTCGTCGGCCACGGACTTGAGCGCGACCCATGCTCCGCGCCGAAGGAAGCCGTCCGCGGTGATCAGGACGGATGCCTCGCAATCGGCGAGGCGCGTCGCGATCGCCGGCGCGCCGTAGCCGCTGAAGATCGGCGTGTAGATCG
Organism: uncultured Chloroflexia bacterium; assembly: GCA_963776545.1. Taxonomy (GTDB): domain Bacteria; phylum Chloroflexota; class Limnocylindria; order Limnocylindrales; family CSP1-4; genus SPCO01. Next base: position 64,627 of record CAVZND010000021.1, on the reverse strand, counting down.
CCCGCAGCCGGCCGAGCGCCAGCACCGCGACGACCGTCTCGACGAGCATCGGCAGCAGGATCCCGACCCGATCGCCGTGTCCGACCCCGTGTGCCGCCAGGCGCCGGGCCGCGAGATCCACCGCTACGGCCAGCTCGGCGTTCGTCAGCCGACGGACCACGCCGTCCTCGCCCTCCCAAACGAGCGCTTCCCCGTGGGGATCGCGCGTCGCCCGCGGCTCGACCGCGGCGCGCGCGTAGTCGAATTCGCCGCCGGTCCACCAGCGCGCCCACGACGGCCCGCCGGTCAGGTCGAGGACCTCCCGCGGCCGCCGGCCCCAGGCGATCCCGACGTCATCCGCGGCCGCACCCCAGAACCAGCCCGGATCGGCGGTCGCGCGGGCCTGCAGGGCATCGAGCGTCGGTTCGCCGGTCGAGCGGAGGAACCGTGTCAGGCGCGCGGCCTCGACGGCCTCGGGTATCGGACGCCAGGCGACGCCCTCCGAATCGCGCCCGAAGATCGGCCAGTCATCCGCCATCGGGCAAGCGTAGCGGCCACCCTTCCCGGGCGCGGGGGCCGGCGTAGGATGCGGTCGTGAGTCGCCGCGCACTCATCGTCCTGGATCTGGCGATCAAGGTCGCGCTGGTCGCGCTGCTGCTGCACGCCGTCCTGCTGCCCGACCTGCCGCAGTACGCCGACAAGGCGATGGCGCCGCGCGCGATCGCCTATCCGCTGGCCGCCCTGCTGGTCCCGGCCCTGTGGTGGTTGGGCTGGCGCGACCGGCCGTTCCCGGCCGCGATCGACATCCTGTTCACGACGCCGTTCCTCGTCGACGTCGCGGGCAACGCGCTGGACCTGTACGACTCGGTCGAATGGTGGGACGACGCGAACCATTTCTTCAACTGGATGATGCTCACGGCCGCCGTCGCGCTGGCCCTGCGCTGGACGTCGCTCGGTCCGTGGCCCCGCTTCGGACTTGCCGTCGGCTTCGCCGCGGTCGCGGCGATCGGCTGGGAGTTGGCGGAGTACTTCGCCTTCATCCGGTTCTCGTCGGAGCTCGCGACCGCGTACACGGACACGCTCGGGGACCTGGCCCTGGGGACGCTCGGTGGCGCGATCGGGGCGGGCCTGGTCGAACTCGCGAACCGGGGCCGCGCGCCGGCCGCGTAGACCGACGTCGTCCGCGTCAGGTCGCGCGGACGTGGTCCTCCCAGCGGTGCGCGGGCTCGTACCCCAGGATCTCGCGCGCGTGGTCGATGGCCAGGAGCGTCTCGCGGCCGGGGACGGGCCGGCGCATCGGCACAGCAGGGAACACCTCGGCCATGAGGTCCGCGCTGGGCCGGGTCATGACGGTGTCCGCCGCGGCCACGATGGCGATCTCGGAGCCCGCGATGTCCGCCTCGAGGCCCAGTCGGGCCGCCGTCGCTACGTCGCGCGCGTCGACGTAGCCCCACAGGTTCCACTTGCGCAGCCGCGCGTCGTCCCAGTAGGTCGGGAAACGGGCGTAGTCCTCGATGTCCATGATGTTCGAGATGCGCAGGCCGACGAAGCCGATGCCGCTCTGGCGCGCGAACTGGGCGGCCATCGTCTCGCCGACGAGCTTCGAGAGCGAGTAGGACGACTCGGGCCTGGGCTCGATGGACTCATCGATCGGCGCGAAGGCGGGCGGCGTGTCGAAGGGCAGGCCGAGGACGGTCTCGCTCGACGCCCACACGACGCGGCGCATGCCGTGCGCCACCGCCGCCGCGAAGACGTTGTAGGTCGAGAGAGCGTTGATCCGGAAGGTCTCGCCCTCGGACCGGAGGCTCGGTGCCGGGATCGCCGCGAAATGGACGACGGCGTCGGCGCCGGACAGGGCGTCCTGGGTCTGGCCCAGGTCCGTCAGGTCGGCGACCATCGTCAAGCCGAACTCGCTGCCGTCGTGGCGCATGTCGACGTTCAGGACGTCGTGGTCGCGCTCTCGCAGCTCGCGCACGACGTGCCGCCCGCCCTTGCCGCTGCCGCCGGTGACCACGATCCGCATGCGTCCGTCCACCTCCTCGGCGGAAGTATGGCGCTCCGTGGTGCCGCCACGCGCCGACGCCGACCCGTTCTCAGGACCCTTGAAGAATCGGGCGAGACACTCTCGCCAACGGGCCGTCCACGACCCGAGCTTCGCGTACCCGCCAACATCATCGGAGGTCCGGATGACCGAGCCAGAGCAGGTCGAATTCCACGAGCGCATCACGCGCCCCATCCTTCCCGGACGAGTCGCCCGCGGCGGGGTCGTGCTGGGCGCCGCCCTGTTGTTCGCGGTCGGCGTCGCCGCTGTGATGGGCGCCTCGCCCTCGCCGTCGCCCTCGACCTCCGGCGCGTCGCCGGCCCCGGCCGCATCCGGTGCCCCCGATACGAACGCCGTCCCGAAGGACGGCAACCAGGGTCCGCACGGCTTCGGCCGATTCGGTGGCCCCGGCTTCGATCGGGGTGGCTTCGGGTTCGGCAAGGTCACGATCACCGCGATCAGCGGCTCGAACCTGTCGCTCAAGACCGAGGACGGCTGGACCCGCACGATCACGGTCACGGCGGACACGACGATCACCCGGGCCGGCAAGACGATCGCGATCGGCGATCTCAAGGTCGGTGACCAGATCGCCTTCCGACAGGATCGCCAGACCGACGGCACCTACACGATCACGGCCATCAACGTCATCCTGCCGAGCATCGGCGGCACCGTGACCAAGATCGACGGCTCGACCATCACGATCGAGCGGCGAGACGGCACCACGGGAACCATCCATGTCGACGCCGACACGACCTACCGGATCGCCGGCGACGACACCCCGGCGCTCTCCGACATCAAGGTCGGCGACATCGTGATCGGGTCGGGCACGCTGCGTGACGACGGTTCGCTCGACGCCGACGCCGTGGGCGCGGGTGCTCCCGGCAGCGGTAAATGGTTCGGGGGCCATGGTCCGCACATGGACCGGCTGGCGCCGAACGCCTCGCCGGCACCCTCCACCACGCCGGGCTGACCGGCTCATCGCGCCACATGTCGACGCGGCGGCCCGAACGGGTCGCCGCGTCGTCGTGATTCTCACGCCGTTCTCAGGCGGCGGGCGTTCCATGGGTCAGTGGTCGGCGCACGACCACTCCCGTACGACCGGAGATCCGCGATGTTCGAACCGACCGCCGCCCCCATCACCCCGACCCCCACCCCGACCCCCACCCCGACGCCGGCCTCGACCGGGCTCCCGCTGACCGAGCCACGACGTCCCCGCCGGACCGGCTCGGTCATCGCGGCGGCACTGCTCGCCGCGACGCTGGCCTCCGGATCCACGGCCATCGTCGTCGTCGGCCTCACGGGCGGTGCCGCTCCCGCATCCTCGCCGACCACGGGATCGGCCGCGACGGCGAACGCCGCCGTGACCGGCGCCACGGCCGGCATCGAGGCCACGGACCTGACGGCGGTCGTGGCCGCCGCCACCCCGTCGGTCGTGACGATCACCTCGGAGACGCAGGCGCGGAACGGGTTCTCGCCGTACTCCGTGCCCGCGACCGGGGTCGGCTCCGGGGTGGTCCTGACGGCCGACGGATACATCCTCACGAACGCGCACGTCGTCGCCGACAGCTCCTCGCTGACCGTCCAGCTCGAGGACGGCACGGAGTACCCGGCCACCGTCGTCGACTCGAACACGGCCAAGGACCTGGCGCTCATCAAGGTCAAGGCCACCGGGCTCACCCCGGCCCGCATCGGCGACTCGACAAGCCTCGAGGTCGGCCAGACCGCGATCGCCATCGGGAGCCCGCTCGGGACCTTCACCGAGACCGTCACCAAGGGCATCGTCTCCGCGGTCGACCGGACGATCACCGTCAACGACGAGGTGACCGGCCGCCCGACGACGCTCACCGGCCTCATCCAGACCGACGCGGCCATCAATCCGGGCAACAGCGGCGGTCCGCTCCTCGACGCCAGCGGAGCGGTCATCGGCATCAATTCGGCGGTCTCATCGAACGCCCAGGGTCTCGGCTTCGCGATCCCGATCGACGCGGCCACCTCGTTCATCGCCCAGGCGACCGGCGCCCCGGTCAGCTAGGCATCCCGAGACGAGGGGCATCCGATGTCGAGTCACCCGCACCTCTCCGCACGAGCCCATCCGATCTCCCCGACCGCCACGCCGTGGCGGATCCGGGGCTCGGACGTGGTCGCCGTCCTCCTCGCCCAGGCCGTGGTCATCGCGGTCATCTGGGTCAGCCACGGCTCGCTCGACCAGCTTGGTGAGGGTCCGGCCGGGATCCTGACCGCGATCGGCCAGGTGACCGCGCTGTACGGCACGTACCTCGCCCTCATCCAGCTCGTGCTCATGTCTCGCAGCCCCTGGCTCGAGGCGACCTTCGGGATGGACGGCCTGGCCGTGGCCCATCGCTGGCTGGGCTTCGCGACCGTCTGGCTGCTGCTGGGACACGTCGTCGCGACCACGACCGGGTATGCGATCGGCGATGGGATCGGGCCGCTGGGGGAGCTGTGGACGCTCGTCACGACGTACCCGTACGTCCTCATGGCCTCCGTGAGCGCGGTGCTCTTCGGCGTGGTTGCGGTCACGTCGGTCCGGGCCGCGCGTCGGCGCCTCACCTACGAGACCTGGTACGGGCTCCACCTGTACGCCTACCTGGCGATCGCGCTGGGGTTCCTGCACCAGCTCTTCGTCGGCGCGGACTTCATGCACGACCAGGTGGCCGCCACCTACTGGGTGATCCTGTACCTCGTCGCGGCACTGACGATCCTCGTCTTCCGCATCGGCCAGCCCGTCTGGACGTCGCTCCGCCTCGGCCTGCGCGTGGCCAACGTGGTGGACGAGGCGCCCGGCGTGGTCAGCGTCTACCTGACGGGGCGCGATCTGACCCGCCTCGACGTCCGTGCCGGTCAGTACTTCAAGTGGCGCTGGCTGACGCCCGATGGCTGGTGGAAGGCGCACCCGTACTCCATCTCGGCCGCCCCGAACGGCGAGTGGCTCCGCATCACGGTGAAGGACCTCGGGGACAGCTCACGCGACCTGCAGTCGATCCCGATCGGCACGCGGGTCATCGTCGAGGGGCCGTACGGCATCCTGACCGACGTCCGACGCACCAGGCCGCGCGTGGCCCTCATCGCCGGGGGTATCGGCATCACGCCGCTGCGTGCGCTGATCGAGGCGTTGCCGGCGACGCCGGGCGATATCGCGCTCCTCTACCGAGCGAGCCGCCCGGCCGACCTGGTCTTCGTGGACGAGCTCGACGTGCTGGCTCGCCGGCGCGGGATCGCCGTCCGCTACCTCGTCGGTCGCCGCGGAACGCCGCAGATGCCTCGCGATCCGCTCGACGCCCGCGGGCTCATCACGCTTGTCCCCGATGTCCGCGACCGCGACGTCTACGTCTGCGCCCCGGCGCCGATGATGCGTTCGGTGGAGGCGGCGCTCAAGGAACTCGGCGTCCCGCGCGGGCAGATCCACGCGGAACGCTTCGCCTACTAGTCCACGGAGCCAGTCGATGATCCAGATCCCCAAGCGCGCCGCCACGGTCCTCGTCGGGACCTCGGTGGTGACCGTCCTGCTGTTCACGTTCAAGACCCCGGCCGAATTCCTCGGCGGCGCGAGTGTCTCGCCGATCGCGGTGGTCGAGGATGGGAGCACCGGCGCGACCTCGCCGGCCCCGGCCGCGACCGCGGCCCCCGGCGCGACCGCCGCTCCCAAGGCGAGCGCCGCGCCAGACACCGGCTCGACCGGTTCGACCGGCTCGGCAGTCACCGAGGTCACGGGTCCGACCGTCTCCACCCGGTTCGGCCCAGTCCAGGTCCAGATCGAGGTCAGCGGCGGGACGGTCACCGACGTCATCGCCCTCCAGCTGCCGTCCGGCGGTCGTTCGGGCCGCATCTCGGACTACGCGGAGCCGACGCTCCACGACGAAGCACTGGCGGCGCAGAGCGCCTCGATCGACGGCGTCTCGGGCGCCACGTACACGAGCCGCGCCTACGCCAAGAGCCTGCAGGCCGCGCTCGACCAGGCCGGGATCTGACGCCGTGAGCGTGCACGTCGAGCACGTGATGGGGACGGCGGTCAGCCTCGACCTGCGCGGGGACGCGACCGTCGCGTCCGCAGAGGCCGTCGCGGCGGCCTTCGCCCACCTGCACGACATCGACGCCCGCTTCAGCACGTACCGACCGGACAGCGAAGTCTCGCGCCTGGCCCGTGGCGACCTCGAAGAAGGGGACACCAGCCCCGGCCTGCGCCACGTGCTCGCGGTCTGCGACCACCTCGCCGTGACGAGCGGCGGCGCGTTCGACGCCCGCACCGCGGGCCCGGCGGCCGCCTCGACCCGTCGGGGTACGTCAAGGGCTGGGCGGTCGAGGAAGCCGCCTGGCTGCTGGACGATGCCGGGGCCGACGACTACCTGCTCAATGCGGGCGGCGACCTCATCGCCCGCGGCGAGGCGTCGCCGGGCGTGCCGTGGCGGATCGGCATCCGCCATCCGGACCAGACCGACCGGCTGGCGACCGTCCTCGAGGTCCGTGACCGGGCCGTGGCCACCTCGGGCACCTACGAGCGCGGCGAGCACCTCGTCGATCCGCGCACCGGCGAGCGCGCCACGGGGCTGCGCAGCCTGACGGTCGTCGGCCCGCGGCTGGGATTCGTGGACGCCTATGCCACCGCCGCGTTCGTCATGGGCCTGCCTGGGCTCGCCTGGGTCGCGCGTCACCCCGACCACGAGGCGCTCGCGATCACGGACGACGACCGCGTGGTCTGGACCGACGGCTTCGGGCGCTACCTGGCCTCGACCGCAGGGGCGGTCGCCGACCTGCCCTGACCGCTGGCCGGCAGGCGGACCGCGAAGCTGGCCCCGCCCTCCGGCCGATTGGCGACGGCGATCCGCCCGTCGTGGCGCTCGACGATCCAGGCCGCGATGGCCAGGCCGAGCCCCGTCCCGCCACCGGGCGCACCCTGTGCCCGATAGAAGCGCTCGAAGACGTGGGGCAGGTCCGATGGGCGGATCCCAGGGCCCTCGTCGTCGACGGTGAGCGTCGCACTCATCGGGTCGGCGCGAACGGTGACGACGACCCGTCCATGGGGCGGGCTGTGCCGGATCGCGTTGTCGACCAGGATCATGACGAGCTGGCGCAGCCTCGCAGGGTCGCCGGTCACGACCGCCGGCTGCGGATCCACCTCGACCTGGACCCCTCGGTTCGCGGCGGGCTTGGCGAGCGCCGAAGCCCCGTCGGCCGCGACGTCACCCAGGTCGACGGGCATCCGCTCGAGCTCGATCGCTCCGGAATCGGAGCGAGCCAGCAGCAATAGGTCCTCGACGATCGCGGTCATGTGGCGGACCTCGTCGTCGATGTCCTCGAGGGCCGTGCCGACCTCGCCGACCGGCTCGGCCTTGTGGCGGGTCAGGTGCTCGACGCTGCTCCGGATGACGGTCAGTGGCGTGCGCAGCTCGTGGCTGGCATCGGCGGCGAAATCGCGCTGGCGGCGCAGGGCCGTGCGCTGGTTTCCGAGCGATTCACGGATCGGGATGAGCGCCCGGCGCGCGTACACGAACCCGAAGCCGAACGCCACCAGGACCACGACGAAGCCGCCCACGATCAGCACGGCGAGCATCACGTCCAGCGTCCGCTGCTCGGCCGTCCGGTCCTGGACGACCTGGATGGTGTAGGTGCCCCCGCGCCGGCCCTCCGCGGTCTGGGTCAGGACGCGGACCGGCGTGCCCCGGATCTCCGTCGTGCGGACGTCCCGCCCGGTGGTGGCGGCCGCGGTGACGGCGGCCTCCTCAGGCAGGCCGGGCGGCATCCGCTGGTCCGGGCCGACCGGGTGCCCGTCCGGCCCGAGGATCAGCGTGAACGTGCCCGAGCCAGGGCCACCGAAGCTGAACCCGTATGGCGTGTCGTCGTCGGCGTCGGGCGGCTGGCCGGTGATGACCGCCATGCGGGCGTCCAGCTGCGCCAGGCCGGAGCTCGCGAGCGAACGAGCGACCGCCACGTACAGCACGACCCCGAGGACCAGCAGCACGACGAGCGTGGTGAGCCCGCTCCACAACACGAGGTTGCGGCGGACGCGCCGGACCAGGCTCGCGTCGGCGGCGTCGGCGGCGCGCTCCTGGTCGGTCACCTCCCTCGGCAAGGTGTCGTCAGGCATCGGCCATGCGATACCCGATGCCGCGAACGGTCTCGATCAATCGCCCGGCGGCGCCGAGCTTCTCGCGCAGGTAGTGGATGTAGGCATCCACAGCGTTGGGCGTGACGGCCACGCTGAACGGCCAGGCCTGGTCCAGCAGCTGGTCGCGCGAGAGCGTCTGGCCGGGGTGGCGCAGGAAGCATTCCAGCAGGGAGAACTCACGCGGGCTCAAGTCGATCCGCTTCCCGTCGAGGGTCACGCGCCGCGATGTCTCGTCGAGCGTGATCGGGCCGACGACGAGCTTCGGCTCCGGCCGGACACCGTTGCCTCCGCGCCGGCCTAGTGCGCGCAGGCGCGCAGCGAGTTCCTCGTAGGCGAACGGCTTGACGAGATAGTCGTCCGCGCCGGCGTCCAGGCCGCTGACCCGGTCGCCGACGGTGTCGCGGGCGGTCAGCATCAGGATCGCCACGTCCGAGCCCGTCGCGCGGATCCGGCGCGCGACCTCCAGGCCCGAGATGTCGGGCAGTCCGACGTCCAGGATGACCGCCTCGACGCCGGCTGCGGCGACCGCGATCTCCAGGCCGGTCTCGCCGTCGGTCGCGAGCTCGACGACGTGCCGGTCCTCCTCGAGCAGGCGCCGCAGGAGCCGGCTGAGACGAGGGTCGTCCTCGATGACGAGCAGGTGCATGGCCGTCAGCCTACCCCTTCGCTCACGGGATGACCGTGACGTCCGAGGCGGTCCCGGTCGGGCCCGTGCCGGCGCCGTCCTGGCCACCGTTCCCGGCCCGACGACCCGTGAGGTCGAGCTCGACCGCGACCTTGCTCCCGGTCTTGACGTCGGACGCCGACCCGGCCGCCTGCTGGTGGTACTCGGTGTCGGCACCGAGCGTGACGTCGACCGCCTGCCCGGAGTCGGTCGTGATCGTCAGCTTGTCGCCGGTCACGGACGTGACGGTGCCCGAGATGGTCAGTCCGCCCGAGGTGAAGAAGCCCGGGCCATTGCCACCACGACCGGGCGTGAACGACGCGTTCGGATCGAAGCTGCCGCCGGGGAACCCCGCGCCGTTGCCGAACCGCGGCCCGCCAGCGGCCGCGACCGGCGCGGTGCTCCGACCGAACGCGAAGGCGATGCCGCCGATCGCCACGGCCGCGGCGATCCCGAGCAGGAGGTTGAGCCACCGGCCCGACGACGAACGTCGTGGTGCGGCCACGACCGGCCGCACGGGCTCGAGCGAGGGTGGCGTTGCCACCGGGGTCGGTGATTCGGTGGCGGTCGAGGGCGTGATCTGGGCGGCCGGTCGCGACCAGACGGGTTCGGTTGGCGTGGACTGGGTGGGATCGTCGGACACAGTGCTCTCCTTGGCTATTCGTAGCGCAACGCGCTGATGGGATCGAGACGGGCGGCCTGGCGTGCCGGCCAGACGCCGAACACGACCCCGACCACGAGGCTGAAGACGACCGCGGCTGCGACCGTGGCCGGATTGAACGAGAAGCCCCAGCCGGCCAATTGGCCGATGAGGGCGGAGACGCCCAGCCCGACCAAGATGCCGATCAGGCCGCCGAGCAGGGACAGGGTCAGCGCCTCGACGAGGAACTGGGCGAGGATGTCGCGGCCTCGGGCGCCGACGGCCTTGCGGATGCCGATCTCGCGCGTCCGCTCGCGGACCGAGACGAGCATGATGTTCATGATCCCGATGCCGCCGACGACCAGCGAGATCGAGGCGATCCCGCCGAGCAGGAGCGTCAGCGTCGACGTGATCGAGGACGCGGCCTCGAGGAGCTGGGTCTGGTCGAAGACGTTGAAGTCGTCGTCATCATCGGCCGCGAGGTCGTGGCGATCGCGGAGCAGAGCGGTCAGCTCGGCCTTCGTGGCGGTCATCTGGTCGGCCTGGGCCACGCTCACGCCGATCGTCCGGACCGTGTCGCCCCCGACGAAGTACTTCTGCACGACCCCGACCGGCACCATGACCTGATCATCGGGATCCTGGAAGCCGCTGCCGCCCTTCGCCTGCAGGATGCCGATGACCCGGAACGGGATGCCGGCGATCGAGATCTCGGAGCCGATGTCGCTGGCGCCGAGGCCGAGATCGGTCGCGGTGGACGCGCCGAGCACGGCCACGCGCAGGTCGTGGTCCACGCTCACGTCGGTGAGGAAGGTGCCCTGCCAGACTTCGAAGGCGCGGACCGCCGGATAGGCGGGCGTGGTCCCAACGATCGTGGTCGTCGTGCTCTCGTCGCCGGCCTGGACGAGCAGGCTCGTCGAGACCTCCGGGGCGACGCCCGCGACGGAGGCGAGCTCGCCGATAGCGTCGGCGTCCTCGAGCGTGAGCGTCCCGCCCGACGCGCCGCCGCCGGTCGGACTCACCGTCAACAGGTTCGTGCCCAGGCTCGAGAGTCGGTTGGTGATGTTGGAGGTGGTCCCCTGGCCGACGCCGACGAGGGCGACGACCGAGGCGACGCCGATGATCACCCCCAGCATCGTCAGCGCCGCCCGGAGCCGGCTCGTCCGGAGTCGCGCGAGCGCGAGCCGAAGCAGCTCGAGGAGGCTCACGACACGATCCGTCCGTCGCGCAGGTGGATCTGGCGTGTCGCAGCCATGGCCACGTCGGCGTCGTGGGTGATGAGCACGATCGTGCGGCCGGCGTCGTTGAGCTCGTGGAGCAGCGCCATGACTTCGGCGCCGGAGTGGCTGTCGAGGTTACCGGTCGGCTCGTCGGCGAGGATCAACGCGGGTTCGGTGACGATCGCGCGGGCGACGGCGACGCGCTGCTGCTGGCCACCGGATAGCTCGGTCGGTTCGTGGTGGATCCGGTCACCGAGGCCGAGCCGCTCGAGCGCAGCCTTCGCCCGGGCTTGCCTGTCCGAGCGCGACACGCCCTGGTACAGCAACGGCGTGGCGACATTGTCGAGCGCGGTCGTCCGCGGCAGTAGGTTGTACGACTGGAAGACGAAGCCGATCGTCCGACTGCGAACGGCCGCCAGGCTGTCGTCGTCGAGGTCGCCGACGGGCGTGCCGTCAAGCGTGTACTGCCCGGCCGTGGGACGGTCCAGGCAGCCGAGGATGTTCATGATCGTGGTCTTGCCCGAGCCCGACGGCCCGACGATCGCGAGGAACTCGCCGGGATGCACCTGCAGGCTCACCTCGGCGAGGGCGGGCACGTCCATGTGCCCCATCTGGTAGGTCCGACTGACCCGATCGAAGTCGATGATCGGTTGGGTCATCGGTCAGTTCCCGTTCCCGCTGTTGTTGTTGCCGTTGCCGCGCGGGAAGTTGCCCCCGTCGCGGATGACCGGGCCGCCGCCCGGGATCGCCACGCCGCCGCCGAAGCCGCCGGTCGGGTTCGTCGTCGCGTTCTGCGCGCTCGCGGTCCCCGTGACGACCGCCTGGCCCTCGGCCAGGCCGCTCTTGATCTCGGCCGTGGTGTTCGTCACGAGCCCGACCTCGACGGGCTGGGCCTGCGGCTGCCCGTCGGCGCCGAGCACCATGACGCTGTAGTCGCCGTCCGAGCCGCGAAGGGCCTCAGCGGGCACGGTCAGGACGTCCTTCGCGCTCTGGATCGTGATCGTCACGTCCGCGCTCATCCCGGCGCGGGCCGTGGCCGGCGCGTCGGTCAGCGTGATCGTGACCGGATAGCTGACGACGCCGGAGCCGCTGTCGCTGCTCGCGACCGGCGAGATGGCCGACACCATGCCGGTGAGGTCCGCGTCGATGGCGGACACCGTGACGGCCGCCTCTTGGCCGATCTTGATGTCCGCGAGATCGCTCTCGACGACGTCGGTCGTGATCTGGAGGGTCGTGGAGTCGACCACGATGGCTGCGCCCGATGGGGCATCGAAGCCGGTGCTGATGTTGACCGCGGTCACTAGGCCGTTGATCGGTGCCTTGAGCGTGGCCGCCGCGATCTGGGCCTTGATCGCGTTGCGATCAGCCTCGGCCTTCGAGACCTGCGTCTCGGCGTTGTAGAGGCCGATCTTGGCCTGCCGGATCTGGGCCGTCACGTCGGCGTCCTCGGCGTCGGCGAGATCAGTCTTGGCCGCCCGAAGGCTCACCCGCGCGGACTTGAGTGCGTTCGTCGCGTTCGCGAGGTCGCGCTTGAGGTCGGTCGTACCGGCCGTCGCGAGCACGTCGCCCTTGGCGACGGTGTCGCCGACCTTGACCTTGACCTCGGTCACCGGCCAGGTCGTGGTCGAGCTGGGCGCCGACGAGGTATCGGTCACGAGATACGGGTCACTACCGAAGACGAGCCCGTAGCTCGCCTGGGTGCCCAGGGCGCCGGTCGCCGCGACGTCGTCGGTCACGTCGCCGGTCGTGGCTGGGCTGGTCAGGAACTGGGTCGTATTCGCAGTGCTGGTCGAGACACCGCCCATCGCGTACACGGCCGCGCCCACACCGACCGCGCCGAGCGCGACCACCGCGAGGATCTTGAGCTTCATCGATCGTCCTTCCGTCTCCGGTCGTGGAGGGACCTCCCGCAGGAGGCCAGATAGGCCTATTGCACGCCCGGCGTCTGAGATGGACATGAGAAACGGGCCGGATCTGCAGGCAGCCCGCCCGCGGTCGCGGCGGCGCCGGCCGGGACGGCGGCGCGGCAGCGATGATCGCCCGCGTAGCATCGAAGGCGATGGACGACACCGACGCCCAGGCGCCCGCTCCGGAGGCCCACCGCCGCCGTCCCCGGCGTGTGGTCGCGGGGGTCGAGCAGCTGCCGTGGCGCCGGTTGCGGAATCCGTATCGCCCGGTCGAGATCCTCGACGAGGACCAGGTCGAGACCGTCCATCGGGCCTCACTCCGGATCCTGTCCGAGATCGGCTTCGAGGTCCTTGGCGATCGCGTGCTCGACGCGTTCTCGGGCGCCGGGGCTCGGGTGGACCGGCTGAGCCGCAACGTCCGCCTCGACCCGGCGCAGGTCGAGGAACTCGTCGCGAGCGCCCCGTCCGAGTTCACGCTGTACGCGCGGAACCCGGAACGGAACGTCGTCTTCGGCCCGGGTCACCTCGTGATCAGCGCGGTCGGCGGCCCGGCGTTCGTCACCGACCTCGATCGCGGCCGGCGGGCGGGCAACTTCGCGGACTTCGTCGACTACGTCCGGATCATCGGCGCCCTCGACGTCATCCACCAGGAGGGTGGCGGGCCGCTGGAGCCGACCGACCTGCCGGTCGCGACCCGCCACCTCGACATGTACCGGACGTTCGCCACGGAGCTCGACAAGACGTGGCAGTGCCTGGGGTTCGGCGCGACGCCGGTCCACGACGCGATGGCCATCGCCGCGCTGGTCCGCGGCCTCGACCACGACGACCTCGAGGCCGAGCCGAGCTGCATGACGATCATCAACACGAACTCGCCGCTGCGCCTGGACGGCCCCATGGGCGATGGCCTCATCGAGATGGCGAAGCACGGCCAGCCGGTCGTGGCGACGCCGTTCACGCTCGCCGGCGCGATGAGCCCGGTGTCGCTCGCCGGTGCGATCGCCCAGCAGAACGCCGAGGTGCTCTTCCTCGTGGCGCTGTCGCAGATCGTCCGGCCCGGGGCGCCGATGCTCTACGGGGCGTTCACCTCGAACGTCGACATGCGGACCGGCTCGCCCGCGTTCGGCACACCCGAATCGGTCAAGTGCCAGTTCGCGAGCGGCCAGATGGCTAGACGGTACGGGTTGCCCTGGCGGTCATCGAACGCGACCGCCTCGAACGTCGTCGACGCCCAGGCCGCCTACGAGGCCGAGATGGCCGTGTGGGGCGCGGTCATGGGCGGGGTCAACCTGCTGTACCAGGGCGCCGGCTGGCTCGAGGGCGGACTGACCGCCTCGTTCGAGAAGCTCATCGTCGATGCCGAGATCCTCCAGATGATCTCCGAGGTGCTCCAGCCGCTGCCCGTCGACGAGGGCAGCCTCGGGTTCGATGCCATCGCCGAGGTCGGCCCGGGCGGCCACTTCTTCGGGACGGCCCACACGCTCGAGCGGTTCGAGCACGCCTTCTACCGACCGCTCATCTCCGACTGGCGCAACTTCGAGACCTGGCAGGCGGACGGGGCGCGGACCGCGACCGAGCGCGCGAATACCGTCTGGAAGCGGCTGCTCGCCGAGGCGGTGCCGCCGGCTCTCGACCCGGCCGTCGCTGAGGCCCTGGATGCCTTCGTGGCCCGCCGGAAGCGCGAGATCGAGTCCGCCTGACGCGCGCTCAGAATCGGAGTTCGTAGACCTCGCGGATCCGATCGTCGTCGTCGACGACGAGGGCTTCGCGCCAGAGCTGGAATGCCGTGCACGGGTGGGAGATCCCGAACGCGACGAGATCGCCGACCGCCACGTGTGCCCCGTCCGCCAGCGCGATGAAGGCGTGCTGGTCGTTCAGCCGCTCGACCGTGAACCCGGGCTCGGCCGCGCGGACGGCGCCGGTCGCGTCGTCCCGGACCTTGATGACGACCGGCAGGTCCTGGTCCACCGGCAGGTCGCGCCGTCCGGCGCCGGCGATGGCGAGGCCCGGTTCGGGCGCGGAGAGGACCGGCGCCCAGACCTCGATGGCCGGCTCCAGTCGCGGGGCGCCGGGAGCCGCACGCATCCCGAACGGCGAGCCACGCTCGTAGATCCCGTGGTCGTGCGTGATGTAGGCGCCACTGCGGAGGACGACGCGAATGGGGAGCGCCGCATCCCACGGCTTGCCGAGCTCGTCGGCTACGACGTCGGGATACGTGCTGCCGCCGCCGGACACGACGATCTCGTCGATCCCCGCGTGTTGGAGGAGGGGTGCCAGCCGGGTCACGATCGCTCGCGTCGTCATCGCAAGCCCGCGGACGGCCGCCTCGCGGGCTTCGAAAGTGTCGCCGGCCACGACACCCTCGTAGAGCGAGACGCCGGCCAGCGTGAGAGGCTCAGCCGCGTCCACGGCCCCGGCGACCGCCTCGGCCTCGTCCGCGGTCCGGACGCCGGCTCGGCCGCCTGCGATGCCGATCTCGACGAGGACGGGGAGTCGTCGCCGCCGACCCGCGAGTCGAGCCGCCATCCGCTCGACGCCCGCCACGGAATCCGCGCACACGAGCAGCTCCGGCCCGTCCCGGTCCAACAGGTCGCCGATCCAGGCGAGACCCGCGTCGTCGACGACCTCGTTCGCGATGAGGATCCGCTCGATCCCGGCGTCGACGGCGACCTCCGCCTGCCACGGGGTCGCCACCGTGATGGCCCACGCACCGGCCTCGGCCTGGCGCCGGAAGACCTCGGGCGACATGGTCGTCTTGCCGTGTGGCGCGAACGAGATGCCCCGGCCACGGCAGTAGTCGGCGAGCACGGCGATGTCGTGCGCGAGCGCCGTCTCCCGGAGGACGAAGACCGGCAGGCGGATCGTCGGATCGAACAGGCTGCGCCCGATCCGCTCGTCCGTCGCGAGCACCGCTCCCATCGCTCAGCCGCCCCGACGTGGGTTGCGCCGGCGGGCCGGCCCGGCGGTCGCCGCCAGCGCGGCCTCGGTCGGTTCGAGCGCCGGTGGGATGTAGGGCAACTCGGTCTGCGCCTGGAGTCCGGACCGGATGATCCGGCGCAGCTCTTCGTCGATGGCGGGGTCCGTCTCGGGCGCCCGGTACGCGGCGAGCCGCCGGTCGACGTCCTCGCAGGCTCGCTGGTAGGTGTCCTTGGCGCCGAGCTTCGTCCAGGCCTCGCGGTTGTCCCGGTCGACGATGGCGGAGGGCAGGTACAGCTCGGACGGCCAGTTGGCCATCGTGTGCTCGGCCATGATCAGGTGCTGGTCGGCCATCAGCTGGTCGATGAGCGCATCGACCGGCAGGTCGTCGATGGGGTGGATGTCGCGGACGAAGCGCAGCGCCTGGCCGCACATCTCGTCGTCGAAGACGAGCTTCGGCAGGTTGAACACCAGGAGGAAGTCGAGCATGCCCGGACCGGAGACCGAGTTCACGCCGGCCAGTGCCGCGATGAGGGCGCTCCCGAACGTCTCGGCCCCCGCCTGGGCGTCGAGGATCGGCGAGTCGGAGAGGGCCATGTAGGACTGGCAGGGCAGCGCGAGCGCCTTGGCCACGGCGACGTAGGCCGCGTCGAGCTGGAGCGCCTCGATGGCGGCCATCGGCGAGCTCGCGATCTTCATGTGGAACGTCGCCGGGGCGCCACCGAAGAGGACCGGCGCGCCAGGTCGCACGATCTGGGCCATCGTGATGCCCGCGAGCACGTCGACCGTGTGGAAGACGGTGGCACCCACCGTCGTGACCGGGGCGATCAGGCCCATCAGCGTCACCGGCACGATCTCCACCGCGACGCCGGCCTCGACGCAGTCGATCAGGTTCTGGCAGGAGTCCTCGCTGTACCGGAAGTTGCCGGTCGCGGTGATCGTGAAGATGCTCATCGGGCGGGCGATGAGGTCGGCCCGGTCGTCGCGGAACAGCTGCATCATCTCGACCATGCGCGGCACGCCGTGTTCGGTGAACGCACCCGACACGACCGGCTTCTTCGAATTCGTCAGCGTCATGTACAGGCGCCACGCGTCGGACACCTGGGCCTCGATGTCGTCGTTGGTCGAGAAGGCCGTCGCGAGGTACGGGATGTTGTGGAGCCCGTCGCCGACCCGCACGTACTCGACGAAGTCGGTCGAGTTCGCGAGGCGCGTCTCACCGGTCCGGTAGTCGAGCACCTTGAGGCCGGACGAACCGGGCACGAAATGGACGCGATCGCCGCCGAGGTCGGCATGCGGGTTGCCGTCACGGTCGAACAGCGTGAACGCCTTCGGGGCGTCCGCGATGGCCCGTTCCACGACATCTCGCGGGAACAGGACTCGGCCGTCGGCGGTCTGGGGCAGGCCGTGGTCGAGGAGCCGTTGGCGCATCCCGGGACCCCGGATCTCCATGCCGGTCTCAGCGAGCACGCGTTTCGCCTCGTCGAGGATCCGGGCGATGAGGTCGTCGTCGAGGACCTTGAGCGTCGGTCGCATCGGACCTCCATCGTGACCGGGCGCGTCCCGGCCGGCGCGCGAGAGCCTACCGTACCGCGCCCATACCAGGCCCGATCGTCCTGATGGTCGCGCCGTGCGCCGCGGGCCGCACCGCGTGCGCGATCCGCGGATGTGGGGCAGGATGACCGCATGGCCGGATCGATCCCGCGCCGCTCCTTCGCGCGTCGCGCGTCCCGGACCCTCGCGTTGGCGCTGGCCGTGACGCTCGGGTCCTCGCTCGGCGGAGCCGCCCCGCACGCCGCCGCGGCGCCGCTCTCGCAGGCCGCCGTGCCGGGCGTGGAGGTCACCGCCCTTCCGCGCTGGACTGGCGGCGTCAACCTCTATCGCCGCGGCGTCTACACGATGCAGAAGAGCTGGCTGTGGTGTACCGCCGCCAGCATCCAGATCATCCGGAACATCACGCGTGGCACGAACGACCACACCGCGAAGAACCAGCGCCGCTACTTCAACTGGATGCGCAAGCACAACCGCTACCGCCTCCCGCTGTCGGCCGGCGTCGACGCGCAGGGTTGGGCGGCCGGCTTCCGCCACTACGTCGACCCGCGCTACCGGTTGGTCGCCTCGAAGACGTTCGCGAGCGCCCTGCGGCTGGCGGTCATCCGGCTGCGCACGACGAATCTGCCGGTCGGCGTCACGGTGTCGCGCGGCAACCACGCCTGGGTCCTGACCGGGTTCACCGCCACGGCCGATCCGGCGACGACGGCGAACTTCAAGGTGACGAGCGTCCGCGTGACGGGCCCGCTGTACGGCCGGCAGAGCCGAAACGGCTACGACATGAAGCCGAACAAGAAGCTGACCGTCGCCCAGTTCAAGCGCTTCTTCACGCCGTGGCGATACGCCCCGAAGCGGATGATCTGGGACGGCCGGTTCATCTCGGTCCAGCCGGTGACCCCGAAGCCGGCCGCCTCGGCGACTGCCTCGACGGTCGCCGCGAAGGCGGCGGCCGACCCGGCGGTCGGGGCCGCGTCGGTCGTCCTGTCTCGGCTGTCGGTCGGGCCGTCGCTCGCCGCTGCGGTCCCCGCGACGACATCGATCGGCCGGCGCCGGCGCCGGCTCGGCACCCGCGGGCCCCGTCTTCGCCGAGCCCACTCCGCTTGACCGATCTCGCCGACCGGGTCGTCCTCATCACCGGGGCGACCGGGAAGCTCGGACGCCTCGTGGCCGTGACCTTCGCGTCGGCCGGCGCGACCCTCGCGCTCGTCGGCAGGGACGGCGACCGGCTCGCGGCCCTCGGCTCGGACCTGGGCCTTGCGGCGGAGCGCTGGACTCCCGCCGTCGCAGACCTGACCGACGCGGAGGCCACACGCACGGCCATCGATGCCGTCGCCGAGCGTTTTGGTCGCGTCGACGTCGTCCTCCACCTCGTCGGGGGCTGGGTGCCCGGCGCCCCGGTCGTCGAGCTGGCCGCCGAGAACCTGCGCATGATGCTCGACCAGCACCTCTGGACGACCCTCCATGTGATCCAGGCCACGGTGCCCGGCATGGTCGAGCGTGGCTGGGGCCGGGTCATCGCCGTCTCCACGCCCTACGCGGCCAACCCGCTCGGCAAGGGCGCGGCCTATGCGATCTCCAAGGGCGCCGAGGAGACGCTCCTGCGCTCGCTCTCGCGGGAAGTCGCCTCGGACGGGGTCACCGCCAACCTGGTCGTCGTCAAGCGGATCGACGTCGACCACGAGCGGGAGCGCGAGCCGTCGCCACAGAACGCGACCTGGACGACGCCCGAGGAGATCGCCGCGGTGATGCGCTTCCTGTGCACCAACGAGGCCGCCGCCATCACCGGGGCCCGCATCCCGCTCGACGGCCGGACCTGAGACCCGCTCAGCCCAGGTCCTGATCAGGCACCCGGTCGCTGCGCAGGCCGGAACCGACTTCCGACGAGACGTGGATCGCCTGGAGCGCCTCCTCGGGTGGTTCGGCGCGGTCTAGATCGAGGCTTCGCAGGCCGGGCACCAGGGCCGCAACCGCCGCCACGACGCCGAGCGTGAACACGCCGCCGGCGACGACGCTCGGCACCGTCCCGAAGACCCGGGCAGCGACGCCGCTCTCGAATGCGCCGAGCTCGTTCGACGCGCCGATGAACACCCAGTTGACGGCCGCGACGCGGCCCCGGATCGCCTCGGGCGAGAGCACTCGCAGGATCGTCGCGCGGATGACCATGCTGATCCCGTCGGTGACGCCGCTCATGAACAGTGCCGCGAGCGACAGGGCGAAGCTGGTCGACAACCCGAACACGATCATGCTGATGCCGAAGCCGGTGACCGAGATGAGGAACGTGCGCCCGGCGTGCCGGCTCGGCGGCCAGCGGGTGGCCACCAGCATGACGAGCAAGGCCCCGACCGACGGCGCGGTCCGCAGCACGCCCAGTCCGGCCGCGCCGACGTGGAGAACGTCGCTGGCGAACACCGGCAGCAGCGCGATGGCGCCGCCGAAGAACACCGCGAAGAGGTCGAGCGCCATCGACCCGAGGAGCGGCGGGCTCTTGGCGACGTAGCGGATGCCGCCGAGCAAGCTCTGGAGGAAGGGCTCACCCTCGACACGCTCGGGCATCGGCTTGCGCGGGATGAGGAACAGGCAGAACGTCGAGATCGCCATGAGGCCGGTGATCGCCGCGTACGTCGGCGCGAGGTCGACGACCGCTACCGAGATCCCGCCGATCGCCGGCCCCAGGATCGACCCCGCCAGGCTGAAGCTGCTGTTCAGCGAGACGCCGCGCGTAGCCTCCTCGCGTGGGATGACCTGCGCCTCGAACGCGACGAGCGCCGGACGCTCGAAGCCGCTCGCGATCCCGGTCACGAAGATCACGGCGAGGATGGGGCCGAGGCTCAGCACACCGCTCGCTGCGAGGAACGCGAACGCGGCGGCGCACAGCGTTACGACGAGGCTCGCCAGCAGGATGATCGAGCGCCGGTCGCGGCGGTCCGCCACGTGTCCGCCGAACAGCACGAGCGAGAGCGCCGGGATCGCCTCGACCAGCCCCAGCCAACCGAGCGACAGCGGATCGCGCGTGATCTGGTAGGTCTGGAAGGCGACGACCGTGGTGAGGGCGCTGATGGCCAGCGAGTTCGTGAGCCGCGCCGCGAGCAGCGCCCGGAACTCGCCACGCTGGAGCAGGGGTCGTTGGGCGGACACGGCCCAAGTGTCGGGCACACCGCCACATCGATGTCATCGAGTGCGAAGATGCCCGACGGATGATCGTCCCGTCGTCGATCACGTCAGGAGGCACTCGGCATGACCGATCGACCCACGGCGGAGGACCTGCAGCCGACCGCCGACGCGACCTCCCCGGATGAGGTGCCGCCGGTCACGACGCCGGTCGATCCCGAGGTGCTCGCGACGCCGGATTCCGGCCTCGACTGGCGGCCGGGCGCCCGAAAGCGCGTCGTCATCATCGGGGCGGGCCTCGCCGGCCTGGTGGCGGCGTTCGAGCTGAAGCGCCAGGGCCACGACGTCACCGTCCTCGAGGCGCAGAACCGGGTCGGCGGCCGGATCTACACGCTGCGGACGTTCGCACCCGGGCTCTACGCCGAGGCCGGCGGGATGCGCATCCCGCGAGCCCATGACCTGACGCTCAAGTACTGCGACCTGTTCGGGCTCCAGCTCCGGCCGTTCGTGATGGGCAATCCCAAGGCGCTCGTCCATATCGGCGGCATGCGCCTGACCAAGGAGGAGGCCGACCAGGACCCGGGCCGGCTGCCCTTCGCCGTCGAGGAGCACGAGCGCGGGCGGAATGCCGACGCGCTCTGGGAATCGACGATCGCCGACCTCCGGGCGATGGTCGACAACGACGGCGACGCCGCATGGGAGCACATCGTGCGCGAGTACGACCAGTACTCGCTCTACGAGTTCCTGCGCCACAAGGGCTGGTCGCGCGGGGCGATCGAGTACTACACCGTCGTGAACTTCCTCGAGGCCGACATGCACAACTCGCTGGTCGAGATCCTGCGCGAGGACCTCGGTGGCGCCTATGTCGACATGCAGGAGATCGCGGGCGGGATGGACGGACTCCCGAATGCCTTCTACGCCCACCTCCAGGACGAGGTCCGCTTCGGGGCCAACGTCTTCGCCATCCACCAGGATCCCGATGGCGCGACGGTCCACTTCAAGACCGAGTCGGGTCGCTACGACGTGCGTGGCGACCACGTCATCGTGACCATCCCGTTCTCGGTCCTGCGCACGATCGAGGTCATGCAGCCGTTCTCGCATGCCAAGCAGCGGGCCATCCGCCAGCTCAACTACCACGCCTCGACGAAGATCCTCTTCCAGGTCCGCAACCGGTTCTGGGAGGAGGAGGACGGCATCTACGGCGGCGGCACGGTCACCGAGCTGCCGATCCGTCGGATGAACTACCCGACACCCGATCCATCGACGACCCGTGGCGTCCTGCTGGCGAGCTACACGTGGGGCCAGGACGCGCTCCAATGGGGCGCGATGGACGAGGAGACCCGGCTCGAGGAGGCCCTCGACGACGTCGCCCGCATCCATCCCCGCGTCCGGGCGGAGTACGAGGGCGGCGCCTCGCACGCCTGGTATGCCGACCGCTGGGCCCGCGGCGCGTTCGCGATGTTCGCGCCCGAGCAGCAGACCGACCTGCAGGCCGACATCATCCGTTCGGAAGGGCGGATCCACTTCGCCGGTGAGCACTGCTCGCTCTACCACGCGTGGATCCAGGGCGCCCTCGAATTGGGCATCCGGGCGGCCCAGACCATCCACGAGGCGCCGGCGACAAACTAGGTGCCGACAGACCGCTTGGAGGACGCATGACGTTCCACGACGCGATGGACCTGGTGGTGAAGGTGTTCGAGGTCGCGGGCGTCGCTGTCCTCGCCATCGGTTCAGCGATCTCGCTCCTGGGTGGGGTGCTGCTCGTCGCACAGGGGAAGCGCGCGATCGCCTATCCGTGGGTGCGCCGGAACGTCGGCCGGTCGATCCTGTTGGGCCTCGAGATCCTGATCATCGCCGACATCGTCCAGACCGTCACGATCGACCTCACGCTCGAGAGCGCCGCGATCCTTGGCATCATCGTGCTGGTCCGGACCTTCCTGAGTTTCTCGCTCGAGATCGAGCTGGAGGGAACGCTGCCGTGGCGGCGGGGTGGCTCGGACGCGGTGCCGCCGGTCGCAGCCTAGCGCGGCGCCGCGCGACTCAGCCCGACGCGCCGGTGAGCGCCGATTCGAAGAACGCGTCCAGTCGTCGCTCGTACTCGGCCGGCACGAGCTGGACGGCCATGGTGTGCTCGGCGCCGTCCACGATCCAGGGATCGACGGTCCCGCCGTGCGCTCGGACCGCGTCGGCGAGGTCGTACGCGTACTGGACCGACAGCCGGGTGTCGGCCGTCCCATGGGTGATGAAGAGCGGCCGCCCGTCGAGCTTCGCGACCGCGCCGACCGGGCTCAGGCTCAGCAAGTCGTCGCCGCTCTTGAGCGTGGCCATGAGATAGCCGCCGTAGCGCAGGAACGTCGGGTAGCCGTTGCGCCCGAGCTCGGCCTGGATGGCCACGTCGACGTCCGCGTAGCTGCTGTCCTCCCACGTCGCGGGCACGCGCGGCTCCTCGCCCGTAGCGATGAGGACGGTCGCGGCCCCGAGCGACTGCCCGTACAGGCCGACGCGATCCGCCGGGTAGCCGTGGTCGACGAGCCAGTCCCAGCCACCTAGCGCGTCCCGGTACTCGCGGATCCCGCCGGCGAAGCGCCCGTTGGTCACGGTCGAATCGCCGTGGTTCCGCATGTCGATGAGCAGGACGCCGATGCCGGCCCGATGGAGCATGCCGGCCGCGAGCAGGACGCGGTCCGCTCGCTTGCACGAGCTGTGGCCATGCACGACCACGACCGCCGACCCCGTGGCATCGTCACCCGGCGGGACGTACCACGCGCTGAGCGTGATCTCGGGGTCGCGACTCGGGAGCGAGACCTCCTCGTATGTCGGCATCAGGTACGGACCCGTGTCGACGCCCATCGTGGCGTCGTCCTCCTTCACGGTGAAGGCCGCCGGCGTGTTGTCGGTCGGTCTGCCGCCGCACTTCACCTCCGCGATCGAGATCTTGTCGTAGATCGACGCGCCGGCGTAGAAGTAGCCGGCGATGAGCACCAGCAGCACGATGCCGATCGCGATGCCGATCGCCCGGCGACGTCTCACGCCCTTGACCGCACCGCTCACAGCGCTCGCACCGCCTCCTCGAGGTGCGTCGTCACCGTCGCCGGGTCGGAATCCGCGTCGAACCGGATCGGGGCGCCGAAGATGAGCTCGACGTCCCCGCGCCAGGGCGAGCCCTTCGAGTCGAGGCGGGACATCCGATGGATGAGGATCTTCATCGGGACGATCGGCGCAGCGCCTTCGATCGCGATCAGGCCGACGCCCGGCTTGAATGGCTGCATCGGGCCGCCCAGGGTCAGCTTGCCCTCCGGGTAGATGAGGATGTTGAAGCCGCGGTCGAGCCTGGCGCCGAGGAGTTCGAGGCTGTGCCGCACACCTCCCTCGCGTCGCAGCGGGAACGCGTTCGCCAGCACCGATGCCAATGCGCCACGGACCGGGTTGGCGTAGATCGTGTCCGCCGCCGCGGCGGCGGACAGCTTCCAGCGCCAGCCGACCGGGATCCGGCTCAGGACGATGGCGTTGTCCGTGTGGAGGCAGTGATTCGGGATGAAGAGCACGGGTCCCTCGAGGTCTTCGAGATGTTCGACGCCGGTCGTCTTCACGTCGTAGAACACGCGAACCAGCGGTTGCATGATCACGACCTGGAATCCGAGGCCGACGGCCCGGACGGCCGGGTTGAGCGGCCAGCCGTAAATCCCCGTTTCGCGCTTCGCGCCGTGGGCCGCGGCGACGAGCGCTTCGAGCTCGGCCACCGTCGCTTCCGGATCGAGCGCGTCATCGTCGATGTACGCCCCGAGCTCCTCCTCGATCACGCCGAGCAGCTCCACACGCTGGAGTGAATTGAGGTTGAGGTCGCTGGACAGCCGCGCCGTCGGGGTGATCGCCGACGCCTGCAGTCCGGAGATCTGGACGATCAGGTCGACGAGCGGGTTCGTGTCCGGGTCGCCGGCATGCGCGATGCGCGTCTCCTCACCGCCTGGCGGTGCCTCCGCGCCCTCGGCCTCGGCCGCGGCCATGGCGGTCAGGCGCGCCACCACTTCGTGCTTTCGGACCTTGAGCGTGTGCGTCCGGGGGAACTCGGCGTCTGGCCAGACCGTGTAGCCCCGGATCTGCTGGTGCGCGGCGAGCCGGGCGTTCGCATCGCGGACGACCGTCTCGGCGAGCGATGGATCGTCCAGCAGGAGCACCGCGTGGACCTTCAGGTCGGGACCGGGCGGCCACCCGACGACGGTGGATTCGGCCACCCGTTCGTCGGTCGCCAGGACCGCCTCGACGTCCTCGGGGTACACCTTCTGGCCATCCGGCAGCGCGAGCATGTCCTTCTTGCGCCCGTGCATGGTCAGGAAGCCGTCCGACGTCAGCGAGCCGAGGTCGCCCGTGTGATACCAGCCTTCGGCGTCGATCACGGCGGCGGTGGCCTCGGGATTGCGCCAGTAACCCTGGAAGCGGTTGGGACCCCGCGCGAGGATCTCGCCGTCCTCCGCGATCCGGATCTCGACCCGCGGGATCGCCTGGCCGACCGTGCCGAGCCGATTCGCGGACGGGCGCGTGAAGCTGACGACGGGGCTCATCTCGGTCGCGCCGTAGCCTTGCAGCACGTCGATGCCCATGTCCATCCAGCGCTGCCCGAGCTCGACGTCGAGCGCCGATGCGCCGACGCCGACCGTCTTGAGCCGGCCACCGAACCGCGAGATGACCGGGTAGAACAACAACCGTCGGATGGGTCGGGGCAGGACGCGGGCAACGGTGTGCAGCCGGCGGAACAGCCCGGTCCGGCCGGCTTCCTCCACCCGCCGCTCGATGGTCCGGTCGAGGAGGCGCAACCCCTGGGGCACGATGAGGAGGGTGGTCACGCCGAAGTCCTTGAACGCCCGAACGAGGACGGCCGGCTGGCGGCTGACCGGGTACGCGACGCTGGCCCCACCGAGCAGGGGCGTGATGAAGCCGACGACCTGCTCGTAGAGGTGCGAGAGCGGCAGGACCGACAACAGGCGCTCCTTCGGGCCGATCGGAAAGACTTCGGCCATGGAGGTCGCGCACGCGATGAGGTTGCCGTGCGAGATCATCGCCCCCTTCGGATCGCCGGTCGTGCCACTCGTGAACACGATCTCGACGAGGTCGTCGGGGCGGACCGGAGCGGCCGGCAGCGGCTCTGCCCGCCGAGCGTGATCGGGCAGGCTCTCGATCCAGACGATCGGCAGGCCGAGCGAGTTCGCGCCGTCCGCGGTCTGTCGGCTCGCGAGCACGAGCGTCGCTTCGGTCTGGGCGGCGACCTTGGCCGCGAACTCCTTGGTATGGCGGGCGTCCAGAGGGACCGAGATGGCGCCGGCGTGGGCGACGGCGAAGAACCCGATGCCCCATTCGGGCCGGTTGACGGCCCAGAGGATGACCCGGTCGCCCGGCTTGAGACCGGCATCGACGAGGACCCTGGCAGCTCGTGGCACGACCGTGCCCAGGTCGCGATACCGCCAGATGCGCGTTCGGAACGTCGGGCGGATCAGGAGGGCGGGGCGCGTGTCGTAGGTCCGGGCCCCTTCTGCGACCAGATCGATCAGGGTCTCCATCGCCACCTCATTCCTCACCGCCTCACGTCGTGCCGGACCTAGCTCGCCTTGGCGTGGTCGGCCAGCGCGTTCAACGCGCGGTTCGCATCGTCCCGCCACGGCGGTCCGTGGCCCAGGACGATCACGTTGACGTTCCGCTCGGCCATTCGTTTCACGCTCTGCCGGGCCAGCGCCAGGTCGTCGCTGTAGATCCGGCTCGCGAAGCCGAGCCGCTTGCCGCGAACCTCGAGCGCGTCACCGACGAACAGGATCCGGTCGCGTGCGGCATACAGGCACACGCTGCCGGCGGTATGGCCGGGGGTGTGGATGACTTCGAGCCCACCGAGGACCGGCAGGACATCCCCGTCCTCGATCGGGATCGTGGACCGCGGCGTGCGGGCCGTGTAGGCGAACACCTTTCCGCGCGACGGTCGACGCAGGGTCTCGCGAAGCGTGACCTGCAGGGCGGCGGAATTGGCCGGGTGCATGAGGACCTCGACCCCGTCACCCGCCAGCTCCGCGACGCCCCCGACGTGGTCAGGGTGACCGTGCGTGCACACGATCCGGACGAGCTCGTCAAGCGAGCGACCGAGGCGGGCGACGTACGCGGCCAGTCGGCGTCGTGAACCGGGCAGACCCGCGTCGATGAGGGTCAGCCGATCCTCGCAGATCAGGTGACCGGTCGCGCCGAGCAGCGGCACGGCATGCACGCCGGGCGCGATCTCCATCGCGAGACCTCAGAGCACGCAGCGGCGGGTGTGACGGGTAGTGGAGCGGGAGACGGGATTCGAACCCGCGACATCTTGCTTGGGAAGCAAGCACTCTGCCAACTGAGTTACTCCCGCTCGGGAGTCGCTCCGGATGGTAGCGCACGCGGCGGGAGGCGCCAATCCGGACGGACCGTGGTGGCGAGCTGGCGTCCGGTGCTACCATCTGCCGCCCAGTGGTAACGTCGACGAGGTTGATTCCCGCATGGTGAGAACTGACCGATGACCGTGGTCCTGACCGGACGCGACCTCCGACGCGACGAGCTGGTCCGAGTCGCCCGGCACGGCGAACCCGTCGAGCTGCCCGCCGATGCCCGAACCAGGATGCTCGCGACCCGAGCGGTCGTCGAGGAGCGGTTGGCTGCGGGTGACGCCATCTATGGCACGAGCACGGCGGTCGGTGTACTCAAGCGAGTCGAGCTGGATCCGGGTGCATCCGTGCACTACGCGAATCGGATCCTCCGCCAGCACCAGGTCGCCCAGGGCCCAGCGGCTCCGCGAGACCTCGTCCGCGCCACGATGCTGTGTCTGGCGAACGGGTTCGCCGCGGGTCACGCAGGCGTGCGCCCGGCCCTCATCGACCGGCTCATCGAGGGGCTGAATGGCGACGAGATCCCGCGCGTGCGGACCCTCGGCTCCGTCGGCCAGGCCGACCTCGCGCAGATGGCCGACCTCGGCGCCGCCCTGTTCGCGGATCTTCCGCTCGAGGCCGGCGAAGGGCTCGCCTTGCTCGGGAACAACGCTTTCTCTACGGCTGCGGCGGCGCTCGCGATCGAGGATGCGGCCGTGCTCATCGATGCGATGGAAGCCGCCGGTGCCCTCAGCCTCGAGGGTATGGCGGCCAATCCCTCCATGCTCCATCCGGCCATCGCCGAGGCACGACCATATCCGGGCCTCGCGACCTCGCTCGCGAACATTCGATCGCTCCTCGAAGGCAGCGCGCTCTGGGAGCCGGCCTCCGCCAGGCACCTGCAGGACCCACTCTCGTTCCGGAACCTGCCGCAGATCCTGGGTGCGGTCCGCGATGCGTTCGATCACGTCGATGTCCAGCTGGCGGTCGAGCTCGCTTCGTCACAGGGGAATCCCATCGTCGCGCTCGACGAGCGGCGCGTTGTCTCGGTCGCGGACTTCGAGATCCTGCCCCTGGCCGTGGCCCTCGACTATCTGCGGATCGTGCTCGCCTCGGCGCTCGGCGCCTCGGCGGAGCGCGCCGTGAAGATGCTCGAAGCACCCTGGTCCGGGCTGCCGACCGGCCTGTCGCCCGGTCCGGACCGCTCCGACCCGGGCCTGTCGTACCTCGGCATCGCCGTCCAGTCGCTGGCGGCTGAAGCGCGCCTCCTCGCCGCGCCCGTGTCCTTCGAGCTCGTCTCGACCGCCCATGCCGAGGGCATCGAGGACCGGACCAGCCTCGCCCCGCTGGCGGCCCGCCGGCTCGACGAGATGGTCGGACTCGGTACCCGGATCGTGGCGATCGAGCTGGCGGTGGCCGCCCAGGCCGGCGAGCTGCGCGGGGTCGAACCGCGTGGCGCGGGCACCGCCGTCGCCTTCGAGCGCGTCCGCGGTCACGTGCCGTTCCTGGCCACCGGCGACGACGTCCCGGACGTCGAGCCCCTGGCCGAGGCGGTCGGCCGCGGCGAGATGACGCCCTGATGCCGGGCACGGTCACCGCGCGGGACCGACCCCCGGAAGAGGCGGCCGAGGACACCTCGTTCGCGCGCGGCCTGCGACTCCTGCTCACGATCGCCGACCGTGGCGAAGCCCGCGCCGACGTGCTGGCCGGGGCCCTGGACATGCCGGTCTCGACGGTCTACCGCTACCTGCGGACGCTGGCCGAGTTCGGGTTCGTCGAGCGTCGTGGCGGCGGCTACCACCTGGGGCCGAGGCTCTTGATCGGGGACGGTGCGAACGTCAGCAGCGAGCGACTCATCCGCCACGCGGGACCGCTGCTCGAGCGACTCAGCCAGGAGACCGGCGAGACCGCGGTGGTCGTGCGACGGATCGGGCTCGCGTCGGTCTGCCTGCACCAGGTCGAGAGCGACCAGCCCCTTCGCGTCACGCTCGACGTCGGGGCGCCGGGGCCGCTCTATGCAGGGGCACCGGGTCGGGTCCTGCTGGCGTTCGCCCCGGCCGATGTGCTGGAGGCCGCGCTCGCCCAGGACCTCGAGCGCCTGACTCGCCGGACGCCGTCGGAGGCCGAGCTCCGCGCGAGCCTCGGGGCGGCCGTCATGACGGGCATGGCCATCAGCGAGGGTGAGCTGATCGAGGGGTCCGTGGCGATGGCCGCCCCGGTCTTCCGTGAGGATGGCATCGTCGGGGCGTTGGGGCTGATCGGGCCGGCGATCCGTTGCCGCCCGGCGTGGCGAACCAGGGCGCGGCGGCTCCTTCAGGATGCCGCCCGAATGGTCAACGAGGCACTGGCCGACTGATCGTCCCGGACCCGTACGATTCTCTCGATGTGGTAGGCATTCGTCTCACAACGTGACAATCACGCGCCAGGTGGCTATCCTCCGGACCGATGGATCACCGATCGCCGTCCGGGTTCGATCGATTGGCCCCCGTCTCGAGCCGGTATGCGTCGCTGCCGGTCGGTGAGGCGTTCAACTGGACGGAGATCGCGGCGAACGTCCCGCCGGGCGAGTGGTACATGGTCGCGTTTCGATCGACGCGTTCGCCCGGCGCCGACGAAGCGGTCCTGACGCAGCACGACGACTGGGCCCATGCCGAGGCGGCGGGCGCCCCTGGCTTCGTCCACTACCTCAAGGGTCCGACGACCGACGGCGGCCTGTGTCTCTCGTTCTGCCTGTGGGACAGTCGCGCCGAGGCTCGAGCGGCCGCGGGTCGACCGGCCCATGCGGCCGCGGCAGCGCTGACCCACGAGGCGTACGCGTCGTACAGCCTCGAGTTCCATCGCGTGACCCGCCTCGCAAAGGACGTCCGATTCACCTTCGAGTACTACGACCTCCGCGAGATCGAGACCACCGATCCGCCGGCCCGGCCGATCGTCCCGGACTTCGCGCCAGGGGCCGCACCCGCCTGACCCGCACCATACCCTGACCGGATGACGCCTCCCGCGGCCCGGATCGTATTCACGACCATCGGCGTGCCGATCGATTCGGTCGGTCTCGGGCGCGCCGACCGCCACGGGACCGAGCTGTCGCCCGATGCCCTGCGGGCCGCGGGGCTCGGGCGCCTCGGCTGGGAGGACCGCGGCGACCTCGACGTCCGGATCCCAGACGACGATCGCGACGCGGCCACGGGTCTCGTGGGGCTCGAAGGGGTGCTGGCCACGACCGATGGCGTCCGGCGAGCAGTCGCCGACCTCGTCCGCGAGGGCGAGAGGCCATTCGTGCTGGGCGGTTGCTGCACGCTGTTGACGGGCGCTCTCGCCGGCGCCCGCGACGTGCTTGGCACCGTCGGTCTCGTCTACGTCGACGGCCACCTCGACTTCTACGACGGCGTCACCTCGCCGACCGGCGAAGCCGCCGACATGCCGATCGCGGTCCTGCTCGGGGACGGTCCGGCACCGTGGGTCGAACGCGTGGCGCCCGTGCCCGTAGTGCCCGCCAGCGCGATCGCGATCCTCGGCTACCACGACGCCGACGAACTCGCGGACCTCGAGGACCGGCTGGCCGTCAACCGGGCAGCCGGTCTGTTCGATGCCGATGTCGCAGCGATCCGACGGGAGGGAGCCAGATCCACCGCCTTGGCAGCCCTCGCGCACGTGAGTCGCGCGAGCGAGCGCGTCTGGATGCATATCGATCTCGACGTGCTGGACCAGGACGTCTTCCCGGCGACCGACTACCTGATGTCGGGCGGCCTCGATTGGGACGAGCTCACCGAGCTGCTGCTTCCGGTCGCGACCGACCCGGGGCTCGTCGGCTGGTCCCTCTCGTGCTACAACCCCGAGAAGGATCCTGAAGGCGCCGACGGGCGGGCGGTCGTCACCGCGATCGAGCGTCTATTCGGGTGACCGCCGGGGCCGCGTCGACGCGGCCCGCAAGCCCGAACGGGTAGCCCTGCTATCGTGCGGCGGTGGAGGCCGAACTGCTCACCCTTGGTGCAATGGCGCCCGCCGCCCTGTCCGACGACCGCGAGCGCTCGACGTCGCGGCCGCTCGAGGCGCATTGGCTGGGCCGCGTGCCGTACGACGAGGCCCACGCGCTCCAGCGGCGCCTCGCCGCCGAGCGGGCGGACGCAAGGATCGGCGACCGACTCCTGCTCCTGGAGCACCCCGCCGTGCTGACGCTCGGGCGCAACAGCGACCCGGCCCACATCGTGGCAAGCGCCGACGAGCTCGAAGCCCGCGGCATCCCGGTGGTCCGCATCGAGCGTGGCGGTGAGGTCACGTACCACGGCCCGGGCCAGCTCGTGGCCTACCCGATCGTGGCGCTTCACGAGCGCGGCCTGCTCGTTCGGCCGTTCGTGCGAGCCCTGGAGGCGGCGCTCGTGGCGACCTGTGCCGCCCACGGCGTGACGGCCGCGAGACGGGACGGCCATCCCGGTTGCTGGTGCGAACCGGACGGATCGCGGCCGCGCAAGATCGGCGCACTCGGCCTTCGGGTCGAGCGCGGCGTGACGTACCACGGCATCGCCCTCAACGTCACGGTCGACCTCGACGATTTCGACCTGATCGATGCGTGCGGGATGCCGGGCGTCGTTTCGACGTCGATCGCCGCCGAGCTCGGCGAGCGCGACGCCCGGCCATCGACCGAGTCGGTCGCCCGCGCGGCGTCCGTCTTCGCTCGGGCGTTGGCCGAGGCCATCGAAGCGCCGCTCGTCGGCGACCTTCCGGCCTGAGGCGCGAGGACGTGGCGGCCGGGCTGTTCGAGCTCCGCAAAGACCCCATCACGGGCTGGTGGGTGGCGACGGTCGTGGATCGCGCGTTCCACCTCGACCGCTTCGCCCGTGCCGCCGAGCCGGTCGATGACAACCTCTTCGGGTGCGCCAACTGCACGACGCCCGACGGCGACGGGATCCGTGTCCGGATGCTCAAGGATTTCGCATTCCACGTGGTCGGCACCGAGGGCGACGCCCGCGACCTCGATCAGGGCCTCGGCCAGGTGGCGCTCGCCCAGGCACGCGCCACCGGTAGCTGGCAGACGATCGTCGCGCCGCCGGGCGAGCATCGCGCCCTCCACGCCGTCGGGAACGAGGTCATCGAGGGCCTGCTGTGCGAGGCTCGGGACGCGCTGGCGGCGGCCCGGACGAGCGGCCAGACCGAGTACCTGACCGTCGTCCAGAACTGGGGCAGCCAGGCGGGCGCCCGGACGAATCACCTGTGCCTCGACCTGTACGACCTGCCCCAGATCCCGCATCGGATCGCCGAGGAACTGGGTGGCGCGGCGCGGTTCGTGATCCGGGAAGGGGAATGCCCGTTCTGCCGGCTCGTGCGTGATGAGGTCCGACGCCCGGAGCGGCTGGTCTGGGAGGACGCCGGCAGCGTTGCCTTCGCCCCGTACGCCTCGCGCTCGCCGTTCGAGGTCTGGATCGTGCCGCGTCGGCATGAGGCCGATTTCAGCCGCATGGGCGCCCCGGACATCGCCGCGACCGCCGAGGCCCTCCGCCAGGTCCTGGCGAGCCTCGCGTCGAGCCTCGACGGGCCGCCGTACAACCTCGTCCTCCACACCGCGCCGTTGCGGGAGCAGGTCGATGCGACGTACCACTGGCACTGGGAGATCCACCCGCGCCTGCGGGAGATCGCCGGCCTCGAGCTGGGAACCGGCCTGCCCGTGAATCCCGTCTCGCCCGAAGACGCGGTGGAGGAACTCCTGGGCCGCGCCGAAGGCCGGGGAGGTGCGACGGGTTGAACGGCTGCCTGCCGGGCACCCGCCGGCGTCACACCGGGGGGAAGTCCACCGTCTCTGGCCCAACGAGCGCGTCCCTTGTCGGCTGCGCATTCCGTCGACCCGTCCGCACGGAGCCTTCGTGGCCATCGACCCTCAGCAGAACATCCTCCGCGACACGCTCGGCCGCCCGGTCGCGCGGCCTGCCGTCACATCCTTTGGCCGCCCGATGAGCGAGGCCTGGGATCACGACGAGGCCGGTGTCTTCATCGAGGCGCTGTTCGCGAAGCACCACGGCGAGATCTACGCCTATCTCCTGCGCATGATGCGCGACCCGGAAGTCGCCGCCGACATGACCCAGGACGCCTTCATCAAGGCCTACAAGAACTACGAGACGCTGGAGAAGCCCGAGAACGCCCGTGCCTGGCTGTACCAGATCGCCCATCGGGTCGCGCTCGACGAGATCCGGCGCCGGAAGATCATCCGGTTCTTCCCGTGGACGGGCGAATCGCATGGGTCGGCGCCGTCGGCCGAGCGCCTCGTCATGGACGCCCGGCTGTCCGGCGACATGCAGCGCGCGCTGGAGCGGATCCCCGAGCGCCAGCGGGCGGCCCTGCTGCTCGCGGAATTGCACGACCTCACGGGCCTCGAGCTGGCGGCCGCGCTGGGCGTGAGCCACGTCGCGGCCCGAGCCTTGCTGACCCGCGCTCGCGAGAGCCTCCGCCAGGCCCTCGCCGCCGAACGCGCCGCCGATGCGCAGGCCGAGGCGGCCGCCGACGCCGCGGCTGAGGCGACCAGCGCCCGATCACCGGGGCGACCGCGATGAGCCGCTTCGGACGGGTCACGCGACGACCGGACGACTGGCCCACGCCCCACGACCGGGCCCGGTCCCGAGCCGCGGAGCGCCTCGACGACGAGCTCGATCCCGGTGAGGCCGCGTGGCTCGACGAGCACCTGGCGGGCTGCGAGGCGTGTCGGGCGGTCGCCGAGGCGTATGTCGCCGATCGGCTCGCCCTTCGCTCGTTGCGCGACATCGCCCCGGAGCCGCCGCGCGACCTGTGGGCGCGAACGGCCGCCGGCATCGAACGTGAGGCGGGCCACGGCCGAGCCGGGCGGACGCGTGTCGGACCACGGCGACTGCCCCTGGGCGCGATCTCCGGCATCGCCGTGATCGCCATCGTCCTCGGGGCGACCGCCCTGTCGGGTGCCTGGAACTTGGGTACCCCTGGCGTCGATACCGCAAACGCGAGCCCGAGCGGGCACGGCCAGCCGGCGGCGACCCCGATGCTCGTCGCCGCGGGTTCCGTGGGCTGGGTGCGGACGCTCGAGGATGGCGCGTACGCCTACAACGTCGCGGATCTCGATGAGGTCTGCCCGATGGGCGACCGGCCGGACTGCGCCGCCCTCGACGATCAGGCGTTCGGACGGCTCGACCTCGCCGCGGCCCCGCAGTCCGTCATCGGTTCCCCGACCGACGGCCGGGCCATCGTGGTCGGGCAGGACGCGTCCGGCCGCCAGAGCATCTTCGTCGTCTCGCTGCCGGAGGCCGGCACGGAGTCGCAGCCGCCGCGCGCGACCCCCAAGCCCTCCAAGACGCCGACCCCGACCAAGACGGCGGCGGCGACGCCGGCCGAGACCGCCAGCACGACGCCGAGCGACGCGCCGGCCGCCACAGAGTCGCCGGCAGCCACGCCGGAGGCCGCGACCTCGCCCGGACCGACCGACGAACCGGCAGAGACCCCCGAACCGACCCCCACCACGAAACCCAGCCCGATCGTCACCCCGGTGCCGACGCCGTCAACGATGGAGACGCCGAGTCCCGAACCGACGGTCGCCCTGAACCTCGCGATCGCCAGCGGCGTGTCGGTGGTCGGTGAATCGGCGGCCTTCTCGGCCGACGGGAACTGGTTCGCGTTCACCGCGCGACCGGCCGACGCGTCAGACGGCCCGGACATCTATGTCTGGCGGGTCGGTGACCAGGTGTCGCGTCGGCTGACGACGGACGGCCGCAGCGTCTTCGCTTCCTGGCACGGCGATTCGATCATCGGCAGCAGCCTCGCCTCCGGCGACCCGGTCGATGGGGCCCACACGCCGGTCAGCTTCCGCATCGACCCCGCCAGTGGCGAGCGCACGGACGTCTCGAGCGGACTGTGGCGACCGGCCGTCGATCCGAGCGGGACCTTCGCCGTCGCCTGGGACGGCTCCATCAAGGTGCCGGCCACCGACGTCGTCGACATGACGCCCGGGCGCGGGGACCTGCGCATCGTGCGCTGGCCCGCCGACGGCAGCGACGCGGGCACCGCCGGCGACCCGATCCCTGGGGTCACCGGACCGGTCGGCGACTTCGACGTGCGCTGGGACGAGACGGGCTCCTGGGTGGCCGTCTGGGTCGCCGAACCAGCCGATGCGGGCATCGGTCGGCTCACCCTGCTCCGGCTGGATCGTGAATCGGGCAAGCTGACCCGACCCGACGGCGCCCCGACCGAGGTCCCGGCGTTGTCCGGCTTCTCGATCGGGAACGGGCGACTGGCGTGGGCCACGCCGCACGGCCAGGACGCCCAGGGCAGCAAGGTGCAGGTCGTGGCCTGGTCCGATGACGGGGTCGGCGCGACGGAGAGCGTGCCGGGCGAGGACGTCGTCGTCGTTCGCTGAGAGCGACGCCCCCTGTCGCCTTAGATCCTGGCCAGGATCTCCGCCTTCTTCGTTTCGAACTCCTCGGGCGTGATCGCCCCGCTGTCGCGAAGCTGCGCCAGGCTCGCCAAGACCGCCATCTGATCGGGTGCCGCGGGGGCGGGTGCGCTCGCGGCCGGCGGCGCGGCGAGCGGTGTTCGGTCGGCTGCCGCGGCTCGCTGGGTCTCCTCGCCCAGCTTGCGGGTCATGATCTGATCGCGGAACTCAGCCGGATGCGTGATGGTCTTGAACCGGTCGACGCCGGCATTCCCGGCCTGCGTGTAGACCACGACGTCGCCGTAGCCGATCCGCCCGCCGACGAACGGGATGCGGGTCTGCACGTCGGTCACGGAGCGCAGCATCGTCGCGGACGACCGGCGCGAGACGAGGCCTTCCTCGCGGATCACGCGCAACGTGGTCACGGCGAACTTCGCGGTCCGCCAGACGATGACGTTGTAGATGATCCAGCCGATGCCGCCGATGACGAGCCCGATCTTGATCAGATCGAGCAGATTCCCGACCGCTCCGACGATGCCCGACTGGCTGTCGGGCGTGATCCAGCCGACGGCGTAGGCGCCGAGCAGCAGGAGCGCCGGAACCACCGAATCGCGAAGCGGCGCCATCCAGTGCTTCTGGGTCTCGTAGACGATCTCCTCGTTCGCGATGAGGTTCTCGCTGAGCGTCACGGGCGGGGCTCCTTTCGATCGGTCAGCCGGCGGCGCGGCCTCGGCCGACCGTCATGTAGCGTACCGCCGCGCGAAGTCGCGGGACGGGCGTGCGCGTCGGGCGGATCCGGCGTATCTTCACCCTTCCATGCGACCCAGAACGTTGGTCGTAGGGTTGGCGCTCACCGCCGCCCTCGCCCTGGTCGCACTCCCCGGTCTCGCGGGTTCACGGGCATCGCGTCCTTCGGAACCCGTTCCGGTCGGTGCGCTCCAGCCGCTCCCGGACACGGGCAGCGGCTCGCGTCCCGCGATCACGGTCGAGGGCCTCGACGCGGCCCAGGCGGCGGCCGGTGCCGTCACGGTCGACACGACGTTCATCGAGCCGGGTCAGGCGCCCAAGGCCGGTCCGAGCGCGCGCCACAAGGTCGACCAGCCCGATGGGTCGTCGAAGTCCGTCCGCAAGCCCGCGAAGTACAAGCTGACCGGCACGGCCACGTTCTACGAGGCCGGCACGACCGCGATGCGCCTGCCGCGCGGCACGATCGTCATCATCTGCGGGGGCGGGGGCTGTGTGGAGCGCGTCATCAACGACTACGGCCCCGCCCAGGGCAGCAGCCGGATCGTGGACCTGTATAAGCCCGATTTCTTCGACATCTGCGGGTGCCCGTCCTGGTCCGGCACGACCAAGGTGACCGTCTACGTCTACTGATCCGCCCTGACCGCCGGTCGCCGGTCGCGTCCGGGCGCGGTATCCTGTCCGGGACCCTTCGGCTTGCGGCCCCGTGAGGCCGCCGACGAGGCCCCGTGAGGCCGGGAAGGAGCGATGAGCGGCCGTCAGATCATGACCGCGGACGAGATCCGTCGCGCGACGATCCGGCTCTCCCACGAGATCGTGGAGAAGCAGGCCGGCACGGACGGTCTACTGCTCATCGGCATCCAGCGACGGGGCGTGCCGCTCGCCCGGCGCATCGCCGATGCCATCGCCGAGAACGAGGGCGCGAGGGTGCCGGTCGGGGCCCTCGACATCACCTTCTACCGCGACGACCTCTCGCTGGTGGCCCAGCAGCCCATCGTCAAGGGCACCGAGCTGCCGATGGGCATCGACGGTCGAACGGTCGTGCTCGTCGACGACGTCCTCTACACGGGACGGACGATCCGCGCCGCGATGGACGCGCTCGTCGACTTCGGTCGTCCGCAGGCGATCCGCCTGGCCGTGCTCGTCGATCGCGGCCATCGGGAGCTGCCGATCCGGGCCGACCATGTCGGGAAGAACGTCCCGACGTCGCGCGAGGAGCTGGTCAAGGTCCACCTCGAGGAGACCGACGGCGAGGATGCCGTGGAGATCGAGCGACTGGCGTCGGCGGCGCCGGAGCCGGTGGCGACCGAGCCGGTCGGGTGAGCCTCGTGGTCGACCCGGACGCCGCCCCGGTCGTCCCGTCGGTCGACGTCGCGCCGGAGACCCAGCCGGTCGGCTGGCAGCATCGCCACCTGCTCGACGTGGACGCCCTGTCCG
Source organism: uncultured Chloroflexia bacterium (assembly GCA_963776545.1). GTDB lineage: Bacteria > Chloroflexota > Limnocylindria > Limnocylindrales > CSP1-4 > SPCO01. The sequence continues at coordinate 27,557 of CAVZND010000021.1, read as the reverse complement.
CCGCCGACCTCGACCTCGTCATGCGCACCACCGATGCGATGCGCGAGGTCCTGGCCAGGCCCATCGCCAAGGTGCCCGCACTGCGCGGTCGACAGGTGACGATCCTGTTCTACGAGGCCTCGACCCGGACGCGGGTGAGCTTCGAGGTCGCGGCCAAGAACCTCTCGGCCGACGTCGTCAACATCGCCGCGGCGTCCTCGTCGGTCTCCAAGGGCGAGTCGCTCGTCGACACCGTCCGAACGGTCGAGGCGCTCGGCGCGCACATGCTGGTCATGCGCCACAGCGTCAGCGGCGCGCCGTACCTGGCGGCCGAGATCTTCGGCGGGTCCGTGCTCAACGGCGGCGACGGCTGGCACGCGCACCCGACCCAGGCGCTCCTGGACCTGTACACGATCCGGTCGCATACCGGAGATGCGTCGCTGGCCGGTCGCAAGGTCGTGATCCTTGGAGACGTCCTGCATTCGCGGGTGGCCCGCTCGAACATCTGGACGCTCACCGCAGCCGGCGCCGACCTGTGGCTGTGCGGGCCGGCCACCCTGCTCCGAGGCTTCGAAGCCTGGGCCCAACGCGGCGCGGCGGACGGGCGTCGCTTCCACGTGACCACGTCGATCGACGAGGCCCTGCGCGGCGCGGACGTGGTCATGGCCCTGCGCATCCAGCGCGAGCGGATGGCGTCGGGCCTGCTGCCATCGCTGCGTGAGTACGCGGCTCGGTACGGGTTGACCGCCGAGCGCCTCCGGCTCGCGAAGCCCGAAGCACTCGTCATGCATCCCGGTCCGATGAACGAGGGCGTCGAGATCGCCGCGGACGTCGCGGACGGGCCGCAGTCGGTCATCACGGACCAGGTCACGAACGGGGTCGCGGTACGGATGGCCCTGCTCTACCTGCTGGCCGGGGCTCGCGACCTGCCCGACCGCGGGACCGGGCGATGACCGACCTCGAGATCAGCCGCGCCTGGCTGGTGGACCCGGCGGCTCGCCGCGAGGGGCCGGGCGAGATCGTCGTGCGCGACGGGATCCTCGAGGCCGTGACCTGGCTCGACGGGGACGAAGCGGACGGCATCGACGATGCGGGTGTCGTCGTCGCCCCTGGCTTCATCGACCTGCACGCGCACCTGCGCGAGCCGGGCAACGAGGACGCCGAGACCGTCGCGTCCGGCCTGGCTGCCGCAGCCCACGGCGGATTCACCACCGTCTGCGCGATGCCGAACACGACGCCCACGCTCGACGAGCCGGGCGTGCTCGCACGGATCCGGGCGGCTGGCGTTGCGAGTGGGTCACCGGTCGAGCTGCTCGCCCATGGGGCGGTGACCGTCGGGCGGAGCGGCGAGACGCTGGCCGCCCTCGGCGAGCTCGCCGATGCCGGGGTCGTCGGGTTCAGCGACGACGGTGCCCCGATCGCGAGCGTATCGATCATGCGCTCGGCGCTGGCGTACGCCGGGGCCCTCGGCCTGCCGGTCGTCGATCACCCGGAAGAGACCGGGCTGACCGCCGAGGCCGAGGCGAACGACGGGTTCGTCGCCACGGTCCTCGGCTTGCGCGGCTGGCCGGTCGCGGCGGAGGAGATGGCCGTCGGGCGGGACCTTGCGGTGCTCGGGGACGTGGTGCGGGACGTGCCGGGCGCCCGGCTACACCTGACCCACGTCTCATCGGCGGGGGCGCTCGAGCTGATCCGGCGCGCCAAGGCCGCGGGCCTCCCGGTCACCTGCGACGTGACCCCGCACCATCTGGCGCTCACGGACGAATGGGTCGCCGGTGCCCGACGCTGGGCCTGGGACGCGAGCGGCGACCCGTGGGCCGATGACGCGATGCGGGCCGGCGCCTACGACCCGAGTCTCCGCGTGAACCCGCCGCTGCGAGCGCCCGAGGACGCCGCGGCCGTCCTGGCCGCCCTGGTCGATGGCACGGCCGATGCGATCGCCACGGACCATGCGCCCCACACCGAGGTGGACAAGGCGGTCGAGTTCGGGTCGGCGGCCAACGGCATCAGCGGCATCGAGACGGCCCTCGGCCTGCTGCTGGCGGCCGTGGACGCCGGTCGGCTGCCCCTCGCGCGGGCGATCGAGGCGCTGACGACGGGGCCGTCGCGCGTGCTTGCCGGACGATCGCGCCGCAACGGCTCGGTCGGGCTCGTCGAGGGCGAACCGGCCGACCTCGTCGTCTTCGACCGCTCGGAAGCGTGGCTGGTGACCGCGGAAAGCCTCGTCTCGCGTGGCAAGAACTCCCCACTGATCGGCCGCGAGGTGCCGGGGCGGGTCCTCGTCACGTTGGCGGGCGGCCAGGTCGCGTTCGAGTCGGCCGACGCCTGACCGGACGCCGCGAGGGGCCGCCGAACGAGTGCGCGGGACTCGCCCGCCGAGCCGACCCGGCGTCCCCCGGATGGCTCCGTTACCCTGCCGCGAATGACCTCGTCCGGGACGCCTTCGATCAACCGCGACTACGAGCGCCGCTCACTCTGGCAAGCGACCATGGCGCCGCTGCCGGATCGTTCGGAGCGACCGTTGCCGGACGCGACGGATGTCGTGGTCGTCGGTGGGGGACTGGCGGGCATCAACGCCGCCCGCGAGCTCGCGACACGTGGCAAGGCCGTCACGGTCCTTGAGGCGCACACGCTCGGCTGGGGCGCCTCGACGCGCAACGGCGGCATCGTCCACGCCGGGTACAAGTGGGGGCCGGCGGCGCTCCTGCGGCGCTACGGCGAGGCCACCGGACGGGCGCTGTACCAGGAGACGCTCGAGTCGTACGCGCTCCTCAAGCGGTTGATCGCCGACGAGGCCATCGATTGCGACTTCCGCGAGCTCGGGAACGTCGAGCTGGCCTACGCGCCGGCGCACGTCGCCGAGCTCGAGGAGGCTCGGGATAGCCTGTTGACGGTGGGGGTGGCCGCGGAGGTGGTGCCGCGCGACCGGATCCGTGAGGAGATCGGCTCGGACGCCTATTTCGCGGGCCTGGTCGTCCCGAGCAGCGGCCTCCTCCACCCGGGACGGTACTTCGCGGGCCTGGTCGGAGCGGCCGACCGGGCCGGCGCGGATCTCCATGAAGGCGTCCGAGCGAAGACGATCCGTCGGCAGGCCGACGGCCGCTTCGTCGTGGAGACCGAGCGCGGTGCGATCCTGGCCCGCGACGTGTTCGTCGCCACCAACGGCTACACCGACGGCGTGGTCCCGACGCTCCGGCGCCGGGTGATCCCGATCGGCAGCTACATCATCGCGAGCGAGCCCCTCCCCGAGGACCTCGCCCACGAGCTCTCCCCGAAGGGCCGCTCCTTCTACGACACCAAGAACTTCCTCTACTACTGGCACGTTTCGACGGACCGCCGGATGGTCTTCGGCGGGCGGGCGAGCTTCATGCCCACGTCCATCGAGCGGACCGCCGCGATCCTCCACAAGGGGCTCCTGGAGGTCCATCCGCCGCTCGCGGACTACCGGATCGAGTACGCCTGGGGCGGCAATGTCGGCTTCACGTTCGACCGGATGCCCCACGTCGGCCGGACGAAGGACGGGGTCGCATACGCCCTCGGCTGCTGCGGCACCGGGGTCGCGCTGATGACCCACCTCGGGACCGCCGTGGGCGCGTGGATGGCCGGCGGCGACGCTCCCGCCCTGACGCGGCTGCGATTCCCGCTGGTGCCGGCGCCGTACGAGGGCCGTCCCTGGTTCCTCCCGGTCGCCGGTGAGTGGTTCCGTCTCCAGGACCGCGTCGCGGCCCGGTCCCGCCCCACCTCCCGCGTCGACTGATCGCGACGATCCGGACGCGGCCACGACCCAGTCTGAGCCCTTGCCACGGCGCGAACCTAGGCGGCGAGCGCCCGGAGCGTGTCCAGCAGGCGGTCGATGTCCGCCTCGGTCGAGAGGTAGTTGACGATGCCGGCGCGCAGGTACGTCGCGCCGCGCAGTCGCGTCGTCGTGAGCCAGCCGTCGCCCGAGACCTCGAGCGCCCGCTGGAGCCGGTCCTGGTGCGCATCGAGCTCGCGGGGCGGCAGTCGGCGGGCGACGTCACGCCCGCCCGGCAGGTGCCGGAAACAGACGACGGACAGGTCGGGGACCTCGGGGAGCGCCTCGAAGTCGTCCGACTCGGCGCAGCGGCGCGCGAGGTGCGCGGCCAGGTCGTCATTCGCCTCGATGAGCCGGCCGAACCCCTCGGTGCCGAGGTGCTTCCAGGACATCCAGAGCTTGAGCGCGCGCCAGCGCCGCGTGCCCTCGAAGCTGAGCTTGTAGAAGTTGAGCTGGTCCGCGTGGTCGTCATGCCCGTCGACGTCGTGGCTGGCCAGGGACCCGGCACTCCCCGTCGCCTCACCGCCGCGGTAGTACTCGGGGCTGCGTCCGCCGAAGGTCGCGCCGAGGTGCGTGGCATCGCGGACCAGCAGCCCCCCGATGTCATACGCCTGGAAGAACCACTTGTGCGGGTCGAGCGTGATCGAGTCGGCTCGTTCGAGATCGGCCACGCGCTTGGCGTCTCGCGTCGAGAGCCGGGCCGCGCCGCCGTACGCCGCATCGACGTGGAGCCATAGACCCTCGGCCGCCGCGATGTCGGCCAGCTCGCCGACCCGGTCCACCGAGCCGGTGTTGGTCGACCCCGCGACCGCGGAGATCGCGAACGGGGTCAAGCCGGCGGCCCGATCCCGGGCGATGGCCTCGGCGACGGGCCCACCCCGCAGGCGGAAGCGCTCGTCGGACGGGACGATGACCAGCGTTTCGGCCGGAAAGCCGAGCAGGTCCAGCGCCCGCGCCACGGAGAAGTGGGTCTGGTCGGAGGCGTACACCCGCGCGCCGACGAGGTCCGCGCCGCGCGGCGGGTGGTCGAGGCCGAGGACGCGCCCGAGCTGCAGGTCCCGGGCGATCGTCATGCCCATGAAGTTGGCCATCACGCCGCCCGAGGTCAGCAGCCCGAACGACGCGCTGCCGTACCCGACGAGATCGCACAGCCAGTGCACGACCTCCTCCTCGACGAACGCAGCCACTGGGCCCGCATGCCAGACGTCCACGCCCTGGTTGGTCATCTGGGCGAGCAGCTCGCCCATCATCGAGATCGGCAGCGGCGGCGGGGTGAAGTAGCCGAACTGGCGCGCGTGCTGGGCGTTCATCTGGCCGCCGGCAAGACGCGTCCGGAACTGCTCGAGGACCTCGGCCGACGTGGTCGGGGAGTCTGGCGCCGGGCCGGGCGATCGACGCTCCCCGAAGTAGGCCTGGCGGATCTCGTCGTAGGAACCGGGATGGCCCATCGCCCGTTCCACGGCGTGGCCGTAGAGGAAGTCGAGCGCCGCGCGCCAGGTGTCCTCGCCCAGTCGTTCGAGCGCGGCGCGGGACGCGCCCTCGTCGCGATAGCCGACCAGCTCGGGCTCCGGGTGCCAGACGAACCGCGCCAGGTACGCGTCGATGTCGGGCGGCGCGGTCGGATGCTGGGTCGTCGATCGATCGGTCATCGAATCGATGGTAGCGGTCGCGAGGATCGCGGGGTCAGTCCTCGAATTCGACCGATGCCAGACGCTTCCGGTTGACCGTCAGTTGCAGCACGTCCGGGCGGGAGTAGTGCCCGGTCGGGTCGAAGTTCTGGCGCTCCTCGCGGACGCGCGCCACGTCGATGTCGGCGCAGACCAGGCGCTCGTCGTTCGGGACCGGGGCGACGACCCATTCGCCATCTGGGCCGGCGATGCATGAGCCGCCGTCCTCGTAATCGTCGTCACGCATCTCGGCTCGGACCGCCTCGGCGAGCGGGAACGAATCCGGGATGTCGGACGCGCTGTGGAGATCGGCCGCCGACAGAACGAACACGCGACCCTCGAGGGCGATGAACCGGGTGATGTCCTTCGTCAGCCCGACCCCGCCCGGCCAGACCGCCACGTGCAGGTCCTCGCCGCCCGCGTACATCGCCGCCCGGCTGAGCGGCATCCAGTTCTCCCAGCAGTTGAGGCCGCCGACCCGGACGCCGCCGGGACCGTCATGGACCCGGAGGCCGTGCCCGTCCCCGATGCCCCACGCCAGGCGCTCCTCGTAGGTCGGCATCAGCTTGCGGTGGGCGCTGACGACGCCGCGCTTCGGATCGATGGCGACGAGCGTGCAGTAGACGGTCCCGCGGCCCGGTCCGCCCCCGCGCTCGGCGACCCCGAGGTAGGTGAAGACGCCGCGATCGCGGGCCGCCTCGGTGATCGTGGCGATCTCCGGCCCGTCGATGTCGACCGCGGCATCGAGATAGGCCGAGAAGGCGCGCTTCTGGTCGGCGTTGTCGAAGCGGGCGCCGTCGGTGATCCCGATCCAGAGCGGATATCCGCCGAGGAACGTCTCGCCGAACGCGACGAGCTCGACCCCCTCGTCGGCGGCGCGCCCGATCCAGTCGGTGACGATGGTGGTCCCGTGGGTGGGGTCGAGCCAGGCCGGATGGACCTGGGCGGCAGCGATACGCATAGGCGGCATCGTACCCTTCGACGCGATGAGTGAGCACGCTCAGGATCACGACCCTGAGGGACGGGCCCGGCTCGAGGCAGCCCTGGCGCCACTGGGTGTGGCCTACGAGCTCTTCGCCTGCGACCCGGCCCTCGCCGACACGGCGGCGTTCTGCGCGGCCTACGGGTTCGCTCCCGAGGACTCCGCGAACACGATCGTCGTGATCGGCAAGGCCGATCCGCCGCGCTATGCCGCGTGCGTGACGCTGGCGCCCTACCGGCTCGACGTGAACCGGGCGGTCCGGGACCGGCTCGGCACGCGCAAGGCGTCGTTCGCCCCGGCCGAGGACACCGCCGCGCTCACCGGCATGACGATGGGCGGCGTCACCGTCTTCGGGCTTCCGGACGGGCTGCCGATCTGGGTCGATGCCCGCGTCATGGCGCGTGAGCGGGTCATCCTGGGCGGCGGCTCGCGCTCCTGGAAGGTCATCTCGACGCCGGCGATCCTGCGGGCGCTGCCCGGGATGGAGGTGGTCGAGGGGCTGGCCACGGAGCCGCGGCCGGAGGGCTCGCAGCCGGGTTGACGGTCAGGTCGGCGAGCCGATCCGCAGTCGGTTCCCGTCGAGATCGACGACCTCGATCTCACGGCGCTGATAGTCGGTGTCCTCGACCTCCAAGCCGAGCGACTCCGCCAACGGCACGACATCGTCGATGTGCAGGTAGGCGAGGCTCTCGGGTGGGGCGTCGCCGTCGTGCTCCGATAGGTAGATGAGGACGCCGTCGCGTTCGATCGCGATGAACGACGGGAAGCCCGGCTCGACCTGGTGTCTCGACGTGACGGTGAACCCGAGGCGCTCGTACCACCTCGCCGACGCCTCGGCGTCGCGGACGCGGAAGTAGGGGACGAGGATGGCCATGGTCGCAGTATGCCGAGAGGTCTGGCGGCGTGGCACGGTCATCTCCCGTATCGTTCCGGCTCGTGACTGACGAACCCCGGGAGCCCGCTCCCGCTCCCGCCGTGGATCCGAACGCCGACCCGACGCCGCCGCGTCCGCCCCGGTCGACCGGGCCGATCCAGTACAAGGGCGAGGCCCTCGAAGCCGAGCGCGGCCCGGGCCTCGGCTGCTTCCGGTTCCAGGTGATCGCCCTGGCGGTGCTCATCGTCCTCACGCCGCTGAGCGTGGTCTGGAACTGGCCGCCGACCGTGAGTGCCGCGCTCCTGTTCGCGGTGATCCTGCTGCTACTGATCACCGGCCAGACGATCATCTTCCTCTTGCGGCTCGTGGCAGCCGACCGGCGGGGGCGTCGTCGCCCGTTGGCCAGCGACACGAGGACGGTCGGCGAACTCGAAGACGCCGCCGTCGCGCCCGAAAGCGCCTCGATTCCGCCTGGGACTCCGTCGCCAGACGAGTAGGAAAGGTCAGGGCGTGATGTCGAACGCCCCGGTCGCGAGGACCTCAGCCCCGGAGCGGTACTCCAGGAGGTAATGGCCGGGCGCGACACCCGAGGGGACGTCCTGGGAGATGCACGTACTCCCCTCGCCGACGGTCTGGTCCTGCGATTCCTTCGTGCCATTCGGGTACGTGACGGTGATGGTGATCGGCTCGCCGGCACGCGTCTCACGCTCGAGATAGGCCACGGCGTGGATCGCCGAGCTGGCCGGAAAGGTCGTCGCTTCACCCGTGACCGAACAGCCCGTCCCGCCCGTCCCGAATTCCATCGTGCCCGCGAGACTCGAGGCCAACTGTGATCCGAGGAAGGTCAGACCGACGAGCACGGCGAGCACGCCGACCGCCACCACGAGGAGGGCGATCACACAACCCCGCCTCAGGCCTCCACCTCCATCGCCTCCGTCGCTCGGGGGGACCCATGCGGTCGACTGTGCCTCGGGCGGTGCCTCTCCCGTGGGAGGGGCGGCCTCCCCCGCGTCCTGCGCCTCGGCGACGACCTCGGTCGCCGGCTCGGTGGAGCCTTGGTCCGACGCCATCTCGGACTCGTCGATCGGTTCGGTCATCTGGGCCTCCCTCTCGCCGGTACAGACGCTGATCCGGTCAAGCCGTTACACGGCCGCGGCACGACCGGTGCCCCGTGCGACAATACGCGACGGGACGGCGCGAGCCGGCCCATCGTTCGCTCATGGAGGACCGCACGACGTGCCCGTGCTCGCGACCTACTTCTCCGTCCGCCGCGGCCGCGACCCGTTCTTCAAGTTCTTCATGCGCACGATCTTCCCGAGGCAGGTGAAGGACTACGAGGAGAAGTTCGGCATCCGCTTCATCGGCTGGTTCAACGTCGCCTATGGCTGGGATTTCGACAATGTCATCCTGCTGGACCTGCCCGACTACGCGACCATCGACAAACTGGAGAAGGACGAAGCCACTCGCGCACTCGGCCATCGCGCCGGTGAGTGGATCTTCGAGCGCCACCACTCGATGTTCCTGCGAGAACGGATGGGGCCCGATCTCGAGTACCACCCGTAGACTCCCCGAACAGCACGGAGGCGACCATGGACGGCCACAACGACCTGCTCGGAGAGCTCGCGGCGGACGCCGCCCTCGAACGCTCCGATTTCCTGATCCAGGCGACCGAACAGCTGCGCAAGTTCCTCGACCACCACAAGGAGCGGATCGCGGTCCTCGGCGGGCTGACGCTCATCGACGAGGAACCCGATTACCTGTCCATCGCCCCGGATCTCAGCTTCCGGAGTCGAAGCCGCTACCAGGACGAGATCACCGGCGACTGGGTCAGCGAGACCGAGGTCATCGAAAGCGCCTCCGAACTCGTCGAGCTCTATAACCCGGCCGACATCTACGCGGCCTTCACGGAGGCCGCCAAGGAAGCCTCCGGGCTGCGCGCCGAGCCGACCGCCGAAGGCGACCTCATGGACGCCTCGGGTATCTCCATCGAGGAGACCGTCGTGCTCGGCGAGGATCCGTACGCCGCGGCCGCCGACTCGTGGGCCGCCGGGCAGGGTGAGCCCCTGGACGCCGACGACGACGAGGCGGCCGCCCATCGCTTGTACGACCTGGCGCTCGAATACCAGGAGCGCAGCCAGCGCAGCGAATCGCGGCTGCTCGAGGAGTTCGAGGGCGTGGCGACGGGCCTGAGCGGCCTCGTCGGCGAGCTGATCATCGTCGACGACGACGACGAGCGGCTGACGCTCACCGCGGCCGGGACCTTCCGGGCCGAGGTGATCCCCGAGGATGCCGACGGAGAGTGGCGGATGCTCACCAATGCCGACGAACTCGTCGAGTTCTATGACCCGACCGACGTCTTCGGCGACCTGGCCGACTCGCTGGCGGAGGCCTACCCGTCCGTCGCGCCCGAACTGGGCGGGGACGGGGTCGGGCCGGCGCAGGCCGCCGCAAGTGCGGACCGCGTCGCGGACGCTGAGGCCAATGAGGACGTCGAGGACGTGGAAGACGTCGAGGACGTGGAAGACGTCGAGGACGCCGACGAGACCGAGGACAAGCCGACCGCGTGAGCATGCGGCTCGCTGCAGCGGAGCTCGTCGAGAGTCGGGAGATCCTGCCGGGCCAGTGGCTCCAGTCGTTCCACGCCCCCGACATCGCGAGCGGCTCGCGGGCGGGCCAGTTCGTCCACGTCAAGACCGGTGACTTCTCGGGCATGGTCCTGCGTCGCCCGTTCTCGCTGAACACGACCGACGCCTCGACCGGGATCGTCACGATCCACTACCGCGTCATCGGACGCGGGACCGAATGGTTCACCCGGCTGCGCCCGGGTGACACCGTGGACATGCTCGGGCCGCTCGGGCGTCCGTTCGAGGTGGATTCGCGCAGCCAGCACCTCCTGCTCGTGGCGGGCGGGCTGGGCATGGCCGGCGTCCGGATGCTCGCCGACGAGGCCATCCGTGACGGACGCCAGGTGACGTTGCTCTTCGGTGGCGCCAGCCTCCGCGAGGTCTATCCGTCGAGCCTCCTGCCCGACGAGGTCGAGTACGTCGTCGCGACCGACGACGGATCGATGGGCCACCATGGCTTCGTGACCGAGCTGCTGCCCGCGTACGAGGCCTGGGCGGACCAGGCGTTCGCGTGCGGCCCGGCACCGATGCTTGCGGCCCTCGCCCGGCTGGCGTCGAGTCGGCGAGAGCGACTCGGCGTCGCCAACCTCGGCCGCAAGCGAGGGGCCGGCAAGGCCGACCCGATCGGGTCACCGGCGGCCCGGCGCAAGGCGTTCCTGCAGGTCTCGATGGAGCAGAACATGGGCTGCGCGGTCGGCGCGTGCCTGGGGTGCGTCGTCATGAGCGTCACCGGGACGCCCCAGCGGGTGTGTCGCGAAGGTCCGGTCTTCGCCTCGGATGAGCTCCAATGGGAAGGCGCTTGGTCGTGAAGGCGAAGCGTCGCGCGATGACCTCGACCGGCGGACCGTCCGGCCGGGCGCGAACGCCCACCGACCGACGGGTCCGGCCGGCGGTCCAGGGCTCGCTCTCGACTCGGGCGATGCCGACGACCGAGCACGCCACGGACGGACGGACGCGTCCGGCGCCGCTCGCCCCGGACGCGGCGGTCGACTTGTCGGTCGACCTCGGGCGTGGCCTGGTGCTCGTCAACCCGATCCTCGTCGCCTCGGGGACGTTCGGCTACGGCATCGAGTACGGCGAGGTCGTCGACGTCGATCGCCTCGGTGCCATCTGCTGCAAGGGAACGACGCTCCGGCCGCGCATCGGCAACCCGACGCCGCGCGTCACCGAGACACCGGGCGGGATGCTCAACTCGATCGGCCTCCAGAACCCCGGCGTCGATGCCGTCATCGAGAAGTACTCGGGGACGTGGACGGGCTGGGCGGTGCCGGTCATCGTCAACGTCGCCGGTGAGTCCGTCGAGGACTACGTCGAGGTCACACGGCGCCTCGACGGCGTGCCGGGGGTGGCCGGGATCGAGCTGAACATCAGCTGCCCGAACGTCGGACGCGGCGGGCTCCAGTTCGCGATCGACGCCGCCGCGGCCGGCGAGGTGACGGCCGCCGTCCGGCGTGCCACGGACCTGCCGCTGCTCGTGAAGCTGTCGCCGAACGTCGCGGACATCCGGCCCATCGCCAGGGCCATCGCCGACGCCGGGGCGGACGCCCTGACGGCGATCAACACGCTGTCCGGGATCGCCGTCGCCCCGAGCCGGACGAGGCCCCTCCTCGGCAACATCTACGGCGGGTTGTCGGGCCCGGCCGTGAAGCCCGTCGCCTTGCGGATCGTCTACGAAGCCGTCCAGGCGGTGAAGATCCCGGTGGTCGCGATCGGCGGCGTCACCGAGCTCGCCGACGTGCTCGACTTCCTCGCGGTCGGGGCCGTCGCGGTCCAGGTCGGGACCGCGATCTTCGCCGACCCGACGCTGCCGGTCCGCCTCGTGGACGAGCTGGCCGCGGCCTGTCGCGAGCGCGGCCTGACCTCATACCGCGACCTGATCGGGACCGCCCTGCCGACCAAGCCCGCCACCCCGTCGTCGAAAGGCGTCGAATACCGACCCTAGCGGCACCTGCACATGGTATGGTATGTGCATGTTCAGCGAACGAACGCAGGTCTTGCTGTCTCCGGCACAGGTCGAGAAGCTCAAGCGAATCGCCGCCCGTGATGGCCGGTCCGTCGGCGCCGTGATTCGGGACGCCGTCGATACCTACACCGACCCAGGCCTCGATTCACGGCGTCGCGCCGTTCAGGCCATGCTCAAGATGAACGCCCCGGTCGACGACTGGGAGGTCATGAAGGCCCAGATCCTAAAGAGCCAGCTGGGCGACAGGTGACCGTCTTCGTCGACACGGCCGTGATCATGTACGCGAACGGGGCCGCGCATCCGCTCCGCGGCCCGTGCGCGCGGATCATGACCGGCATCGGCGATGGCGACGTTGCGGCGGTGACCTCGGTCGAGGTCGTGCAGGAGATCCTCCATCGGTTCATCAGCATCAAGCGACCGAAGATCGGCCTCGAGGTCGCGAACCTCACGATGGACGTGTTCGCGCCCGTCTTCCCGATCACGCACGCCCTCATGCGTCGGGTGCCGGACCTCGCGGCACGCTACCCGGCGCTGCAGGCTCGGGACCTCGTCCATGTCGCGACATGCATCCACGAAGGGATCGCCGAGATCGTCAGCCCGGACACCGGGTTCGACGGCGTGGCCGAGCTGCGGCGGCGCGACCCGGTCGAATTCGCCGCGACGCTCTCATAGGCAATACCGGGCGCCGATGCTCGGCCCGCGTAGACTTCGCTCGTGACCACCATCCGTCCAGCTGTCGATGCGGCGGCGCGTGCGGCGATCGCCGCCCGGACCGAGGCGCGCTTCCGGGCCTCCGGCGCGTTCCGCGAGGGCCATTTCCTGCTCAAGAGCGGCCGCCACGGCGATGCCTACGTCGAGAAGTTCGCCGTCCTCTCGGATCCGGCCGCGACCAGCGAGCTCTGCGCCGTCTGGGCCGGGCAGGTCCGCGACCGCGACGGCGCCGCCATGGTCGACCTGGTTGCCGGCCCGACGACCGGCGGCGTCATCCTCGCCTTCGAGACCGCGCGCCAGCTCGGGATCCGGAGCCTCTTCGCCGAGGAGGTCCACGCCGACGACGGCACGACCCGTCGCGAATTCCGGCGCGGCTTCCACATCGAGCCGGGTGAGCGGGTCCTGCTCGTCGACGACATCCTCACGACCGGTGGCTCGCTGCTGGCCATGCTCCCCGCGGTCGAGGCGATGGGCGGCGAGATCGTCGAATGCGTGGTGCTGGTCGACCGGAGCGGCGGCCGCGCGACGCTGACGTCACCCACGACCGGTCGCACGTACCCGCTCCATTCCCTTTGGCACCTGGACCTGCCGACCTACGAACCCGGTGAGGCCACGTGTCCGATGTGCGCCAGGGGCGAGCCGTTGCATGCGCCCGGCAGCATCGGGACCGGCGCGGGGGCGCTGACGGCGAGCGCCTGATCGGTGGATCGTCGGACCCGGAACCTCTTCGCGCTGGCCCTGGTCGTCGTCATCGCGATCACCGGAGGCGCCGCGCTCATCCTCGGCGGCGGAGCGCCGCAGGCATCCGGAGGGCCGCCTGGCACGACGGCGATCGTCGGACTCGTCGTCGGCGTCGACTCCACCGGTCTCACCGATGTCCGGAGCTTCAGGCTCCGGACCGACGACGGCCGGACGCTCGCATTCGGTCTTGTCGACCTCGAGAACGGCGTCGAGTTCCCGCCGAGCCATCTCGCCGAACACCAACTCACCGGGTCGCGGGTCCGGGTCTGGTACCGGCCGGGTGACCCGCTCCAGGCGATCCGCCTCGAGGACGCGCCCTAGCTGTCCGGCGCGATCGCTTTGATCGCGTCGTCCATCTCGGCGTCCGACGCAAAGAGCTCGTACGACTTGCGGATGACCCCATCGCGATCGACCGCGAAGATCCATGGCTCGGCGGTCAGGCCCCACTCGTCGGTCGTCGCCGCGGTCTGGAGGTTGCCGGCCGTGTCGCGGATCGGCTGCAGCTGGCCGTCGACGAGCTCGAGCTGGTAGGGCTCGACGTTGATGAACGTGACGTCCGGATTCGCCGCGATCAACGGCTTGATCTTGTCGAGCGTCGGGCCGCACTGCGAGCTGACGCAGAACTTCGGCGTCGCGAAGACCAGGACGAAGGGCTTGTGCGCGGCCAGGGCGTCGGCCACCGACGTCTGATAGAACGCCGGATCCGGATGGGCGTCCGTCGAGATCTTCGAGGCGTCGCCCCCGACGTCCGCCAGCGTCGAGGTCTTCGAGGGTGGCGCGGCGTCACCGACCTGGACCGTCGGGGTCGAGTCGAGGACGTCGAACGTGTACCGGATCTTCTCGGGCGACGCGCCCGCGGCGGCCGTCGTGAACTCGACGCCCCAGCGGCCCGCCTCGGCGAGCTCCACGTTGAACACGTACATCCCGCGCTCATCGGGGATCGTCCACACGAACGTCCCGTCGCCCGTCGTGACCGGTGTCGCCGGGTCCTTGCCGAGACTGTAGAAGGCCGCGGACACGGTCCGGTCCGGCGCGCTCACGACCCGGTTCTGGTCGTCGACGAAGACGAACATGAGCCGGGCATCGCCACAGACCACGCGGTTGGTCGCGATGACTGGGAACACCGTCGGCGTCTGGGATGCGGTATCCCAGCCCGGGGTCTCCGACGGGGTCGGCGCGGTGGCACACCGAGCTCCGGAGGCACCGGCCGATGCCGAGGGCGTCGGGTTCTGGCTGGGGGCCGCGCCGGCGCAGGCGGCGACGATCAGGACGACCGCCAACGACGCGATGACGGACCGGGGATGGGACATGCCCGAAAGCGTACCGGCATCGGCCGGGACGCGCCGCCGCAGCGATAGAATGGCCGTCTCGTGACACGCTTCCAGCGTCTGGCCCTGGCGACCCTGCTGACGACGCTCGCCCTCGTGACGATCGGCGTGGTCGTCCGCGCGACCGATTCGGGGCTCGGGTGTCCGGACTGGCCGCTCTGCCACGGGCAGCTCCTGCCCGCGCTCGACGACACGAAGGCGTGGATCGAATGGATCCATCGCGGCGTCGCCGTCGTCGTCGGGTTCGAGGTCCTCGGCCTCGCCGTCCTCGCCGTCCGTGACCATCGCGACCGCCGGTCGATCCTGTGGCCCAGCCTGGGGGCGGTCCTGCTCGTCGGGTTCCAGGCCTGGCTCGGGCGCGAGACCGTTCGCCTCGGCAACTCGGGCGAGTCGGTCACCGCGCACCTGGCCACCGCCCTCACGCTGGTCGGGTTGCTCGTCTTCCTGACGGTCCGTGCCGGATATCCGGCCCGCATCGGCGGGCGCGGGGCGAGCCAGCGCTTCACGCTGCTGGCGGCCTTCGGGGCGCTCGCGACGTTCGCCTTGCTCCTGTTCGGCTCGCACGTCACCGCCACGGATTCCGCACTGATCTTCCCGGACTGGCCGCTCATGGGCGGCAGCCTGATCCCGCCGCTCACCGACCTGACCTCGGCGCACGTGCTCCATCGGTGGGTGGCCGTCGTCGTCGGATCGATCGTGCTCGTCATCGCCACCGTGGCCTATCGGACGGAACGATCGCATCCGGCCATCGTCCGGCTCGCGGTCTCGGCGGCGGTGCTCTTCGCGATCCAGGTGATCGTCGGCGGCGCCCAGGTGCTGACCCGGCTCGCCCCGTGGACGCAGACGCTGCACCTCGCCCTCGGCGCGATCATCTGGGCCCTGATGGCGGGCCTCGTCGTGACCAGCTACTACACGGCCCGCGTCGGCGCCGGCGCCACGAGCGGGTACGACCCGGGTGGCCGCGCGGACGCCGGCCCGCGGACCCGGGCCGACACGGTCCGCGCCTATGTCGCGCTGACCAAGCCCCGCATCATCGAACTGCTGCTGGTGACGACGGTCCCGGCGATGGTGCTCGCCACGCGACAGGTTCCCGGCATCGCCTGGACCGACTGGGGCGCCCTCGTCGTCTGGACGATGATCGGGGGGACGCTGGCGGCCGGCAGCGCGAACGCGATCAACTGCTACCTGGACCGCGACATCGATGCGTTGATGACGCGCACGCGGCGGCGCCCGCTGCCCGCCCACCAGGTCGAGCCCGAGCGCGCGGTCGTCTTCGGGATCGTCCTCGGCGTGATCTCGTTCGCGGTGATGGCGTGGTTCGTCAACCTGCTCGCGGCGTTCCTGACGCTCCTCGCCATCGGCTTCTACGTCGTCGTCTACACGATCATGCTCAAGCGCTCGACCCCCCAGAACATCGTCATCGGGGGAGCCGCCGGGGCCCTCCCGCCGGTCATCGGCTGGGTCGCGGTCACGGGCAGCATCGGCCTGCCGGCGCTCCTCCTCTTCGCCCTGGTCTTCTACTGGACCCCGCCCCACTTCTGGGCGCTGTCGCTGCGGATCCGCAAGGACTACGCGGCGGCCGGGGTGCCGATGCTCCCCGTGGTGAAGGGCATCCCGGAGACGACCCGCCAGATCGCGCTGTACACGGTCCTGATGGTGGCCATCTCGCTCGTCCTGTGGGCGGTCGCGCGGATGGGCGCCGTCTATCTCGTCGCGGCCGTGGTCCTCGGCGGGATCTTCCTCTGGCAGGCCTGGCGGCTGTGGCGGCGCAGCGCGTCTGAAGAAGCCTCGACCGCCGGCGCGATCGGCCTCTACAAGTACTCGATCAGCTACTTGTCGCTGCTGTTCCTGGCCGTGGCCGTGGACGCCCTGGTGGTCATCCCGGTCTAGGGTTCAGCCCGCCCTGCGCAGGTCGTCGAGCACCGGTTCGACCGTCAGCGGGCCGCCGAGCAGCTCCGCGATGAGATCGGCGGGCGCCCTCGATCCGCCGAACCGCAGCAGCCGTTCGGACACGAACGGGTACCAGCCCGGGTCGCCCGTCGACCAGTCGCCCCGGACCTCGCGGATCCGCGCCCGCAGCGCGGCCGCGGCGATCGCGGCGAGCGGGTAGTTGGCGAGATACCCGGGACTGTCGATGAGCTGGCCGCGCACCGCCCACCACGACCACTCGGGGTGCGGTTCGATCCCGAGGCCGTCGGCGACCACCTCGGCCCACACGTCGTTCGGCCGCCGGCCGGGGGCGCGGTAGAGCTCGATCTCGAACAGCGCCCAGCAGGCGTCCAGCAGGACGCCGCCATATCGGTCGAGCGCGCCCACGTATGGCTCGACCGCGAGACCGAGATGGCGCTCCTGGAACGCGGGCTCCTGCGCATCCCAGCCGAGCAGTTCGGCGATGGCCTCGAAGAAGGCCGCGTGGTCGCTCGGCGGCTCGGCGAACGCGGGCCGGGTCGAGATCGCTGCGTAGTGGAGGGCGTGGCCGCTCTCGTGGAGCAGTTCGGCCAGGTTGCCGAGGCCGCCCTCGGTATACGTCGCGAAGACCCACGGCCCAGGCCGGCCGCCGGTCGTGAACGCGACCGGGATGAGCGGGCGACCGGGTCGCGGCACGATGTCGTAGCCGATCGGCAGCTCGTCCGGGTCCGCCCCCAGCGAGCGCAGGTGGGCGTCGTTGATCGGTCGGAGTCGTTCGAGGGGGACGGCTGACCGCAACCGACGCTCGGCGTCTCCGACGATGTAGCGATAGTCCCACGGCTCCACGCGCGCGCCCGCCCGGAGACCGGCGGCCTCGGTGAGGACCTGCCGCCCCAGGGCGAGCATTTCGTGGAGCATCGGCTCGAAGGCGCCCGGCGCGATGCCCAGGACCGCGGCGTTGGCCTCGATGGTCGAGCCATCCCGCGCCCAGCGCTCGGCCGTGGCCGCGACGAGCCGCGGGTACGGGCTCGTCACGCCGCCATCGCCGTCCACGGCCCACCAGAGCGGCGCCATCGCCTCGAACAAGGCCCGGCGTTCGGCTGGATCGTCCGCGGTGGCGAGGCGGGTGAATGCCGTCAGGCGGTCGAACGTCGCGCCCCGGAACTCGATCGCGGCGGCCGCCTCGCCGTAGGCGTCGAACGTCGCCGTGCGAAGGGCGGCGATGACCGGCGAGTCGGCAGGCCCGGCCGGTCGGGCGGATGCGAGGCCTTCCACGGGCCCCGATTCGTCCATGTTGGCGAGCGCCGACCGGATGCAGGCAAGACCGGCACGCTCTTCAGCGGACAGGCCGCTCTCGTCGAAGGACGCCAGCTCTGGTTCGAAGGCGATCCGTCGGGCCGGATAGTCGTCATCGACCGGCAGGCCCCGGTGCCAGGCGATCAGCCGCGCCTCGAACGTTTCGAGGAGCCCGGCCCAGTCGGCTTCGAGCCGTTCGAACGGGGTCGGGGCGAGGGGCTCGGTCACGGACGCAACGATAGCGGCGACGCGCGCATCGCCCGGGCCCCTGTCACCATACGGCGCGATGGAGATCCACTTCCTGGGTGGCGCGACGACCGTCACCGGATCGCAATTCCTGCTCGTCACCCAGCAGGCCCGCGTCCTCATCGACTGCGGGATGTTCCAGGGAAGCCCGAACGAATCGATCCGCAACCGGATCCCGTTCGCGTTCGAACCCGCCGAGTTGGACGCCGTGCTCCTGACGCACGCCCACTTGGACCATTGCGGCCTCCTCCCGTTGCTGGTCAAGGGCGGCTATCGAGGCCCGATCCACGCGACGGCGGGCACCGTCGAGCTGGCCTCGCTGGTCCTGCTCGACTCCGGCAAGCTGCACGAGGAGTTCGCGAAACGAAACGCCCGCTGGGAGCGACGGAACCCGGACAAGGCCGCCGCGGAGGACCACGAGAACGCCGACGAGTACGCGGCGGCCGTCGCCCTCGCCGAGGCCGGGGCGAACGGCGGGACCGGGGGGAGCGGTGGCCCCGGACCCGGCAGCGACGGTGGTGAGCACGTGCCGACGCGGATCGAGCCGATCCCGGGTGCGACCCCGTCGGCATCCTGGCCCCGCGACCCCGAGGCCGAGCTGCGCGCCCAGCCGCCGGCGCTCGAGGTCGACCTCGACGAGCCGCTGTACACCGCCAAGGACGCGGAACGGGCGCTCGTCCAGTTCCGGCCGGTCGCGTACCAGCAGGAGGTGGAGGTCGCGCCGGGGATCCACGCCACGTTCCTTGACGCGGGCCACATCCTGGGATCGGCCATCATCCGGCTCCGGGTCGTGGACCACGCGGGCGACGAGGAGCGAGTCATCGTGTGCTCAGGTGACCTGGGCCGGCCGGACACGCCGATCCTGCGCGACCCGACCCAGCTCGCCGCCGCGGACTACGTCCTGGTCGAGTCGACGTACGGTGGCCGCGAACACGAACCGGGCGAGGAGGCGATCCGGATCCTCGCCGAGACGGTCCGCCTCGTCGCGGAGTCCGATGGCGTGCTGCTGGTGCCCTCCTTTGCGATCGGGCGGACGCAGGAGGTGGTCTGGCAGCTCGACCGGCTCATCGAGCGCGGCGAGATCCCGCTCCTGCCGCTCTACCTCGACTCACCGATGGCGTCGAAGGCCTCGGACATCTACCGCCACCATCCAGAGTACTACGACGAGGAGACCGCGAAGCTCCTGCGCGAGGGCGACACGCCGCTCGACTACCCCGACCAGATCGTCACGAACGACGTGAAGCAGTCGCAGGCCATCGAGCGCGCGAAGCGGCCGTACCTGATCGTGGCCTCGAACGGGATGCTGACCGGGGGACGGGTCGTGGCCCACCTGCGCAACCTCATCGACGACCCGCGGGCCGTGATCCTGTTCGTCGGCTACCAGGGCGAGGGCACGCTCGGCGCCCACCTCCAGGCCGGTGCCGAGACGGTCAAGCTCGACGGGCAGATCCGGCGCGTCCGCTGCCAGGTGCGCTCCATCAGCGGCTTCTCGGCCCACGCTGACGAGAGCGAGCTGCTCGACTGGTTGCGGCGCTTCGGCGAGGGCAAGCGCCCGGGCGATCCCGGCTACCCGCGTCGCGTGTTCCTGGTCCACGGCGACCCGGAAGGCCAGATCGCGCTCGAGCCGAAGGTTCGCGAGCTCGGATTCGCGACGCACGTCCCGCACTGGCACGAGCACGTCACGCTCGACTGAGTCTGCGCGGCCCACGCGCGAAACCGCGGCCCCACGCCATGGCGTAGGGACAGGTGACTCAACAACCCAGGTGGAGACCTCACATGTCCAAGACCATCCGATTCCTCGCGCTCGGCGTCGCGCTGAGTGCCGTGCTCGCGGCCTGCTCCAGCAGCGGCGCGTCACCGTCCGCGGCAGCCCCGTCCGCGGCGGCCCCATCCGCCGCGCCGTCGGCCGCCGCTCCGTCGGCCGCGGCCGCCACGACCCTCGCCCTCGCCGACTCGGCCCTCGGCAAGATCGTCGTCGACGGGCAGGGCAAGACCCTGTACATGTTCACGCCTGATGAGGACCAGGCCGCGCCGACCTGCGTCGACACGTGCGCCGCCAGCTGGCCCGCGCTCATCAGCACCGGGACGCCGACCGTCGGCGCCGGTCTGACGGCCGCGGCCTCGACCGTCGCCCGCACCGACGGCGGCGGGAACCAGGTCAAGTACGGCGAGTACCCGCTCTACTACTACGCGGTCGACAAGGCTGCCGGCGACACGACCGGTCAGGGCGTGGGCGGCAAGTGGTACGTGGTCGGTGCCGACGGGGAGCCGATCAAGGGCTCCTGACCAGCGCGCGTTCGCTGACGGCGCCTCGTGCCCGGGGCGCCGTCAGCCGATTCCCGGGTCGGGTCAGGCGCGGACCTTCGCCAGGTCCTTGATGATCTGACCCGCCGCGAGCTTGCCCGGCGCCCCCATGACGCATCCGCCCGGGTGGGTGCCCGAGCCGCACTGGTAGTAGCCGTCGATCGGCGTGCGGTACTGGGACCAGCCCGGCGCCGGTCGGAAGAAGAACATCTGCGGCGCGAAGAACTCGCCCGCGAAGATGTTGCCCTCGCTCAGGCCCACGGTCCGCTCGATGTCGAGCGGCGTGCGGACCTCCCGCTGGAGCACCAGGTCGCCGAAGCCCGGGAAGAACGACTCGAGCGTCGCCTGCACGGTGTCGCCGAGGTTCTCCTTCTCGGTGTCCCAGTCGCTCTCGCGCAGCTTGTACGGCGTGTACTGGATGAAGCAACTCATGACGTGCTTGCCCGGAGGCGCCATATCCGCGTCGATGGTCGACTGGACCGCCGTGTCGATGTACGGCCGCTGGCTGTACCAGCCGTACTTCGCGTCGTCGAAGGCGCGCTCGAGGTAGTCCATCGACGGTCCGATGTTGGTGAAGCCGCGGAACATGTCGCCGCGATCGCCCAGGGCCGGGTACTTCGGCAGGCCGTCGAGGGCGAAGTTCACCTTCGACGACGTGCCCTGGAACCGGAAGCGCTCGATGTTCTCGACGAGGTCGGCTGGCAGCTCGCGTGGCTGGACCAGCTCGAGGAACGTCCGCCGCGGGTCGAGCGCCGAGACGACGACGTTGCTGTGATACTCGGTGCCGTCCTGGAGGGCGACGCCGGTCGCCCGGCCGTTCTTCGTGATGACGCGCTCGACCGGCGACTCGAGCACGATCTCGGCCCCGAACGACTGGGCCGCCCGCGCGAGCACCTGCGTGAACCCGCCGTTGCCGCCCTTGTGGAATGCCCACGCCCCGAATTCGCCGTCGTGCTCGCCGAGCGAGTGGTAGAGCAGGACCAGGCCCGAGCCCTGCGACCGCGGCCCGACCTTCGTCCCGATGATGCTCGAGGACGCGAGGTAGCCCTTGACGATGTCCGATTCGAAGTAGTCGTCGAGGAAGTCGGCCGCGCTGCCTGTCAGCAGCCGGACGGCGTTGTGCAGGACCCGCTTGTCGAGCTTGCGGAAGCGCGAGCCGATCGACGCGAGAGCGATGAGTTCCTCGGGATCGTTGCTGAAGATGTCGGGCGGGACCATGTCGAGCAGCGGCTTGATCGCCTGGCAGACCATCTCGATGTCGTGCGAGTACTGCTCGTAGGCATCCGCGTCGTGCTTGGAGTGGCGTGCGATCTCCTTGAGATTCTCGTTGTGGTCCTGGGTGAACCACAGGTAATCGCCGTTCTCCATCGGGGCGAAGCTCGAGGACATCAGCAGCGGCATGAAGCCGTGCTTGGTCAGCTCGAGCTCGTGGATGATGTCCGGCCGCAGCAGGCTGAGGGCGTACGAGAACGTCGTGAACCAGAAGCCCGGGCGCAGCTCTTCGGTGATCGCCGCGCCGCCGACGAGGTGCCGGCGCTCGAGGACGAGCGTCTTGAGGCCGGACTTGGCGAGATACGCGCCGTTGACCAGGCCGTTGTGTCCGCCGCCGATGACGATGGCGTCGTAGGTCCGGTCGCCCTTCGTCGAGCGGGGCGGTTTGGTGGTCCGGGCGGTCGTCGGGGGGCGCTTGATGGGAGCAGTCGTCGTCATCGTCAGGCCGTCTTTCGCTCTGGGTTGTAGAGCGGCAGCCGCGCGACATGCGCGGCGACCTGCTCGTAGTGGTGGTCGACCGTGAACTCGAGGTTCACCTTGGTGCCGAGCTTGGCGAGATCCGGTCGGATCCGCGCGATCGCGATGTGGCGCTGGAGCATCGGGGAGTACATGAAGCTCGTGGCGTACCCGACTCGCTCGTAGTCATCGTCGTAGCACATCCAGTCCTCCTGGACCGGCGTGTGGTCCTTGGGCGGGATGAGCCCGGCCTCGTTGTAGACCCGATCGTAGTCCTGCCAATCGACGATGAGGCCGCGCATCGCCCAGCGCGACGTCTTGTCGGCGATCTCGCGCTCGAGCGCCTTCCGGCCGATGAACGCCCGATCGTCGCTCGCGAGGTCCTTGAACATCCAGCCCCAGCCGAGCTCGATCGGGGTCGAGCGATGGGCGTCGTTCCAGGCGAACCGGCTGGAGTCGAAGTCGGCGTCGAGGAGCAGCAGCCCGGCCTCGATGCGGAGCATGTACAGCGCGGCGAGCCCGAACGGCAGGACGCCGAAGCCCTCCATCGAGTCCCACAGCGTGTCCCAGACGTGCAGGGCATCAGGCGTGTCGATCCAGACCTCGTAGCCGAGGTCGCCGCTGTAGCCGGTCCGGCTCACGGTGACCGCCGCGCCGCCGATCTCGCCCTTGGCCAGCCCGAAGTAGGGGATCTGCTCCATCTGCGGCACGAGCTTCGCGAGCAGGGCCCGCGACCGCGGCCCCTGGAGGGCCAGCGTCCCGATGTCCTCGCTCTGCTCCTCGATCGTGACATCGAGCCGGCCGATCCGGTCGGCGAACCAGGCGAAGTTCGGCTCGGCCGAGGTCAGGAGGTACTCGTCGCGACCCTTGCGGAGGATGACGCCGTCCTCGACCACGAAGCCGCGATCGTCGAGCCAGGTCGTGTACTGGGCGTGGCCGGGCGGGCAGGCCCGGATGTCGCGGGCCAGCATGCCGGCGAGGAACGTCTCCGCGTCCTTGCCGGCGATCCGGTACTTGTAGAGGGGCGACGAGTCGAACAGCCCTGCCGCGTTACGCACGGCGAAGTACTCGAACTTGTCGGACATCTGGTAGCGGTCGGCGGCGAGGTAGCCGGACCAGTGGGTCCACAGGCCGGTCTCATTGAGCGCGCTCGTGCGCTCGTGGAAGGGGGTCTTCCGGATCATCCCGTCGGGCCTCAGCTGCGGTCGTTCGGCGTCAGGTCGGCCACGATATCGGCTATTGGACGCGTGCGCAATATCGTTCTACCCTGCGGGCGTGCGCCGCATGCCCCCACTCCAGCGTCGCGAGGCGATCGTGGCGGCCGCCATCGAGGTGGCAATCGACAAGGGCCTGGCGTCGACCACGGTCCGCGACGTGGCGGCCGCGATGGGCACGTCCAGCGGCCTCATCCATCACTACTTCGGCTCGATGGACGAGGTCCTGGCGGCGGCTTTCGAGCAGGTCGCGCAGCAGGATCTCGAGCTATCGGCGCGGCTGATGGCGGAGGCCGGCGACCCGACCGAGGCGATCCGGGTCTTCTTCCGGACGTACACCCCGGCCGACAAGGACTGGGCGTTCCAGCTGTGGCTCGACGCCTGGGCCGAGGCGGCCCGCCGACCCGCCATCCAGGCGACGTCCCGCCGGCTCAACCTCGCGTGGCAGGGGTTGCTGGAGCGCACGATCCGCGAGGGGGTGGCGGTCGGATCGTTCACCTGCGCGGATCCGGCGGCCGCGGCGTGGCGGATCCTGTCGCTGCTCGACGGGCTGGCGCTCCAGGTGGTCGCGCACGGCACGACCATTTCCCGCGGTGATGTGGTGGCGTGGGCGACCGGGGCGGCCGAACAGGAGCTGGGGCTCGCCCATGGGTCGGTGACCGCCTGAGCTGGAGCCCGGGTCGCTCGCCGCCGTTGCACCCAGCGACCGTACGGTCAGTTGGACCGCTCGCAACCGGCCTGCCGCCGCCGAACCGAGCAGGGCATGCAACGATCGACTAACGAACCGCCCGGAAGCGCGTCCGGTTCGTTCGTAGGTGCATGCCATGCAACGGGACGGGCGGCTCCGCACCTCTCGCGGGCCCACGCCGCGCGACAGCCGGTCCGTCTGATGGAACGCGAGAGGCAATAGAAATCCCATGCCCGACCATCTCCGGACCCCCGCAGGAGGTCCCGACGACATGACCGGCTCGATGACTACGCCCGCCACCAGCGACTCGTCCACGCTGTATTTCGGGCCGTGGTACCGCCGCTCCCCGTTCTTCGAGAAGACCCTCGAGGCCGGCTGCAGCGCGTACGACATCTACAACCACATGTACCTGCCGGGCTACTACGCCGACCCGATCGAGGAGTACTGGGCGCTGCTCAACGACGTGACCGTGTGGGACGTATCGGTCGAGCGGATCGTCGAGATCACCGGGCCGGACGCCTCGGCCTTCACGAACTCCCTGACCTGCCGAGACCTCACGAAATGCGCGGTCGGCCAGGGCAAGTACGTGATCATCACGGCCGACGACGGCGGCATCGTCAACGACCCGGTCCTGCTGCGGGTCGAGGAGAACCGCTGGTGGCTCGCGCTGGCGGATAGCGATGCGGGACTCTGGGCCCGGGGCGTGGCCATCCACTCGGAACTGGACGTGACCGTTCGCGAGCCCGAGATCTACCCGATCCAGGTCCAGGGTCCCAAGTCCAAGGACACGATGCGGACCCTGTTCGGGCCGGGCATCGACGACATCAAGTACTACTGGACGCTCACCACGGAGCTCGACGGCATCCCCGTCGTCATCAGCCGGACCGGCTGGACCGGCGAGGTGGGCTACGAGATCTACCTGCGCGACCCGTCCCGCGGCGGCGACCTCTGGGATCGCGTGATGGAGGCCGGCAAGCCGCACAAGATCCGGCCGATCGCCCCCTGCGAGGCGCGCCGCATCGAGGCCGGCATCTTCAACTACGGCTCGGACATGACGATCGCGGACACCCCGTTCCACGTCATGGGCCTCGAACGGCTCGTCGAGCCGCAAGCGGCCGACTACATCGGCAAGGTCGCGCTCGAGGCGCTTCGGATCAAGGGCGTCGACCGCAAGCTCGTCGGCATCGAATTCGAAGGCGAAGCCCTGCCCTTCGAGCTGTCGCGTAAGTGCCGGGCGTTCCACGACGGCGAGCCCGTCGGGACCGTCACCGACCTGATCTGGTCGCCGCGCCTGGCGAGGAACATCGGCTATGTATGGGTGCCCATCGGTCTGTCCGGTCCGGGCATTCCGCTCGAGATCGAGGCGCCCGACGGTGGGCGCTGGCCAGCCCGGACCGCGGCCATCCCGTTCCTCGACCCCAAGAAGGCGGTCCCGCTGGGCTGAGCCAGCCCCACCGCCCCTAGCGACCGGAGGTTCCGACCGTGTCCGCGCGCCCCACGCCACCCTCGCCCCTCACCGACCAGGAGATCGCCGCCGTCCGGCGGCCGTACCGCGCCGCCTCGCTGTTGCCCGGCCGGGCCTATCACGACGCCGCGATCGCCGAGTTCGAGCGGTCCGAATGGTTCCGCCGCGACTGGGTCATCGTCGGTCGCGAGCAGGACGCCGATGCGCCCGGGACCTATTTCCTCACGACCGTTGCGGACGACCCGCTCATCGTGGTCCGCGGGCGGGACAGAGAGCTTCGCGCCTTTCACAACGTCTGCCGGCACCGTGGCACGGCCGTCGTGGAGGAGCCGTGCGGCAAGGCCGTCCGGTTCCAGTGCCCGTACCACGCGTGGATCTACGATCTCGACGGCTCGCTCATCCGCGCCAAGCACACCGAGGACCTCGACGACTTCGACTTCCCGTCGTACAGCCTCGCGCCGGTGCGGCTGGCGACCTGGCAGGGCTTCGTGTTCGTCAGCCTCGACCCCGACGCCCGGCCGCTCGAGGACTGGCTTGGCGACCTGGTCCCGCACCTCGCCCGGTTCGACTTCGCCGGGCTTCGGGTCGCGCACGAGGAGACGTACGAGGTCGATGCGAACTGGAAGTTCGTGGCCGAGAACTACAGCGAGTGCTACCACTGCCCGGGCATCCATCCGCAGCTCAACAAGCTGACGCCGTACGACCTCGGCGGCGACTACGAGCCCGATGGCCCCTGGCAGGGCGGCTGGATGGAACTCGTCGAGACCGCCGAGACGATGGCCCTCGACGGCGGCCATCGGGGCGGGCGACCGCCGATGCGTGGCATCACCGAGCTCGACGAGCGACGCGTCGACTACTACCTCGTGTGGCCGTCGACGTTCATCTCGATCCATCCGGACTACCTGCTCGTCCACCGGCTCGAGCCGGTCGGCGCCGGCCATACCCGCATCGTCTGCCAGTGGCTGTTCGAGCCGGAGACGATGGCGGCGCCCGACTTCGACCCGTCCGACGCCTTCGGGTTCTGGGACCTGACCAACCGCCAGGACTGGCGCGTCTGCGAGCTGCAGCAGCGCGGCACGCGCTCGAGCAGCTGGGTCGCGGGCCGGTACTCCAACGCCGAGCCGAGCGTCCACGCCTTCGACCTGATGGTCGTGGACCGGTATGCGAACGACGGCGTCGAGAGTCATCGGACGATCCGCCACCGCTACGACGTCCCGCCGCCGAAGCCAGGTGGTGACACCGATCCGCTCGACCCCGAGTCAGTCGAGGCCGGCGCTCGCCTGACGGCGCGCGCCCGAGCGTCTGCGGGTGGCTGATCGCCTGTCTAGGTCGCCGGCGTAGCCGCCTCGTCCTCCGACACCGCCCGGGCCTCGCCGCTGAACGCTCCGAGCCGCCACGCGATGAGGATCGCGAGCGCGGTCAGTGCCACGACGATCGTCGAGATCGCGTTGATCTCCGGTGACACGCCGAACTTGATCGCGCTGTAGATGTAGAGCGGCAGCGTCGTGTTGCCGATGCCGGCATTGAATGCCGAGACCACGTAGTCGTCGATGCTCAACGACAGCGCCAGCAATCCGCCGGCCACGATGCCCGGGGCGATGAGAGGCAGCGTGATGTATCGAAACGCGCCCCACGCCGAGGCGCCGAGATCGCGAGAGGCCTCCTCGAGGTGTGGGTCCATCCCGGCGGCGCGGCTGCGTACGGTGACGGCCACGAACGACACGCAGAACGTGATGTGGGCGATGCTCAGCTGGGCGAACGACCCGCGACTGTCGAAGAGGGCGACGAAGAACAGCAGCAGCGACAGGCCCATCACGACCTCCGGCGTGACCATCGGCAGCAGCAGGAGAGTCTCCGTCGATCCGTGGCCGCGGAACCGGAGGCGTGCCAGGCCCAGCCCCAGCAGCGACCCGAGCACCGTCGAGATGATCACGGCGACCAGGGCCACCTGGAGGGTCATGCCGACCGCCGCGAGGAGATCGTCGTTCGAGAGCAGACGCCCGTACCACTCGGTGGTGAAGCCCTTCCACACGAAGGTCCGCCTCG
>CAVZND010000020.1:0-97016 GCA_963776545.1 uncultured Chloroflexia bacterium | reverse complement strand
AGGGCGCGTTCGGTCTCCGGGGCGCGAATCGCGATATCGGTCATGGTCTCGTCCTCCGTCGATGCTGCGATGACCTGGATGGGGGCTACGCGGCGATGCCGTCCTCGGGCTCGCCGACCTCGATGGGGTTGTTGACCGGGTCCTGGCTCCACTCGAACCAGCCGCCGTCGTAGACGGCGATCCGCGGCCAGTCCATGAGGTACGCGTAGAACCACGTCTCGGCGGCGCGCCAGCCCGTACCGCAGTAGAACGCGACCCACTGGTCGCGGGTGATGCCGGCGTCCTCCCAGTTCGCCGCGATCTCCGGGTAGGCGCGCATCGTGTTGTCCACGTTCCGGTAGTGCTGCATGTGGTAGGCGTCGGTGCCGCAGTTGCCCCAGACATCGCCCGCGATCCGGCCGGCCGGGCCGATGTAGTTGTAGCCGCTGACGTCGCCGATGTGCTCGCGCCACGTCCGGACGCTCACCAGGCTGGCGCCGTCCTGGTCGGCGAGGATCGCCTTGGCCGCGTCGATGTCGACGATGTAGTCGGGTCGCTGCGGGATCGAGGCGCCGAAGTCGGCGACGGGCGATGGCTCGCGGATGACGGTCTCGAGCGGATGGCCGTCGGTGACCCACCAGTCGTAGCCGCCATCGAGCAGCCGCACGTCACGGACGCCCGCGTAGCCGAGGATGAGCGCGGCGCGGGTCGCGGCGATCTGCCCGGCCCGGCGACCGGGCCACTTCTCGTTCGCGTCGCCGACCGTGTCGCGTCCATAGACGACGACCGTCGTGTCGTGTGCGATGCCGAGGGCCCGGAGCGTCGCCTCGATCTCCGCGGGCGACCGCCAATTCCAGTCCGCCGGGTCTTCCAGGCGGTTCGTATCGAGGTAGAGGGCGCCGGGCAGATGGCCCTCGGCGTATTCCTCGGGCACGCCGAAATTGACATGAAGGAGGACGAACCGGTCGTTGTCGTAGGCCTCTGGGCCCTCGCCGGCGAGGAGCTGGCGGAGCCACTCGACATGGACGAGACGCTCGTACTTCGGCAGGCGCTCGATCGGCAGGCGGTCGTCGGCCGCCCAGGTCGGGAAGCCCGCGTCATAGCGAAGGACGTCGTCATGACCGAGGTCGGCCAGTCGCGCGTCGAGCGCCGCCGCGTCCTCGGTGCTATCGCCGTAGACGACGACGGTCCGGTCCGGGGTGATCCCCTTCGCGAGGAGCAGCCGTCGGATCTCAGGCTCGTCGACGCTCTGGAGCCACGCCGACGGGAATGCCGTGGCGCCCGGGATGTGACCGCCGCGCGCTTCGCCCTGGAGACGCCAGCCGTTGAAGGCGGCGATGGGGCGGACGTCCACGGTGGTCAGGTCCGGGTCCGACAACCGGTCGTGCAGTTCCGCGGTCGAGATGGTGCGGGTGGTGCGTTTCAGGATCTCGCTCGTGATCGACATCGGGTGTGGTGCTCCCTTGCTCAGCTCAAGTCGGGCAAACAAAGAGCCGCAGCCACGATCCGTGGACTGCGACCCCTCGAAGGTTGATCCGGCGACGGCGAGCTCAGGCGTGGATCCGCTCAGCGCGTCGATCCCGGACCCCATCCTCCGCGCGGCGGGGCCGCGAGCAGGTACACATGTCCCGGGAGCAGCGGTGAGCCATCATGACGAAACCCTATCGGATTAGTGGGACTTATGCAACGATTGCGGAAGGGTTGCGCCCGCCGACGCGGTATCATCCCGGGCGTCCGCCCGTAGCTCAGTGGATCAGAGCGACTGACTTCGGATCAGTAGGTCGGGGGTTCGAATCCCTCCGGGCGGGCCACGCTTCTACATCAAGGTCGACCCCCCGCCAGCTTTGGCGGTGGTCTTCGTTCCGGGTCCTTGGCCACCGTCCAAGAACGAGCGCCGCCGCGGCGGGCGCGGACGGCCGACCGTCGGGTGATCCTGTCGCGAGCCGAAGGTCACGACTGGACTGGCACCTGACGACGTTGCCTACCAGCGCCCCGCGGACATGAGCGCCCTAACCGCATGCAACGTCAGCACCTCGCTCGGCCGGTCCCTGCCCCAATCGACGACGTCGGTCGGCGAGGTCTTCTGGCGACCGGCCTGCCACCAGGCGTGCGTGGTGGCGAAGCGGCCGTCCGGCAACGCCTTCGACTCGAGGAGGTCGAGCCCGTCGGTGGCTCGCGAGTCAGCGAGCAGGCGCGGTTCGACGGCGAGCAGGACTCGCAGACCGGCCAGCACGTCGTAGTGCCAATACGCGGGCCAGTGCAGAGCGGCCATGCTGGAATGGATCTGCCGCCGTCCATCCAGCGTGCGGAAGAGCCGATGGTCCAGGAGGAGCTCGGCCGTGCGACGCGCGGCGGCGAGCGCCTCGGCGTCACCCGTTGCGTCGTGGTAGGCCGCGAGCCCGATGGCCGTGGCCCAGCTTTCGTGGAAGGATGACCGATAGCCCGACGATCGCCGGTCGCAGTTCCAACCTCCATCGGGCCATTGCCACTCGAGGAGCTTGGCGACGAGGCGCCGGGTGCGCTCGTCCTGCGCATAGCCGAAGCGGCTGGCGGCGTAGACCGCATTGCCCTCGATCGACGCGTCCGCTCTGTGGAGCCCGTCGATCCTGGGGATCGCCTCGAGGTGCCGCGGGTCGGCGATCCAGGACAGCTCGCGGCCGATGGCGGCATCGAGCTTGGCGCGGACATCAGCCGCGTCGGCGGGCAGGGCAAAGTCGGCCAGGGAGACCAGCCGCCAGTGCACCCCGGACCACTTGCGGTATGGGCTGATCGCCGGGTCCGGGAGGTCGAGCAGTACGGAGACGATCGGACCTTGAGGGATCTCTGCACGGTCTCGT
Source organism: uncultured Chloroflexia bacterium (assembly GCA_963776545.1). Lineage (GTDB taxonomy): Bacteria > Chloroflexota > Limnocylindria > Limnocylindrales > CSP1-4 > SPCO01. Next base: position 94,200 of record CAVZND010000020.1, on the reverse strand, counting down.
CGGACCGCCGAACGTCCTTCCGCTTGAGCCATGAGCCAGGTCCGCGCGCGGTAGCGGACGGCTGGCTCGTCCGACTCGATCAGCCAGTCCGTGACGCGGTCCAAGTGGTGCCGGCCCATGGCTGATTCATTATCCGATGCGCGCCGGGCGCCGCGGACGGACGTCCGTGCCCACGCTTCCGCGGCGAATCGCTCCCGGAGCTCGACGTGGGGAGAGCTTACGAAGTAGCGACCGTCTACATCCCGGCCCGCAGCATGCGCCAGACGACCCGCGGATTCGGACGCTGCCCGTACAGCAGCACCCCGACCGCGTACAGCCGCGCGGCGATCCAAAGCGCGACGACGATGCATGCGACGAGGAGCGCCAACGAGAGCACGATCTCCCACACGTCCGCGCTACCGGCCGTGACGCGACTGAGCATCATGAATGGACTCAGGAAGGGCACCTGCGAGAGCACCGCCATGACCTCTGGGCGGATGTCGATCAGCCCGAGGCCGGTGTAGACGGCGACGATGTAGCCGGCGCTGCAGACCAGGGTCAGCGGCATCGTCACGGTGTTCACGTCCTCCTGCCGGCTGACCAGCGAGCCGACGCCCGCGTACAGCACCGCGAACAGCAGGAAGCCGAGCACCCCGTACACGACCAGCAGGCCAAGCATCCCGAACGTCAAGCCGGCCGGCAGGGACGCCTCCGACGCGTCGGCGCCGAGGACGAGCGAGGCCACCCATCCCTGCGCGAAGAGGGCGGCGCAGCCAGCCAGCAGGAGCGCCCCGTACTGCGTGAGGGCGGCCGCTCCGACGCCAAGCACCTTCCCGGAGAGCAGCTGGAACGGGGTCGCGGCGTTGAGGATGACCTCCATCACGCGCGAGGACTTCTCCTCCACGACGCTGGTCGCGACCCACGTCCCGTACATGACGATCATCATGAAGATCAGAATGGACAGCCCGGTTCCGAGCAGGAGATTGGCGTCTTCCGCGACCGATCCGCGCGCGACATCAGGTCGGGTCGTGTCCGGCCACATCACCTGGTAGGGAGCCGGCACCAGGAGGCCGGCCTGCTCGGTCGGGGCGACGCCAAGGCGGGCGAGCCGGTCGCCGATGGCGACCGTCGTCGACGCCTGCTGGAGGAGCTGCGCGGTCCGCCCGGTCGAGCTCCCGTTCGTGTAGAGGGTGAAAGCGAGCTCGCCCGAGCTGCCCCGCTCGATCGCGAGGACCGCTTCGTATTCCCCAGCCGTGACGGCGGCCCGGGCGCTGGCGAGATCCGTGACCGACGAGACGTCGACATTCGCCCCGCCCGTGGCCGACGCGGCGTTCCCGGACGGTCCGTCGAAGAGGCGGTCGATCGTCGCCACCGGATCGACGCCGATGTCGGTGACGCCCGTCCAGACGGCGACGCGCTGCGACTCATTGCGGTCGATGTAGCGGACGATCACCGGAAGGAACGCGACCGCGACAACGGCGATGACGAGGATCGCGGTCGCGATGACGAAGGTTCGGGTCATGGCCCTGGTCATGAATTCTCGGCGGGCGACCGCGACGACATTTGCGATCTGGTTCATCGGACGGCTCCGGACGCTGCGAGGGTCTGTTCCTCCTTGTCGAGCGCCCCGACCCGTTCGACGAAGACCTCTTCGAGCGACGGGTCGGCGACCTCGAATTGCAGGACGCCGCCTCGCCTGACCGCCGCCTGCAGCACGACCTGTGGGTCGGTGCCGGCGTCGACCCGGAGTTCCGTGTAGTCCTCGCCCGGCCGCGTCACCGTCACATGGGGCAGCGAGGTGAGCCAGCTCGCGTCGCCATCCGTCGCGGTCGCCACGCGGACGACCTGGTGGCCGGTCGAATGCTTGACGTCACGCGTCGGTCCGGACAGGACGATCCGGCCGTGATCGATGATCGCCACCGACTCGCACAGCTCCTCGGCCATGTCGAGCTGATGCGTGCTGAACACGATCGTCTTGCCGCGGTCACGCATCTCCAGGAAAGCCGCCTTGAGCATCGCGACGTTGACCGGATCGAGCCCGCTGAACGGCTCGTCCATGAGCAGGACGTCCGGGTCGTGGAGGATGGTCGCGATGAATTGCACCTTCTGCTGGTTGCCCTTCGAGAGCGACTCCGCCTTCCGGTCCGCGTAGTCGCTGATCCGGAAGCGCGCCAGCCAGTCGAGCGCGGCTCGCCGCGCGTCGGCGCGCCGCACGCCGTAAAGCGACGCGTAGAAGACGAGCTGCTCCAGGACGGGCATCCTCGGATACAGGCCGCGCTCCTCGGGCAGGTAGCCCCACGTCCGACGCGGCCAGGCGCTCGCCTCGCGCTCGTTCCACGTCACCCGGCCTTCGTCGGCTCGAAGGAAGCCGAGGACGACGCGCATGGTCGTCGTCTTGCCGGCGCCGTTCGCCCCGAGGAACCCGAAGACCTCGCCTGGATTGACGGTCAGGGTCACACCATCGAGGGCCTGGATCTCGCCGAAGCGCTTCCGGAGCCCTTCAAGCTGCAGCGTCATCGTCCCTCCACACCGACCGCATGGGCGTACGGCTCAGAACGCAACCAGCCTTCCACCGATGGCTGGAGCACGGCCATGGCCATCGGGCCCGTTTCGCGGGTGCCGAGAAGCCCGAAGCACACGCATGCGGCTCCGGGTCTAGGATGCGGCTCGATACAGGGATTTCGATCGCGCGGGAGTCGCAGATGCACACCACGGTTCGACCGATCGATCCCCAGCCGTTCGGCCTCCAGTCCGCGATCCTCCGATGACGACGACTCCGCCAGCAGACCATCGAATGGCGATCGTGACCGGGGCGACCTCGGGCATCGGGCGCGCACTGGCAGAGGCGCTCGCCACGGCCGGCCTGACGGTGGGCGTCGTTGCCCGCGATGCGCAACGGGGCGCGCTCGCGAGGGATGCGATCGCGGCCGCGAGCGGCAACGAGCGCGTCGAGCTGCTGATCGGCGACCTGTCCGACCTGTCGTCGGTCCGTCGCCTCGCTGAGGCGCTGGCCGGGACGCACGGAGCGATCGACGTGCTGGTGCACTGCGCGGGCGTCTACACGCCACGCCATGCGTTGACCGCCGATGGCCTCGAGACGATGTTCGCGACGAACCACGCCGGCCCGTTCCTGCTCACGAACCTCATCCTCGACCAGCTCCGGGCCGGCCCCGCCCGGATCCTCGTTCTCAGCGCCCCATCGACAGTTCGGCTCGATTTCGACGACCTCCAGGGCGAGCGCCGGTTCCGCTCGCTCAGCGCGTTTGGCGCCTCGAAGTCGGCGGACCTGCTCTTCACCTTCGAGCTCGCCCGCCGCCTCGAGGGCACCGGCGTAACGGCCAACGCCATCCATCCGGGGCTCGTCCGGACGAACCTGATGCACGATGCTCCCGCACCACTGCGATGGGCGACTCGGGTCGTGTCACGGAGCCCGGCTCGAGCGGCGCAAGCGATCGTTCCCATCGCGTTGGCGCCCGAGTACGAGGGGCTCACCGGGCGCTTCTACCACGCCGGCCACGAGATCGACGCGCCACCGTACACCCGAGATCCTGAGGTCGTGCGTCGGCTCTGGGATGTTACGGCCGCGCTGACAGGACTCGACGAGCGGAGCTCCTAGGCGGGTCGCGGGTCCACTACGGGCGGCAGCCGGCGGAGCGACAGGTTTCGCTTCATGTGCCCTTCGCCTCGCTGATCTCCAGCAGGTGGCCGTCCGGGTCGCGGAAGAAACCACGGATCTCCCACTCGGATTCCTCGAGCGGGGCGAGGAACGCGGCGCCGCGGCCGACCAGCGTCGCGTGGGCGCCCCGCGCATCGGGCACGCGGATGGTCATCGAATGGCTCACGGCGTCGGGATCGGCTGGCGGCGCGAACGTGACGGTCGGCTTGTCGGCCGTGGGACCACCGCCCGTGACCAGCAGCAGCCAGGTCCCGAACGCCTGGAGCACGCACGACGTGCCGCCGTATTCGCGGTAGACGGTCGCGCCGAGGACGTCGACGTAGAACGACCGCGATCGCTCGATATCGCTTACGACGAGGATGTGCGTCAGCGCCATCCCGTCGGCGGGGAACGATGTCGCCATGCCGGGGAGGGTACCCTCCGCGGCTGAGCGAGACCGGGCCAGATGCCTCGGTCGGGCCTGGGCTCAGGCCCGGGCCGCGCCCTCCGCGCCCCAGCGCCGGACCTCCGCCGCCAGGTCGAGCGGCATTACCGCACCCTGGTGCTCGTACTCGCCCCACGCCTCGCGCGGGACGCGCCACATGATCTCGAACTCGTTGCCGTCGGGATCGGCGCCATAGAGGGACTTGGAGACGCCATGGTCGGATGCGCCATTCAGCGCGCCGGCCGCTCCGAGGACCTCCGCCGCCGCGGCGAGGTCGTCGATGGTCGGGACCTCCCACGCGAGGTGGTACAGGCCCACTGATCCCCGCGGCGCGCGCGGTGCGTCCGGGCCGACCGAGAACAGGCCGAGGTCGTGGTGGTTGTCACCGACAGGCGAGCGCATGAACACCGCCCGTCCGCCGAAGGCCGACTCGACGACCTCGAACCCGAAGACCCGGCCGTAGAACTCGGCACTGGCCGTCGCGTCGCGGACGTACAGGACCGCGTGGTTCAGGCTGACGACTGGGATGGCCACGGCTCGAGTGTGCCCCGCTCCGGTCTCCGTGTCGACCATCGTCACGCTGCGACCGGCAAGGTGGCCGGTGCGCCGACGAGCTTCCAGCCCGACTGCCACGAGCCGTTGTGTGCGATGTTGAGCGTCATGTTCAGGAACGCGAGGGCCTCAAGCTGGCGCGAACGGTCAAGCGGCCCGACATCGACCGGGTTCAGGCCGATGGAGCCGACGAGCTCAAGGACCGTGACCTTGGCGGCGGGGTCGTCGCCGGCGACGAAGCCGTCGAGCTGGACGCCATCCGCGATCGGGTCGGTCTGGTGCGTGGCGAAGAGCGTGTTGAACGCCTTGACGACGCCGGCGACGGGCAGCAGCGCGCCGATCGCCTCGCCGTTGGAGGAGGTCGTGTCGATCTCCGGGCCGGTCGGGCCGAACGAGATCCGGTTCGACACGTCGACGACGGGCTTGCCGGCCACGGCCTCGGCGATCTCGGCTGCGACCTCCGGGGCGCTGGCGAAGGGGATGGCCAGGACGACGACGTCGGCGGCACGGGCCGCTTCGACATTCGACGTGGCGACGATGGATCCGGTCGCCGCGGCGACTGCACCGGCATCCTCGGGATCGCGCGAAGCGATGATGACGGTGTGTCCGGCTCGCTTGAACGCGGTGGCCAGGGCCTTGCCGACATTGCCGGCACCGATGATCGCGATTTCCATTGGGACGTTCCTCCGTGGCTTGACGAGTTGGCCCTCATCAAGCGATATTTGTTGTGGACACAACATACGCCGACCGCGTAGCCTGTGTCAAGACTTGTTTGTGGAGAACCAACATGACGATCGAGGCCCGGCGCAAGCCGGCCGTCGGGGTCCAGATCAAGCGGTGGCGCACCGAACGTGGCCTGACGCTCGCGAACGTCGCCGAGCGGAGCGGCCTGAACGTCGGCTACCTCTCGCAGATCGAGAACGACAAGGCGTCGCCCTCGCTCCATTGCCTGGCGTCCATCGCCGACGCGTTGGAGGTCCCCGCCGCCTGGTTCCTCATCGACGACCTTCCGGCCCCGGTCGTGGTCCGGGCGAAGGATCGCCCGGTGACCGAGACCGATCTCGGGCGCATCGAACACGTCGACGGGCGCATCTCGCGCGAGGTCTCCATCCTCGAGGCAACGGGCCGGCCGGGCGGCCGCGTGGGGGCGCACGCCCATGCCGGTGACGAGCACCACCTGGTCCTGCGCGGCCGGTTCCGCCTGACCCAGGGCGACCACGTCGTCGAAGTCGGGCCGGGCGACTACGTCCGCTGGGACGGCACCATCCCGCACGACGGCGAGATCGTCGGCGACGACGAGGCTGCGATGCTGATCATCCGCATCCGTCCCCGGGACTGAGCGTCCGCGGCGACGTACCATCGGCGGCGTGACCCGCCGCGCCGTCACCTACGCGTCGTACCTCAAGGTCCCGGAGCTGCTCGCGCTCCAGGTCGAGCGATCGGAAGGACCCGAGGGTCCCGAGCACGATGAGCTGCTGTTCATCGTCGTCCACCAGGTCTACGAGCTCTGGTTCAAGGCGCTCCGGCACGAATTGCTCGGGGTGCAGGCCGCGCTCGAGATCGGCGACACAGACACGGCGCTCCACCTGCTCAACCGGGTCCTCAAGATCCTCAAGACGCTGGTCGCCCAGATCGACGTCCTCGAGACGATGACCCCGCTCCAGTTCCTGTCCTTCCGCGACCGGCTCGATTCGGCGTCGGGGTTCCAGTCGGCCGGCTTTCGCCAGCTCGAGGCGATGCTCGGCGTCGGCGACCCGGACGCGGCGGTCGCCGCCCAGCCGAAGGGATCCGCGGCCCGCCAGGCGATCGAGGCGACCCAGGCGGGGCCGTCCATCTGGTCCTCGTTCCTCGACTATCTCGGCGAGCGCGGCCACGAGGTGCCACTCGATCCGGCGCCGACGGACGACCGGGTCCAGGAAGCCCTCGTCGCGGTATATCGCGGCGACCCCGATGCGGCGCTGGTCGCGGAACGGCTCGTCGACCTCGACGAAGGCGTGCAGGAGTGGCGCTATCGCCACGTGAAGATGGTGGAACGGACGATCGGCACGAAACGCGGCACGGGCGGCTCCAGCGGCGTCGAGTACCTCCGCTCCACCCTGTTCCGGCCGGCGTTTCCCGACCTCTGGGAGATCCGTTCCCGCCTCTGATCCGCCGGACCCCGGATCGCAACCGACGCACGGCCCCAAGCCCCGGGCCACAGGCGCTATCCTTTCGCCCGACCCATACGTCCGCGGACCTCCCCCAGCCGCGGCCCGTCGCCCTCAGTCCAAGGTGGTGCCCATGAAGGTCGGTGTCGCCAAGGAGACCGCGCCCGGAGAGTCGCGCGTCGCCCTGGTACCCGAAGCGCTCGGCAAGCTGAACGCGGCTGGGCTGGAGATCCTCGTCGAGGCCGGTGCCGGCGTCGGCGCCGCGTTCCCGGACGGCGTCTACCAGGGGGCCGGCGCGACCATCGTCACGACCGATGCGCTCTACCAGCAGGCCGACGTCATCCTCCGGGTCGCGAAGCCGTCCGAGGCGGAGGTCGGCCGGCTGCGCTCCGGCCAGGCGGTCGTCGGCTTCCTGGCGCCGCTCATCGACCCGAAGCTCGCGAAGCGCCTCGCCGACCAGGGCGTGACCGCTATCAGCCTGGACGCCATCCCGCGCACCCTTTCGCGCGCCCAGACGATGGATGCGCTCAGTTCGCAGGCGAACGTCGGGGGGTACAAGGCGGTCCTGATCGCGGCCAACGCCTACCCCCGCTACTTCCCGTTGCTCACCACGGCCGCCGGCACGGCCAAGCCCGCCAACGTGCTCATCCTGGGGATCGGCGTCGCCGGGCTCCAGGCGATCGGGACCGCCCGACGGCTGGGAGCCATCGTCCACGCCTACGACGTCCGGCCCGAGACGCGCGAGCAGGCAGAGTCGCTCGGGGCGAAGTTCGTGAAGCTCAACACGACGATCGATGCGACCGGCGCGGGCGGCTATGCCCGCGAGCTGACCCCGGAAGAGCGGGCCGCCCAGCAGGCCGAGCTCAATGAGGTCATCGGCGGCATGGACGTGGTCATCACGACGGCCCAGGTCCCCGGCCGCAAGCCCCCGGTGCTCGTGACGGGTGAAGCTGTCGGCAAGATGAAGCCCGGCTCGGTGCTGGTCGACATGGCCGCGTCGGCCCTCGGCGGGAACGTCGAGCTGTCGAGAGTCGGCGAGACCGTGGAGACCCCGAACGGGGTGACGATCATCGCCCCGGAGAACCTGCCCGCCTCGATGCCGGCGGGCGCCTCGGCCTTCTACGCGCGCAACATCTCGGCGCTCCTGCTGGGCATGGTCAAGGACGGCGCGCTGCACCTCGACTTCGAGGACGAGGTCACCAAGTCGACCGTCATCAGCCACGGCGGGGCGGTCCTGTCCGACGCCGTCAAGAAGCTGCTCGAGCCGGCCACGCCGGCGGCTGGAGGCCAGGCATGACCCCCGAAGTCGAAGCCCTGCTCAACGCGCTGACGATCTTCGTCCTCGCGATCCTCGTCGGGTTCGCGGTCATCAGCAAGGTCCCCGCGACCCTGCACACGCCGCTGATGTCGGGGGCGAACTCCATCCACGGGATCGTGCTCGTCGGCGGCATGCTGATCGCCGCCAACGCAGACGACCTGCCCAGCGCGGTCATCTCGCTCATCGCCTGCGCGTTCGCGGCGATGAACGTGGTCGGCGGTTACGTCGTGACCGACCGGATGCTCCAGATGTTCCGCAAGAAGCCCGTCGCTCCCAAGCCGGCTACCGAGTCGGAGGGCTAGGACGTGACCACGCTCGGGACCATCGAAGTCCTCGTTCGCATCGCCTGGCTCCTGGGCGCCGGCGCGTTCGTCATCGGCCTGATGCGGATGAATTCGCCGGCGACCGCCCGGAACGGCAACCTCGTCTCGGCCGGCGGCATGGCCCTGGCCATCGGTGCGACCGCCGTCCTCATCCTCTCGCAGCAGCTGCTCGGCGACGGCATCAGCGCGAGCACATGGATCATCATCGGGATCGGCGTCGCCGTCGGCGGTGGGGCGGGCCTCTACACGGCCAGGACCGTGAAGATGACCGCGATGCCGCAGCTGGTGTCGCTGTTCAACGCCGTCGGCGGCGGCGCTGCCGCGCTCATCGCCATCGACGACTACCTGGGCCTGTCAGCCGCGCCGTCGCTGCAGGTCAACGTCGCCACCGTCCTCGACATCGTGATCGGCAGCATCACGTTCACCGGCTCGCTCATCGCGTCCGGGAAGCTGATGGGCCTGAGCATCACCCCGTCGCGCCCGGTCATGATCCCGGGCGGTCGGCTCGTCACCGCGGCGCTTGCGCTGATCGTCGTGGTCGGGGCGGTCTACCTCTGGGCGGGGAACCTGAGCCTGCCGGTCATGGCCCTGATCCTCATCGCGGCCCTGGTCTTCGGCGTCACGATGACGCTGCCGATCGGCGGCGCCGACATGCCGGTGGTCATCTCGCTCCTGAACTCGTTCACCGGCACGGCCGTCGCGATGGCGGGCTTCGTGCTCGACAACCCGGTCCTGATCATCGCCGGTGCGCTGGTCGGGGCGTCGGGCGCCATCCTGACCAAGCTGATGGCCGACGCCATGAACCGGTCGGTCATCAACATCATGCTCGGCGGGTTCGGCGGCGGCGAGGGGACCCAGGCCGCCGTCGGTGGCGCCGGCGGCACGGTCCGCGAGGTCGGCGCCGACGACGTCGCGATCCAGCTCGCCTACGCGAGCTCGGTGATCATCGTGCCCGGGTACGGCCTCGCGGTGGCCCAGGCCCAGCACGCCGTTCGCGAGCTCGCCGAGCTCCTCGAGTCACGGGGCGTCGACGTCAAGTACGCGATCCACCCCGTCGCCGGCCGCATGCCCGGGCACATGAACGTGCTGCTGGCCGAGGCGAACGTCCCCTACCCCCAGCTCAAGGAGATGGACGACATCAACCCGGAGTTCGATCGCTGCGACGTGGCGCTGGTCATCGGCGCCAACGACGTGACGAACCCCGCGGCGCGGCGGCCCGGCTCGCCCGTCTCCGGGATGCCGATCCTCGACGTGGACCACGCGAAGTCCATCGTGGTCATCAAGCGCTCGATGGGCCGCGGCTACGCGGGCATCGACAACGAGCTCTACACCGACCCGAAGACCGGCATGCTCTTCGCGGACGCGAAGGACGGCCTCGCCTCGCTCACGGCGGCGGTCAAGGCGCTGTAGGTCGCGGCCGACGGCGGTCGCGCCGAGACGACCTCGGGCGTCGGGGACGACCTCAGGCGCTCGGCACCACCGAGGCGGTCTTCGGCGGCGTGGTGGTGTCGTGCATCTGCAGCGGCGCGAGCGTCCCGAGCGATTCCGCCACGACCACGGCGTCGTCCTGCGGCTCCAGGCGGAAGTCGGACCCTGGGTTGATGAACGCATGCCCGCCGCGGTTGATCGAGAGCAGCGTGGCTCGATGGTCGACGCGGAGCCTGGTGGCGACCTCGTCGATCGAGAGCCCGAGGTACGTGTCGGGCAGGGTGATCCGGTAGAGCTCCGACCCCTCGCCGCCCGAGACGATGTCGGTCACGAGGCGCGACAGGCCCGGGTACAGGGCCGATCGAGCCAAAAGGTGCGACGCGATCTTCGAGGTGACCAGCAACTCGTCCACGCCCGCCCGCTGGAAGTGCGGTTCGTGGCGCGGGTTGTTGACCTCGGCCACGGTCCGCACGCCCGGCGCCACCGACTCGATGGCCATGACGGTCAGGATCGAATGCATGTCGGCGTCGTCCGAGGAATTGGTCGGGAAGATCAGGGCGGAGGCGGCTTCCTCGATCCCGGCTCTGGTGAGGTCGGCGGCATTGGTCGCATCGCCGCTCACGAAGTACACGCCGCTGCCGGCCGGGTTCTTGGGCACGTTCGCGATGACGACGACCTTCTGCTTGTAATCGTCGCCGCGGAGTTCCTGGATCAGGTCGCGCGCGGTCGTGTTCCAGCCGCAGACGATGATGTGGTCCTTGTAGCCGGACGCTCCCAACCCCTGGCCCTCCTTCAAGAGGAAATCGATCACCAGCGCCACGAGAGCGCCTGTGATCATGCCGAGCATGGCGACCCCGAACAGGATGAGCAACCAGCCGACGACGCGTCCACCCGGTGACGTGACGAATCCGGCGTTGCCCTGCCCGAGGACCGTCGCAAATCCCCAGTTGAACGAATCGAAGAGCGATTCGAACGTCACCGGCTTCTCGAGCAGCGTGATGGCGAGCGCTGCGATGATGACGACGACGACGATGCCTTCCGCGAGGGTCAGGAAGAACCGCCGATCGACCTTCCCGCCGACGCGTCGGATGTGCCAGGCGACACGGCGGACCAGCGGGGTCGCCAGGACCGGGATCGGGAGGGGCGGCATCCGCCGATCGTGACACAACCGGCGACGCCGTCGCCAGCCCCGGATCAGTCGCCGACGGCTCGCGATCCGATCAGTTCCACGCCGTCGAGGGACGCGATCGAGGCCGCCAGGCGCACGCCGGCCTCGACATCCGGGAGCCGGACCTCGGCGTCGGCCGTCAGGCCCCTTCCCGGCGCATGCGCGGAGTCGAGGTGCGCGATCGCCCCGCCATGGGCCGAGATCGCCTCGACCACGGCGCCCAGCCGATGCGGGTCGGCCATGGCAAGCGTCAGTAGGAGTCGATGCTGCTCACGCCCGACGAACCGGTTGGTCAGGCGCCGAAGCGGCCACAACGACAGGATCGACGATGACGGTGATCGTGATAGCCACGCCCCAGGCGCCGGCCCCGGCCGCCATCCCGACCGCGGCGACCGCCCAGAGGCTGGCCGCGGTCGTCAGGCCGCGGATCGTGGCCCCTTCCTTGAGGATCGCCCCGGCGCCCAGGAAGCCGACACCCGTCACGATCTGGGCGGCGACCCGCGATGGGTCCGAGCCGGGGGCCTTGAACGCCTCGATCGAGAGAACCGTGAACGCCGCCGAACCGACGGCCACGAGCAGGTGCGTGCGCATCCCGGCGGCATGCTCGTGAACCTCGCGCTCGAGGCCGATCACGGCGCCCAGCGCCGCGGCTCCGAGGAGGCGCAGCGCCAGCGCGACCTGCTGGCCGAATTCGAGGTCCATCGCTCCAGTCTAGGACGCGAGGCTGCGTGCCCTCGTGACTGAGTCAGGCGTCGAGGACCGGGTCGACCAGCTCGATGCGGATGCGCTTGTTGATCCGACCCTTCGATTCGTAGCCGGTGACCCGGATGCCGCCCACTTCGCGGGTGTTCGCCACGTGGGTCCCGCCATCGGCCTGCAGGTCGAGCCCGACGATCTCGATCGTCCGGATCTCCTCGATGCCCTCGGGGAGCAGGTTGATCTTCGTGCGGATCAGGTCCGGGATCGCGAACGCCTCCGCGCGCGGCAGCACGTTGACCCGGACGTCGCGGGCCGCCGCGAGCTCCGTGTTGACGGTCGCCTCGATGGCGCTGACGAGATCGCCGCTCATCCGTTCGAACTCGAAGTCCATCCGGCCCGATCCCGGTTCCATGTTGCCCCCGGTCACCTGCGCGCCGTAGTCGCGCCACACGACGCCGCAGAGCGCATGGAGGGCGGTGTGGGTCCGCATCAGCGTCAAGCGGCGAGCCCACTCGAGATCGGCCTGGAGGACGTCGCCGACGGCCGGCGGGTCGCCGTCGGACGGCTCGAGCTCATGGACGATCTCGCGGCCGGCCTTGCGGGCGGAACGCACGGTCCACGACCGGCCGTCGGCCGTGCGCAGGAGCAGCCCACGGTCCGATGGCTGTCCGCCGCCGCCCGGGTAGAACACGGTCCGGTCGAGCGTGACGAGTCGTGCCTCGCCCGACTCGACGGCGACGACCTTCGTCTCGACGGTCCGCAGGTACGCATCCGAGTAGCAGAGCTGCTCGCCGGTCGCGGTCATCGGACGGGCTACTGCGCCGTCAGGGTGCCGGTCATGTTGGCGTGGATGGTGCACACGAAGGGGTAGCTCCCGGCGGCCAGGGCCGGCACCGGAAAGCTCCGCTTCGCCACGCCCGGGAACGTGTCGGTCATGAACACCTGGGCGCCCGAGCCGTCCTTGATCTGGACGTTGTGCGGGGTGGCCGCATCCTGGTTGTCGAACTCCAGGCTGAAGGCGGTGTTCGCGGGCACCGTCACGTTGGGGGTGGTGAACTGGACGCCCGAGGCGACGATGGTCACGACGGCGCCCGCGGCGGGGGCGGACGGCGCCGCCGAGGCGCCGGCCGAGGCGGCGCCAGCAGAGGGTGCGGCCGAGGCCCCGGCGGACGGGGCGGCGCTGGGGACCGGCGTGGCCGGTGGGGCCGGCGTGTACGTCCAGCCCGCCGACGCGCTCGTGCAGGCGCCGACGGCGAGAAGCGAGAAGACGGCGATCAGGGCGAGGCGGACAGGACGCATGGGCCTGGGGATCCCTTTCGTGGCGCAGGGAGCGGCCTGGGCGGCCGATGTGATGCCACGAATTTACCGCGGGAATCGGCTCGATGTCGTGGCCCGCGGGCGGGGGGTACCAGTCCCTACCAGTACCATCGGCCCGGTTGCCACCGACGGTGCGTGCCCATAGGCTCCGCAATCCACCGCCCTGAATCCGGGGTGGTCGTCATCTCCAATCGTTCGTCGAGATCGGAGCCCACCCCGATGATCAAGGACTACGCGACGCGAGCCTGGAAGCTTGCCGTCACGATCGGACCGCTCGTCGCGGTCGCGCTGGCCCTCGCGGCCGGCGTCAAGTGGCGCTAGGAACCATCTTCATCTAGCTGCCTCATTTCGCCTCTTGGCCCGGAGCTGATCCGGATCAGGTCATCGGCGATCCAGGAGACCCGGAGACCCTCCCTCCGGGTCTTTTGGCGTCCGGGGCATCACGGACCCCGGCGCGCTCCGACACCGCGAGTCTCGGCCCGTTCGGTCAGGCCCAGCCGGATGGCCACGGCGGCGGCCTCGACGCGACCGGAGACCTCGAGCTTCGCGAGGATGTTCCCGACGTGGACGCCGACCGTCTTCTGGCTGATGAACAACCGCTCGCCGATCTCCCGGTTGGTCCGGCCCTGTGCGACGAGGACGAGCACTTCCCGCTCACGGCCGCTCAGGCCGAACGTGTCCGGCCGCGGACCCTCGGGAGCCGGATCGCCGGCGATCGCGCGGACGAGGTCTGAGCGACCGTTGCCGGGGTGACCATCGCCGCCGCGAGCGACCGCCGGCGCTGTCGTCGGGACCGGCGTCGCGGGGAGCGACGAAGTCGCCGTCGCCGCCGGCACATCGCCCAGCACGCGGTCGACCTCCTCGGGCAGCTCGATCCGCGCCCGGCCGGCCAGCTCGCGGAGGTTTCGCAGGAGCGGCCGTGCCTCCAACCCGACGGCAAGGCGGACCGACTCGACGAGCGGCTTGCGGGCACGCGTCCGACCGGCGCGCGCGCCGTCCATCGCCATCGTCGCCTCGGCCTGCCGCCAGCGCGCAAGCGCCACCTCGTATGGCGCGGAGAGGGCCTGCCATATGGTCGCGACCTTGGCCCAGACCGCCGGGTCATCGTCGCCCTCCAGGCGGCGCTGGAACCCGCGCGCCGTGGCGAGGTAGGCCTCGGCCACCTTGCGTGATCCGGCCGACGGCGGCGCACCGCCCGCCTCGACGAGGTCCACCGCGGTCTGGAGGACCTCCGCCGTGCGTGTCCGCGCCGCGGCCAGCGGGGCCAGCTGGCGGCGCTCGCGCGCCTCGGCGCCGGTGGCCGCGTCCACCTGCGTGACCATGGCGGCCATCCGAGCCGCCAGCACCCACTCCTCGGTGGTCCGGACCACGGCCCAGCCCCGGTCCACGGAACGGCCGGCATCGGCGACGTCGCCGCGCCAAAGGGCGTACGAGGCGGCCGCAAGGTAGTACGGACCCGCCAGCTGCGGTTCGCGCAGCGCATCGAACTCGAGGACCGTCTGCCCGAGCAGTCGGGCCGCTTGCGCGCCGGCCTCGGTCTCGATCTCGATGACGGCGAGCGAGACCATGGCCGTCAGGAAGACGACGCCGACCGGTTGCCACGCCAATGCCCGGGTGCCCAACTCACGGGCCTCCGCCCAGCGGCCCAGCAAGATCAGCGATTCAGCAACGTTGCCCGCGAGGAAATTGCCGTACACGGCTTCCAGACCAGCGCGCCGGGCATCGTCGATGCCCCGGTAGGCCACGTCCACCGCCTCTGCCTGACGGCCGACGAGATCGAGGACCGTGGTCAGGTTGGCGCTGATGCGGAACAACGCGTCCGGGTCGTCGATCTCGCGGGCCGCGCGCTCGGCCTCTCGCAGCAGCTCGATGGCGGCGTTGGGATCGCGTCCCCAGGCGAGCGCCACGCCAAGGGTCGTGGTCGCGTGGATCTCCTGGTCGCGCGCGACTGGATCGCAGGCGCGGGCGACCTTGATCGCCTCCCTGGCCAGCCGTTGGCCGTCGGAGAAGACGCCATCGACCATGTACAGCTGCGCCAGGGAGGCGACGACCGTCGCTCGCTCCGGACTCGGGTCGCGGGGGACCAGGCTCACCGCGCGCTGCGACGCCGCTCGCGCCCCGGCCGAGTCGCCGGCGGCCCGGCGGATGTGGGCAAGCTGGTCGTACATCAGCCCGGCCCGCACGCGATCGCGTCGGGCGTCCAGGGCCCCGATGGCCGATTCAAGGAACGCGGTGGCGCGGGAGGTGCGCCCGATCGCGAACGCGGCGATCGCCGCCCGTTCCTGGAGTTCGGCCCGGTCGGAGGCGCGGATCGCGGCCGCCCGTTCCGAGCGACGTCGAGTCCGGTCGTATCCCTTGGCCTGGTCGCTCAGGGCGAGCGCCAGCTCGAGGGCCGCGAGCTCGTCAGCCGCGGCGTGACGGTGGGCGGCCAGCGCGGCGGCAGCGATGGCCGCGTCGCGGGCCGCAGCGGCGTCGTGGGCCTCGAGCCAGTGGTGGGCAGCCGCGGCGGGCAGATCGACGAGGCCGGCCGCCAGGGCGGCGTGGTGTCGGGTCCTGGCCAGCGGGAGCAGGTCGCGCTCGACAGCGGCGCCGATGAGCTCGTGGCGGAACCCGATGACGTCGTCCCGCTCGACCAGGAACCCGTGCTCGATCCCCTCCTCGAGGCCCGCCGCCAGGTCCGCGCCAAGGACGCTGTCCCCACGGCGCTGGCCACTCACGGTGCGGGGGGCTGGGCGGTCCGTCTCGACCTCGAAGTCCGCCGCGATCGCCGCCAGGCGCTTCGCGTCGAGTGGACGGCCGGCCGGCGCCAGCAAGCGCAGCACCCGCCGGCATTCGAGTGAACGGACCGCGAGCCGACTCATCACCAGCTCGTCCAGCGAGCCGGTCAACGACATCGTCGGCAACTCGCGACGGGCGGCGAGCATCTCCTCGGCGACGAGCGGACTGCCGCCGGATCGTTCCGACACCAGGAGCAGGAGGCTCGCCGACGCGCGCTCGCCTTCGATGCCTTCGATCAGGGCGGCCAGTTCTCCCCGGTCGAGGACCGGCAAGGCCAGCCGCTCGAGTGGGCGGGGCGCAGCCGCGATCGACGCGACGGCGCTCATCCAGGGATCGTCGCTGGGCACGATGTTCGGCTGATCCGAGACGATGAGTGCGAGTCGCTCGCCCGACGCGATCCGGGCGAGGAACGTGACGAGCGCCCGCGTCGCCGCGTCCGCGCGGTGCAGGTCCTCGAGCACGAGAACGATCGGTTCCCGCTCGCCGAGCCGGCCCAGCGTGCCGAGGACGCCTTCGAGCGCCCGGGCCTGGCGACGTTCCGGAGCGCCCTCGTGGCGCGTTAGCGGCGCTCGCCCGGCCGCCTCCAAACGGGCCGCCACGCTGGGCATGATCCGGGCGATGTCGGCCGCGGCCGGCCCCAGCACGGCGTCCAGTTCGTCGTCCGACAGGGCATCGAGCGCCGGCCCCACCGACCGCACGACGGGTCCGTACGGCTCGTCCGTGCCGGCCGGCATCGCTCCGCCGCGCAGGACCCGCATCGGTTCGGAGAGGCCGCCGATACGCCCGATCGCCTCGTCGAGGAAGCGGCTGATCCCGACACCGGCCGGGCCGCTCAGGAGCATCGCGCGGGCCCGTCCGCGGATGGCGTCGTCGAGAACGCTGGCAAGCCGCGCGAAGGCGCTTTCGCGCCCCACGTACCGCGCGCTCGTGTACCGGCCGGGCATGAACCATTCTAGACCCGAGGTCAGAGCCGGATGGACCCCGGTTGCGGCGGTCGCGGCGCGGCGGCCGGGAGCCTCGGCTAGGCTGGGCGGCGATGACCGATGGACGGGCGGCTCCGCATCCCGACAACACGCTCAACGAGCTGAGCGGCGAGGAATGGCTGTACTTCACGAAGTCGGTCCTCACGACGGCGTATCCGTCCGAGCTCGGGCACGTCGCGCGCAAGGCGCATGGCGCCAACAAGCCGCCCAGGCTGATGGCCCGCCTCATCGAGTTCTTCACGCGTACCGGGGAACTCGTCCTGGACCCGTTCGCGGGGGTCGGCGGGACGCTCCTCGGGGCGGCCATCGCCCGCGGTCCACGGCGGGCCCTGGGCATCGAACTGGAGCCGCGCTGGCTCGCGGTCTACGAGCGGGTCGTGCTCGACCTCGCCGCCGAGCGTGACGGGGCGGGGCCGCTGATCGCGGACCTCGGCGCGACGGACCCGGGCGGGCCGCGCGGATTCGATCCATCCGGCCTCGAGCTGCGCCTCGGCGACGCGCTGGCTATCCTGCCCGACCTGCCCGATGCGTCCGTCGACTTCATCGCCACGGACCCGCCCTACAACGTGCAGCTGCCACTCACGATGGCCGGCGGGAAGCTGGCCGAGACCCATGCCAATCGACGGACCGACTACGCGATGGTCACCGAATCGCCGGCCGACCTCGCCAACGCGCCCGACTACCCCACGTTCCTCGACCGGATGGGCCTGGCGTTCGGGGAGATGGCCCGGGTCCTGCGGCCGGGCCGCTACGCAACGGTCATCGTGCGCGATGCCTACCAGGACGGCCGCTACCTGTTCACCGCCGCCGACCTCGCCGCCCGTGCGTCCGCGGCCGGCCTCGTGCCCAAGGGCGACCTCGTCTGGTACCAGGCGGGCACCCGGCTCCGACCCTACGGCTATCCGCGCGCGTTCGTGCCGAACATCGCGCACCAGCACATCGTCGTGCTGCGGCGAGAGCCGGCGCCTCGTCAGTCGCTTCGGCGGCGCGAAGCGAGGTAGGCGGCCAGGACGTCCTCGTCGACGTCGTCGCCCATCGTCCAGCTCTCGGCGGCGATCGGCAGGGTGGCCGTCGGAGCGTCGGAGATCGTTCCGCCCCCGACGATCGGCCCGAGCGTCATCTTGTGGATCCAGCCGCGTCCGCCGTCAGGACACGCCACGAGCCAATAGGCGCCCTGGCGCTCGAGGAGTTCCACCTCGTCACCGTCGCCGAGCGCCCCGATCTCGCGGCCCCGAAGCTCATCGGGGACGTCGAGGAGGCGAACGACCGTGTAGCGGATGAGTCGCCGCTCGTGCCCCGCGAGCGTTCCCTGCAGGCCTCGGTCGAAGAAGAGCCGTGGCGCCGCGGGCTCCGTGCGAAGCGGATCGGCCTTGCGGGCCTGGAGGAGCGACGGTCGGCGCCATCGCGGCAGGGCGGCTTCGTTGTCCGCCGAGGGCCGATCGTCGCCGTCATCGTCGAGTCCATCGGCGCCCTCGTCGTCCCCGTCATCCTCGTCGTCCGATCCAGTGCCGGCACCGGGCCCGCCGAGCGCGCGACCGCCGAGGCCGACGCCCTTCGCCGCGTCGGCGGCGAGCAGCGGGCCGGGATCGGGCTCCTCGTCCTCTCGCCGGCGGCGCCCGAAGAGGCCCATCGCCATCGATGCCGCCGCCAGACCGGTCGTCGTGACGACGGTCGGGACCAGCGGCAAGGTGGGCAGGTCTGGCAGGTCGAGGCCAAGGGCGGCGACCACGCTCGTGAGCGGGCCCCACGGCGACGTACCGACGGCCGGGCCACCGCCGCCGCCCGTGGCAGCGGACGGTCCATCGCCGGACGGGCCTCCCGATGTGGATCCCGGCACGAGCGCCGCGACGATGGCCGGTGACGCGGACGGTGCCGGCGTGGCGTGTGCCGTCACGGCGACCGGGGGCTCGAACATCGGCGGCGTCGCCGTCGGCGCCGCGTCCGCGGCAGGTTGAGCGGCCGCCTTCGCGGCCGCCTTGGGCGTAGGCTTCGCGTTCGGTCTTGCGGTCGCTCGGGCCCGAGTGGTCGGCTCGGCGGTCGGCTTCGGGTCCGGTTTCGGTTGGGGCTTCGGCTTGGGCGTCGCGGTCGCCTTCGGCGTGGGCGCCGGGGTGGGCGTGGCCTTGGGCGTCGGGGTCGGTGGCGGCGCGACCGTGATCGACCCGGCGGCGAGCGTCACGAGCTCGTGATGATGGCTCCTGGCCTCGAACGTGACCGGGTACGTGCCGACCGGCAGGGTGATGTCCCCGTGATAGCCGACGCCGTGCAGCCAGTCATGCTTGCCATTGTCGCTATGCATCCGGACGGTCCGATCACCGATCCTGACCCGCACGTACTCCGGACCGTGCGGGCCGTCGCCTGAGTCGTACCCGTACATGACGTGGAGCTGGATCGTCGCGTCCGGCGGACCGGAACGGGGGTTGACGACCGGATCGAACAGGATCGGCTCCGCGGCCGATGCCGGCGCGGCGATGGCCAGGATCAGGACGCCGGCGGCCAGGAGCGCGCTGAACGGCACCCAGGCCGCTCGTCCGGATCGCACTCGATGCCCCACCAGCACGTGGCTCGCCTCCAACCAGGGCACACGTCGTGCCGGCCCGAGGATGGAGGCGAGAAGCGGGGTCAAACAATGGTACGGGGGTCAGGAACCGGGCCGGACCACCGGAGAGCGATGAATCGCCCTTGGCACCAGCAGGAGTTGCGTGGGGGCAACGTCCGGGTGCGGTCCGGCGTGGTCCGGGGCCGATGGTGGGCCGACCGGCCCATTCGCGGTTACCCCGCTCGGGGCATACGCAGGGTGCGACGCCGAGCGCACGATGCTCGAATGCACCTCCCTACCACGACCGTCCCGAGCCGGAGCGGCCGCGACTCCGTGATGGGCGGCACGCTGGTCGGGACGCTGCTGGTGATCGGCGGCCTCTGGCTCGCCTACATCGCCTGGAGCACGCCGGTCCTGGCCGCGATCTCGGCCGCGATCACGGCCGCGATCCGGCCCGATGCGACGGCATCGCAGCCCGGCATGCTGATGCTCGCGCTGGCCCTTGCCGTGCCGGCCGCGTTCGTGGTCGTCGGCACGAACCGACTGGCCCGGACTGCCGGGGCGCTGCGCGGTTCCTGGGGTCGCCGCGGCGATCGACTCTCGCGGATCGTGCCGAACGACGTGGTCCTCGTCCGAGGCCTGACGCTCGACGATGGCCGGCCGGCGCCGGCCCTCCTGGTCGGGGCGTTCGGCCTCGTCGCGATGATCGAGGTCACCGTGGTGTCCGAGGACGACGTGACCCAGGCGACGCGCGATGCGGATCGCGTCCGCCACTGGCTCACGCGGAACGACCAGGACTTCGTCGTGCGGGTCCACGCGGCCGTCGTCGGCGGGCCGGCCGAGATCGAACGGCCCCGCGGCTGCGCGCTCCTCACGATCGAGGAGATCCCGGCGTGGCTCGAATCGCTGCCCCGGCAGCGCAGCCTGAACGAGGCGCGCCTGGCCCGTCTCGTGAAGCTGGTGAAGGCGCGCGACTGACGCGCCGCGGCGACCCGGTGGTAGGGGAGCCAGGACTCGAACCTGGAACCAGCGGGATATAAGCCCGCCGCTCTGACCGTTGAGCTACTCCCCCGCCGCGATGCTACACCCGGCTGGTGGGCGCCGGATCGAGACCGGCGGTCAGTTGCCCTTGCGCAGGCGGCCCGCGATCGATCGCAGGCGGAACGGTCGAGCCCCACTCCTCGCGCCGTTGCCATCGAGACCGGAGGTCTCCGTCTCGGAGGCGTAGGAGATCGTCGCGTAGGCGCCCGCCGGCATCCGCTCGGCGACCTCGCGCTCCTCGTCGGTCATGACCGCCTCGAGCGGCAGCTCATCGCGGTCGAACGGCCGCGGTGTCGGGTCGACGATGGGTGCGGGACGTGCATACGCCGGCGCTCCGTAGAGCTTGGGCAATGCGACGTGCTGCTCATCGATGGACAACGCTGACCTCGAACGGCGATTTCCGGTAGCGGTGGCCGGCGACCCCGACCTTCGACCTTGGCCCCGGCGAAGGATACCGGAGGATGGTACCGGTGGCGTCCAGTCCTTCGTCGTCTCCGGAGCGCTTTGTGGTGCGCCTCGTCACCCCAGGAGCGGCCGGATCACCTGCACGGCCACGACCATGACCAGGTATGCGATGGGCACGGCCGCGAAGAACCCCAGGGCCGCGCTCCAGGCCGAACGCCGCGCGACGGTGCCCGAACCCGTCGGCTGGGGCACGAACAGGTATGTCAGCAGTGCCCCGGCTCCCAGCACCACGACGATGTAGATCGCGATCGCGAGCGTGCGCAGGTCGCCGCCCGGCAGCGCCGTTCCCCGGCTGAGGGCTACGTCATACGCGAGATACGCGATCGCCAGCACCGTGGCCACGGCCAGGCTGGCCGCCACGGCCCGCACGACCGGCCGCGGAGCGTGGCGGAACTGGCGCCAGCGGATCTCGGCCCAGTTGCGCCGGCGGACCGGCGGCACGTCAGCCACCGAGCATCGTCAGGGTGCGGCGCGGTGGGATGGTCGCCGGCGTGTGTCCCGCGAGCAACTCGACGGCCTCGGCGAACCGCTCGAGCTCGTCGTCCGAGGTGAAGAACCCGACGCTGATGCGCAGGGCATCGAGCGGTTCGATCGTGCGGGCGATGGCGAACACGCGGGCACCCAATTCGGCCAGGGCGTCCGCTGCGGGCCATCCCTCGATCCGGAAGGTCACGAGCGTGGCCATCTGGTGGACCGGGGTCAGCACGGTCACGCCGGGGATCCCCGCCAGTCGCTCCGCCGCCCGCCGGGCCGTGGCCATCCCTCGACCGTAGATCCAGTCGAGCCCGACGAACATGGACAGCCACGAGATCGAGCGAGCCATGCCCACGACCGACGGCCGGTGGAAGGTCCCCCACTCGAACCGTCGCGCGTCGGGGTGGAAGACGGCGGCGCCGACGGTATCGATCGTCTCGAAGCTCAGGTAGCCGGCGAAGGCGGGCTGCAGCCGGGCGGCCACGTCCGGGCGGACGGCCAGCGCGCCCATCCCTTCGGGCCCAAGGAGCCACTTCTGCCCGGCGACCGCGTAGGCATCCGCCCCGGTCGCCTCGAAGTCGACCGGCATGGCCCCGACGCTCTGTGCGCCGTCCACGGCGAACAGGGCGTCTCGAGCGTGGGCGAGCTCGGCGAGCCCGGCGACCGGTAGGACCGCGCCGGTCACCCACGTCACGTGGGAAGCCACGACGAGCCGCGTCCGTGGCGTCATGGCCGCCTCGACGGCCGACAGGGTCCGCTCGTCGTCGCCGCCGCCGCCGATGTCGACGAAGTCGATCTCGATCCCGCGCGCCCGGAGGGCGTACAGCGGGCCGACGGCCCCCGCATGCTCGAGGCAGGTCGTGAGTGCCCGGTCGCCTGGTCGCCACTCGATGGCGGCCGCGATGGCGTTCATACCGTCGGTCGTCGAGTGGGTGATCGCGATCGCCGCCGGGTCGGTCAGGAGCACGGCCGCCACCGACGCCCTCGCCTCGGCCAGGCGCTGGAGGGCCTCCGGCCAGTCGTCGACGTGGGCCCGGCCCGTGGTCAGCTCCCAGTTCGCGAACTCGGCCATCGCCGCAGCGGACTCGGCCGGGATGGGGCCGACGGACCCGGTGTTGAGGTAGATCCCGGCCCCCAGCGACGGTAGCGCCTGGCGGACAGCGGCCAGCCGTTCCTGGTCGGGTGAGAACGGGTCGACCACGGTCCGTATGATACCGGCGATGAGTGGTCTGGCCCGACCCGAGCACCTGGCGACCACCGATTGGCTGGCGGAGCGACTGGGTCGGCCGGGCGTCCGGATCGTGGACGCCCGCTGGCGGCCGGACGGCAGCGGAGCGGCCGTCCACGCGAGCGGCCATATCCCCGGCGCGGCGCATCTCGACTGGCGGACCGACCTCATCGAGCCTGACGAAGCGGGCGATTCGCTCCTGCTCGTCGGCCCGGACCGCATGGCCGCCCTGGCCTCCCGCCTGGGCATCGGCGACGGCACGACGGTCGTGCTCTACGACGACAGCCAGAGCCTGTTCGCGGCGCGCGCCTGGTGGAGCCTGCGCACGTACGGCGTCGAGTCCGTGCGCATCCTCGACGGCGGCTTCCCCGAGTGGGTCAAGGAGGGTCGACCGGTCTCGAACGCGGAGGCCACGCCGGGCACCACTTCGCTGACACTCCGCGGCCCGAACCGGATGCGGCTGACGACGGCCGACGTCCGCGGCCTGCTCGGGTCGCCCGACGTGACCCTCGTCGACGCGCGCGCCGCCGCCGAGTACCGCGGGTTCGAGGGGAACACGAAACGCCTCGGCCACATCCCGGGCGCCCTCAACGTGCCCGTCGGGGCCACGAGCCAGCCGGGCGGCCAGCGCCTCCGCGACGGAGCCGAGCTACGCGACCAGCTCCACGGCTACAACGTCAGCCGCGGCCGACGGATGGTCTGCTACGACGGCTCGGGCGTGGCCGCGGCCAAGCTCGCCTTCGTCCTGACGCTCCTCGGCCACGAGGACGTGGCCGTCTACGACGGCGGCTGGGCGGAATGGGGCAACCGGCTCGACCTGCCGGTCGACCGCTAGGCCTGGGGCTCCCCCGGTCGATCCTCGCCGGACCACGCCGGGTCGCCTTCGGGCCACACCGACGACGGGCCGGGCGCCGGGGGCGAGTCCTCGGGCCAGACCGAGGAGCCCGGCGGACCGGCGTCGGGGGCCGGTTCGGCTGCGAAGCCACCTTCGGCTGGCACGATCTGGTCCAGGCCGGCCCACGGGTCGACCTCCTGGTGGGGCGCCACGATCTGGGACAGGGCCCGGTTGATCGCCACCAGGGCGGCGGTCGCCCGCGGCTCGCCGAGCGAATCGGACCAGTACGTCGCCTCGGTGACGGGCAGGAACTTGCCCGTGAGCTCATCGAGGGCGACGCGCAGGCTCCGCTCGGCGAGCAGGTGGATGTAGCCGGTGACCTTGAACGGCGGGACCGAGACGATCGCGCGCTGCTCGATCTTGTGGGTCCGCAGTTCCGGCGCCGGCTCCGCGGGCGTGTCGGCGACGGCGAAGAGGATCGAGCCGAGATTCACCTGGGCGAAGTCGGCTCGGACGGTGCGCCCGATGGACCCGAATTCGTCGAACGTCACGTCCGCGAGGACGATGAACGGGTCCTCGGCCAGATTCAGCATGTCGCTGATCCGACGCTGCCGGGTCTCCAGGCTGCCCTTGATGACGAACGTGTCCGTGTAGAGGGTCAGGACCGCGTTGTTCGCGTTGCCCTGCATGGCGTCGTACATGCGCAGACGATACGCCCCCGGACCGCCTCCGGGAAGGTCAACCCCGCAACGAGGCCGCGTTCCTGGCGCCGGCGGTCACCAGGTACTCGGCGCCGGCCTGCAGGCCCTCGTAGAGCGCGGTGACGGTCTCGATCGTGTCGATCTCGTCGGGCGACTTGTCGCGGCGCAGGTCGACGATCCGCGGGAAGCGCAGGCTGAACCCGGACTTGTGGCGGTTCGAGCGGAGGATGACGTCGAACCCGATCTCGACCACGATCGTCGGCTCGACCTGGCGGTAGCGCCCGAACCGGGCGATCGTGTGCGCCTCGAACCAGCGGGTCATCTCGGCGATCTCCGCGTCCGTCAGGCCGCTGTAGGCCTTGCCGATCGTCACGAGGGAATCGTGCTCCGTGTCGCGCACCGCGAACGTGTAGTCGCTCAGCACGCCGTGCCGCTTGCCGTGGCCGACCTCCACGCCGACGACGACGCAGTCGATGGTGGCCAGCGCCTTCTTCATCTTCAACCAGCCGAGCCCACGACGGCCGGGCGAATAGCCACTCGCGGGGTCCTTGACCATCAAGCCCTCGTTCCGCCGCCCGCGGGCATCGGCGAAGGCCGCCTCGAGCGCGTCGGCATCGGCCGCGACCACGAGATTCGATCGCGCGAAGCGGCCGCCGTCGGCGGCGTCGGGCAGGTCCAGCGCATCCAGCCGTCGACGCCGCTCCGTCAGCGGCGCGCGGAGCAGAGGCTCGACCGCCGAGCCACGGCCCGGTCCCAGGGCCAGGGCATCGAACGCGACGTAGATCACCGGGACCTCGGCCTGGATCGCCGCCGACGGCGTCTTGCGGCCGAGACGGGTCTGGAGCGAGACGAACGGCAGGACCATCCCGTCCTTCCAGGCGAGGATCTCGCCGTCGAGGATCCCGTCCCAGGGCAGCGCCTGCGCCGCCGCGGCCACCTCCGGGAACTGCCCCGTGACGTCGTGCAGGTCGCGCGAGAAGAGCCGGACGGTCTCGCCCCGCTTGTGGAGCTGGGCGCGGATCCCGTCGTACTTGTCCTCGACCCACACCTCCGGCCCGAGCCGCTTGACGATCTCGGCGGCGTCCTCGGCCGGTGAGGCGAGCATGAACTTGAGGGGATGGAACAGGGTCATCTCGGCCAGGGCGAGCGCATCGTCGCGGGTCAGCGTCGCCAACCGGCCGATGTCGCCCGACAGCATGCCGGCCCACTTGACGTCGTCGAGAGGATGCTCGAAGGCCTGGGCGATGGCGGCCTCCAGCAGTCCCTCGCGGAGGCCGATCCGGAGCTCGCCCCCGAGCACCTTGACGATGTACTTGGCCGTCAGCGGGTCGGCCCGAGCGAGGAGCGCACCGAGGATCGCGGACTTGCGGGCGGGGCCCGAGGCCGCCTCGATCGCCTCGAATGCCGCGGCCACCTCGGGCAGCGTCGGCGCCGGTGGCGGCGGCGAATGGCCCACCAGGGTCAGGACATCGGCGACCGCAAGGCCCAGGTCGGAGTGCCGGTCGTAGGCCTCGCCGAGGGCCGCTCGATCGATGCCCGCCAGCTCCGCCACGGTCGTGGCGATCGCGGCCCAACCGAGTCCCGCGGCGCGCTGGTCGGCCTCCGGGAACGGCCGGCCGGTCAGGAAGACGGCCGCGATCGGCAGCTCCTCGGGCGTCAGGGTGCGGAGATAGTCGGCGAGCAGGGCGGTCTTCTCGGAGGTCCGGGTGGTCGCCGCGAGGCGCTCCGCCAGCTCGCTCCAGCGGCGCATCCGGGGATGGTATACCGTGCCGGGGCGATGGCCGATCGGACGTGGTTCCCCGGGTCGATCACGGGTACCAAGGTGGTCCTGCGCCGCCACGTGCCCGAGAACCTCACGGCGTTCCGGCGCTGGTACGCCGACCGCGAGATCGCCCGCCTCGCGCGCTACCAGGAACACCCGATGCGGACCGAGGAGATCGAGCGGTTCTTCACCGCGCGGGTCGTCGGTCCCGAGGCGCTCGCGATGGCCGTCCACCTCCGCGCCAGCGA
Organism: uncultured Chloroflexia bacterium; assembly: GCA_963776545.1. Classification (GTDB taxonomy): domain Bacteria; phylum Chloroflexota; class Limnocylindria; order Limnocylindrales; family CSP1-4; genus SPCO01. The sequence goes on along the minus strand of CAVZND010000020.1, from coordinate 68,118 downwards.
CCGCCTGATCGGCACGTGCGCCTTCAGCCAGCTCGACGCCGACAACGGGTCGGCGCTGTACCACATCACGATCGGCGAATCCGACACCTGGGGCCAGGGCTACGGCACCGAGGCGACCCAGCTGATGCTCGACCACGCCTTCGGGACGCTCGGGCTGCACCGGATCGCCCTGTTCGTCTTCGAGTTCAACGAGCGCGCCGTGCGTGCCTACAAGCGCTGCGGGTTCGTCATCGAGGGCCGGGCCCGCGAGTCGATCTGGCGCGACGGTCGCTGGTGGGACGAGCTCGCGATGAGCGTGCTCGAATCCGACTGGCGGCGACGCCGGGACGAGGCCCAGCCCGTCGCGGTGGGGCCCGGCGACCCGGTCTCCGACCCCGACGCGGACCGGGTCACGATCCCGCTCGCGGCGGCGGGCGCCTCCGGGACGTCCGACCGGCTGCGTCGCGCGATCGGTCGCCTGCGGTGACCACCGAGACGGTCGCCGCGGACGCCGCGCGGGCCGAGGTCCGCGAGCTGATCGCGGCCAAAGGGCATGCCGTCGACAACGCCCGGGCCGTCGTCACGCGCCTGGAGGCTGCGTTCGCGGCCGGCGACCTGGAGCGGACGCCCTCGATGGACCTGTTCCTCACCGATCTCATGCAGGCCCTCGAACAGGACGACGGCCAGAAGCTCGGGGGCAAGAGCGCCGAGGCCTCGCGCTTCATCCTGCGGGCGATCGACCGCGAGCTCGACCGGGCCTGATCGGGCCGACGCCTCGTCCGCGAGATCGGGCTTGACTCTCGGGTAACCCGAGGGTCCACGATGGCGCCATGGACGACCTGTTGCCGATCGGACGGTTCGCCCGGCTCGCCGGGTTGAGCGTCGGTGCGCTGCGGCACTACGACGAGCTCGACCTGCTCCGGCCGGCCGTGATCGACGAGTTCACCGGCTACCGCCGCTACCGGACGAGCCAGCTCGAGGATGCACGGACGATCGCGCGCCTGCGCGAGCTGGAGGTCCCGCTCGAGGAGATCCGCGACGTCCTCGCCGCGGACGATCCAGCCGAGCGGGCGCGGCGGCTGGACGCCCACCGCGCCAGGATCGAGGCGCGGACCTATCGACTCCAACGCGTCCTCCACCACGTGAAGGGCGTCGTCGAACGGAAGGAGCCCATCGTGACGAAGCCACCCGGTCCGCCGGACCTCGACCAGGCGACCAGGAGAGCCCTGGCCGTCGGCCTGTTCAACCACACCTGGGCACTGCTCGAGACGAACCCACGAACGCCCGCGCAGGACGACGAGCTGATCCACTCCGCGCACGCGTCGCGCTACCACTGGGGTGAGGTGAGCGACGACGTTCACCTCGCCCGCGGCGAGTGGCAGTGCGCCCGGGTCTACTCGGTCCTCGGCCGAGCGGAGCCGGCCCTCTGGCATGCCCGACGGTGCGTCGAGCTGGCCGAAGCCGACCCGAACCGCGACGACTGGGACCTGCCGGCCGCGTTCGAGGCCATGGCCCGCGCATCCCATGTCGCCGGGGATCCCGCCGCCGCGGCCGAGTGGAAAGCCAAGGCGACCGAAGCCCTCGAGGGGATCGCCGATCCCGAGGATCGGTCCTTGATCGAACAGGACCTCGCAAGCCTGCCGTGACCGGCCCGCGCCCCTAGACTACGGGGCCTCCCCACGTCACCCCGGAGGCCCCGTCGCATGACTGACCTGAAGCTCGGCATCCTGCTCTGGAGCCAGGCCGCCTCGTGGTCCGAGATGCGCGAGGGCGCGCGGCTCGTCGACCGGCTCGGCTACGACCACCTCTGGACGTGGGACCACCTGTACGCGATCTTCGGCGACCCATACCAGCCGATCTTCGAGGGCTGGGCGGCACTCGCCGCGTGGGCGCCCGAGACCGAACGGACGCGGCTCGGGCTGCTCGTCGGCGCCAACACGTTCCGCAATCCGGGGGTCGTGGCGAAGCTCGCGACCACGCTCGACCACATCAGCGGCGGCCGCGCCATCCTCGGCATCGGTGGGGCCTGGATGGAGCCCGAACACCGGGCCCATGGCATCGACTTCGGTTCGGGCTTCGGCCAGCGCCTCGACTGGCTCGACGAGGCGGTCGGCGCGATGCGTGGCGTCCTCGACGGCGGCTCGGTGACCTCGGCCCCGGGCGGCCACTACCAGTTCGACCACCTGCGCCAGCTGCCGCTACCGGTCCAGTCGCGCCTGCCGATCATGATCGGCGGGTCGGGCGAGAAGAAGACGCTGAGGACCGTGGCGAAGTACGCCGACATGTGGAACGCCATGGGCCCGCTGGACCTCATGGCCCACAAGGTCGAGGTGCTCAAGGGCCACTGCGACGCGGTCGGTCGCGACATCGCCGAGATCGAGTTCACCCTCGGCGTCAAGCTGACGATCCGCGATTCCGAGGCCGAAGCCGAGCGTGTCTGGAAGGCGGCGATGGCCCACAACCGGACGCCGTTGTCGAACCTCGAGGGCGACACGACGTTCTGGAACGGGACGTCGGAACAGATCGCCGAGCGGCTGCGCCCGTACGTCGCGCTCGGGTTCCGGACGGTCATCTCCGAGCAGCCCGCGCCGTTCGACACCGAGACGTTCGAGCGCTTCATCGGCGAGGTGAAGCCGCTCGTCGAGCGAGGCTAGGGACCGAGCCCGGCCATGGCCGGCGGGACGGCGCCGACGACCGGCGGGACCGAGGGCCGACGCGCCGCCACGGTCGAGTTCGAGCACGTCACCAAGCGCTACGACTCCAACGCCCAGGACACGCCGGGCGCCGTCAACGACCTCTCGCTGGTCGTGCCGGCGGGGAAGATCTGCGTGTTAGTCGGGCCGTCGGGCTGCGGCAAGACGACGTCGCTCAAGATGGTCAACCGCCTGATCGAACCGAGCGCCGGCCGGATCCTGCTCGACGGCGTCGACGCGGCGACCCGCGAGGTCACCGAGCTCCGGCGCGGGATCGGGTACGTCATCCAGCAGATCGGGCTGTTCCCGCACCAGACGATCGGCGAGAACGTCGCCGTCGTGTTGCGGCTGCTCGGCTGGCCGGAGGCCCGACGCCGGGAGCGGGCGGAAGAGCTGCTCGGGCTCGTGGGCCTCGACCCCCCCACGTATCGCGACCGCTACCCGAGCCAGCTCTCCGGTGGTGAGCGCCAACGCGTCGGCGTCGCGCGCGCGCTTGCCGCGGACCCGCCGGTCATGCTCATGGACGAGCCGTTCGGGGCGGTCGATCCGATCGTCCGGGAACGCCTCCAGAACGAGTTCCTGCGCCTCCAGGAAGACCTCGCCAAGACGATCCTGTTCGTGACCCACGACATCGACGAGGCCATCAAGATGGGCGACCTCGTCGCGGTCATGCAGGTCGGCGGTCGTCTCGCCCAGTTCGGAACGCCGGCGGAGATCCTGGCTTCCCCGGCCAACGAGTTCGTGGCCCGCTTCGTCGGGGCCGACCGTGGCCTCAAGCGGCTGTCGCTCAGCCGAGTGGGCGACCTCGACCTGCGGCAGGTGGCGACGGCCCGGGTCGGGGAGGACGCCGTCGTCGTTCGCGAGCGTGCCCTCCAGGAGCCGTTCGGTTACCTGTTGATCGTCGACGAGCTTCGCCGACCGATCGGGTGGGTCAGGCGCGACCACATCCCCGTGAGCGGAAGCCTCGACCAGGCCCAGGCGACACCCACGTCACCGCTCCTCAACCGGCGGGCGACGCTCAAGGACGCGCTGTCGCTCCTGCTCGACGCGGACGTCCAGGCCGGCATCGTCGTCGACCGCAACGGAGTCGTCCTCGGGATCGTGACGGCCGACACGATCGCCGAGCGGATGCGGGGAGGCGACCACGTGGTCCATGCCGAACCGTTCCCGCCAGAGGAGCCCGAACCCACCGCGGAAACCACCGGGTCCGAGGTCGGCGCCGAGGCCGAGACGTGAACTGGTCCTGGATCGCCAGCAACGTCGGGCAGATCGTCGAGGCCACGATCGATCACATCGTCCTGACCGCCATCGCGGTCGGCGTCGGCTTCGCGATCAGCCTTGGGTTCGCCCTCCTCATCCATCGCGATCGTCGCTTCTACGGGCCGATCAGCGGTTTCACCGGCCTGCTCTACACGATCCCGAGCCTGGCTCTGTTCGCGCTGCTCGTGCCGGTCACCGGGCTGTCGCTGCTCACCGCCGAGATCGGCCTCGTCAGCTACACCCTGCTCATCCTCACTCGGCACATCGTGAGCGGCTTCGACGGCGTCCCGCGCGAGATCCTCGAGGCGGCCGACGGCATGGGCTACGCGCCGAACCAGCGCCTCCGGCGAGTCGACCTGCCGCTGGCCATGCCGCTGATCGTCGCCGGACTTCGGATCGCCACGGTGACCACCATCGGGCTCGTCATGGTGACCGCCCTGATCGGCGAGGGCGGCCTCGGCCAGCTGATGCTTCGCGGCTTCAATTTCCGGAACTACACCGCCGTCTACGTCGGCGCCGCGATGACGGTCGCCATCGCGATCGTGGCAGATCTCGCGCTCATCAGGCTCGGCCGCCTCGCGACTCCCTGGACACGGCAACGCTGATGGAACTCGTCGGCGATGTGGCCGCGTGGTTCACGGATCCGTCGAACTGGGCCGGGTCGGGCGGCATTCCCAACCGCCTCTTCGAGCACCTCCTGCTGTCCGCGTTGGTGGTCCTCGTCGGGACGCTCATCGCGCTGCCCATCGGCCTCGTCATCGGGCACACCGGTCGCGGCGCCCTGGTCGCGATCACGGTCGCCAACCTCGGGCGTGCCCTGCCCTCCTATTCCCTGCTCCTGATCTTCTTCACGTTCTTCGGGATCGGGTTCGCGACGGCGTTCCCGGCGTTGCTCGTCCTGACCGTCCCGCCGGTCCTCACGAGCACGTATGTCGCCATCCGCGAGGTCGACCGCGACATGATCGAAGCCGGTCGCGGCATCGGCATGACCGAAGCACAACTGGTCCGGCGCGTGGAGCTGCCGATGGCCTTGCCGGTCATCATCGGCGGGATCGGGATCGCCGCCGTCCAGGTGGTCGCGACCGCGACCCTGGCGGCGCTCGTCGGAGGAGGCGGGCTCGGGCGCTTCATCGTGGATGGGTTCGCACTCCAGGAGGACGACCAGCTCGTCGGCGGCGCGATCCTCGTCGCGGCGCTCGCGCTCCTGACCGAGCGGCTGTTCTCGCTCGCGGACCGGCTGCTCGTCTCGCCCGGCCTCAGTGACCGGATCCCGGAGCCGTTGTCGGTCGGCGCTGCGGCCGTTTCCGGTTCTCCGCTCGGCTCGTAGGGGCCCGGGAGGCGGATCAGCGAGCGTCGATACCGTACGGCGACCGTTCGTGTCGCGTCTGCAACGACAGGGTCAAGAACATGACACAGCCTGTTCATGAACCCGCTGCTATAGTCCCGCCCTGCCTCGACGCACCCGACCCCGGACGGTGCGGAGGCGAAGCCAAGGAGGACCCATGCGGCAGATCCGCACGGCGGCTCTCGGGGCGACGATGCTGGCGCTGTTGGTCGGCGCGTGCTCGTCGGGTGGGAGCAGCCCAAGCCCGTCAACGGCGGCCAGCGTGCCGCCCGCGAGCGTCACGCCCAGCGTCGCTCCGAGCGTCGCGCCGTCCGCATCGGCGGCGCCCGCGTTGTCCACGACCCTCGTCTTCGGGGGGCCACCTGAGTGCCCGAACCGCCCGTTCTGCCTGAAGGGCTTGACGGACACATACGGCCTGACCTTCAAGGAATTCGTTCCGCTTGACGCCGGCGGTCCACTGACCGTCGCGGCGCTGACGGGCGGCCAGATCCAGGTCGGCCTGCTCTTCACGTCGGACCCGGCCATCGCGGTCAACGGCTTCGTCCTGCTCCAGGACGACAAGCAGCTGCAGCTTGCCGACAACCTCATCCCGGTCGTTCGCAAGGACGCCCTCGACGCGAACCCCGATATCGCGACCCTGTTGAACGGGATCATGGCGAAGCTCACGCAGGCAGAGCTGACCAACCTCAACAAGGCGGTCACGGTCGACGCCCGGCCAGCGGCTGAGGTGGCCAAGGAATGGATCACGGCACAGAACTTCGACTCGATCAACCTCGGCCTGACCGGGGACATCACGGTCGGGTCGACCAACTTCTACGAACAGGAGATCCTGGCCGAGATCTTCGCTCAACGACTCGAGTCCAACGGCGCCAAGGTCACCCGGAAGTTCCAGCTCGGCAACCGCGAGATCGTCTTCCCGGCCCTGGAGTCGGGTGAGATCGACGTCCTTGCGGAGTACGCGGCCACGGCGCTCGAGCATGTCAACGGCGGCGCCGGCCAGGCGACGTCCGATGCTGCCGCGACGGCCGCGGCGCTCAAGACGGCGCTGGTGCCGAAGGGCCTCGTGTCCCTCGACTTCGCCGCCGCGACCGACCAGAACGGCTTTGTCGTCACCAAGGCGACGGCCGACAAGTACGGCCTGACCAAGATCTCCGATCTGGCGAAGCCCGCTTCCTGAACCGCGCCGACGGTCGCGATCCGAACCCCCGGCTCAGGCCGGGGGTTCGTCGTTCCCTGGGTCGTCCTCGGTGGCCGACGCGGCCGCGCCGGCCGCACTTCGGCGACGAAGCACGACGATCGCGACCACGCCGCCGATCGAGGTGACCACCAGGATCGTAGCGTGGATGAGCAGGGCCATGGCGAAGGCCGCGTCGCGGTCGATGCCGAGGGCGTCGGCGATCGCCACGGCCGTCAGCTCGAACGTGCCGACATAGCCCGGTCCCGACGGCACGATCGACGCCAGGGCCACGCCGCTCCCGATCAGTGCCCCCTGGGCCACGGTCAGCTCGATGCCGACGGCCTGGCCCCCGGCGAGGAACGTGATGGTCGAGGCGGTCCAGGCCGCCAGGCTGAGGATCACCGCCCCGGTCATGGTCCGTGGCCGGCTGGCGACCGCGAGGCCCTCGTGCAGGCGACGACCCAGTTCGATGACCTTGGGCCAGCGTTCGATGAACCGCGTCGCCCGCTCGGCGCCGGGCAGGCGATGGGCGACGACCCCGAGCGCCAGGCCGATGCACAGCAGCGTCACGAAGGCGGCACCCAGCAGTACAGCGCTCGTGATGAACCCGCGGACACCGAGGACCAGCACGGACACGGCCGCGATGGCCACGACCATGACGGTGTCCACGATCCGCTCGACCGCGACCGTGCCAAGGACCGTCGTCCGGCTCAGGCCCTCGCCCTCGCCCAAGGCGTGCGTGCGAACCAGCTCCCCGAGGCGCGCCGGCAGCACGTTGTTCGCCAGATACCCCTGGTAGGTATAGCCGAGCACACGGCGATACGGGACGACCGCGATCGGCGCCAGCAGCGTCCGCCACCTCGCCGCCCGGGCGCCCACGTCGACCAGGACCGAGACGAGCATCAACCCGATCCAGGCCGGGATCGCGCCGCGGAGCACCTCGACGGCCTCCGCGAGGTCCACCGAGCGCAGCACGAGGTAGACGGACACGAGGCTGATCGCGATGCCGAGCGCGCCACGAAGGAGGGCCTGCGAGCCGATCCGCATGCTGCCGTCAGTCCGCGATCAGTCGGTGCGGTCGCGCGTCAGCAGCTTCGGGGAGCGGCGGACGCGCATGCGATGGAGCACGTACCGGGCGACGACCCGGAGCGTCGACAGGCCGTACACGACGCTGCGCTTGAAGCCGACCGACGAGGCCTCCTCGAAGTAACGCGTCGGCACACCGATCTCGCCGATCCGATCGGCCATCCCGGCAGCCACCACCTGGGCCACCAGCTCCTGGTCGAACACGAAATCGTCGCTGTTGAGCCGGTACGGGATGGTCTCGAGGAGATGCCGGCTGTAGGCGCGCAGGCCCGTGTGGTATTCGGACAGGTGCAGTCCGAAGGCCCGGTTTTCCAGCCCGGTCAGGAACCGATTGGAGAGGAACTTCCAGCGCGGCATGCCACCGGCCAGCGGGTCCCCCAGGAAGCGGCTGCCCAGCATCAGGTCGCGTTCGCCGGCGCCGATCGGGCCGATCAGCGCGGGGATGCGCGTCGCGTCGTACTGGTAGTCGGGATGGAGCATCACGACGATGTCGGCGTCCGCCGCGAGGGCCGCGTCGTAGCACGTCTTCTGGTTGCCGCCATAGCCGCGGTTCTGGCTGTGGATGATGACGTCGAGCCCGAGCTGCCGCGCGATCTCGACCGTCTGGTCCCGCGAGACGTCGTCGACGAGGATGATCCGATGCACGAGGTCGTGCGGGATGTCGGCATAGGTCCGCTCGAGCGTCCTGGCCGCGTTGTAGGCGGGCATGACGATGACGACGCGCGGATCGTCGGTCGGGGCGGTCATCCCGGAAGCAGGATCGGGCGAATCCACGTGCGAAGGGTACCGTGTCCCACCCGCCGGCTCGGGCACCCCGATGGTCCGGTCGGTTCACCGGACCGTCACAGCGATGTGGGACGATACCGCCTTCACCGATCTCGAGGTCAGCATGTTCGAACGTCTCTTCGGCTCCGGCGAGCAGGATCCGGCCGCCGCGGTCCGCATCCCGCCAGGCCAGTACAAGACCGAGAAGTTCCCGGTCCTGCACTACGGCTCGGTGCCCCGGGTCGACCTGGCCACGTGGGACTTCAAGGTCTGGGGCGAGGTCGATTCCCCGTTCACGCTGACGTGGGACCAGTTCAAGGCCCTGCCGCGCAAGACCGTCCACACGGACATCCATTGCGTCACGCGCTGGTCGAAGCTCGACACCGATTGGGAGGGCGTCGCCATCCAGACCATCCTCGAGATGGCACAGGTCCGGCCCTCCGCCACGCACGTCGTGTCGCACGCCGAGCAGGGCTACACGGCCAACGTCCCGCTGTCGATCCTCGATGACGACGACGTCATCCTGGCCGACACGTTCGACGGCCAGCCGCTCGAGGCCGAGCATGGCTATCCGTTGCGCCTGATCGTCCCGAAGCGCTACTTCTGGAAGAGCAGCAAGTGGGTCCGTGGCCTGGAGTTCCTCGACCACGACCAGCTCGGCTTCTGGGAGCGCTACGGCTACAACAACGACGCCGACCCGTGGAAGGAAGAGCGCTTCAGCGAGTAGGCGGAACGATCGGGCGAGGCCGGACCGCCGCAGCGGCCTGGATCGCGCTCAGCTGCGGCGAGCGCCACCCATGAGCCGCGGGTCAGGGGAGAAGATCCGCAGCCGACCGCTCAGGAGCATGAGCTCGCGGTCCAGCAGGCGGATCAGGTTCTCGAGGCGATCGACGGTCGTCCCGGCCTCCAGTAGCGCCTGGCGACGCGGCAGCTCCACCTCGACGATGCCCGACAGCAGGTAGGACAGGACGGTCGGATCGTCCGGGATCTTCAGGTCGCGAGCGGTCGGCGGTTCGTCCGCGCCATCGATCTCGTCCTCGGGCTCCAGCGTGGCCGCCCCGGTGCCGCGCGTGCCGCCGGTGTCGGTGTCGGCGTCGAGGTCGCCCTCGTCGTCGGGACCGCTCGCATCGAGTTCGACCCGGATGTCGAGCACGTCCGCCGTCTCCCCGTCGCGGGCGCGCATCAGCTCGAGATAGCGGACGAACCGGCTGATGGCGGTCTCGGCCAGGCGCTCGGCCCGCGGCTCGTCGCCGACCATGTCCTCGAGCGGCGTCACCTCGGCGACCAGGTACGGCTCCGCCGCCGTGTCGACGGATTCGATCGCGAACCGTCCCGTGCCGGCCGCGAGCAGGTCGTACCGGCCGTCCGGGTAGCGGCCCGCTCGACGGATCTCCGCGAACGCCCCGACGCCGGCCAGCGCCATGACCCGCTGGTCGCCGACCTCGCGACCGTCGCGGATCAGCACGACCCCGAACGGCGTGCCGCTGTCCAGGCAGTGTCGGGTCAGGGCGCGATAGCGCGCCTCGAAGATGTGCAGCGGGACGACGATGCCGGGGCAGAGGACCGTGTGCAGCGGGAAGAGGGGGATATCCATCGATTCAGCGTCGCGAGGCGGCGCGACGACCCGGCGTCATCGCGTCCGACCCGAGTCTAGCCGCCGACCCCGAACCTAGCCGGCGCCAGGTTCGAGGCTGGCCGTGCCGATCGACGGTCGACGCACGGTCCGGGGATGCTCGGACCACGACCGCTCACGAGCGCTCGCGCCGGCCGGGTTCCCGGTGAACACGTGGTGACGGCCCTTGCCGAGGGCCTTGGCCTGGTACATCGCGACATCGGCGTCCCCGAGCAGGTCGTCGACGCCGGTCATGGCAGACGAGTCGATCGCGACGCCGATGCTCGCCGAGACATCGACCTGGGTGTCGGCGATCGTGAGCGGCGCGTGGAAGGCTTCGAGCAGGCGCTCGGCGACGCGCGTCGCGTACCCGACGTCGTCGATGTCCATCAGCAGGATCCCGAACTCGTCGCCGCCGAGACGGGCGGCCAGGTCCTCGGAGCGGACGGCCCCCCGGATCCGTGCCGCCACCGCGACCAGGAGTTCGTCGCCGGCGACGTGTCCGAGGCTGTCGTTCACGGTCTTGAAGTCGTCGAGATCGAGGAACAGCGCGGCGATGGAGCCGGCTCGGGCGCGTGCCGCCAGCGCGGTGTCGGACTGCTCGACGAAGCGCCGTCGGTTCGCCAGCCCCGTCAACGGGTCGTGGAAGGCCTGGTAGCTGAGTTGGTCCTCGAGCGCGGTGCGCTTGGCCACGTCACGCGCCAGGAGCCCGACGAGGCCGTACAACCGCGCGAGCACCAGGAGCGAGAGCAGGGCCGTCCCCGCGGCGATGATGGCCATGCCCCCCTCGGCCCCGGGACCGAACGTCACGAGGATCGGCCCGGTCACCATCGCGGCCGCCAGGCAGACGAGCCGGACGGGCCCGAGCCACGTCACCGATACGGGGTGCGGGTCGGTGAGTCGGCGCATCGAAGGATGGGCGACCGAGACGCCGAACAGGATGTAGGCGATGAGGTAGATGTAGTCGAGCGGCCCGCCGCTCGCGTAGGTGCCGTCCAGGTTCTGGAGGGCATAGATCTGATCCGCGACGAGCAGGGCCAGCAGGCTGACCGCGAGCATCCGGAAGGCCGACGTCCTCGCGCCTGGCGTCGTCAGCAGACCCATCGCGACGCCGATCAGGAGGAGGTCGGCGACCGGGTAGGCGAGGCTGATCGCCAGTGACAGCGTGTCGAGCTCGGAGCCGACCAGCTGCGGCTGGATCAGGAACGTCCACGAGAGCACCGCGCAGGCCGTCGTCAGGATCGCCGCGTCGAGGATGCCGCCGCGGTCGCCATCGCCGAGTCGGCGGCGGATGAGGAGCAGGAGCCCGAGCGCGATGAACGGGTACCCGGCGAGGTAGAGCGCATCGGCCATCGAGGGGAACGGATCCTCGCCGATCGCCTCGTACCAGTTCCACAGGACGTCACCGGCGACGAACAGGCCCTGGCCCAACGCCATCAGTACCCAGGGGAGCCGGCGATCCGGCCGGTTCCGCGAGATCCCGACGAACGCGACGAGCACCGCGGAGGCGCCGACGACGTCGTAGAAGGAGTTCTGGGCCATGCTGCCGGTCTCGAGCAGCGCATGGACGACGAGCGCGGCGATCCCGACGGCGAAGTAGGCCGCCCAGAGGGGGACGCGCGCGAGGGGTAAAGGGTTGGTCGGCATGGTCAGAACCAGCCGAAGCGTCCGCCCGAGGGGACCTGACGGCCCATGGGTCGACAGTACCGGTGGCGCCGGGGCGATGGTCCAGCGACGGATGCGAAGAAGCCGCCGGGCGTCCCGACGGCTTCGCGTTGGCGTGTCGCGGGTCGGCTCAGCCGACCGTCCGGATCAGTGGGCGCAGGAGCGGGCGGAACCCTCGTCGTCGGCCGTCCGGAAGCTGGATCCACACCCGCACGCGGCGACCGCGTTCGGGTTGTTGACCGTGAACCCGGCACCCATCAGGGTGTCGACGTAGTCGATCTCGGAGCCCTTGAGCAGGTCGACGCTGTTGCCGTCGACGTACACCTTGATCCCGCTCGCGTCGAGGACCCGGTCCTCGGGCGTCGGCGCGTCCTCGAGCATCATCCCGTAGCGGAAGCCCGAGCAGCCGCCGGAGTAGACGTACACGCGCAGGCCGATGGCCGGGTTGGTCTCTTCCTTGGTCAGCTCGCGCAGTTTGCTGACTGCGGCGTCGCTGAGGGACACGACCGTCGGCTGCTGATCGATCATGCGTCTCGTCTCCGTGGACTGCGGGTGATGGTGGGCCGTGCATCGGACGCCCCGGGCGCCATGTCCATCGTACGCACGCTGGCGGGTTTCGACAAGCACCCGCGCCGAAACTCCCGGGCGACCCCCGCCGAACGAAGGTCCGGGGCGTCGTGGCTAGACTGGCGCATGCTCCGGACGGGCCTCGCCGCCATCCTCCTGGTGCTGCTGATCCCGACCGTGGTGGCGGCGAACGCGTCGTTCTGGGCGCTCCGGACCGTCCTCGACTCCGAGACGTTCTCGACCACGGTCGGACGTACGCTCGACACGCCCGCGCTCCAGCGACTCGTCGCGACGTCACTGGCCGACGGCATCGTCGACCGCATCGGGCGGGCCTCACCAGCGGCAGTCGGCGTGCTCGCCTCGCGTCTCGGCCTGGCGACGGGAGCCGATCCGGACCGCGTCAGCGCGGCGCTCGGCAAGCGGATCCTCGACGCGATGGACGATCCTGCCGTCGCGGAGGTCCGGGACGAGGTGGTCGCCGCGGTCCACGGCTCGGTCATCGGCGTGGCGGAGGGGAAGCCGGGGCTCGTCGCCGTGCGTGGCAAGGACCTCGTGCTCGATACGACCGGGCTGCTGGATCGCATCGCGGCGGCGGCCGATCCGCGCGTCGCCTCGCTCGTCGCGGATGTGCCCACGGGCCTGGCCGGCCCGATCGTCATCGCGCAGGTCGCCGAGCTCGAACCGATCCAGGACGCGCTGGCGCTCATGGAGGTCCTGGAGCAGCTGCTGCCACTGGTCGCCGTCACCGCGGCTCTGGTCGTGGTGGTGCTGGCCCACCGGCGTACGCGCGCCCTCGGGATCGTGGGGCTGGCACTGGCCGTCGCGGGGGCCGCGTCGCTGCTCGTCCTGTGGCTTGCCGGCCGGTACATCGCCGGCGTGCCCGACGCACCGGTCGCCCGCGAGCTGACCGCCCAGGTCTACGACGCGTTCATGCAGACGCTGGTCGCGCAGGCCGTGTTGCTCGTCGTCGTCGGACTGTTCCTAGCGATCGTCTCGTGGCTCCTCGCCCGGTCCGAGCGGCGACGTGCCACGAGGCGGATGCTCGGCCCGCGTTGATCCCCGCTCGCGCCCGGCGCCGCGGCGGCGCGCTACCCGTCGATGCGCTCGACGATCGTGGCGATCCCCTGGCCGACCCCGATGCACATCGTCGCGAGGCCGTAGCGGCCGCCCGTCCGCCGCAGCTCATGGGTCAGCATCGTGACCAGGCGGCCGCCGCTCATGCCCAGCGGGTGACCGAGGGCGATGGCCCCGCCGTTGACGTTGACCTTGGCGGGGTCCAGGCCAAGTTCGTCGATGCAGACGAGCGATTGCGAGGCGAAGGCCTCGTTGAGCTCGATGAGGTCGAGATCGTCGGCACCGAGCCCCGCCCGTTCGAGCGCCTTGCGCGTCGCGGGCACGGGTCCGACGCCCATGATCGCGGGATCCACGCCCGCGACCGCCGTGGCGACCACGCGAGCCATCGGCTTGAGCCCGAGCGCCCTCGCCCGCTCCGCCTCGACCAGCAGGACCGCCGAGGCCCCGTCGTTGATGCCCGAGCTGTTGCCGGCCGTGACCGAGCCGCCCTCGGGCCGGAAGGCGGGTCGAAGCTTCGCGAGGGCCTCGATGGTGGAGTCGGCCCGGGGATGCTCGTCGCGGGCGACGACCGTCGTCTCGCCCTTGCGCCCGGTCACCTCGACCGGGACGATCTGGTCGTCGAATCGGCCGGCGTCGATGGCCGCGATGGCCCGGCGGTGGCTCTCGAGGGCGAACGCGTCCTGGCGCTCGCGGCTGACGTTCCATCGTTCCGCCACGTTCTCCGCGGTCTCGCCCATCGAGTAGGGGTAGTGCCGCTCGGCCAGGCGCGGGTTGACGAACCGCCAGCCCAGCGTCGTGTCGGCGAGCTCGCGGACGCCGCGGTCGTACGGGGATTCGGCCTTGAGCTGGACATACGGCGCGCGGGTCATCGACTCGACACCGCCGCCGATGAAGACATCGCCGTCGCCGACGGCGATGGCGTGCGCGGCCGAGTTGATGGCCTGTAGCCCGGAGCCGCACAGCCGGTTGACGGTCAGGCCGCCGACCTCGATCGGGAAGTCGGCGAGCAGAACCGCCATCCGCGCGACGTCGCGGTTGTCCTCGCCGGCCTGGTTGGCACACCCGAGGATGACGTCCTCGACCAGGCTGACGTCGACGCCGGCGCGGTCGACCACGGCTCGCAACACGAGCGCGGCGAGATCGTCGGGCCGGACACTGGCAAGCGCGCCGCCATAGCGACCGATCGGCGTGCGCACGGCTTCGACGATCCATGCCTCACGGACGGATCGGTCGGTGTCTCGACTCACGATGGCGATGGTAGGGCGCCGTGGCAGCCTCTGCCCGGGCGCGTCGACCTACGGGAGGGCCGAGACGAGCTCCTCGGCGTGCTTGGCGCTGTCCGCGGTGATGATGATCGCCCCGTCGCCCTTGACCCATGAGTAACCGAACTTGGCCGGGTCCGACGTGTAGACGTCCTTGCCGCCGACGGAGACCTTGGTATAGGTGATCCCTGCCTTGGCGGCCTCCGACTTGAGCAGCTCCGTGAGCTTGCCTTCGTCGGCACCCTTGATCTTGATGATGGTCACGGAACAACCGGGCTCGGTCGAGAAGGCGGCCGCGGCGCTGACGTCCGAGAGGGACTTGCCCAGCGCTTGCAGGATCGCTGGCCACATCTCGTTCTCGCCGGTGGCGTCCTTGCCCTTGAGGCTCAGCTTCTGGACCGTTGCGCCGCAGATCTTGTCCGGGATGACCGCCTCGAGCTCCTTGTCGTCGCTCGGGAACGCGAAGCTCGGGATCGCTTCGCTCGCGGCGGCCTGGCTCGGTGCCGCCTCACTGGGTGCCGCCGCGCTCGGTGCAGCCTGGCTCGGTGCGGCCGCCGCAGACGCCGCCGAGGACGGGGCGGTCGAGCCGCCCGCGGTGCCGCTGCAGCCGATCACGGCCACGAGGGCCACGGTCATGAGTCCCCCACCGAACATCCGGTTTCGCATGTCGTCACCCCTCGAGGCTTGGGCGCTGGTCGACCCGACGGGAACGGGTCGATGGCGGCAGGATAGTCCTGCGAGCGCCTAGGGGCTTGCGGCACCCAGCAGCGCGGGGGCGGGGGCGAAGCGCGGGCCTCGGTCGGCCACGCGCCGCAGTCGTTCCAGGACGATCGCCGGCCCACCCATCTGGTCGACTCGCTCGAACGGACCGATCGGGTGGCCCGCTCCGAGGCGCAACGCGAGGTCGATGTCCGCCGCCGTCGCGACGCCATCACCGACCGCCCGATACGCCTCGTTGACGATGGCCACCTCGGTCCGCTCGACGACCGCGGCGGCGGCGTCGACGGCGGCTGTGCCGGACGAAGGCCCCGGGGCATGGTCGATGGGGTAGAAGCCCGACCCGGTCTTGCGGCCGAGGCGCCCGGCCGCCACGAACCGCGCCTGGAGGGCCGACGGCCGGAACCGGTCCGCGAGGGGATCGCCCGCGGCGACGGCGGCGGCATGCAGCGCTGTGCTGACGGCCAGGTTCACGTCGAGCCCGATGAGGTCCATCAGTTCGAACGGTCCCATCGGATAGCCGGCGGTGCGGATGGCCAGATCGATCGCCTCGACCGTGGCTTCGTCGGCCTCGAGAGCGACGAGTGGCTCCAGCGTGAAGGCCCGGTTCACGCGGTTGACGATGAAGCCCGGGGCATCGGCCGACCGGATCGGGGTCCGGCCCCATTGCTGCATCAGTGCTTCGAGACGGCCCATCGTGGCCTCGGACGTGGACCGCGTGCCGACGACCTCGACGAGGCGCATGAGTGGGGCCGGATTGAAGAAGTGCAGCCCGGCGACAAGCTCGGTCCGTCGCGTGACGGCCGCGATGGCGGCGACCGACAAAGCACTCGTGTTGGTGGCGAGGATCGTTTCCGGCGGCGCCGCTTCGTCCAGGATCGAGAAGATCGACCGCTTCGTCGGCAGGTCTTCGACGGCGGCCTCGATGACCACCTGCGAGGCGCGGGCGAGGTCGTCGAGCCCGGCGACGACCCGGAGGGGCGCGACACGGCCCTCGACCCAATCGTCGATGGCGTCGGCGTCCAGGTCCAGCCTCGCCGCCCGCCGCGCGAGGCCCTCACGGATCCGCCCGGTGGCGACTTCCCCGGCTGCCGGATCGGCGTCGTACAGCCGGACCTCGTGGCCGGCCTCGAGCGCGAGCTGCGCGATCCCCGCGCCCATGGTGCCGGCGCCGACGACGCCGACCCGGTCGAGATCGACCACGGTCAGATCGGCTTGATGGCTTCGAACGGCTGTCGGCAGTCCCGGCAGTAGTACAGGGAGCGGCACTGCGTCGGGCCGAACGCGTTGTCCATCGTGACCCGCGCCGAGTCGCACAGCGGACAACTGACCTCGCCGTCGGGTGCCGGCGGGGCGATGCCCGCCGATCTGAGAGCCGCCCGTCCCTCGGCCGTGATCCTGTCGGCGCTCCACGGCGGCGCGTACCTCGAGACGACCCGGAGCGGGCGATCGAACGCGTCCAGCCGCTGCTCGACCGACGAACGGATGAGCTCGAGGGCGGGACAGCCGATGAACGTCGGCAGGAGCTCGACCTCGATGGCGTCGGCGCCCACCGCGACGCGCCCGACCATGCCGAGGTCGACGATCGACACCATCGGCAGCTCCGGGTCCATCACCTCGGCGAGAGCCGAGCGGACCGTGGCCTCGTCGACCGGCGCGCCGGCGGGCGCCGTAAGGCCGGCCCGCATCCGGGCGATGCCCACATGCGTCGTCCCTTCGCTCACCAGGTCGCTCCCGGGTCGCTCCAGCGGACGTTCGTGAACTCGCCCCACAACCAGCGGAACGGCTCGCCATGGCCTTCCCGGCCGTCCGGCGGGATCGGGGCGGTCGGCGCGGGCAGGTCGTGCCCGCGAAGGGTCGGGGCGATCGCGGTCCGCCACCGGTCGGCGAGCGTCGCCATCGGGGCCGCGAGCACGCCCGCCTCGACCAGTGCCGGCTCTCCGGGGAGTGGCGTGAAGACCGTGGCCGCGTCGGGTGCCAGGACCTCGAACGCGGCCAGCAGCCGGTCCCGCGGTTCGCCCTCGGCCCGGGCCAGGCGATCGAGCCACGCGTCGATGTGCATGCGGTGGTACCGCTCCTCGCGGACGAGCTTGCCGACGAGCTCGGCGAGCGGCGCCCAGCGGCCCCCGGCGAGCGCCTCGAGGCGGACGGCGTCCGCGGTCTCGTACAGGTAGCGCCGGGCGATGGTCATCGCCCAGTCGCCACGACCGTGATCGAGCAGGCGGGCATGCCGGTACTCGTCGGGTTCGCGGTCGTACGCGAGCGCGTCGGCGTCGCCCCCGGTCAGGTCGGCCAACAGCCCGTAGAGGGCAGCCGCGTGACCGATCTCGTCCTGGGCGAGCGAGCTCATCGCGACGTCCTCCTCGAGGAGCGGCGCGATACCGGTCCACTCGGAGTCGCTGAAACCGATGACGAACTCGTCGTCGGCCATCGAGCGGAGCAGCGCTTCGAGCGCCGCGGTGGCGGGGGGCGACGCCACGTTCATCGCGGGCGGTTCATCGCGGGCGCGCCTTCGGCTTCTCCTGCCCGGCGGCCTCGCGGGCGGCGGCCAGCTTGTCGCGCATCACGTACCCGCCGGGCTTCTTGAACGAGCGATCGAGCGGCGGCTGGAGCAGGTCCGGATCGGCGACGTCGACGATGTCGGTCCGGCGCACGACCCACAGCCGGACGCTCTCCTGGCGACGGCCGTACAGCTCGCGGGCGTAGTGCGCGGCCAGCTCGGCATCCGGGGCCATGACGCTCCCGCCGTGGCGCATCGCGTCGCCTTCGCGTTCCTGGCGAAAGACCTCCCAGGCCTCGAGGACCGGCTCCGCATCGGTCGAGGGCCGACCCTCCGGATCGGTCATGCCGCGGCAGGCACGCCCAGCACCGCCTCGCGGACCCAGCGGGTCTCCTCGCGAGCCAGCCGTCGGAACTCGAGGCGCGCCTCGGACATCGGGCCGTGGTTGGTCACCACGGTCCGCAGCTCCGCCCAGTCCGGATCCGCGTAGGTCCAGGCGCCGGAGGTCTCGTCGAGGCGGAGCTCGGGGTCGGGGATGACCAGGCCGAGCTCGCGGATCCGGGGCACGTAGATGGTCAGGAACTCCTGGCGCAGCTCCTCGGACGTCTTCGCCTTGATGCGCCAGTGGAGGTCGCGGTCCTGCTCGCGCGGCGAACGCGGCCCATGCATCTGCATCAACGGCCCCCACCATCGGTCGAGGGCATCCTGGATGGCGGCGCGCTGGGCGGGCGTGCCGGTCGCCATCGTCACCACGACGTCGCGGCCGTGCATGATGTGGACCGACTCCTCCCAGCAGATCTTGCGCATGGTCCGCGCGTACGGGGCATAGCTGCTGTCCCGGAGCGCCTGCTGAGCGACGATCGCGGCCGCATCGACCAGCCACGCGATCATCCCCACGTCGGCCCAGCCGGTCGTCGGGTAATGGAAGACGTTGTGGAACTTCGTCTTGCCCGCGAGGAGGTCGTCGAACATCGCCTCGCGCGACTTGCCCAGGTCCTCGGCGACGCGGTAGAGCAGTTGGGCGTGACCGACCTCGTCCTGGACCTTGGCCGTGAGGGCGAGCTTGCGGCGCAACGTCGGCGCCCGCATCAGCCACTCGCGCTCGGGGAGCACGCCCATCAGCTCCGAGTTCGCGTGCATCTCGACGAAGCGCAGGACCGCGGTCCGGTACTCGTCGGGCATCCAGTCGGTCGCCTCGACCCGGCCGCCGGAGGTCACGTGCTCCTCGAACAGGGCGAATTGCTCGTCGTGGGGCAGATCCCGGTTGGACCGTGGCTGGCTCCGTTCGCGCGGATCCAGGATGGGGTCGAGGGCCAGCGGATCGGTCATCGATGGACCTCCTGCGTCCGAGCCTACGGCACCCACGGCACGACGACAAGCGGCGACCGGACGTTCGGATGGCCGCCCAGGGGGACCATCGGCTGGCACGCACCGGTAATCCCGGCCAGGGGCCGCTCGTTCTGGGGGTGTCGGAATCATCGGCCGCCAACTCATTCGACGGCCACGACGACCCGGGGAGAACGACGGATGCCACGACGACCCAAGCACGACCCGACACCGGTCGAGGACGTGCCCGTGATCGAGGATCTCACGCCCGCGACCGAGCAGACCGAACAGGGGGCGGACGACCGGATGCGGGCCGTGACCCCGCGCCTGGCCCTGTCCGTCCCGGGCGCCATCGGTGGCGCCCTCCTGGTGTGCGCCCTCGCGCTCGGCGCCAGCTTCGGGTCCGACCGGGCCCCGAAGGTCGACGAGCGCGACGCCGGCGCGCGGGTCGGCACGGTCGCCGAGTCCGACGATGACAGCGCGATGGTCGACGATGACCACGCGACCGGCGACGAGGCCAAGGACGGCGACGGCGCCGACCAGGCCGACAAGCCGACGGACGGCGACGAGGCCAAGGACGGCGACGAGGCCGACAAGCCGGCCGGGACGCCCGACAAGCCCAATGCCGACGAGCCCAAGTCGGAGAAGCCGAAGACGGAGAAGCCGAAGACGGAGAAGCCGAAGACGGAGAAGCCGAAGACGGAGAAGCCGAAGACGGAAGCGCCCAAGCCCGCGATGACGCTGGCCCTCTCCAAGCAGGAAGGCGCCATCCTCATCGACTGGTCCGCGTGTGGCGTCGACGGCGCCGACTACTACAAGGTCGTCCGATCGAAGGACTCGACGGTCCGCTGGCCGGCCGGCGACAACGACGAGCTGGTCGCGGCGGTCGAGATCGGCGGCAAGACCAAGGCCTGGGACGAGCATGCCCCGAGCGGCAAGAAGGTCTGGTACCGGGTCTTCTGCGTCCGCCACACCGAGGGCGGCTACAAGGTCCTCGTGGCCAGCCCGGCCAAGGCCATCACGGCCCCGGTCAAGCCCAAGCCCGAGCCGATCCCGGAGCCGGCAGCGATGTGGATCAACGCCGACGTCGACGGTGGCGCGGTCGTCCTGCACTGGGAGGCCTGTGGCTCCGACGCCTTCAGCCACTACCGGATCCTGCGCAAGACCGACGGCGAGGCGAAGGTCATCGCCGAGATCGAGAACCACGAGGTCACGACGTACGTCGACGGCGACGTCGAGCCGGGCGTGACCTATCGCTACCTCGTCCAGGCCAAGGGCCATCAGGGCGACGCCTGGTTCCTGTTGGGGACGACCGAATGGGTCGCCGTGAGCGTCGAGTAATCGGCACCGACGACCGGGCCGGCCGGCACGAGCCGGATGGACGGGTCCGCCCCGTGGTCCCGCTTCGCGCGGTACTGCTGGCCGATGGCATGGCCACCCGTCCATCCGCACCATCGGACCCCCGATGGATCGTGAGGCCGGCACCGTCACCCGACTGGACCCGACCCGGGAGCGAGCCCTCGTGGCGCGCGCCCGGGTCGATCCGGCCGCGTTCGGTGAGCTCTATGACTTCTACCTCCCGCGCATCTATGGCTTCATCGCTCGTCGGCTCGGCGATCGATCGGCCGCCGAGGACGTCACCGCGATGACGTTCGAGCGCGCGCTGACCGCCGTCCGGCGAGCGGACTTCCGCAACGACTCGTTCGGCGGATGGCTCTATCGCGTCGCCGCGAACGCGGCCGTGGACCACACGCGACGGTCGCGCTGGACCGTGCCGCTCGGCGGCGGACGCCGAGCGACCGACGGCGGCCCCGACCGAGGCGCCGAGGCGCTCGTCGGCGACGAGCGGGCCGAAGCCGCGCTCACCGCCGCCATCGACCGCGACCAGCTGCGGACCGCCCTCGGGCGGCTGCCCGCCGCGCACCGGCAGGTCATCGTGCTGCGGTACCTCGACGGCCTCGAGACCGACGAGCTGTGCGCCGTCCTCGGCTGCTCGCCGGCCACGCTCGCCGTGAAGGTCCATCGCGCGCTGCGCGCGCTGCGGGCGTCCCTCGCGTCGGAGTCGATCGATGCGGCCTGACGACGATCGCCTGATCCCCTTCGATGCGGGTGAGCTCGACGCCGACCTGCAGCCGCTGGCCGCCGAACTGAGCTCGTCCGGCGCCCGGGCCGCCTCGACTGCGGCGTTCCGTCCGAGCCTGGCCTTCAAGGCCGACCTTCGGACGCGCCTGCTCGACCAGTACCCGGCCAGCGCCCCGTTGCCGGCAGTCGGCGTCGCGGGCGGTGGCCTGCAGCCCGTCCGCCCGCGCATCACCGACCGGGCACCGGCGATCCTGCCCCGATGGCGCTGGGCCGCGGTCGGCATGGCCGCGGCGATCGTCGTCGCCGTCGTCGGCCTCGATGCGCAGACCTTCTTCCGCGTCCCGCCGCGAGCCCACGCCGCCGAGGCCGTTGGCGCCACCCTGGCCCGCGACGGCGCCGAGACCGCCCTGCGACCCGGGGCCGAGCTCGAGGCGGGCGACCGGATCACCACCGACTCCACCGGCCGGGCCACGCTCTCCATCGGCGGCGGCGAGGTGCGTCTCGCGAGTGCCGCCTCGATCGCCCTCGGTGCGCTGGGCAACGACACCGTCGAACTGGAGCAGCTCGCCGGCCGGAGCTGGCATCGGGTCGGCGACGAGGCCGACCGGTATCGCGTCGTCACGGCGTCCGTGACCTGGACCGCGACCGGCACCGCCTTCGACCTGGACCGTCGCCCGGACGGCCGCGGCGGCGAGGAGGTCCGGGCGATCGGCATCGAACACGACGTTCGGATCGAGGGACCGGGCCTCGAGGCCGACCTGACCGAGGGGTCCGCGGCGACGATCTCGCTCGGCGGCGCCGACGCGGTCCCCGACGTCCGACTCGCCCCCGCGACCGACCAGGACCTGCAGGATCCGTGGCTGCTGGCCAATGCCGAACTCGATGTCGCGCTCGGGTTCGATGCCGGGATCCTCGATCCGCGGCTGGCCGAGGCGCCGACGGCGACGCCGACGGACGCGACCGAGACCGAGCCGCCGGCCGAGGGCCCGATCGCCGAGACGCCGGCCGACCCTGAGGTGCCCGCGGCCGAACCGTCGGCCGCCAAGCCCACGCCGAAGCCGACGCCCAAGCCCACGCCCAAGCCCACGCCCAAGCCCACGCCCAAGCCCACGCCCAAGCCGACACCCGCGATGGCCTCGCTGGGCCTCGATGTCACCGCGTGCCACGGCGGGTTCACCCTCCTGTCGTGGTCGAAGGCACCCGCCGGCGGGTTCAGCCACTACCAGACCCTTCGGTCGACCGCGGCCGACATCAAGCCGGTGTATCCGCCGAAGCCCCCGGCGGTCGCGCCCGACAGCCTGTACGGGACCGACCGCTCGTGGCTCGCGGCCATCGATCGCGGCCTGGAGCCCGGTGAGACGTACGCCTACCGGACGATGGCCTTCCACGAGAACGACCAGGCGTACGCGGCGAGCCCGGTCCGCTCCACCACCGCGAAGGACGTGAAGGGCCTCGGGCCTCTCACGGCGACCGTCGATGCCGGCAGCCTCTCCGCCGACTGGACCGCCTACGCCGGGCCCGAGGGCTGCTTCTCCTGGTACAAGCTCGTCGCGTCCATGACCGACGAGACCCCGGGCTACCTCGAGGGCGCCCCGTACATCTGGGCCGGCGAAGGACAGGGCACGACCTCGGCCACGGTCGAAGGCCTTGACCCGGGCACGTACCACCTGCGCCTGGAGGTCCTGCGGACGTCCGAGGCCGGGACGATCCTGGTCGGGCGCACCGACGTCGCGACGGTGACCATCCCCTAGCGCCGGCCGGTCGTCACTCCCCGCGGAACCGGGGCGGCCGCTTCTCGAGGAACGCCGCCATGCCCTCGAGGTGATCGCTGCTGGCGCCCGCGACGCCCTGCCGGTGCGCCTCCTCATCGAGTGCCCGCTCGAGATCGATCGACCACGACCGATCCAGGGCGTGCTTCGTCGAGGCCAGTGCCCGCGGCGCGAGGTCGGCCAGGCGCCGCGCCAGGGCGTTCGCCTCGGCAGCGAGGTCCTCGGCAGGCACGACCTTCGCGACCAGGCCGAAACGCTCCGCGTCGCCCGCCGAAAGCGGGTCGGTCGTCAGGGCGAGCTCGGCCGCCTTCGCCGCTCCGACGAGGCGCGGCAGGAACCAGGTCGCGCCGCTGTCGGGGACGAGGCCGATCCGCCCGAACGCCAGCACGAAGCTCGCGGTGTCGGCCGCGAGCCGGACGTCGCAGGCGAAGGCGAGCGAGGCGCCGGCGCCGGCGGCGACGCCGTTGATCGCGCCGACGATCGGCTGGTCGAGGGCGCGCATCGCGCGGATGATCGGGTTGTACCGCTCGCGCAGCTCGACGGCGAGCGGCGCCGCGTCCGGGGCTTGGCGCTCCTTGAGGTCCTGGCCCGCACAGAACGCCCGGCCCTCGCCGGTCAGCACGACCGCGCGGACGTCGCGATCGCGCGCCACGAGCGCGAGCGCCCGGAGCAACTCGGTCTTCATCGGCACCGTGAGCGCGTTGAGGGCCGCCGGCCGGTCGAGCGTGATCGTGGCGACGGCGTCGGCCACCTCGAACCGGAGCGACTCGAATGCCGGGGCCGGCGCCCCGGGATCGCCCATCAAGCGGAGGGTCCGCCCCCGCCGAACTCGACGAGGCGCCCGTCTACGAGCTCGAAGACCCGCCGGTCGACCGGCTCGTCGGCGCCACCGGACTGTTCGAGGACGAACTCCGCGAAGAGCGTCGCGAATTCCGTGTCGTCGGGGCGGAGCGACGCGGCTGTCAGCAGATGCCGCTCCGGCAGCCCGACCAGGATCCGCCCGTACGACGCGAGTTCGGCCGTGAGATGGGCCGTGACCTCGGGCAGGAGGATCCGGACGGCATCCCAGCCGTCGCCGGTGTCGGAGCTGACGAGCCGGCGGTCGCCGGAGATCTCGTCAGTCCACGGCGCCGACGCGGACCAGCGCGACAGGTTGCGCATCGCCGCGTCCTGGATCTCCGCGGCCCCGATCCCCCAGGACAGCAGGTGGTCGCCGTTGACCACGATGTCGTAGGCGCCGGCGTCGATCGTGTACACGACCGGCAGGCCGGCCGGACCGACATCGAGCAGCGGCTGCGCGTGACTCACCGTGCCCTGGCCGACCAGCGCGTCACGATCGAGCGAGGCGATGTCCAGACCCTGCGTCCCGACCGGTCGGAAGGCCGGGTAGATGAGGTCCTGCGCATGGGTCCAGTCGTGCTCGGGGGAGTCGATGGCGGACGTCGCCGATTCGCGTGCCGGCGTATGACCGCTCACAGGCGACGAATCGTCGATCTGGCCCAGGTAGTCCGGCGCCGAGTCGCGATAGGCGGGCGGTGGCTCGTCGCCAAGATCGCGCTCGATGTCGCGCCCCACATCGCTGCCGCCGGACGTTTCGCGCTCCATCGGTTCCTCCTCGCGTCCCACCGCTGTCAACGACCGGTCCAGGCCGGCGTGCGCTTGTCGATGAATGCCGCCATGCCTTCGGCCTGGTCGGCGGTGTCGAACAGGCCGAAGAACGACTCGCGTTCCGCGGCCAACCCGTCAGCCAATGGCCGTTCCGCGGCGGCCCGGATCGCGGCCTTCGATGCGAGGACAGCCAGCGGGGGCATGCTCGCCACCTGGCCGGCCAGCTCGAGGGCGGCGTCCAGCGTCGCCTCGGCCGGCACGACCCGCGTCACCAGCCCGGCCGCCTCCGCCTCGGCCGCCCGGATCGGTCGTCCGGTCAGGATCAGCTCCATGGCGCGCGCCTGGCCGATCGCCCGGGTCAGTCGTTGCGTGCCACCGGCACCGGGCATGACCCCGATCAGGATCTCGGGCTGGCCGAAGGTCGCGTCGTCGCCCGCGACGATCATGTCGCAGGCCATCGCCAGCTCGCAGCCACCGCCCAGCGCGAACCCGCGGACCGCGGCGATGACCGGCGTCCGGATCCGCCAGATCCGGTCCCAGGCGCCGAACCGGCCGCCGGCCTGGAGGGACGCCGAGGACTGCGTCGCGAGCTCCTTGATGTCGGCGCCCGCCGCGAAGGCCCGGCTGCCCGACCCGGTCAGGACGATCGCCCGGCAGCCCGGATCGGCATCGAGCGTCTCGAGGGCCGCGGCCAGCTCGTCGAGGAGGTCGAAGCTCAGCGCGTTGAGGGCAGCGGGCCGGTCGAGCGTGACCAGGGCGACGCCCGCGAGCGTCGCTGCCGGCGCCGCGGACGCGGGGGCCGGCGCGGGAAACGCCACGCGGACGTGGTCTCCCGCCGACTGGGTCGCGCCCGGATCGGTCACTCGACTCCCTCCCTGGTGGTGGTGACAGTATCCACACGCACGGAAGCGGAGTCGTCCATTTCCGGCGCATCCTCGAGCACGAGGAACGTCGCCAGGCCGGGCGCGATCTCGCGAAGATTCCGCCCGGCGGCCCGCATCGCGTCCGAGGCGAGCCCGGCGTCGAGGCTCGCACGATCGTCGAACCGCATCGCGGCGATCAGGACGAGGTCGGTCTCGCCGCCGAGCGCCTCGGTGACCCGGCTCACGCGCGTCGAGCGCAGGCCCGGCGTGCCGGCGACGAGCGGCAGGTGCTCGCCCGCGTAGCGGCGCTCGAACTCGGCAAGCGCGTCCGGACCGTCATCCGGGCGCCGGTACATGGCGAGAAGGGTGGTCATCTGGCGACCTCCGGCTGGTGATCCCGACGGCCCTCGTCCGACGGTGGCGAGGTGAGGGTACCCTCCGGACCGACGTGGACCGTGCAACACCTGACCTCCCCAGCCGTCCCGTTGGCGTGAACGACCTCGAGACCGACACGGTGACCGCGACGCTGCCCGTGGGCGGGGCCGGTCCCCGCACGCGCGATCCGTCCGAGACCGTCCGGCGCACGACCCTCGAGCTGTACGACGCGCACCACCGCGACCTCGCGAACTTCGTCCGGGCCTTGGAGCGCGACGCCCAGGCGGCCGAGGACATCGTCGGCGAGACGTTCGTCCGGCTCATCGACGAGCTGCGCCGAGGCCGGACGCCGGATCAGCCGCGGGCCTGGCTCCATCGCGTGGCCGCGAACCTTGTCATCGACGGCGGGCGGCGGCGCTCGGTCGCCACCCGATTCCTCGGCCGACTCGTGGACCATCGGACGGAGCCACCGCTCGACGAGGGCCTCCTGATCGGCGAGACGCGGCGGGAGATCCGGCAGGCACTCGCGGAGCTCCCGGTCGACGCGCGGACGGCGCTGATGCTCGCGGCCCACGGGTTCAGCGGCCGCGAGATCGCCGCGACGCTGGGCCGGTCGGAACTCGCGACCCGCTCCCTGATCTGTCGCGCCCGGCTCCGGCTGCGCGAACGGCTCGAGTCGACCGAGGTGCCCCGATGATCGACCACGTCGCGGCCCGCCGGTTGGCGGCGACCGCCATCGACCTGCCGCTTGAGGCCGGCGACGCCAACGAGCTCGACGGGCATCTCGCCACCTGCCCAGCCTGCCGAAACGTGTCGGCTGCGCTGGCCCAGGACGCGACCGCGCTCCGGCATCTCGACTTCGGCCCGGTTCCCGTCGCCGTCCGGGCGGACGTGGCGATCGCCGCGGAACGTGGCCGGCCGAGCCCGTTCGGCCGCTGGGTCGGTCTCGCCGTCGTGGGCGCGCTGCTCGTCGTCGCGCTCGGCAGCGGGATCCTCGGCGGTGCCGGAGCCGGCCGGTCGCCCGATCCGGGGGTCGCCGATGATCCGGCGGCCGCCACCGATCCCGTGGATTGGCGGACCGGTGTCATCGACATCCGCGCCGCCGATCTGTGGGTCGAGGCGGGTGGTCGCCGCTTGGGCGGCGCTTCGGAGGCAGCGGTCAAGGCCACGATGGACTCGGATACCCGCACGTTCGAGGCGACCTGGGCGCCACCGTCCGATGCCGTCATCGTCCGGCTTTTCGTCGTCTCCCAGAACGGCCGATGGCTCATCAAGGGTGCGCCGATCCATATCGCGAGCCTGAGCGATCAGTGGCTCGACGCGCAGGGTCCGTTCATCGGCACCGAGGTCGGCGTCGGGGAACGGGTCGTGGGCGATGTGGACCTCGACCTCATCAGCTTCACGGGCGAAGAGCCGGTGGTCGTCGGCACGCTGCACGTCCGCGACATGGTGATCAAGCTGGGCGCCGTGCCGGTCCCGCCGGACCAACCGCAGCCGGTGGTCCCGGGCCAGGCACCGCCGGTCCCGGCCACGCCGATCCCCAGCGCCCGTCCCTCGTGACGAGCCCGACTCGCTCCGGACGGCGATCATCCGGCGGAGTCCTGCCGCCCGGCCGCTATCCTCGGCGGCGTGATCACGTCACGGCCTGCCCGGGACCTGGCCGACCTGCGCCGCGCCGGGTCCATCCTGAGCCGGGCCTGGGAGGATGGCGCCCCGTTCGCCGCATCCCATCCCGGCGATCTCGAGTGGTGGTTCGCGTCGTCGGCGCCGGCCGAGCTGTCGGCGCACCTGCGCCTCTGGGAGGTCGATGGTCGGCTGGCGGCGTGGAGCTGGGTCCACGAACACGACGTCCACTGGGAGATCTGGACCGGTGATCCCGCCACCGACGGTCCGCTCCTCGAGGCGCTCCTGTCGGCCGCCATCGCCGAGACGCCCGGCGAGCTGACCGGGTGGGCGCCCGAATCGGACGTGCCGACCCTTCGGACGCTGGAGCGGCTCGGCTTCCGACCCACCGAACGCCGGCTCTCGCAGTTCCAGCGCCGCGTCGACAACGGCTCGCCGATCGCCGATGGCCCCCTCCCGTCGGGCTATCGCCTGCGGGCGGTCCGCGGGCCGGACGAGGTGGAGGCGCGGATGTCGGCGCATCGGGCCGCCTTCGCCCCATCGCGCATGACCACCGAGAAGTACGAGCGGCTGATGACGCTCCCCCACTACCGGTTCGACGACGACCTCGTCGTGGAAGCCCCGGACGGGACGCTCGCCGCGTTCGCGATGGCTTGGTGGGATCCCGTCGCTCGGTTCGGGGAATACGAGCCCGTGGGCACCCATCCCGACCATCGCCGACGTGGCCTCGGCCGGGCGCTCCTGGCCCACGGCCTGCGTCGGTACCGGGACCTCGGGGCCGGACTGGTGCAGGTGTACTCGGACGCCGAGAACGACGCCTCCGAGGGCCTCTACCAGGCCGTCGGCTTCCAACGGCGCCACTACCGCCGCCTGTACGAACGCCGACCCGACCCCGATGTACGATCGGTGCCATGACCACGTCCAGGGCCGGCGACACCCGAACCGAGCGCGACTCGATGGGTGAGGTCGAGGTGCCGGTCGACGCGTTGTACGGGGCCTCGACGCAGCGAGCGGTCCTGAACTTCCCGATCTCCGGTCAGCGGTTCCCGCGGCGGTTCATCGAGGCCCTGGCCCTCATCAAGCTCGCCGCGGCCGAGACGAACGGCGCCCTCGGCCTGCTCGAGCCGGATCTCGCAGCGGCCATCGCCGGAGCCGCGCGAGACGTCGCCGACGGGGGGCACGACGACCAGTTCCCCATCGACATCTACCAGACGGGTTCGGGTACGTCGACGAACACGAACATGAACGAGGTCGTCGCCCACCTCGCGGCGGCCCGACTCGGTGGTGGCCGGAAGGTCCACCCCAACGACGACGTCAACCGCTGCCAGAGCTCGAACGACACGATCCCGACCGCCCTCCAGCTGTCGGCCGCGATGGCCATCGAAGCCGCGCTGCTCCCGGCCCTCGAGCGGCTCCACACCGCGCTCGTCGCCAAGGAGCAGGAGCTCTGGCCGGTGGTCAAGACCGGTCGGACGCACCTGCAGGACGCGACGCCGATCCGACTCGGCCAGGAGTTCCGCGGCTATGCCGGGCAGGTCGAGGCCTCGCTGCGTCGGGCGAAGGCGGCCCAGGCCGAGCTCCTGTCCGTGCCGCTCGGCGGGACGGCTGTCGGCACCGGCATCAACGCCCACCCTGAGTACGCGTTCCGGGCCTGCGCCCGCCTCTCGACGCTGACCGGCCTCGACGTCCGCGAGACCGACAACCACTTCCACGCCCAGGCCTCACTGGACGCGGCGATCGCTGCCCACGGCGCGATCCGGACCATCGCGCTGAGCCTCTGGAAGATCGCGAGCGACGTGCGGCTGATGGGCATGGGCCCACGGGCCGGTCTCGCCGAGATCGCCCTCCCGGAGACCCAGCCCGGCTCAAGCATCATGCCCGGCAAGGTGAACCCGGTCATCGTCGAGTCGCTGACGATGGTCGTGGCCCGGGTGATCGGCAACGACGCCACGATCGCCTTCGGGCAGACCGGCTCCTTCCTGGAGCTGAACGTGATGCTGCCCGTCAGCGCCGTCGCCCTGCTCGAGTCGATCGACCTGCTCTCGGCCGCCGCGCTGAACTTCAGCACCCGCGCGATCGAGGGCCTGACCGCGACCGACCGCGGGCCGGCGCTCGTCGAGCAGGGCCTGATGCTGGCCACGGCGCTCGTGCCGGCGATCGGCTACGACGAGGCGGCCAAGCTCGCAAAGGAGGCCTTCAAGAGCGGGCGAACGATCCGCGAGCTCGCCCTGGAGCGTGGCATGGACCCGGCCGAACTCGATCGGCTGCTCGATCCGGCCGCGATGACCGAGCCCGGCCTCGGCGGCGGGGCCGGAGGCGGCTGACGCCCGGGCCGCTCGTCAGGAGGCGAACCCCGTCGGCTCCGTCCGAGTCGCGCGCTCGACCCACAGCACGAGCCCGACCGCCGTCCACGACGTCCCGAAGACGAGCCACCCGGCCGACCACGGGATGAGCATCGCCAGGCCGCCGGTCGTGATCAGGCCACCGACCGCGGTGTCGCCGTCGCGGACCAGTGTCGCGCCGATCAGGGTCGTGCCGACGATGGCGACGGTCTGGGCGGCGGCGAGCCCCGGCCCGTCCGCCCAGCCGGTCGCGGTCAACGCCAGCATCGCGAGCCACAGTCCATAGCCGAGCGTGGCGATCGCGGCGGTGACCCGAAGGATCCCGGCGCCGCGGTCCCCCGCGCGCAGGCCGCAGCCCAGGACCGCCACCCAGAGGCACGAGACGGCCAGGAGCGAGAGCGGGACGACCTCGTGCAGGTAGCCGGGCCAGTCCGGCGGCGCGGGTTGGAAGATGACCCCGGCAGCGACGAGCGTCCAGAGGCCGCCGCCGACGAGCGCCGTGACGGCCGGGATGCGAGACGGCGTCGGCGGGTGGAGCCACGCGTCGAGGGCCCCGCGCATCAGGTCCAGGCGGTCGCGTCGGGTCAACGACCTCGCCTCGAGCAGGTCCGCCATCTCGTCGCCGTAGCGGGCGCGCCAGCGGCCCGGGTAGAGGTGCAGGAGCGTCACTTCACGCAGCCGTTCTCGACGCGCGGCGGGATGATGCCCGGCTCGCCGAGCGCGATCGGCAGCGGGCCCAGGGTGATGTGGGTGGTGTCGATGGTCAGCACGCCGTCGCCGTCCACCTCGATCGCGTACCGATCCATCCCCCGTGAGGCGGGACCGAACCGCTCGCCGGCGGCTTTGATGCCCAGGCGGTCGTAGCGCGACTGGTGGCACGGGCAGCGGAACCAGTAGTCCTGGATGCACGGGTTGGGCCGACAGCCCAGGTGCGGGCAGCGCTGTGACAGGACCCGGACATTGAGCGGGGAGCCGTCGCCGGTCTCGTCGACACCGGGCTGCCAGCTGCCGCGACCCGGGTCGATCATGATCACGAAGGCGCGGGCCGCCTGGACGTAGGCCGGGAAGCCGTCACGGATCGGGAGACCCGGGTTGGCCGCGATCAGCTCGGCGAGGGTCCCGACCCGAACCCTCGGCGCCACCGAGCCGATCGCCGTCCACGCGAAGGCCAGCGTCCCGCCGACGAGTTCGGCGAGCCAGACCGTCACCCCGGCGGCGACGCCGCGACGGAGCAGCTGCCGGCGTGACAGCCCGGTGCCGGCCTGGGTGCGGCGAGCCCGCAGCGCAGGGCCCGGCAAGGCCTCGACGATCGGGCGCGGGTAGCGGGACATGCGATCACCGTCGGCGTCAGGCGCGGTCGTTGGCCGTCGTCACGAGCCGGCCTGCCGGAGCCGCTCGAGGGCCGTCCGGGTGAAGCCCTGCATGTGCTCGAGCTGGGCGCGCAGCGTGGTCGCCCCGAGACTCGTGAGCCGATATGGCCGCCGACGCTCCTCCGGTTCGAGCGCCTCGATCAGGCCGCGCCGTTCGAGACGGGTCAACGCCCCGTACAGGGTCCCTGGCCCGAGCGGCGAGCCGGAGATCTCCTCGACATCGGTCATGATCGCGTACCCGTGCTTCGGGCCGCCGCTGAGCGACATCAGGATGTAGAGGGATGGCTCGGCGAACCGGCCGAGGTCGGGGATCTGGTCGCCCATGTCGCGTGTACTCCGATATGACGTACCGTGATATATCGTGATGCGATATATACGCCTCGCGAACCCGATGTCAAGACTGCTACGATCGGGCCGATGACCTCCAGCCACCTCTGGGACCGCGCCGCCGCCTTGCCCGTCCCGGCCGACGGCCGTCGCCTGCCCGAGCTCGTGGCCCTGCCGATCGGCCTGCCGGACGTCGAGACGCTGTTCACGTTCATGCGGGACGCCGAGCTGCGCTTCGCCACGCTGCGGATGCGGATCGCCGATCGGTCGCAAACCACGCGGGGCGAGGACGTGGTGCAGCTGGACGTCAGCCTCCGCCACCCCGGCCAGGCCAAGGTCACGACGAGCCGGGCCGGCCAGGAAGTCGGCGGCGACTACGAGATCTGGATCTCCGATGGCGACATCGTCCGGACGTACGCGGGCGCCCACAACCTCGGGACGCAACGCCCGGTCCGCAACCGCCCGCGCGGTCTCGACGATCGCGACATGCCCGGTTACTCCCAGGTCTACGAGCCCGTGACGGCCCTGCCGATGGAGACCCTGCCGGACACGTTCGTGCACCCGGGCGGCCTGTGCCAGAACGTCCTCGCGACCGGTCGCTGCACGGTCACCGGCACGCCTGTCGTGATCGGGCGCGAGGCCGTCACGCTCACCTGCGAGCACCCGCGCTCGATCGAGCTCGCCGCCGACCGGCCGGATTTCCGCCTGGACCTGACCGTCGACCGGGAGACCGGCGTCATCCTCCGGCTCGTCGAGACGATCGGCGGGACCATCGGCCGCGACGCGGAGGTCCTCGTCCTCGATCCGGACGCGGCGCTCCCACCCTCGGCGTTCGAATTCACCTTCCCCACCGGGACGACGATGCTCTACTGAGTCCGGGGGCTTCCAGAGCCCTTCGGCGAGCCGTATAGTCCCGGCACGCGTGAGGCCGCGACGCCCCCGATCCCGATGCGTCGCGAAACCCCAGCTCACGCCACAGGGAAGGAGGGCCAGCGGACCGACCGGCGCCCGGCAACACGGGGCCAAGCGGCCGCCCATGGCCGCCATCGCATCCCCGCGTCATCTTCGAGTCCTCGCATGAGCGTGCGGCGCCCCGACCCGGCCGCTGCCGCCGCTTCGAGCCCGACCCTGGAGGGGAGGTCGGCCACCGGTTCGCCCGACGGTGAGCCGTCATGGAGTGAGGGAGTACCGATGACCCAATCACGTTCACGAGAAGACGTCATCAAGCAGGACGTCGCCGACCTGCACAAGCTGGGCTACGCACAGGAGCTGTTCCGCTCGATGGGCGGGTTCAGCAACTTCGCGATCAGCTTCTCGATCATCAGCATCCTGACAGGCGCCGTCATCCTCTACGACTACGGCCTGGCCTGGGCCGGCACCGCGGCGGTGCTGATCGGTTGGCCATTCATCACCGTCTTCGTCCTCTTGATCGCCGCCTCGATGGCGGAGATCGCGTCGGCCTACCCGACCGCTGGCGGCCTGTACTACTGGGCCAGCCGCATGAAGAACAAGAACTGGGGCTGGTGGACGGCCTGGCTCAACCTGATCGGCCAGTTCGCGATCGTGGCCGGCATCAACTATGCCGCCGCGCTGTTCCTCAACGCGACGCTCATCACGCCCCTCCTGTCCAATGCCGGGATCGAATACAGCAACACGACGATCCTGCTCGGATCGTCGGAGCAGCCGCTGCTGACCGGCGCGCTCCTGACGATGGGCATCCTGATGGCGATCCAGTTGGCGTTGAACATCGCCGGCATCAACGTGGTCGCGCTGCTGAACCAGGTCAGCGTGTGGTGGCACATCGTCATCGTCGCGGCCGTCGTCGTGCTCGTGTTCGCCGCCGGCAAGGCCGATGAGTCCGGGCTTACCCTGTTCGCGATCCAGCCACAGGACGTCGCCGGGGGCTGGAACAACGACCTCGGCTTCGTCAATCTCCAGTACGGGCCGGCCATCACCTACCCGTTGGTCCTCGCATTCTTCTTCTCGCTCCTCCAGGCGAACTGGACGTACACCGGCTACGACGCATCGGCCCACGTCGCCGAGGAAACGGTCGGGGCGCGGATCGCCAGCGCCTGGGGCCTCTTCCTGTCCGTCGCTGTTTCGGCCATCGTCGGGTTCATCTTCCTCCTGGCCCTGACCACCCACCTGCCGAACTTGTCCACGCTCTTTCCGGCGGATCTGACCACAGCGGATCCCGTCAAGTACAGCCAGTACTACTTCGGCGACGGCGCGGCCGTCATCGACATCCTGATCTTCAACCTCGGGTCCACGGTCGGCGGTCTGCTCGCAGCGGGGATCGCCATCGCGATGTGGTTCTGCGGCCTGTCGTCGATCGCGTCGGCCGGTCGGATGCTCTATGCGTTCAGCCGCGATGACGGGGTCCCGGGATCGGGTTTCCTCAAGAAGGTCTCGCACCGCTACCGGACGCCGGCCAACGCGTTGACGGCCATCGTCGTGATCGCGTGGCTGTTCTCGGTGGCCGCATTCTTCGTCGGTCGCGGGGTCGCGGTCATCATCGTCACCGCCATCAGCACGATCTTCCTGTATGCGGCGTACGGCGTCGTGATCTACCTGGGCGCCACGACCCAGGACTGGCTCGGCGAACGCGTGTGGAGCCTGGGACGCTGGTCGAAGCCGATCGCCTGGGTCGCTCTCTTCTGGGTGATCGTCCTGATGATCCTGTTCAGCTTCCCGACGTCGGGCAACATCAGCTTCCCGTTCATGGTCGCCGTGGTGATCTTCCTGCTCGTGTACTACTTCGGATGGGCACGTCGGAACTTCAAGGGTCCGCACGCCATGGGCGACACCGCTGAGCTTACGGAGATCGAACGCGAGTTCGCCAAGGCCGCGGAGGAGGTCGGCGGGTCCTCGCCAGCCTGATCCCGTCCTCCAGCCTCGAACATCCGAGGGCCGGCCGGCGTCCCGACCGGCCCTCACCATCTCCATCACGGCGTCCGCGAATCAACGACCAGCGAGGAAGCGATGAGCGACCACGACTCCCACGCGAAGAAACACCCGCGTCTCGTCGAACTCGAGGAGATGGTTCGGGACGGCCGGATCGACACGATCGTGGTCGCCATCACGGACATGCAGGGCCGGCTCATGGGCAAGCGCGTCCAGGGGCAGGCATTCCTTGACGGCGTCATCGCCCACGGCGCGCACTTCTGCACGTACCTGCTTGGTACGGACATGGAGATGAACACGCCCGAGGGCTACAAGCTCATGAACTGGGAGACCGGCTACGGCGACTGGGTCGCCGAGCCGGTCTGGGACCAGCTGCGGGTCCTGCCGTGGCTGTCGGGCACGGCCCTGGTCCTTGCCGACACCGTCGACGAGGAGACCGGCGAGGAGATCCCCGTCTCGCCACGGACCATCCTCAAGCGCCAGGTCGCGCGGGCCGCGAAGGCCGGCTACGCGCTCAAGGCGGGCTCCGAGTTCGAGTTCTACGTGCTCAGGGATTCGTGGGACGACCTCGCCGAACGCGGCTGGCCGGTGCCGCGGAGCTTCGGGAACTACAACGAGGACTACCACCTGCTCCAGGCGACGAAGGCCGAGCCGCTCCACCGGCTGCTGCGCAACCAGATGACCGCCGCGAACGTGCCGATCGAGTTCAGCAAGGGCGAGGCCGCCAACGGCCAGCACGAGGTCAACATCCGCTACGACCACGTCCTCGAGTCCGCCGACCGCAGCGTCTTCTTCAAGCACGGGGCCAAGGAGATCGCCTACCTCAACGGCTGGGGCATCACCTTCATGGCCAAGCCGGACCATCGCTGGACCGGCTCGTCCGGGCACCTCCACATGAGCCTGTGGGACCAGAAGAAGGACGTCCCGCTGATGTTCGAACCGAACGCCAAGAAGGCGGGACCCTACGGCCTGTCGGTGCTCGGCCAGCACTTCGTGGCCGGGATGATGGCGCTCTCGCGAGAGCTCGCGGTGTTCATCGCGCCGTTCGTGAATTCGTACAAGCGCTACGCCTCGTTGTCCTGGGCGCCGGTCAACGTCGTCTGGGGCCGCGACAACCGGACGACCGGCTTCCGGCTCGTCGGTCGCGGCCCGGCCCTCCACGTCGAGGACCGGTTCCCCGGCGGCGACATGAACGCCTACCTCACGTA
Source organism: uncultured Chloroflexia bacterium (assembly GCA_963776545.1). Classification (GTDB taxonomy): domain Bacteria; phylum Chloroflexota; class Limnocylindria; order Limnocylindrales; family CSP1-4; genus SPCO01. The sequence continues at coordinate 32,619 of CAVZND010000020.1, read as the reverse complement.
CGCCGCGATGATGGGCGCCGGCCTCTTCGGCATCGAGCACGAGCTGCCGCTCGATCCGGAGTTCAAGGGCAACGGCTATCTCGCAACCGGCGTGTCACGCATGCCGCGCGCCCTCTACGAGGCGATCTGGGAGCTCGAACGCTCCGAGGCTGCGGTGGAGATCTTCGGCCAGGACGTCGTCGACCACTACCTCAATGCGGCCCGGGTCGAGCAGGACACGTACGACTCGGTCGTCCACGCGTGGGACCGGGAGCGCTACCTCGAGCGAGGCTGACGCGGCCTACTCGCGAGTGGCGGCCACCTCGCGGATCCGAGCGGCGATGTCGACGTGCCCGGCCGCGTCGGCGGTCTCCGCGGGCGTCTCGCCGTCGTCCTGACGGATCGACGGATCGGCACCGGCCGAGAGGAAGAGTTCGACGAGGTCGATGTCGCCGTGCTGCGCCGCCTCGTGCAGCGGGGTGTACCCACCATGTTGGGTGGCGTTCACGTCCGCGCCCGCCGACAGCAGGATCCGACAGACCTCGTGGTGTCGCCCGGCAGCGGCGGCGTGCAGCGGCTGGTTGGCGAACGCATTCCTCGTATAAGCGTCGACCGCCGCGCCGGCCTCGATCAGGACGTGGGTCGCCTCGGCCTTGCCGAAGAACCCCGCGTAGTGCAGGGCCGTGAACCCGTCGGACGAGAACGCCGCGACCAGCGAGGGATCGTCCTCCAGGCGTTCCCGGAGTCGATCGATGAAGCCCAGCGCCGTCGCCTCGAAGACGTCGAGCTCCGGATCGACCGCGAGCAGCGCGTCGGTCACCGACCGCGCGAACCGGTAGCGCGACAGCATGATGGCCGAGACACCGTCCGTGTCGCGGGCGGTGACGAGCGTCGGGTCATGTGCGAGCAGCGTCGCGACACGTTCGGCATCGTCGGCGTTGACCGCGTCGATGAGATCGGCAGGCGTCGGAGCGGTCGAGTTCACGATGGCTCCCGTTTGTGATTCGGGGTCTCGACAGTCATTAGTTGCTGCAACTAATATAGGTGCGTGGTCAAGCCTGTCTCAGCAAACGATGTTGAATTGCCGGCGCGATTACATTCTGCTGCGTTGCATCTCCTCCGTCGGCTCGCTCAGGAGGACAGCGCGACCGGCGTCTCGCCGCCACGACTGTCCGCGTTGTCGGTGCTGGTCTTCGGCGGCCCGCGGACGATCGGAGCGCTCGCCGGCATCGAGGGCGTGACGCCACCGACCATGACCCGCCTCGTCGCCGGGATGGCCGCCGATGGCCTCGTCGAGCGACTCCCCGATCCGGACGATCGTCGCGTGGTCCGAGTCGCCGCCAGTGATAGCGGACGCGCGGTCCTGCTGGCCGGTCGCGAACGACGGGTCGCGACTCTGGCCACGATGATCGCCCCCTTGACCCCCAAGGAACGCCGCCGCCTCGAGGCCGCGGCGAGGATCATCGAGGCCATGCTGGCCCCGGAACCGGACGCCGGACGACCAGGGCGGGTGGCCGGACACCCGTAGGGACGGCGCTCGCGTCCTCCCGGCACGGGTACGATGCGTGGACGCAGCGATTGCACCGGCCGCCGGCGCCCGGACCGGCCATCCGCCAACGAGGACGCACCGATGCGACTCAACGACAAGGTCACGATCATCACCGGAGCCGGCGGCGGCATGGGCCGGGTCGCCTCGCAGGTCTTCGCCAGGGAGGGCGCCAGGGTCGTCGTCGCCGAGTTCGGCGAGACGGCTGGGCAGGAGACGGTCCGCCTGGTGCGGGACGCCGGCGGCGAGGCGTCCTTCGTCAAGGCCGATGTCTCGAACGAAGCCGACGCCAAGGCGATGGTCGACCACGCGCTCGCGACGTACGGGCGCGTCGACTGCCTCTACAACAACGCCGGGATCATGCCCGAGGCCGATCACTCGGTGATCGACACCGACGTCGCCACCTGGGACACCGTCATGGCGGTCAACGTCCGGGGTGTCTTCCTCGGCTGCAAGTACGCGATCCCCGCCATGGTGTCCGGCGGCGGTGGCTCGATCATCAACATCGCCAGCTTCGTCGCGCTCCTCGGCTGCTCGGTCCCGCAGGACGCCTACACGGCCTCGAAGGGCGCGCTGCTCTCGCTGACCCGCAGCCTGGCCGTACAGTTCGGACCGAAGGGCATCCGGACCAATGCGATCTGCCCGGGTCCGGTCGAGACGCCGCTGCTGATGGACTGGCTCGTGAAGGACGAGGCCGCGAAGCAGCTCCGCCTGGCTCGCAATCCCAGCGGTCGCTTCGGCAAGCCGGAGGAGATCGTCAACATGGCGCTCTATCTCGCGTCGGACGAATCGCGCTGGACGAACGGCGCATCGCTCGTCGTCGATGGCGGCATCACCGTGAACTACTTCTGACCGTGGAGGACGTCGCGACGTGATCGAGGCCGGACCGAGGCTCGCGATCGGGGTCGACGTGGGCGGCAGCGGCATCAAGACGGCGGTCGTCGACATCGACAGCGGCCTGCTCGTGTCGGAGCGCCTGCGGGTTCCGACGCCGACGCCGTCAACGCCCGAGGCGGTCATCGCCTCGATCGGGCGTCTCGTGAAGCGGCTCACGAGGGCCACCCCGCTCGACGCCACGGTCCCGGTCGGCGTCGGGCTGCCGGGTGTCGCGATCGGCGGCATGATCAAGACCGCCGCCAACATCGATGCGGGCTGGGTCGACTTCCCGGTCGTCGATCGACTCGGGAAGCTCCTCGGCCGTCCGGTTGCCATCGTCAACGACGCGGATGCCGCTGGGATCGCCGAGATGCGGTTCGGGATGGGCAAGGACCAGCCCGGGGTCGTGATCTTCCTGACGCTGGGCACGGGTGTCGGCTCGGGTGTGTTCATCGACGGGAAGCTCGTTCCGAACACTGAGTTCGGGCAGATGGAGATCCGCGGACGAGCGGCGGAGAAGCGATCCGCGGCGGCGTCGCGGGTTCGGCGCGGCCTGTCCTGGAAGGCGTGGGCCATGGACCTGGACGAGCACCTCCACGCGATCGACCAGCTCATCTGGCCCAACCTGATGATCCTAGGAGGCGGCGTCAGCAAGAACTCGGAGCGCTTCATCCCCAGGCTGACCCAGCGCTGCCGGGTGGTCCCGGCGCAGCTTCGCAACGATGCAGGCATCATCGGGGCGGCGATCGTCGCCTTCGAAACCGGTACGTCCGGAGGGACACCGACATGACCACGCCGTCGTCCACCGTCACCCCGACCGCCGTCCGGATGGTCATCGGCGGCCAGTCCGTCGACGCCGCGGACGGCCAGACCTTCGAGATCGTCGATCCGGCGAAGGGCGCGGTCATGGCCACCGCCCCGCTGGGTGGTCGCGAGGACGTCGATCGGGCCGTCGCGGCCGCCCAGGCCGCCTTCGAGGATCGCAAGGGCTGGGCGACCTGGGCGGCCGGCAAACGCGGTCGCACGCTGGCCAAGTTCGCCGCGCTGCTCAAGGACCACAGCGAGGAACTGGCGCAGGTCGAGAGCCGGAACGTCGGCAAGCCGATCTCGGGAGCGCGCGGCGAGGTGGTCGGCGCCAGCCTCGTCTTCGACTACTACGCCGGGGCCGCCAACAAGGTCTTCGGCCAGACCATCCCCGTCTCGAAGCCCGGCCTCGACCTCACGCTCCGCGAGCCGATCGGGGTCGTCGGGCTGATCGTGCCATGGAACTTCCCGATCCTGATGGCCTCCTGGAAGGTCGCGCCGGCCCTGGCCGCGGGGAACACCGCGATCCTCAAGCCCGCCTCGTACACGCCCCTGACCGCCATCCGCCTCGGCGAGCTCGCGCTCGAGGCCGGCATCCCGCCCGGCGTCCTCAACGTCGTGACCGGGCCGGGCGGGACGGCCGGGGCCTCGATCGCGGCCCACCCGGGCATCGGCAAGGTCGCATTCACCGGCGAGACCACGACCGGGCAGGAGATCATGCGGCTCGCCTCGGGCAACGTGAAGAAGATCTCGCTCGAGCTCGGCGGCAAGAGCCCCAACATCGTGTTCGCCGACGCGGACCTCGAGAAGTTCGCCCGCGAATCGCCGTACTCGGTCTTCGACAACACGGGCCAGGACTGCTGCGCCCGCAGTCGGATCCTGGTGGAGCGGTCCGCGCACGAGCGGGTCGTCGAGCTCTTTGCCGAGGCGACCCGGGCCCTGCGCGTCGGGGACCCCGCCGACGAGGCCACCGAGGTCGGCACGCTCGTGAGCTTCAAGCAGCGTGACCGGGTCAAGGACTTCATCGAGATCGGCCTCGGCGAGGGAGCGACCCTGGTCGTCGGCGGCGCCGCACCCGAAGATCCGGCCCTGGCCGATGGCGCGTATCTCTTGCCGACGGTGTTCGACGGCGTGTCGAACGACATGCGAATCGCGCGCGAGGAGATCTTCGGGCCGGTCGTCTCGGTCATCCCGTTCGACACGGAGGAGGAGGCCCTACGGCTGGCGAACGCCACCCCGTACGGCCTGTCCGGGTCGATCTGGAGTCGGGACATCGGCAAGGCGTTGCGCGCCGCCAAGGCGCTTCAGTCCGGCGTCATCAGCGTGAACTCGAACTCGTCCGTCCACACCGAGGCGCCGTTCGGTGGCTACAAGATGTCCGGCATCGGGCGCGAGCTCGGGATGGCCGCGCTCGACCTGTACACCGAGACGAAGAACGTCTTCATCGACCTGAGCTGACGGAGGTCGCCGTGGGCGACGAGCAGCAGACGCTGGAGCGGGTCGGGCGCCCGCATCGGCCGGCGCTCTGGATCGGCGGCTGGGTCGTCGGCCTCGTGGCGATCGTGGGGCTGGCCGTCATCGGGCGAGACGCGCCGGTCGAGGGGATCGCAGTGGTCCCGGCCGCGCTACCCGCCCCGTTGCCGGCGCCGGCCGCATCGCCTCCCCCCGCAGCGTCGGTCCCGGCGGTCGCGCTTGCGAGCCCGACCCTCCCTGACGATCTCCCACGGATCATCCGCCCGCGCACCGTCGCGGCGACGCCCCGGCCGATCCCGACGCTCGGGGACGACGGCCTCGTCGGCGGCACCGTCTACAGCTCGCCGGGGCCCACCGACTGGTCGAGGGTCGTTCCCGGTCCCTAGCGACCGTGGGCGCGCTCCGGCCACGTGAGGTCGGGGCGGTGCCGGTCGATCCAGTCGCGGAGCGCCCAGGTCGTCGTCCGGAAGGCGAGGTCCGGCCAGGGGATCCGCTCGGGTGCATAGGCCTGGATCTCGGTCGCCTCGGGCGTCGGGACCGGCGCCCCGCCAACGATCCGAGCCTCGAACGCGATGGTGACCACCGCGGCTTCCAGCCGCGTGTACAGCCCGATGATCTCGCCCGGCTCGACGAGCAGGCCGGTCTCCTCCCACGTCTCGCGGATGGCCGCCTGGTGGACCGTCTCATCGACCTCGAGGAACCCGCCGGGCTGGGCCCACTCGCCCAGGCCCGGCTCGATGCCGCGCTTGATCAGGACGATCTCGCCGGCGTCGGTGACCGGAAAGGTCGTCACGACCAGTCGCGGGTTCACGTACACGATGTGACCGCAGGCCTCGCAGGAAAGCCGCTGACGATCCTCGCCCGGGATGGTCCCGAAGCGCAGCGTCGACCCACAGCGCGAGCAGAAGTTGAGCGACGTCGCGAGCCACGCCGGGACGCCCTCACCCGAAGCGAGATCGGTCGAACGGCCATCGAGCCCCCGCTCGAACTCGTCCATCAGGCGACCAGGACGATCCAGCCCGCGATGACGAGGGCGACCAGGCCGATGATGCTGACGACGACCCAGGCCAGACGGAACCAGCCTTTCGTCCGATCGACCGGCATCCAGGCCCACGCCGAGCGCCAGATCCGCAGGACCGCGTCGGCCGTGGTCACGACCAGCAACGGAAGGGCGATGGCCACGCACAGCTTGACCAGCGGGCTGCCGAGCGGCACGCCCAGCTCGAGCGCGGTGATGGCGATGGCGCCGCAGATGAGGACGACGACGCTGAGCATCACGTAGTGCCGCTGGAGGGGCGTCGGGGACACCTCCGGCACGGACCGGGGTGGCAGGCCCTGCAGGCTCGGCGGCAGCACCGGGGCCGGGACCGCCTGTCGATCGAGCGCCGGCATGCCCGGTTCCCAGCGCGGGTCGTCCGTCGTCATGGTTTCGAGTGTAGCCCGGGCGCCCGACGATCAGAGGGAGCGGGTCTCGCGGACGTCCGGGTCTTCGATCGCAACGGAGCAGGTGGGACACCACCAGCGGGTCTCGAGGGCCGTGCCGCAGAGCTCGTGCTGGAGGGGTTCGCCGCCGCCGCGCCGGGCGCCCCAGTCGGCCAGCAGCCGCAGCACCGACGCCAGGTCCCGGCCATCCGAGGTGAGCGCGTAGGACATGCGAGGCGGCCGCTGCTGGTACGGCGTGGCGGTGACGATCCGCTCCCGCTCGAGGCGGCGCAACCGGTCGGTCAGGATGTTGGGCGCGATGCCCATGAGCGTGTCGCCGAGCTCGTTGAACCGGCGCGGCCGCTCGAGCAGCGCCTCGACGATCAGGAGGCTCCATCGGTCGCCGACGCGGTCGAGGGCCGCCTCGAGCGCCGTGACCGTCGCCGGTGCGGTGTCGGCGGCGCCCGTCGAGCGTGCGGTGGATCCGGCCATCGCCGGAAGCGTAGGCGCGCGATCGGGGCTTGTCACGGTTCGGTGTCAGTAGTAGATTGCAAGTCACAAGTCTATCAGCCGCCATCCGTCGGCCGAAGGCTCGAACACACGCGGAGCACGAAGCCACATGAGCGCCATCGAGGAACTCCAGTCCGCCGTCGCCAGCATCGCCCAGCAGGTCGGCCCGTCCATCGTGGGGATCGGTCGCGGCACCCGCGGATCCGGCGTCGTCGTCGCCGACGGCACCGTCCTGACCAACGCCCACAACCTGCGCAGCGACGAGGTGACCGTCACCTTCGCCGACGGCCGACGGACTCGCGGCACGGTCGCGGGCGTCGATGCCGACGGCGACCTCGCGGTCGTCAAGGTCGACACGGCCGGAGCCGCCGCCCTCGAATGGGGCGACGGCTCCGGGCTCACGATCGGCACGCCCGTCTTCGGGGCCGCGGCCTCGCACGGCGGCGGGAGCCGGGTCACGTTCGGCCTCGTCTCGTCGGTCGCGCGAGCGTTCCGCGGGCCAGGCGGCCGCCGCATCGACGGCAGCGTCGAGCACACCGCGCCTCTCGCGCCCGGGTCGTCGGGTGGCGCGCTGGTCGGCTCGGACGGCAAGCTCGTCGGCCTCAACACCAACCGGATCGGCGAGGGCTTCTACCTCGCCCTGCCCGCCGACGCGGCCCTGCGCGAGCGGGTCGATGCGCTTGCCAAGGGCGAATCGCCCAAGCGAGCCCGACTCGGAGTGGCCATCGCGCCATCGCACGTCGCGCGCCGGCTGCGCCGGTCGGTGGGCCTGCCCGAGCGTGACGGCGTCCTGGTCCGGGGCGTCGAGGACGGCAGCCCGGCCGAGGCGGCCGGCATCGAGGCCGGCGACCTGATCGTCGAGGCGGCCGGCAAGGCGATCACCGACGGCGACGACCTGTTCGCCGCCCTCGCGACGGTCAGCGGCGCCTACGAGGTGAAGCTGGTACGCGGCGCCGAGGAGCGGAGCGTGACGGTCGGCGCGGCCACGGGACGGACGCCCGGCGACGCATAGGTCCCGGTCGACCCCCGACGTTGGTCGGATGAAGCGCGAGGAATCGGTCGAGTAGCATCTCGACGATGCAGCGGTTCCTCGCCTGGTACGCGGTCAGCTCGTCGATCGGCGCCGTCGTCGCGCTCGTCGTGGCGAACGCCATCCCGCTCGTCGGGGTGCTGTATCTCGGCTGGTCCGTCTGGACGATCCTGATCGTCTACTGGCTCGAGAACGGCATCGTCGGCTTCTACAACGTGCTCAAGATGCGCAAGGCCGAGGGCGGCGACGACGGCTCCGCGGCCGCCTGGTCGATCAACGGTCGACCGGCCACGAGCATGGCAAAGGCCGGCCTGATCCCCTTCTTCGTCATGCACTACGGCCTGTTCTGGGCGGTCCACGGCATCTTCGTCCTGACCCTGCCGCTGTTCGCGGGGCTGAGCCCGACCGGATCGGACATCGGACCCGCTCCGGACTTCTGGACGATCATGTTCGCGGTCGTGGCCCTGTTCATCAGCCACGGCGTCTCGTACCTGTTCAACTACGTCGGCAGCGGCGAGTACCAGCGCACGTCGGCGCTCGGTCAGATGTTCGCGCCGTACGGCCGGCTGGTCGTGCTGCACGTGACGATCATCTTCGGGGCGATCGCGATCTCGACGACCGGGGCCCCGGTCGCGGCGATCGTCGTGCTGGTCATCCTCAAGACCGCGCTCGACCTCGCCCTGCACCTGCGCGAGCACCGTCACCTCGCGCCGGCCAAGGTCGACCTCTCGACCGGGTAGGCCGCTCAGCGGGCGCGGCGCTCAGGTCGCCGCGTTCGACGGGTCGTCGAGGACCAATTCGGTCTGGCGGGCGCGCCAGGCGGCCAGTCGCTCGGCCAGGGCCGGGTCGCCGACCGCGAGGATGGCCGCCGCCAGTAGCCCCGCATTGGTCGCGTTCCCGATCGCGACCGTGGCGACCGGGATGCCGCGGGGCATCTGGACGATCGAGAGCAACGAATCCATGCCGCCGAGGTGCTGGGTGGGGATCGGGACGCCGATGACCGGCAGGATCGTCTTGGCCGCGAGCATGCCCGGCAGGTGGGCCGCGCCACCGGCTCCCGCAACGATGACCCGGATGCCGCGAGCCGCCGCGCCCTCCGCGTAGCGGAACAGGTGATCCGGCGTCCGGTGGGCCGACACGACCTTGAGCTCCGAGGGCACGCCGAGCTCGTCGAGGACCGCGACGGCCGCCTCCAGCGTCGGGAAGTCCGAACGGCTGCCGCCCACCACGCCGACGAGCGGCGGCGCGGTCGCGGAGCGTTCAGTCATGCGCCTTCCTCCGTGATCGGGCCGGCCCAGTGCAACCGGGCCCGCGCGGCGCGAGCCCGGGCCAGGGCCGTCTCGACGTCGGGTCCCAGGGCCGTCAGGTGCCCCATCTTGCGGCGTTCGAACACGCGCCGCTTGTCGTACAGGTGGAGGTGGACGGTCGGGTCGACGAGGGCTTCGTCGGCACCGAGCAGCCGGGCGGCCCGGGCGGGACCCGTCCCGAGCAGGTTGACCATCGCGGTCGCGGCGAGCGCGTCGGTCGCGCCGAGGCCGAGCCCGCAGATCGCGCGAACGTGCTGCTCGAACTGGGACGTCGCGGCGCCCTCGATGGTCCAGTGGCCGCTGTTGTGGACGCGCGGCGCCAGCTCGTTGACGACGAGGGAGCCGTCGCGCAAGAGGAACAGCTCCGCGGTCAGCGTGCCGGTCAGGTCCACGGCCTCGGCCAGGCGGCGGCCGATGTCGGCGGCCGCCGCGGCGATCGCGTCGCCGATCGGGGCAGGCGCGACCGACTCAAAGAGGATGCCCCCGTCGTGCGAGTTCCGGGCGATCGGGAAGGTCGCGGTCGAGCCGTCGGTGGCGCGCGCGACGATGACCGACAGCTCCAGCTCGAAGTCGAGCTCGCGCTCGGCGAGCAACGGCGTCCCGGGCTCGCGTCCCAGGCGCTCGATCGCCCCGTCGAGGTCGGCAGGTTCGGCGACACGGTCCTGGCTGCGCCCGTCGTAGCCACCGGTCACGGCCTTGAGCCGCAGGGGCAGGCCGAGCACGTCCGGCGCGGCGGCCGAACGGAGCTCGTCGGTCGAGCGGACCTCGCGCCACGGCGCGACGCCGATGCCGGCGGCCTCGACGAACCGCCGCTCCGCCAGCCGGTCCTGCGTCGCGACGAGCGGGAGCCGCCCGGGTCGCACGGGGACCCTGCCCTCGAGCGCCTCGATGACATCGGCCGCGACGTGCTCCAGCTCGTAGGTGACGACGTCGCTCACCTCGCCGAGCCGCAAGGCCGCCTCGACGTCGTCGTAGGTCCCGAGGATCAGGTGATCGGCGATCGCGGCGGCCGGGCACTCGGGATCCGGGTCGAGGACCGCGAGCCGGTAGCCCATCGCCCGGGCGGCAAGGCCGAGCATCCGCCCCAGCTGGCCGCCGCCGAGGATCCCGATCGTCGCCGGCGGCAGGATGGGGCTCGCGATCGTGGCCGCGACGGGCCCTGGCGATTCGACGACGTTCACGTGCCCGAGTGTAGACTCGCGGGCATGCGACTCGTGGTGGGTCGGCGTTCCTTCGACGTGGACGTCGGCTAACTGACCGACCTGGTCGCCCGCGCCGAGCGGGTGGCCATCGACCTGGGGACCGGTGACGGTCGGGCCGTGGTGGCCCGCGCCTCGGCGGAACCCCGGACCCTGACCATCGGCATCGACGCGAACGCCGCCTCGATGATCGAGTCGTCCCGGCGTGCCGCGAAACCCGAGCGCAAGGGCGGTCGCCCGAACGCCCTGTTCGTCGTCGCCGCGGCCGAGGCGCCCCCGCCCGAGCTCGCCTGCCTCGCCGACGAGGTCACGATCGTCCTGCCGTGGGGCTCGCTGCTCGCGGGCGTCCTCGGTCGCGACGAGCGGGTCATGGCCGGCGTGGCCGCGCTGGTCGCACCGGGCGGTCGGGTCCGGGCACTCGTGTCGACGACGGCCTGCGATGGACCAGACCTGCCGGCCCTCGACGCCGACCTGGCCGCCGCGATCGCCGACGCCTGGGTCGGCCACGGCCTGTCCCTGGAGGCGTTCCGGCCGGCGACGGCCGAAGAGCTGGCCGCGACGCCCTCGACCTGGGCGCGACGCCTGCGACTCGGGACGAGCTCCGGCGAACGTGAGACCTGGTCGCTCGAGCTTCGTCGGCCAAGGGGCGCGCGAGAGGACGCGGACCGCTAGCATCGGAGCCCATGGCCGAACGGACCGCGCTCATCCTCGACGTCGACGTCGGCATCGACGACAGCCTCGCCCTGCTCTACGTCGCCGGGTCGCCGGACGCCGAGCTCGTCGCCGTGACGTGCGTCTCGGGCAACATCGACGCCGCCCAGGTCGCCATCAACGCCCGTGCCATCCTGGAGCTCGCCGGGCGGACGGACGTCGAGGTCGCCCTCGGTCGCGAGATGCCGCTGGTCCGAGCGCTCGAGACGACGCCGGAGACGCACGGACCGCAGGGCCTGGGTCATGCCATCCTGCCACCGCCGTCCCAGCCGCTGAGCGCGCGGCACGGCGTCGACGTCATCGTCGACGAGGTCAGGCGGCGTCCGGGCGAGATCGTGCTGGTCACGCTCGGCCCGCTGACGAACCTCGCGCTCGCCCTCGAGAAGGAACCGGACCTGCCGCGGCTCCTGAAGGGCTACACGCTCATGGGCGGCGCTTACGGCGTCTCGGGCAACACGACGCCCACGACCGAGTGGAACATCCACTGCGACCCGGACGCCGCGAAGATCGTCTTCCGGGCCTGGGGCGAGGCGGTCGCGACCGACCCGACCATTCCGCGCCCCGTCGCGCTCGGGCTGGACGTCACGGAACGGGCACGGATCCTCCCCGACGACGTCGTGCGGCTCGCGCGACGCGCGGGCAGTACGCCGGACGACTCGATCGCACTCTCGCACGGCGAGGATCCGATGCACGCGACCCGCTCCGTCGCCGGCAACCCCATCGTCCGATACGTCGCTGATGCCCTACGGTTCTACATGGAGTTCCACGCGCTGTACGACGGCTTCTACGGTGCCTTCATCCATGACCCGCTCGCCGCGGCCGCGGCCCTCGACCGCTCGCTCATCGAGACCGAGCCGCTCTTCGTCGATGTCGAGACGTCGGGCGAGCTCACGGCGGGCATGACCGTCGCGGATCGGCGGCGGCTGACCGGCAACGCGCCGAACCTCGACGTCGCGGTCGAGGCGAACATCCCTGAGTTCCTCGACCGACTCGTCGAACGCGTCGGGGGGCTGGCGGCGGACCGGTCCGGCGTGGCACGCTAAGCGTGGCGGGAGACCCGATGGCGCGGACACCGGGGAGGGACAGGAGGACCCCATGAACTTCGATTGGCTGCAGGTCTGTGCCGAGGGCCAGAAGACGCCCTGCATCCAGACCGACCAGCTCCTGTACCTGGCCGCCGTCGTCGTCGCGGCCGTCCTCGTGGCGATCATCGCCCGCCGGTCGCGCGATCTCACGACGGCCACGCTGACGCTCATGGTCGTGGCCATCGCGATCAACGTCGCCGTCGGCTCGATCACGTATGCGCTGCGGTTGCCGATCTACCTCGACTCGATCGGGACCGTGCTCGTCGGCGTCCTGGCCGGCCCCTGGGCCGGTGCCCTGACAGGCCTGCTGTCGAACATCATCTGGTCGATCCTGCCGATCCCGGGTGGGGCGGGGCCGACCGCCGCATTCTTCGCGCCCGTCGCGGCCGTGATCGGCCTCATGGCCGGGTTCTGGGGCAGCCAGGGTGTCTTCCGGCTGCGGCCCGACGATGCTCGCGTCGGCGGGTTCCTCGCGCTGGCGACGGGCATCGCCGCCACGATGATCGGACTCATCGTCGTCCAGAACACGATCGGGATCCCGTCGCTGGCGTTCGACGACCCGAACGCCCTGGACAACCAGATGCGCTTCGTCCTGATCTCGCTGGCCCTGGTGGCGTTCGGCATCCTCGTGGGCTGGGTCAGCCGGCGCACGGTCTACCAGTTGGAAGGACGCCCAGAGGCGGCGCGCCAGTACCTCACCGTCGCCGCCGCGATCTCCGCCGGCGCCCTCCTCTTCGCCTTCCTGCGCCTGCTGTTCGGGCCGACCGGCTACTTCTCGACCATGGACGGCCTGAACGACGACGGGACATCGGACGGCTTCCCGAACCTGACGAGCCTGGCGCTCGCGGATCCGTTGGGCTTCATCATCCTCCTCGGGATCGGCGTCCTGGTCGCCCTGCTCATCTATCGATGGGCATCGTCCGGCGACAATGCCCGCCTCTTCCCCGTCTGGGTCGGCGGTCTGACGACCGGCATCGTGGCCGCCGCCATCTCCGCCCCGATCGCCGCGGGCGTCTTCGGCGGCGTGACCGGCGGTGGCACGGACGCGCTGGTCGCGCTCTTCCGGACCCTCGGACTCAACGTGTTCCAGTCGGCGTTCGCCCAGGGTCTGACGAGCGACCCCCTCGACAAGACCATCAGCTACACCGTCGTATTCATCATCCTCGGCGCGCTCCCGATCACGGTGCGGACGATGTACAGCCGCGGCGAGACGACGGTCGCCGATTGACCGCCGTCGCAGGCTGACGGGCGGGGGATGTCGACCGCCACAGGCTATTTCATCGCGGGTTCGAGCTGGCTGCACCGGCGCCACCCGCTGACCAAGCTGCTCGGGGTCATCCTCGTCCTGCTCGCCGCGTTCCTGCTGCCGCCGGTCATGCTGGTGGTCATGGCCGTGGCGCTGCTGGTCGTGGCCTGGTCGGCCGGGCTGCTGCGGCCGGTCCTCCGGGCGATGCGCGTCCCGGTGCTGTTGCTGACCTCGATCGTCGTCATCAACGCGCTGTTCTTCCCGGGCGCGACCGAGAAGCTGCTCACGCTCGGCCCGTTCTCGGTTTCGCGTGAGGGCCTGACCTTCGGGCTCATCTCGGCGGGACGGATCGTCGTGGTGTTCCTCGCGTCGGTGACGTTCCTGTTCACGACGCTCGCTGACGACCTGCTCGAGGCGCTCGTGAGTCGCGGGGCGAGCCACCGGATCGCGTTCGTCGTGCTCTCCGCGGTCCAGATGGTGCCGCGGATGCAGGCCCGGGCGAGCTCGATCCTCCAGGCGCAGCAGGCGCGAGGGCTGCCGCTCGTCGGGTCGTTCGGGAAGCGCGTGCGGGCGCTCGTCCCCCTCATCGGTCCGGTGATCCTCGGCTCCCTTGTCGACGTCCGGGAGCGGACGTTCGCGCTCGAGGCGCGCGGGTTCGGCGCGCGACCGGGTCGGACGGCCTACAGGGTCGTGCCGGACTCGGCGGCGGACCGAGTCGCGCGGCCGATCCTCGTGCTGGCCTGCATCGGGGTGGTCGTCGTGGCCGTGACCGGAGTGTGGCGATGACCGCCGAGCCGGCGCCGGATCGCCCGGCCCAGGCACCGCTGGAGATCTCTGGCCTCGAGGTCCGGTACCCCGGGCGCCGCCAGCCCAGCCTGCATGACGTCGAGCTGACGGTCGCGGCCGGCGAGCGTGTCGGGGTCGCCGGGCGAACGGGAGCCGGCAAATCGACGCTGGCCCTCGCCGCGTCGGGGTTCATCCCGCGCGTCGTCCGCGCGACCGTCGGTGGGAGCGTGACGATCGCGGGGGTCGACGGGCGCACCGCCGGCGCGGGCCAGCTCCTCGGCCGGGTCGGCATCGTCTTCTCGACACCGGCGAACCAGCTCTCGGCATCGAAGCTGACCGTGCGCGAGGAGCTCGCCTTCGGGCTCGAGAACCTCGGCGTGCCGCGGGACGAGATGGATCCCCGGATCGATGGCGTCCTCGAGCGCCTGTCGATCGCGGACCTCGCCGAGCGCGAGCCGTTCACGCTGTCGGGTGGCGAGCAACAGCGCGTGGCCATCGCCAGCATCATCGCGATGGGCACGGACGTGCTCGTCCTCGACGAGCCGACCGCCCAGCTCGACCCGGCCGGCACGGCGTCCGTCGCGGACCTGATGGACGGCCTGGCCCGCACCGGGACGACGATCCTGTGCGTCGAGCACGCGCCGACGGTGCTGGGGCGGATGGACCGCCTCCTCGTGCTCGACGACGGCCGGTCGGTCGCGCTCGATCGTCCCGGCGGGGCCCTCTCGACGGCGTGGCGGCAGGTCGGCCTCAGGCCGCCGACGCTCGTTCGGCTGGCTGAACTGGCCGGCGTCGCGGCTGGGCAGGAGTTCGACGAGGCGGCGATCGCTGCGGGGCTCGGGGCGTGGCGCGCGTCGGGCGGCGCGGTCCCGGATGGGTGGACGACGACCAACGGGGTCGAGCCCGATGTCGCACCGCCTCGCTGGGACCCGCGGCTCGACGCGTCCGCTGGTCCCGGTCGAGGTTCGCGCCCTCGTCCACCGCTATCCCAACGGGGTCGAAGCCGTTCGCGGCGTGTCCCTCAAGGTCGAGCCGGGCGAGGCCGTGGTCATCCTCGGCCAGAACGGCTCGGGCAAGACGACCCTCGTCAAGCACCTCAACGGGCTGCTGCGACCGGCCGAGGGACAGGTCCTCCTCGACGGCGCGCCCACCGACGGCCTCACCGTCGACCAGCTCGCGGCGACCGTCGGCTTCGTCTTCCAGAACCCGGACGAGCAGCTGTTCGAGCGGTCCGTCGAACGGGAGGTGGCCTTCGGCCCGCGGAACCTGCGCCGGCCCGCCAGCGAGATCGCCGAACTCGTGGCCCGAAGCCTCGACGCCGTCGGGCTGGCCGACGTGCATGCGACGAATCCCTACGACCTGGACCTCTCGCGGCGCAAGCTGGTCGCGCTCGCCGGCGTGCTCGCGATGGACCCGGCGATCCTGGTCCTTGACGAGCCGACGACCGGCCAGGACGCCGCGGGCATCGAACGCGTCGGGGCGGTGGTCCGCGCCTTTCGCGACGCCGGGCGCTCGGTCGTCGCGATCACCCACGACATGGAGTTCGCGGCCGCGAACTTCACGCGCGTCATCGTCATGCGGCTCGGCGAGGTCATCGCGGACGGGCGGCCGTCGGAGATCTTCTCGGTGGACCAGCGCGAGCTCCTTGCCAGCACGGGCTTGACGCCGCCGCCGGCCGCCCGGATCGCGGCGGCGATGGGCCTCTCGATCGTGGCGGCCGACGCCGACGCCCTCGTGGCCGCGCTTCGCACGCCCCCCGCCTGACGAACGGACCGACGCTGGCCAAGCACGGCCCGCGGGACCCGGACTATCGGCCCCGCACGGCACACGACCGAACCATCGTCGTGCGCGCCTGAGGCGCCTATCCTGCCGGTGCCATGTCGGGGATGCATCGGGGCCAACGCCCTCGCTCGGGCCGCCTTGCCCTCGTGACTGCGGTCGTCATCGCGTCACTCGTGGCCGGCTGCTCGCTGCTCCAGCCGAGTCCGTCCGGGTCGACCGGCCCCGCACCCAGCTCGGCCGACGCGAGCCCGTCCGCGAGCGAGGCGACCCCGAGCACCGCGCCGACGGTGGCCGCGGCCGCCCCCGCCCGATGGACCAACTGCGCGACGAAGTTCCAGTGCGCCACGCTGCGCCTGCCGCGCGACTACCACGATCCCTCCGCCGGCACGCTCGACGTGGCGATCATCCGGCTGCCCGCTTCGGACAAGGCCCAGCGCATCGGTTCGCTCATCGTCAACCCGGGCGGTCCGGGCGGATCCGGCATCGACCTGGTCCAGAAGAGCGGCGAAGCCTTCCCGAGCTCGATCCGCAAGCGCTTCGACCTCGTGGGCTTCGACCCGCGCGGCGTGAATGGCAGCAGCCCGGTGCGCTGCATCGACGACCTCGACGGCCTGGCCGAGCTCGACCCCTCGCCCGACAACAAGGAGGAGCTCGACAACCTCGTCGAGCAGGCGCAGGAGTACGCGGATGCCTGCGCGAAGCGCAACGCCACCCTGCTGCCGTACCTGTCCACCGACGCCGTCGTCGACGACCTCGACCAGATCCGACAGGCGGTCGGTGACGACAAGCTCACGTACCTCGGCTTTTCGTACGGCACGCTGATCGGCTCGATGTACGCCGACCGATACCCGGATCGCATCCGCGCGATGGTCCTCGACGGCGCCCTGGACCCGAGCCTCTCCGAGGTGGAGCTGCGGACCGGCCAGGCGAAGGCGTTCGAGGCGGCCCTCGGCCGGTTCCTCGAGCGCTGCGCGCGGCGGAAGAGCTGTGCGTTCCACGAGGGTGGGAACTCGGTCAAGGCCTACGACGCCCTGATGGCCTCGATCGAGAAGAAGACGCTTCCGACGCCGCGGGTGGCCGATCGCCGACGGGTCGGGCCCTATCTCACGTTCTATGCCGTCCTGGGATCGCTGTACAGCAAGGAGTCGTGGCCCGGCCTCGAGGCGGCCCTGGCCATGGCCAAGCGAGGCGACGGCTCGTTGCTCATCCTGCTGGCCGACCCGTTCCGCGGCCGCAAGCCGAACGGCACCTACTCGAACATGGGCGACGCCTACTTCGCGAACACCTGCCTCGACTTCCCCGTCTCACGCGACGTCGCGACCTACACGAAGATGGCCGACTCGTTCCGCAAGGTCGCGCCCCACTTCCGGGCGGCCGCCTTCAACGACCTGACCTGCGCGTTCTGGTCCATCCCGCCGCAACGCGAGCCCGCCCCGGCGAAGGGCGCCGGCGCGCCACCGATCGTGGTGATCGGCTCCACCGGCGACACCGCCACGCCGTACGCGTGGGCGAAGGCCCTCGCCAAACAGCTCGAGTCCGGCGTGCTGCTGACCCGCAAGGGCGAGGGGCACACGGGCTACCTCACGAACAAGTGCGTGGACAAGTCCGTCGACCAGTACCTGCTCTCGCTCACGGCCCCCAAGGACGGGCTCGTCTGCGGCTGAGAGCCGTCTCGCCCGCTTGCGCCGCGCCAGATGCCTTGCTCCCACAGCAAGTACCAGCTGCAAGCGGCCCCTCGTTTGCCCCGAATCCGCCTGAGTTCTTGCGCCTGACGCAGGAATCGCCTCTCTCAGGCCCGCCGAGCCGGTCTGACGGGACCGAATCGCGCCGAACGGCGCCGTTTCGGGCCCCAGAGGACCCCGCTCGCGACCATTACTTGCGCGACACGCAAGAAACTCGGCGCCCGTTGCACGAGACGCAAGCAACGTCGCCGAGCCAGGCGACGAGCGCCAGATCCTTGCTTGAGGTGCAACACCTCGACCGTGCCGCACCGTTTCGTGCACCTGGCGCAATCGATGAGCACGATTCGGGTCGGCGCCAGCCCGCCGGCGACGGGACGTGCATCTCATGCAATCCCGTCTGGGGGCCGCCGGCGCCGTCCGACCGCGGCGACCTACGTCAGGGCGACCTCGAACACGTCGCCCCCGACGATCCGCCACGCCCGCAGGCTGAGGGCGCCGGTCGCCGGATCGGTCTCCTCCTCGCTCAGCGAGACCAGCAGGTACAGCGCGTCCGGGTAGAACGCGAGGCCGATGTCGGTCGGCGACGGCACCGCCGAGCGTATGGGTGTGCGAATGGACGATCCCCCAGAACACCTCGTCGGCGTCGTCGGTCGCGACGGTCAACCGGTACAGGTCGTCGGGATCGATCTCGTAACGCAGGGGCGAGGCGGCCTTGTTGCGAGTCGCCTCGTAGCGGAGCGCGTGGCCCCCCGCCGCGGCCGGCGCGTCGCCGACGATCAGCCCGGCGGCCTCGTTGGGGTACTCGGCGCGGGCGTGGGCGACGATCGCGTCGCGGATGGCGCCCGGCAGCTCGGCCGTGGCGGGGCCCGGGTGGGCCTCGCTCACCACCAGTTGACGCCGCCCTCGAGCGCCTCCTCCATGTCGTCCAGGTTCGCCGAGAACGTGCCCGCCGAGAGGTACTTCCAGCCGCCGTCCGGGAGCAGCGCGACGATCGTCCCCGACGACATCTCCTGCGCGACGCGTGCCGCCGCGACCAGGACCGCCCCGCACGACGGTCCCGCGAAGATGCCCTCCCGGAAGACGAGGTCGCGCAACGCCGCGATGGCGTCGCGGTTGGAGACGAGGTACTTCGCGTCGATGAGCGACGGGTCGAGGATCTCGGGGATGAATCCCTCGTCGAGCGAGCGCAGGCCCTGGACCAGTTCACCGGGGAGTGGCTCCGCGGCCACGATCCGGACGCCCGGCTTGCGCTCGCGCAGGTAGCGCGAGACGCCCATCAGCGTGCCGGACGTGCCCAGGCCCGCCACGAAGACGTCGATCTCGGGGCAGTCGGCGAGGATCTCCGGGCCGGTGGTCTCGTAGTGGGCCTGCGGGTTGGCGGGATTGCCGTACTGGTACGGCATCACGAAGCGCTCGTCCTTCGAGACCAGGTGCTTGGCCAGGGCGATCGCCCCGTTCGAACCCAGCGCCCCCGGTGAGTCGATGACTTCGGCCCCGAACAGGGCGGCCATCTGGCGCCGCTCGTTGGTGACGTTGTCGGGCATGACCAGCGCGACGCGGTAGCCCTTGCGCCGGCCGATCATCGCGAGTGCGATGCCGGTGTTGCCCGAGGTGGGCTCCAGGATGATCGAGTCCTCGTGGAGCAGGCCGCGCGCCTCGAGGTCCTCGACCAGGTACTTGGCGACGCGGTCCTTGACCGAGCCCGTCGGGTTCAGCATCTCGAGCTTGGCCAGGATCCGGACGTCCGGGTTCGGGCTCATGCGCGGGATCTCGACCAGTGGCGTGTGCCCGATCGCGTCGAGGATGTCCGTGTACCGGCCGCCGTGTGGTTCGAGGGCGTCGTGCGCGTGCGCGTGGTCGTGCGCGTGGTCGGGGGCCGGCTCGTGGTCGCGCCCCCGCTCGGCGTCGAGGTCCCGGATCGGCCTCGGCACGGCCATCGGTCAGCCGCCGGCCATCGCGGGCAGGAGCCGGACCTCGTCGGCCGGCGCGACCGGCGTCTCGAGACCGGCGAGGTAGCGGACGTCCTGGCCGTTGACGTAGACGTTGACGAACCGGTTCAGGTCGCCGTCCTCGGTCAGGAGCTGCGATCCCAGCGACGGGTGACGCTCGACGAGCGCCTCCACGACGGCCCGGATCGACTCGCCCGGCAGCTCGACCGACTTCGCGCCGCCCACGTTGGCGCGGAGCACGGACGGGATGAAGACCGTGCTCATGCCCGCGCGTCGGGCGAGACGGTGCCGGCCAGCCCGGTCGTGGTCATGAGGAACGGCACGTCGTTGCCGACGCTGTCCACGGTGAGCGGGTGGCCGGCCTCGCGGGCCGCGACGGCCTTGTCCGAGCACACGGGGCACTCGGGATCGCGCCGCAGCTTCAGCTCGGTGAACTCGGTCTCGAGCGCATCGAACAGGAGCAACCGGCCCGAGAGGGTGTTCCCGATCCCGAGCAGGACCTTGAGCGCCTCGTTGGCCTGGAGCAGGCCCAGGATGCCGGGCACGACGCCCAGCACGCCGGCCACCGAGCAGCCGGGCGCGAGCTCGGGCGGTGGCGGGGTCGGATACAGGCAGCGATAGCACGGCCCGTCGAACGGCACGAACGTGGTGAGCTGCCCCTCGAAGCGGAACACCGAGGCGTGCACGACCGGGATGCCGGCCGCGACCGCAGCGTCGTTGAGGATGTAGCGCGTCTCGAACGTGTCGGTCCCGTCGAGGATGACGTCGTAGCCCGCGATGATCCGCTCGACGTTCGCCGCGACCAGCATCTCCTCGTGCGCGACGACCTTGATCTCGGGGTTCAGCGCGTTGATCGACCGCTTCGCGGATTCGACCTTGCGCTCCCCCACGCGGTCGGTCGTGTGGATGATCTGGCGCTGGAGGTTGCTGACGTCGACGACATCGAAGTCGACGATGCCGATCGTGCCCACACCCGCGGCGGCGAGATAGAGGGCAGCCGGCGAGCCGAGGCCGCCCGCGCCGATGAGGAGCGCCTTCGAGCCGAGGAGCCGCGCCTGGCCGGCCGAGCCGACCTCCGGGATCAGCAGGTGGCGGCTGTAGCGGTCCTTCTGCGCGGCCGAGAGCACGACCGGCGTCTCGAACTCGAGGCCGGCGCCCTTCCAGGACTGGAAGCCGCCGGACATGGACGCGACATCCGAATAGCCCATGTCGGCGAGGGTCTGGGCGGCGAACAACGAGCGGACGCCGCCGGCGCAGTAGAGGATGACCGGGGCGTCACGGTCAGGGGCGGCCGCCTCGATCTGCTGCTCGATGTAGCTCTTCGAGACGTGCTTCGCGCCGGGCAGGTGGCCCTGGTCCCACTCGGACGCCTCGCGGACGTCAACGATCGTGGCCGCCCCCGGGGCGAGGGCGTCCACTTCCTGTGGCGTGACTTCCTTGATCTGCGCGCGCGCCTCGCGGAGGAGGTCGGCGTAGGACTTTGGCATCGGGTTCGTTGGACTCCGTTGGTCGACGGGCTGGCGCTGGTCCGCGCCAGGGCGGTGGGGTGGTCCGGGCGATGCCCTCGGGCATGGCCGTCGGGTCTGCAGCGGACCGGAAGGTCGTCGGGCCGGCGCTCAGGCCGGCTGACGACACCTGCAGCGGCGCTCGATCCGGGTCATGCCCCGGCCTCCGCCGTCGCGGTGGCGGGCGCTGCGGCGCCAAGGTCGGTGAGGACGTGCTGGAGGCTCTCGTGGCTGAGCATGGCGCACTTCAGTCGGGCCGGGCTGATCTCGATGCCGAGCAGGTCGAGCAGGTCGTCGGCACCGAAGCCGGCCACCTCGGAGAGCGACTTGCCCTTGATCTCGTCGGTGAGCAACGAGGCGCTGGCCTGGCTGATCGCGCAGCCGCGCCCGGTGAAGGCGACACGGTCCACGACCCCGTCCCTGACCCCGAGCATCAGCGTGATGCGGTCGCCGCACAGGGGGTTGGCGCCCTCGTAGGACGCGTCGGCGTCGTCGATGACCCCGAAGTTGTGGGGCCGTCGGTAGTGCTCGAGGATGTAGTCGCGGTAGAGGTCGTCCATACGGGTCCGAGTGTAGCGCAGGATGTCCAATCCCGACCAGCAGGGTCGGGATTACGGCCGATCCGCTACTCGGCTCTCATTCGGTGAGATCCCCAGCGGAGTTTCAGCCGTTGAAGACGCGCAGGACCTCTTGCAGGCCGGCCGCCAGGGCGTCGATGTCGTCGCGGGTGGTATAGACGCTTAAGCTCGCCCGTGCGGTGGCCGGCAGGTCGAGGCGCTCGTGGAGCGGCATCGTGCAGTGGTGACCGGCCCGGACGGCGATCCCGGAGCGGTCGAGCACCTGGGCGACGTCGTGCGGGTGGATGCCGGGCAGGTTGAACGGGATGACGCCGCCGCGGATCCCGGCGTCCATCGGCCCGTACAGCTGGATCTCGGGCACCTCGCGCTGGAGCGTCACGAGCGCGTACGTCAGGAGCTCCATCTCGTGCTCGCGGACCGCGTCCATGCCGATCGCCCGGAGGTAGTCTGCGGCGACGCCGAGACCGATCGCGTCGGCGACGGCCGGCGTGCCGGCCTCGAACTTCCAGGGCACCTCGTTGAACTCGGACCGGCGCAGGTGGACCTCGCGGATCATCTCGCCGCCCGCGAGGAACGGCGGCATCGCCTCGAGGAGCTCGCGCCGTGCCCAGAGCGCACCGGAGCCCATCGGGGCCAGCATCTTGTGCCCGGAGAACGCGTAGAAGTCCGCCCCGAGCGCCTGCACGTCGACCGGGACGTGCGGCACGGCCTGGGCGCCATCGATGAGCACGAGCGCGCCGGCGGCGTGGGCCATCTCGATCATCTCGCGGACCGGGTTGATCGTGCCGAGCGTATTCGAGACGTGGGTGAACGCGACGAGCTTGGGCTTCAGCCGGAGCAGCACCTCGAAGACGTCGAGCCGGAGGATGCCGTCGTCGGTGATCGGGATGAACTCGAGGTCGCCGTCCTTTTCCTGGACGAGGAGCTGCCACGGGACGAGATTCGCGTGGTGCTCCATTTCGGTGAGGATGATCTGGTCGCCGCGGCCGATGTTCCGCCGGCCCCACGAATACGAGACCAGGTTGATGGCCTCGGTGGCGTTCCGTGTGAAAACGATCTCGCGCGAACTCGGCGCGTTGATGAATCGGGCGGTCGCCTCTCGCGCCGCCTCATACGCGGCCGTGGCCTTCTCGCCGATCGTGTAGATGCCGCGGTGGACGTTGGCGTTGTACTCGCGGTAGTAGTCGCTGACCGCGTCGATGACGACGTTCGGCTTCTGGCTGCTCGACGCCGAGTCCAGGTAGACCAGGCGATGGCCGTTGATCTCCTGGTCGAGGATCGGGAAGTCCTTGCGCAACGAGGCCGCGTCGAGCGCCGGCCGGTTGACCTTCGGATCGCTGGTCAGCGTCATCGTCGATCGGGCCCGCCTAGCGGGCGGCCTCCACGGGTTCGAGGTCGAGATCCGGGCCCTTCGGGACAAGGAGCGCCTCATCCGGCACGTCCGGGGCGAGTCCCGCTTCTCGCAGGATCGGTCCGTAGCCCTCGTCCTCGAGGCGGAGTGCCAGGTCCTTGCCACCCGACTTCACGATCCGGCCCTGGGCCAGGACGTGCACGACGTCGGGCGTGATGTAGTTGAGCAGCCGCTGGTAGTGGGTGATGAGCAGGACGCCGAGGTTCGGGTTGAGCATCGCGTTCACGCCCTCGGCGACGATCCGCAGGGCGTCGATGTCGAGGCCCGAGTCGGTCTCGTCGAGGATCGCCATCTCCGGCTCGAGCACGGCCATCTGGAGCATCTCGAGGCGCTTCTTCTCGCCGCCCGAGAACCCGTCGTTGACATAGCGGCTGGCGAAGCCGTCGTCCATCCGGAGCATCGCCATCTTCTCTCGCATCTTGTTGCGGAAGTCGCGCATCGAGACGCCGCCGCGCATCGGGTCGGTCGGGTCGACGTCGGGGTTCTTGTCGATGCCCTGGAGCTTCGCGTTAAGCGCCGAGCGGATGAACGAGGCGACGCTGAGACCCGGGATCGCCGTCGGGTACTGGAAGGCCAGGAACAGGCCGAGCCGGGCACGCTTGTCGGGCGACAGCTTGAGGATGTCGCGGCCCTTCCAGACGACCTGGCCGCCCGTGACCTTGTATGCCGGGTGGCCAAGGAGCGCGTAGGCGAGTGTGGTCTTGCCGGAGCCGTTCGGGCCCATGATCGCGTGGACCTCGCCCTTGCCGACGGTCAGGTCGATGCCCTGGAGGATCTCGTTCTCGGGGTCGGCGACCGGGGCGACGCGGAGTCCGCGGATGACGAGGTGCTGGTCGGTGGCGGGCTGGTCGGTCACGGCTGGGTGGGTGCTCCCTGGCGGATGGGTTCGGGCTGGATGGGGGCGTCGGCGTGGACGACGGGCGGTGCGAGGTCGGCGAGGGTCACCGAATCGAGGGCGTCGACGATGGCGTCGCGGACGCGGACCCACAGGACGTTCACGGTGCAGCGCGCACTGCGATCGCAGAGGACCGCATGCTCCGGATCGTCTGTGGCGCAGAACATGGGGGCGATCGGACCCTCGAGCGCGCGCAGGACCTCGCTCATACGGATGGCCTCGGGCGGGCGGGCGAGCTCGTAGCCGCCGTGGGCACCGCGGGTGGAGACGACCAGCCCGGCCTCGCGCAGGCTGACGACGAGCTGCTCGAGATAGGCGCGGGGCAGATCCTCCTCGGCGGCGATGCCGGCCAGCGACGCAGGGCCGGTCCCGACGTGGCGGGCGAGCTGGACCATGAGCCGCACGCCGTACTCGCCCTTGGTCGAGAAGGCAACGGCGCCGGAGCCGTGATAGGTGGGCCGCGTGGCCGTGGGGAGGGTCAGGAGCGTGGCCTCAGATCCGTGTCCGCGATATCCGAGTGATTTCGTCGGGATTAGTCTACCGCGGCCGATCTTGGAGCGTCAACGAGCTCGGAGCCCGGGCGCCACGCGCCGGGCATGAAGAGGCCGGGGCACTCCATCGGAGCCGGTGGAGCGCCCCGGCCGTGGACGCCGCTCGGGGAAACGGCGTCCCTCACGGAGAAGGCGGAGGGTACGGGCCAGCGACCCCGGGCGCACCGCCCGGGATGACCCGAGAGAGAGGAGATGGACGCCGGCCGCCTGCTTCGGGGGTAGGTATCCCGAAAGCCAGACGGCCGGCCAGTGCTACGAGGCTATCGGTCGCGTCGGCGACGGATCGTCGCCGGGACCGGGGTGAGGACACCGACGCCCAGCGTCAGCGCCGCCAGACCGATGAGCACGAGCAGGAGGCTCGGGCCCGGGCCACTCACCGAACCGCTGGCATCGGTCGGCGGGAGGGTCGGCTTCGGCGTGCCCGTGGCCGGAGCGACTTCACCACCCTCGACCACGACATCGGCGTCGTCCTCATCGGACCCCGCGTTCTCTGTCGTGACGGACGCGACGTTCAGGACCGGACTGGTCTCGGCGGTATCGTCCGTGGTCGGGCTGGAGACGTGGAAGCTGAAGCTGGCACCGGGCGCCAGGGTCGTCGGACCACAGGTCACGGTGTTGTCGGCCAGCGAGCAGAGCCCGCCGGCGTCGTCGTCGAGGGTCCAGACGAGCCCCGGGTCGTTGGGCAACGGATCGTTGACCACGACACCGGTGGCCGTCGCGGCCCCGTTGTTCGTGACTGTCACGGTGAACCCGATCACATCACCGGCCTCGACCGACGGATCGTCCGCGGTCTTGTCGATGTCGATCGCGCTCTTGTTGATCGTGATGGTGTCGGAGTCCTCATCGGACCCGGCGTTCTCCGAGGAGACCGAGGCCGTGTTCGGGACCGTGTCGGCCGACGCGACCGACGTGTCGCTCACGATGTGGATCGCGTAGCTGTCGCCACCGTCCAGGCTGACCGTCGGGCAGTCGATCGACTGCGAGCCGACCGCGCCATCGATGGTGCAGCCGGAGATGCCGGTCTGGCTCTCGATGGACCAATCCAGATCGCCGCCAGCCGGCAGGTCGTCGGAGAGGGCCACGCCCGTGGCGGTGACATCGCCCGTGTTGCTGACGGTGATGGTGAAGCCGATCGGCTCGCCGGCATCGACGTTCGGCTCGTCCGCGACCTTGGTGATCGCGATATGGGCCGGATCCGGCGGCGGGCACTTGATGAGATCGAACAGCTCATCCGCGAAGTCGCCGAAGTCGGCGTCGAGGAACGAGCCGCCACCGATCTGGGTCATGACCGAGGACGCCCAGGCCTCGTCACCGGCCGCCGAGAACGGCAGGCTGATGTCGCCGGGGTCGCCGGGGGCGCTGAGGTAGACGGCCTTGACGTGGAACTTATTGACGCCCGTGCCGCGGACGCCGTTGGCCGCGGCGATCGCCGCGTTGGCACCCTCGAGCCAGACCTCCGGAATGTCGAGGTCATCGCTGTGGGTGTTGGGCTTGTTGGGCGAGCCGTCGGTCAGGACGAACATGATGTTCTGGACGCCGGAGCGGCCGCCGGCCTGGTTGGTCGACGCCGTCGTGATGCCCTGGGCCGTCGGCGTGAGGCCGGACGGTCCGCTGAGGGCGTCGACCGCATCGATAAAGTCCGCGGCGACGAGATATCCGGCCGTGATCGGATCGGCACTTGAGCCGCTGAACTCCGTGCCGCTATAGCGGCCGTCGCCGCCGGCCGCCTGGAAGGCGGTGACGAATTCGGTGATGCCGTCCTTGAGATCCGGGAGGTTGGACCCGGCGCTGCCCTGTGGGCCGATCGAACCGGACATGTCGATGACGAAGTTGAAGTCGGCCGTATTGCACAGCGCGGTGGAGATCGCGGGGTTGGTCGTGCCGTTCGCGATCGTCCGGAAGGTGACCTCGACCGTCAGGAAGCCGACCGACGTGACCGCGTCGTTGTCGCAGTCGCCCGTGTCGTTGTTGCGCAGCTGCAGCTGGAATTGGCCGTTCGTCAGCTGCGTCGGATCCCAGACGTTGCCCCAGTCGTCGGTGGCGCCGCCGAGGACGAGCACCTGGTCGGCGTCCGTCAGCGACGCGGTCTGGCGGTCAGTGAAGGAGGAGCCGTTGTTGTCCGAGAGGCGGACCTGGATCTGGCAACCGGCCGGATCCGTCGAGCGGGCGGTGACCCGGACGGTGATCCCGTCGATGATCGACCCATTCGGGACGCCGAACCCGAAGGCTCGGTAGCCCTGGTCGACGTTGTCGCCGGTCGCCGTCGCGACGGTCGCGTCATCGGCGAAGACGTTCCCCGGATCGGTCCAGCCATTCGGGGCGACCGTGTCAGTCGGTGCCTTCGGGCCACTATCGGCGGCCGACACGGCCGCGGCGCCGACGCTCAGGAAGAGCGACGAGAGGATGAGCACGGTCCCGCCGACGGCAGCCAACCTGCCGAAGCGAGAGAGAGGTCGAGACCCCCGATGCATCGATGGTTCCTCCGATGTGGATTGCCATGGCGGGCCGTGAGCACCCGTCTTGGAACGAGCATGCGGCAGACCCAGGACGCGGTCTAGTACTTTCGGAGTACACAGAACCCACGCGGTCTGTTAACCACACGACCAGACCGCACCAACTGGGCATGCGGTTCTGGTGTGCAGGCGCACCGAGGGTCATGGTACCGATGGATGGCAAGGCACGTTGGGCGGTCTCGGCGCCCGCCGCGTATCGTTGGGCCCGGCACGACGAGTGGCACTGGCCGCCCGGCCGATCCCGCTCGACGAGGACACGCATGACATCCGGCCACATCCTCCGACGGGTCGCGGCCCCGCTCGCCATCGCGACTCTGCTGGCCGCCTGCAGCAGAGGCGGGGGAGGTACCACGACCTCGGGCTCGCCGGCCCCGACCGACGCGAGCACGGCCTCGGCGATCACGCTCAGCGGCGGGGCGACCGGCACGATCAGCCAGCCCGGCGGTTGTGGCAAGGCGGCCGACGACGCCAAGAGCTGGGAAGTCACGTTCGAGACCGACAAGCCCGGCTGGATGCTCGACGCGACCATCGAGGGGACGAAGGAGCCCGGGACCTACCAGGTCGGCTTCCACACGGACGGCGCCGTGACCGTGCTGCTCTATGAGGGCGGCGGCGGGACATCGTTCGACTCGTCGGCCGGGTCCGGGAGCCTCACCGTCGATGGCGGCGCCGACAGCGGCTCGATCGACGTCACCGTCACCGACCCGAAGACCGGCACGACCGCCCGGGCCGTCGGCGGCTGGACCTGCGAGAACTGGGATTAGGCGGCGCCTAGGCGGGCTGCGCCACGGCCAATGACTCGAGGAAGCGCCGCCGCCAGGCCTCGGTCGCCTCGACGTTGTTGAACGTGTACAGGTGCATGTCGACCACGCCGGCCACCGGGTTGGCCACGATCGGGGCGAGGCCCTCGAGCAGGCCGTCCGGGCGGTAGAAGCCGCCGGAGCGGATCAGCCGCGCCACGAACCGCGCGTTCTTCGTCAGGAACCGATGCGTGTCGGCCACCCCGATCCGGGCCGTGATGGCCAGCAGCTTGTGCGGCTCGGCGACACCGGGCAGGCCGATGTGGACCGGCAGCGCCAGACCCTCGGCGCGGCGAGCCGCCAGCCAGGACCCGATGGCCAACGGGTCGAAGCAGAGCTGCGTGGTCATGTAGCTGGCGTAGGCGGCCTTGTCGCGCAGCGCCTCCGCGAGCGGCCCGTCCGGGATGAACGCGTGCCCTTGCGGGTAGCACGGGATGCCGATCTCGGCGAGCGGATGCCCGATCTCGGCCATCTCGCGGAGCAGCGACAGGCCGTCGGGGAAGTCGCCCGGCTCCTTCTCGTCGCCGCCGACGACGAATGCGCGATCGACGCCGGCGCCCTCCAGCCAGGCGATCAGGTCCTGGAGGTGCGCCCGATCGCGAACCATCCGGGCGGACAGGTGCGGGACGGCCCGGAAGCCGCGCGCCTGGAGCGCCTCGCACAGGGCAACGGTCGCCTCGATGCCCTTGGCCGGCGAGGCCGTGACCGAGACCGTCGCCCCGGCCGGCAAGTGGTCGGTGTGGTCGAGCGCGGTCTTGAGCGGCACGAGTTCGAACGTCGGCGAAGCCAGGACGCGGGCGAGCGCCCGCCGCTCCCCCGCCGCCAGCCGGCGATGCCGCCGGAACAGCACGCCTAGACCTCGGAGTCGGGCATCGAGGCCTTGCGCTTGACGATGAACTCGAGCAGCGCCTCGTCGATGGCGTCATCCATCGGCGGCGCCTCGTACTCGGCGAGCATCCGCTTCCAGATGGCGTTGGCGCGCTGGGCGGCGTCGAGCGAGCCGTCCTCCTGCCATTGCTCGAAACTGTTGTTGTCGGCGACCTCCGAGCGGTAGAAGGCGTGCTCGAAGTTCGCGAGCGTGTGAGCGCTGCCGAGGTAGTGCTGGCCCGGCTCGTTGGTCAGGATCGCGTCGAGCGCCTGCCCGTTCTCGGAGAGATCGACGCCGTTGACGAAGACCGTCGCCATGCCGCACTGGTCGGCGTCGAGGATGAACTTCTCGTAGCCGACCGCCAGGCCGCCCTCGAGCCAGCCCGCCGCATGGAGGACGAAGTTCACGCCGCCCAGGATCGTGGCGGAGAACGTCGCGGCCGACTCGTAGGCCGCCTGGGCGTCCGGGATCTTCGAGGCGCACAGGTTGCCGCCAGAGCGGAACGGGACGCCGAGCCGGCGGGCCAGTGCGGCCATCACGTAGAGCACCAGCGATGGCTCCGGCGTGCCGAAGGTCGGCGCCCCTGACTGCATCGAGATCGACGAGGCGAAGCTGCCGAGCACGACCGGCGCGCCGGGCCGGATGAGCTGGACGAACGTCATCCCGCCGAGCGCCTCGGCGAGGGTCTGGGTGGCCGTGCCGGCGACCGTAACCGGCGACATCGCGCCCGCCAGGATGAACGGCGTCAGGAGTGTCGCCTGGTTGGCCTCGGCATACGCCCGCGCCGCGCCGAGCATCGTCGCGTCCCAGACAAGCGGCGAGTTCGCGTTGATGAGCGAGAGGATGACCGCGTGGTCCTCGAGGTAGTCCGCGCCGAACAGGATCCGTGCCATCTCAACGGTGTCGCGCGCCCGCTCGGGGGCCGTGACCGAGCCCATGAACGGCTTGTCGCTGTAGCGCATGTGCGCGTAGACCATGTCGAGGTGGCGCTTGTTCACCGGCACGTCGACCGGCTCGCAGACCGTGCCACCCGAGTGGTGCAGGTTCGGCGAGGCGTATGTCAGCTTCACGAGGTTGCGGAAGTCCTCGATCGTGCCGTAGCGCCGGCCGCGGTCCAGGTCACGCACGAACGGCGAGCCGTAGTTGGGCGCGAACACGGTGTGCATCCCGCCGATCTCGACGTTGCGCTCGGGGTTGCGGGCGTACTGGGTGAACTGGCGCGGCGCGGTCGCCTGGACGATCTGGCGGCACATGCCGCGCGGGAAGCGCACCCGCTCACCCTGGACGTCGGCGCCGGCGTCGCGGAACAGGCGGAGCGCGTCGGGGTCGCCGCGGAACTCGAGGCCGACCTGCTCGAGGATCGTGTCCGCGTTGTACTCGATGAGCGCGAGCCCCTCCTCGTTCAGGACCTCGAACGGGGCGAGCGTCCGGGTCAGGAACGGGACGTGCTCGGCGTGCGACGCGAGGCGGGCCGCCTGGCGCGCGGCTCGTCCGCCGCTGCGGCGGCGCGGGGTGTCGTCCATCACCGATCCTCCGTGCCAGCCCGGCTGCCGACCGCGGCATCGGCGACGCGCCGACGGCGCCGCTCCCCTCGCCCGATCCCGCCCGCGTCGCCCGGCTCCGACCGGGGCGGCAAGGTCACGGCCTTCGACAGGTGCGGGTACGTCGCGGTCTTGTGGGGGAACGCCATCGCCTCGACGAAGTGCTGCTGGAACTTCGGCTCAACGGCGGTCTCGACCTTCTCGACTTCGCGGACGACGCCCTCGATCTCGGTCCGGGCCGCGCCCGACAGCAGGGCGATCAACGCGCCGGTTCCCGCGGCATTCCCGGCCGGGGCGACATGGGCGAGGTCGCAGTCGGGGATGAGCCCGAGGATCATCGCGTGGGTGGTGTCGATCTGGCTGCCGAAGGCGCCGGCGAGCCGGATCTCGTCGACCGTCTCGACCCCGAGGTGGTCCATCAGCAGCCGGACGCCCGCGTAGAGCGCGGCCTTCGCGAGCTGGATAGCGCGGACGTCGTTCTGGGTGACGACGATGCGCGGGCCGCCGTTGACGCTCTCGCTCAGGACGTAGCTGAACGTCCGGCCGTCCGCGATGACCCGGGGCGTGCGCGTCGCGAGTGCCCCGTCGATGACGCCGTCCTCGGTGATGACGCCGGCGAGGAATAGTTCCGCGATGACCTCGACGATGCCCGAGCCGCAGATGCCGGTGACGCCCAGCTCGTCGGCCGCCTCCTTGAAACCCGGCTCGTCCGACCATGGCTCGGCGCCGATGATCCGGAACCGCGGCTCGAGGGTGGCCGGATCGATGCGGACGCGTTCGATGGCGCCGGGCGCGGCCCGCTGGCCGCCGCTGATCTGGGCGCCCTCGAAGGCCGGGCCGGTCGGGCTGGATGCGGCGAGTAGGCGATCGGCGTTGCCGAGCACGATCTCCGCATTCGTCCCGACGTCGACGACGAGCCGTACCTCACCCTCTGCGCGGTGTGGGGCCTCGGCGAGGATGACCCCGGCCGTGTCCGCCCCGACGTGACCGGCGATGCACGGCAGGACGTAGACCCGGGCGCCCGGGTGGGCCGACAGCCCCAGCTCCGTCGCGCGGACGCGGACGGCCCGGTCGGTCGCGAGCGCGAACGGCGCCGAACCAAGCGGGATGGGATCGATGCCGAGCACGAGGTGGTGCATGATCGGGTTGCCGACCAGCGCGATCTCGTGGATGTCGACCGGCTCGATGCCGGCCTGGTTGGCGAGGCCGAGGATCAGCGTCCGCAGCGCCGTGCGGACGGCGCGGGTCATCTCGATGGCCCCACCCTCGTGCATCATCGCGTACGAGACCCGGCTCATCAGGTCCTCGCCGAACCGGATCTGCGGGTTCATGACGCCCGACGAGGCGAGGACCGAGCCGTCGCCCAGGTCGGCGAGGTGGCCGGCGATCGTCGTCGAGCCGACGTCGATCGCGACGCCGTAGACCTTCTCGTGGAGCCCCGGCCAGACAGCCGTCACGTGCCGCCCGTCGTGGACCGCGACCGTGACGCCGTAGCTTCCCTTCTCGAGGGCTGGCTGGAGCGCCCGGATCACATCGAGGTCGGCGACGAGTCCGGTCAGGCTCCACTCCCGCTCGAGGGCCTCGAATAGCCGGACGAGGTCGCCGGACGGCGAGGCGAGCTCGGGTGGCGTGACCTCGACGTAGTGCAGGCGCACGACCGGGTCCACGATGAAGTCGCGGACCGGCAGGCTCTTGCGGACCACCTGGCGGTGGACCTGGCTGTCGGGCGGGACGTCGATGACCATGTCGCCGCAGAGATGGGCCGCGCACGAGAGGCGGCGGCCCTCGGCGAGTCCCTGCTTGCGGTCGTACTCCGCCTCGCGCTCGGCTGGGGCGGTCAGGTGGTCCGGGCTGGCGGTGATGCCGTGCTTGGCGAACGTCCCGAACGAGGGCACGACCTGGCAGCGGCCGCAGAGGCCGCGGCCGCCGCAGACAGAATCGATGTCGACGCCCAGCGAGCGGGCGGCGTCGAGGACCGTCGTGCCTTCCACGAATCGGCCGCGCCGCCCGGACGGCGTGAAGATGACGAGGGCGTCGCCGGTGTCCGCAGCGGGGGGCGACATGGTCGCGCGGACCTCAGCCGGCGGAGCCGACGAGGCGGCGGTTGACGCGCCGGCGGCTCACCTCGCCCTCGGGCGTCGGCTCGCGATGCGCCAAGATCCAGCGGCCACAGTCGGGGTCGTTGCCCATCAGGACGTCGGCGGCCATGACCGCGCGCTTCAGGTCGGGCTGCATCGGGTTCGTGATCGCGGAGGTCATGCCCGCGGCGATGGCCATCGGCAGGAAGGCGGCGTTGATGCCCTCGCGGTTGGGCAGGCCGAAGCTGACGTTCGAGGCGCCGCAGGTCGAGTTGACCTTGAGCTCCTCGCGCAGCCGACCGACGAGTGCGAAGACCTGGCGGCCTGCGGTCGCCATCGCCCCGATCGGCATGACCAGCGGGTCCACGACGATGTCCGAGCGCGGGATGCCGTGGTCCGCGGCGCGCTCGACGATGCGCTTCGCGACCTCGAACCGGACATCCGGGTCCTCGCTGATGCCGGTGTCGTCGTTGCTGATCGCGACGACCGCGG
>CAVZND010000019.1:0-95633 GCA_963776545.1 uncultured Chloroflexia bacterium | reverse complement strand
AGAGGCCGGGGCACACCATCGGAGCCGGTGGAGTGCCCCGGCCGTGGACGCCGCTCGGGGAAACGGCGTCCCTCACGGGGAAGGCGGAGGGTATGGGCCAGCGACCCCGGGCGCACCGCCCGGGATGACCCGAGAGAGAGAGGCTTGAGATGGACGCCGGCCGCCTGCTCCGGGGGTAGGTATCCCGGAGGCCAGACGGCCGGCCTGTGCTACGAAGCTATCGGTCGCGTCGTCGACGGATCGTCGCCGGGACCGGGGTGAGGACACCGACGCCGAGCGTCAGTGCCGCCAGACCGATGAGCACGAGCAGGAGGCTCGGGCCCGGGCCACTCACCGAACCGCTGGCGTCGGTCGGCGGGAGGGTCGGCTTCGGCGTGCCGGTGGCAGGAGCGACTTCCCCACCCTCGACCACGACATCGGCGTCGTCCTCATCGGACCCCGCGTTCTCTGTCGTGACGGACGCGACGTTCAGGACCGGACTGGTCTCGGCGGTGTCGTCCGTGGTCGGGCTGGAGACGTGGAAGCTGAAGCTCGCACCGGGCTGCAAGGTCGTCGGACCGCAGGTCACGGTGTTGTCGGCCAGCGAGCAGAGCCCGCCGGCGTCGTCGTCGAGGGTCCAGACGAGCCCCGGATCGTTGGGCAACGGATCGTTGACCACGACACCGGTGGCCGTCGCGGCCCCGTTGTTCGTCACCGTCACGGTGAACCCGATCGTGTCACCGGCCTCGACCGACGGATCGTCCGCGGTCTTGTTGATGTCGATGGCGCTCTTGTTGATCGTGATGGTGTCGGAGTCCTCATCGGACCCGGCATTCTCCGAACTGACCGAGGCCGTGTTCGGGACCGTGTCGGCCGATGCGACCGACGTGTCGCTCACGATGTGGATCGCGTAGCTGTCCCCACCGTCAAGGCTGACCGTCGGGCAGTCGATCGACTGCGAGCCGACCGCGCCTGCGATGGTGCAGCCGGAGATCCCGGTCTGGTTCTCGATGGACCAATCCAGGTCGCCGCCGGCCGGCAGGTCGTCGGACAGGGCCACGCCCGTGGCAGTCATATCGCCCGTGTTGCTGACGGTGATGGTGAAGCCGATCGGCTCGCCGGCATCGACGTTCGGCTCGTCCGCGACCTTGGTGATCGCGATGTGAGCCGGATCCGGCGGCGGGCACTTGATGAGGTCGAAGAGCTCATCGGCGAAGCTGCCGAAGTTGGCGTCGAGGAACGAGCCGCCACCGATCTGGGTCATGACGGAGGACGCCCAGGCCTCGTCACCGGCCGCCGAGAACGGCAGGCTGATGTCGCCGGGGTCGCCGGGGGCGCTCAGATAGACGGCCTTGATGTGGAACTTGTTGACGCCCGTGCCGCGGACGCCATTGGCGGCGGCGATCGCCGCGTTGGCACCCTCGAGCCACACCTCCGGGATGTCAAGGTCATCGCTGTGGGTGTTGGGCTTGTTCGGCGAGCCGTCCGTCAGGACGAACATGATGTTCTGGACGCCGGAGCGCCCGCCAGCCTGGTTGGTCGAAGCGGTCGTGATGCCCGAGGCCGTCGGCGTGAGACCGGACGGTCCGCTGAGCGCGTCGACTGCATCGAGGAAGTCCGCAGCGACGAGGTAGCCGGCCGTGATCGGATCGGCGCTCGAGCCGCTGAACTCCGTGCCGCTGTAGCGGCCGTCGCCGCCCGCAGCCTGGAAGTTGGTGACGAATTCTGTGATGCCGTCCTTGAGGTCCGGGAGGTTGGACCCGGCACTGCCCTGTGGGCCGATCGAGCCCGACATGTCGATGACGAAGTTGAAGTCGGCCGTATTGCAGAGGGCGGTGGAGATCACCGGATTCCTCGTGCCGCCGTTGATGGTGCGGAAGGTGATCTCGACCGTCAGGAAGCCGACCGACGTGGTCGCCTCGTTGTCGCAGTCGCCCGTGTCGTTGTTGCGCAGCTGCAGGACGAACTGCCCGTTCGTGAGCTGCGTCGGATCCCAGACGTTGCCCCAGTCGTCGGTGGCGCTGCCGAGGGTGAGCACCTGGTCGGCGTCGGTCAGCGACGCGGTCTGTCGGTCGGTGAACGAGGAGCCGTTGTTGTCGGAGAGCCGGACCTGGATCTGGCAGCCGGCCGCGTCCGTGGAGCGGGCGGTGACCCTGACGGTGATCCCGTCGATGATGGACCCGTTCGGGACGCCGAACCCGAAGGCGCGGTAGCCCTGGTCGACGTTGTCGCCGGTCGCCGTCGCGACGTTCGTGTCATCGGCGAAGACATTTCCTGGATCGGTCCAGCCATTCGGGGCGACCGTGTCAGTCGGTGCCTTCGGACCGCTATCGGCGGCCGACACGGCCGCGGCGCCGACGCTCAGGAAGAGCGACGAGAGGATGAGCACGGTCCCGCCGACGGCAGCCAACCTGCCGAAGCGAGAGAGAGGTCGAGACCCCCGATGCATCGATGGTTCCTCCGATGTGGATAGCCATGGCGGGCCGTGAGCACCCGTCTTGGAACGAGCATGCGGCAGACCCAGGACGCGGTCTAGTACTTTCGGAGTACACGCAACCGACGCGGTCTGTTCACCACATGACCAGACCGCACCAACTGGGCATGCGGTTCTGGTGTGTCAGCGCACCGAGGGTCATGGTACCGATGGGTGGCAAGGCCCGTTGGGCGGTCTCGGCGCCTGCCGCGTATCGTTGGGCCCGGCACGGCGAGTGGCACAGGCCGCCCGACCGAACCAACCGGTGAGGACCTGCATGACATCCCGCCACATCCTCCGCCAGGCTGCGGCCCCGCTCGCGATCGCGACGCTGCTCGCCGCGTGCAGCGGCGGCGGAGGCGGCGCCGCGACGTCGGGCTCGCCCGGGCCGACCGACGCGAGCACGGCCTCGGCGATCACTCTCAGCGGCGGTGCGACCGGGACGATCAGCCAGCCCGGTGGCTGCGGCAAGGCGGCCGGTGACGCCAAAAGCTGGGAGATCACGCTCGAGACAGACAAGCCCGGCTGGATGCTCGACGCGACCATCGAGGGGACTCTGAAGCCAGGGACCTATCAGGTCGGCTTCCACACGGACGGCGCGGCGACGGTGCTGCTCTACAAGGGTGGCGGTGGAACCTCATTCGACTCGTCCACCGGATCCGGGAGCGTCACCGTCGATGGCGGTTCGGAGAGCGGCTCGCTCGACGTGACGGTCACCGACCCGACGACCGGCACGACCGCGCGGGCGGTCGGCGGCTGGACCTGCGAGAACTGGGACTAGGCGACGCTGCCGTCGCACGTTCCGGCGACCTATCAAGCCGGCTCCGCCACCGCCAGCGAGTCGAGGAAGCGTCGCCGCCAGGCCTCCGTCGCCTCGACGTTGTTGAACGTATACAGGTGCATGTCCACGACCCCGGCCACCGGGTTGGCGACGATCGGGGCGAGGCCCTCGAGCAGGCCGTCCGGGCGGTAGAAGCCGCCGGAACGGATCAGGCGCGCGACGAACCGGGCGTTCTTGGTCAGGAACCGATGCGTGTCGGCGACCCCGATCCGGGCCGTGATGGCCAGGAGCTTGTGCGGCTCGGCGACGCCGGGCAGGCCGATGTGGACCGGCAGCGTCAGGCCCTCGGCGCGACGGGCGGCCAGCCAGGTCCCGATGGCGGCCGGGTCGAAGCAGAGCTGGGTCGTCATATAGCTCGCGTAGGCGGCCTTGTCGCGCAGCGCCTCGGCGAGCGGCCCGTCCGGGATGAACGCGTGCCCTTGCGGATAGCAGGGGATGCCGATCTCGGCGAGCGGATGGCCGATCTCGGCCATCTCGCGGAGCAGCGACAGGCCATCGGGGAAGTCGCCGGGCTCCTTTTCGTCGCCGCCGACGACGAACGCGCGATCGACGCCGGCGCTCTCCAGCCAGGCGATCAGGTCCTGGAGGTGTGCGCGATCGCGAACCATCCGGGCGGACAGGTGCGGGACGGCCCGGAAGCCACGCGCCTGGAGCGCCTGGCACAGGGCGATGGTCGCCTCGATGCCCTTGGCCGGCGAGGCCGTGACCGAGACGGTCGCCCCGGCCGGCAGGTGGTCGGCGTGGTCGATCGCCGTCTTGAGCGGCACGAGTTCGAACGTCGGCGAGGCGAGGACCCGCCCGAGCGCCCGTCGCTCCC
The DNA here is from genome assembly GCA_963776545.1 of uncultured Chloroflexia bacterium. Classification (GTDB taxonomy): domain Bacteria; phylum Chloroflexota; class Limnocylindria; order Limnocylindrales; family CSP1-4; genus SPCO01. The sequence continues at coordinate 91,523 of CAVZND010000019.1, read as the reverse complement.
CCGCCGCCAGCCGGCGATGCCGCCGGAAGAGCACGCCTAGACCTCGGAGTCGGGCATCGACGCCTTGCGCTTGACGATGAACTCAAGCAGCGCCTCGTCGATGGCGTCGTCCATCGGCGGCGCCTCGTACTCGGCGAGCATCCGCTTCCAGATCGCGTTGGCGCGCTGGGCGGCATCGAGCGAGCCGTCCTCCTGCCACTGCTCGAAGCTGTTGTTGTCCGCGATCTCGGAGCGGTAGAAGGCGTGCTCGAAGTTCGCGAGGGTGTGTGCGCTGCCGAGGTAGTGCTGGCCGGGCTCGTTGGTCAGGATCGCGTCGAGCGCCTGCCCGTTCTCGGACAGGTCGACGCCGTTCACGAAGACCGTCGCCATGCCGCACTGGTCGGCATCGAGGATGAACTTCTCGTAGCCGACCGCCAGGCCGCCCTCGAGCCAGCCGGCCGCGTGGAGGACGAAGTTGACCCCGCCGAGGATCGTGGCCGAGAAGGTCGCGGCGGACTCGTAGGCCGCCTGGGCGTCGGGAATCTTCGAGGCGCACAGGTTGCCGCCGGAGCGGAACGGGACCCCCAGCCGGCGGGCCAGCGCGCCCATCACGTACAGCACCAGCGACGGCTCCGGCGTGCCGAAGGTCGGCGCGCCCGACTGCATCGAGATCGACGAGGCGAAACTGCCGAGCACGACCGGTGCGCCGGGCCGGATGAGCTGCACGAACGTCATCCCGCCGAGTGCCTCGGCGAGCGTCTGGGTGGCGGTGCCGGCCACCGTCACCGGCGACATCGCGCCGGCCAGGATGAACGGCGTGAGGAGCGTCGCCTGGTTGGCCTCGGCGTAGGCCCGGGCGGCCCCGAGCATCGTCGCGTCCCAGACGAGCGGCGAGTTCGCGTTGATGAGCGAAAGGATGACCGCGTGGTCCTCGAGGTAGTCCGCGCCGAACAGGATCCGCGCCATCTCGACGGTGTCGCGCGCCCGCTCGGGGGCCGTGACCGAGCCCATGAACGGCTTGTCGCTGTAGCGCATGTGCGCGTAGACCATGTCGAGGTGGCGCTTGTTGACCGGCACGTCGACCGGCTCGCAGACCGTGCCGCCCGAGTGGTGCAGGTTCGGCGAGGCGTAGGTCAGCTTCACGAGGTTGCGGAAGTCCTCGATGGTGCCGTAGCGCCGGCCGCGGTCCAGGTCGCGCACGAACGGCGAGCCGTAGTTGGGCGCGAACACCGTGTGCATCCCGCCGATCTCGACGTTGCGTTCGGGGTTGCGGGCGTACTGCGTGAACTGGCGCGGCGCGGTCGCCTGGACGATCTGCCGGCACATGCCGCGCGGGAAGCGCACCCGCTCTCCCTGGACGTCGGCACCGGCCTGGCGGAACAGGCGGAGCGCGTCGGGGTCGCCGCGGAACTCGAGGCCGACCTGCTCGAGGATGGTGTCGGCGTTGTACTCGATGAGCGCGAGCCCCTCCTCGTTCAGCACCTCGAACGGGGCGAGCGTCCGGGTCAGGAACGGGACGTGCTCGGCGTGCGACGCGAGGCGGGCGGCCTGGCGCGCGGCTCGTCCGCCGCTCCGGCGGCGCGGGGTGTCGTCCATCACCGATCCTCCGTGCCAGCCCGGCTGCCGACCGCGGCATCGGCGACGCGCCGCCGGCGCCGCTCCCCTCGCCCGATCCCGCCCGCGTCGCCCGGCTCCGACCGGGGCGGCAAGGTCACGGCCTTCGACAGGTGCGGATACGACGCGGTCTTGTGGGGGAACGCCATCGCCTCGACGAAGTGCTGCTGGAACATCGGCTCGACCGCGGTCTCGATCTTCTCGACCTCGCGGACGACGCCCTCGATCTCGGTCCGGGCCGCGCCCGACAGCAGGGCGATCAGGGCACCCGTTCCGGCGGCATTCCCCGCCGGCGCGACGTGGGCGAGGTCGCAGTCGGGGATGAGCCCGAGGATCATCGCGTGGGTGGTGTCGATCTGGCTGCCGAAGGCGCCCGCGAGCCGGATCTCGTCGACCGTCTCGACCCCGAGGTGGTCCATCAGCAGCCGGACGCCCGCGTAGAGCGCGGCCTTGGCGAGCTGGATGGCGCGGACGTCGTTCTGGGTGACGACGATGCGCGGGCCGCCGTTGACGCTCTCGCTCAGGACGTAGCTGAACGTCCGCCCGTCCGCGATGACCCGCGGGCGTGCGGGCCGCGAGCGCCCCGTCGATGACGCCGTCCTCGGTGATGACGCCGGCGAGGAACAGTTCCGCGATGACCTCGACGATGCCCGAGCCGCAGATGCCGGTGACGCCCAGCTCGTCGGCCGCCTCGGCGAACCCCGGCTCGTCCGACCACGGCTCGGCGCCGATGATCCGGAACCGCGGCTCGAGGGTGGCCGGGTCGATGCGGACGCGTTCGATGGCGCCGGGCGCGGCTCGCTGGCCGCCGCTGATCTGGGCGCCCTCGAAGGCCGGGCCGGTCGGGCTGGACGCGGCGAGTAGGCGATCGGCGTTGCCGAGCACGATCTCCGCATTCGTGCCGACGTCGACGACGAGCCGGACCTCACCCGTTGCGCGATGTGGGCGCCTCGGCGAGGATGACGCCGGCCGTGTCCGCCCCGACGTGACCGGCGATGCACGGCAGGACGTAGACCCGGGCGCCCGGGTGGGCGGACAGCCCCAGCTCCGTCGCGCGGACGCGGACGGCCCGGTCGGTCGCGAGCGCGAACGGCGCCGAGCCCAGCGGGATGGGATCGATGCCGAGCACGAGGTGATGCATGATCGGGTTGCCGACCAGCGCGATCTCGTGGATGTCGACCGGCTCGATGCCGGCCTGGTTGGCGAGGCCGAGGATCAGCGTCCGCAGCGCCGTGCGGACGGCGCGGGTCATCTCGAGGGCCCCGCCCTCGTGCATCATCGCGTACGAGACGCGGCTCATCAGGTCCTCGCCGAACCGGATCTGCGGGTTCATGACGCCCGACGACGCGAGCACCGAGCCATCGCCCAGGTCGGCCAGGTGGCCGGCGATCGTCGTCGAGCCGACGTCGATCGCGACGCCGTAGACCTTCTCGTGGAGCCCCGGCCAGACGGCCGTCACGTGGCGCCCGTCGTGGACCGCGACCGTCACGCCGTAGCTCCCCTTCTCGAGCGCCGGCTGGAGCGCCCGGATGACGTCGAGATCGGCGACGAGCCCGGTCAGGCCCCACTCCCGCTCGAGGGCCTCGAACAGCCGGACGAGGTCGCCGGACGGCGAGGCGAGCTCGGGTGGCGTGACCTCGACGTAGTGCAGGCGCACGACCGGGTCCACGATGAAGTCGCGCACCGGCAGGCTCTTGCGCACGACCTGGCGGTGGACCTGGCTGTCGGGCGGGACGTCGATGACCATGTCGCCGCGCAGGTGCGCCGCGCAGGAGAGGCGGCGACCCTCGGCGAGCCCCTGCTTGCGGTCGTATTCGGCCTCGCGCTCGGCCGGGGCGGTCAGGTGGTCCGGGCTGGCGGTGATGCCGTGCTTGGCGAACGTCCCGAACGAGGGCACGACCTGGCAGCGGCCGCAGAGGCCGCGGCCGCCGCAGACCGAATCGATGTCGACGCCCAGCGAACGGGCGGCGTCGAGCACCGTCGTCCCTTCCACGAATCGGCCGCGCCGCCCGGACGGCGTGAAGATGACGAGCGCATCCCCGGGCGTTTGGGCGGTGTCCGTGGCTGGGGGCGACATGGTCGCGCGGACCTCAGCCGGCGGAGCCGACGAGACGGCGGTTGACGCGCCGGCGACTCACCTCGCCCTCGGGCGTCGGCTCGCGATGGGCCAGGATCCAGCGGCCGCAGTCGGGGTCGTTGCCCATCAGCACGTCGGCGGCCATGACCGCCCGCTTGAGGTCGGGCTGCATCGGGTTCGTGATCGCGGAGGTCATGCCCGCGGCGATGGCCATCGGCAGGAAGGCGGCGTTGATGCCCTCGCGGTTGGGCAGGCCGAAGCTGACGTTCGAGGCGCCGCAGGTCGAGTTGACCTTGAGCTCCTCGCGCAGTCGACCGACCAGTGCGAAGACCTGGCGGCCGGCGGTCGCCATCGCGCCGATCGGCATGACCAACGGGTCCACGACGATGTCCGAGCGCGGGATGCCATGGTCCGCGGCCCGCTCGACGATCCGCTTCGCGACCTCGAACCGGACATCCGGGTCCTCGCTGATCCCGGTGTCGTCGTTGCTGATGGCGACGACCGCGGCGCCGTACTTCCTGATGAGCGGCAGGACGCGTTCGAGGCGCTCCTCCTCGCCGGTGACCGAATTGACGAGCGGCTTGCCCTGGTAGACCGCGAGCCCGGCCTCGAGCGCCTCGACGATCGACGAGTCGATGGACAGGGGCAGGTCGGTCAGCGACTGGACCAGCTGGATCGTGTGGGCGAGGATGGCCGGCTCGTCGGCCAGCGGGATACCGGCGTTGACGTCGAGCATGTGGGCGCCGGCCTCGACCTGGGCGATGACGTCGCGCTCGACCCGGCTGAAGTCGCCGGCCTTCATCTCCTCGGCGAGGGCCTTGCGGCCGGTCGGGTTGATGCGCTCGCCGATGATGACGAACGGGCGATCGAAGCCGAGCACGACCTCGCGGGAGGCGGAGGTGAGGACGGTCTCGGTCATGTCGTCGCCTCCTCGGCGGTCATGTCGCCGCGGCGCGGGATCGGGGTCTCGTGGGCGGGCGGCAGCGCCGGTCCACCCTCGACGCCGCCGGACTGGATGAGCTCGGCCAGGCGGTGCTTCGTGTACTCGGTCTCCAGCCGCTCGCTCTCGGCGACCACGACGGCCTCGATATCGTCGCCGCAGCGGTTCTGCTCGCGGCGCCATTCCTCGATGTAGTCGTTGTAGGCGCTCTTGCCGGCACGCGCCGCGGCCTTGTCGATGGCGACCTGGAAGCGCGGATGGAGGACCTGCTTGCTCTGGCGACGACCCTCGCGCGCGAGCACCTGGGCCGGGATGTCGCGCCACCAGATGACGGTCATGACGCCCATCGTCAGCGGACCATCGCGATGACGGACTCGACGTGGGCCGGGCCGGCGACCGAGGTCGCCGCCGCGATCGACGTCGCCAGCTCGCCGTAGCCCGTCCGGCGATGCTCGAAGCGCAGGCCGAGCCGACGGGCTCCCCGTCGGGCGGCCGTGACGAGCGCCGGGTCGTCGCCCTGGGCGAGATAGACCAGCCGCTCGTAGTTGCCGAAGTAGGCCGGCAGCAGCTCGGGGTGACGATCGAGCCCGAGTCCCTGGATGACCAGGCGATCGAAGTTGCGCGCGAGGAAGTCGGTCAGGAAGAACGTGGCCGGCTCCTCGGCCGTGAGGCGCGCGAAGTCCGGCCGCCCGGCATAGAACTCGTAGCAGTGGGCGCCCGGCAGCCGTTCGACGCCGGGCTCCTCGGCGAGGGCGACGTCGAGCAGGCCGCCGGTCCCGCAGTCGGCATAGGCGACGAAGACCCGGTCGTAGCCGGCGCGGCGTCGCCGGATCCGGTCGCGGACCGCCTTCGGGATGCCGCCCGGCCGGTTGTGGAGCGTGGCCGGCAGGCAGGTGATGTCGACGTTGCGCAGGCCGCGGGTCAGGTCCACCAGCTCGCGCGCGAGCGCGCCGCAACCGACGATCAGGACGCGCGGGGCATCCTCGGCGGCGGTCGTCGTGGTCCTAGGCGACGCGGGCACGGCGTTCGTCGATGAGACGACGGGCCGTCTCCGCGGCCACGCCGGCGTCGCGGCAGTAGGCATCGGCGCCGACCGCGAGCCCGAACTCCTCGTTGAGCGGCGCACCGCCGACGAGGACGATGTAGTCCTCGCGCATCCCGCGGTCCTTGAGCGTCTGGATGACGACCTTCATGTACGGCATGGTCGTCGTCAGCAACGCGGACATGCCCAGGATGTCCGGGCTTGTGCTGTTCGAGCGCGGCGATGAACTTGTCCGCGTCGGTGTTGATGCCGAGGTCGACGACCTCGAAGCCGGCGCCTTCGAGCATCATCCCGACGAGGTTCTTGCCGATGTCGTGGATGTCGCCCTTGACCGTCCCGATGACGACCTTGCCGACCGGCTCGGCGCCGGTCTCGGCGAGGAGCGGCCGGAGGATGGCCATGCCGGCCTTCATCGCGTTGGCGGCGAGCAGGACCTCGGGCACGAACAGGATGCCGTCGCGGAAGTCGATGCCGACGATCTTCATGCCCGCGACCAGTGCATCGTCGAGCACGCGCGTGGCCGAGAAGCCGCGACCGAGCAGGATGTTCGTCCCCTCGACGATCTCGTCCTTCATCCCGTCGTAGAGGTCGTTGTGCATCTGCTCGACGAGCTCGTCGTCCGACAACGCCGCGAGATCGATCTCCGCGTACTCGTCCTGCGTCATCGCCTTGTCGCTCCCCTGTGGGGTTCCACGATGCGGAACCGTGCCGTATAGTGGAACCGCGTCCGTCCGAATCTACCCCCACGAGGAGGGGAATGTCCAGCGTCCAGTCCATCAGGCGAGCGTTCGACGTGCTCGGCGCCCTCGCGAGCGGACCGCTCGGGGTGACCGAGGTCGCCGATCGAGCCGGCCTGCCGAAGTCGACCGCGGCGCGGCTCCTGACGACGCTGTCCCGCGAAGGGGCGGTCGAACAGACTCCCCGGCGACACGCGCTATCGGCTCGGTCCGCGCCTGGCGACGCTCGCGGCCGGGCCTGACGCCGGTGCGGTCCCTGGCGGCGGTCTCGCACGCGGCCCTGGCCGAACTGGCCGCAGTCGCCGGGCGAGGCAGCCGGCCTGGCGGTCCCCGACGGCGACCTCGTCCACTACATCGACCAGGTCGACACGCCCAACCCGGTCTCGGTGCGGGACTGGACGGGGTCGCGCGTCCCGTTGCACGCCGTCTCGTCCGGCCAGGTGCTGCTCGCGTTCCGGCCGCCGGCGGCCATCGAGCGCTACCTCGAGCGCCCGCTGGAGCGGTTCACGCCGCGCACGCTCGTCGACCCGGAAGGCGCTGCGCGAGCGCCTGCGCGAGGTCCGGCGCGACGGCTACTCGTGGGTCAACGAAGAGTTCGACGAGGGCATCAACTCGGTCGCGGCGCCCATCGCGGACGCGTCCGGCGAGGTCGTCGCCGCGGTCCATCTCCACGGGCCGTCGTACCGATTCCCGGCGGCGGGCACGGAACTCGTCGATCGCCGAACGGGTCGTCGCGAGCGCGGCGCGGATCTCGAGGACGCTGCGCCGGTCGGTCTGAGTCAGGCCGTCGGCCGCGCCGGCCGTCGGCTGCGCGATCCGGTCACCGGCAATGCCAGCCCCCGTCGACGATGAGGTCGACGCCGTTGACGGCCGTGTTCTCGAGCAAGAACACGGTCGCGTCCACGATCTCCGCCATGCTCGCCAGGCGCCCGATCGGGGTCTCGGACGTGTACTTCGCGACGGCCGCCGGCTTCTCGGACCAGTACGGGCTGTTGCCGACGACGCCCGGGTGGATGGAGTTGACGCGTAGCGGCTTCAGTTCCTCGACGAGCGTCCGGGTCAGTCCGACCACGCCGCCATTGACGGTCGTGACCGTGGTCGAGCCGGGGTACGGCCGCTCCTTCGCCATCCCGCCGAACAGGACGATCGAGGCGTCATCGGTCAGCCGCTCACGGAGCGCGTGGACGACCTCCGTGTAGCCGACGAGCTTGAGCGTCACGAGCCGGATCGCCTTCGTGATGTCGTAGTCGGCCACGGTGTTCTGGTCGCGATCGATCGCGGCGAGCACGAGCCGCCGGACCGGCCCGACCGAGGCAAGCGCGTCGGCGATGGACGTCGGCTCGGCAAGGTCGAAGGTCGCGCCCGCGGTCGTGCCGCCGACGTTCGCGATGGCGGCCGCGACGTTGGCCGGGTCCCGGCCGGTCAGCACGACCGATGCCCCGAGGCCCGCGTAGTGGCGCGCGATCTCCTGTCCGATCGCCCGCGTGCCGCCGACGACGACGATCGAGGCTGCGTCAGCCATCCGATTCCCTCCGATCCTGTTCCTGCTGCCGGGCGTAGCGCTCCCAGCTCGGGGCCCAGCGATAGGCGTGTCGAATGGGCGGCTGGGGCGCCTGGGTCTCGAGCCAGCGCACGCGTTCGGTGCCCTCGTTCCAGAACCCGTGCACGGACCCGACGCCCGAGAAGACGACGTCGCCGGGGTGCAGCGTGTATGCCTCGCCGTCGAGCTCGCAGTGCACCTCGCCCGCGAGGAAGACGTAGGCCTCCTCGAACGGGTGGTCATGGGCCTGCGCGGCCCCGCCGATCTCGTAATCCACGGTGAACATCGTCACCATGTCGGCGCCGAACGTGCGGTCGACGAGCATCTTCACCGAGATGCCGCTGTAGACGAGCAGCGCGATGTCCATGCCCACCGGCGCGCGTCGGCGCGGGTCGTCGTTGACGCGCAAGGCCTCGAGCTGCGGCGGCGTGCCGTCGTAGTGCCCGACGAACCGCAGGGTCGGATCGCCGAAGGGCGGGCGGGTGGCGGCCGCGTCCATGGCGGCGAGATCCTGGGCCGGTTCGAAGAACGTGTCCGGCCAGGGCGTCCCCGCCTCGCGCTTCAGCGGGCTGTTGAGCGACAGCCAGCGAGCCTGCGCGGTCCCGGTGTTGCCGAGGGCGTGGCGCATGCCGGTCTGGAAGAGGGCGTAGTCCCCCTGGACGAGGCGGTGGACGCGGCCATCGATCCGGACGAGGAGCTCACCCTCGAGGAGGTACAGGGCCTCTTCGTATGAGTGGACGTGGGGGGCCAGCCAGCCGCCCGCATCCATCGCCCCGACATACAGGTCGGTGTGGACCGCGCCCTGGTCCGGCCCGACGATCCGGACACGACTCAACCCGGATGCCGTTTCGCTCGGCGGCTCGGGTCGGTCCGCGAAGGACCAGTCGATCTTCCCGACGTAATGCATCAGCGTCACCTCGCACCAACGCTGTGTAGCATGGATGAACAGACGGAGGTTGCGATCGCAGGCGCGGCCGCGTGCGCTCGCCACACGCTGAGGTGATTCGATGACCACATCCTTCGCTTCACCAGGCTCGATGCAAGTCGACTGGGAGGAGCGCTGGAACGCCGATCGGCTGCGGACCTACCGAACCTCGCGAGCGCGTGCCGCCCTCGAGGCGTCGGACGTCGGGGCCGTCCTGCTCTTCGACTTCAACAACGTCCGCTACGTCACGAGCACCCACATCGGCGAGTGGGCCCGCGACAAGATGACCCGCTACGCGCTGCTCTCGCGCGGCGGCACACCGCACATCTGGGATTTCGGTTCGGCCGCGAAGCACCACCGCCTGAACTGCCCGTGGCTGGCGCCCGAGAACATCCATGCCGGCATGGTCGGGCTGCGTGGGGCGGTCGCCCCCGATGCCGGCCTGTTCCGGGCCGCGGCTCGCCAGATCTGCGAGATCCTCAAGGCCGAGGGCGTGGCGGACATGCCCCTGGGCGTCGACATCGTCGAGCCGCCGATGCTGGCCGCGCTCACCGCCGAAGGGCTCAACGTCCGGGACGGGCAGCAGGTGATGCTCGACGCCCGAGAGGTCAAGTCGGTCGACGAGATCATCCTGTTGAACACGGCGTGCGCCATGGTCGACGGGGCGTACCAGATGATCTCGGAGCGGCTCAAGCCCGGGATCCGCGAGAGCGAGCTGGTCGCCGACGTCACCAAGTTCCTCTTCGACCTGGGCTCCGAGCACGTCGACAACATCAACGCCGTGTCGGGCGAGCGCTGCAGCCCGCATCCGCACGTCTTCAGCGACCGGATCATCCGGCCCGGCGACCAGGCGTTCTTCGACATCATCCAGACGTTCGTCGGCTACAAGACCTGCTACTACCGGACGTTCGTGGTCGGCAAGGCCAATGACGCCCAGCGCGACGCATACAAGTGGGCGCGCGAGTGGATCGACGCCTCGATCGAGCTGATGCGGCCCGGCGTGACCACCGACCAGGTCGCCAAGGTCTGGCCGAAGGCCCAGGACTTCGGTTTCGACAACGAGATGGAGTGCTTCGGGCTCCAGTTTGGCCACAGCGTGGGCCTCTTCCTGCACGAGCGCCCGATCATCAGCCGGCTCAACTCGCTCGAGCATCCCGTGGAGCTCAAGGAGGGCATGGTCATCGCGCTGGAGACCTACTGCCCCGCGAAGGATGGCGTCTCCGCCGCGCGGATCGAAGAGGAGGTCGTCGTGACCGCGGACGGACCGCGGGTCATCACCCGGTTCCCGTCCGACGAGTTGTTCGTCGCGAACGCGTACTAGGGGCCGACCGATGGCGACCAGCACCGCCGACATCGATCTCCAGACCCGCCTGCGGATGTACCGAACCATGCAGGCGTGCCGCCTCTTCGAGGTGCGCGCCCAGGAGCTGTTCTTCGAGGGGCTGGTCCGGGGAACGACGCATCTGGGCGTGGGGCAGGAGGCCGTGGCCGCCGGCGTCGCCGCCGCGATGCGCGCGGACGACTACACGTTCTGCACGTACCGGGGCCACAACCACACCCTCGCCCGGGGTGTGCCGATGGCCCCGATCTTCGCCGAGCTCTTCGGTCGCGCCACGGGCCTGCTCGGGGGCAAGGGCGGCTCGATGCACCTCACCAGCGTCGAGCACCATGCGATGGGGTCGTACGCGATCGTCGGGGCGCACCTGCCGATCGCGCTCGGTGCGGCGTGGTCCGCCCAGTACCGCGGATCGGGACAGGTCGCGGTCTGCTTCTTCGGTGACGGCACGACGAACATCGGCGCGTTCCACGAGGCGCTCAACATGGCCGCGGTCTGGAAGGCGCCGGTCGTGTTCATCTGCGAGAACAACCAGTACATGGAGTACACGCCGATCGCGGACGTGACCGCGGTCGCCCGGCCGGCTGCGGACCGGGCCTCGGCGTACGGGCTCGAAGCGATCGTCGTCGATGGCAACGACGTGGATGCCGTCTACGGTGAGGCCCGACGGGCCATCGACCGCGCACGGGGCGGCGACGGGCCATCGCTCATCGAGGCGATCACGTACCGCCATGGCGGGCACTCGCGCGCGGATCCGGGCAAGTACCGGCCCGACGACGAGGTGGCCGCCTGGAAGGCGCGCGATCCGCTGCCGGCCTACCACGCGCGGCTGCTCGAGCTGGGCGTGGACGCGGCGACGCTCGACGCCATCGACCAAGAGACGCGCGACGACGTCGCCGAGGCGGAGGCGGTCGCCCGGGCCGCACCGGAACCAAGCCCGGACGTTCTCGAGACCCAGGTCTGGGCAGACGGAGGCTCGGCATGGCGGAACTGACGTACCGCGCGGCGATCGCCGCGGGCCTCGCCCAGGAGATGGAACGCGACCCCATGGTCGTGCTCATCGGCGAGGACGTCGGGGCGGCGGGCGGCGTCTTCAAGCTGACCGAAGGCCTGTTCGACCGGTTCGGCCCGCAGCGCGTCCGCGACACGCCGATCAGCGAGCAGGCCATCGTCGGCGCGGCCATGGGCGCCGCGATGACCGGGCTGCGGCCCGTTGCGGAGCTGATGTTCTCCGACTTCTTCGCGGTGACCTGGGACATGGTCGCCAACCAGATCGCCAAGACCCGCTACATGACCGACGGACAGGTCGCGCTGCCGCTGGTCCTGCGGACCGCGAACGGGGCCGGGCTGCGGTTCGGGGCACAGCACTCGCAGAGCGTCGAGAACTGGGCGATGGCGATCCCGGGCCTGAAGGTCGTCGCGCCGTCGACGCCGGCCGACGTCGTCGGGTTGATGGCCGCGGCGATCCGCGATCCGGATCCGGTCATCTTCTGCGAGCACAAGGCGCTGTTCGCGGTGAAGGGCGAGGTGCCCGACGGCGAGCACGTCGACACACTGGGCACGGCGAAGGTCCTGCGGGCCGGTTCCGACGCGACGATCGTCGCGCTCGCGGCCATGGTCCCCCGGGCGCTCGAAGCCGCCGAGCGGCTTCAGGCCGAGCACGGCGTCTCGGCCGAGGTCATCGACGTGCGCTCGCTCGTGCCGCTCGACGCGGCCACGATCCTCGCCTCGGTCAAGAAAACGAGCCGGCTGTTCACCGTCGAGGAGAACCCGAGGCTGTGCGGCTGGGGCGCGGAGATCGCCTCGATCGTCGCGGACGACGGCTTCTACAGCCTCGACGCCCCGATCGTCCGGATCACGACCCCGCACATCCCACTCCCGTCCGCCGCGGTGCTCGAGGACCTGGCGGTGCCGTCGGTCGAGCGCATCGTGGAGACCGTGAAGAGGCGCCTGCATGACGCCGCCTGATCCCGACGCACCGACGACGCGCCCCGGGGCGGGACTCCGGGTCGCCGTGCTCGGCACGGGTCGGATGGGCTCGGCAATGGCCGAGCGGCTGTGCGAGGCGGGCGCATCGGTCGTGCTCTACAACCGGACGCCGGAACGTGCCACGGAGCTCGCCACGCGCATCGGGGCCACGACGGCGGCCACGCCGGCCGAGGCGGCCGCCGGCGCGGACGTGGTCATCTCGATGGTCGCCGACGACGCCGCGGTCAGGGAGCTGTACGGCGGGCCGGATGGCGTCGCGGCCGGGCTGCGCGCGGGCGCCGTGGCGGCGGACATGAGCACCGTCCTGCCCGGCACGATCCGGGCCGTCGCGCCCGCCGTCCGGGCCGCGGGCGCCGGCGTCCTCGACGCCCCGGTGTCCGGCAGCGTCGCGACCACTCGCTCGGGCGAGCTGACGATCATGGTCGGCGGCGATGCCGCGGACCTGGAGCGCGCGCGGCCGGTCTTCGAGCTCCTCGCCAAGCGGATCGTCCACGTCGGCGATCTGGGGGCGGGCGCGGCGATGAAGCTCGCGGTGAACACGGTGATCTTCGGGCTCAACGGCGCGGTCGCCGAGGCGCTCGTCCTCGCCGAGCGCAGCGGGATCGACCGGAGCCTTGCCTACGACGTACTTGCCGCAAGCGCGGTGGGTGCGCCGTTCGTCGCCTACAAGCGGTCGGCCTTCGTGGAGCCCGCGACGACGCCGGTCGCCTTCTCGCTCCGGCTGGCGGAGAAGGACCTCGGGCTCATCCGCGACCAGGCCGGCGCCACCGGCCTGGACCTGCCCCAGGCCGAGACGAACCTGGAGACCATCCGGGCCGCCGAGCGGACCGAGGGCGAGGACGTCGACTTCTCGATGGTCGCGAGTCACCTGCGTGAGGAGGGGAGGCGATGACCGATCGGCCATGAGGAGGAGCCCACCCCAAGAGCATTGATCCGGGCTGAGCGAGCCACCACCCAACCCCGACCACATCGAACGAGGGAACGATCGATGACCGACCGAGTACTCATCAAAGGCGGGATCGTGCTGACGCAGGACCCGGCGCTCGGCGAGATGGCCGAAGCCGACGTCCTCGTCGAAGGCGACAAGATCGCGGCCATCGGCAGGAACCTGCCGGCCGACGGCGCGCGGACGATCGACGCCACCGGCGACGTCGTGATTCCGGGCTTCATCGATACCCATCGCCACACCTGGGAGACGTCGATCCGGACCTGCGCCCCCGACTACCCGCTGATCGCCTATTTCGGGAACATCCTCGACAAGTTCGCGCCGCACTACCGGCCCGAGGACGTGCACGCCGCCACGCTGTGGGGCGCCCTCGAGGACATCAACGCGGGCATCACCGGTCTCGTCGACTGGGCCCACATCATCAACACGCCCGACCACGCCGATGCCGGGATCCAGGGACTCCAGGAGTCGGGGCTCCGGTCCGTGTACGCGTACGGCTTCGGCAACACGTCCCTCGTCGAGTGGTGGTTCGGTTCGGACTACACGGGCAGCGTCCTCCGAATCGACGGGCCCGACGCGCGTCGGATCCGGCAGCAGTACTTCAACTCCGACGACGGCCGCGTGACGATGGGCCTCGCGACCCGCGGCACCGGCTTCTGCAAGCCTGACGTCGTCCGCTTCGAGTGGGAGCTGGCCAAGGAGCTCGGGCTGAACATCACGGTCCACGTCGGGATGGATCGCTTCGGCTATACGAAGGGGCAGATCACCGCGCTCCGCGACCTGGACCTGCTGTACCCGAACACGACGTACGTCCATGCCTCCCACTTCACCGACGAGGAGTGGGCCCTCGCCCGCGACTCCGGCGGCAATGTGTCGTTCGCGCCACAGATCGAGGTCCAGATGGGCCACGGCTGGGCGCCGGCCGTGAAGGCGCTCGAGTACGGCATCCCGATCGGCCTCTCGTCGGACGTCGCGACGACGGCCTCGGCGGACCAGTTCACCCAGATGCACTCGATCTTCGGCTCGGAGCGCGGTCGCAAGCACCAGGAGGCCTGGGATGCGGACCTCGACGGGCTGACCGCCTCACCCGGTCTCATCACCTCGCGCCAGGTTCTGCACTGGGCTACGCTCGGCGGCGCCGAGGTGGCCGGCATCGCCGACCGGACCGGGTCGCTGACGCCCGGCAAGCAGGCCGACATCGTCATCATCGACGGGTCGGCAGTGAACGTGGCCCCCATCATCGACCCGGTGGCGGCCGTGGTCTGCGCCGCGGACGTCTCGAACGTGAAGACCGTCTTCGTCGCCGGCGAGGCGCTCAAGGAGGACTTCAAGCTCAAGGCCTCGCTCGACGGGCCGCGCAAGGCCGTCGAGGGGTCGCGCGATTACCTGCTCTCGAAGTTCGGCGACCCCGAGCCGGGCTGGATCGTGAAGGCCACCGCCTAGACAGCCGCGACCGCGGTGCGCCGACGGCACGCCCGTTCGGGAACTGATGAGGCCCGCCTTCGGCCGGGCCTCCGTTCGCGCATCAGTCCCGTGTCTCAGTCCGATTTGGGCTCCAAGTCGAGGGGCGTGAGATCGATCGTCCGGACCTGGCGGGTCTTGCCGCTCTCGGTCCGGACATGCGCGGCAGGGATGGCGCCGCCCGAAAGCCGCTCGATGACGGCGGCTTCTCCGCTGTAGAGGCCAGTCCCGCCGATGCGGACGCGCAACCCGACCGACATCCCGGGCCGACCGGCGGCGGCGTCGAGGTCGATGGTCGCGACCGTCGGGCGGTCGAAGCGTGGTTCAGGGCCGGCTCCCGCCGGCGGGGCGGATCGGGTGGCCGTCTTGGCCACCGGGTACGTCACCTTGCGTTTGCGCATCGGCTCTCCTGTCTCGACCGGTCGCCTGGGATGGCGGCCGTTGCGCTCACCATCTCACATCCGGGCAGAAATCCGAAACAGGACCCTTGTCACCCTGTGCGGCGGATCTCCGCCGTGATGGCCGGCACGATCGTGTGCAGGTCGCCGATCACCGCGTACGACGCGTGGCTCAGGATCGGGGCCTCCGGGTCGGTGTTGATGGCCAGGATCCTCTTGGCGGCCTTGCACCCGACGATGTGCTGGATGGCGCCGCTGATCCCGCAGGCGATGTAGAGCTCTGGTGCGATCCGGACGCCGGTCTGGCCGATCTGGTCGGCGTGCGGTCGCCAGCCGGCACTCGTGACCACGCGCGATCCACCGACGGCGCCACCGAGCAGGCCGGCGAGCTCCTCGAGCATCGCGAATCCCTCGGCGCTGCCGATGCCCCGCCCGCCGCCGACCACGACCCGGGCATCGGTGAGGGAGATCTTGTCGCTCGCCGAGGAGACCCGGCCCGTGACGAGGACCAGCAGGTCCCGATCCGTGAGCTCCGGGGTCATCGTGACGATGCTGGGCGTCGGGGCGGTCGCGACCGGATCGCTGACCGGCACCGCGTGCGCGGCGACGGTCACCAGGTGCGGCGACCCGTCGAGCCACGCCTCCTCGAGAAGGCTGCCGGCCCAGCGCTGCCGGGTCACCCGCCAGCGCTCGCCCGGCGTGACATCGGTGACGTTGGCGGCCATCGGCTGGCCGGTGCGCGCGCCGAGGTGGGCGAGAACCTCCGTGCCGCGTTCGCTGCCCGGGGCGACGACGGCGATGGACGCGGTGGACGATGCGAGCTGCCCGAGGCTCGCGGCCAGGGCGCCCGGCGCATACGCGTCCAGACGCTCGTGCTCGATGACGTGGATCGTGGAGACGCCGCGTCCGCCGAGCGCACCCGCCGCCTCGCGGGCGCCGGACCCGGCGATCGCCGCGTGCAGTGGCACGCCCGTCGCGGTGGCGAGGCCCGCGGCAAGCGTCAGCATCTCGAGGCTGAGTCGGTCGGGCAGGCCGGCTTCGTGCTCGACGTAGGCGAGGATCGGGCTCACAGCAGGCCCATCTGCCGCAGGACCTCGACGACCCTTGGGGCGGCGTCCGGCCCCGTCCCGAGGATCTCCGCGGTCCGGACCTGCTCCTCGGGGAGGACCAGTCGGATCAGCTCAGGGCTGGCCGGGCGCCAGTCGGGCGCGATCCGCTCGATCTCCTTCTTCTTCGCGCGGAGCCGGCCGGGGACCGACGGATAGCGCGGCAGGTTGATCCCTTCGCGAACGGCCACGACCGCCGGGAGCGGGACCTCGAAGACGTCCCAGCCGCCGGGCGCCTCACGGCGGGCGGTGACCGACCCGTCCCCGACCTCGAGGGCCTTGATCCCGGTCACGATCGGGCGGTCGAGTGCATGCGCCACCCGGATGCCGACCTGGAACCCGCCGGAGTCGGCCAATTCGTTGCCGAAGAGGATGAGGTCGAACGGGCCGCCGGCCGCCTCGAGTGTCCGGATCGCGTCGGCGATGGCGGCCGAGGTGGCCATCGGATCCCAGTCGCGGCCGTCGGTCTCGAGGAGGATGGCGCGGTCGATGCCGATCGCCATCGCGTCACGAAGCTGGTCTGACGCGGCGTCCGGGCCGAGCGTCAGGACCGTCGTGGTCCCGCCGTTCGCTTCGACCAGCCGGACCGCCTCCTCGACCGCGCACTCCTCGTGCGGGCTGACCACGAACCCGAGGAATCGCGTGTCGATGTCGCGCTCGTCGGCGGTCAGGGTCATCCGCCCGCCCGTCGCGGGCACGCGCTTGACGCAGACGAGGATGTTCACGCGGGTCGCGCCCTCAACCGCGGATCCGCTCGTTGTCGGGATCGAACAGCGGCGTGCTGCCGACGACCGCGACCGTGACCGGGTAGCGCTCGCCGAAGTACTCGACGGCAAGCTTCGTCCCGGCCACCGCTGCGTCGGGCGGCAGGTACGACATCAGGATGTGCTTGCCGACCGACGGCCCGGACCCGGCGCTCGTGACGTAGGAGCGGCGGCCCTTCCCATCGACGAGGGGGCTCCCGTCCGAGGTCACGATCGGCTCCTTGCCGAGCATGTAGCGGGCGACCCCGCTGGATGACGTCGGATCGTCAACGGTCAGCGTGCACAGGATCGCCGCCGGTGGCCGCGACCGCTGCTCGAGATATGCCGCCTTGCCGACGAAGTCGGCGTCCTTGACCTTCGGGCGCGCCATCCCCGCCTCGACGAGGTCGAAGTCGAGCTCCAGCTCGTTCCCGTGGGCGCGATAGCCCTTCTCCAGGCGCCCGGTCGTGGCGTAGACGCCGATGCCGACCGCGACGACGCCGTGCGGCTGGCCGGCCGCCCACAACGTGTCCCACAGACGCGCGCCCTGCTCCATCGGGGCGTAGATCTCCCAGCCGAGCTCGCCGACGTACGAGATCCGCGAGGCCAGCGCGCGGACGCTGCCGATGTCGATCGAGCGGCATGTCCCGAACGGGAAGCCCGCGTTCGAAACGTCGTCGTCGGTCGCGGCCGCGAACAGGTCCCGGGCCCGCGGGCCCCAGACGCCGAGCGTGTACCAGCCCGACGTGGCGTCGTGGAGCTGGGCGGACCCGTCAGTCGGGAGGTGGTCGACGAACCACTTCTTGTCGCGCATGCCCATCCCGCCGCCGGTCACGACGCGGAACCGGTCGTGGGCGAGACGCATGATCGTCAGGTCCGCCACGATCCCGCCGGCCTCGTTGAGCAGCGGCGTGTACACGACCCGGCCGACGGGCACGTCGACCTGGTTGACGACCAGGCCCTGTAGGTAGGCGGTGGCGCCGGGGCCGGTCACGTCGAAGATCGCGAACGCCGCCAGGTCGACCATGCCGACGCGGTCGCGCATCGCGAGGTGCTCGGCGTTGACGATCGGCGACCACCAGCGCGATTCCCACTCGGTCTTCCGGGGCATGACCCGGTCGCCGTATTCGGCCAGCAGGCGCTTGTTCGCCCCGTACCAGAATGGCCGCTCCCAGCCGGCCGCCTCGAAGAAGACCGCGTCGAGGTCGCGCTGACGGGCGTTGATGGGGCTCAGGCGGACGTCTCGGTTCGTCGCCCATTGCTCCATCGGATGGACGATGCCGTAGGTCTTGTTGAACCCCTCGGCGCTGCGCGCCTGGATGTGCGCGGCCGTCCGGTGGTGGTCGTAGAAGCGGGCGATGTCGGACGAGTGCGGATCGATCTCCGGCGTCCCGTGGGTCATCCACTCGGCGACCGTCCGGGCGATGCCGGGGGCCTCCTTGATCCAGATGGCCGCCGCCGACCAGAGGCCCTTGACCTCGGGCGTCTCGCCGAGGATGGGCATCCCGTCGGGCGTCAGCGACAACAGCCCGTTGATGGAGTGGCGGATCCCGACCCGTTCGTCGCCGAGGATGTCCGGGACGAGCTCGAGGGCCTGCTCGAGCTGCGGCTCGAAGTCCTCCTGGGTGAACGGCAGCTCGGTCGGCGAGAGCGCCGACGCGGCGATCGACGGGATGTCGTCCGGGTCCATGAGGATCGGCCGGTGGGCGTACGAGCCCACCTCGAGGTCGCCGCCGTGCTGGCGCTCGTACATGTTCGTGTCCATGTCGCGCACGATCGGGTACTTGATCTCGCCGACCGTGTCGGCGAACAAGGGCACCGGACCCACGCTGATCATCTGGTGGATGGCCGGCGTCAGCGGGATGGACGCGCCCGCCATCTTCGCGATCCGCGGGCTCCAGACGCCGCAGCAGATGAGGACCGTGTCCGCGGCGATCGTCCCGCGATCGGTGCGAACACCGCGCACGTGGCCGTCAACGACGTCGATCCCGGTGACCTCGGTGCCGGACGCGATCGTGAGCGCGCCGAGCTCCGTGGCGCGCTCGCGCATGATCGTTCCGGCTCGCAGCGAATCGACCACGCCGACACCCGGCGTGTGGAAGCCGCCGAGCACGATCGAGGTCTCGATGTAGGGCACGAGCGCCTTGACCTGGGCGGGATCGATCAGCTCGGATTCGATGCCCCACGACTTCGACGCCGCCAGGCGGCGCTTGAGCTCCTCCATCCGCTCCGGTGTGCGGGCGACCTCGATGCCGCCGCTCTGGGTGAAGACACCCAGCTCGACGTACTGCTTGACGCTGTCGAGGGTCAGTGCCGTCATCTCCTTCGAGTGGTCGGTCGTGAAGATGAAGTTCGAGGCGTGTCCGGTGGAGCCGCCGGGGTTCGGCAGCGCGCCCTTCTCGACGAGGACGATGTCCCGCCAGCCGAGCCGGGCCAGGTGGTAGACAAGGCTGTTGCCCACGATGCCGGCGCCGATGACGACTACACCGGCCCGATCCGGAAACGCGCTCATGCCGACAGCCATCCTCCTGCGCCGGAACCCTCACACCGCGAGGAGTGAGGATACCCGGCCGTCGGGCGGCTGACGCGCCGGATCGCCCGGCGCATCCTCGGCTTGACGGCGCCCGATCGCCGGTCGAAGCTGGGCGGCCAACCGAGCACCCGAGGTCATCGTGCCCAGCCTCTTCATCGACGGCCAGTGGATCGCGTCCGGCGACGGGACGTGCAGCCAGGTCGTGAACCCGTCCGATGGGTCGATCGTGACCGAGGTGGACGTCGCGACCGATGAGCAGGTCCAGGCCGCCATCGCGGCCGCCCGCCGCGCCTTCGACTCGACCGACTGGTCGCGGACGCCGACGGGCGACCGCGCGGCGTTGCTCGACCGCGTCGCCGAGCTCATCGACCGCGACCTCGAAGCGATGGCGCGCGAGGAGACTCTGAACACCGGCAAGGCCATGCGCGAGAGCCGCGGGGACATGACCGACGTCGCGCGCGTCTTCCGCTACTACGCCGACCTTGCCGACAAGGAGGCCGGCCGGCTGGTCGATGTCAGCAACCCGAACGTGCTGAGCCGGATCGTGTACGAGCCGGTCGGGGTGTGCGGGCTCATCGGGCCGTGGAACTACCCGCTCCTGCAGATGAGCTGGAAGATCGCGCCGGCGCTCGCGGCCGGCAACACGGCGGTCATGAAGCCGGCCCAGGTCACGCCCCTCTCGGCGATCCACCTGACGCGCCTGCTCGAGGAGGCCGCAACGCCACCGGGCGTGGTCAACCTGGTGCTCGGCCCCGGCCCGCGGGTGGGGCAGGCGCTGGCCGACAGCCAGGACGTTGACCTCGTGTCGCTGACCGGCGGCCTCGAGGCCGGGCGGGCCCTGATGCGCGGCGCGGCCGCCAACGTCAAGAAGGTGGCCCTGGAGCTGGGCGGCAAGAGCCCGAACATCGTGTTCGCGGACGCGGACTTCGAGACCGCAGTCGACAACGCGTTGACCGCCGCGTTCGTGCATTCAGGCCAGGTCTGCTCGGCCGGCTGCCGGGCGATCGTCGAGGACGGCATCTACGAGCGCTTCGTCGCGGAGGTCGGCCGGCGTGCCGACCTGATCCGCCTCGGGCATGGCACCGACGACGCCACCGAGGCGGGGGCCCTCATCACCTCCGCCCACCGTGACAGGGTCGAGGGTTACGTCGCATCGGCGATCGCCGAAGGGGCCCGCGTCGTCGCCGGGGGCCGACGGCCATCGGAGCACGAGCTCCAGGCCGGGTTCTACTACCGCCCGACCGTCATCGCCGATGTCCGTCGCGACATGCGGATCATCCGCGAGGAGGTCTTCGGGCCGGTCCTGACGATCGAGCGGTTTACGACCGAGGACGAGGCGATCGAGCTCGGCAACGGAACCACCTACGGCTTGGCCGGCGCCGTCTGGACCGCGGACGCAAGCCGGGCCCAGCGGGTCGCCGCGCGGCTGCGCCACGGCACGATCTGGATCAACGACTACAACGCCTACGTCCCGCAGGCCGAATGGGGCGGGTTCAAGCAGTCCGGCGTCGGCCGGGAACTTGGCCCCAGCGGTCTGGACGAGTACCGTGAGGCCAAGCACATCTGGCAGAACACGGCACCGGGGCCGACGGGCTGGTTCGGAGGGTGACGCGAGGGTGACGACGGCGACGGATCCAGTCGCGCGTGAGGAAGGCGCTCGCACGCCGACGCTCGTGGTCCGCGGCCTCTGGAAGGTCTTCGGCGCGGCCGAGCACAAGACCATCGGCACGCCGGATGCGGACCTTCCCCGTGATGAGCTGCGCAAGAAGACGGGCGCGACGATCGGCCTCCGCGACGTTTCGTTCGACGTCCGTCCAGGCGAGGTCTGCGTGGTCATGGGTCTGTCGGGCAGTGGCAAGTCCACGCTCGTGCGTTGCATGACGCGGCTCATCGAGCCGACGAAGGGCGAGGTGCTCTTCGACGGTGATGACATCGTCAAGGCCGACACGGCCAAGCTGCGCGACCTCCGGCGCCGACGGTTCAGCATGGTCTTCCAGCACTTCGGCCTCCTGCCTCATCGTCGGGTCATCGACAACGTGGCGTTCGGCCTCGAGATCCGCGGTGACGATCGGGTGGCCCGCGAGCGTCGCGCGAACGAGATGATCGACCTCGTCGGCCTGACGGGCCACGCGGACAGCTTTCCGGACCAATTGTCGGGCGGGATGCAGCAGCGGGTCGGTCTGGCTCGGGCGCTGGCTGTCGATCCCGAAGTCATGTTCTTCGACGAACCCTTCAGTGCCCTCGACCCGTTGATCCGCCGCGACATGCAGAACGAGGTCCTGCGCCTCCATCACGAGGTCGGCAAGACCATGGTGTTCATCACCCATGACCTGGCCGAGGCCCTGAAGCTGGGCGACCACATCGTCATCATGCGCGACGGCCGGGTGGTCCAGATCGGGCGCCCCGAGGAGGTCGTCGGGGCGCCGGCCGACGAGTACGTCGCCGATTTCGTGAGCGACGTGCCCAAGAGCCACGTGCTGACACTCCGCTGGATCATGCGCCCGGTGGAGCCGAACGATCCGACCGACGGTCCCGAGTTCGCGCCCGATGCGGTCATCCGGACCTGTCTCGAGGCCGCCGCCTCCACCGCGAAACCGATCCGAGTCGTCCAGGACGGGAAGGTGCTCGGCGTCGTCGATCGCACCCGGATCCTCGGGGCCGTCGCGGACACGGTCGGTGCCCGGGTGATCGGGACGATGTCCGGGACCGTCCCACCGCCAACGTGAGCGGCTCGGTTCGGGTCCGGGGATGACAGCCGTCTCGGTGCCCGCGGCTCAGCGCCTGGCGACCGGGCTACCGAAGTGGGCCTGGCTGCTCCTGCTGCTGACCGTGTCGGCAGTCCTCTACTACCTCTTCGCGGGCACGGCCGTCCAGCCGCACGACCCCGAGCGCCCCCTGTTCCAGGCCCTCAACGACTTGCGCGACTGGATCCGTGACAACCAGGACAGCCTCATCTTCGAGATCGTGTTCGGGATCCCGCGCACGATCATCGACACGCTCGTCGAGGTGCTGACGGCGATCCTGCACGGCATCGGCTGGCCCGCGCTCGTCGCCTTCGCCGGCACCATCGGCTACGTGGCCGGTGGATGGCGGATCGCGACGCTATCGATCGCCGGCTTCCTCTCGCTCGGCTTGCTCGGGCTCTGGGACTCGAGCGTCGACACCCTTGGCGCCATCGTCGCGGCGGTCGCGATCTCGTTCTCCCTCGGGGTGCCGCTCGGGATCCTGATGGCCCGGAACGAGCGCTTCCGCCGGTTCCTCACGCCGATCCTCGACGTGATGCAGATCATGCCGACCTTCGCCTATCTCGCGCCGTTCGTGCTGTTCTTCGGGATCGGCCCGGCGGCGGCGGTCATCGTCACCCTCATCTACGCGATGCCGGCCGCCATCCGCATCACGGCCCTCGGGATCCGTCGCGTGCCGGTCAACAGCGTGGAGGCCGGCGAGTCTCTCGGCGCCACGTCCCGTCAGCTCCTGACGAAGGTCCGGCTTCCGCTCGCCAGGCGGGAACTCGGGCTTGCCCTCAACCAGACGATCATGCTGGCGCTGTCGATGATCGTCATCACTGCGCTCATCGATGCACCCGGCCTCGGCCAGGACATCGTCAAAGCCCTCCAGAAGCAGGACGTCGGGGCGATGTTCGATGCGGGCGTCGCGATCGTGATCCTGGCCATCGTGCTCGACCGCGTGACGGAGCACGTCAGCGTGCGGATGGACCCGCGGCATCGCGGTCGGATGGCGTCGATCGACCGGTCGGTGCTCGCCGTGGCGCTGGCGATCTCGATCGTGGCCGTGATCGTCGGGCTCGCGACGACGATCGGCCAGGAGTTCCCCGACGCCGTCCAGATCTCGTTCCGGGGGCCCGTGAATGACTTCGTGGACTGGCTGCGCACGAACGTCTCGTGGCTGACGAGCGGGTTCAAGGACGCCGTGACGAACTACATCATCAACCCGCTGCAGACGATCTTCACGGACTCACCGTGGTGGCTCGTCATGGGCGTCGTCGCCGGCCTGACCCTGCTCGCGAGCGGCGTCCGACAGGCGGTGGTGGGCGTCGCCTGCCTCGTTGCCATCTTTGCGATCGGGCTCTGGCAGCACTCGATGGAAACGCTCGTGCAGGTGCTCATCGCGACGCTCGTGACGTTCGCCCTTGGCCTGCTGCTCGGGATCGCCTCATCCCGAAGCGATGGGTTCGCCAAGGGACTCCGACCGATCCTCGACGCCATGCAGACGATGCCGTCGTTCGTCTACATCGTGCCGGCGTTCGTGCTCTTCGACGTGGGCCGGTTCACGGCCATCTTCGCCGCGATAGTCTTCGCTGTGCCCCCGGTCATCCGGTTGGTCGACGTCGGCCTGCGCGGCGTGCCGCCGGCCATCCAGGAAGCCTCCACGGCCTATGGCGCGACCGGCCGGCAGCGCCTCGTCAAGGTGGACCTGCCGGTCGCCAGGCCCGCCCTCCAGCTGGCCCTCAACCAGGCCGTGATCCTGGTCCTCTCGATGGTCGTGGTCGGGGGACTCACGGGGGGCCAGGCGCTCGGCCTCGACGTCGTCTCGGGATTCTCCCAGGGAACGCTCTTCGGGGTCGGGCTGGCGGCCGGCATCGCCCTGGTGCTGCTCGGGATCATGCTCGACCGGATGACCGCCGGTTCGGCCGGTCGCCCGGGAGCCGCGGGTCACTGAGACCGCGGAACCGGTCCGGGCACGTCGTGCGACGGCGTTTCACATCTTGTCGGCGTGACCGATAATCCGCAGACCGCGGCGTCGCTCGCGGTGAATGGAGGAGACACAAGACGATGCGATTCCCGTGGCGCTCACGCGCACTCGTCACCATCGCCGCGATCGGGATCGTCGCCGCCGCCTGCTCGAGCGGGAGTAGCTCGAGCGCCGGCACGAGTGCCGCCCCGAGCACGGCCGCGACCCCGGCGGCCAGCACCGCAGCCAGCCCGGCGGCGAGCGCCGGCGGTCTGAAGGGCAACGGCGAGACGATCAACATCGCGGTCAACCCGTGGGTGGGGTACGAATTGAACGCGGCCGTGATCGGCTACCTGCTGGAGAACCAGCTGAACTACAAGGTCGAGTTCAAGAACCTGACCGAACAGGTCAGCTGGGAGGGCTTCCAGTCCGGTGATGTCGACGCGGTCGTCGAGAACTGGGGCCATGACGATCTCGTGAAGACCTACATCACCGAGAAGAAGGTCGCCGAGGACGCCGGCCAGACCGGCATCAAGGGCGTCATCGGCTGGTTCGTCCCGCCGTGGATGGCGGCGCAGTACCCGGACATCGCCGACTGGAACAACCTCAACAAGTACGCCGATCTTTTCAAGACGTCGGAGTCCGGCGGCAAGGGCCAGCTCCTCGACGGCGACCCGTCGTACGTGACCAACGACGCGGCCCTCGTCAAGAACCTCAACCTGAACTTCACCGTGGTCGTCGGCGGCAGCGAATTGGCGCTGATCGAGTCGTTCCGCAAGGCCGAGCAGAACAAGACGGCGCTGCTCGCCTACTTCTACGACCCACAGTGGTTCAACAACGAGATGAAGCTGGTGCGCGTCAACCTGCCGCCGTACACGGCCGGCTGTGACGCGGTGGCGGAAGCCGTCGCGTGCGACTACCCGCTTTACAACCTCAACAAGATCATCGCCACGAGCCTGAACACGCGGGCTCCTGCGGCCGCCCAGTTCATCAAGAACTTCCAGTGGACGGCCGAAGATCAGAACACGGTGTCGAACGACATCGTCAACAACAACATGAAGAGTGCCGACGCGGCGAAGAAGTGGGTCGAGGCCAACGAGGCCAAGTGGAAGGCTTGGCTCCCCTAGCCTGACGGACCTCGCCACCGATGCCGGCGTGCCCTCGGTGCGCCGGCATCGACATGTCTGGCGCCGAAGCCGACGGTGCCGACGTCGCGACGACGGGGTCATCTACCGCGACGAAACGTACACTGCGACGATGTCGCGTTAACAAAACCCTCACATGGTCTTGACGCCCGCGGATGCGCGGCAGTCAAATGCACCAGCACGGAGATTTCGCCCCCGACGGACGCCCTCGGCGCCGCCGAGACGGGCCGATCGCATGGAAGTCAACCGAGCTGAGGAGGTCTCGGTCGGCAGGGGTTTCCCATCCCGTGACCACGCATGACAGATCGGAGGATGACGTTGTCTCATCATCGTTTCGCGACCCGGATGGCGGGTCTCACGGCCGTCGCCGCGTTGGCGTTCGCGGCCTGTTCGTCATCGGGCGCCAGCACCGCACCGTCCGCGTCCGCGGCGGCTCCCTCGGCAGCGGCCCCATCGGCGGCCGCTCCGTCTGCAGCGGCCCCGTCCGCGACGGCGGCAGCATCGGCCGCGGCCCCCACCGGGCCGAGCGAGGAACTGATCGCTGCGGCCAAGAGCGAGGGCAACCTCACGACCATCGCCCTGCCCCATGATTGGTGCAACTACGGCGAGGTCATCGAAAGCTTCAAGACCAAGTACGGGATCGCCGTCAATGAGCTCGACCCACTGGTCGGTTCCGGCGACGAGATCGAGGCCATCAAGGCCAACGTGAGCAACCCGGGCCCGCAGAACCCGGATGTGATCGACGTCGGCTTCGCGTTCGGCGAAGCGAACAAGGCCCTCTTCCTGCCATACCAGGTCTCGACCTGGGCCACGATCCCGGACGCGGCCAAGTCGGCTGACGGGTCGTGGTATGGCGACTACTACGGCGTCATGTCGTTCGTGACCAACACCGAAGCGGTCCCCAACCCGCCCAAGGACTGGGCCGACCTGATCAAGCCGGAGTACAAGAACCAGGTCGCGCTCGACGGCGACCCCCGGACCTCCAACCAGGCCATCCAGGCCATCTACGCGTCGGGGCTCGCCAACGGCGGATCCCTCGACAATGCGCAGGCGGGGCTCGACTTCTGGGGCAAGATCGTCAAGCAGGGCAACTTCGTGCCGGTCGATGCCAACCCGGCGACGATCGTCAGCGGGGCCACGCCGATCGCGCTCCAGTGGTCCTACAACGGACTGGCCAGTCGGGACAAGAACCCGCAGATCGACGTCACCGTTCCGGCCACCGGTCGCTTCGGCGGCGTCTACGTCCAGGCCATCAACAAGACCGGGCCACATCCCAACGCCGCCAAGCTGTGGATGGAGCACCTCTACTCGGACGAAGGGCAGCTCATGTGGCTGAAGGGCTATTGCAACCCGATCCGCTACGACGACCTCGTGAAGCGGGGCGTCGTGCCGGCTGACCTGGCGGCGAAGCTGCCCGACAGCGTCGGTGCGGTCTTCCCGACGCCGGCGCAGCTCGACACCGCGACCAAGCTCATCACCGCCGGCTGGGACGCAGCCACGGGCGTCACGACCATCGCTACGCCGCCACCGGCTCCGTAGTCGTCTTCAGCCAGCGATCCTGATGGCTGCCATGTCCGGCCAGGGCGCGCTCACCGCGCGCCCTGGCCGGCGTCGTTCCTGGAGCTGGATCGGCCTCGTGCCGTTCTTCCTCTTCGCGCTCCTGTTCATCGGACTGCCCATCAGCTTCCTCGTCCTGGGCAGCTTCCAGGGGCTGGATGGGAACCCGACGCTCCAGAATTACGCCGAACTCTCGTCACCGATCATCACGAACGCCTTCGCGACGAGCATCGAGGTGAGCCTCGTGACCGCGGTCGTGGGCGGCGTGTTCGGCTTCCTGCTCGCCTACGCCGTGATCCTCGGGGGTCTGCCAAAAGTCCTGCGCGATGCGCTCATGACGTTCTCCGGCGTGGCCTCGAACTTCGCCGGCGTGCCCCTGGCCCTGGCCTTCATCTTCACGCTCGGGCAGCTCGGGGTCCTCACGCTCTGGCTGAGGGGCCTGGGCATCAATCTGTACGCCTCCGACTTTACGATCTACAACAAGCTCGGGCTCGAGATCGTCTATCTCTACTTCCAGTTCCCGCTCATGGTCCTGATCATCGCGCCCGCCATCGATGGCCTCCGGCCGGAGTGGCGTGAGGCGGCCGAGAACATGGGGGCCAGCTCGCGCGAGTACTGGCGGCGGGTGGCCCTGCCGATCCTCATGCCGACCCTGATCGGGACGATCATCCTGCTCTTCGGCAACGCCTTCGGAGCGCAGGCCACCGCCTATCAGCTGACCAGCGGCCAGATCCCGCTCGTGCCCTTGCTCATCGGCAACCAGATCTCGGGTGATGTCCTGCACAACCCCGGTCTTGGCTATGCCATGGCCATGGGGATGGTGTTCATCATGGGCGGGTCCATCGTCATCTACACCATCCTGCAGCGCCGAGCCGAGCGGTGGCGCCGATGAGACGACGTCGCGGCGGCATCGCCTGGTGGCTCATCTTCCTGCTCGGCGTGCTCTACTTCATCCTGCCGCTCTACGCCACGCTCGTCTTCTCGCTCAAGGCCAAGCCGGCATTCTCGGCCTACACGAGTGCCCTGTCGGACCCCAAGTTCCTCGAGAGCCTCGGGTACTCGATGATCGTGGGCATCGTCACGATCTTCGCCAGCCTGGCGCTGATCGTCCCGACGGCGTACTGGGTGCAGCTCCGCGTCCCACGGGCCCGATCGTTGGTCGAGTTCGTGACCCTGCTGCCGTTCGTCATCCCCGCGGTCGTCCTCGTCTTCGGCCTGATCCGGGTCTATAGCCGACCGCCGCTTCCGCTCACCCACACCGACATCGGCAGCACGTTCCTGCTCGTTGCCGGATACGTGGTCCTCTCGCTGCCGTACATGTACCGGGCCGTCGACGCGGGCCTGCGGGCCATCGACATCCGAAGCCTGACCGAGGCCGCCCAGAGCATGGGCGCCGGCTGGTTCACGATCATCGTCCGGATCATCCTGCCCAATCTTCGCGTGGCGCTCCTCAGCGGGGCCTTCCTGACCCTGGCGATCGTGCTCGGCGAGTTCACCATCGCCAGCTTCCTGGCCCGACCGGCCTTCGGCCCCTACCTGAACCTTCTGAGCGGGTATGAGGTGTACCAACCGGCTGCGGTCTCGCTCATCAGCTTCGGGCTGACCTGGCTGGCGATGATCGCGATCGCCTTCATCGGCCGAGACACACGCACCCAGATCGAGATCGGCGGCGCCCACTGATGAGCGAGGCAGGCATGGGATTCCTGGAGCTGAACCACGTCAAGAAGGTGTTCGGCGCCTTCGCGGCGGTCGAGGACTTCGTCCTCTCGGCCGAGCGTGGCGAGTTCGTCTCGTTCCTCGGGCCGTCCGGCTGCGGCAAGACCACGACGCTGCGGATGATCGCGGGCTTCGAGTATCCCGATTCGGGCCACATCACCGTCGACGGCAAGGACATCACGAACCTGCCGCCGAACAAGCGCAACGTCGGCATGGTCTTCCAGGCCTATGCCCTGTTCCCGAACATGAACGTCGCCAACAACATCGGCTTCGGGATGCGGGTCCAGAAGCGCCCGGCGGACGCCATCCGCAAGCGGGTCGGCGAGCTGCTCGAGATGATCAACATGCCCGAGAAGGCGGACCGGTACCCGTACCAGCTCTCGGGCGGGCAACAGCAGCGCGTCGCCCTCGCGCGCGCGCTCGCCATCGAGCCCAAGGTGCTCCTGCTCGACGAGCCGCTCTCGGCGCTGGACGCGAAGATCCGCATCTCGCTGCGAAGCGAGATCCGGGCGATCCAGCGGCAACTCGGGATCACGACCGTCTACGTCACGCACGACCAGGAGGAAGCGCTGTCGCTCTCGGATCGCGTGGTCGTCATGAGCCAGGGCCGGATCGAGCAGATCGGCACGCCCTTCGAGATCTACAACTACCCGGCGACCCGGTTCGTCGCCTCGTTCGTCGGCACGCTCAACCTCGTCGGCGCGGCGATCGTCGACCCGTCGGCCGGTCGCCTATCCGTCGGTGGCCAGGAGGTGCGTACCGCCAAGCCGGTCACGAGCGCCCGTGCCGGCGACCACGTCACGCTCGCGGTGCGCCCCGAGGGCATCGAGCTGGGCAACGGCGAGGACGGCTGGAACCGGATCACCGGCGCCCTCCAGGACATCAGCTTCCTGGGCTCCGTCGTCCGGCTCCGCCTGGCGCTCGGGCAGCCGTCCGATGGCGCCGGTCCGCCCGTCCTCGCGCTCGACACCTTCAACGATCCGCGCCTGCGCCTCCCGACGGTCGGGGAGACCGTGTCGGTGGCCTTCTCGCCCGAGGCGTGCTTCGTCCTCGCCCAGGGCGACGCGGCCGCCGAACCGGACGAAGAGGAGGCCACGGGCGCCGAGGTGTGACGGGTCGCCTGGACGGCATCGAACTCGTCATCTTCGACAAGGACGGCACGCTCATCGAGTTCCACGCCATGTGGAGCGGCTGGGCGGTGGCCCTGGCCGACGACCTGGAACGGGCGACCGGCACGGCCATCCGTGATCCGCTGTTCGAGATGCTTGGCTATGACGCCGCGACCGCCCGGGCGATCGGCGGAGGGCGCCTGGCCGCCACGCCGATGGCGCGCATCCGGGAGGCGACCGCGGCCGTGCTGCGCGACGCCGGCGTGCCGGCCGACGCCGCCGAATCGGCCCTCGACGCTGCGTGGCGGCCGCCCGACGCGGTCGAGCTCGCCCGGCCGGTGACGGACCTCACGGTGCTGTTCGCGACGCTGCGGGCGGACGGTCGCCGGATCGCGGTCGCGACCACCGACGACCGCGAACCCACGCTCCGGACGCTCGATGCGCTCGGGCTGGCCGGTCGGGTCGACGCGGTCGTGTGCGCGGACGACGGCCTGGCCGTGAAGCCCGCCGGCGACATGGTCGTCCACGTGTGCGCCGAGCTCGGGACGCGACCCGAACGGACGGTCGTCGTGGGCGACGCAGCGGCGGACCTGCAGATGGGCCGGGCGGCCGGCGTCGCCCGCTGCTACGGGGTGCTCACCGGGGTCGGCACGCGGGCCGAGCTCTCGCCGTTCGCCGACGAGGTCATCGACAGCGTCGCGGACCTCCGGATCGGCTGAGCGTCAGTTCCGACCGCCGAACAGGCGGAGCATGAACAGGAAGATGTTGATGAAGTCCAGGTACAGGTGCAGCGCGCCGATGACCGCGGCCTTCTCGAGCGAGCCGGTCTGCGCGGCGAGGTCGCCCGCCTGGATGCGCTGGACGTCGTAAGCGGTCAGGGCCGTGAAGATCACGACGCCGACCAGCGCGATCGCCCACGAGAGCCCGCTGCTCTGCAGGAAGAAGTTCAGGACCGACGCGACGATGATCCCGATCAGGCCCATGAACAGGATCCCGCCCAGGCCGGCCAGGGAGCGCTTGGTCACCGCTCCGTAGATGGCGGCTGCCCCGAACATCGCTGACGCGCTGAGGAAGGCCGTGACGACCGAGGCCTCCGTGTAGTAGGAGACGATCAGCCCGATCACGAGGCCGAGCGATGCCGCGTAGATGAAGAACAGCCCGAGCGCGACCGTCGCGCTGATCCGGTTGATCGCGCCGGAGATGACGAAGACCATCGCCAGCTGGGCGATGAACAGGATCATCATGTTCTCGGAGGCGAACTCCAGGAGCGCCCGATTGCCGAGGGTGGCCCAGGCGACGGCGGCCGACACGAGCAGGCCGACGAACATCCAGACGAACGCATGGGTCAGGAACGCCGCCTGCAGGCGCGCATCGGGCTTGACCCCGAGCGCCGACGGGGACGCGTAGACGGTGGGGATCTGGTTCTGGTTCATCGGTGCCTTGGCTCCTTGTCGGTCGGTTGGAACGGCCGATCCGTGCACCTAACGGTAGCAGAGGTTCGCGCGGACTCCGCGCGGCGGGGCCGCTCGGGTGTCAGGCGTCCCGGGTCACCACATCAGGCCGGCGTCGCGCGGATCCCAGCGCTCGGCCAGCAGCGTGACCTTGACGTCGTGCTCGACCACGGTCTCGGCCTGCTCCTTGACCTGCGCGATCATCGAGCCCGCGTAGGGACAGAAGGGCGTCGTCAGGATCATCTTGATCTCGGTCGAATCCGGGCCGAGCAGGATCTGCTTGATCAGCGCCAATTCGACGACGTTCATGCCGATCTCGGGGTCGACGACGCTCCGCAGCGCATCGAGGATGGCGAGCTCTGTCGCCCGACGCTCAGGGTCGAAGGACGCTTCGGTGGCTGCCGTGTCGGGTGCGGGGCTGGCCGTCGGGTCGGTCGTGGTGTCGGTCATGTGGCGCGTGGTTCTCCGGAAAGCGGACCAAGAGCGTACCACCGCCCTCGAATCGCGAACCGCGAGCGGTCAGGCCGCGGACGACCCCGACGCAGCGGCCGCTTTCACGACGATGCCGGGCACCCGGAACTGGGCTGGCAAGCCGGCCGCCTCCTCGGCGGTGAGCCCCCCACCGGCGAGGGACCCATCGGGCTCGATGAAGTCGGCGTATCGCTCGCGATGCTCGGCGGCGTACACGTACGCGGCCGCGATGCCGAGCGTGCGCAGCTCCGGGTGGTCGGTCTTGATCCGGGTCAGGTCATACCCGTTCGCCCGGAGCTCCAGGAGCTGGCGGACGGTCAAGCGCGAGCCGTAGCAGAACGGCTCGCCGTTCATCACGAGCGGATCCTGCTGCACCCACTTGATGGTCATCGGTCGCCGTCAACCGCCCTTGTAGATCAGCTGGAGGAGGGCGTTGCGCCTGCGGGCGTCACCGGCCAGGCGGCGATGCCAGCGGTAGACCTTGATGGCCTCGTCCAGGGTCGCGTCGGCGGGCACCATCTCGGCCGCCGAGAGGATGTCCGGGAAGGCCTGGTGGAGGCCTCGGCAGAGCGCGATGAGATCGTCCATCGGGACCTTGCGCCGACGGTAGACCGGGGCCGTCCATTCGGCGTACTCGCGGCCGACATCGGGGGCGTTCGCGGCCACGCCGACCGCCACGCGTTCGGCGAGCAGTTCGGCATCGAGCATCAGCTGGCGGAGGCCGGCTTCGTCGTAGCGCTCGCGCATGCCCCGGACGTCCGTCAGCGCGACCTGCAGGGCGCGGGCGGCGAGACGGGACCGGGCGACCCGGATCCGCTCCGCGGCGGCGGGATACCCGGCGGTGAGGTCGAGGGGCGGCAGGCCCAAGCTTGGATGCGGCACGTCGCGAGTCTAGCGTGCGTAATGGGCGCTCGCCACGGCCACCGGCCTCACGGGCGCGTGGCCGTGCAGTGCGTCTGTGAGACGCAAATCCACGACGACCGAGCGTGGATCAGCATCGAATCCTGCGGCGCGGGCGATCTGGGTATCGGTCCACGAGGGGCTCGTCCTCACGATGCATCTGGTAGATGCGCCCGACTTGGCGCGACCTTCGCCGTCGACGAGCCCGGGGCTAGGATGGTCGCCATGACGGACCCCGCCGCCCCGACCAGCACGCCGGCCACGCCCGATCCGATTCCCGGCGAGCGCCGCCTGGCCCATCCGCCGTCCGATCGCTACCGGACGCCCGAGCCCGAGACGCCGACCCGGCCGGTCTCGCCGGGCCGAGGCATCGCCTATGCGGCGATCGTCGGGGTCATCGGCGCGCTCACGATCGTCGTGCTCGGTGGGGTCCTGACGCTGACCGGTGGCCTGTTCGCCGTGGCGGCCGTCATCGGCTACGCGACGACGCTGGCGTTGCGGATCGGTGGCGGATCCACGATCGGCGACCGGCGACGGGCGTACCTGGCCCTGGCCCTCGCGCTCGCAGCGGTCGCCCTCGGACAGGTGGGCCTATGGCTGTACGCCCTGACCGAGGGCGGCGTGCTGCCGCTGCTCGACTACCTGGGTGAGGCGTTCGGGCCGCTCGTGCCGATCCAGGCCGTCATCGCGGGCCTCGTCGCCTGGGTCACCGCCCGATGACGACCGAAGGCCTGGACGACCTGCGCTTCCGACGCCCGACCGAGGCCGACCACCCCGCCGTCGTCGGGGTCGTCGACGAATGGTGGGGCGGTCGCCGCGTGCGGGCCCTCCTGCCGCGCCTGTGGTTCCAGCACTTCGCGGACACGTCCTGGATCGTCGAGTCGGAGGACGGGCGGATCCAGGGCTTCCTCGTCGGGTTCGTCAGCCCGGACCACCCGGCGGAGGCGTACGTCCACATGATCGGCACGAACCCGAACCGCCGGAAACGGGGCCTCGCGCGAGCCCTGTATGAGCGGTTCTTCGACGACGCCAGAGCTCGCGGCGCGCGGACCGTCAATGCCGTCACCTGGCCCGGCAACCAGATCTCGGTCAGGTTCCACACGGCGATGGGCTTCCGTCCGGACGACGGACCCGGCACGCAGCGCCTGTACGGGACGATCGCCTACCCCGACTACGACGGCGAGGGCGAGGACCGCGTGCGGTTCATCCGGGACCTGTAGCGGGACTCAGATCGTGACGGCCGCGGGCGTCAGCTGCTCGTGGAGGAGCCGGGCGAACCTGGCCGGCCGGTCCGCGACGGGCACCGCATCGACCCAGCGCCGGAGCAGCGCCTCTCCTTCAGCGTAGACGAACACGTACGTGCGCCAGAGCGGGTGCTCGATGAACTCCAGGCGCTTCTCGACCGCCGCCTCAGGGATCCGACCGACCGACACGAGGTAATCGCGGACGTCCTGATGCGAACGCCCGTCCGCGTGGCGCAGGATGGCGGCGTTCCCCCGGGCGGCCGCGAGCGCTCGGCGTGCGGGCGCCAGTGCCACGACACGCTCGGCGGCGTCGCGAGCGGCCCCGGGATCCGTGGCGATCTCGAAGCCGGCGCGCTCGAACGTCTCGAGGAGCAGGTCGACGGCGTCCGCGTCGGGGACGGCGAACGCTCGCCCCAGGTCCGCCAGGCCCTCGCTGATGAGGCATTCAGGCGTGTTGATGAGCAGGATCGACGCCTCGAGACGGCCGTGATCATCGACCAGGTCCGCCTCCTTCCAGGCGTGCTCGAGGTGATGGCCCGGGTACGTCTCGTGACTGATGGTGCTGATGAGGTCCGGGACGCGTACCGGCAGGTCCGTGTTGATGTCGACCCGCGAACGGCGACCGCCGTCGTACCAGTCGTAGCCGGACCAGGGCTGGTCCCGGACGACCGAGACGCGCAGCTCCTCGTCATCGGGCAGGCCGAAGAGCGTGGCGGCGCGGGCGCGGAACCGCGCGACGAGCGGGTCGATGACGGCCGGCAACCGGTCGATCGCGATCTCGAACTGGCGGTCCCAGGCATCCAGGCGCTCGGCCAGCGGCCCATCGCCGGGCAGCAGCGCGTCGATGCGCGCCGCGGCGACCTCGAACTCGGCATCCGGCCGACGCGGCGGCCGGAACGCGAAACACCGCGCGACATAGTCCAGGTATGGCAGCGACTCGCCCGCGAGCGCGGCGGCCTGCGTCTCGAGGGCGACGAGCTGCGCATCGAGCCACACCCGGCGAGCGGGGTCGGCCACCTCGGTCGGGAGGCGAGACCGGAGGGCCGCCGCGTCGTCGCGAAGCGCCGCCGCCGGGCGCCCCTGCTCGAGGTCGACCATCGCCTTGAGATCGGCCGGCCCGAAGTACCCATCCACGAGTCCGGGGGTCCGCTGGTCGAGCCGGAGCGCCAGCAGGATGTAGTCGCGGGCGATCGGGTCGGGCGCGGGCACGGTCCGGGTCCCGCCGACCGCCGGGACCCACTCGCGCGACGCCGTCGACGAAGCCTCAGGCATCGCCTGCGCCCAGCCCACCGGTCTCACCGGCGAACGGCATCCCCTGCCGATCGACGGCGTCGAGGCTCATCCGGAGCGCCGCCGTCTTCTGCTCGGCGACCTCGCGAACGTAGGCCGCCTCCTCGTCCGCCGTCATCGCCCGGCCGCGCACGATGTCCTTCGGCTTGCCGACCATGAGCCAGGAGAGGTGGTAGCGGTCCATCGTCCCCCAGGCCGTCGACAGCAGGTCGTCGGACCGCTGGAGCCAGACGCGGAGGGAGCCCATGGACGGGTCGGCGACGAGCCGGTCACCCTCGTCGATGAGCTGGCGGGTCCGACTGATGAGCTCGTCGCGGGTCAATCGCCACCACCGTCGCCGCGGATCATCGCCTCGCGATCCGCGCGAGCCTGCAGCGTTCGCGGGCCTGGACGACCCGTGCCGAGCGGCTGACCGGCGAACTGGGTGACCGGAAGCACGCCCGCGACGCTCGAGGAGAGGAACGCCTCGTCCGCGGCAGCCAGGTCCGCCGGCAGCAGGTGACCCTCGAATGGGCGCAACCCCGCCCGCGCCGCCCACGCGAGCAGCCACGTCCTGGTGGTGCCGGGCAGGATCGCGCAGTCGAGCGAGGGCGTCGCGAGCTCCTCGGTGCCGTCGGCGGAGCGGCGCACGAGGAAGATGTTCGCCGTGGTCCCCTCCGACAGGTGCCCGTCGATCGTGAGGAACAGGGCGTCATCGGCGCCGGCCCGGCGCGCTTCCAGGCGAGCGTAGACGGAGTCCGCTCGCGAGGTGGTCTTGAGGGCCGCGAGCGGGTTGGACGGATCGCGCCGGACGGCCGAGGCGATCAGGTGGAGGCCGCGCTCCAGGTGGTCGGCCGGCGGGGGGACCACCGGCCAGGCCTGGATCGCGATCGTCGCGGCGACGCCCTCGTCGGGTGGCAGCAGGCCCCGGCCGTGGAACGCGCCACGCGAGACCGTGATGCGCACGGACGCGTCCCCGTCCGGGCCGTCCAGACCTTCCGCCGCGAGGAGGTCGGCCAGCCCGGTCGCGAGCTGACGCTCGACATCGCCCGGCAGCGCGATCCCGAGCGCGGTCGCGGACCGCTCGAGGCGCTCGAGATGCTCGGCGAGCTCGGTGGCACGCCCGGCTCGCGCGCGAAGCGTCTCGAAGACGCCGTCGCCGAGCTGGAAGCCACGGTCGAACACCGACAGGTGCAGGCTCTCCGCCGGCAGGACGCGACCGTCGACCCAGACGTGGCGAGGCCCTGCCATCGGCCTAGGCGACTTCGATCGCGCCGATGGCGGAGAGCGGTCCTCGCGCCTTGGCGACAGTTTCCGCCCATTCCGCGGCGGGGTCGCTCCGGTACGTGATCCCGCCACCCACGTGCAGCGTCATCAGCCGGCCATCGGCGACGAACGTGCGGATGGCGATGCTCGTCTGCATCGCCCCGTCCGGACCGATCCAGCCGATCGCACCGGTGTACGGGCCGCGCCGGACCGGCTCGAGCCCCTCGAGGATCTCCATCGCACGGATCTTCGGCGCACCCGTGATCGAGCCGCCGGGGAACGAGGCTGCGAGCAGATCGAATGCATCGAGGCCCGGCGTGAGCCGCCCGGTCACCGTCGAGACGAGGTGTTGCACCGCCGCCGTCCGTTCGAGCCGGCAGAGGCGCGGCACGCGGACACTCCCCGGGCGACAGACGCGACCGAGGTCGTTGCGCAGGACGTCCACGATCATCACGTTCTCGGCCCGGTCCTTGGCACTCGACAGCAGCTCGCGCGCGAGCGCGCGGTCCTCGTCGCGAGTCCGGCCCCGTGGCCGCGTGCCCTTGATCGGGTCGCTCGCGACGTGACCGGCCGCATCGACGGACAGGAACGGCTCGGGCGACGCGGACAGGAGCGCCCGCGGCCGCCCGCTCAACGGGCTCGGGCCGAGGTCGACGTACGCCGAGAAGAGCGACGGGTCCCCGGTCCGCAGACTGCCGGTAGCGCTCCCACGGGTCGGCGTCGAACGTGGTCTCGAGACGTCGTGTCAGGTTGGCCTGGTAGATGTCACCGCGGGCGATGTGCCCCCGCACGGCCTCGACGCCGGCTTCGAAGTCGGCCCGTGAGGAGCGCGACCGGAACCTCAAGGGCGCATCGTCCCCCGCGTCGAAGGTGCCGGTGGCGCCCATCGCCGTCGAGGCGTGAACGGGTCCGTCGCCGGTCAGACGGGCATGGACCTCGTCGAGGCGTCGGGCGAGGCGCCGCGCGTCGCCGTCGAGCGCCCGTCCGGCCAGCCAGGCGTGTCCGGTCCGCCGGTCCCAGGCGACGACCCAGTCGTGCAGCGCGAGCCGCAGCATCGGCAGGCCCTGGTCGTCCACCGCGATCGATGGCAGACGCTCGAGGGCATGCCCGAGGTCGTAGCCCAGGAAGCCCACCAGGCCGCCGGTGAACCGCGGGGCGTCGGCGGGCACGACGACCGTCCGGTCGAGCCGGGCCACGAGCCGGCGGGCGACGGCGAACGGGTCGTGCCCGGCGGCGGGCGCTTCGAGCACGGCAACGGGGTCCGCGGTCAGGTAGGTCCAGCGGGCGTTCCGGCCTGGCCGCGCGCTCTCCAGAAGGGCCAGGCCGGGCAGGTCGCGGAAGGATTCCGCCACATCGATCGCGCGCATCGCGGCGAGACGGTCGGGCAGCCGCCGAAGCCGCAGGGACGCCTTGTCGCGGGGTGTGGGGATCATGGCCCGATGATACGGCCGAGGGCCGGAACGGAGCCGCCGGTCGGACGGCGCGCCGCTAGCATCGCCTGATGCGTGCACGCGATCTCGGCATCGTCATCGGGCGGGGTCGGCCCGGCCCGTCCAACGCCATCACCGACGTCGCCGGGGTGCGGGTCGGCCACACGACGCTCATCGAGGGAGACGGTCCGCTCGTGACTGGTCGCGGTCCCGTCCGGACCGGCGTCACCGTCGTCGTGCCCCACGACGGCGTGCCGTGGTCGGAGCCGGTCTTCGCCGGTTGCCACCGGTTGAACGGGAACGGCGAGCTGACCGGCCTCGAGTGGATCCGCGAATTGGGCCAGCTCGGCAGCGTGATCGGGCTGACGAACACCCACAGTGTCGGGGTCGTCCACGACGCCCTCATCGCCGAAGCGGTCGCCGCATCGAACGGCGCGCCGTTCTGGTCGCTGCCGGTCGTCGGCGAGACCTGGGACGGCAGCCTCAACGACGCGAACGGGTTCCACGTCCGCCCGGAGCACGTGCGAGCCGCGCTCGCGGCGGCACGCACCGGGTCCGTGCCGGAGGGGGCTGTCGGTGGCGGGACCGGCATGGTCTGCCACGAGTTCAAGGGCGGGATCGGCACAGCATCCCGAGTCGTCCCCGACGACGCCGGCGGATGGACCGTCGGGGTGCTCGTGCAGGCCAACTACGGGCGGCGCGAGTGGCTGCGCGTCGATGGGGTCCCGGTCGGCGAGGCGATCCCCAAGAGCGACCTCCCCTCGCCGCACGACCAGTCCGACGCGGTCGACGCCGCCCGCGCGGCCGCGGGATCGCGTGAGCGGCCTCCGGCTGACCGCGGGTCGATCATCATCCTGGTCGCGACCGATGCCCCGCTCCTGCCCCACCAATGCGACCGTCTCGCGAAGCGGGCCGGCATGGGCCTGGCCCGGATGGGCAGCACGGCCGGACACTATTCGGGCGACCTGTTCCTCGCCTGGGCGACCGGCAACCGGCGCCTGCCGCGGCCCTCCGGAGAGGGCGACAGCCGCGTCACCGTCGACCTCCGGATGGTGGCCGACCGGGTCATGGACCCGCTCTTCGAGGCCACGATCGAGGCGACCGAGGAGTCGATCGTCAACGCGCTGGTGGCCGCGACGACGATGGTCGGGCGCGACGGCGTGACCGCACATGCGCTCCCCCACGACCGGCTGCTCGAGACCATGGCCCGGTACGGGCGACCGCCCCGGACATGACGAGACGGCGGGTCCGGGCTGGACGCCGCCGTCTGTCGAGTAGCTGCGGGCCGGCCCGTCGGCCGGGCCAGGTTCGCTCCGCTAGCCGACGGCCACCGGGGCGGGCTTCTCGATGGGCACGCCGATGAGGCTGCCGTACTCGGTCCAGCTGCCGTCGTAGTTGCGGACGCGCTTGTAGCCAAGCAGCTCGTGGAGCACGAACCACGTGTGGCTGGAGCGCTCGCCGATGCGGCAGTAGGCGATGACGTCCTTGTCGGGCGTCACGCCCTTGGCCTCGTACAGGGCGGCCAGCTCGTCGGCCGGCTTGAACGTGCCGTCCTCACGCACCGTCTGGGCCCAGGGCACCGACGCGGCGCCAGGGATGTGGCCCGCCCGCTGGGCGGTCTCGCTCATGCCCGGGGGCGCGATGATCTCGCCGTTGAACTCGGCCGGGCTGCGCACGTCGACCAGGGCCAGGCCCTCATCGCCAAGGCGCGGCAGGATGTCGTCGCGATAGGCGCGCAGGGCGAAATCGGGCTCGGGCAGCTGGTAGCCGGTCGGCGCATGGTCGGGCGCATCGACGGTGAGGGGCAGGCCCTGGTCGAGCCAGTACTTGCGCCCGCCGTTGAGGATCCGGACGTCGCGGTGGCCGTACAGCTTGAGCTGCCAGTAGGCCCACGCCGCGAACCAGTTGTTGTTGTCGCCGTACAGCACGATGGTCGTGTCCGGGCCGATGCCCGACGCCTGGAGCAGGGCGCTGAAGTCCTCGCGCCCGGCGATGTCGCGCCGGATGCCGTCGGCCAGCTGGCTGGTCCAGTCCCAGCCGACCGCGCCCGGGATGTGGCTCTGGTCGTACGCCGTGGTGTCGACATCGACCTCCACGAAGCGGACGCCCGGGTCGATCAGGTGGGCCTGGGCCCAGGTCGCGTCGACGAGCGTGTCGCTGGTCGCATAGCCGTGGTCGCTCATGGGTCTTGCGGTGCCTCCTTGCTGCTTGCCCGCGGGCCTGCGGGCGATCGATGTGGGGGGACGGTTCCGGGGTCGCGGCTCGGGTCAGTCGGCGGCGATCCGGTCCCGACGACTGAACTCGGCGAGCCGCTCGGTACACGCCGCGGCGGCGCGCTGTGCCTGGTTGACGATCCAGGGATCGACGCGGCTGGAGTCCTCGATCGTCAGGGTCGGTCCGTACGGGCTGTCATCCAGCTCGAACCCGGCGTTGTTGCGGTAATCGGCCATCCAGTTCGCCGCCAGCTGGACCACGACCGACACGACGACCGGCGCCGGGAAGATCCAGTCGAGGTAGGTCGCGTCGAGCCGGTCCACGACGTCGGCGAGCCGGACCGGGCGCCCGCGCGGGATCCGGGCGAGCAGGTCGATCACCCGGATCGCCGTGAAGGGGTCGCCCGCCTCCGCGACGGCCGGCGGGACGATGTTCGGGTCCGGCAAGCCGAGCGGCGCGGGTCGCAGGGACCCGAGGCCGACGGACGGGGCTGGACGGTCGGACACGGGAGCGTCGGTCACGGACGGAGGATCTCCGACTGGTTCAGTAGGGATTGGGCGCGAAGCCTATCACGAGGATCGGCGGATGCCAATCCTTTCGAGGCACGACGGCGCCGAAACCCCTCGTTCCACCAACGAACCTTCATCGTCCCGATATCGCACGCTCACCCGATGGCGTCATGCTTGGCGTCGCCGGGCCGACCCCCCGGTGCCGTTCCGCGCATGCGGCCGGACGATCGCCCCTACCACGTGAGCCATGCTGCCCCCGACCGACCCCGCCCAGACGCCTGCCGAGCCCAGCCTCACTCCGGCGCCCGCTGCCACACCGATGGCGCCGCCGGCGCCCGAGGCTGCCACGGTCTCCCCGGCCTCCTCGACCTCCTCGAGTGGCGGAGGTCGCCGATGGCTTCGCCGGGCGGTCCTCGCCACGGTCCTCGTCGCGACCTTCACGGTCGGGGTCGGGGTCGGGCGAGTCGCACCGCTGAGCGGGTTCAGTCCGGCGACCCCGGGCGCCACCGGCGGGACCTCCGCCCAGGAATTCGACCTCATCCGGCAAGCCTGGGACACGCTCCATCGCGAATACGTCGGACGCGCCGAGCTCGACGACCGCGAGCTCGCATACGGCGCGATCCGCGGCCTGACCGAGGCCGTTGGCGACACCGGCCACACGTCCTTCCTGACGCCCGAGGAGCGGGCGGCCAAGGCCGACGAGCTGTCGGGCTCGTACGTCGGGATCGGCATCCGGCTGGACGCCGCCGAGGACGGCTCGCCGCTCGTGGTCGGGGTCTTCAAGGGCAGCCCGGCCGAGGCCGCCGGTGTCCTGACCGGTGACGTCATCGAGGCCGTCGACGGCAAGGCGACGACCGGCCATGAGCTCGACGAGATCGCTGGCTGGGTCCGTGGCGAGGCAGGCTCCTCGGTCGAACTGACCGTCCGGGCCAAGGGCGGACCGGCCCGCACCTACGAGATCACCCGCGCGGACGTCCCCATCGAGTCGGTCTCCTGGACGCTGGTGCCGGGCACCAAGACGGCGCTGCTGCGTCTCGACTCCTTCTCCCACGGGTCGGCCGACGACATCGTCGTCGCGCTGAAGGACATCCAGAAGGCCGGTGCCGACCGACTGGTCCTCGACCTGCGGGGCAATCCGGGCGGCTTCGTCGGTGAGGCCACCGGCATCGCCAGCCAGTTCATCCGCTCGGGCGACGTCTACGTCGAGCGCGATGCCGACGGCAACGAGACGCGCCATCCGGTCTCGCCGGACGGCGTGGCTCTCGACCTGCCCCTCGACGTGCTCGTCGACCAGGGGACGGCGAGCTCCGCCGAGATCCTGTCGGGCGCCCTGCAGGATGCCGGACGGGCCCAGGTCGTGGGGGTCGGGACGTTCGGGACCGGGACCGTCCTCGGCGAGTTCGAGCTGTCCGACGGTTCGGCGCTGCGGATCGGGACCGTCGAATGGCTGACGCCCAATGGTCGCCGCATCTGGCACGAGGGCATCACGCCCGACGTCGTGGTCGAGCGACCGAGCGACGTGACGCCGCTCACGCCCGGATCAGGTTCGTGACATGACGCCGGCCGCGGTCGGCTCGATGACCGACCCGCAGCTGGCGCGGGCGCTCAGCGTGGTCGCGTCGACCCGCTAGCGGTCAGGGCCGGCCGGTCCGTCGGGAGCGCCGTCCGCCTCGTCCCTCCCGCCCGGCGGCTCCGGCAGGTCGATGCTGATCCGCCCGCCGTCCGCGGCCGGGACCGGCGCGATCGGCTTGCCCTGTTCGACCAGTTCGGGCGGCGGCTTCGTCGCGCGGAAGACCTGGTAGTCGAAGCCGACGATCGCCGCACCCATCGCCTGTCCGAGGGACGTGCGCTTGCGCTTGCTCACGGGTCGGCCGATGGATGGGTGGGTGGACGCATCAGCGGAGCCTAGCGGACGAGCGCGTGGAGCGCGCTGAACCGAAACGCGTCCGGCTACAGCAGCTCGCCGTGGGCGGAGGCGGTGGGCTCGCCCTCGCGGGGCCGCGGCTCCTCGCCCGGTCCGTACTCAGGCGCGGCAGCGGTCCTGTTCGCCGATCCGTTCGTCGCGCCGTCGCCGGCCTCGAGCACGGGCAGCGGCGATCCGGCCGCGTGCTCGATGGCCCCGACGCCGAACGGCACCCATTTCGACGGATCCTGGAGCCGATGGGCCTCGGTGTTGCCACGGGTGTGGACCTCGGAGAAGCCTTTCGGTTCGATCCACATGCGCTCGCCCTCGAGCAGGCCCAGCACGCCCGACTGGCCGGGCTCCGGGCGCTCGTGCTGGCAGTACGCGCACGCCGCCGAGTCGTGCCGCTCGTACGTCTCGGGCTCCTCGTACGTGGTGATGTAGCCCTCGTAATTGCGCAGGACGACCTTGTGGTCGCTGTACGAGATCAGGTAGTTCGGCATCACCGGGATCTTGCCGCCGCCGCCGGGCGCGTCGATGACGAACGTCGGGACCGCGTAGCCGGAGGTGTGGCCGCGCAGGCCCTCCATGATCTCGAGCCCCTTGCCGACCGGCGTCCGGAAGTGCCCGGATCCTTCGACGAGGTCGCACTGGTAGAGGTAGTAGGGCCGGATCCGGTTGGCGACGAGCTTGTGGAGGAGGTGGCGCTGGATGTGGACGCAATCGTTGACGCCGGCGAGCAGCACGCTCTGGTTGCCGA
Source organism: uncultured Chloroflexia bacterium (assembly GCA_963776545.1). Taxonomy (GTDB): domain Bacteria; phylum Chloroflexota; class Limnocylindria; order Limnocylindrales; family CSP1-4; genus SPCO01. Next base: position 48,521 of record CAVZND010000019.1, on the reverse strand, counting down.
CCGGCAGGCCGGCCCGGGTCAGCTTGTCGACCGCGCGCGAGACCTCGGGGGTGATCTCGTTGGGGTGGTTGAAGTGCAGGTTGATCCAGAGCGGGTGGTACTTCGCGAGCATCTCGCACAGCTCGTCGTCGATGCGCTGGGGCAAGAAGACCGGCACGCGGCTCCCGATCCGGATGATCTCGATGTGGGGGATCTCGCGGATCCCGCGCAGGATCGATTCGAAGAGCTTGGGCGCCAGGGTCAGGCCGTCGCCGCCCGAGATGAGGACGTCGCGGACCTGCGGCGTCCGGCGCAGGTACTCGAGCTGCGCCTCGTGGTCGCGCCGATTGAAGTTCTGGGTCGGGTCGCCGACGATCCGTGAGCGCGTGCAGTAGCGGCAGTACGAGGCGCATTGCGTCGTGACGAGCATCAGCACCCGGTCGGGGTAGCGGTGGACCAGGCCCGGGACCGGCGAGTGGCGGTCCTCGGCGAGCGAGTCCTCCATCATCGCGGTGAACGCCTGCTGCTCCCGGCCGGTCGGGATCACCTGGCGGCGGATGGGGTCGTTCGGGTCGTTCGGGTCGATCAGGCTGATGAAGTAGGGCGTGATGTCCACGCGGAACTTGTCGGGCGCCGAGAGCCCCAGGCGCTCGTCGTCGGTCAGGTTCAGGACCGCCTCGATCTCCGCGAGGTCGTTGACCCGGTGGCTGAGCTGCCAGCGCCAGTCGTTCCACTGCTCATCGGGGATGTCCGCCCAGAGCGGGGCGCGCCGGCTGACCGCGGGTCGACCGTCGGCGCCCAGCACCCGCGCCGGATCGGCGAGGTTGACGAACGGCGTCTCGGCAGCGGCGCGGGCCGCTTCCTGGTGGGCGACGGCGGACTTGATCTCCTGGGCGTCCAACGCGGGCTGGCCTCCGGTGGCTCGAACGAGACCGCTAGCGCATAAAGTCTATGCAGTCTGCAAGCCGACCGATGATAGCGCGATGGTCCGGGTCCGGTCCACGTGGAGGGTCCCAGGGACCCTCCAGCCCGAGCGAGGCTACTCCCCGATGACCGCCCAGAGCAGGCCCATCATGATGAAGAAGCCGCTGAAGAGGGCGATCAGGCCCAGCGCGCCGTAGGGCGAGCCGGCGCCTTCGTGCGGGACCAGCTGCAGGCCGATCCCGAAGCCGAGCGCCCAGATGATGAACAGGAAGCTGAACAGGAACCGGGCGTTCGGGTTGGTGACCCGCCGGACCCAGCGGGCCCCGCCCTCGGTCGAGAGCGCCGACTTCAGCACGATCCCGAGCATCAGGATGACGATGCCGGCCGAGATGCCGAACGGGATGGGCTGCTGGAACGGGACGAGGAACAGCTGCATCGGCGCGATGCTAGCAGATGGGACGCCCTCCGCAGGCGCCTGACGGGCAGGTGCGGTCCGTCGGTCCGGCGGCCCCTTCGGGCGACCGGGACTACGATGATGCGGTGACCCCCTTCGATCGACTCGGCCGGTTCGTCGCGCGTCGCGCGTGGTGGGTCGTGGGCGCCTGGGCGCTGGTCGTGCTCGCCGCGTTGCCCCTCGCCCCGCAGGCACCCAGGCAGCTCAGCGCCGGCGGATTCATCCTCGACGACCTCGAGTCCGCCCGGGCGAAGGCGTTGCTCGGGCGCGAACTCGGCGCGCCACCCTCGGCTCTCGTCATCGTCTTCAGCAGCCCGACGAGCGAGGCCGGAACGCCGGCCTTCGAGCTGGCCGCGGCCGCCGCCGTCGCCGACATCCCCGGTGCGCCGCACGTCGCCCGGGTCGTATCCCATCTGGTCGCACCGAGGCAGGTATCCGCCGATCGCCATACCGCTTACGACATCGTCTTCCTGGACCTGCCGCCCGACAATTCACCCGAGGCCCTGCCGATCCTGCGCGAGCGACTCCACGCCGCGCCCGGCCTCGCCGTCGAGCTGGCGGGCGGTCCCGCCTTCTATGGCGACGTCCAGACCGTGTCGGAGGCGGACCTCCAGCGGAGCGAGATCATCTCGCTGCCCCTCGCCGCGCTGGCCCTCCTCGTCGTCTTCGGCTCGGCGGTCGCGGCGGGAATACCGCTCATCGTCGGCGGGACCGCCGTCATCGTGGCGCTCGCGGCCGTCTTCCTCGTCGCGTCGTTGATGCCGATGAGCATCTTCGTGCTCAACCTCGCGACGCTTCTCGGCCTCGGCCTGGGCGTCGACTACTCGCTCCTGATGACGAGTCGCTTCCGCGAGGAGCTCGCGCTCCGACCGCCGGGACCGACCCGCGTCGCCGATGCCGTGCGTGTCACGGTCGCCACGGCCGGACGAGCCGTCTTCTTCAGCGGGTTGACCGTCCTGCTGGGCCTGCTCGGCCTGATCCTGTTCGAGTTCATGATCCTTCGCTCCGTCGGGATCGCCGGGGCGATCGTCGTCGGCCTGGCGGTCGCGTCGGCGCTGACGCTCCTGCCGGCGGTCCTGGCCATCGTCGGCGAGCGCGTCGACCGCTTCGCGATCCGCCGCGTGCGAGCCGGTGCCGATGCCGACGGGCCGTGGGCCCGCCTGGCTCGACGGGTGATGCGCCACCCGGTCGCGGTGCTCGTCCCGACGCTGGCGTTCCTGCTCCTCCTCGGCTCGCCGTTCCTGCACATCCGGTTCAACGCGCCCGACGCGTCGATCCTGCCGGCGGAGGTGCCATCCCGGGCAGCCTTCGACCGACTAAGGGCCGAATTCGGGGAAGGTGAGTTCGCGCCGCTGGTCCTCGCCATCCGGATGCCCGGCGCGGCGACGTCCGCGGATGATCTCGCGGCGCTGTACGACTACTCGCGCCGGCTCGTCGCCGACGAGCGCATCACGCGGGTGGACGGCCTCGTCGATGTCGACCCGCGGCTCACGCTCGCCCAGTACCAGCTGCTCTACGCGGACCCCAACGGCCCGCGCGACCGCTACGTGGCGCAGGCCCTCGCCGCGACGACGAGCGGCGACCTGACCGCGTTCACGATCTACACCCCGTACGGCCCGAACCGCGACGAGGGCCGGGCGCTCGTGGCGGACCTGCGCGACCCGAGCGGCCCGCTCGCCCCGCCGGCCGGTGCCGTCGTCCTCGTCGGTGGTGGCGCGGCGGACGTGACCGACGTCGTCGACCGCGTGGCCGCCGACTTCCCGCGCACCGCCCTGTTCATCATCGTGACCACATACCTCGTCCTGTTCGTGCTGCTGCGGTCAGTGATCCTGCCGGCCAAGGCGCTCGTGATGAACACGCTCTCGATCGTCGCGAGCTTCGGGGCACTGGTGTGGATCTTCCAGGACGGCAATCTCTCCGCCCCGCTCGGGTTCCAGCCCCTCGGCTTCGTCGAGACCACGCAGCCCGTCATCCTGTTCTGCGTCCTGTTCGGCCTCTCGATGGACTACGAGGTCTTCCTTCTCTCCCGGATGAAGGAGGTCTGGGACCGCACCGGCGACAATGTCGAGGCGGTCGCGAGCGGCCTCGAGCGAAGCGGCCGGATCGTGACCTCGGCCGCGCTCATCGTCGTGCTCGTCGCCGGCTCGTTCGCCTTCGCGGACATCGTGCTCATCAAGGCGCTCGGTGTCGGCATGGCGATCGCGGTCGCCCTCGACGCGACCGTGGTCCGGGCCTTGCTCGTCCCGGCCACGATGCGCCTGCTCGGTCACTGGAACTGGTGGATGCCGGGCAGGCTGGAGCGGCTCGTCGGCAGCCGCCTGCCAGCGTCCGAGGCCGACGTCGAGGCGGCGGCGCGATGAGGCGCCCGGTCGCGCTCCTCGTGCTGATCGTGCTGCTCGGCGCCTGCACCGGCGGCGGGGGCACGCCGATCCTCGCCAACCCGACCGCCCCGCGACCGAGCATCGCGCCACCGACGGCCTCGCCCGCCGCGATCGTCGATCCGCAGCCGATCGAGCTGCCGCGCGACGACGGCCCGCACGGCCGACTGACCGAGTGGTGGTACTACACGGGCCATCTGGGGACCGCCGACGGCGGCCGATACGGGTTCGAATACGTCATCTTCCGGGCCGAGCGCGGCGCCTTCCCGACCTCGTGGGCCGCCCATCTCGCGCTGACCGACGAGACGGGCGATCGATTCGGGTACGCCCAGCGGATGGAGGTAGGGCCACAGGTCGACCGCTCGCCACGGGACGGCACGGGGCAGCCGGCCGGCTTCGACCTGTCGATGTCGGGGATCGATCCGTCACGTCCCGAGACTGTCGGGCGATCACCCTGGACGATGCTCGGCTCGGGCGGATCCGACCACCTGTCGGCCGTCACGGCGCCCGATGAGGCGGACATCGCCGGCCTGCCCGGAGGTCTCGGACTGGACCTGGACCTCGAGGCGACGAAGTCACCGGCACTCCACGACGGCGACGGCTGGATCGACTTCGGCGCCGGCGGTGGCTCCTACTACTACTCGCGCACGGCGATGACGGCGACGGGCACCGTGACGATCGACGGTCGCGCGGCGGCGGTCACCGGGGAGGCCTGGTTCGACCACCAGTGGGGTGACTTCATCTCCGTCGGCGGTGGTGGCTGGGACTGGTTCGCCGTCAACCTGGCGGACGGGACGGACCTCACCCTGTCACTCGTCCGGAACGCGGACGGGACCTATCCGCTCGTCTATGGGACGCTGGTCGATGCCGGCGGCCGGGTCCGTCACCTGCCGGCGGAGGCGTTCACCGTCACGGTCGACACTCACTGGCAAAGCCCGGCGACCGGTGCGGACTATCCGGCCGGCTGGACCATCGAGATCACGTCGGAAGCGCTCGAGATCGCGCTGGTGCCGACGGTCGCGGCCCAGGAGCTCGACACGCGGGCCACGACCGGCGTCATCTACTGGGAGGGCTCACAGCGAGTCCGCGCGACGCGAGGCGGGATCGATCTCAGCGGCGAGGCATACGTGGAGTTGACCGGCTACGCGCCGACGCCCGCCACGCCCTGACGGCGGGCGCTACTTGATGGCGCTGTAGTCGACGGGCGGCAGCTCGGTTCCGATGCCGACGGCCAGGGCGCGTCCCTCGGTGTCGAGCGTGGCCACCTTCTTGAGGACCTTCAGCATGGCCGTGCCCGAGGCCTTGTACGCCTTCTTGTTGGAGATCGACTTGTCGAGGCCGGCCTGCGAGGTCGCACCGACCGAGTCGTAGAACGCTGCGCGCGAGGTCGCGAACGCGGCCGCGGCCGACCAGGTCCCGAGTGGCGCGATGTACTTCGCCCCGACGGCCGCGTCGGCGCCAAGCGCACGAAGGGCCCGGGCGATGTCGGCGGTCCGGTTCGCCTTCACGGCCGACTTCAACGCGGCGCCGTCCTCGGCGATGCGCTGGTCGAGGAGCGAGATCTGGCGCATGGCCGAGAGCGCGGCCTTGGGGACGGTCGTGTCCGGGACGATCCCGGTGACCGGGTCGGGCGTCGGGGCGGGACCCGTTCCAGGATTCGTGATGCCGGTCGTGCCGCTGCCCGCCGCCGAGGTGGACGGCAGGCCCAGCCCGATCGCGACGGACATCGCCAGGCCGCCGAACAGGATCCCCACGACGAGCCCGAAGGACAGCAGACCGCCGGCGCGCTTGAGCGTGACGCCGAAGACGAGGTGCGTGCTGCAGCCGGGGCACTTCCACGTGCCGTCGGGCAGCGGGCGGGCACAGACCGGGCAGTTGAAGACGTGCGCATCGGCATCGCCGATGCCGTAGCTCGGCATCGGCGCTCGCTGGTGTCGGGTCAGCGCCGACAGGTTCGGGCGTGGGAAGCTCCGTCGGAGAGACGCGGTCTTGCCACGCAAGGTGTCGATGGCCATCGCCGAGAGTGTGCAGCGAGGGATGGTCTGGTGCACCCGGGCCGAAGGTCCGGTCGGGATGACGTACGTTCGGCGCGATTGCGGACGGAGCGCCTTCGTGTTGAGCGCAGATATTGAGACTCAGTCTTGATAAGACCGGAATCGTGATATGGTCCGGCCATGGGAGACCCACGGCCACTGGTCCTCGCGCTCGATCGCGCCGGCTATCGCCTGACGGAGCCGCGCCGAGCGGTCGCGCAGCTCATCGCCGATCGGGCCGGACACTTCACAGCGGCCGATCTCGTGTCGGACGCCCGGGTCCGTCGTCTCGGGATCGGGCGCGCGACGATCTTCCGGACGCTGGAGGTCCTCTCCGAGCTCGGGGTCGTGGAGCGTCTCGACCTGCCGAGCGGCGAGCACGCCTACGTCGGGTGTGCCCCGAACCACCACCACCACGTCGTCTGTTCCAGCTGCGGGCGGACCGCCGAGATCCCGGACGCCGGTCTCCGGACGGTCGTCCGCGAGGTCTCGCGACGGACAGGGTTCCGCGTGGACGAGCACCGCCTCGAACTGTTCGGCCTGTGCCCCGCCTGCCAGGTCGCGGCGCCGACGCCGATCCGGCGAACCGCCTGACCTCGCGCCGGACGAATGCGCCCGATGACCGCCCCTCGCCGCCGAACGATGAGACTCGATATCAACACGAATCGTCGCTGGCCGATGCTGCTCGTCGGGTTGGCGATCGCGGTCGGGGCATGCTCGGGCGGACCCGGGGCATCGGCGGCCGATGACACCGTCCGGGTCGTGGCGACCACGACGGTCCTCGCGGACATCGTCGCGAACGTCGGCGGCGACCGCGTCACGGTCAGCTCGATCATCCCGCCCGGCGTCGGCCCGGAGGACTACGAACCCAAGCCGAACGATGCGCGCGCCCTCGACGGCGCCGATCTCGTCGTGTCCAACGGCGTCGGCCTCGACGACTTCCTCGGTGGCCTCGTGGAGGCCAACGGGAGCGACGCCCCGAGGCTCGTGCTGGGTGACGGGATCCCCGCGATCGCCGTCGATGGCGTGCCGAACCCGCACTTCTGGCTCGATCCGACGATCGTCACGGAGCGATACCTCCCGGCCATCGAGGCGAAGCTCAGCGAGATCGACCCGGCCGGGGCAGCCACGTACCGCGCCAACGCTGCGGCCTATGCGACGGAGGTCGCCGCCATGGATGCGGAGCTGATGACCGAGGTCGCGACGATCCCCGCGGCCAGCCGGAAGCTGGTCACGTTCCACGACGCCTTCCCGTACTTCGCGCGGCATTACGGCTTCGAACTGGTCGGCGTCATCCTGGGCAGTCCCGGGCAGGAGCCGTCGGCCGGTGAGCTCGCCGCCCTCGTGGACACGGTCAAGGCGGCGGGCGTCAAGGCCGTCTTCAGCGAGGCCCAATTCAGCCCGGCACTGGCCGAAACGCTGGCCAAGGAGGCGGGCATCACGCAGGTCATCACCACCCTGTATAACGACGCCCTGGGCCCTGGCCCTGCCGACACGTATCTCGGGATGATGCGCTGGAACATGGCGAAAATCGTCGGAGCCCTGCGGTCGTGACGGATGACGCCGTCCGGCTCGATGATGTCAGCGCCGGGTACGGCGACCGCATCGCCCTCGACGATGTCCACCTGTCGATCCGGCACGGGTCGCTGCTCGCGATCATCGGGCCCAACGGGGCGGGCAAGAGCACGCTCCTGAAGGTGATCGCCGGACTCCTGCCGGCGCGGAGCGGGACGGTCGAAGTCCTCGATGGCCCGCCCGGCGGGTCCGCTCGCCGGGTCGCCTACGTGCCGCAGGCCGAGCTCGTCGACTGGAGCTTCCCGGTCACGGTCGGCGAGGTCGTGATGATGGGCCGGTACCCGTCGATCGGAATCGGCCGGGGACCGGGCGCGAAGGACCGCGAGGCCGTCGCGCGGGCCCTCGCGACCGTCGCCATGACCGCGGAACGGGACCGCCAGATCGGCGAGCTGTCCGGCGGTCAACGGCGACGCGTGTTCCTGGCGCGGGCCCTGGCGGCCGAACCCGACCTCTACCTGCTCGACGAGCCGGTCACCGGGGTCGATGCCACCACGCAGGAGGACTTGATGGACGTGCTCGAGGCCGAAGCCCGGGCCGGCAAGACGGTCATCGCGACGACCCACGACCTGGCCTGTGCCGCCCACCGCTTCCAGGAAGCCGCGCTCGTGAACCGCCGGATCGTGGCCGTCGGCCGGGCCAAGGACCTGGTCCTCGACCAGCGCTTGCTGGCCGAGACCTACGGTGGCCACGTCCTGGTCCTGCCGGACCTCGCCGGCACCACCCTCATCCTCGACGACGCGCATCACCACGACCAGCCATCCGGCAAGGAACCGCACTACCACGAGGACGCCCGACGGTGATCGACCTGCTCGTGGATCCGCTGACCTACGGCTTCATGCAGCGCGGGCTGGCCGCGGCGCTGATCGTCGGTGTCGTGTGTGCCGTCATGGGCGCCTTCGTCGTGCTCAAGGGACTGGCGTTCATCGGCGACGCCGTCAGTCACGCCGCGTTTCCAGGCCTGGTCATCGCCTATCTCGTCGGGATCCCGCTCTACATCGGCGGGGCGATCGCGGCGGTCTCGACCGCCCTGGCGATCGGCGTGGTCTCGCGGCGGGGCAACCTGCGGTTCGATACCTCGGTCGGCGTCCTGTTCGCGGGGACGTTCGCGCTCGGCGTGCTCCTGTTCAGCACGATCCAGGGCTACGTCACGGACCTGTTCGGCTACCTCCTCGGCAACATCCTGGCCATCAGCGCGACGGACCTCATCCAGGTCGCGATCCTTGGCGCGATCGTCCTGGTCGTCGTGCTCGTCCTGCGCAAGGAACTGCTCTACGCGACGTTCGACCCGGCCGGGGCCGCGGCGTCGGGGCTGCCGGTCACGCGGCTCGAGTACCTGCTCCTCGCCATGCTCGGGGTCACGATCGTCGTCAGCATCCAGGCCGTCGGGATCATCCTGGTCGTGGCCATGCTCTGCACGCCTGCCGCCACCGCCCAGCTGCTCGTCATCCGCTTCGACCGGTTGGTCCTGGTCGCGGTCGGGATCGCGGTGGTCTCGACGATCCTGGGCCTGTACGTGTCCTTCTACGCGAACGTGGCCTCGGGCGCGGCGATCGTCCTGATCGAGACCACGCTCTTCGCCGCGGCGCTCCTCTTCTCGCCGCGGACCGGACTCGTCAGCGCCAGGCGGCGCCAACCGTCGACCGGGTAGCCCATGGGTCCTGGCCCGCCGGGTGACCACCGGATGGCGGGACGGCTGAAACCAAACGGGCGCGGCGTGCCTCGAACGATGTAGGCAGGCATCCGCTCGGAGATCGTCATGGCGCCAGCGACCCAGGCCCGGACCGGACCCCCATTCCGTCTGTCCGCGCGCGGCGCGGTCATCTTCATCGGCCTGCTCGGCCTGGTCCTGCTCTACGCGACCGACCAGATCGTTCCCGCGACGAGCGACCGGCAGGCCGAGCTGCGCTTCTGGCTGGCGGCTCGCGCGACCGGGATCGTCGCGTTCCTGCTGCTCACTCTCCAGATCGTCCTGGGTCTGGTGCTAAGCCACCCCACGAACCGCTCGACCTGGAACCTCTCGAAGCGGATCTTCCCGTGGCACGACCACCTGTGGGTGTTCGTCATGGCGTTCCTCGTCGCACACATCGTCAGCCTGGTGGTCGACCCGAAGTCCGGGGTCAGCCTCGGCGCGGTCGTCATCCCAGGCTTGTCGGAGTACCGCAGCTCCCCGGTGGCGATCGGCACCTTCGCGCTGTACGCGTTCCTGGTCACTGCGATCACCGCTCGCTGGACGAAGCTGCTGCCCCGGGGCGCCTGGCTGTCGCTGCACCGATTGGCCCTGCTCATCTTCGTCATGGCCTGGATGCACGGCGTCCTGGCCGGCACGGACACGTCATCGCTGGGTCCGCTGTACATCGGGGCCGGCCTGTTGGTCACGTTCGCCGGGGCATACCGGTACTGGGCCAGCCGCCAACGAAAACCGACCTTCCAAACATCGCGACAGGAGGTATCACCCCCATGAGCATCCAAGCACCCCGCGTCCGGCGGCTCGCCACGGTCGTCGCGGTCGTCGCCGCGCTCGTTGTCGGCTACGGATCCATCCGGGCCGCAGCCGCCTGGACCGCGGCGTCCGCACCCTTGTCCGTCGCGCCGGTCCCGGTCTCTGCGCTGCAGGATCGGCTGGCCGTCGAGCAGGCCCGCTCGGAGGACCTCCGAGCCCAGCTCGAGACGCTGACTGCCCAGTCCACCGACATGACCGCGGCGCTGGAGGCGGCGCAGTCGCAGATCGTCACCGATACCGATCACGCCAACGCGCTCGCGAAGGAGCTCAAGGACGCCAAGAAGAAGCTCGCCAAGCTCGAGGCGTCGATCGCCAAGGCGAAGCGCGCGGCGCAGCGACCGACGATCGTCGTCACGAAGACCAAGACCGTCGCCGCCTCGTCGAAGCATCACGACGACGACGAAGACGAGCACGAGGACGACGAGCATGAGGGCGGCGATGACTGAGCCTCGCCGACCGGTCCATCTCGCGGTCCTGGTCGGGATGTCGGCGAGCGCCTACGCCATCTCGCTGGCCGGCGTGGCGGCGCTCCAGTCGGCGACCGATGCGCGCGTGGCTGCCGATCGCGCCCCGGCGGGCCACGCGGCTGACGCCCTGGCGAGCGGTCACGATCGGCTGGAGACGTCGATCGACGAGGCGACTCGTGCGTACACCGACGCCGCCGATCGCTACGCGCGCCTCGGCACTAGACTGGTCGACATGGAAGCCTCCCTCGAGGACCTCGGGACGCGGGTCGAGAAGGTCTCCGGTGCGGCGAAGGCCCTGCCCGGCCGGGTCAGCCTCCCGACGATCTCGACCTCGACCAGGGTCGTCACCCGTACGAAGGTCGTGCACGCGACGACGGGAGCCTCGGGCTGACCGTCGCCGACCACGCCATCGAGCGACCGAGCGCGTCCGCACCCACGGCCGCGCCGGTCGGCACGCGCCGATTCGAGGCTCGTGCGATGGCCTCGCCGCTGCGGCTCACGATCGCCGAGCCGAGACCGGCCGGACCGAGGCGGATCCAGATGCTGGAGGGCGTCTGGGCGGCCGTCCGGGCGGAATTCGAGGCGGCCGAGGCCGAGATGTCCCGGTTCCGCGCGTGGAGCGACCTCACCCGCCTCAATGCGACGGCTGGCCGTGGCGAGGCGGTCCCGATCCCGTGGCGACTCGAGCTTGCCCTGGTCGCCGCGGACCGAGCGCGCCGGGTCACGGCCGGCCGATTCGACCCCCGCGTGCTGCGCGACCTCGAGCGGCTCGGCTACGCCGGCGCGCCACTCGAGGCGATGCCCGGACAGCCGTCGGGGCGCAGCCGGATCGTCTGCCTCGTTCGACGAGGCGAGGTGGAGATCGACGAGCCGATCGACCTCGGGGGCATCGGCAAGGGGCTCGCGCTCCGGTGGGCGGCCTCGATCGTCGAGCGCAACGGTCTCGACCGTTTCCTGCTGGAGGCGGGCGGCGACCTCGTCGGGCGCGGAGCCGGGCCGGACGGCGGACCGTGGCTGGTCGGGATCGAGGATCCCGCCGGCGGGCCGGACGCGCTTGCCGCGATCGCCGTGGGACAGGGGGCCGTCGCGACGTCGTCGGTGCGACTGCGTTCCTGGGTCCAGGACGGCCGCCCCGTCCATCATCTGCTCGACCCGCGAACGGGCGAACCCGCGAACGGCGGTCTCCTGGCCGTCACGGTCCATGGCCCGGATCCGGCCTGGGCCGAGGTCTGGTCCAAGTCGCTGTTCATCGAGGGCCGCGTCGGGATCGTCGCCACCGCCCGGGGGCGCGGCCTCGCGGCCTGGTGGATCACCGAAGATGGCGCGCTCGAGATGACGCCCGCCGCGCGCGAACGGACCGCCTGGGTGGCCGCCGAGGACTAGGCTGACGGCCGGGTTCCGGTCCCGGCCCGCTTCAGCTCCTGGGTGGTCGGCATACCCTCCCGGGCGCCGGCCTTCGTCACGGCGAGCCCGGCCGCGACCACCGCCCGTCGGAGCGCGGCCTCGAGCTTCAGGCCGGCCGCGAGGCCGGCGGCGAGCGCCCCGTTCAGCGCGTCACCGGCACCGACCGTGTCGACCGCGTCCACGGCCGGCGCGGGAATCGCGATCGTCCCCTCGCGTCGCACCAACAGCGCCCCTTCGGCCCCGAGGCTGACGATGACCGCCGGATCGCCGGCGGCCCGACCGAGCAGGCCTTTGGCGAGCCTGGCGGGCTTGCCTGGACCGCCAGCCAGCGTCGCGAGCTCGCCACGGTTCGGGGTCACGATGTCGGCAAGGTCGAGCGTGGGGCGCGCGAGTCCATTGGCCGGGGCCGGGTTGAGGATCGTCGTCGCCCCGGCGAGGCGGCCGAGACGGAGCGCCTCGTGGGTCGCACCGGTCCGGATCTCGTGGCCGACGAGCAGGACGTCCGCGCTGGTCAGGGCGAGGCGCTTGAGCGCATCACGGACCTCCACGGAATCCAGGGCCAGGTTCGCTCCGCTCGCCACCGCGATGCGGTTCTCGCCGTGGCGGTCGACCAGGATCAGCGCGACGCCGGTCGGCTCGTCCGCGTGCTCGATGAGCCTGGACAGGTCGATCCCCTCGGCCGCCAGTGCGTCGCGCGCGGCCTGACCGTTGGCATCCGCGCCGACCGCTCCGACGAACACCACGGGCGCGCCGAGCCGGGCCGCCGCCACGGCCTGGTTCCCACCCTTGCCGCCGTCATGCTGCTCGAAGTGACCGCCAGTGACGGTCTCGCCCGGGCCGGGCATCCGGTCGACCGTGACGACGAGATCGACGTTGACCGAGCCGACCACGATGACGCGTCCGCTCATCTCACGGCCACCCGTCGGCGGATGACCGGATCGAGGCCGTTGACGACGCTCTCGACCGGCTCACCGGCGATCGCGCTCGCGACGTTCGAGCGGACGAGGGCGAGGATCCGCGCGACCGCCTCGCCGGTCGTTGCGGCGGCATGCGACGAGAGCAGGATCCGGTCGGAGTCGCGGATCGGCGCCCCGGCGGGGAGGGGCTCGGTCTCGAAGACGTCGATGGCAGCGCCCCGCAGCCGCCCGGACTCGACCATGGCGGCCAAGGCGGCGTGATCCACGATCCCGCCCCGGCTGGCGTCGACGACGATCGCACCAGGTGGCAACGCGGCGAGACGCGCGGCGTCGAGGAGCCCACGCGTGTCATCGGTCAGGGCCACGTTGACCACCAGGATGTCCGAGCGCGCGACAAGATCGTCGAGTGGACGCCACGTCGCTCCGCCCGACTCGCCTGCCGGACGCGCGGTTCGCGTCCAGTACGCGACGTCGCAGCCGATGGCCTCGAACAGGTGCGCCGTGCGGCTGCCGACAGCGCCGAACCCGACGACGCCGACGCGGCGGCCCTGCAGCTCCATCGAGCCGCGCTCCGGCAGCTCCAGCTGCGGCCAGCCGCCGGCCCGGACCCGGGCGTCGACCCACGCCAGCGAGCGGGCGACCGCCAGCGCCGCCCCGAGGCACCACTCGGCGACGCTACGGGCATTAAGCCCGGCCGCATTCGCGACGACCACGCCGGCCTCGGTCAGTGCCGGCACGTCGAGGCTGTCGACACCGACGGCCGCCGACATCACGAAGGCGAGACTCGGCGCCTCGTCGATCTCGTCGCGCCCGACGCGCAGGCCGCCCGACCAGTCCGACAGTACGATGTCGGCCTCGCCGATCGCGTCATGGACCGCGGCGGCCGTCCGCTCACGCGGGAAGCGGAGGTCGATCCGGTCGAGGCCCGCGAACCAGCCGTGCACCCGCTCCGGCGCGGTCGGCGTCAGGGACAGGACGCGCCACGGATCGGACGGATCGTCCACGGCTGGATGGGCGCTCGCGGCCTACGAGCCCGTGACGAATTCGCCGCCGTCGACGCTGATGATGTCGCCGTTGATGAAGTCGGTCCCCTCGCCGGACAGGGCTAGGATGGCGTTCGCGACGTCCTGCGGCGTCGTCATGCGACCGGTCGGGTTCCGCTTCATCGTGATGTCGATCATCGTCTGCGACTCCGGGATCTTGAGGAGCGCCGGCGTGATCGTGACGCCCGCGCGGATGCAGTTGGCCGTGGCGCCGGTGCCGTGCCGAGCGAGCTCCATCGCCAGCTGCCGGATGTGCGACTCGAGGGCGGCCTTGGCCGACGAGACTACGCCGTAGGATGGCACCACTCGCGTCGAGCCCTCGGAGGTCATCGCGTAGATCTTCGAGCCGTGGCCGAGGAAGCCGCCACGCCACAGGTCCTGGACCCAGTAGACGAGGCTGTTGGCCATGACGTCCTGGGTCATCTCCATCTTCTTGCGATCGACCGCGGTCTTGGGATCCTCGCCAAGGAACGGCACCAGCGACCCGAAGGCCAGCGAGTGCATCACGACCCGGACGTAGGGTTCATTGCCCTCGGCGACGGACCGATCGAACCGCTCGCGCAGCGTCGCCAGAGCGGCGGCGCGCTTCTCGTCGTCGGCCGCGTTCATGTTGATGTAGAGCGCCTCGGAGCCGGCCGCCTCGATCGCCGACTTGACCTCCTCGACGTGGGCCAGGGCCGCGCGGAAGTCGAGGTGGATCCCGACGATCTTGTAGCCGGCCTTCGCGAGCGTGATCGCCGTCGCCTCGCCCATGCCGGACGAACCACCGAGGATCAGGGCCCAGCGCTCGCGCTCGTCGGTCATCGGGTGAACCTCCAACATCGGTCGTGATGCGACGCCGGGGAGCGGGCGGCGGTCGTCGCCGGGCGAGTCTAGCAGCGGGCGAATCGCGGACGACCCGGTCGCGTGCAGGGCTACACGCACGTGCCCTCCGGGCCGGGCTCGACGGCCACCGTTGACGGCGCACGCACCCGGGTCTATCTTGGCGTTCGACTAATTAGGGAGATGACGAAATAAACCGTGTCTACCGCGCCCTCGCCGATCCGACACGACGCCGCGTCCTCGCGCTGCTGCGGGAGCGGGACATGACCGCGGGCGAGCTCGCCGCCCAGTTCGACCTGGCCTGGCCAACGATGTCGGGCCATTTCGCCGTCCTTCGCGAGGCCGACCTCATCTCCGCCGACCGGACCGGCTCGACCATCACCTACCACCTCAACGTCTCCGTCCTGGAGGAGGCGCTGGCCGCCCTCATGGACGCGTTCCGGATCGTGCCCAAGGAGTCGCGATGAGCCGCCGCCCGATGATCTTCAGCGCCATCGTGGTCGGCGCGATGTTCCTGCTGTCCGCCTGGGCCTGGACCCAGCTGCCGGCCGACGCCCAGGTCCCGATCCACTGGGGCGTCGATGGCACCCCCGACGGCTACGCATCCAAGACGGTCGGGCTCTTCCTGCTCCCGGCGGTCACCGCCGGCGTGGCCCTCCTGCTGGCCGTGATCCCGCGGTTCGAACCGCGCCGCGCCAATCTCGAGCGTTCGGGCCAGGCCTACGCGGTCGTCCGGGTCGGCGCGGTGGCGATCCTGGGGATCGTCCATGTCGTGGCGATCGCGGCGACGCTCGGCAGCGACATCGACATGACCCGGGTCGTGATGATCACGACCGGGGCGCTGTTCATCGGGATCGGCAACTACATGCCCAAGATGCGGCCCAACTTCACGATGGGCATCCGAACGCCCTGGACGCTCTCGAGCGACCGGTCGTGGGATCGGACCCATCGCCTCGGCGGCCGGCTGTTCGTCCTCGAGGGCGCGGTCTTCGTCGTCCTCGGCCTGCTCGGCGTCGCGAGCGAGTTCCTGATCGGCGCGATCATCGCCGGCATCGTGGTGGTCATCGTCGTGGCGTTCGCGTATTCGTACCTGGTCTGGAAGGACGACCCGGCCAAGCGCACCTCCTGAGCGGTCGCCGTCAGACGACGCCCGCCGCGTGCAGGCCCGACACGGCCGCGGCGTCGTAGCCGAGCTCGCGCAGGACCTCATCGGTGTCGGCGCCGAGCAGCGGTGGCGGCGTCCGGATCGTCGCCGGCGTCCGCGACAGGGCGAACGGCACGCCGACCTGGCGGATGACGCCCCAGGCCGGGTGCTCCAGCTCCACGGTCATGCCCAGGGCCACGGCCTCGGGCGACGCGAAGGCCTCGACGATGTCGCGGATCGGCCCGGCCGGGACCCCGGCACGCTCGAAGGCGGCGAGCCAGTCGGCGGTCGCGCGCTCGCGCAGTCGGTCGGCGAGGATCGGCCGCAGCGCGCCTCGCCGTTCGACCCGATCGCCGTTGGTGGCGAAGCGCGGGTCCGCCGCCAGGTCCGGCACGCCCAGCGCGTCGCAGAACCGTGGCCACTGCCGCTCGGACCCGACCGCGACCGCGATCTCGCCGTCGGCGGTCGCGAAGGTCTCGTACGGGACGATGTTCGGGTGGGCATTGCCGCGTCGCGTCGGCGCGGTGCCGGTCACGAAGGCGTTCTGCGCCTGGTTCACGAGCGAGGCCAGCGTCGAGCCGAGGAGTGACAAGTCGATGCGCTGGCCGCCGGCCGGCCCCGACCCCTCGCTCGCCCGCTCGCGGCCGAGAAGCGCGGCCAGCACGCTGACCGCCCCCAGCGTCCCGGATACGACGTCGCTGATGGCGACGCCGACCTTCGTCGGCTCGCCACCATCCGCGTCGCCGGCGCCGGTGATCGACATCAGCCCGCTCGTCGCCTGGATGACGAAGTCGTAGCCCGGCCGATCGGCCGCCGGGCCGGTCGGGCCGTAGCCCGAGATCGCGAGATGGACGAGGGCCGGGTTCAGGCGGGCGAGCTCGTCGTCGTCGAAGCCGAGGCTCGCGAACCCGCCGGTCCGGAAGTTCTCCACGAGTACGTCGCCGCGCGACAGCAGGCGTCGGAGCACCTCGGCCCCCTCCGCGCGACGGAGGTCGAGCCGCACGCTGCGCTTGTTCCGGTTGACCGCGAGGAAATATGCCGCGGTCTGGGTCCCGGCGGCCGTATCGCCGACCCATGGCGGGCCCCAGCCGCGGGTCGAATTGCCTTCGGATGGCTCGACCTTGACCACGTCCGCCCCGAGATCCCCGAGGAGCATCGTGCAGTAGGGGCCGGCGAGGACGGTGGAGCAGTCGACGACTCGGAGGCCGGCGAGCGGACCGTCGGAAGCGGCGGCTGTCATGGCCGCGATGGTAGCGCCACGTATCCTCCCGGCATGATCCCTCCGCGCTGGCTCCTTCGCGTCGTCTGGGCTGTCGACAGCACCGTCTCGCGGGTGTCCGGCGGCCGGCTCACGATGCCGAACGGCTCTCGCGGACGGTTGCGGACGCTGTTCCTGCGGACGGTCGGCCGAAGGAGCGGCGAACCGCGCCGGAACGGCCTGTACTACGTCGAGGATGGCGCGAACCTCGTCGTCATCGCCTCGAACGCGGGGCAGGATCGGGATCCGGCGTGGTGGACGAACCTCCAGGCGAACCCCGACGCGGAGGTCGAGCTCGGGTCCGAGGTCCGGGCGGTCCGAGCCCGCCAGGCGACGATCGAGGAGGCCGCTCCGCTGTACGAGCGTTTCGTCGCGGCGATCCCGACGTACGACGAGTACCTGCGCCGGAGGTCCAGGCCGATCCCGGTGGTCATCCTCGAGCCGCGCTAGCATCAGGGGCATGACCGACCAGCCCGTCGACGAACCCCTGACCCACCACCCCACGACCACGGAACCCGAGCCGCCTCACCGGCTCACCCTGATGACCGTGCACGCCCACCCCGACGACGAGACGATCGGCACCGGCGGCACGATGGCCAAGGCCGTGGCAGCCGGGCATCGGGTCGTCCTCGTGACCTGCACCCGCGGGGAGCAGGGCGAGATCGTCGTCCCGGCGATGGACACGCCGGAGAACCATCGCCGGCTGGCCGAGATCCGGGCCGGCGAACTGGAGCGGGCGATGGGCGTCCTGGGCGTGACCGAGTGGGAGAACCTCGGCTACCACGACTCCGACATGATGGGCCGGCCGGGGAACCTCGACCCGCGCAACTTCTGGCAGGCGGATCTCGACGATGCCGCGCGCCGCCTGGTCTGGCTGATCCGCCGCTACCAGCCGGACGTGGTCACGACGTACAACGCGTTCGGCGGCTACGGCCACCCAGACCACATTCGCACGCATGACGTGGCGGTCCGCGCGTACCCCAGGGCCGGCGACGCCGCCTGGTACCCGGAGCAGCTCGCACCCGAGCGCGGCGGCACCGGCCCGTCGATCGAGGAAGGCGGGCTGGCGCCGTGGACGCCATCGAAGCTGTACGAACAGGCCACGCCCGCCTCGGTCCGCAAGGCGATGAACGAACGGATGGAGGAGCTCGGCCTCGAGAGCTTCTGGCTGCCGCCCAAGGATGCGACGCCGGAGCAGCTCGCCGAGTTCGACGCGTACATGGCGAAGATGCTCGTGCCGGACGAGTCGATCACGACCCGCGTGGACATCGGCGACTTCGTCGAACGCAAGTGGGCGGCGCTCCACGAACACGTGACCCAGATCTCCGCCGACAACCCGTTCATGCAGTTCGGGCTGGACGGCTGGCGGCAGTTCTGGGCGACAGAGTCGTTCATCCTCACGGAATCCACGGTCGAGTCCTCGATCCCCGAGTCCGACCTGTTCGCCGGGATCGCCTAGCGCGCGAAGGCGCTCACCAGGGGAGATTCGCGCCGTAGACGCGGCTCATGACGACCTTGCCGTCCGTGGCGTCGAGGAAGTTGGGCTGGGCCTTGTCGAGGATGACGTGGGGACGCATCCGGACCTGGGCGAGATCGGCACCGCGGAACGTCAACTCGAGAGTCATGCCCTCCATCGTCTGGGCCGACCACGTCTGGTCGAAGACGAGATTGCCCAACGCGTACCAGATCGGCTTGCCCTTGTAGACCTCCATCTCGACGGTCCAGTGGGCATGGTTGCCGATGATCATGTCGGCGCCGGCGTCGATGACCTGGCGGGCGAGCTTCTGCTGGGCCGCGCCGACGGTCGCGCGGTATTCGACGCCCCAGTGCGGGAAGACGACGACGACGTCGGCGCCGGCCGCGCGGGCCGCCTTGATGTCGGCCTTGACGACCTTGAGCTTCATCGGCGCGCTGCCGACCTTCGTGTCGGTGGCGTGGTACGAGGGGGCGATCGCGTCGTAGGCGAGGATGGCGACATCGACGCCGTGCGTCTGGATGACCGCCGGCTTCCGGGCGGCGGCCAGGTCCTTGCCGGCCCCGGCGGTCAGCAGGCCGCGCTTGCGGAGGTTCTTGACGGTCTGCGTCAGCCCGGTCGCGCCCTGGTCGCGGATGTGGTTGTTGGCCACGCCCATGACGTCGAAGCCCGCCTTGACGATCCCGTCGACGAGGGTCTGGTCGGCCGAGAAGTTCGTCCCCTTCGTATGCCACGTGAACTTGTTGGGCGCCGGGTTCTCGAAGTTCGCGAGCGCGATGTCGGCGCTCGAGATGAGGTCGCGAACGGCACCCGCGTCGCCGGTCCGGGCCAGTCGCGGCACCTTCCAGCCGAACGAGGAGCAGCACACGAGGCTGGTGATGTCGGCGCTGCCGCCCTTGAAGGGGAAGTCCGCGCCCTTGCCCTTGTTGCGGAGCACGTCGTACACGCCGCGGTCGAGCATGATGTCGCCGCCCGCGAACATCGTCCACGTCTCGGCGGCATCGAACGCCTCGCCCGCCGGAGCGTCGGGCAGCTCCGCCCGCAGCGTCCAGTCGGCCGTGTCGGTCACCCGGTCGACGCCGAAGAGCGACTTGCCGCCCCAGGTGAGCGCCCGGACCCCGGGTCCGATCGCGTCGGCGCGCAGGAACGCGAGCCGCTTGCGGTGCTTGGCGAGGTGGGCCGTGAGCGCCGCGGCGTCCTTGGCCTCGACCAGGCGGGCCGCGACGGCCGGGCGCTCCATCCCGAGCGCGGCGAGGATCGCGTCGGCCTCGTCCTTGACCAGTTCCAGGGCCTCGTACCGGTCGCTCGTGCCGGCCAGGACGGCCGCGACCTCCTTCTTCGAGGTGGATGCGACCGTGGTCCGGAACTGGGCGACCGGCACGATCGGGACGTCGGCGACGGCCGCGGCGGGCACCTCGGTCGGGTCGGACGCGGCCGGCGTCGGACTCGGCGCCGATCCCGTCGATGGCAGCGCAACGGCCGAGGCGGCCGGGGTCGAGGCGGGGCTCGGAGTCGGGGCGATCGCAGCACCACTCGCCGATGGCGAGGGTTTCGCCCCGAACCCGAGTTCGCCGCCCGTCACGGGCAGGGCGATGGCCAGGGCGAGCAGGCCGAGGACGACGAGCGTGGGACCCCTCTTCACGGGCCGGATTGTGACAGAGGCGCCCGCGACTGGTCGCGAATGGAGTCGCGGCGGGCAAGAGGAACGCCCCGTCCGGGCGGGCGGACGGGGCGTAGGGAAATGCGGAGTGATGGCGGACCCGACCGGATTCGAACCGGCGATCTCCAGCGTGACAGGCTGGCATGTTGGGCCGCTACACCACGGGTCCAGATGCGGCGAGGGCGGAGCATAGCAGGTGGACCCCGGGTTGTCCGGGACCCGAGGGCATCGCGGGGCCCGCGCGCGCGTTCGCGACCTATACTCGCCGCCCATGTCTTTGATCGACCTGCGCAGCGATACGGTCACGAAGCCCTCGCCGGCCATGCGCCGGGCGATGGCCGAGGCGGAGGTCGGCGACGACGTCTTCGGCGACGACCCGACCGTGATCGCGCTCGAGGAACGGGCCGCCGAACTCCTCGGCAAGGAGGCCGGCCTGTTCGTCGCCTCGGGGACGATGGGCAACCTCGTGTCGCAACTGGCACACCTGCAGCGCGGGGACGAGACGATCGCCGGTCGCGAGCACCACATCGTCATCGACGAGGCGGCGGGCCACGCCGTCATCGTCGGCACCAGCATCCGCTCGCTCGAGGATCGCCCGGACGGGACGATGGACCTCGCCGCCATCGAGGACGCCTTCCGCGATCCGACCGACGCGCACGAGCCCATCACGGGGCTCATCACCATCGAGAACACGCACGCCCACTCGATGGGCCAGCCGCTGACGCCCGCCTACACGCGACAGGTGGCCGAGATCGCGACCCGACGAGGCGTCCCCCTGCACATCGACGGCGCCCGGTTCTGGGATGCCGTCGTCAGCCAGCGGGACGCCGGCGTGACGGCGCTCGATCTGGCCGACCCGGCCGACAGCCTCACCTTCTGCCTCTCGAAGGGCCTCGCCTGCCCGGTCGGCTCCGTCGTCGTCGGTTCGCGCGAGTTCATCCGCAAGGCACATCGCGCACGCAAGCTGGTCGGTGGCGGCATGCGCCAGGCCGGGATCCTCGCGGCGGCCGGTCTCGTCGCCCTCTCCGATGGTCCGGACGGCATGATCGATCGACTGGCCGAGGACCACGCCAACGCCAGGCGCCTGGCCGAGGCCCTGGCTGGAATGGATGGCATCGAGTCGGCCGGCGGCACCGCCCAGCCGACGCCCGGCCCGCTGGACCCGGAGCGCGTTCGCACGAACTTCGTCGTGTTCAAGGTCGCGCGCGACCGGGCCGCGTTCCTCGCGGCACTCAAAGCACGGAACGTCCTGATGGTGGAATATCCGCACGGACAGGTCCGTGCCGTGCCCCATTACGGCGTGACCGCCGAGGACATCGAGTCGATCATCGCCGCCACCCGCGCGGCCCTGGCCGAGACCGATCCGCGGCCGGTCGCGCCTGATCCCATCGGCGCCCCGGCCTGATCCGCCCACTCGCCCGTCAACCCAAGGCCGAACGGCGCGACCCTGCTGCGCCCGACCGGCTCTCCGGCGTCCCGCGAAGTCGAGCGCCGCACCATCGAGGACCACCGTGACCGACACGCGACTGATCGACGATCGCCCGCTCCCCCGACCCGCGCCGAGCGCGGACGCCGGGCCCGCCGACGCCCGGTTCTACGACCTCGTGGAGGCGCGCTTCCGGCGGATGATCGAGCGCGAGCCGATCCTCGCGACCTGGCTCGGCCTGCACGACGCCGACGACCAGCTCGGCGATGGCAGCCGCGACGCCGTCCTGGCCGACGTCGACGACGATCGTGCCCACCTGACGAAGGTCGAGGCGATCGACCCGCGCGAGCTCTCGGCGTCGGCGGCGTTCGAGCGCGACCTCGAGCTCCACAACGTCCGCCGGGCCATCTTCGATCCCGAGGTCCTGCGGATCTGGGAGCGACGCTCGCTCGCGATGGACACGATCGGCGACGGCCTGTTCCTCCTGTTCGCGCGCGACTTCGCGCCGCTCGCCGAGCGGCTGGACGCCATCGCGGGCCGGCTCGAGGCCGTCCCCGCCTACCTGGAGCAGTCGAAGACACGAGCCGTGGTCCCGCAGGTCCGGCCCTGGCAGCGGACCGAGCTGGAAAGCGCGGGCGAGTTGCCCCTGCTGCTCGACGAGTTCATCGCGGCCGGGGCCGCGCTCGCCCCGGCCGAGCAGCGCCGCCTGGATCGTGCCGTGGCCGGTGCCAAGGACGCCGTCGAGCTGTATGGGACCTGGCTCGAGAGCACCCTGGCGGACGGCACCGACGAGTGGCCGATCGGGCGCGAACGCCACGATGCGCTCGTCGCGCATCGCGCCTTCGACGGGCTCGATGCCGACGCGATCCTCGAGCTTGGCTGGCAGAAGCTCGCCGAGGAGAAGGCGGCGCGCGTCGCGGCGGCGCGTGAGATCGATCCCGAGGAGAGCGAAGCGACCGTGCTGCGCCGGATCAAGGCCGACGGCCCGGCCGACTTCGACGCAGCCCTCGAGGCGTATCGCACCGCCATGTACCGGGCGCGCCAGCACCTCATCGATCGCGACCTGGTGACCGTCCCGACGGACGAGGGGATCGACGTCCGCCCGACGCCGGAGTACCTGCGCAACATCCTCCCGTTCGCGGCGTACTTCGCGCCGGCCGCGTTCGACGCGAACGCGCGCGGCATCTACGTGGTGACGCCCTCGGTCGGGGGCGATCCCGAGGCGATGCTCGAGCACAACTTCGCCTCGATCAGCAACACCAGCATCCACGAGGCCTATCCCGGCCATCACCTGCAGCTCGACGTGGCGCGCCGCCACCCGTCACTGACGCGGCTCCTCACCGACGCCCCCGAGTTCGTCGAGGGCTGGGGCATGTACACCGAGCTGATGATGCGAGAGCAGGGCTTCGATGACGATGCCCGCTTCCGCGTGATCATGCATACCGACGCGATCTGGCGGGCGTGTCGGATCATCCTCGACATCCGGATGCACCGAGGTGAGCTGAGCACCGAGGAGGCGACCGCCTTCCTCGTCGAGCAGACCGGGTTCCAGCGCAGCACGGCCGCGGCCGAGGTCCAGTGGTATACCTACCGGCCCTCGTACCCGCTGTCGTATCTCCTGGGACGGACGCTGCTCCTCGGCCTGCGCGCCGACGAGCAGCGCCGTCTCGGCGACGCCTTCTCGCTGAAGGGCTTCCACGACACGCTGCTGCGGAACGGCTCGCTGCCGATCAGCTTCCACCGTCGACTCCTCGCGGGCGAGGGCCGATGACCGACCGAGACCGATAGGCGCGATGCAGGTCATCCCGGCCATCGACCTCGACGGCGGCCGCTCGCGGCTGGTCTTCTGGCCGGGGGCGGCGGCCGGGATCGGCGCCCCGACCGATCGCCCGGACCGCATCGCCGAGACCTTCGTCGCGATGGGTGCCAGGCTCATCCACCTGGTCGATTTCGAGGGTGCCCGGTCGGCGTCGCCGGCGGCGCTCGATGTCGTCGGTGGGATCGCCGCTCGGGTCGCGGTGCCGCTGCAGCTGGCGGGCGGCCTGGAATCGGCCGATGCCATCCGGCTGGCATTCGCCGCCGGTGCTACCCGCGTGGTGCTCGCGACCGAGATCGCGGATCGACCCGACGACCTCCGGGCATGCCTCGAGGTCGCCGGCGACTGGCTGGCGGTCGGACTCGACCCGCGACCCGAACGGCTGGCGGCCTTCCCGTGGCGGCGGTCTGCGCCACCGTCGGTGGACCAGCTGGTCGGCGAGCTCGTCGGGGCCGGTGTCGCCCGATTCGTGCTCACCCACGGCGGGACCGCGCCGGACATCGAGCGCATGCGTTCGCTCGTTCGGTCGTACGATGCCGACATCCTGGTGGCCGGCGGGGTTCGTGACCTCGACGGCCTGCAGCGCCTGCGCGACACGGGAGTCGCCGGCGTCATCCTCGGGGAGGCTCTCCTCTCCGGGGCGATCGACTTTCCTGCAGCCCTGGAGGCCGCCGCATGATGTTCGCTCTTCCCCGCCGCGCGGCTGGGCTCACCATCGCCGCCCTGCTCGTCGGGTCGCTCGGCGCCTGCTCCGGTGGCGGCGCCTCGGCGTCACCCTCGGCCGACGCGACCGCGGCGCCATCGACCGCATCGGCGGCCTGCCCGACCAGCCAGCCACCCGCGCTCGGCGCGGGCGAGACACGGACGGTCACGATGGGCACCGAGAAGGGCACGATGGTCATCAAGCTCGAAGCGGACCTGTCCCCCATCGCGGTCGGCAACTTCGCCGCGCTCGTCGAGTGCGGCTACTACGACGGCGTCGGGTTCCACCGGATCGTGCCTGGCTTCGTGATCCAGGGCGGCGATCCGGACGGCACGGGGACGGGCGGTCCGGGCTACACGATCAAGGACGAACCCGTCACTGCGACCTACGGCCGCGGAACGGTGGCGATGGCTCGGGCCAACGCCCCCGACTCGGTCGGCTCGCAGTTCTTCATCGTCATGGACGATGCGGCGCGGGACGTCCTCGCCTCCTACAACACGTACCAGATCATCGGCCACGTGACGTCCGGGATGGACGTCGCCGACCTCATCGCCGACGCGGCGGGCGGCCTGGAGAATCCGGCCGACCCTGTCCGGATGACCACCGTGACCATCGCCAACCCATGAGCCCGGAGCCACGAAAGGAGTCACGCCCATGACCCGAGCCACGATCGCGACCGAAGTCGGCGACATCGAGGTGGAGCTGTACGACGAGAGCGCGCCGAAGGCGGCGAAGAACTTCGTCGACCTCGCGAACAAGGGCTTCTACGACGACGTCATCTTCCACCGGGTGATCCCCGGGTTCGTGATCCAGGGTGGTGACGGGCAGTTCGGCAAGAAGTCGGCGCTGGAGCGCTCACGGGTCGGCACCGGCGGGCCTGGCTACAAGTTCGAGGATGAGCCGGTCCAGGGCGACTACGTCCGAGGGGCGCTGGCGATGGCCAACGCCGGCCCGAACACGAACGGCAGCCAGTTCTTCATCATCCACGCGGACCTGACCGGACGGCTGCCCAAGAACTACACGCTGTTCGGCCAGGTGACGAAAGGGCTCGACGTCGTCGACAAGATCGTCAGCGCGCCGCGCGATGGGCGGGACCTCCCCCACGACCCGGTCGCGATGACCACGGTCACGATCCACGAGGACGCCTGACGACCGCGACGACGCCCGGCGACGGGCCCCCGGATGACCGCCATCCGGGAATGTGATGCCGCCAAGGTTAAGGAATTTACACCGTCAGACGTGACAAAACCCTTGGAAAACGGCCCCTGAACGGGTAGGATATCGACGCTGCTCAGTCAGCCAAGCTGCCCCAGCGTCAAGGTCATGGGTAGGTAGGGTCAGGGTAGTCGGTACAGCCGACGTGATAGATGCCTTTGGCGCGTGGCAGAAGTGTCCGTTCATTCGGACTCCTTCACCGGGACAGCATCGAGGCGGCTCCTTCGGGAGCCGCCTCGGCTTTTTGTCCGCCTGACGAGGCTTAGTATCCGACCCGTGAGGGAAGGACCGGCCGTGGGGACACCATGCCCGTCAAGGTGAGCGTCATCGTCCCCGTCTACAACCCGGGGCCGTACATCGAGCCGTGCATCGCCTCGCTGCTGGGGCAGTCCCTGCCGGCCGACGCGTACGAGGTCATCTTCGTCGACGACGGCTCGACCGACGCCACACCCGCCCGGCTCGACGCCCTGGCGGCCGAGCGGCCCGGCGTCCGGGTCATCCACATCCCCAACTCGGGCTGGCCGGGGCGGCCCCGGAACGTCGGCATCGAGGCGGCCCGTGGCGAGTACGTCCAGTTCGTCGACCAGGACGACCAGCTCGCGCCCGAGGCCCTCGAGCGGCTCCATGCCATGGGTGTCCGCAACGGATCGGACATCGTCATCGGCAAGGTCGCGGGCAGCTTCCGATCGCACGCCCCGGTCGGTGATCACGCGATCCGCGGCGTGCCACAGGTGCTGTTCCGACAGAACCGCGAGTCATGCACGATCTTTGACGCGCCGCTGATCGACAGCCTCACCCCCCACAAGATGTTCCGGCGGGCCTTCCTCTCGGAACACGGTCTCTGCTTCCCGGAGGGCCGACGCCGGCTCGAGGACCAACTGTTCGTGGTGCCGGCGTACTTCGCCGCCACGGTGGTGTCGGTCCTGGGTGACTACGTGTGCTACCGATACCAGGAGCGTGACGATGGCGGCAATGCCGGGTCGGTCAGGATCGACCCGGACGCCTACTACGCGGACCTTCGAACGGTCCTGGAGATCGTGATCGCGAACACCGAGGCGGGCGACGCACGGAACATGCTCCTGCGACGCTTCTATCGGGGCGAGATGCTCGGTCGACTGAGTGAGCCCTCCTTCCACCTGCTCGACCCGGCCTTCCGGGCAGAGATCTACGCGCAGGTCCGCTCGATCGCGAATGACCTCCTTGACCCGAGTCTCGATCGGACCCTCGCCCCCATGTACCGGTTCCGTGCCGAGCTGCTGCGCGACGATCGGCCGGACGCCCTCGTCGAGCTGGCACGCCGCCTTGCCTCGACCGGCGTGGCGATCGATCCCGACAGGCCGGCCTGGAGCAGGGGTCGCCTCGAGCTGACCCTGCGCGCGCGCCTGGACACGGGACTGGGCGAGATCGTCCAGTCGACCGGCGACGGGCGCCGAGTGTTGGATCCCGCCCTGACGGACGGCCTTCGCGAGTCGCCGTTCGAGGTCAGCGACGAGGAATTGCGCGCACTCAGGACCCAGTTCCTGCTCCGTGATCGATCGACCGGAGCGCAATGGACCGTCCCGACGAGGTCGACCCTGGAAGACGACGGATCGGACCTGCCGATACCGCGGCCGATCATGCGCGCGACCGCCAACCTCGATCCCTCGACGGTCGCCGGCGGCGACGCCCTGGAACGAGGTATCTGGGAGGTGTGGGTCCGGGTGACGGGCCTCGGTCTGGACCGATCGGCCCGGGTCGAGATCGGCGACAGGTCGAGCTCGATCGAGCCGGCCATCGTCGGCGAGCGGTCGCTGGCGATCGTGCCGTTCCTCGACGAGGACGACGGGTTGGCCCTCGACGTCGGCCCTCAGGAGCACACCCTGGCCGACGCGATGGACGCCCGCCGCGTCCGGTTCGTCCGCGACGGACGTCGGCTGGTCGCGGTCCTGCCGATCGCCACCGGCAGCGCCGTCGGACCGAAGCCGGTCGCCCTGACGCTGCGACAAGACGACGTGGCGTCGACGTTGGTCGGACAGCTGGGAGCCAGGAGCGGACGGGTCGTGTTGCGCGCCACGCCCGTCGGTCAGCTCTCGGGACTGCCGCGCGGGTCGTGGTCACTGTCGATGCGGCTCGATGGTCCGGACGGCCCGTCCACGGATCTCGGGACCGTCAGGACTCGGCGGTTCGGACGCGTGACGGTCGAGGGCCCACGGCGGGTCTCGCCGCTCGCCAACGTCCGGTGGGTCCTCGGCGACCTGGCGCGCACGATCGACGACCGGCTGCCGGCCCCGGCCAGGCGCGCAGCCCGGGCCGGGCTGCGGGCCGTCGGCCAGAGGCCGGTCCGATGAGAGTCAGCGTGATCGTCCCGGTCTACAACCCGGGTCCATACATCGAGTCGTGCGTCCGATCGATCCTGGAGCAGTCGCTCGGCACGGACGAAGTCGAGGGGATCCTGGTCGACGACGGCTCGACCGATGGCACCGCTGCGCGCCTCGATGCGCTCGCGGCCGAGCATCCAAGCCTCCGGGTGATCCACCAGGAGAATTCCGGTTGGCCGGGCAAGCCACGAAACGTGGGCATCGCGGCCGCGCGTGGTGAGTACCTGTTCTTCCTCGACAACGACGACACGCTGGGCCGGGAGGCCATGGAGCGCATGGTCGCGATGGCGAGCCGCAACGGGTCCGACATCGTCCTCGGCAAGATGGCCGGCTTCCATCGGAACGTCCCCAAGGAACTGTTCGCGCAGAACCGCGAACGGGCGACGCTCCACGACACGCCGCTCATGGACGGTCTCACGCCGCACAAGCTGTTCCGTCGCGCGTTCGTCGAGACGAACGGCCTGCGCTTTCCCGAGGGCCGACGACGGCTCGAGGATCACGTGTTCGTCGTGAGTGCGTACTTCGCGGCCGAGTCGATCTCGGTCCTCGCAGACTACGTGTGCTACTACCACATCCGACGCGACGACGGATCGAACGCCGGTCTGCGACGCCTCGATCCAAAGGGCTACTACGGCAACCTGCGCGAGGTTCTGGGGATCATCGAGGCGAAGACGGAACCGGGGCCGTTCCGGGACCGACTGCTCGAGCGCGCCGCCAGGGGCGAACTGCTGGGTCGACTCCGTGAGCGAGCATTCGTGGAGCAGCTTCCTTCGGACTATCGCCAGGAACTCTTCGATGAGATCCGGTCCGTCGTCGCGGACCATGTCCCGGCGACGGTCGATCCTGCCCTCCCACCCGAGCAACGCGTGCAGATGGAGCTCCTCCGTGCCGACCGCCTCGACCTCATGTTCGAGGCCGCCGAGGCAGGCCTCCAGGTCGCCGCTCGGGCCCGGCTCCAGGAGGTCCGACGGACGGGCGACCAGACGTTCCAGGTTCGATTCGAGGCCGGCCTGGACCTTGGTGACAGCCCACTTCCGGCGGTGCGATCCGGTGATCGATGGCTGCTGCCCGTGCCCGAGCGAGTCGCGACGGCGGTCTCGGAAGAGGCCCGGATCCTCCCCGGGCCCGCGACGCCGAGGTCGCGTCTCGTCCTTCGACGGCGCGACGACTGGGCGGAGCTCTTCCCATCGATCGTCGGGGCCTCGCCAGTCGATGCCGGAGGGCCGGGCCTGCCGCTCGTCAGCCAGTCCGAGATCGACCCGGCTCGCATCTCCCTCGGATCGCCGATCTGGCCGGGCGCTTGGGACGTCCTCGTGCGCGTCGAGGCCTACGGGTACACGCGCGATACGCGCCTCGGATACGTTCGCGGGCGAGGGCTGCGAAGGACCATGCGGGCCGTCACGCTCATGGGCCGCCCGGCCCTCCTGGTGCGCCCGTACTGGACGGAACAGACCGACAACCTCGCGGTCCGGGTCGGGGTCGCCCGACCGTTCCATCGTCGCGTGGTGTCGGGTGTGCGACGGCGCCTCGCCCGGCTCAGGATCCGGGGCTGACTCGAGGCCGGTGGTTCAGGATCCCGGCGTTCGGGCGATCTGGGGAAGTTCGCCTCGCAGGCGGCCGTACCCCTTCTCCCGCTTCATACGGCGACCGCGCCCGCGAACCAGGCTTGGCCAGAACGGCGCCTCCAGCAGCGTCTCCGGCGAGACGGCGTCGCGTCGCTCGAGGATCTCGGCCGGAACGACCTGGGGATCCGGGGTGACCCAGGTCGCAACGATCTCGTCGTAGTTGGCCTTGAGGACGGTACTCGTCGGGTCCGCTCCGAGCACCATCAGGACGCCGGTCGGGCTGGTGTCGACGGGGATGATCGTGAGGTCCGGCCGGTACTGGCGCAGGACGGGGATCACCTTGAAGACGTCACCCGCCCACGCCCCCGTGTGTCGGTCGCGCGCTGCCTCGTCCACGTCACGGGGCAACATGTCGTCGAAGACGATGACGCTGGTCCAATGGCAGAACCGCTCCACGTTCATGAAGTCCCGCAACGCGAACTCGAACAGGTGCATGCCGTCGATGAAGGCGAGGTCGATCGTCGTGCCGCCGCGGTAGTGCGCGAACGGCGCACGGCCACGGCGCAGGTTCCGGACCGGGTTTCGGCCACTCCGCAGGTGTCGGAGCGGATCCCGCCGGGCGAAGAAGTCGTCGCTCGTGGCCTTGACCAGGTGGACGTCGAGGCGCTGCGGGACGGTGATCTTGAAGGCCGGGTCGACGGCGATGCTCGGCACCCGCGAGAGGGCGAGACTGCGGCCGTTGTTGACGCCGATCTCGAGATAGTTGCGGGGACGAGCAAGCTCATGGATCCGGCGCAGGAACTCGTGCCGCGTCATCGGAGGGACTATAGCGGCCGCGACGGAACGAGGCGCGACGCCCGGTGCTAGGGTGATTCCGACGTCACCGTCGTCGGAGGGAGGCCCGGGATGCGGTCGAGGCGAACCTTGCGAAGTCCATCGGCACTCGCGGCGATCCCGGTGCTGCTGCTCGTCGGCGTGGGGGCCGGCTGTGTGCCATTCGGGACCAGAGGGGAAGGCGACCTCAAGTCCGAGTCTCGCCAAGTCGCGGCATTCACGAAGGTCGAGGCCGGCGCCGGGATCGGCGTCACCATTCGGATCGGGCCGGACGAACCTGTCGTCGTCGAGGCGCAGGAGAACCTCCTGCCGATCATCACGACCGAGGTCGTGGGCGGCACACTTCAGATCGGCAGCAAGGAAGGGTTCACCTCGTCGCAGCCGGTCCATGTCACCGCCGTCGTCCCGAGCCTTGACGGCCTCACGTTGAGTGGCGGATCGCAGGCCACCGTCGAGGGCCTCGCGGCGGAGGGGCTGACGATCGAGCTCAGCGGCGGTTCAGCGGTGACGGCCAGCGGATCGGCGAGCGACCTCGACCTGACCGCGAGCGGCGGTTCACGGGCCAACCTCGAGAGCCTGTCGACGAAGACGGTCGCGGTCGACGCCTCCGGCGGCTCGGTCGCGAACGTGCTCGCATCCGATTCGGTGAGTGGTTCGGCCACCGGCGGCAGCCACGTGACCGTGTTCGGCGACGCGACGCTGAACGTCGAATCGAGTGGCGGCTCCGAGGTGTCGCACGGGTAGCCGATGGCGTCCAGGGACGGAACGGCTGCCCCGACGGCCATGGAGCCCGACGATCGGCTGATCGACGAGGTCGAAGGCGTCGTGCGCGACGCCCGACGGCGAGCGCCGCAGGACTTCCTGTTCGCCTTGTCCGTGGTCCTCGGGGCCATCGCCGTGGCCCTCCTGGCGCTGGGGGCCGTGACCGGCGGGGTGCTCCAGGACGTGCTGCTCAACCTGGGGACCGAGGTCGTGGGCGCCTGGTTGACGGTGGTCCTGGTCGACGGCCTGTGGCGCCGCCTCGAGGCGGGTGCAACGGCATCGCTCGATGCGATCGGCACGAAGGTCGAGGCGCGTCGCGGGCGGCCGATGACCGCGGATGAGCGGGAGGCGTGGCGCGCCTTCGTCGATGAGTACCAGAAGCTGGTCGCGGCCGAGTCATTGCCCGATCGGCTGCGTGCCCTCCTCGACTATCGGCATCGGATGAAGGCCGTGGCCGATCGCGGCAACCGCACGCTCGAGGAGTTCGAGCGGATCGCCACCGAGACGCCGCTCCCACCACGCTGACGGGCCCGTCACTGCGGCGGCCGGGCAACAGGGCCTGTGCTACGCTGCGGGTCTTCGTCGCAACTCGCGACGATGCTCCGCGTGGTCGACCTCCTTTCGAACAGACCGTGCGTCTGCAATCCGCGTTCGGAAGTGTTGGAGGTCCTCATGGCCGCCGGTACCATCAAGAAGGTCATCGCCGATCGTGGCTTTGGCTTCATCTCCGCGGAGGACGAGAAGGAATACTTCTTCCACCGCAGCGGCGTCGATCCGTCGCTCGACTTCGACCGCCTCGTCGGCGGTGAGCAGGTCGAGTTCGAGGTCGAAGCCAGCCCCAAGGGGCCGCGCGCCGTCCAGGTGCGCGCCGCCTGACTCCCTGAATGGCCCGCCATCGGCGGGCCATTCGCATTCCACCCGGGAACCCCAGGCCTCCCGCCGTTGTACCTGTCCTGCGGCCCCTCCGAAGCGCCGCCGATCGTGACGACGCGAGGGTGATCGATGGCCGACATGAGGGCTCGGTTCGACTGGGGCATGGCGATCCTGTCGATCTGGGTCGTCGTCGGCTTCTACCTGGACCTGTGGGCTCACGCCCATGGCCTGGTCGACGACACATTCCTGACCCCCTGGCATGCGTTCCTGTACGCGGGCGCGGCGGCGTTCGGCCTGACGCTCGGCGTGGTCGCGACCACCAATCTGGTGCGAGGCGTGCCCTGGCGGGCCGCGTTGCCCGGTCCGTACCTCGTGTCGCTGGCGGGGGTGATCGCGTTCCTTGTCGCCGGCCAGCTCGACTTCGTCTGGCATTCGATCTTCGGCTTCGAGGCCTCGGTCGAGGCGCTCCTCTCACCACCGCACCTGGCGCTGGCGGCGTGCGGGATCGTTGCGCTCAGCGGCCCGGTCCGCTCGGTGTGGGCGCGACCGTGGACGGCTGCGTCGTGGCGACGACACGGCCCCGCCGTGATCGGCCTCACCGCGATGCTCTCGGTCTTCGCGGCATTCACCCAGTACGCCCACCCGATCGTCGACCCGTTGGCCGGAGTGACCGGGTCGACCGCCCGGGCCCCGGTCTCGCAGCTCTACGCGATGGCGGCCGATGGGACCGACCAGCGTCGGACCACGATCAGCGACGCCGACGAACGGAACCCACAGCTGTCGCCCGATGGTCGCAGCCTCGCCTTCTCCGCGTTCGCCGACGGTGTCGGTCGAATCGTAGTCAGTGCTCCGGACGGCTCCGAACGGCGAGTCCTGCCCGGTGTGGGCAACAGCGCCAGGCCGGCCTGGTCGCCCGATGGGTTCCGCATCGCCTTCCATGCGGATGGGGCCGGGTCGCTCGACATCTACACGGTGGCC
Source organism: uncultured Chloroflexia bacterium (assembly GCA_963776545.1). Classification (GTDB taxonomy): domain Bacteria; phylum Chloroflexota; class Limnocylindria; order Limnocylindrales; family CSP1-4; genus SPCO01. The sequence goes on along the minus strand of CAVZND010000019.1, from coordinate 15,960 downwards.
GTCGACGGGACGGACGTCCGGCGCGTCACGAGCGAGCCATCCGCGGACTACGGCGCGACGTGGTCGCCCGACGGCGCTCGCCTCGCCTTCACGTCGGATCGCGCCGGCACCTCCGACATCTACACGGCCCGGGCCGACGGGACCGATGTCGTGCGGTTGACGACGACAGGTGGCGGCGATCCCGCCTGGTCGCCCGACGGAACCCGGATCGCCTTCGGACAACCGAGCGCGGATGGCGGCGTCGAGGTCGTGTCGATGGCTACTGATGGAAGCGATGCTCGACGCCTCACGGACGCCGATGGCGACAGCTACCTGCCCGCCTGGTCGCCGGACGGCCGCTCGATCGCGTTCGCGACCGATCGCGACGGCGACCTCGAGGTGTATGTCATGGACGCCGACGGCACCGACCAACGGAACCTGACACGCAGCGCCGGGATCCGCGACGGCTGGTTCGGGCCGTCCTGGTCGCCCGACGGAAGCACGATCCTCTACCCCAGCCAGGGCGAGATCCCGGTTGCCGGCGCGGACGACCTGGTCGAGGCACTGGGTGCGGCAAGCATCCTCATCCAGGCGGCCTTGCTCGCGGGCTTCGCGCTCGTCGCCCTGCGTCGCGGACCCGTGCCGTTCGGCGGGCTGACGCTGCTCATCGTCGCGCCCACCGCCCTCATGGCGCTCGTGAGCGACGAGTACCGGTTCCTGCCGGGCGCGCTCGTGGCGGGACTGCTCGCTGACCTGCTGGTCCGGAGGCTCGGATACGGTTCCGCGCGCCGGACCGATGCCGTCATCGCCGTCGCGATCCCGGCCTCGTTCTCACTCGCGTACTTCGTGACCTTGCAGCTCACTGGTGGGATCGGCTGGACGGTCCATCTCTGGCTCGGCGCCATCGTCCTCGCCGGCGTCATCGGGTTGCTGATCGACGAGGCGATGCGGGGCGGCCGTCCGAGCGCACCGCCCATCTCGACGGATCCGTCCTGACGTCGAGCTAGCGGGCGACCGCGATCGAGTCGAGGACCTGCTGGAGCTCGTCCCGGTTCGCGGTCGATGCTCCGGGGAAGAGACTTCCTTCGATCACGAGGCGGGTGCCTTCGACGTCGAGGACCCAGAACCGTTCCACCTGCCCCGGCCCCTGGTAGTAGCGGCTCGCGCCCTCTGGCGACATCCAGATGTGGACCTCTCCCCGATCGCAGCCCGCGAACTCGAGGTCGTCCTCGATGCTCACCTCGGTGTACCGACCGGGATATCCGGCCAGCTCGACGTCGACCGGTGCCGACGCGTGGGTGTGTGGCACCTGCGCCAACGCCGCGGCCAGGTCATCGACCGCCGGGCCGACGGCCGGGTCACGCAGCCCGGCAGTCTCCCATCGGCACGGATCGGCGTAGAGATTCGTCACGGTGTGGAACCCGACGCCGACATTCGCGAGGACGTCGGCCTCGTTGGTCAGGAGGCCCGGACCCCAGGAGCGCCAGCGTTCGCTCGGCACGGTGAAGGTGATCGCGAGCGGTGGGACGCCATACTCCGCGCCCCCGCTCAGGGCGTAGTCGCCGGCTTTGAGGGCGACGTCATCGGGGAACGCGCGCGCTGCCGGGGCTGCCGTCGGCCCCACGCCGAGGATCTTGGGGATCGTCGGTTGCGCACTCGGCACGGGCGACGTGCCCGGCGTCTGACCCGCCGCCGGACTGGTCGCCTCACTCATGGCTGTCGAACAGCCGCCAAGCAGGATCACTGCCGCGATCGTCATCAGCCACGTCGCGGATCGGTGCCGAGCGTCCATGTCAGGGCCTCCACCACTGGGTCAGTCGAACGTGATCGAGCGGACGAGTTCGTCGACGCCCGTCGCGATGTCGCTGCCGCCATCGGTCCACGCGGTGTACAGGATCGTGTCGTCGCCGGTGGGGATGGCGTAGACGCGAAAGCCGTCGATGGGCATCACGTCGGTTGACGTCGGATCGGTCTGGCGGACGCAGGCATCCGACTGTCGGATGTCGAAGCGCAGCGCGCTCCGGCCGTCGACCTCCAGCTCGATCGGCGGCGAGACGGTCGTTCCGGAACTGGATCGCAGCCACTCGCCAACGGCCTCGGGCGTCGCCGGGACATCATGCAACGTGCCCTTCGATGGGTCGCAGATGTCCGCGTAGACGGACTGGTCATCGATGAACCAGGTTCGCCAGTACGGGTGGCCGATCCTCAGTCGACCAGTCGCTGGCGACCAACCAATGCCCACCATCTGCTGCACCTCCGACACGGCACCTTGCTCCATCTGCGGCAGCACGAAGTGGAATGGCTCCGTGAAGAACCAGGAGCCGTAGCGTTCGCCGACGGCGAGCATGGTTGGGTGATGCCTCCACGGCCTGCTCGTCAGGATGGCCACTCGATCGGCGCACGCGTCGCGAGGCTGTGTGAAGGTGATCCCCTCGTCGTCGAACAGCAGGTGATATCGGGCATCGCCGCACGGCTCGGAGGCGCGGATGACCAGCTCGCCCGCTCCCGGCTCGGTGGAAACGAAGGCGACCGCACGACCTGCCCACGAGGCGGTCGCGTCGTCCACGCCGCGAATGTCGGCGTCGGATCGACTCGGGCCGTGCAGGATGTTGTCTGCGTCCAGGTCCACGAGGTACCAGGCGTAGTCCACGTAGCCGGGAGCCGGCCCGGCCACCGCCAGTTGGGCCTCGAACTCGCCGCTCAGCACATTGGGTATCGGGTGCGCAGGGTCGACCGCGAAGTCGTCGTGTGTCAGCGCCGACCCGATGACGAGGAGGGCCAGGCCGGTGCCGACGGCGAGCAGCGAGGCGAGCAGGAGGATCGCCAGCCGCAGCGGCATCGAACGACCGAGCCCATCGCCGAACAGGCGCTGGGTCACGTAGCGGTCCTGGCCGACGAGCCCGATGCGATCAAGCGCTCCCGCGAGCACGCGCTCAGATGCGCGGGTCGGTGCGTCGCCGGTCAGCCAATCGGTCACGACGATCTCGAGGTCGCGGTGATCGTTCATGCGACGACCTCCTCGCCGCGTGCGAGTCGACCCTCGGCTTCGAGCGCCGCGCGCAGCGCCGCCATCGCGTAGTGGTAGCGGGACTTCGCGGTGCCGAGCGGGATCGCCAGCGCGGCGGCGGCTTCGGGCAGCGGCAGACCGACGTAGTGATGGAGGACGACCACGGCGCGATGGTCGATCGACAGCCGTCGAAAACCGCGTTCGAGCTCGTCGCGATCGACCATCTCGCGGACGCCGTCGGCGACGGCTGGCTCGAGACGCAGCGTCTGCACGGTCGCTTCGAATCGTCGCCGGCGCTTCGCCTCATCCGCGCAGGCTCGGATGAGGATGCGGTAGAGCCAGGCGTCGAACCGCTCGACCTCGCGGAGCTTCGGCAATTGCCGCCAGCATCGGACGAGGGCTTCCTGGACGGCGTCCTCGGCGAGGTCGGCGTCACGCAGCACGAGGCGGGCGATCGCATGGAGTCGGTCCACCTCGCTGGCGGCGAGTCGACCGAACGCCTCGCGATCCCCGCGCCGCGCTCGTTCGACGAGGTCCTGCCGCATCGTCACTCGCCTTGTACGCGCCGGCCACACCGGCCGGCTCCTAACCCTATGACCAGCGACAAGCCGTGAACGGTTCAATCTCGATGGGTTACGGAGCCACCCGCTGCCACGACCCCCAGCCCTCGGAGACCCACGGTGGCGTCTGTGTCGGCCCGCCGTTCGGGTCGAGGAGTGAGGCCTCGCCGCCCGACGAGGGGCTCGTGATGATCTTCGTGTCATCGGGGGACCATTCGTAGCCGAGCCCATAGGGAGCTGGGCTGTCCGGGGTCAATCGCCTCGAGGGTCCGCCGGCCGTCGACGCGACCGACAGCCAATTGACCGCGTCCCCACCATCGAGGAAGACGACCTTGGTGCCGTCGTTCGAGAGGTGTCCGAATCCCGCGTTGAGCGGATCTCCGGCGATCACGACCTCATGGCCTCCGTCAAGGTCGGCGATGTGGATGCGGAGCCGGTTCGACGCCGGCTCGAGTCGGTGGTACGCGATGCGCTCGCCGGACGGCAGCCATCCGACCGGGAAGATCCAGGTCCGATCGCCGTCGGGGAGCGTGATCTCGCGCAGGTCGGAGCCGTCGCGGGCAACGAGGAACAGGCCGAAGTTCGGCGACTCGCGGCCGAGGAACATGAGCTCGCGACCGTCGGGTGGTCGCCACGAGACCTCCTCCGCGGGGACGCCAACGTCGAGTGTCCTGACGCTGCCGTCGGACGTGTCGATGATGGAGATCGTGCGGACGCCACCGATGCTCGACGTGACGGCGATCGAACGCCCATCGGGAGACCACGCGACCGTGTTGACGTTGACGAGCGGCTCGGTCTTCGTGACGACCTGATGGGAGCCCGTCTGCGTCGGCGATGACGAGGTCAACGCCAGTGCCGGCATCGCGGAGGAACGCGACTCGCGTCCCGTCAAGCGACCACGTCGGATCGTGGTCCGACGTCGCGCCCGTGACGATCGGACGACGTGTCCCGGCGACAGGGTCGACGGCGAAGATGTCGCCATCCTTCGAATAGACCATGAGCCCGTTGGCTGCGGGGCCGAAAGGAGCCGGCAGCCGGCGCTGCGAGCCGGCGACCAGCACGGCAGCGAGCGCGATGGCCAGGATGAGCAGGGCGACCAGCCCGACGGTTCGCCACGGGATCCGCCGGACCGGTGCCGCACGCGTGGTGACGGCAGTCATGGGAAGCCACCTTTCAAGGAAGGACCAGCGCGGCCGCTGACGCGTGTCGGCAGTGCGCCGGAGGATGTCGTCGACATATCCGGGCGTCCGTGGCGCGGCGCTGTCCACGAACCAGGCCGCCAGGTCGCGTTCGAGTCCGTCGGTCTGATTCATGCGATCTGCCCTCGCCGGACATCGGCCGGTCCCGCTTCGGTGTCGGTCCCGATCGCGTCGCGCAGCGCCGCAAGAGCTCGTCCGAGCCGGGATTGGGCCGTACCCAGGGGGATGCCCAGTGTCTCGGCGACCGCCGGGACCGACATCCCCACGTAGTAGTGGAGCACCAGGACAGCACGCTGGTCCGTCCGCAGTCGGAGGAAGCCGCGCTCCAGCTGATCGCGGTCAGCCACGAGCCCCGTCTGGTCGCCGATCGTCGGCGGTCGGATCGGCGTCAGGTCGACCTCGATCGGCCGGCGTCGACGCCGACGAACGGCGTCAAGGCAGGCATTGATGGTCAGGCGATGGAGCCAGGCGTCGAGCCGGTCCGGGTCGCGCAGGCCCGGGAGGTCGCGCCAGGCTCGGATGTAGGCCTCCTGGACCGCGTCGCGCGCAAGCTCCTGGTCCCGGAGGATGAGGCGGGCGACTGCCTCCAGTTGCGCGATGGAGTCGCGAACGAGCACGGCGAAGGCCTCATGATCGCCCTTGCCTGCCCGCTCGACGAGATCCCGCTGGTCCACGGCCACCCTCGTGACGCGCCCATTCGGTCGCGTTCAAGGGTAATGGCGTCGGGCAGGCCCGAACCATTCCCGCCGGCCTCGGGTCGACCGCGGCGCGGTATCATTCCGACCCCACGCTGCGGCGTGGACTCCGCGCGCCTGTAGCTCAGTGGATAGAGCGTTGGGTTCCGGACCCAAAGGTCGCAGGTTCGAGTCCTGTCGGGCGCGCCACCGCAACCTTGTCTGGGTGGACGCTGCCTGCAGCGCGGCGAGCCGACGTGGTGAGTGTCTCGGTCGAGACGAGCGGTCCTCGAGACCAGCCGGCCCTTCCGTCCGATTCCGGACCCACTTGTACGCGGTCGCCCGGCTGATCCCGAGCTGCTCGGCGACATGCGCTTCCGGCCAGCCGGCTTCCACTCGAGCGACGAGGAGTTGGCGACCGAAGACGGTCAGACGCTCCCTACGATGTGCCACGAGAGTCTCCTGCATGGCTTGGTGCTCAACACCCCAAACCCTGCATCGGGACTCTCGTCTGTCAACAACGTGCGGGGACTACAGCTCGGCGGCCGACTCTGGTTCGCCCGAGAGCTGCAGTCCCGCGCGGGCGGGCCTAACGTGTGGGCCGGCCTCCGCTCGCCACCCCGGTTCGGCGTGCTCGAGCGTGGCGATGAGAGCTTCGTCGACGCCCACCCCAACCCCGGGCTGGTCGCCGAGCACGATCCCACCGTCGGCATACTCCTGGTCGATCGAAACGCCGAACGGCGAACCGACGTCTTGGATCTCGGCGGACAAGTGATTTGGCACTGCCGCGGCAGCGTGAGCGACCGCGGCGTTCGCCGTGAGGCCCACCGGGCTGACTGGCAGGTCTCGGCTGTGTGCCGCGATGGACACGCGCAGAAAGTGCGTCACACCCCAGGTTGCGGCAGCTTGAACGACGTCGATGCCGCCCGCGTTGAAATGCGGTCGATATTGTTCCAGGCCAGTGAGGTTCTCTCCTGTAGCCACCGCGGCGCGTACCGAAGCGCTCAACCTCGCATGACCCTCCGCGTCCCAGCGGCGCATGGGCTCCTCGATCCAGACGAGGTCGTGAACCTCTTCGATCTGGGACACATAGCGGACGGCCTGCTTGAGATTCCAGGACTCATTCGCGTCGAGCATGAGGCTCGGCTCCGGGGTGTTGACTCGAAGCGCATCGCCGATGATGCCTAGCCGGCGAATGTCGCTGGCAACGTTTCTGCCGCCCTTGAGCTTCCCGCTCGTGAATCCACGGCCCGCCATGTCGGAATAGAAGAGCGCGAGTTCATCATCATCGAGCGCGATATCCAGTCCGGACGCATACCCGGAGACAAACCGATCGCGCCCCCCGAGCAGGCGCCAAAGCGGCTCGCCCGCAAGTTTTGCCTTGATATCCCAAAGCGCCATGTCAAAGGTGCCGATGCCTCCGAATGTCGCGCCAGCATGGCTCGCCTTGAACACGCGCGCGAGCATGCGGTCGTAGAGCGCGGATACCGCGCGGGGATCCTCGCCCTCGATCGCCGGGAAGATCCGTGCCAAGTCTTGGTGCGAGCCCGTTCCGACGCCGCTGACGCCCTCATCCGTGTCCACGATGACGACCGGCACTTCGGTGATACCCGATGCGATGTGCCCGTTGACGTCGCCCACAGGACGACCCCAGTCATGGATCGTCTGCAGCGTGCGATAGCCTGTGATCTTCATCGTCACCCTTGCTCATTCGTGCGGAGATCGGGATGTCGCAGTGACGAACCCCTCGGCCACCCTGGACCGTTCGCCGTGCGGCTCATCTTCAGTTGGCGTAGTATTGATACGACATCATACAAGTAGAGGAGAGGGTGCGTACCGGAACCGAGCCCCTGCCTCCCGATCCCCGACAATAGGATGAGGACATGGCGCAGAACGACGCGGACCCCGCAAGCACCGCCACTTCACAGGGGCAGACCATTTTCGGCGACAGCGTCGTCCGGGTGCGTGCAGCCAACCTCGGCGTCGCCGTGGTGAGGGACTTGGTGAAAGCGATCGTCACCGGCACGGTGGCTCCGGGCGACATACTCCCCCCAGAGGGCACCCTGAGCAAGCAGTTTGCCGTGAGTCGCACGGTGATCCGCGAGTCCGTGAAGCGAGTCGAAGAAAAGGGCCTCGTGACCGTCAGTCAGGGCCGAGGCACGGTCGTGAACCAGTCGAGTCGGTGGAACGTGCTCGATCCTGATGTCCTTTCGGCTCTTGTCGACCACGACGAGACCCTGGAGGTGCTCGATGAGTTGGCGGTGGTCCGTGGGAGCCTGGAGGCGACCATGGCGCGCGCCGCGGCAGCTCGGCAAACCCCAGAGCGCACCGCTGCGTTGCGTGAGGCGTTCGACCTTGCCGCAGCAAACATCGACAACATCTCTGTTTACAACGACGCGGATGCCGCGTTTCACGACCTTGTCATGGAACAATCGGGAATTCGGCTCGCCGCCAACATCACCCGCATCATGTTCGAGCGCGCTCGCGAGAGCCGTCAATTCACGGGCATCACCACCGACGAGGCGGCGCAGATGTCGCTCGAGGAGCACCGCGCCATCTGCGAGGCGATCGCGGCGGGCGACGGCGACACCGCCGCGACGGCGATGCGAGAACACATCGCGAAGGCGTGGACACGAAGGCGCGCCCCGGGCGTCACCTAACGGAACCGTTTCCGTCGAGGTAGCCCTCACGGCCCCGGATGCTTTGCCATGCATTCGTCTCTGGTGTCCGGAAGCATGCGGCACGCCATTCCAAATCTTCGCGTCCTCTCGACGATGGCGGATCTACTCCTTGGTCGCGCCTGCGGTGAGGCCCGCCACGAGGAAGCGCTGCGAGAACACGAACACGATCAGCACGGGGATGATGGAGATGACCGTCGCGAGAGCGAGTTGCGGGAGGCTGATGGTGATCGACGACACGGTGGTCGGATTGAACAGCGGGACGTTCGAGATCAATTCCGCCAGACCCACCTGGATCGGTGCCTTGCGGCCCGGCACCATCACGAACGGCAGGAAGTAGTTGTTCCAGTTGGTGACAAAGCTGAAGAAACCCACCAGCGCGATGACGGGCATCGCGAGCGGCATGGCGATCCGCCGGAATACCTTGAACTCGTTCGCGCCGTCGACGCGGGCGGCGTCGAGGAGGTCGCGCGAGATGCTCGTCGAGAAGTAGATGTAGGTCAGGTACACGCCGAACGGGAAGAACGAGAACGGCAGGATGACCGCCCACGGCGTTCCGACCAGACCCACCGCATTGATCTCGAGGAAGATCGGCAGCACGAGCGCCGCGTTGGGGATGAGCATCACCATGAGGGTCAGGCCGAGCAATGTGCGCCGAAACCTGAAGTCGGTCATGGCCAGCGCGTAGCCGGCGGGGATCGTTACGACGAGCGTGATCAGCAGCGCGACGCCCGCGTACAGCACGGAGTTCCCGAGCCACGTCCAGACGATGCCGTCCTGGAACGCCACCAACGCGTTCCAGTTCTCGGCCAGTTGACCAAGGGACCCAAAGCTCATCGGGCTCGCGCCCTCGAGCGAATTGAGTTGAGTGGTGGTCTTCGTGGGCGCGAGCAATAGCCACACCAGCGGGATGACGAAGAACAGCAAGAAGAACCCGAGCAGCGTGACCGCGAAGACGCGGCCCAGCCAGCGTCCGGGAGCGAAGGCCGTTCCCCCCTCCCTCCTATCAGCCGCGCTCAAAGAGTCCCCCTCTGAAGACGAAGAATGCCGAAAGCCCAGTCGCGACGACCAGCAACATCATCGAGATCGCGGCAGAACTATTGAAGTTGGCCTGTGGGCCGAACGCGATGAGGTACGCAAGCTGATTGAGCGAGTAGTCCTTCGGGACCACGCCCCTGCTCGCAAGGCTCAGGATCTTGGGTTCCACGAACAGCTGGGTGCCGGCGGCCAGTGAGATGACGGCCATGTACGCGATCCACTTCCGAAGCAGGGGGAGCTGGATGTACCGCGCCGCCGTCACGGCTCCCGCGCCGTCGATGCGGGCCGCATCCATGACCTCGACCGAGATGCTGTTCAGTCCGCCGTGCATGATGATGATCCAGCCACCGGCCCCCGTCCAGAACGCGATCACCGTGAAGATCACGGGAAGGTTGCCCAAGGCAACGGTTTGGATGAAGCTCGTGAATCCGAATTGCTCCAGGACTACGGCCACCGGACTGATGGTGGGGTCGAGCATGAAGAGCCAGAGCATGACGCTTGCCGCACCCGCGAGCGCTCCCGGGATGTAGAACAGGAAGCGCGTGGTGGACGACATCCACCGGACGCGGATCGCCTGGACGATGAGCGCCAGCAAGACGACGAAGACCATGAGCGACACCACCCAGACCACCACGTAGGCCGCGACATGGCCCACGGCCGGCCAGAATCGGAAGTCGCCGATGACCTTGCTGAAGTTGTCGAAGCCGACGAATCCGCCACGCTTGGTGAACGCGAGGTACACGGCGTAGACCATGGGGCCCACACCAAAGGCCAGGAGCAGCAACGCATATCCACTGGAGAACAGGTAGCCGATGCGCGACTGCGCTTGGTGTTGGCTGCGCGAACGCCGGGACGCCCGCTGCCGCCCCGGTGAAGGGGCCGCAGCGGGTGCGATGTCGAGATCCGAGATGGTGCTCTTCCTTCGCTACTTGACGTCGTAACCGTTGACTTGGGCGTCGTTCTTGTATCGCGTTTGCCAATCGTTGGCGACCGAGGCGATGGTCTTGCCGGCGGCAAGAGCCGGAGCGACGATCTCTGCCCAGGCAGGCTCGGAGCTGAACGAGAGCGTCGCACCCCAGTTGGGCCAGATGCTGTTGGCTGCGGTGGTGACGACGTCCTTGAACGTGTCCGGGTTGGCCCAATACCCGCCGGTAGCCTGCGCGTCGAGCCAGTCGCTCGCAGTGGAGGCGTAGGCAGGGAGGCCGGTGATGAGCTTGACCGACTGGGGTCCGTTGGTGGCGTACTTCAGGAACGTCGCCACAGCGTCGAGGTTGGTCGAGTGGCTCGATCCGTACCAAAAGCCGCCGCCCACGTTGCCGGTGCCGGTCGGTTCGCCCTCCCAGTGCAGGGGTGCGCTGGCGCCCCACGTGCCCGGTTTTGCGGCGAGGTTGTCAGGGTTCTGGATGATGGCTCCGGAGAACCACGTCGGGCCAGGGATGCCGAGCACCTTGTCCTTGTACTTCGCCGGGAAGTCCGCGGTGAACAGACCGGCGTCCACGAGGGTCTTGTTGGCAAACATGTGATCCATGAGGTCGATCATCCGGGTGCTGTGGCTGTCGGCGAAGTCGCTCGAGAACGTGTTGCCGTCCAGCTGGTAGATCGGGGCCTGAGCGCTCCACATGTTGGACAGCACGGCCGTGAAGGGATCGCCGATCGAGCCGAGGATGTACCCGGGGTGCTCGGCCGCGAGCTTGTCGCCCAGTGCCTGGTACTCCTCCCAGGTCTTGGGGATCTCGTACCCGAACTTGTCGAACAGCTCCTTGTTGTACCAGAACACCACGGGCGCCAGGTTGTCACGGGCTCCGTACACATTGCCGTCGACCGTGACGGGGTCGAGCGCGCCCGGCGTGTAGCCGTCGAGCCAGGTCTTGTCGATCACGCCCAGGTTGAGAGGTGCGGCGAAGGCCTGAGCGCCGTTCTGCTCGTGGGCAGCCCAGCTGGCATCGTTCACCTGCGTGGACCACACGACGTCGGGCCAGCCTGAGCCCGCCTGATCGGCCAGCGAAACCTTGGTTTGGAACGAGTTGGTGCCTCCGGAGTTGCCGTCGTAGGTCTCGAGATTGGTCTTGATCTCGGGGTGGTCCGTCTTGAACGCCTCGACGATGGCTGTGCGGTCGGCGTCGACCCAGATGGTGATCGGGCTGTCAGCGACCTGCTCCGGGGCGGGGAAGCCGTACTGGCCGCCGGTCGAAGCGCCAGCGGTTTCAGTCGGACCGCTGGTGGGCGTTCCAGAGCCAGCCGTTCCAGGGGTCCCAGACGGACTGCTGGTGGACGGATTGTTCCCGCAGCCCGCTGCGACAAGGGCGATGCAGGCTGCGGCTGCGGACACTCCCATCAACCTGCGGGGCGCGCTGCGTTCATGCAAAGACACGTCGTTGCTCCTCCTCAGATTCGTTCGACTTCGTTGAGACGACTCAGCCCCCTCGCGGCGACATTTCGAAGTAGCTCGTATCGGTGATGCCGTACCGATAGGAGCGGCCGAGGTACGCGGGTTCCTCCACATAGCGATGCCCAGCAAATTCAGCATACATCAGACATCATGTGTATTGCACGCCCCTATGCTGTGCCCGGCATCCTGAGACGAGCACGTTTCTAGGGGTCCGCGATGGGTGACTACCGGAGCCAGGCCATCTGGACGCGCGCGGAGTTGCGCAGTCCCCACGCATGGCGGCGCGCCGCTCATCCGGGCGACGACAGACCGCGAGCTCGCGGTCCGTGGCGGTGCCAGACCCTCGACCAGCTCGAGGCCGTTCTCTCACGCCAGCCGCCGGGCCGCGGCGACCCACTCATCCCGACCCTCGATCGGGACGTCGTAGGTTGCTAACACGCACCCGACACCTGTCGGGCGCGCCATCGCAACAGCCCCTTGCATTCGCCAATTCCCTGGCGTATAGTGAACCGTATGGTTCAGTATTCGAGCGGCCGGCTTGATGCCTCGTTCGCCGCGCTCTCGGACGCCACCCGACGCGGCGTCCTGGAGCAGCTCGGACGTGCCGACGCTTCGATCACGGATCTGGCCCAGACGTTCCACATGACCCTCACGGGCATGCGGAAGCACGTCGGTGTCCTGGAGCAGGCCGAGCTCGTCACCACGGAGAAGGTCGGGCGCGTGCGGACGTGCCGGCTCGCCTCGCGCCGACTCGAAGAAGAGACGGCCTGGATCGAGCAGTACCGCCAGCTCTGGGAGTCACGCTTCGACGAGTTGGACAAGGTCGTCGAGGAACTGGAACGGAAGGAGAAGGTCGATGGACGCAACGAGCCTGAGTGAGCCCACTCCCGTGAGGAACATCGCGACGGTGGAACGGAGGTCCGAGCGTGAGCTCGTCGTCACGCGAACCTTCAACGGCCCGGCGCGCCTCGTGTTCGAGGCGTGGACCAAGCCCGACCTGTTCAAGCGGTGGTGGGTACCGAAGTCGATGAGCATGTCCATGTCCCTGCTGTCCTGCGAGATGGATGTCCGTGCCGGGGGCACGTACCGCCTCGTGTTCGGCATCAACGGCAAGGAGATGGAGGTGTTCGGCAAGTACATCGAAGTGACCCCCCACTCGCGCCTCGTCTGGACCAATGAGGAAGGTGATGAGGGGGGCGCCGTCACCACGCTGACGTTCGAGGAAAAGGGCGGCCAGACGCTGCTGGTCAAGCACGACCTCTATCCCTCGAAGGCAGCTCTCGACGGTGAACTCGCCTCCGGGGCGACGGAGGGGATGCCCGAGCAGCTCGAGCAATTGGACGAGCTTCTCGCCACCCTGGGCGCGAGCGAGGGACGGTCATGACGTCGTCGATCGATGTTCGTTGGCGCGTGCTCCGGGCCCCGGCGGCGGCGGGCAACCATCGCTGGGTGAGGTTGGCGGGTTGATGCGCGAGTAGTCCACGACGAACGAACTCACTCGGCTCCTCGTGATCCCGCCGATGGCCGCCGCCGGAACGGCGTGGATCGCGCGGAGCCGGTCGGAGAGCCCGGAGATCAGGACGGTGGCGGGTTGTTCTGCTGCTGCGCGAGCTGCTTCGCGACCTCTTCGTCGATTTCGTTCTGGCGCCGCTGCCGAGTGCGCCTGACTATGATCAGGCCCATGACCCACGGCCAGATGAGCGCCACCACCAAGCCGACGAGGATCGACAGGGCCCAGTTGGGCGTGGCCGGAGTCGCCGTCCCGCCACTCAGCCAGTACACGATCAGGAAGGCCACCACTCCAAGGATGATCCCGGTGATCCGCCGAATCATTTGCGAGCCCTCCATCTCCCCGTCGGGCTGCCTCGCGCATGCGGCACAGCGCCCTCGACCTGAGCCTAAGCGCCGAGGCTCAGACCGTCAACGGATCGAGCGTCGATTCCGGGCCCGGATCGCCACATCGTTCGGGTAATGCTCCGGAATGAGACGCATCCGCCGCCGATGCCCGACGAGGTTGCGTCCGTGAGGTGACGCGTCCCCGACTATCGATCCCCTCGCCGCAGGTAGAGGGCGACGGCGAGGATCCCGATGCCGACGAGGATCAGCAAGGGACTGGGCGGGACGACGTACAACTCCACCGCCGAAGTATCGGCGGTCGCCCAAGGTCGGGCGACCGCCTGCGACCGATGGCCTAGCGGACGGCTGCCAGGAGGTCTCGAGCCTCGCGCTCGGCGGTGGATGCGATCGTCGTGATGTCGGCGACGCCGGCGATGATCACCCACACGTCGTGGCCGCCCTCGAAGGCGGTCAGCTTGACCCGAGGATGGGTCGTCGTCGGGTCGAGTCGATAGGCCGCCTCGCCGATCCCGGCGACGGACATCTCGGGCGTCATCCCGATCTTGGCCATCTGGCGTTCCCACTCGGGCCGCTCCATGCCGGGGTGATACCAGACCGTCACCGACGCGTCGGAGGCGGCCGAGTCGTAGTGGCAACTGACGTTGCTGAAGGTCGCGCTGTGGGTGGCCGAGGCCGGACCGACCGGTTCGCCGAGGGCGGCCGCCGCGCGTTCCGCCGGGTAGATGGCGCAGAGGCCCGCCGGATCGTCGAGATCGAACGCGCCAACGGCGACGGGCTCGGGGACGGGCGCGTTCGCGACCTGGTCGACCGTGGCGGACGCGCCGACCGGGCCGGTCGCCGTCTGGCTCGACCCGGTGCCGGATCCGCAGCCGGCGAGCGTCGTCGCGAGGAGAGCGATCGCGGTGGCGCCGCGCAGAACATCGGTGGGTGACATGTCGTGACTCCTTTCGGTGGATGTGGTTCGTGGAGCGCGCGGTCAGCGGGCGGCGCCGAGGACGATCTCGACGATCACGTCACGCTTGCCACGCAGGTGTCGTAGCGTCGTGAACAGCGGGCCGGCGATCCGGTATCGGGCGTGCAGCTTGGCCAGGGCGGGCCCCACGGCCTCGTCGGGGAGGACGCGCGCCTCGCCGCCGATGGCCTGGCCAAGGACGCGGCCGCGCTGGTCGCACGGTGCGACGCTCACGCGAGTCGTGTGGGCCAGTCGCTTGAGCTTGCCCGCGTCGTGGGCGGTGCGGACCAGCAGGCGGTCGCCGTCGAAGGCGAACAGGACCGGCGTCGCGACCGGTTCGCCGGTCCGACGATAGGTCACGAGGCTGATGAACCGGGCGTCGGCGAGGGGGACATCGGTAGCGGCGACGATCGCGGGGTCGATGGTGGTGGTGGCAGTCACGGTTCTGGGTCTCCATAATCACCGGACACTCTGTCGTCCGGAATGGCGTGACTATTCCACACGACATGCTGTCGTGTCAAGTACAATCGCGCCATGAGCCGTCCATACGTCCAGCGGGCACGCGCCGAAGCCGCCGATCGAACACGCCGCGAGATCCTCGACGCGGCACGCGCGGCCGTCCTGGCCGAGGGTCGGCTCGAGTTCGGCGTCGGTGAGGTCGCGACCTCCGCCGGGGTCGCGCGATCGACGGTCTACGCGGCCTTCGGCTCGCGGGCGGGTCTGCTCGCGGCGCTCGCCGACGACACGCTGCACCGTGCCGGGCTGGAGGCGGTCATCGCCGAGTACCAGCGACCCGACGCCGTCGAGGCGCTCGAGCGCAGCCTCCAGGCGAGCTGTCGGATGTACGCGGCCGACCACCGGGTCTTCGCCCGGCTGCTCATGCTCCGCGAGGTCGATCCCGACGCCGTCGCCCCGCTCGCGCGCTCGCTCGACGACCGGGCGCTTGGCATGTCGAGCCTCGCGGAGCGGCTCGCGGCGCAGGGTGCCCTGCGCGCCGGCACGTCAGTCGGACGGGCCGCCGACGTCCTGTGGTTGCTGACCAGCTTCTGGTCGTTCGATGAGCTGTTCTCGGGGCGTCGGCTCGATGCCGATGCCTGCGCGGCGATCCTCATCGGGATGGCGCGGTCGACGCTCCTCGAGGACACCCCGAGGCGATCTCGCTAGCCGATGTCGAACGGCGCGTCGGCATCGACGCCGTCGACGACGAGTACCGGGAGCCCGCCGGCCGGATCGAAGGCCATGATCAAGCCGGTCGCCTGCCCCCCCGATGCGGAGTCGGGGATCTGTACGCTCGGCGCATCCACGAAGAAGAGGCGCTGGTCCGCGGACCACGGGGTCACGTGGCAGAGGACTTGTCGGCTCACCCGGATGGGCTGCCCGGAGCCATCGGCGCGGACCACGTCGAGGTCGTCGCCGTCTCTGTACGCGATCCATCTGGCATCAGGCGACCATCCGCGAATGTCGAGCTCCACGTCCGCGGTCACCACGCGCACGGCGGAGGCTTCATCGGCACCGGTCACCCAGAGCTCGTGCGGGGCGCCGGGGGGTTCGAACTCGATCCAGGTGTTGGTCCCGATGGCCGAGCGGGTCCCGTCCGGGGCCCAGGCGAGGGCGGTGGCGTTGCCTT
>CAVZND010000018.1:0-99584 GCA_963776545.1 uncultured Chloroflexia bacterium | reverse complement strand
TCGACCCGATCGAGGCGGCCTCGGCCTATCGCCAGTTGATCGACGAGTTCGGATTCACGCACGAACAACTCGCCGAACGGGTCGGTCGAGCCCGCTCGACGGTCGCCAACACGCTCCGCCTTCTTGAGCTGGCACCGAACGTACAGGCCGCGATCGCCGAGGGCACGCTGACCGAAGGCCACGCTCGCGCCCTCGGGGGCCTGCCGCGTGAGATGCAGGAGCGCGTCCTCGACAGCGTCATCGGCCAGGACCTGTCGGTACGCCAAACGGAAGAGCTCGTCCGGCGCCTGCGAGAACCTCGCCCTGAGCCGATGGTCCGCCCCCAACGCGCACTCGATCCGGACCTCGAGCGCGTCGAGGAGGACCTCCGCCGCTCGCTCGGCACGAAGGTGAGCCTCGCCCGATCCCGACGTGGTGGGCGGATCGTGATCGAGTACTACAGCGACGAAGAACTCGGGCGGCTCTATGACCGCCTGACCGGAGGGACCGCGTGACCGAGGAAGCCGCCAGCCGGGCCACGAACCGGGCGGCGAGCCGCGCCGACGGTGCGGCTCCGAAGCCGGTGCGAGCGAAGCGGAAGGGTGCCGCCGGCTCGGACTACACGGCCGCCAGCATCCAGGTCCTCGAGGGCCTGGAGGCGGTTCGCCGACGGCCGGGCATGTACATCGGCTCGACCGATGAGCGTGGCCTGCATCACCTCGTCTGGGAGGTCGTCGACAACTCGATCGACGAGGCGATGGCCGGATTCGCCAAGAAGATCACGGTCACGATCAAGAAGGACAGCCTCGTCATCGTCGAGGACGATGGCCGCGGCGTCCCGGTCGGGAAGCACTCCACGGGCAAGGACGCCCTCGAGGTCGTGCACACGGTCCTCCACGCCGGCGGCAAGTTCGGCGGCGGCGGCTACAAGGTCTCCGGCGGCCTGCACGGCGTCGGGGTGAGCGTCGTCAACGCCCTGTCCGAGTGGATGCGGGTCGAATCGGCCCGGGACGGGCACGTCTGGGCCCAGGAATACGAGCGCGGCAAGCCGCGTGGCGCGGTAAAGAAGATCGCCGCGCAGGGGTCCCGTCGCGGCACGACGACCAGTTTCCGTGCGGACCCGACGATGTTCGAGACGATCGACTACTCGTTCGAGACCATCAGCCAGCGATTGCGCGAGTCCGCCTACCTGAACAAGGGCGTCTGGATCACGCTGATCGATGAGCGCAACGATCGCGAGCGGTCGTTCTACTTCGAGGGCGGCCTCCAGTCGTTCGTGCGCCACCTGAATCGGCGCAAGGAAGTCCTCCACAACCGCCCGATCTATGTCGAGCGACGCGAGGGCTCGACCGCCGTCGAGGTGGCGCTCCAGTACAACGATTCGTACACGGAGAACGTGCTCGCGTTCGCGAACAACATCAACACCGTCGACGGCGGCACACACATCACCGGCTTCCGGGCGGCGCTGACCAGCTCGCTCAACGATTGGGCCCGTCGAGCCGCCATCCTCAAGGACTCGGACACGAACCTGTCCGGTGATGACGTCCGCGAGGGGCTGACGGCGGTGATCAGCGTCAAGCTGACCGACCCGCAGTTCGAGGGCCAGACCAAGGCCAAGCTCGGCAACGCCGAGGTGAAGGGCCAGGTGCAGACCGCCGTCGCCGACAGCCTCGGCCAGTACCTGGACGAGAACCCCGGCGATGGCCGTCGGATCATCGAGAAGTGCCTGACGGCGGCTCGCGCCCGCGAGGCGGCCCGCAAGGCGCGCGACCTCGTGATCCGCAAGGGCGCCCTGGACGGGATGTCGTTGCCCGGCAAGCTGGCCGATTGCCAGGAGCGCGATCCGGCCCGCAGCGAGCTGTACCTCGTCGAGGGCGACTCGGCCGGTGGCTCGGCCAAGCAGGGTCGCGATCGCCGCTTCCAGGCGATCCTGCCGCTCCGCGGCAAGGTCCTCAATGTCGAGAAGGCCCGCCTCGACAAGATCCTCTCGAGCGAGAACGTCCGCCCGTTGATCATCGCGCTCGGGGCCGGGATCGGCGACAGCTTCGACCTCACGAAGCTGCGCTACCACCGGGTCATCATCATGACCGACGCCGACGTCGACGGCGCCCATATCCGAACCCTGCTGCTGACGCTCTTCTACCGCCACATGCCCGAGGTCATCGAGGCCGGGTACCTCTACGTGGCGCAGCCGCCGCTGTATCGGATCAGCACCGGCAAGGTCACGCGCTACGCGCAGACCGAGAAGGAACGCGAGCGGATCATCAAGGAGTTCAACGTCAAGAACCTGTCGGTCCAGCGGTTCAAGGGTCTCGGCGAGATGAACGCCGACCAGCTCTGGGCCACGACGATGAACCCCGAGTCGCGAACCCTCCTGCGGGTCAACTCGGAGAATGCGGCGCAGGCCGATGAAGTGTTCACGATGCTGATGGGCGAGAAGGTCGGCCCACGCAAGGACTTCATCAAGACCGAGGCGCGCAAGGTCCAGAACCTTGACATCTGACGTCCGCGACGTCCGTGTCTCGCCGACGCCCCGGTTCGAATTCACGCCGCATCACTGTTTCGGTTGCGGCACGCTCAACACGCACGGCCTCCAGATGGCGCTGCACCTGGAGCCGGCGCGCTCGTGGACGGAGCTCGAGCTCGACCGCCGGTTCGAAGGCTGGGAAGGCGTCGCGCACGGCGGCATCGTGTCCACGATCCTCGACGAGGTGATGGCATGGGCCCTCGTGGCCGAGGACAACTGGGGCGTGACGGCCCGCCTCTCGGTCGCATTCAAGAAGCCCATCCCGATCGGCCTGCCGATCCGCGCGGATGGGTGGGTCACGAAGTCACGGCGCCGCGTCGTCGAGACGGCCGGGCGGATCGTCGAGGCGGGCACGGGCGTCGAGCTGGCGACCGCCACCGGCACGTACGTGGCCGCCGATCCCGTGCGCAAGCAGGAACTTCGTGAGCGCTACGGATTCCGACCGATGGACGCGCCGTTGGCCGCCGGTACACCCGAGCGCGTGGACACTCGACCATGACCGCGACCCTGACCGCTCCAACGCGCACGACCGCCTCCACCACGACCTCCGTCAGCGACGTCACCGCGCGGGCGGTCGCCTTCGTGGCCGAACACCGGCCCCGCGCCGAGGCTCTGGGCGCCAGCCTGGCGGAACACACCAACGACCCGGAGGCCTTCGCCGCCGCCCTCACGGCCGGGTTCGAGCGCCTCGCCGACCCCGAGTACCTTGCCGGTCAGCAGCGGGTCGCGCCGGGCATCGGCGCCGTCTACGGTGTCCGCTGGCCGCTCATGGCAGCGGTGTCTCGCGGCTTTCGCAACGCCACCCGCAAGGACCGGCCAACGCCCCTCCTGTTCATCGCCGATCGACTGTTCGCCGAATCGAACCTGGAGCCGCGCTGGTTCGCGTTCGGGTTGCTGGAACGCACATTGCCCGTCGAGACCGAGCGGACCTGGCAACTGCTGCGGCGCGCCGCACGCGAGGCCGGCGACTGGATCACGGTCGACGACCTGGCCCACCCGTATGGCAAGGGCATCGCCGCCGAGCCCTACCGCTGGGCGGAGCTCGAGCAGCTGGTCTTCTCGCCGTCGCGCTGGGAGCGCCGCCTGGTCGGCTCGACCATCGCGACGATGACGCACGGCCACCGTCGCCACGGACTCGATCCCGAGGTGGTCCGCCGGGCGCTGCCGCTGCTCGGCCAGCTGATGGGCGACGCCGAACCAGACGTCCAGAAGGCCCTGTCGTGGGCGTATCGCTCCCTTGCCCAGGTGGACCTGGCCAGCACGACCGAGGCCCTCCGCACCGAGACCGAACGAGCCGCCGCCACCGACGACGGCCACCGGGCCTGGGTCATCCGGGATTCGTTCGCGAAGCTCGATCCGGCCGTCGCGGACGAGCTCCGCGCGCGTCTCGCCGGCATCCGCAAGCGCGCGGGCGCCCCGACCACATCGCTCGCCGCCGAGACCTCGGCTCGCTTCGGCGAGCTGCCCGATCCCGCCAGCCATCCCGAGCCGCCGCTCGCATGACCCGTTCCTCGAGGAGTAGCGCACCGTGACCGACGACCTGGGCGACATCCGGGCCATCCGCATCGAGGACGAGATGCGGACGAGCTACCTCGACTACGCGATGAGCGTCATCGTCGCGCGGGCGCTGCCCGATGTCCGCGACGGCCTCAAGCCCGTCCACCGCCGGATCCTCTACACGATGGGCGACATGGGGCTGTCCGGGAACAGCTCCTATCGCAAGTGCGCCGCCATCGTCGGCGAGGTGATGGGCAAGTACCACCCGCACGGCGACCAGTCGATCTACGACGCCCTCGTGCGCCTCGCCCAGGACTTCTCGATGCGCTATCCGCTCGTCGACGGGCAGGGCAACTTCGGCTCGGTCGATGGCGACGACGCCGCGGCCATGCGCTACACCGAGGCGCGCCTGACGCCGATCGCGGCCGAGATGCTCGCCGACATCGACAAGGAGACGGTCGACTTCGAGGACAACTACGACGGGACGCAGAAGCAGCCGTCGGTCCTGCCCTCGAAGCTGCCGAACCTGCTCATCAACGGCTCGTCGGGCATCGCGGTGGGCATGGCCACCAACATCCCGCCGCACCACCTCGGCGAGATCTGCGACGCGACGATCGCCCTCATCGACGACCCGGAGCTCACGTCCGACGACCTGTGCCAGTTCGTCCACGGCCCGGACTTCCCGACGGCCGGCACGATCTTCCGCTACGAACGGCAGCGCAACTCGCTGACCGGCGAGTGGGAGACGGTCGACGCGATCCGCCAGATGTACGCCCATGGCCGCGGCCGCGTGGTCATGCGCGCCCAGGTCGCGTTCGAGGAGGTCCGCGGCGACCGGACCGCGATCATCGTCACCGAGCTGCCGTACCAGGTGAACAAGGCGAACCTGCTCGAGAAGATCGCCGAGCTGGTGAAGGACAAGCGGATCGACGGGATCGCCGACCTGCGCGACGAGTCGGATCGCGACGGCATGCGCATCTTCGTCGAGATCAAGCGCGACGCGAACCCGCACAAGGTGCTGAACAACCTGTTCAAGCACACCCCGATGCAGCTCGCGTTCAACATGAACATGCTGGCCCTCGTCGACGGCCAGCCGCAGACGCTCCCGCTCCGCAGCGTCCTCGTCCACTACATCGAGCATCGGCGCGAGATCGTCCGCCGCCGCACCGAGTTCGACCTCGGCAAGGCGCGCGCCCGGGCCCACATCCTCGAAGGGCTCAAGATCGCGCTCGACAACCTCGACAAGGTCATCAAGACCATCCGCGAGTCGCCCGACGTCGACGTCGCGCGGACCAACCTGATGAACCGCTTCAAGCTCTCGGAGCTGCAGGCCCAGGCCATCCTCGACCTCCGGCTGGCCCGTCTGGCCGCACTCGAGCGCAAGAAGATCGAGGACGAGTACCTCGCGGTCATCCAGGAGATCGCCGAGCTCGAGGACATCCTGGCCAACCCGGCCCGCGTCCTCCAGATCATCAAGGACGAGCTCGCCGACCTGAAGAAGAAGTACGCCGGCGAGCGGCGCACGCGGGTCGCCGACGACGCCAGCCGCGAGATGACCGACGAGGACCTCATCGCCGACGAGGACGTCGTGGTCACCATCTCCGGTCGGGGCTACATCAAGCGCCAGCCGGTCGACACCTACCGCCGCCAGCACCGCGGCGGCAAGGGCATCATCGGCCACGTCACCCGGGAAGAGGACGCCGTCGAGCACCTGCTCGTCGCCAACACCCACGACTGGGCGCTGTTCTTCACGAACCGCGGGCGCGTCTTCAGCGCCAAGGTCCACGCGATCCCCGATGCCAGCCGCCAGGCGAAGGGCATCCCGATCATCAACCTGCCGGGCGTCCAGGTCGAGTCGGGCGAGCTCCCGATGGCGACCATCATGCTCAAGGACTTCACGGCGGGCTCGTATCTCGTGCTCGCGACACGCAAGGGCATCGTCAAGAAGACCCCGCTCGAGCAGTTCGAGCGCGTCCGCTCGTCGGGCATCCGGGCGATCACGATCGCCGACGACGACGAGCTCGCGTGGGTCGACGTCTCGACCGGCAAGGACGACGTGATCATCGCGACCGCCAAGGGCAAGATCGCCCGGTTCGCGGAGACCGAGGTCCGGCCCATGGGCCGCGATGCGGCCGGCGTCATCGGCATCCGCCTGGCCCGCGAGGGCGACATGGTCGTCGGGATGAGCATCGTCGAGCCGGACGCCGATGTCCTCGTCCTGACCGAGACCGGCTACGGCAAGCGCGTCCCGCTCACCGAGTTCCGGCGCAAGCATCGGGGCGGCCAGGGCGTCGGGCTCATCTCGCTCGAAGGTCGCAAGACCGGCGACGTGGCCGCCGTCCAGCAGGTCACCGATGCCGACGAGGAGCTGCTGCTCATCAGCGCCGGCGGGCAGGTCATCCGGACCGAGACCAACACGATCAATCGCTACTCGTCGTCCGCGCGCGGGGTCATCGTCATGCGCCTCGCCGAGGGCGACCGGGTCGTGGCGATCGCCGCGTTCCGTGCCGGACTTGCGGAGCGCGACGGCATGGGCGACGATGGCGACCCCGCACCGGAGGGGCCCGCACCAGCCGGGCCGGCCGGCGCGTGACATCGGGATGAGGGGCGGCTGAGATCTTGGGCGGCAGGGAGGCGCGGTTGTACGCGGACCAGTTCGAGATCTACCACGGCAACTCGAACCCGGGCCTGGCCCGGAAGATCTGCCATTACCTCGGCAGCGAGCCGGGCAAGGCCGAGGTCTTCCAGTTCGCCAACGAGAACATCTTCGTCAAGATCCTGGAGAACGTCCGCGAGAAGGACGTCTTCCTCGTGCAGCCGACCAGCCACCCGGTCAACCAGTCGATCATGGAACTGCTGATCATGATCGACGCGTTCAAGCGGGCCAGCGCCGGCCGGATCACCGCGGTCATCCCGTTCTACGCCTACGGCCGATCTGACAAGAAGGACCAGCCCCGGGTGCCGATCACGGCCCGCCTGATCGCGGACATGATCACGGTCGCCGGCGCGGACCGCGTCCTCACGATGGACCTCCACCAGGGCCAGATCCAGGGCTTCTTCAACATCCCGGTGGACGAGCTGACCGCGGTCCACATGCTGTCGAACTACTTCCGCCACAAGCGGCTCGAGGACCTGGTGGTCGTGACCGACCTCGGGTTCGCGAAGCGGGCACGGACCTTCGCCGAGCTGCTCGACGCCCCGCTCGCGATCATCGAGAAGCGGCGCGTCGGCAACCTGGACCGGGCCGAGCTGATGAACGTCATCGGGACCGTCGCCGGCAAGCGAGCGGTCATCGTCGACGACGAGATCGACACCGCCGGGACGCTCGTCGAGATCGTCCGGGCGCTCGAGCGCGAGGGGGTTTCCGAGATCTACGCCTGCGCCACCCACGGCGTCCTTAGCGACCCGGCGGTCGACCGGCTCGCGGCCTCGTCACTGCGCGAGGTCGTCCTGACGGACTCGATCCCGCTGCCGGAGCGCAAGCGCATCTCCAAGATCACCACGCTCTCGGTGGCGCCGCTCATCGGCGAGGCCATCAAGCGCATCCATCGCGGCGAATCGGTCGGGGCGTTGTTCTCGAGCGAGGTCTCCCTGACCCAGGAGATGCTCCTGTGGGAGGACGGCAACGAGGGCACGCTCGATACCCGCGACGACGAGACCGGCAGCGATGACGGGGAGCCTTCAACAGACGACCTGTTGAGCGCCGTCCCCACGGCCGAGCGATGAGCCTCCAACTCCACCAGCCCGACGGCGAAGGCGGCATCGAGCCGCGGCCGGTCCCGCCCCAGGACTGGCGCACCCAGCTACGCTCGCGGCGCTGGGGGAGCGGCCTCGATTCCGGCCGCCTGCCGGACCTGAAGAACCCGGAGATGAACCCGACATCGCGGTTCATGTCCGTGCTGTTCTGGCTCGGGCTGGGCGGCGCGACGTTCGTCCTGCTCGTGCTCGGCCACGCCACCGGCTTCTGGGGCTAGGCGCGCCCGGGGGTTCGAACGGGCGTCCCCGTATACTTCACCGTCCCATGAAGTTCTTCTCCCGATTCGTCGACTCGAACGACCGCGAGGTCCGCCGGCTCCAACCGGTCGTCGACGACGCGAACGCCATCGAAGCCGAGATCGCGGCCCTGTCCGACGAGGAGATCCGCGCCCGGTTCGCGGAGATCCGCGCGGAGATCCTCGAGGTCGCGCAGCCCGACGAGCCGTCCGAGGACGAGCTCGAGAACCCTGACCTCGAACGCCGGCGCGAGCTCGCGAAGGCCCGTCGCAAGCGCGAGAACGAGCGCATCCAGAAGGCGCTGGACGAGGTCATGCCCGAGGTCTTCGCCATGACCCGCGAGGCGATGAAGCGGACGCTCGGGATGCGCCACTTCGACGTCCAGCTCATCGGCGGGGCGGTCCTCCACCAGGGCCGCATCTCCGAGATGAAGACGGGCGAGGGCAAGACGCTCGTTGCCCCGCTGGCGGCGGTCCTCAACTCGATGACCGGCCGGGGCGTCCACGTCGTCACCGTCAACGACTACCTGGCCCGACGCGACCCGCAATGGATGGGCCCGGTCCTCCACTTCCTCGGGGTCAGCCTCGGGATGATCACCCACGACGCCTCGTTCGTCTTCGAGCCTGGCTTCCCGACCTCGGACGAGCGCCTCATCAACCTGCGGCCGGTGACCCGTCAGGAGGCCTACGCGGCGGACGTCACCTACGGCACGAACAACGAGTTCGGCTTCGACTACCTGCGCGACAACATGGTCCTGGAGCTCGACCAGCGCGTCCAGCGGGAGCGCAGCTTCGCGATCGTCGACGAGGTCGACAACATCCTCATCGACGAGGCGCGCACGCCGCTGATCATCAGCGGCCAGGCCGAGGAGTCGGCCGACCTGTACTTCACGTTCGCCCGGCTCGTGCCCCGCATGAAGGAGCGGCCCGAGGGAGCCGAGGAGGGCGGCGACTACTTCATCGACCTCAAGGACCGCGCCGTCAGCCCGACCGAAGAAGGCATCGACAAGATGGAGGGCTGGCTCAACGTCTCGAACATGTACGACGCGGATCCGCGGCTGGCCCGCCACTTCGAGCAGGCACTCAAGGCGCACGCGCTCTACAAGCGCGACCGCGACTACATCGTCAAGGACGGCGAGATCATCATCGTCGACGAGTTCACCGGCCGCCAGATGCCGGGCCGCCGTTGGAGCGAGGGCCTGCACCAGGCCGTCGAGGCGAAGGAGGGGCTGCGCGTCCAGCGCGAGAGCGTGACCCTCGCGACCATCACGTTCCAGAACTACTTCCGGCTGTACGACAAGCTGGCCGGGATGACCGGTACGGCCATGACCGAGGCGGAGGAGTTCCACAAGATCTACAACCTCGAGGTCGTCGCGATCCCGACCCACATGGAGATGATCCGCGACGACGAGCCGGACCTGGTCTTCCGCGACGAGAACGCCAAGTTCAACGCGCTCATCGACGAGATCGAGGAGATGCGCGAGGAAGGCCGACCCGTCCTGGTCGGCACGATCAGCGTCGAGAAGTCCGAGATCCTCGGTACCCTGCTGAAGCGCCGCGGCATCGCCCACGAGGTCCTCAACGCGAAGTTCCACGAGAAGGAATCCGGGATCGTCGCCCAGGCGGGGCGGACTGGGGCCGTGACGATCGCCACGAACATGGCCGGCCGCGGCACGGACATCCTGCTCGGCGGCAACCCCGCCGGACTGGCCTCGGAGCTGCTCCACAAGCGCGGCCTCAACCCGGCCGAGGTGGACGCCGCGACCTACGAGACCGTGCTGGCCGAGGCGAAGACCATCACCGAGGAGGACCACGTCCGCGTCGTCGAGGCGGGCGGCCTGCACATCATCGGCACGGAACGCCACGACTCGCGCCGCATCGACAACCAGCTCCGCGGCCGCGCCGGCCGCCAGGGCGACCCGGGCTCATCGCGCTTCTACCTCTCGCTCGAGGACGACCTGATGAAGCGCTTCGCGAGCGAGCGCGTCACGGGGTTGATGGAGCGCCTCGGGCTCGACGACGACGTCGCCATCGAATTGCGCCTGGTGTCGCGCACCATCGAGTCGGCCCAGAGCCGCGTCGAGGGCTTCAACTTCGACATCCGCAAGCGCGTCGTCGAGTTCGACGACGTCATCAACAAGCAGCGCGAGACGATCTACGCCGAGCGCGACAAGGTCCTCCACAACCAGGACCTGACCGACACGGTGCGCGCGTTCCTCGACGAGGAACTGGACGTGCTCATCGACGCCGACCTAGTCGGCGACGATCCCGACCAGTGGAATCTCGAAGGCCTCTCGAACGCCCTGCACCAGATGGGGCTGACCGGCGAGGGCACCTCCGCGGACGAACTGTGGGATGCCGGCGGTCGGGAGCTGATCGCGGAGCACGTACGCGAGCTCGCCGACGCGAAGATCGCGGAGAAGGAAGCGGAGATCGGCGCCGAGGATTGGTCCACGGTCGAGCGGCTCGTCCTCGTGCGCACCATCGATTCGCTGTGGGTCGAGCACCTGACCGAGATCGACGACATGCGCCGCGGCATCGGCCTCCGTGGCTACGCCCAGCAGGACCCGCTCAATGAGTTCCGCCGCGAGGCGTTCCGGATGTACGAGGAGCTGCGCGACCTGATCCGCCACGGCGTTGCGTCGACGATCTTCCGGGTCACCGTCACCCGCGAGCCCGCGCCCGGGGACGGCCCCCGGCCGATGCCGGGACCCGGCCAGCCGCCACGCCCTGCCAGGCCGGGCGGCAGCGGTGGACCCGGCGGCGCCGGTGACGGCGGACCGGGCGGCGCCGGTGACGGCGGACCCACCAACGGCCGGACGCCGGGCGACGGCACCGACACGTCGAGCGACAAGCCGGCCGCGGTGATCGCGGGCGGCCTCGCCGCCGGACCGGTGGCCCGCAATATCCGCGAATCGCTCGGTGACACGGCCCTGACCGCGGCAGCCGGCGCGGCCGGGGCGGCCACCCCGGGGAGTGGCCCGCGGCCGGGCTACACGCCGGACGGCGCCCGGATCGGGCGCAACGATCCATGCTGGTGTGGATCGGGTGCCAAGTACAAGAAGTGCCACGGTCGCTGACCCGGGACATCGGCCGCCTCGCGGCTGTCGGCATCCTGGGCGTCATCCTCGTCGGAGTCTTTGCCACCTGGCAGATCATCGCGAAGGGCGACCGCGATGACACCCGCCCGGCCGATGCCATCGTGGTCCTGGGCGCCGCCCAGTACGACGGCCGCCCATCGCCTGTGTTCCTGGCGAGGCTGGAGCACGCGGTCGCCCTGTATCACGCCGGCGTGGCGCCGTACCTCATCGTGACGGGCGGCAAGGCCGACGGCGACCGGACGACCGAGGCGGCTTCCGCCCGCGAGTATGCGATCGCGCACGGCGTGCCGGCGGAAGCCATCCTCGTCGAGGACCGGGCCCGCACCACGCTCGAATTGATCCGCTCTGTCGGGACCATCCTGCGCGACGCCGGCCTCGGCTCGGCGGTCTTCGTCTCGGACCGCCAGCACATGCTGCGGGTGCTCCGGATGGCCAGCGACGAGGGCATCGTCGGATGGGGATCGCCGACCACGACCAGCCCCATCGATCGCGATCCGATCGCCCGCGTCGACGCCATCACCCATGAGCTCGGGGCCCTCGCCATCTACTTCGTGACCGGCGACTCGCCCTGACCTTCGGCGAGGGTCTCGCCACGTACGACCGGACCGATTTCCCTCTTGGCGGTAGGGATTTGGCCCCGTATACTCATCCAAGCCTGCCGTTCCGGACCGCCCGAGTCTGTGGCAGGTTGCGTTTCCCCCAGAGCGCACCGCCCTGCCCCGAGCTAAGTGAGGGAGTCCGTGAAGCAGGCCGAGGAAGCGTCCTTCGTCGATCTCATCGCCTGCGAGCGGGACTGCCGGACGTGCAGCTACGCCGCCGCACTCGATTGCGACGGCAACTGCGGCGTCTGTCCCCACAACGGCTACTGCCCGTGCGTCAACCCCGTCGTCGCCCGGAGCAAGACGGCGCTGCGGCTCATCGAGCTGCGCCCCCTGCTGCTCCAGGATCTGCAGACCAGGAACTAGGTGGACCCCGCCGCCATCCGGGACCTGGCCGAACGGATCCGGTCGACCTCGGGGCGTCTTTGACCTCGAGGCCAAAGAGGCTCGCGTCGCCGAACTCGAGACCCTGACCCAGGCGCCCGGATTCTGGGACGACAGCCGGACCGCCCAGGCGGTGCTGCGCGAGGCGAACGGCCTGCGCGAAGAGGCCGCCCTGTGGCGCGAGCTCGGGGCCCGAGCCGACGACCTCCAGGCCGCCGTCGACCTGCTCGCCGAAGGCCCCGACGCGGACCTCGAAGCCGAGCTCGACCGCGACGCCGCGGCCCTCGAGACCGACTTCCGTCGCGAGCGGACGGCGCTGCTGTTCGGGGGCGAGTACGACGACCGCAACGCCCTCCTGATGATCAGCGCCGGCGCCGGCGGGACCGAGGCGACCGACTGGGCCGAGATGCTGCTCCGGATGTACCTGCGCTGGTCCGAGCGCCATCGTTTCGCGACCGAGATCCTCGACCAGCAGGAGGGCGAGCAGGCCGGCATCAAGAGCGCGACGGTCGCCGTCCACGGGCGCCGGGCCTACGGCTGGCTGCGCGCCGAGCGGGGCGTGCACCGGCTCGTCCGCATCAGCCCGTTCGATGCCCAGAACCGGCGCCAGACCACGTTCGCCCTCGTGGAGGTCCTGCCAGAGGTCGATGACGACATCGAGATCGAGCTCGACTGGGACGAGATCCGGGTCGATACCTTCCGCTCGCAGGGCGCCGGCGGGCAGCACGTCAACAAGACCGATTCGGCGGTGCGCCTGACGCATGTCCCGACCGGCATCGTCGCCCAGAGCCAGAACGAGCGGAGCCAGACCCAGAACAAGGAGATGGCCATCAAGGTCCTCAAGGCGCGGCTCCTGGAGCGCGCCCTCGAGGAAAAGGAGGCCGAGATCAAGCGGCTCAAGGGCGAGCACGTCGAGGCCGGCTGGGGCAACCAGATCCGGAGCTACGTGCTGCACCCGTACCAGATGGTCAAGGACCTGCGGACGGAGTACGAGACGAGCAACACGGCGGCGGTCCTCGACGGCGATCTCGACCCGTTCATGCAGGCCGAGCTGGAGCGGGGCATCGGCGGCGACGAGGACGCGGCGTGAGGCCGTGACCGCGATCGTGTCGCGGTCCGGGGAGCTCACCTACCGTCCGGTCCGCCCGGACGAGCTGGGCGCGTGCGTCGAGATCTGGCGCGAGTCGATCAACGACTACATCGGCCGCCTCGGGCAGCCGGAGATCGCGTCGGAGACCAGCCCGCTCATGCGGCTGTACGGCCACCTCTCGACCACGGACCCGGAGCGGTTCGTCGTTGCCGTCCAGCGCGCCCCCGAGACCGGCGAGGAGCGGATCGTCGCGTTCGCCTCGGCCGTGGTCCGGGAACGACTGTGGTTCCTCTCGATGCTGTTCGTGGCACCGGGCGTCCAGGCGGCCGGCGTGGGCCGGGCGCTGCTGGCGCAGGTCATGCCGCCGCCCGGCACGGACACGGCGATGGCGACCGCGACCGACAGCGCCCAGCCGATCTCGAATGCGCTCTACTCCAGCTACGGGATCGTGCCACGGATCCCGCTGCTGAACCTGATCGGACGGCCCGAGCGCGCCGACGCCTTCGAGCCGCTGCCGTCGGGGGTCGTGCCCGTGCCATTCGAGTCGATCGCCGGCGGTCCGCCGGACGGCGACGGCCATCGAGTGCTGGCCGACGCCGTCGACGCGCTCGACCGAGAGCTCCTGGGCGTGACGCATCCCATCGACCACCGCTACCTGCGCGCCGAGTCGCGGCGCGGCTGGCTGTATCGCGGCCCCGATGGTGCCCCGCTCGGGTACGGGTACGCGACCGAGGCCGGGCGGGTCGGCCCGGTGGCGGTCCGCGATGCGGCCCTTATGGCGCCGGTCCTCGGCCACCTGACGACGGCGGTCGAGCCGCGCGGCGCGTTCGCCCTGTGGCTGCCGGGGAATGCCGATCGCGCGGTCGTGGCCGCGTTGCGCGCCGGGTTCCGCCTGGACCAGTTCCCGGTCCTGCTCTGCTGGGACCGCCAGTTCGCGGACTTCGGCCGCTACCTGCCGATCTCGCCAGGCCTGCTCTAGGGCCGTCCGAAGCCGCGCCCCGAGTTCACCGGACCGCACCGGACCGGACCATCGTCCGGTGCGCTGGTACCCGCTCGTCACGTTTGCCGGTGCGTGGGGCGGGTGGTAGCCTCAGGCTCGAAGTGGCTCCCCTCGCCGTGCCCGCGGACGGAGTCCAGCCGCCACCAACCGGCGACGGTCGTCGCCGGGCGCCTCGCCCGCGGAGCTGAATCTTGACTATCGCCGCTGCGCCGCCGCCGGCGCGCTCCATCCGAAACCGCGTTCTGCGTCGCCAGTTCGAGCAGGCCGCCCAGGAACGGGCGGTCCTCGTCATGCACGACGTCTCGAAGCAGTACCCGAACGGCAAGGTGGCGCTGCGCGACGTCGACCTCGTCATCCCAGAGGGCGACTTCGTGTTCCTCGTCGGGCCGTCAGGTGCGGGCAAGTCGACGCTCATCAAGCTGCTGATCCGGGACGAACTCGCGACGCAAGGGGAGGTGGTCCTCGACGGCCAGGACCTGGCCCGCCTGGCCCGCCGGCATGTGCCGAGGATGCGCCGGAAGATCGGCATCATCTTCCAGGACTTCAAGCTGCTGCCGACCAAGACGGTCTGGGAGAACGTGGCGTTCGCGCTCGAGGTGACGGGCACGCCCAGTCGCAAGGTCCGGCCCGCCGTCGACCGCGTCCTGGCGCTGGTCGGGCTGACCGCCCAGTCGAAGCAGATCCCCGCCCAGCTCTCGGGCGGCGAGCAGCAGCGGACGGCCATCGCCCGCGCCCTCGTCCACGACCCGCGCCTGATCATCGCCGACGAGCCCACCGGAAACCTCGACCCGCTCATCAGCTGGGAGATCATCCAGCTCCTGCTCCGCATCAACGAGCTGGGCGTCACGGTCCTGATGGCGACGCACAACGCCGAGGTGGTCACCGCCCTGCGCCGCCGGGTCGTCGCGCTCGAGGAGGGCCGCATCATCCGCGACGAGGTCGGCGGTGCCTACCACCGTGAGGACTGACGCGTGATCTCGTTCATCGTCTTCAGCGTCAACCGGGCGTGGCAGGGCTTCTGGCGCAACGCCGTCATGAGCCTCGCCGCGACGGCCACGATGGTCCTGATGCTCCTGCTGCTCGCGGGTTTCTGGATCATCCAGACCGGCCTCCTGGCGGGCCTCCAGTTCACCGAGCAGAAGGTCGAGGTCGTCGCGTACGTCCAGACCAACGCGACCGAATTGCAGGTCCAGGCCCTGCAGGCCAAGATCGGCGCGATGCCCCAGGTCTCGGCCGTGACGTTCGTCAGCCGCGACCAGGCCCTGATCGACTTTCGCGAGTCACTCAAGTCCCAGGGCCGGGAAGACCTGACGCCCTACCTCGACACGAACCCGCTCTACGCCAGCCTCGAGGTCAAGCTGGCCGACCCCGCCGCCGTCGGCGTCGTCACCCAGTCGCTGCGCGACGACGCGATCGTCCGCAACGTCATCAACATCGAGGACCTGGTGGCACGGGTGCTGACGGTCACGGACATCCTGCGGACCGCCGGCACCGTCGTGCTGCTCGTCGTCGGGGTCATCGCGCTCTTCATCATCGTCAACACGATCCGGCTGGCGGTCTTCGCGCGGGCCGAGGAGATCGAGATCATGCGCCTCGTCGGCGCCTCGGACGCCTTCATCCGCTGGCCGTTCGTGTTCGAGGGCGCGTTCGTCGGGTTGCTCGGGGCGCTGATCACGCTCGGCGTGCTCGCGGCCACCGCGGAGCCGATCAGCGGCTTCATGGTCGACTTCTTCCGGGTCCTGCCACTCCAGTTCGGGTCGCTGACGCGCGACCTCGTGGTGCTGGTCATGGGCGCCGGCGTGGGCCTCGGGGTCCTGGGTTCGTGGGTCTCCGTCCGCACGTACCTGATCCGCTGACGCGCTCGCGCCGTAGGGACCATCGGGCGATATCGGGGGTTTCGGGGGCTCGTTGTACCCTTGTCGCCCCGTCACCACCCGCAGCCGATCCGACGCAGGACCACCTGACCCGATGCTTCCCGACGAACCCGTGACGCCGTCCCCGGACGCCACCGCCGAGGCCGCGTCCCAGGCACTCCCCGACCCGCTGGACAACCCCGTCGTGACCAGTCCCATGGCGGTCACCCGCGCGCCGCGCCGGATCCCGACGCTCACGATCGCCATCGTCGTCGTCGCCGTGCTGACCGGCGGCGCCCTGTTCATGTCCGGCTACACGATGGGCATCCGGGCGGCGGACCAGCCGGGCACCGCCGTCACCGACGAGCAGGCGTTCGAGCCGTTCTGGGACACGTACCACACGGTCACCGACCGGTACGCCGGCGGCGAGGTCGATCGCAACGCCCTGATCCAGGGCGCGATCAAGGGCATGATCGATGCGCTCGGGGACCCCTATTCCTCCTACCTCACGTCGGAGGAGTACCGCGACAGCCTCCAGGGCATCAGCGGCCAGTTCGAGGGGATCGGGGCGGAGATCGCGACCCAGGCGGCCGACGGCAGCCAGGGCTGCGCGACGCTCGGCGCCGAGTGCCGGCTCGTCATCGTCGCGCCGATCGCCGAGTCGCCGGCCGAGAAGGCCGGGCTCAAGTCCGGCGACCTGATCCTGGCCGCCGACGGCACGTCGCTCGACGGACTGACCGTGGACGAGGCCCGGGACCGCATCCGCGGACCCAAGGGCTCGACCGTGACGCTGACGGTCCGGCGGGGCACCGAGGACCCATTCGATCTGGCCATCACCCGCGATGTCGTCCACGAACGGGAGGTCGTCACCAAGGACCTGGCCGATGGGACCGTCGGCTACATCCGCCTGACCGGCTTCTCCGACGACGGCGCCACCGAGGTCCACGACGCCCTCGCGGCCGATATCAAGGCCGGCCAGACCAAGCTGATCCTCGACCTGCGCGGCAACCCGGGCGGCTACGTCACGGCGGCTCGTGCCGTGGCCAGCCAGTTCATCGGCTCGGGTGTCATCTTCTGGGAGCAGGATTCGAAGGGCAAGCAGGTCGAGACCGACGCGTCGCCCGACGGCGTCGCCACGAGTCGCGGACGTGCAGGTCGTCTGCCTCATCGACGGCGGCAGCGCCTCGGCCAGCGAGATCGTCGCGGGCGCCCTCCAGGACACGAAGCGCGCGACCCTCGTCGGCCAGACCTCGTTCGGCAAGGGCACCGTCCAGCAATGGCAGGAGCTCAGCGGCGAGGGCGGCGCGTTCAAGCTCACGATCGCCCGCTGGCTGACCCCGGACAAGCGCTGGATCCACGATGTCGGGCTGACCCCGGATGTCGTGGTCGACATCCCCGCCGACCTGCCGTCGGGCGAGGACCCCACGCTCGACAAGGCGCTCGAGGTGCTCGGCGCCTCGGCGGACGCCGGAGGCCGCGCGGCCGCCTGAATCGCGCGACCTCCCAGGCGGTGCGCCGGGTCGCCGTCGTGCTTGCACCCGGTTCGTGCATCGGGTACGGTTCCCGGGAACGAAAGGAGGTGATGTGCAGTGATCGACAGTACGCGTAGCTGCACCACCTCGCAGGAGATGGCCGTCTAGTCGGACACCCTGTGGGTGGGTAAGCAACTCGGACGCCGGCCCGAATAGGGTCGGCGTTCGTGCGCTCAGCCCATACTCCACCCCATCGCGGTCCGAAGGAGCCCTCCATGCGCGACGAGCAGACCGTCGCCCTCAACCGAAGAGCCCGCCACGAGTTCACGATCGACGACACGTTCGAGGCCGGCATCGTCCTGACCGGCACGGAGATCAAGTCGATCCGGGCGGGCAAGGTCAACATCGCCGACGCCTATGCGCGCGTCGAGAACGGCGAGGCCTGGCTCATCGGCGCCCACATCGCGCCGTTCGAGCAGGGCAACCGCTACAACCACGAGCCGAAGCGCACGCGCAAGCTCCTGCTGCGCCGCTCTGAGATCGACGAGCTGCTGGGCCGGGCCAAGGCCAAGGGCCAGACGATCGTGCCGTTGCGGCTCTACATCTCGGGCAAGGGCCGAGCGAAGGTCGAGCTCGGCCTGGCGCGCGGCAAGCAGCTCCACGACAAGCGCCGGGACATCGCGGACCGCGATGCCAAGCGCGACGTCGCGCGGGAGCTGGCCGACGTCCAGCGCGGTCGATAGGTCGGGACGTCGGTGAGCGGACTCCCGGAGCGGCTGCGACTCGGCCCGACGATCGAGGCGGTCGACGCGCATGCGGCGGGGGAGCCCGGACGGGTCATCGTCGGCGGCGTCGAGGACGTCCCGGGCGCCACGATGTTCGACAAGATGACCTGGCTCCAGGCCAACCGCGACGACATCCGACTACGGATGCTGCGCGAACCACGCGGCTACCCAGCGGCGAACTGCAACCTGATCCTGCCCTCGAACCACCCGGACGCCGACGCCGGCTACGTGATCATGGAGCAGGTCGAGTACCCCGGGATGTCGGGCACGAACACGATCTGCGTCGTGACCGTGCTGCTGGAAACCGGGATGCTGCCGATGCGCGAGCCGGTGACCGAGCTGACCCTCGAGGCGCCGGCCGGGCTCATCCGCGTGACCGCCGAGTGCCGCGACGGCAAGGTCACCGGCGTGACGTTCCGGAATGTGCCCGCGTTCGCGACGCACGTCGGGGCGACCGTCGAGGTGCCCCAGCTCGGCACGGTCGTCGTGGACGTCGCCTATGGCGGGATGTTCTACGTCATCGCCGATGCCGAGCGGTTCGGACTGCGGCTGACCCCGGACGAAGGCGCCGACATCGCCCGCATCACCGAGATGATCAAGGCGGCCGCGTCGGACCAGCTCCCGGTCGTCCATCCGGACCAGCCCGGCTTCTCGGGCATCACGATCGGCCAGTTGTCCGGCCCGCCACACGATCCGGCGAACAGCCGCCGGAACGCCGTGACGGTCTCGACCGGGCAGCTGGATTGGGAGCGGCCGGCGACCTGGACCGGCGCCATCGACCGGTCGCCGTGCGGGACCGGCACGTGCGCCAAGATGGCCACGCTCCTTGCGAAGGGCGAGCTGCGGATCGGGGAACCGTTCCGGCACGAGGGCATCCTCGGCACGGTCTTCACCGGCCACCTGGTCGAGGAGACCACGATCGGCGAGTACCGGGCGGCCGTCCCGACGATCACCGGCCAGGCGTGGATCACCGGCTTCGCGAGCTACGTCGTCGACCCGACGGACCCGTTCCCCGACGGCTTCACGGTCGGCGACATCTGGGCGTGAAGGCCGGGATCGTCCTCTCGGTCGGCGGGCCCCGCGAGGCCGCCGAACTGGCCGAGGCAGCCGAGGCGGCCGGCTGGGATGGCGTCTTCACCTGGGATGGCATCGCCATCAGCGAGATGGAGACCTTCGACCCGTGGGTGACCCTTGCCGCCATGGCGATGCGGACCGAGCGGATCCGGATCGGGGCGATCGTGACCCCACCGGCCAGGCGCCGTCCGTGGAAGCTCGCCCGCGAGACGATGAGCGTCGATCAGCTCTCCGGCGGACGGCTCATCCTGCCGGTCGGCCTCGGGGCGATCGAAGACGGCGCGTTCGGCAACGTCGGCGAGCCGACGGAGGCACGGGTCCGGGCCGAGCGCCTCGACGAGTCGCTCGCCATCCTCGAGGGCCTCTGGAGCGGGGAACCGTTCGGCTTCGAGGGCGAGCACTATCGCTTCGAGCCGATGACCTTCCGCCCGCGCCCGGTCCAGCGCCCGCGGATCCCGATCTGGGTGGTCGGCGCGTGGCCGAACGAGCGATCGACCCGACGCGCGCTCCGCTTCGACGGGATCCTGCCGCAGACGAGTGACCCGTCGGCCATCGCGGAGCTCGCGGCGTTCATCGCTCGCGAGCGTCAAGCGGGGCCTGGCTCCCGCCCCTTCGAGATCGTCGTCGAGGGGACCACGCCCGACCCCTCGCGCGTCGCCGAGATCATCGCGCCCGTCGCGGCCACAGGCGCGACCTGGTGGATCGAGTCCGACTGGACGGGTGCCACGGTCGAGTCGCTGCTCGCCCGGATCCTCGCCGGCCCGCCGCGGCTCTGAGGGCTCAGCGAAGGAAGTAGCGGCGGTTCAGCGGCAGGTCGGTGACCGGGTCGACTTCGAGCGGGCGGCCGGCCAGCGTCACCCGGCCGTCCGTCGGATCGACCTCGATCGGCGCCGTCGCCCGGTTGCGCGCGAGGGAGTCGCGGGTCAGCCCGCGGGTCCCAGCGACGGCCACCACGGATCGCCCGGATCCCTCGAGTCGCGTTCGCAGCGACCGGTCCGCGGCGCCACGCGCGGACACGAACGTCGCCGACAGCGATGCCGCGGCTCGGCCGGTCCCTCCCCAGTCGGGCCGATACCGGGTGGGCTCGGCCCGCTCCACCGTCGCATTCCCTTCGCCGAGCGGCGCCCAGGCCCCATATCCGCTCTTCAGGACGAGCTCGGGCTTGACCCCGAAGTACGCCGGCTTCCACAGGACGATGTCGGCGAGGCGACCCGACCCCAGTGACCCGACGTGATCGGCGATCCCGTGGGTGATCGAGGGTTCGATCGTCACCTTCGCGAGGTAGCGCAGGACCCGCTCGTTCGAATCGAACGGGTCGGCCGACGCATCGGGCAGGCCGGGATGACGGTCCCCCGCCGGCGTTCGGCGCCAGGCCGCCATGACGTGGGCGAGCTGGATCGTGCGCCGGACCGTCTCCATCATCCGGCCCATCCCCTGTGAGTCGGAGTTGACGATGGCGATCGCGCCCAGTTCGTGGAGCGGGCCCTCGGCGGCCATCGTGGCCGGGTGGACCCGCTCGCGCACAAGGGCGATGTCCTCGGCCACGCCCAACGACGCCCCGTGGTTGAGCACGATCATCGGGACCTGTTCGGCCGCGGCGTTGACCCCGAACGGCACGGTCGGCGTCGTCGACGAGCACAGGATGTTGGCCTCGCGGACGAGGCCCAGCAGGTCCGGCATATGGCCGCCGCCGCTCCCCTCGACGTGGTAGGCGTGGACGGTCCGGCCCGCGATCGCGGCGATCGTGTCTTCGAGCTCGGCGGATTCGTGCAGCCCGTCCGTGTGGAGCGAGATCGCGACATCGTGGGCGTCGGCGAACCGCAGGGCATGGTCGATGAGCTCCGGGTACGCGCCGTAGTCCTCGTGGATCTTGAAGCCGCAGGCGCCCGCATCGAGCAGCGCCTCCAGCGATGTGTCGTCCTCGACCCGGGCGCCTGCCTGCAACCCGACGTTGACCGGCCAGCCCGCGAGGCTGTCGAGCGTGCGGGCCATCGCCCACGGCGGCTCCTCGAAGCCGGCGGTGATGAGCGTCGTGATGCCACCCGACAGGGCCGCGGGAACGAGCTCCGGGCTGATGGCGTGGACGTGACTGTCGACCGCGCCGGCCGTGGCGATCAGGCCGAAGCCCATGACCGGTTGCGTGTGCGGACCGATCGGCAGCTCGATGCCGTCGCTGATGTGCCCGTTGCCAGCCCGTCCGATCCCGACGATGCGCCCGTCCTTGATGCCGATGTCCGCCTTGACGACGCCGACGACCGGGTCGACGACCAGGGCCCCGGCCACGACCACGTCGAGCTCCGACGGGCCGGGGCGGCCTTGCGTGGCACGCGGGCGGACGGTCTTCGCGTAGCCCCAGATCGGCTCATCGCCTGGCGCCTGGCGGTCCGCCTCGACGCGGACCCAGAGATCGGTGTCGCCGAGACGAACGCGGTCACCGGTCGTCGGCCCGTAGCGGGCGAGGCGTTCCTCCGGGGAGAGGCGGCTCACCGTCCCGCCTCGCCGCCGTACCGGACAAGGCGCACGGTCCGCGTCTCGCCCGGTGTCCAGCGCTCGGTGGAGCCGGCCGGGAGATCGAGGCGGAACCCGGTCGCGGCCGCACGATCGAAGACCAGGCGCCGGTTCACGCGCTCGAACGGATAGTGCGACGAGACGCGGATCACCCGAGTCGACGTTGAGCGGACATCGAGGGTCAGGCGGTCGCGATCGTCGACGGCCTCGTCCGGCTTCGCGATCCGGACCGCGCCGGGCCCGTCGTCAACGCGGCCGAGCGGATCGATCAGGACGACGAGGCGCGTCCCGTCGTCCATCAGGACCTCGAGCGTGACCCGGTCGACGAGGGCGGGTACCCCGTCGAGCACCTCCGATGGATCCACCGCGGCCCGCCCGGCGGCCTCGACCGCCGCGTAGTCCGCGCCCGCCCGCGCCGCCTCGAGCATCGCGTCGCAGATGAGCGCCACCGCCTCCGGGGCGCTGAGGAGGATCCCCGCCGCGCGGTGGCGGCGAGCCAGTTCGGCGGCAGCGAAGATGAGGAGCCGCTCCTCCTCCCAGGGCGTCAGTCGCATCGCCGCCATCGTAGCCGCGCGGCCGGGTCAGCGGCCGACGGCTGCTCGCAGACCCGACGCGGCCCGGACCACCTTGGCCGGCACGAGTGCCGGCGCCGTCGATGCGACCGTGGCCGGTGCCTCGGCGCCGGTCCGGATGTAGAGCACGACGCCGATCGCCGACGAGGCCGCGCAGAGCAGCAGGCCCGTCGTCACGTCGACGATGCCGGCCTGCAGCAGCGCGCTCATCAGGAAGGCTGCGGCGATGCCGCGCGCTCCGGTGATGGCGTTCCAGCCGGCCATGGCCGGCGCCCGGGAGGACATCGAGGTGTGCTCGCTGACCACCGAGGCGATGCCGATGTCGATCGAGGCACTCCCCGCGCCGGCCGCGACCGCGGCGACCCAGAGCAGGGCCACGTTCGGGGCCACCGCGTAGGCGACGAGGGCCGCCAGACCCATGGCGCTGCCGATGCGCATCGCGACCATCGCCCCATGGCGATCGGCGACGACGCCCCAGATCATGAAGGACACGGTCGTCGCCGCGGCGGTCAGGATGCCGATGATGCCGACGTCGGCCAACGACAGGTCGAGCCGGTCGACGTAGACCAGGGCGTAGAGCGGGATCGCGGCGATGAGCCCGCCGCCGTAGAACCCCTGCGCAAGGGCGACGCGGCCGAGGACCGGGCGCTCGCGAAGGGCGCGGATGGAATCACGCGCCGAGAACCGAGGCAGGTCGCCGGCGGCGTGCGCCTGCAACCCGGCATACGCGATCGCGCAGGCCATGCCGACCAGGCCGGCCAGCGCGACGGCCGGCGGTCCCCCTACCCGGTCGGCCAGGAGCCCGCCGCCGAACGCGGCGAGCGCCCCGGCCGCGGCCCGCCCCGTGCCGATCATCCCGACGATGCGACCGCGCAGGCGGGCGGGGTACATCGCGCCCCAGAGGCGCAGGTGGAACGGTCCGCCGAACGAAAGGCTGACCCAGAACACGACCGAGACGAGAACCATGATGGGCGGCGTCGGCAGGACGAAGAGGGCGGCCAGGGAGGCGGCTCCCGCACCCCGGATGAGGGCCAGTTGTCCCGGGGAGCGCGGCCCGAATCGACCCGCGAAGACCCCGAGCAGGTTGGCGATGAAGGGCGCCGCGGCAAGGGCGGCAAGGCCCAGCGGCTCCAGGCCTCCGCGGCGGGCGATCGTCGGCAGCAGGGTCGTGACGAGGGCCATGCTCACGCCGACTCCGACGGCCGCGAGCAGGTCGAGCGCGAGATTGCGCCCGAGCGCGCGCCGACCCGGCGATGTGAGTGACGACCGTTCCACCACGTACCTCGAAGCAGCCCGCTTGGCCTGCGAGGTGAGCTGTCGGGCTCGGCGTGGGTTCGCCGCCGCGGTGGTCCGCGATTCGCCCCGGGTGGTGGGTCCCCCGTCCTCATCGAGGAGGTTCGGCCGTTCCCAACGATACCAGCGATGACCCGAACGGGTGAGTGGGACGATGGTCCCAGACGAGCGCGCGCCCCTCAGACGGCGGCGTCGACCTCGCGCTCGGCAGCGGCACACGTCGCGCAGCGGCCGGTGATCGTGATGTGCGAGCGATCGACCCGGAACCCGCGTCCG
Source organism: uncultured Chloroflexia bacterium (assembly GCA_963776545.1). Lineage (GTDB taxonomy): Bacteria > Chloroflexota > Limnocylindria > Limnocylindrales > CSP1-4 > SPCO01. The sequence goes on along the minus strand of CAVZND010000018.1, from coordinate 75,582 downwards.
GCATCGAGCGCGCCGGCGATCGCATCCGCCTCGACGGCCTGGATCTCCCACGAGCCGCCGCAGGTCCGACAGTGGAGATGCCCGTGCTCCTCGGTCGGGAGCACGTGGAACTCCTCGCGACCGTCGACGCCGTGGTGATGGCTGACGTAGCCGAGATCCTCGAGGACGTCGAGCGTTCGATAGACGGTCGACGGCGTGGTGGTCGGGTCGACCGCCCGACAGCGCTCGACGAGCTCGGATCCGGTGACGTGGCCGTCGGTCCGGCTCAGGACGTCGACGAGCGTCCGTCGCTGGGGCGTCCAGCGCAGCCCCTGCGCGTGCAGTCGCTCGCGAACCAGCTCCCAGGCGGCTTCGTCGACTCGGTCGAGCGTCATCGGGGCGAAGTATAGGTCGGTCCTCGATCACCACCCCGGTTGGCGCCTCAGACGGAGGGTGGTACGCTCTTCGATACCGAACCGGCGTTCGGTCCTGTGGGGATGTGTGGTTTCGACAGGGCTTGGCTACCGGAGAACGCGAGCCGAGGATGCTGCTCAGGCCTCGTTAATCAGGCAGCAAAACGAAGTACCTGGCAACCGCCAGTCGACTCTCGCCCTCGCCGCTTAGGCGGTAAGGTGAGCGTGGAAGCTACCTCCGCTTCGCGGGTAGTGGAAGCGTCATGCAGCGAAGCTGCGATCCGGATCAGTGTTGCGTAGTCCGGAGTCAAGCCCGATCTAGGGGCACGTGACTGGACCGTCCGGCAGGGTGCCGATGTTCGTCCGGGCGGTCGACGACAAACCATCGGACACGCTCGTAGTTGGTCTCCGGCGAAGGGTCCTGGACGGGGAGTTCGACTCTCCCCCATCTCCACCACTTCTTGCCTTCCATCGCCACCGCGCAGCGGCACGCCATGTGCGGCGTCAGGTCGCTCCCAGGGCCCGCTCGAGGCCTTCGAGGATGACATCGAGGCCGTACTCGAACTCGTCACCGTAGTCGTAGCCGGGCTGCATGGCGTGTTCGCTGATGAACGCGACGAGGTTGGGGTAGGCGTCCATCGGGAACGGTTCGAGCATCGTCTCGGCCACCTCGGCGACCTCTGCGCCCGAATCGAACGGCAGGTTCATCTTCGTCAGCGCGAAGCCATAGATGTAGCTGTCGAGCAGCGAGTAGGCGTGGGCGGCCATCGCCATGTCAAAGCCCCCCGCGCGGAGGCTGCCGATCATCGCGTCATGGTGCCGCAGGCTCGCCGCGCCCGGGTTGGCCCGCGACTCCATCAGGCCGATGGCCCAGCGATGGCGTAACAGGGCGTCGCGCAGCGAGATCGCCCGCCGGCGCATGGCCGTCCGCCAGTCGGGTCCCGGGGCCGGCAGCTCGACCTCGCTGAAGACGACGTCGACCATCGCGTCGATGAGGTCGTCCTTGTTGGCCACGTGGCGGTACAGGGCCATCGGCGCGAACTCGAGCGCGTCGGCGAGCTTGCGCATGGAGAGGGCATCGAGCCCACCGTCGTCGGCCTGGGCGATCGCGGCGCGCAGGACCCGCTCCCGTCCGAGGCGAATGCGCGCCTCCCCGTTCGATACCGCGTTCGTGGCCATCCTGATCACTCCCTCGTGCCGGCACTGCGCAAGCACCCGAATCTCGGGGCTTGACAGCGTACACCGTACGCACTAGCGTACACCGTACACAGCAAGCGTACACCGTACGCAGACAAGAGTGTACAGAGAAAAGAGGTACAAGATGCAGGCGATCGTCCAGGACCAGTACGGCTCGGCGGACGTGCTCGAGCTCCGAGACACGGACAAGCCCGCGATCGGGGATGACGAGGTCCTTGTGCGCGTCCATGCGGCGTCCATCCACGTGGGCGACTGGATCCTCATGACGGGCGAGCCGTTCGTCATGCGCATGGCGACCGGGCTCCGCCGCCCGAAGAACCCGGTCCCCGGCACCGATGTCGCGGGCACGGTCGAGGCCGTCGGCAAGGACGTCCAGCGCCTCCGACCCGGTGACGAGGTCTTCGGCTTCTGCACGGGCGCGTTCGCCGAGTACGCCCATGCCAGCGAGGCCCAATTCGTGCTCAAGCCGGCCAACCTCACCTTCGAGCAGGCCGCGGCCGTCGGCGTTTCCGCGACCACCGCCCTCCAGCTCCTGCGCGACGACGGCAAGGTCGAGCCGGGCCAGAAGGTCCTGATCAACGGCGCCTCCGGGGGCGTCGGCACGTTCGCCGTGCAGATCGCCAAGGCGTTCGGTGCCGAGGTGACGGGCGTGACCAGCACGAAGAACCTGGACCTGGTCCGCTCGATCGGCGCCGACCACGTCATCGACTACACGCAGGAGGACTTCACTCAGGGTGGCCCGCGCTACGACCTGATCCTCGACAATGTGGGCAACCACTCGATGGCCCGGACACGGCGCGCCCTGACGCCGACCGGGACCCTGATCTCGAACGGCGGCGGCCACGCCGGCGGCAAGCTGGGCCGCACGGTGCGGGCCATGCTCGTGTCGATGTTCGTGCGCCAGCAGGCGACCCCGAGCATCAAGACGCAGAACCACGACGACCTGGTCGTCCTGAAGGCCCTCGTCGAGGCCGGGAAGATCACGCCGGTCATCGACCGCACGTACGCGCTCCCCGAAACGCCGAAGGCGATCGACCACGTCGCGACCGGACACGCCCGTGGAACGGTCGTGCTGACCGTGGCCCAGCCGTCTTTCGCCTAGACCCCTGTTCGAACGTCACAGGTCAACCTGAAAGGAGTCAACCCCATGTCTAAGGCAACCATCACCAGGCTCTTCATCGGCGGCGCGCTCGCCGTCATCGGCGGCGCGATCCTCGCCATCGCGGCCGTTTGGATCGCCATCGCGAACGACGTGTTCGTCATGAACGGTCCCGACGTCGTCGCGCTCCAGGGGAGCGCACTCGCCTGGGTCCTCCTCGGGCTCGGGATCGTCGGCGGCCTGGCCATCATGGCCGGCTCGATCGCCGGTCTCGTGTCGTGGATCGGGGCCCTGCTGAACACCTCGCAGGTCGAAAGCAAGGCGTGGTTCATCGCCCTGCTGTTGCTCGGGATCTTCAGCTTCGGCGTCATCGCGATGATCGCGTACGTGATCGCGGGGCCGGACGGCCCGACCGAGACGGCCACGCGACGGACGCCGGTCCCGGCCCATGGTTGATGCGGCGCCGCCGATGGCGGGCAAGGTCGTCCTGGTCACCGGCGGCACCGGCGGCATCGGCCGGGCCACCGCGATCGGATTGGCGACGCTGGGAGCCCGGGTGGCCATCACCGGCCGGGACCCCAAGCGTGCCGAGTCCGCCGCGGCGGCCATCAGCACGGCCAGCGGCAACCCGAACGTGGATGCGTTCGCGGCCGACCTGTCCTCGCAGGCCGAGGTGCGCCGACTCGCCGCACAGGTACTCGAGGCGTATCCGCGCCTCGACGTCCTGGTCAACAACGTCGGGGGGTTCTGGGCGTCGCGCCACGTCACCGCCGACGGCCTGGAGCACACCTTCGCGGTCAACCATCTGGCCGCATTCCTGCTCACCGATCTCTTGCTCGATCGACTGAAGGCAAGCGCCCCGGCGCGGATCGTCACGGTGTCGTCCGGCGCCCAGTCGATGGGCGCGATCGACTTCGAGGACCTGCAGGGCGAGCGCGAGTACTCGGGCGAAAAGGCCTACAACCAGTCGAAGCTGGCCAACGTCATGTTCACCTACGAGCTGGCCCGTCGCCTGGAGGGGACCGGCGTGACGGCGAACGCGCTGCACCCCGGTGTGGTGCGCAGCGGATTCGGCGCCGAGGATCCGTCGCGGATCTTCAAGGTCCTCGTCCCGCTCTGGCGCCCGTTCATGAAGACCCCCGAACAGGGCGCGGAGACATCGGTCTACCTCGCATCTTCGCCAGAGGTCGAGGGCGTGACGGGCCGGTACTTCGCCAAGGGCAGGTCCCAGCGCTCCAGCAAGCGCTCATACGACAGGGACGCCGCCTCCCGGCTGTGGGAGGTCAGCGCCGGCCTCGTCGGCCTCATCTAAGCCCGCCCAGCCGACCCACCCGACGGCCCGCGGGTAGCATGCGCGGGTGATCCCCCAGCCTGACCAGGCTCCCGAGGTCTCCTACCGCGCGCTGCTGCGGATCCCGCGCCTCGGCCGGGTCATCCTGTCGATGCAGATCTCGCGGGTCGCGGGCTCGATGACGAGCGTCGCGCTCGTGCTGTTCGTGCTCGCCGAATACGATTCGCCGGCCCTGGCGGGGGTCGTGACGTTCGCCAGCATCTTCCCGGGGCTGCTCGTCGCGCCGATCGCCGGGGCGCTCCTCGATCGGCACGGCCGCGTTCGGCTGATCATCCTCGACTACATCGTGGCCCTCGTCGCGATGCTCCTGATCGGCGGGCTGGCCCTCGTCGACGCCCTGCCCGGGCCGCTCCTCGTGGCGATCGCGGTCGTCTCGTCGCTGACCAGCATCCTCAGCCACACGGGAATGCGCAGCCTGTTCCCGACGATCGTTCCGCGGCACCTGTGGGAACGGGTCAACGCGATCGACTCGAACGGGTACGTCATCGCGACGATCCTCGGGCCACCGATCGCCGCGACACTCGTGACGGTCGCGGGCGGACCGGTCGCGCTCATCGTCATCGGGCTGTCATTCGGGCTGGCGGCGGTCACGCTCATCGGGGCCCCGGACCCGCCCTCGCAGAGCGAGTCGACCGGCCGGCTGCTTCGCGATGCGTGGGACGGCATCCGCTACACGTGGGCCAACCCGACGCTTCGCGGCCTCGGCTTCTCCATCTCTACGCTCAACATCGCCGGCGGCATGCTCACGATCGCCGTGCCACTGATCGTGCTCGAGCGACTCCATGCCAGCGAGGCCGTGGTCGGCCTCGTCTTCGCGGTGAGCGGCGTGGCGGGCATGATCTCGGCCCTCCGGTTCGGACGACACGACACCCGGGGACGGGAGTGGCCGATGATCGTGGTCCCGATGCTCCTCGTCGGGCCGGCGCTCGCCCTGCTGCTCGTGGCCGCCGGCGCCGCCGAGCCGGCCGTCGGCCTGGCGGCCGCCGTGCTGTCGATGGCCATCTACGGCCTGCTGCAGGGTCCGCTCGACATCGCCCTGTTCACGGTCCGACAGCGGCGGACCGATCCAGCCTGGATGGGCCGGGCCTTCGCGGTATCGATGGCGTTCAACTTCCTGGGCTACCCGATCGGGGCGGTGCTAGCCGGGACGCTGGCGGCTGCCTCGATCGAGTCGTCCGTCATCGTCGGGGTCGCCGCCAGCCTGCTGGCCGCGGGCCTTGCCGCGGCCATGGTCCCTCGCCACGACACGGCGCCCGCCCCGGTCGGACAAGCCCTCGGCAGCAGCGAATGACGACCACGTCGGCGGCCGCACCCGTTGCGGCGACCACCGTCCCGGCGTCTACGCCCAGCGCCCGCCCCTGGTGGCGGATCGCGTGGTATCCGGCCGTCTTCCCCGCCGCGATCATCGTCCAGGCGTGGTCGGCGGCGGTCATCCACCCGGCGGCCCTGTACCGGCCACTCATCCTCAGCGTGATCGTCACGCTGCTGGTGACCCTGGTCCTGTCGGCGCTGTGCCGGAACCGCGACCTGGGGGCGCTCGCCGCCATGGCGCTCGTGCTGTGGGTCGTCGCAGCGGCCGTGCCCGCAGCCACGCTCGTCCTGCTGCCGAGCGTCGTGCTCATCGTGGCCGTCGGCCTCGCGAAGCGCGGGCGCCCGTGGCCGATCGGGGAACGCGTCACTCGCCTGATGTCGGTGGTGGCGACGGTCATCGCGCTGGCGGTCTTGATCTCGCTGCTGCAGTCGGGGGCACTGGGCCGCGCGGCGAGCGAGATCGCGCGGGATGCGGAAGGGCGCGGACCGCTCGGGGCCGCCGTCGGGGACGCGCCGGACATCTACGTCATCCTGCTGGACGGCTACCCCGGCCCCAAGGCCCGGGCACTCGACCCGCCGTACCCCGCCAGCGAACTCCCCGCGCGCCTGCGCGAGCGCGGCTTCGACATGGCGCCGGTGACACATTCGAACTACCTGCAGACCTCGACGACGGTGACGTCGCTGTTCCAGATGCGTCACCTCGCCGGACTCCAGGAGCTGGCGCCGCCGTGGGGCACCGAACCCCAGGATGTCCAGCGCCTGCGCATGCTGCTCAACGACGCTCCTGCCCTCGACGCGCTGCGTGGCCTCGGCTACCGCTCGGTCGCCACGGCCTCCGGGTTCGCCGAGGTCGAGCTGCGGCGCGTGGATCGGCTCGTCGAGCCGCCCCAGCCGAACGAGTTCGAGGTGAGCCTCGTCCGCGGCACGGGCCTCGGCCGGATCGTCCAGGCGGTCGCACCCGACGTGTTCCCGGCCCTCCAGCGCGACCGCATCCTGACGTCGTTCGCCGACCTCCCGGCCCTGGCCGCCGAGCCCCACGACGGGCCGAGGTTCGTCTTCGCGCACCTGCCGGCGCCGCACCCGCCTTGGGTCTTCGGGCCGAACGGTGAGCCGCGTCGCGAGAGCGTGTACACGTTCTACAACGACTCCGCCCGCGATCGACAGGTGGACCGGATCGCCGCGTTCCGCCAGGCCCTCGACCAGGCCCGGTACACGGACGGGCTGGTCATCGAGGCGATCGACGCGATCCGCGAAGCGTCGCCATCGCCGCCCGTGATCGTCATCTTCTCGGACCACGGGACGGGCACGGGCTTCGACCATCTCCGCCCGCTGGAGTCGGACCTGGTCGAACGGACGAGCAACATCCTGGCCGCCTCGACGCCTGGCCACCCGGGTCTGTTCGCCGAGCCGGCGACGCCGGTCAACATCGTGCCGATGCTGCTGCGGGCGTACTTCGACCAGCCGATCCCGCTGAACGATGACTCGGTCTGGGCCTGGCGCGACTCGAAGCTCGACTTCGTCCGGCAGCCCCAGCTCGAACCTTGACCGACCCGATCCGGGCGAAACCTTTCGGGCGTCGGTTGCCTCGGACAGATATGGTGGAGGACCGATGACCCGCCGATCCGCGCGCATCGCCACCCTGGTCCTGTTCCTCGCCACGACGTGTCTGGTCGGCCCGACGCCCGTCGCGGCGGCCGATCCCGTGCTCGTCGGCGCCGGCGACATCAGCGACTGCGGGTCGGCCGAGGACGAAGCGACCGCCACGCTCCTCGACGGCATCCCGGGGACGGTCGCGACCTTCGGCGACAACGCCTACTCGTCCGGCAGCGCCGCCGAGTTCAACGACTGCTATGACCCGACGTGGGGCCGGCACAAGTCGCGGACGCGCCCGTCGGTCGGCAACCACGAGTACCAGACGTCCGGCGCGACCGGTTACTACGGCTATTTCGGGTCCGCCGCCGGCCCGGCCGGGAAGGGCTGGTACAGCTACGACCTCGGCCGTTGGCACATGATCGTGCTCAACTCGAACTGCGGCGACGTCGGCTGCGGTACGAACTCGGCGCAGGTCAAGTGGCTGCGGGCCGACCTGGCCGCCAACGCCGGCGATCACGTCATCGCGTACTGGCACCACCCGCGATTCAGCTCGGGCGAGCACGGCACGGACGACAAGGTGCAGCCGTTCTGGGACGCCCTGTATGCCGCCGGCGCGGACATCGTGCTCAACGGCCACGACCACGACTACGAGCGCTTCGCCCCACAGACCCCGACGGGGCGAGCCGATGCCGCCCACGGGATCCGCGAGTTCGTCGTCGGGACGGGTGGACGCAAGCTCCGCGCCCGCGCTTTCAACGCCAGGAACAGCGAGGCCTTCTCGTCGACGTTCGGCGTCCTGAAGCTGACCCTGCACGCGGACTCCTATGACTGGCGCTTCGTCCCGATCGACGGCGAGTCATTCAGCGACTCCGGCACCGGCACCCCGCACGGCCCGCCGACCAGGTCGTTCAAGCCGACCGCCGACGCCTGGGTCGACCAGCGGCACCCGCGGACCAACCACGGAGCGTCCCCGCGGCTCTACGTCGACGGCGACGCGGGCCGCGGACGGGACCTCCGTAGCTACGTGAAATTCAAGGTCACGGGCGTGATCGGGACCGTGGACCGGGCCGTGCTCCGGCTGTGGGTGACCGACGGCACCTCGAACGGTCCGTCGGTGGCGCCCACGACGGCGAGCTGGTCTGCCGGCAAGCTGACCTGGCGGAACCGTCCCGGGCCGACGGGGCCGGTCGTTGCGGACGCCGGGGCGCTCACCGCCGGCCGATGGGCCGAGTTCGACGTGACGGCGCTGGTCCACGGCAACGGCACCTACGCATTCCTGCTGCGGTCCACCTCGGCCGACGGTCTCGCCGCTTCGTCGGCGAACGGCGGGCACCCCCCTCGGCTGGTCATCCGGTTCGCCGCCCCCTGAAGGGGACGTTCGTACTGGTGACTCGACGCGCCACGCGCCGTATCGTGCCGGGGCATGGCTGAATCCTGGGTCTGCGGCGACTGTCGCTCGTTCAACCAACCGAAGGCCGACCGCTGCTACCGCTGCCACGTGCCCCGAAAGACCTCGGAGATGACCGAGGCGAACGCGGCGCTCACGACGTCGGCGAGGCAGGAGGAGCGCACGCTCGCCGCCCAGATCGAGCGGATCGGCGCCCGGTACGTCGCCACTTGGCCGCTGGCCATCGTCCTCATCCCGCTGATCGCGGTCGCGACGGTCACGAGCGTGCTCCAGATCGCCGCCGTGACCGCCCTGCTCACTCCGGAAGGACAGGTGATCGAGAACCCGGAGCTCAGCCAGGAAGCCGTCCGCATGACCGTGATCTCCTCTGGTTCATTCCTGCTGGGGATCGTCGTCTGGTCGATCTGGATCGCGCGAGTCATCGCGAACGTGCCGGCCCTCGTCATGCGCTACCCGCGGTATGGCTGGCTCGCGGCCCTGCTCGGCGCCTGGATCCCGATCATCTGCATCAAGCGGCCGTTCTCGGTGGTGCGCGAAGTCTGCTCGCAGCTCGTCGATCGGCCGAACGGCGCGATGCTGATCGCGGCGGCCTGGTGGCTGTGCATCCTGCTGTGGTACTTCGGATCGAACCTCGTCGCCGCCGGGCGCATCCTCGGGGGCGACGACGCGTCCGTACTCCAGTCCCAACTCGTTGGCACCCAGTTCGGCCTGATCTTCTACGTGCCAGCGGGGATCTTTGCGGCGGGCGTCGTGTTCAGCGTGGAGCGCCTCCAGCGCCAGGCCCTGCGGCGCCGGGACACGACCGTGCTCATGGCCGACGGAGTCGTCGCCGCCTGACGATCGCCGCTCGGCCCCACGACCCGGCAGCGGTCCGGGCGGCGGCCGCCATGGGGTATCGTGTCTCGGCCACGTAGTCGTCGTTCTGGCACGGACCCGCGCCAGTCCTGCGCCCACCCCCCTCGTCGGGAGGAGCCATGGACCACGAGCCCGTACTCATCTCGACCATCGCCATCGGGCTCGTCGCCGCATTCATCGGCGGCCTGATCGCCCAACGGCTGCGGCTCCCGAGCATCGTCGGCTACATCGCCGCGGGGGTGGCGCTCGGCCCGTTCACGCCGGGCGTCATCGCGGACGCGGAGATCGCGAGCGAGCTCGCCGAGATCGGCGTGATCCTGCTGATGTTCGGGGTCGGCATCGAGTTCTCGATCAAGGACCTCCTGGCCGTCCGCCGGATCGCGGTGCCCGGCGCCATCGGGCAGTTCGCCATCGCGACGCTGCTGGGCATCGGGCTCGGCGCCGCCCTCGGCTGGGGCGTCGGTGGTGGGCTCATCCTTGGTCTGGCCATTTCGGTGGCGAGCACGGTCGTGCTCCTCCGGACGCTGAACGACCGCGGCGAGCTCGATACGCCGCAGGGCCGCATCGCCGTCGGCTGGCTCATCGTCGAGGATCTCTTCACGGTCGTCATCCTCGTCGTCCTGCCGACCGTCGCGCCGCTCATCGGTGGATCCACCACCGTGTCGGGCGGGGCCGACGATGGCGGCCTGGGGGCGGTCGGAGGCGTCCTCCTGGCCCTGGGCAAGGCGGCCGTGTTCGCCGCGATCATGATCGTGGTCGGGGCGAGGTTCGTCCCGTGGCTCCTGAACCTCGTGGCACGCGATGGGTCGCGGGAGCTGTTCACGCTGGCGGTCCTGGCCATCGCGCTCGGCATCGCGTTCGTGTCGTCGACCGTGTTCGGGGTCTCCTTCGCTCTCGGCGCCTTCCTCGCGGGCGCCGTCGTCGGCGAGTCGGACATGAGTCACCAGGCGGCGGCCGACGCCCTGCCCCTGCGCGACGCCTTTGCGGTGCTGTTCTTCGTGTCCGTCGGGATGCTCCTGGATCCGTCCTTCCTGGTGGCCTATCCGCTCGCGATCCTTGCCATGGTCGGGCTGATCGTCGTTTCCAAGGCGCTCGTCAAGTTCGCGATCGTCACGCTGTTCGGGTACCCGCTCCGGACCGGGCTGACGGTGGGGGTGGGCCTGGCCCAGATCGGCGAGTTCTCGTTCATCCTGGGCACGGTCGGGGCGACCCTCGGCCTCCTGCCCCCCGAGGGGTTCCAGTTGATCGTCGCGGGGTCGCTCCTCTCGATCGCCCTGAATCCGTTCCTGTTCCGGGCGATCGACCCGCTGGATCGCCGCCTCCGGGCGGCGCCGGTCCTGACCCGCTGGCTCGAGCGACGAGCGGGCGGCCTCGCGACGCTGGAAACGGTGCCCGAGCAAGCCCCGGTCCGTGGCCACGCGATCCTGGTCGGCTACGGCCGGGTCGGGCGGCTGATCGGCCCGGCGCTCGACCGTCGCGGGTTCAAGTACGTCGTCGTCACGCTGCAGCGACGCGAGGTGGACCAGCTCCGGGCCCGTGGCATCGCCGCCATCTATGGCGATGCCTCCAACGCCGATGTCCTCGACCGCGCCCAGGTGCGGACCTCGCGACTTGTCATCGTGGCCAGCTCGGATCCGCATGTCACGCGACTGGTCGTGGAGCGGGCGCTGGCGGCGAATCCGGCGATCGACTTCGTCGTGCGCACGCACAGCGACACGGAGGCCGCCCACCTGCGCGCCGTCACGAGCCGGATCCAGACGGTGCACGGCGAGCGCGAGCTGGCGGTCCAGATGGTGCGCTACTCACTCCGCCGTTTCGGCGTCGATTCGCGCGAGGCCGAGGCGATCGCCCAGGGACTGCGGCGGCACACCGCCCCGGCCACGGCCATCGTGAGCGATGTCGGCGATGGAGGTCCGCTCAGGCGCTGGCTCGACCGGATCCGAGGCCGCCGCGGCGGCGCGGCGAACGAGATCGGCGAGCCGTAGGGCCGGCTACGGCGTCGGCCTGGGGTTGGCTGCGCCCTTGCCGACGAGCGTGATGCCCGTGATGCGCGCGTAGTTCGAAACGATCGGGGTGGCTGGTTCAGCCCGGAGCGCGCGGGACGAGGACGACCCGCCGGTTCGGCTCCTCGCCGATCGACTGGGTCGCGACGGCCTCGTGGTCGCGCAGGGTGAGGTGGATCCAGCGTCGTTCGAGCGCCGGCATCGGCTCGAGCTGGAGCATCTTGCCGGTCTCGACGACCCGGGCGGCCGCGCGGTTCGCGAGGTCGCGGAGCTGGCGCTCGCGACGGCCGCGGTAGTCCTCGACGTCGACGAGCACACGGGTCCAGCTGCCCATCTCCTTGGACAGCATGAGGTTGACGAGGTGCTGGAGCGCCGACAGGCGCTCGCCCTTGCGGCCGATCAGGGCGCCGAGGGCATCGCGCTCCTCGCCCTCGCCGACGACGTTCAGGCGGCTGGTCTCGCCCGTGTCGACCTCGACCTTGACCTCGAAGCCCAGGTGCGTCATCAACTGCTCGAGGATCGCCTTGCCGGCGGCGAGCGCCTCGGGCGAGGCCTCGGCGGCCTCGAGTTCGGCACGTTCGGAGGCCAAGGAGCCGCGTGCGGCCGCGACCTCGGCGGCCTCAGACGCGGTCAGGCCCCCACCGGCGGTGTCAGGTCGCGGTCCACGGTCGTCGCGACGCGGTCCACGGTCGTCGCGGCGCGGCGGACGGTCGTTGCGGCGCGGCGGACGGCTATCGCTTCGGGGCGGCTGGTCGACCGGGGTCGCGGCCGAGGCCATGGGCGGCTGCGCCGGCTGTGGCGGCCGGTCGTCGCGTCGCGGCGGCCGGTCGCCCTGGTCGCGCGTCGGGGTCGGCAATGGCGTCGCCGCCGCGGCGTCGCGCTTGGGTGCCGCCCCGCCGAGGGCGGCGCGCGGCGCGGCCACGATCCGGGCCGGCTCGGCGCCCATGCCCAGGACGCCGCGGCTGCCGGGCGTCAGGATCTCGAAGTCGAGATCCTCGAGGCTCGCACCGAAGTCCTCGCGCGCCAGGCGCAGGGCCTCCTCGACGGTCTTGCCGGAGAACTCCTTGTAGGCACTCATCTAGCGTCGTCTCCCTCGTCGGCCCTGGCGACCCCGCTCACGTGGGCGGATCGTCTTGTCGGCCGTCGTCTTCTTGTCCGCGTCGGTCAGGATGGCCGAACGCTTGCTGGGCTCGGGGGGTGGTGGCATGGACACCGGGAAGCGGGGGGTGTGCCCCACGGCGAACGCGGGCGTCCGGCCGAAGAGCGGGAACATCCCGCCCCAGCCCACGATGAGGTATTGCTGGACGATCCCGTAGATCGTCGCGGTGATCCAGTAGATGAACAGGCCGGCCGGCAGGAAGCCGCCGTACGCGATCGAGATCAGCGGCAGGAACAGCATCGTCTGTCGCTGGATCTTCGTGTTCGGATCGTCGTCGCCGCTGACCGGCGGAAGCATCATCCGCGACTGCACCAGCTGCAGCAGCGCCGAGCCGATGGCCAGGAGGCTGATCCCGAATCCGGCGATCGCGAAGATGGTCGACGGCTGGCTGACGTCGATGCCGCCCAGGATCGGGATGACCGTGTCGATGCACGGACCCAGGCTCGCATCGGGCACGCCCGCGGCGTTGAGGTTGGTGCACTCGAGCGGGACGACCTGGACGCCGGCGATCGTCAGCATCCCCGTCGGGTCGACGTTGGTCAGCCCGTTCTGGATGACCGAGTACATGATGAACAGCAGGGGCATCTGGAGCAGGAGCGGGAAGCACCCGGCCAAGGGGTTGATCCCGCGCTCCTTGAACAGCTCCTGCTGGGCGGCCCGGGCCTTCATCGCGTCGCCCTTGTAGCGCTTCTGGATCTCCTTGACCTCGGGCTGCAGCAGCTGCATCCGGCGTTGCGAGACCAGCTGCTTGCGCACCAGGGGGATGACCAGGGTCCGGACGACCAGGGTCAGCACGACGATGGCCCAGCCGATGGCCGCCGGTACGCCGAGGTTCTCGAGGAACGAGTAGACCCCGACCAGGATGATCAGCATGATCTGGAAGATCGGCGTGAACAGCCAGGCGAGGAAGCTGATCGGATCGGCGCCGGGCTGGGCGGGTGTCAGCGGTGGATGGGGCGTCGGCGACGCGGCGGAGCCCGACCCGCCCGGCCCGCCGGGTGCGCACGCTGCCACCAGGACGACGATGAGGATCAGGAGCCCGATCGACGCGAACGGGATCCGACGGAGGCGGGAGCGTGTCACGAGCTGGACGCCTCGCTAGCGGACCGGGTCATACCCGCCCGGATTCCATGGGTGGCAGCGGGCGATCCGTTTGGCGCCCATCCAGCTGCCCTTGAGGAGGCCGTACTTCTCGATGGCCTGCTCCGTGTAGCGCGAGCAGGTCGGTTCGAACCGGCAACTGGCCGGCAGCCACGCGAAGACGATCCGGTAGAGCTTGATCAACCCGATCCCGATGCGCTTCACGCGTCTGGTCCTCCAAGTGCGCCACCCCTGGTCAGGATCCGGCGCAGCGCTCCGACCAGCGTGTCATGGTCGGCCTCGACGATCGCGGGCCGGGCGATGATGAGGACGTCCCAGCCAGGCTGGAACGAGGGCGCCATCACCCTGAGCGCCTCTCGAAGTCGTCGACGGACGCGATTCCGGATCACGGCGCCGCCGAGCTTTCGCCCGGTCGACAGCCCGAACCGGGTCGTCTCGAGGTCGGTCCGCAGGAACCTGGCGGTGAACAGCGGGTGGGACCGCGTCGTCCCGGCTCCGCCGATCGCCGTGAAGTCCGTTGGGCGGGAGAGCATCTCGAGCCGCGGCGATCGAGGGCCGCGCTCCGTCGTCAGGCCGTCAGCCGCTTTCGTCCGCGTGCCCGTCGCGCTGCCAGGACGCGGCGACCCGGGGTCGTCTTCATCCGGGCGCGGAACCCGTGTTCCTTGGCGCGATGGCGCTTCTTGGGCTGGTAGGTCTGCTTCATGGGGGTGGTCCGGGATCCTCTCCATCCGGCCTCGGGGACGGCGTCAGTGTTCGACCCCTAGAGGCACGCAAACGCGCCCGGCGCCCGAAAGCGCGGAGCGCGTCGTCGTCCGGCGGATGATACGGCCGCCTCGGAAGGGGTGTCAAACCTCGTCGGGCCGCGATCGCTCGGTGTCGACGACGCCGCCAGGCCGATGGTGCATACGCGCACGCGCTGGGCCGGCCGGCCGGAACGGGGAAGCGTCGATCCGGTCAAGCATGGATACTCCCCGGGAGTATGACGGAATCGCCTTGCGACGCCCCGTCCGCCGGTGCTATCCTCTCCGGGCCCATCGGCGCCGGGACGCCTGCGGGACACCCGGAACCCCCAACGATTCCGGGGCCTGGAACACGCTTCGCCCGGTGCGACGACGGCCATCTCGAGAACGCGCGTGCCCCCGGCCCCTCGCTTGGATCCCTGGTCAACGCTACCCATCCACGGTCCCCTCCGTATCACAGGTCCCATCGAACGAATGGACGCGAAGCAGGTCTGGCGGGCGGCTCTCGGCGAGCTGCAGGTGTCACTCTCGCCGGCCAACTACGAGACGTGGCTGCGGGACACGCAGCTGGTCGACGTGGATGAGCAGCGCTTCCGGATCTCGGTCCCCAACGGGTTCGCCAAGGACTGGCTGGAGACGCGCTATCGCTCCCTGATCAGCCAGACCCTCGCGCGGATCGTCGGCTACAGCGTCCAGGTCGAGTTCGTCATCGGCTCCGCCCCGACCCAGGCCGAGGCCGGCGCGGAAGACGGGGCCCCGCCGGCGCCGTCGCCCTCAGGGTCGAGCCAGGTCCGCGTCGAGCCCACCCGCGTCGGCGGCGAGGGTGGCACGACCAACATCAATCCGCGCTACACGTTCGCGAACTTCATCGTCGGGTCGGCCAACCGTCTGGCCCACGCCGCGAGCCTGTCCGTCGCTGAGCGTCCCGGGCACGCCTACAACCCGCTCTTCCTGTACGGCGGTGTCGGCCTGGGCAAGACCCACCTGATGCACGCGATCGGCAACCAGGTCATCGCCAAGTTCCCGCGCAAGCGCGTCGTGTACGCGACGAGCGAGAAGTTCACGAACGAGTTCATCACCTCGATCCAGCAAGGCAAGATCGACGACTTCCGGGGCCGCTACCGACGGATCGACCTGCTCCTCATCGACGACATCCAGTTCATCGCCGACAAGGAGCGAACGCAGGAGGAGTTCTTCCACACCTTCAATGCCATCCACGAGGACGGCAAGCAGATCGTCATGTCCTCGGATCGTCCGCCGAAGGCGATCCTGACCCTCGAGGAGCGCCTTCGCAGTCGGTTCGAGTGGGGCCTGATCGCCGACCTGACGGCGCCCGACCTGGAGACGCGCATCGCGATCCTGCGGGCCAAGGCCGAAGAAGGCGCGCTCCCGATCACCTCGGACGTGATCGAGTTCATCGCCCGCAAGGTCGTGAGCAACATCCGCGAGCTCGAGGGCGCGCTCAACCGGATCATCGCGTTCGCGAGCATGGGCGCGACACCCATCAGCATCGAGCTCGCCCAGGCGGTCCTCTCGAACGTCCTGTACAACCCGAAGAAGCGCCAGGTGACGCCCGAGCGCATCGCCAAGGCGGTCTCGGACTACTACAGCGTCCCGCTCGACGTCCTCCAGGGCCAGAAGCGCGACAAGTCGATCGTCATGCCGCGTCAGATCGCGATGTTCCTGATGCGCGAGGAGACCGACGTGTCGCTCCTGCGGATCGGCGCCGAGCTCGGCGGCCGGGACCATTCGACGGTCCTGCACGCCTGCGACAAGATCACCCGCGAGTCGGCCGTCAACGACGAGCTCCGACGCGAGATCGCCGCGGTCCGGGAGCTCATCTACGCCGACTGAGCGCCCTGCCAGCGGGGGCGGCCGAGTCCTCGATGGGCCGGGTGCGAGCGCATCCTGGCGCGACTGGATCCCGACCTTCGACGCGCTGGCCGCCACCTACGACGATCGGCTCGGCGACCCCTGGCTCGCCTACGGGGCGGCCTGGGCGTTCACGGAACGGGCCCTGCGCGCCGGCCTGGGCGACCTCGAGGGCCGCACCGTGGTGGACGTCGGCTGCGGGACCGGTGAGTTCCTGCGCCGGATGGTCGAGCTCGGTGTCGACGGCATCGGCGTCGAGCCGTCGGCCGGGATGCGAGCGTCAGCCAGGGACAAGCTCCCCGAGACGACCGTCCTCGACGGGCACCTCGCGGCGATGCCGATCGACGAGGGAGGGGTGGATGCGGCGATCGCCACGTACGTGGTGAGTCATCTCATGGCAGCCGAGCAGCCAGCGGCCGTCGGCGAACTCGTGCGGGTCGTCCGCGGGACCGGACCGATCATCGTCGTCGACGTCCCGCTGGCTCGACCCGAGGACCTGCCCCACGTCCGAAACGTGCTGCACGCCGCCGGCCGAGAGGACCAGGTCGAGTGGTTCGAGCACGGCGGCCTCGACGTGGCCGTCTGGCGGTCTCGGCTCGAAGACGCCGGTCGCCGGGTGTCGGTCGAGCCGCTGGGCCCCCTCCTGATCGGGTTGGCCGGCCTGCCCCGCGACGCCGTCTGGCCGTGAACCTCTTCGGATGTGGCCGATTTCTTGTGGATAACCGCGCGATATCGGTGGAAAACCCCGACCGGGTGTGGACATCCGCACCGTCGCGTGTCGATGGGTCGGGGCCGGCCGATGGCCGCTGTGGAGGGGCGTTCGGGCCGCCCACATCGGCGCCACGATGACGTCCCCCGCCCGGGCGTCGGCGTCCACCGATGGACCGGCCTCGTCCACGTCGGTGGCGAACGAGGCTGCGAGGGGCCGTCCACGTGTTCAACACCCTGATGGTGATGATGACGGGGTGAGAAGATAGAGAGAAGATACCCACGACCCCACGCGGACAGCCCGGGGGCCGGCGTGCGAGCGATCGCCGACGGCCTGCATCCGCGACATGGTCGCATCGCCCGCCGTCACGGCATGCTTGGAGTGAAACCGACGTGAGACTTTCGGTGATGCAGGAGCATCTGGCGCGCGGCCTGTCCATCGTCAGCCGGGCCGTGTCCAGTCGCAGCACCCTGCCGGTCCTGGCCAACGTCCTGCTCAAGACCGAGGATGGCGGGCTGAAGCTGACCGCCACGAACCTCGAGATCGGGATCACCTACTGGGTACCCGGCAAGATCGAGACCGACGGCGCGACGACCGTGCCGGCCAAGCTCCTGACCGATCTCGTCAACTCGCTCCCGGCGGGCGACAAGGTTGATCTCGAGCTCGGACCCGGCGAATCGCTGCACATCCGCAGCGGGCGGTTCGAGACCCACGTCAAGGGCATCGAGGCCGACGAATTCCCGGCCATCCAGACCGCCGGCGAACGACCGACCACGCGGGTCGCCCAGAACGTGCTGCGCCGGGCGCTGAACGAGACGGCCTTCGCGGCGGCCAGCGACGAGGCCCGGCCGATCCTGACCGGGGTGCTGGCGCGGTTCGAAGGCAACCAGCTGACCCTGGCGGCCGCCGACAACTACCGGATCGCGGTGAAGACGATCGACATCCTCGATGCCGTGCCCGAGACGAGCGTCGTCATTCCGGCCCGCGCCCTCAATGAGCTCGCGCGAGTCCTGGCGGACGTCGACGACCCCGTCGAGATCGTGCTGGCCGGCGGCCGCAACCAGGTGCTCTTCCACCTCGACGGGATCGATCTCGTCAGCCGCCTGATCGACGGCCAGTTCCCCAACTACCAGCAGGTCGTGCCAAAGGATCACTCGACGAGGGCGGTGCTCGATCGAGAGGAACTCCTGCGCGCTGTCCGCCCCGCCGCCCTGATCGCCCACGAGTCGGCGAACATCGTCAAGCTCCAGATCGGGGCGAACGGCGAAGCCGGGATCACGGTCAGCGCCAACGCCGAGGTCGGCGACCATGTCGGGCAGGTCGAGGCCGCCGTCGAGGGCGACGGGACCACGATCGCCTTCAACGCGCGGTACCTGGCGGACGTGCTCACGAACGTCGATGCCGACCAGTTCGCCCTCGAGCTCAACGGGCCGCTCTCGCCGGGGGTCTTCAAGCCCGTCGGGGACGACCACTACATCCACGTCGTCATGCCCGTCCGGACGACCTCCTAAGCGACGACCGGAGGCCGGCCCGGCGGCGCCCGGACCGGGGAGACCCTGCTCGATTCCCTCAGCCTGCTCGACCTCCGCGGGTACCCCGCGCTGGAGGTGGCCTTCGGGCCCGGTCCCCAGCTCATCGTGGGCCCGAACGCGGCCGGCAAGACGAGCCTGCTCGAGGCGATCGTCCTGCTCGCCTGGGGCCGCTCTCATCGAACATCGACGGACGGCGAGCTCATCCGCTGGGGCACGGACCTGGCCCGGGTCGAGGGACGGCTGGGGCTCGACGTCATCGAGGTGGCGATCGTCCGGTCCGGCGTCGGCGGGACGGCCGGGCGCAAGCGCCTCCGAGTGAACGGCGTCGGGCGACGCGCGAACGCGCTCGAGAGCCCGCTGCGGGTCGTCGTCTTCGCGCCCGAGGAGATGCTGCTCGTCGCCGGGTCGCCCGGCCTCCGGCGCGCCGCGATCGACCAGCTGGCATCCGCGGCTTTTCCGGGCTACGCCAGCGCCCTCGCGACGTACGGCCGGACGCTCCAGCAGCGCAACGGGCTGTTGCGGGCGATCCGGGAGGAGGGCGCGTCGCGCGACGAGCTGCGCTTCTGGGACGGCGCGTTCCTCGACGCCGGCGGCCGGATCGTCGCCGACCGGCTGCGGCTGCTGGAACAGTTGGCCGGCCCGATCGCCGCCGCCCATGCCGAGATCGCCCCCGACGAGGCCGCCACCGCGACGCTGGGCGTCCGTTACAGCACCAACGCCCCGGCGGCACCGGGCGAGACGCCGCACGACGCCCTGGCCCGCCGGCTCGGGGAGACCGCGGACAAGGAGGTCTGGAACGGGGCGACGCTCGTCGGTCCGCATCGCGACGACCTGGTCTTCGACCTGGCGGGCCGCGACCTGGCCGGCTTCGCGTCGCGCGGCCAGCAGCGGACGGCGATCCTGTCGTTCAAGCTCGCGGAACTCGACCTGCTCACGGCGCTCGACGGCCACCCGCCGCTCCTGCTGCTCGACGACGTCTTCTCCGAGCTCGACCCCGGTCGTCGTTCGCATCTCGTGCGTCGGATCGCCGAGCTGCCGCAGGCCTTCGTCACCACGACGACGCTCGACGACCTCGACCCGGCGCTGCGCGCCATCGCCACGACCTGGGAGGTCCGGGCCGGCCCCGACGGTGCCCGCCTCGAGCCGGATCCGGCGACCGCGGGCCGGGCGTGAGCGCCCGGTGAGCCCGCGCCGCCGGCCGATGGTCCGCCTGGGCGACCTGATCCCCGATGCCGCGCGGGCCCTGGGCCTCGACGAGGAGCTGCGCCTGTCGAAGGCGATGGCCACGTTCGAGTCGCTCGTGGCCGAGCGCGTGCCGGCCGCCGCGGGCGCGTGCCGGGTCGTGCGCCTGGAGGGCTTCGCGGTCGACGTCGAAGCCGATGCCCCGATCGTCGCGCAGGAGCTCCGCCTGCGCTCGTCGGAGCTGCTGACGGCCTTCGGGGCGTCGCCGGGCGGGCTCGGGGTGCGCGAACTGCGCGTGCACGTGCGCCGCGGAGGTCCCCGCGTATAATCCCGGGCACCTGCCAGCCATCTCGGGGCGAACGTCCCCGATCGTACCGGGATCGTCCGCTGCTCGAACGCCTCGCACTCCACCGGAGCGCGGGGATCCGCCCGACCACGAGAGGCCCGCATGGCCGTCCGACTCCAGATGAAACTCGGCGTCGTCGCCGAACACGACCGGCTCCCGGACTCGCCGGACACGCTCGTCGTCGTCGAGCCGAACGTCGGGTCGGTCGCCCGTTCCAAGGGCCTGCTGTACCTGCTCGTGACGTCGCGGATCAGCTCGCGCCACGCGCTCGAGGCGACGCGGCTCGCCGCCGAGACGATCCGGAACGAGTACTACTACGACGAGTCGGCCGGGATCCGCGTCTGCATCCAGAAGGCGATCGGCACCGCCAACAAGCGGCTCGCCCACCAGGCCGACCGGCTGGGCCTGAAGTCGTCCGACGGGAACGGGCCGATCGGGGTCGCGGTCGCGGTCGTCCGGGCGAACGAGATGTACGTCGCGACCGTCGGGCCGGCCGAGGCCTACCTGATCCGCCAGGCCCGACTCTCGACCCTGCCCGATCCGCATCGCGAGCGGGGCCTGCCCTCGGGTGAGCTCGAGCCCGAGGTGTGGCGGGGCGAGGTCTCGGTCGGCGACTCGCTCGTCCTCGTCTCCCCGAACGTCATGGCCAAGCTCGGCCCCGACGAGCTCAAGGACGCGATGCTGACGCTCCACCCGCAATCCGCGATGGAGCATCTCCACCATCGGTTCGTCGCCGACGGCGGCGCCGGCAGCGACGGCGCGATCGCGTTCGAGGCGGGCGAGGTCTCGGCCACCGCCCGGGGGCGGGCACCCGTGCCGGTCAAGCCGGCCGAGCCCCTGGCCGGCGCCCCGGACCGCTCACCGATCCCGCTCGCGGACAACGTGCAGGCCGCCGGTGTCGCCGTCAGCGCGGCGGCGGGCAGCGCCCGCGTCGCCGCCGGCGGAGCGCTCGAGAAGGTCGTCGGGCGGGTCCAGGAGCTGATGCCCCGCCGGAAGCCGGCGTACCGACGCGTCACCCCGCTCGCGTCGCGCCGGCAGACCCAGCGGCGGGCGGCGCTCGCGGTCCTCGCCCTGCTGGTCGTCGCGGCGGGCCTCGGGTTCGGGGTGTACGTCTTCGGCGGCCAGGGCAAGCAGGAGGCGATCCGGTCGGCCAACACCGGGCAGGAGGCCCTGGACAAGGCCAAGGAGAACCTCGCGAAGGTGAAGGGCCCGGGCGTCGATCTCGTCGTCGACGACGCGGCCCAGGCGAAGGAGCTCCTGACCGAAGCGTACGAGCTGCTCGACAGCGCGCAGAAGGCGAACGTCAGCGCCGCGGTCATCGATCCGTTGCGGAAGCAGGCCGCGGCCGGACTCGACCGCCTGTACGGTGTCGTGCCGGTGGCCTCGTCGACGATCTTCACCTTCACGCCCGCTGAGGGAGCCGCCCCCGTGGACCTCGGTGGCATGGTGAAGGGCCCCGATGGGGCACCGTACGTGCTGGATCGGTCGACAAAGACGGTCTATCGGGTCGACCTCAAGGCCAAGAAGGCCACGGTCGTCGCGCGCGCGGGCCAGAAGGCGAGTGGCACGACGGTCGCGACGCCGCGACTCCTCGCGGTGGGCGCCTCGGACCTGCTGATCCTGGACTCCAAGAACAACCTGTGGCGTTGGCGGCCCTCCAACGCGAGCGGCAAGGGCACGCTTTCGAAGATCAAGGTGAACGGCGCCGCCTCGTGGGGCGACGACGTGACCGCCATCGGGACGTACCTGCAGGACCCGGGTCGCGGGCTGTACAAGCTCTACGCCGTCGATCCGTCCGAGCAGCAGATCCGCTCGTATGCGCCGGCCGCCGACGGCGGTGGCTACCCGATCGCCTCGACCGCCTGGCTTGCCACGGCCCGCCCGATCGACGGCATGAGCGCCCTCTTCATCGACGGCGACCTGTTCGTCGTCGAGGACGGCGTGCTTGAGCGGTTCGCCTCGGGCAAGGACGACGGCTGGAAGGCGGACCTGCCGGGCGACGAGCTCCTCCGGCCGGACCCGAAGTACTCGCTCGTCGCCGGCGGTCTCGAGCGACGCGCCGGGGTCGTGTACGCCTACGACAAGGCGAACGGCCGGATCGTGGCGATCGACAAGGCGAACGGCGACTACAAGGGCCAGTTCCGGCCGGCCGGCGACGCGCCCGATTGGGACGACGTCCGCGCGATCGCGATCACCCCGGGCGTCGAGGATGCCCCGGCCACGCTCATGTGGATCTCGAAGGACGGGCTCCACCAGACCCTGCTCGAGGCCGTCCCGGACGTCGCCGCGGCCACGCCCGCGCCATCGGTCGCGGCGTCGCCGAGCCCCGCGAAGGCGACCCCGAAACCGACCAAGAAGCCGTAGCCCAGGATCCCCGTGATCCCACTGCGCGACGCCAACCCGACGCGTCGCACGCCGGTCGTGACGATCGGCATCGTGATCGCCTGTTTCGTCGCCTTCGCCTACGAGCTCGGGCTGCTCGCCAGCGGTGGCGAGGCGGCCCTCGAGACGTTCGTGACGCGATGGGGGATCGTGCCCGCCGAGCTGACGGCCGCCTGGGGCCGCGGCGACTTCCTGTCCGTCGAGACGGCCACGCTCATCACGAGCCAGTTCCTGCATGGCGGATGGCTGCACCTGCTCGGCAACCTGCTCTACCTCTGGATCTTCGCCAACAACGTCGAGGACCGCTTCGGCCGGCCGGTCTTCCTGGTCTTCTACCTGGCGGGGGGCGTCGCTGCCGGTCTCGCCCAGGTGGCGGTGGCGCCGTCCTCGACGATCCCGACGATCGGGGCCTCCGGGGCCATCGCGGCGACCCTGGGCGCCTATCTCGTGCTGTTCCCCCGGGCGCGGATCACCTCGCTGGTCTTCCTCGGCTTCTTCTACCAGCTGATCGCCGTCCCGGCGGTCCTGGTGCTGGGGTTCTGGTTCGTGCTCCAGATCATCGACGGCTTCGCGTCGGTCGGGATGGTCGAGACGAGCGGCGGCGTGGCGTTCTTCGCCCATATCGGCGGGTTCGTGGCGGGCGCGCTCGTCGCGCGCGTGCTGGCGGGCGTCCTCGACCGGTCCGGCCGGCCGCCGGCCCCGGCGACCGTGGGATAATCGATCGATGCCGGAGACCGAGCTCGTCGAGATGGTCGTCGAGAGCGTGCGGGTCCACATGCTGTCCAGTCGGCACGTGGTCATCCTCAAGGAGACCGACCGTGATCGGTATCTGCCGATCTGGATCGGGCCGTGGGAGGCGAGCGCGATCGCGATGAAGCTCCAGGGCCTCGCCCCCGAACGCCCACTGACCCACGACCTGTTCGCGACGACCCTCGAGCAGCTCGGCGTGCGCGTCGAGCGGGTCATCATCTCCGAGCTGGCCGACGAGACGTTCCACGCCCGGCTCATCCTCGAGGGCGCGGGCCGGACCGTCGAGGTCGACGCCAGGCCGTCCGACGCGCTGGCCCTCGCGGTCCGGACGGGTGTTCGGATCTTCGCCGCGGACGCCGTGCTGGAGCAGGCCGGCCTTGGAGCCGACGGTGGCCTCGAGGACGAGGAGGGCGAAGGCGGGATCCCGCTCGAATCGACCGGCGAGTCGATCGTGGACCCGCGACTGGACGTCTTCCGGGACTTCGTCAACTCGCTCGACGTGGACCCCGACGCCGAGGGCCGGCGAACGAGCTAGTCGGCCCGGGGAGCGCCCCCGAGGATCGGTTCGCCGCGGCGCAGGGCCCGGGCCCGGTTCACCCACAGGTGCAACCGCAGTCGCCAGAAGTCGCGCATCGCGCGCAGGATGACCGTGGGCTTGGCGCCCGTCGCGGAGCCGGCCGTCCGGGGGTAGTGCGGCACCCCGACCTCGACGACCGAGCGACCGGCCTCGCGCAGCTTGATGAGCAGCTCGGCCGAGAAGAAGGCGCCGTCCGACTCCACCCGGATGTCCTCGAGGGCGGCGCGCCGGAACAACTTGCAGGCGCCATCGACGTCGGTCACGCGCAGGTCGAAGAACGTTCGATTCGCCAGGCGGAAGGCCCGGGCGTACAGGGTCCGGATGAACGCGTCCGCCCGCTTGATGCGAAAGCCGACGACGACGTCCGGGACGTCCGCCTCGGCCGATCGAGCCGTCAGCCGCCCGATGTCGGCCACCTTGAACTGGCGATCGCCGTCGGTGAATGCGATGAGCTCGTAGCGGGCGGCGGCGAAGCCCGATCGCAGCGCGGCGCCATAGCCCTGGTTGACCGGGTGGTGGACCACCCGCACGAGGTCCGGGTGACGCGCCGCGAGCTCGTCCGCGAGGCGAGGCGTGCCGTCGCGCGAACCGTCGTCGACGGCGATGATCTCGAACTGGTCGGCGAGCGATGGCAACGTCTCGAGCGCCTCGGCCACGAGACCCTCGATGTTCGCTTCCTCGTTGTGCGCCGGGAAGAAGTACGAGAGCCGGGCGACCCGGGTCATGTGGCCGCTCGAGGGCCGACCACGCGGACCAGCAAACCTGCCTCCTGTGGGATGAGGGTCTCGAGTTCGTAACGCTTGGCGAGCTCGTCGATCTGGCCTGGGTCCTGGCGCATCACGTAGACCGGGCGCCGGCCGAGGTTGGCATCGATGACGGTCGGCAGCTCGCCCAGGTCCAGGTCGAGGCGCGTCCGGTCGTCGACGATGAAGATATCAGGCCGACGGCCCTCGACCTTCTGGGCGTACCAGAGCGGCGTCGAGTAGCTCCACCAGGAGATGACCACCGCGTCCTGGTCGAGCAGCGGCAGGACGCGGTCCAGCCATGCCGCGGCGGCCGTGTCCCGGCTGGCGTCGACCGAGGCGAGCCGGCCCGGCAGGGCGAACAGGGTCGGGGCGAGCAGCACGACCGCCAGGAGCGTCGCCGGAAGGGCGGCGGTCCGGGACCGATCGCCCGCCCGGCCGCCCGCGGCCCAGGTAGTGCCGCCGAGGCCCAGCCTGGCCGCGACAGCATCGGCGACCATGTCGGCCAGGATCGCGAGCCAGGTCCAGGCGATGAGGATGGGGCCGAGGTAGTAGCGGCTGATGTCGGCATTGACGTAGGAGGCGGCGAAGAAACAGGTGATGCCCAGGGCCGACCCGGTCAGGAGCGCATACCGTGGCCGGCGGAACACGGTGGCGAGCAGGCCGAGCGGGATGA
Source organism: uncultured Chloroflexia bacterium (assembly GCA_963776545.1). Taxonomy (GTDB): domain Bacteria; phylum Chloroflexota; class Limnocylindria; order Limnocylindrales; family CSP1-4; genus SPCO01. Next base: position 50,604 of record CAVZND010000018.1, on the reverse strand, counting down.
GGGGGGCCAGGGGGCCGAATTGCGCGACGGTCAAGGACACCAGCTGGCCGGCCTTGGTCGTCAGATCGCCGAACGGATCCACGAGGCTGCCCCGGAATTGCTCGGCGAGGACGACGTACCAGAAACCATCCCACGTGTCCGGTCGTCCATAGACGAGCGGCGCCCGGAACGGGCCCGCCCGCAGGGGCAACTCCAGGTACACGACGACGAGGGTGATCGCCAGGGCCGCGACGCACGTCGCGATGAGCCGGGGACGGCGCCAGATCCCGGGCTCGACGGCCAGGACGTACAGGCCCACGGGGATCGCCAGCAGGAGCGTCAACGAGTGATTGCCGACCGACAGGGCGAAGACGACCGCCGCCGCGACCAGGAAGCGATCGGCCCGGTCGCGCGGCCCGGGATCGCGGACGCGGTCCTCCCAGGCCACCAGGAGGCGCAGGAGCACGGCGACGAGCGCGAGGTGCAGCGCGTGCGCGTCGGCGTGCGTGCCGATCGCCCAGGCGATCGGCGTCAGGGCGAGTCCGAGGCCGGCCAGCACCCCCACGACGACGGATCCCGTCAGGGCTCGCACGAGGTCGACGGTGACCCCGGCCGCGACGGCGAGGCAGAGCGCCGAGAGGAGGTTCATCCGGAACGCCGGGTCGCCGAGCGGCTGGAAGACGACCGAGGCGAGCCAGCCCAGCAGGACGTACGTCGGGAACCCGGTCGGGTGGGCCGTGCCCATGACCGGGCCGACCGTCTGGAACTCCCCCGTGTCCCAGAACGCGACGCCGGGCTGCAGGGCGATCCGGGCGGCCGCGAACGCGACCACGGCGACGGAGATCGCCGCGACCAGGTGCGAGGGGCTCGTCCGGCGACCCTGTGCTACGCTCCGATCCACCTTCCACGCTCGTGCAGGAGCCGTTCCCGGTGACCCGCCCCGCATCCGGCGGGACCGAGCGAGGCACACGAACGCCGTCGCCATCGACCGGGATGCGCGGGGCCGTCGGCGCGGTCGTGATCGTCCTCGCGCTCGGGCTCGCCCTCCGCCTCATCATCGCATACCTGCTCCCGGGATCCGGCTTCGGCGTCGACCTGAGCGCGTTCCGGTACTGGGCGGCCAACCTCGCCGACCAGGGCCCGTGGGGCTTCTACGAGCGCGACTTCTTCCACGACTACACGCCGGGCTACCTGTACGTCCTCTGGCTCGTCGGCCTCGTCGGCAAGGTCTTCGGCGGCGTCGGCGACCTCATCAAGATCCCGCCGATCCTCGCCGACCTCGCCATCGCGTGGCTCGTCCACTCGATGATCCTGGAACTCGGCGGACGGCGTCGGCTCGCGCTCGCCGCCGCCTTCGTCGCCATCCTCAACCCGATCTCCTGGTTCGACAGCGTCGTGTGGGGCCAGGTGGACTCGTTCGGCGTCGTCTTCCTGCTGCTGGGCCTGCGCGAGCTGTGGCGCGACCGCACCGAGCGTGCGGCGGTCTACACGGTCATCGCCGCCATCATCAAGCCGCAGCTCGGGATCCTCGTGCCGCTCGTGGCCGTCGTCACGATCCGGCGCGCGCTGTGGCCATCCGACGAGGCGGGGAGCGGCGGCCGCAACGACGGCCCCAGGCGGATCCTCACGACCGGCCTCACCGGGCTCGTGACGGCGATCATCCTGTCCATCCCGTTCGGCCTGACGCCCGTCGGCCTCATCCAGCAGATCGCGGTCGCCGGCGGGGGCTATCCGTACCTGACGGTCAATGCCTACAACCCGTGGGCGCTCATCCCGTCCGACCTCGGCATCACCCTCGCGCGGACCGGCCAGTGGGTCTGCGACGCGGGCCTCGGCGGCGATCAATGCGGCGCGGGCAGCGCCGTCTTCGGGGTCGTGCCGGCCCTCGCCATCGGGATCGCCCTGCTCGTCGGGGCGTTCCTGGCCGTCCTGTGGGTCGTCGGCCGGGAGCCGGATCGGCTCACGCTGCTCGTCGGCCTCGCCGTGCTCGCGCTCGCGTTCTTCGTGCTGCCGACGCGCGTCCACGAACGCTATGGCTACCCGTTCTTCGCGCTCGGGCTCATCCTGGCGGCCATCTCGCCGCGCTGGCGGGTCGCGTATGTCGTCCTGAGCGTCGCGACGTTCCTGAACATGTACGTGGTGCTGACGACGCTGTACCCGGACAACCCGTCGATCAGCGACTGGCTCGGGATCGGGCCCGCGATCCGTTCCGAGGCGGGCGTCGCGCTCATCGTGCTGCTCCACACGGTCGCCTTCGCCTGGTGCGCCTTCCAGCTCCGCGCGAAGGCCCGGGATCGCCTGGAGGACGAGCTCGAACGTGCGTCCGCCGAGCCCGGTTCGTGGGTGCCAGAGGCCGGCGTCGCGGCCGGGCTCACGCCGGCCGACCTCCTGCCGGCCGACCCGGAACCGCTGACGGGCGCCGGACCGCCACGACCGGCCGTGCCCGCATCGCCCGGGTCGGCGGCCGTGCCGACCCCGACGGCCGGGGCAGCGCCCGCCGCGGCGCTGCCCGCGGTGGCCACCATGCCGACCTGGTCGAGGCCGCTCGGGATGTCGGAGAGCGGTGTGACAGGCTGGTTCCGCGACCGACTCGCCGAACGACCGATCCGCGCCGATCGGAGCGCCTCATTGCGCCGCGAGACCGGCGGCCGCCTGGACCGGCTGGACCTGTGGGTCCTCGCCGTGCTCGTGGTGGCGTGCCTGACCTTGCGGACGTTCCGGCTGCCCGAGCCGTACCAGATGCACTTCGACGAGGTCTACCACGCCCGTACGGCCACCGAGTTCCTCCAGGCCTGGCGCTACGGGCTGTCACACGACATCTACGAGTGGACGCACCCGCATCTCGCCAAGTACGCCATGGCGCTCGGCATCGAGGCCTGGGGGGAGGACGACGTCAGCGCGACGAGCGACCTCGGCGTGCCGGTGCGGGCCGTGGTGGGCGAGCCGCGGCGCGACGATGCGACCGCTCCGGGCGGCCGCGCCGGCGAGCGCCTGCACGTGGCGACCGGCTCCGAGATCCGTACGTACGACCTGCACAGCCGGGCGCTGCTCGCCACGATCCCGGCGCCCGGGGTCGGCGCCCTCGCCGTCGATGAGAGCGGCGAGCATCTCGTGGTCGGCTACGACGACGGACGGCTGGCCACGCTCGACCTGGACGCCATCGGGCCCGACGCGGTGGCCTCCGGGGTGACCCCGCAGCCACTCGGCAACGTGTCCGGCGCCGTGGACCTGCTGTACGTCACGAAGGACGGGGCCACGGTCATGGTGGGGTCGGGCGAGCACCTCGATGCGGTCGACCTCGCGACCGGCACGGTCGTCGGGGGCGTGGACCTGCCGGGTCTCGTGGACCTCGCCGACGGCGGCAACGGCGCCGCGCTGATCGCGACGATCGAGCAGGTCGACGACGTCGCCGCGGAGGCGGCCGTCCTCGAGGAGCTCCTCGGCGGCGACGCGGCCGACTACGAGGCGGACCTGTCGGGGACCGGGCCCACGGTCGTCATCGGCAGCCCGGGCACCAGTGACACGCGGAAGAAGGTCGAGACCGCGATCGCCGACGGGCGCCTGCCCGGCATCGAGATCGAGGACGTCTCGAGGGTCGCGGCGGCGACCGACGACGGGGTCACGTTCGTGGATCCCGCGGGCGCCAGGGTCGTATCGACGATCGGGCTCGACGGCGGGGCCCATGGCCTCGCCGAGGCCACCGGCCTCGACCACCCGAAGCTCTACGCGACCTCGGGACCGCCCGCCTACCCCGTGTACCACGTCATCGCGATCGGCGGCGATCCGGCCAAGGACGGACCGGTCGACCAGGGCGGACATCCGCTCCCGTCACCCGGGTCGAAGGTCGTGTACGACGACGCCAGCCAGATGGTCCACATCCTGGGTCTCGTCCCGAACGCGCCATTCCAGGACGTCGATACGGCCACGGGCGGGCCGTGGACCGTCTACGTCGTCGAGCCGCACGGCAACGCGGTCTTCGCGGACGCGGCGCTGCCGAAGGGCTTCGAGCCGGCCGCATGGGCGGCCGACGTCGAGGCCGACGACCCGGCCGGGGACCGGCAGGAGCTGCTCGTCCTCGACGGCGACGGGTCGATGGCGGCGATCGAGCTCGGTTCGCACGCCTTTTCGTGGCGCCTGCCGGGCGTGATCCTCGGGGCCCTGACGGCGGCGTGCCTGTACCTCCTCGCGCGGATCCTGTTCCGGCGCCGGTTCGTGGCCCTGCTGGTCGGCCTGTTCGTGGTCGTCGACGGGATGTTCTTCGTCCAGTCGCGGATCGGGATGAACGACGTCTACGTCGGCTTCTTCATCGCGGCCGCCTACATGGTCTTCGCGGCCGTCTGGACTGGCTGGTGGCGGGGCCGGAGCGCGTTCTGGGTCGCGATGCCGCTCATCGGCGCGCTCCTGGGCCTGGCGCTCGCGAGCAAGTGGGTCGCGCTGTATGCGATCGGCGGCGTGGCGCTGCTCATCCTCGTGCGCAGTGCGCTCGGCCGGGTCGTCGCCATCCTCGGGCTCATCGCCCTGACCGGCGTGCTCGGCTACATGGCGATGAGCGTGCCCGAGGGCCAGGGCTTCGGGAACCTGACCTTCCTGCTCGTGATGATGGCGCTGACGCTCATCGCGGTGGTCGTGGCGGTCATCCATCCGATCGCCTGGACCGACGAGGAGATGCGCTTCGCCGTCATCGCACCCGCGGCGCTCGGCGCACTGGTCTTCTTCGGCGCCCTGACCGTCGGGAAGCTCGACGCGCAGCTGGTGATCGGCAACCTGGCCGTCACGCCGCTGCGGGCCGCCATCGCGCTCGGTCTCGGTTCGGTGGCGGTCGTGGTGCTGTTCACCCTCGGCGGCCGCCTCGGGTTCGGGCCACTGGCGGTACCGCCCGGCCCCGGCCGACCCGGATACGGCCTGGAGCCTCCCTCACCGCCCCCTGAGGGCTGGCTCCGCCCCGGCTGGATTCTGGGTTTGCCGGTCGTCTGGATGGGAGCCTGCCTCGCCCTCCTGCCCGTCGTGATCTACGTCATCTCGTACATCCCGTGGGCGATGGTCGAGAACCACCAGCTCGTCGCCGGCTGGCCGGTCGGCCACACGGGCCAGACCCTGCTGGACCTGACGGGCCAGATGTACCGCTACCACAACGGGCTCACCGAGGCCCACCCTGCGTCCTCCCCGTGGTGGGCGTGGCCGCTCAACCTCAAGCCGGTCTGGTTCTACCAGGAAGGCCTGGCGGCGGGCACGGCGGCCGCGATCTACGACGCCGGCAACCTCGTCATCTGGTGGGTCAGCGCGCCGGCGATGGTGTGGATCGGCGTCATGGCGTTCCGGCGGCGCAGCCTGGCCCTGACCCTGATCGCGGTCGGGTTCGCCGCCCAGTGGATCCCGTGGGCGAGGATCGATCGGGCCGCGTTCCAGTACCACTACTACACGGCGCTGCCATTCGTCGTCCTGGGCCTCGCGTACTTCGTTGCCGAGCTGTGGCACGGGGCGTCGCGAGCGACCTGGCGCTTCGCCCGCCTCGTCGGCGCGGCCGCCATCGTGCTGCCGGCCGCGATGTGGCTGTTCTCGCGGCCGCTGTGCGCGATCGTCGGCGTCGAATTGGTCAACCCGGGTTCGCAGGCCTGTCCCGCGATCATCCCCGAGTTCGTCCTGACGGCTCGCACGGCCGGCCTGGCGGTCGTGGCCGGCGTCGGCTGCTTCTTCCTCATCCGCGCGATCCTCGCCCTCGCGGAGAGCGACCGCGATCCGGGCGGCGATCGCGGCGTGTATCGGTCGATCGTCCTGACCGGGGTGGCCGTCGTCGTCGGCTTCCTGGCCGCCTCGCTGCTGGAGGACACCGCGATCCTCACCCTCACCAACATCCCGGTCGAGCCGATCGTCCTCATCGCGGCGTTGCCGCTCGTGTACCTCGCGCTCGGGGTCGTCGGCGGACGCGATCCGCGCCGCTACGTCGTCGGCTATCTCGCGGCGGCCGTGGGCTGGTTCGTGGTCCTGTATCCGAACATCGCCGCGCTGCCCGTGCCCAGCGCCATCGTCAACGCGTACCAGGGCATCGTGCCGACCTACCTGTACGCGTTCCAGTTCCCGGTGAGCAAGATCGATCGCAACGCCTCGATGGCGATCCTCACGCCGTTGCTCGCGGTGCTCCTCGCGGCGATCGTCGTGACGTGCCTGGTGGTCGCCTATTCGGCCTGGGTCTGGCGGCTGTCGCTGGTCGAGGACGCCTCGGATGCCCAGAGCGACGCCGACGGCCTGGCGCGCAGCGGGGGCGCCTGAGGGATCGGCGCGCGGAAGCCCTCCGGCAGGCGGCCCGTCGACGCCAGCCGCCGGATGACGAACCCGTAGTACTCCTCGACCTTGGCCGTGACGCGCGGCCAGCCGAACTCCTCGGCCCGCTGGCGCCCGTTCGCACTCATCTCGGCCTGGAGTGCCGGATCGTCGACCAGGCGGGCGATGGCCACCGCGAGCGCCTTCGGGTCGCGCGGCGGGACCAGCAGACCCTCCCGGCCACGCCGGACGACGCCCTTGTAGCCGTGGATGTCCGAGGCGACGATCGGAGCGCCGCCGGCCATCGCCTCGAGCAGGACGATCCCGAACGATTCGCCGCCGGTGGCGGGCGAGGCGAAGACCGTCGCGGTGCGATAGAGCTGCGCCTTCTCCTCCTCGGTGACGCGGCCCAGGAACTCCACCCCCTGGAGGCCGCGCGTGGCCACGTACCGACGCGCCTCGCGTTCCTGCGGCCCGGATCCGACGACCAGAAGGCGCGTGCCGTAGCCGGTCTTGCGCAGGATGCGCTGGGCCTTCAAGAGGTCCAGGAGCCCCTTGCGCGGTTCGTGCCGGCCGACGAACAGGACGTTCGGCGTGCCGTCCTGCCAGCGGGCGAGCGGCACGGCATTGGCGAAGCGGGCGATGTCGACGCCATTCGGGATCACCTTGTAGTCGCCCGGGAAGAAACGGTCGATGAAGTGGCGGGCCGCAGCGCTCACCGCGATCCGGCCGTGGAGGCGGGCGGCGTGGCCGCGCATCATGCGGCTCCCGAGCTCGTACGACGGCGAGAAGCCGGCGTAGGCGTGGAATGTGGCGACGTTCACGCTCGTCGATTCGCGGAGCATGAACAGCGACAGGAACGGCACGAACGGCTCATGGAAGTGGAGCAGGTCGAAGCGCTCGCGCTCGAGCAGGCGCTGGACCTGGGTGATATAGCGCGGCGAGAACGTCAGCGTCCCGACCGAGCCGTTGGTCGGCATCGAGAACCCGACCCCGATGCGCAGGATGTCGCCCTCCGACGAGCGCTGGGGTCCGTGGCTGGCGGTGACGATCCGGACGTCGTGCCCCCTCAGCCGGAGGTTCTCGTACAGGAACCGGACGTGCTGGGCGACGCCGCCCGCCTCGGGGTAGATGTACGGGCAGACGAGGCCGATCTTCATGGCTCATGCCGGGGCGGTCGCTGCCGGCCTCCCGGGTAGCCGTGATCGCGCCCCGTCCCGTCCCGGCGCCACCGGCCGACGAGCTCGTCGCGGGCGTCGCGCCCGCGCTTGGACAGCTGTCGACCGAAGATGCCCAGCTGGCCGCTCGCCCCGTGGAACGTGCCGTGATGTTCGGTCCCGCCCGCGGCGATCGCATCGCGCAGGTCGTCCGCCGTCCGGCCCGGGAAGCTCGTCCAGCCGATGCCGACCGCGGTGAGGGCATGGGCGTCGCTGTTGCCGATGTGGGCGAGGCCGTACCGGTCGGCGAAGCGGACGACCCGGGCATGCCACGGTCGCCCGAGCGCGGTCGGGTTGAAGGTCTCGATGGCGTCCGGGTGGAATCGCTCGTCCGCATCGTCGATGAGGCCGCGCAGGACCCAGCTCTGGGCGCACAACGGGACGGGCACGAGCGGGTGGGCCGGGACCGCGAGACCGCCGACGTCATGCACGGCCGCGATCGTGTCCCGGAGCGAGCGATACGGCCGGATCCTCGTCTCGATGAAGAGCGCGAGCAGGTGGCCGCCGCGGGTCGTGACCTCCTCGCCGACGACGACCTCGACGGGCATCCCGCGATCCGCCGCGATCCGCCGGGCCGCCAGCGCCGCATCGATCCGCTCGTGGTCGGTGATGGCGATGACGTCGAGGTCGCCGCGGGCGACGACGTGATCGAGGATCGTCGTGACGCCGGCCGTCCCGTCCGAGGCGACCGTGTGGATGTGGAGGTCCGCCCGGCCGAGGCGCGCCGAGGCGCGCTCGCTCGACGCCGCGCCCGACGTCCGTTGCCGGCTCACGCCGCCGCCTCCTCGAGGTCCGGCCAGATCGGGAAGAACACGGCCCACCACTGCGCCGGGGCGTCCTCGACGATCCGTTCGAACGCGCCGGCCAGGCTCGTCATCGTGGCCGTGACCCGCTCGCGCCGCGTCCCCTCGGACGGGACGTCGATCGGTTCCAGCCGGCCCAGGTAGCGGCCGTGCGCCGCACGGCGGACGCCCACGACGTACGGCTTCGCGCCACTCTCGACCGCGAGCATGGCCGGGCCGAGCGGGAGCGTGGCCGGGGCCCCGAACAGCGGCACCAAGGTCCCGCCGCCCGTCAGGTCGCGGTCCCCGACGAGCCCGACCGACGTCCCGTCGCCCAGGGCGGCCAGGAGCGCTCGTCGGGCCTCGCGCAGGCCCACGATCCGGACGCCGGCGGCACCACGCGTGCGGGTGAACCAGGCCTGGAGGGCCTCGTCGTCGATCGTCTCCATGGGCGCGACCGCCCCGCCCACCCTTGACGCGAGGAAGAGCGCCGGCAGCTCGATGGCGCCGAAGTGGAGCCCGACGAACAGGACCGCACGGCCGGGCGCGAAGGCCTCGGCGACGATCTCAGGCGTCTCGATCTCCAGGCGGCGGTCGACCTCGCCCGGCCGGAGCGCCGGCGTCCGGGCGACCTCGAGGTAGTACCGCGCGGCGTGGCGGAACGCGGAGCGGACCAGCCGCTCGAGTGCGCGGGGGTCGGCGGCAGCCGCCTGGACGAGCGCGCTGCCGCGGCCTGACTCGGCCAGTGCGACGCAGACCCGCCGGAGGTTGCGCCGGGCCTGGGCCGCACGCTCGGGCGCGAGGCGGTACCAGAGGTCGCCGCCGAGCTCGGCAGCCTTCGTCAGCGGCCCCTCCGGGAGGTGGCACGCGAGCCACGAGGCGGCGATGAGCGAACGGGTCCGGACCGTCCGCCCGACCGTCACGAGGCGGCCTCGCCGCGGGCGGTTCCGGTGTCGGCCTGCTCCGGGATGTCGGGTCGCCCGGCCCCGTCCCCCGCCGGTCCGGGATCTGGCCGTCCCGCCTGCATCACCAAGGCACGCCGCTCGAGATCGGCCCCTTCGCCGGCCGCCGCCGGCCACAGGGGCTTGAAGCTGTACCACTGGTCGGGCACGGCCGCGATCGATGCCGCGAGCGCGTCGGCCACGAGTTGCGTCACCCGCTGGAGCTCCGCCGGCTCTTCCGACTCGACGTCGATGATCTCGCCCCAGTCGACATCGAAGCGATCGTCCGGCCGACGCCGGATGGCGACGGGCAGGATGCGCGACCCTGTCCGGGCGGCCATCGTGGCCGGACCGGCCGGCAGCGTGGTCCAGGCGTCGAACATGCGGACCGGGATGCCGTCGTCGCGATAGCCCCAGTCGATGACCAGGCCCAGCATCTCCCGGCGGCGGAGCACGCCGTAGATCGCCCGCAGGTTCCGCCACGCGATGATCCGGACCCCCCACGCCTCCCGCTGTGCCCGTAGGTGCTCGAACAGCTCGGGCAGCGACGAATTGTCGGCGACGACGCTGATCGGCAGGCCGAGCTGGCCGATCGCCGCCGCGACGGCCTCGTTGTTGCCGACGTGACCCAGGGCGAAGATGAGCCCGCCACCGCGAGGGGCGGCCTGCCAGTCGCGGATGACGCGCTCTCGATGCAGGTCCGGGACGAGGTGGGTGATCTCGGCGGCCGGGCGCCCCGGCAGGCGCATCAGCTCGACGAGGTACCGACCGTATTCGCGATAGGCGCGCAGTGCCAGCCGGCGCACCCTCGGGTCCGAGGGCGGCAGGCCGAGGACGTGGCCGAAGTTCTGGTTCGACCAGCGCCGCTTGGTGGGCCACAGCAGGTACGAGGCCTGGGCCAGCCTGCCGAGCAGAGGCCGCGAGACGGCGGGCGAGATCCGGGCGAACAGCCACGCGGTCGCGCGGTAGGCCAGGATCGACACGCGCTCGACGACGCGAGGGCGGGCCCCGCCGCGCCGATGCGGCGCCTCGAGTCGACGATCCGTGGGACTCGAGGCGGTCGGTCGGCGTTGGCCGTCGGTCACTTCGCCGCGGCGGTCGCGACCCTGGCTTTCGTCCCGGCCAGCCGCTTGAGCGTCCGCTTGGCCGGTGCCTCCGTCCCGACGAGCGTCTCGTCGTCGTCGCCGCGGATGAACGCCTCGACCCGGTTGAACGCGATGTCGTCGTGGATCTGCTGGGGCGGGCTCTTCATGAAGTAGCTCGAGGGTGCGACGAGCGTCCCCTTGAGGCCGCGGTCGAGACCGAGCTTGAGGCAGCGGATCGCGTCGGTGATGACGCCGGCGCTGTTGGGGCTGTCCCAGACCTCGAGCTTGAGCTCGGCGTTGAGCGGGACGTCGCCGTAGGTCGTGCCCTCCATCCGGATGTAGCACCACTTGCGGTCGAGCAGCCACGGCACGTGATCGCTCGGGCCGACGTGGACGTCGTCGGGGTCCATCTCGTAGTCGAGCATCGAGGTGACGGCGTTGGTCTTGCTGATCTTCTTGGACTCGAGGCGCTCGCGCTCGAGCATGTTCAGGAAGTCGGTGTTGCCGCCGAAGTTGAGCTGGTACGTGCGGTCGAGGCGCACGCCGCGGTCCATGAACAGCCGGGTCAGGACGCGGTGGCTGATCGTCGCGCCGACCTGGCTCTTGATGTCGTCGCCGATGACCGGCAGGCCGGCCTCCGCGAATCGGCGCTGCCAGTACGGCTCACGCCCGATGAACACCGGGATCGCGTTGATGAACCCGACGCCGGCCCGGAGTGCCTGCTCCACGTACCACTTCGTCGCCTCCTCGCTCCCGACCGGGAGGTAGGAGACCATCACGTCGACCTCGCGCTCCTTGAGGATGTTCACGATGTCGGCGGTCGGACCGGGCGCCTTCTCGATGATCTGGCTCAGGTACTTGCCGAGGCCGTCGTGGGTCATGCCCCGCTCGACGGTGACGCCAGTCTTTGGGACCTGCTGGAAGACGTACGTGTTGTTCGGCTTCGTGTAGATGGCCTCGGAGAGATCCTTGCCGACCTTGTTCTTATCGATGTCGAAGGCGGCCACGAACTCGATGTCGCGCACGTGGTACCCGCCGAGCTCGACATGCATCAGCCCGGGGACGAAGTCGTCCTTCTTGGCGTTCTCGTAGTAGTAGCGGCCCTGGACCAGGCTGCTGGCGCAGTTCCCGACGCCGACGATGGCGACGCGGATCTTGCCGTCGCCGCGCCGACCGGCGCCGGCCCAGGTGTTGCCCGGCGTCGCGCCGTTCTTGCCGCTGCCGTTGGTTCCGTTCTTGGCCACGATGGTCTCTCCGATGCTCTAGTGGGTCTGGCTGGAAGTCTTCTGGTCCTGGCTGCGGACGAACATGATCCGCTGGATGACGGTGATGACGGCCCCGACGAGGATGATGCCGAGGGCGAACTCGATGGCCGTGGTGCCGATGCTCGTCCCGGTCAGGACGATGCCGAGGGAGATGATCACGAGGCGGACCTCGCGGGGCATCAGGCCGACGGCGGCGAGGCCCATGCCCGACGAGTAGCCGAGGGCGTCGGACTTCGCCCGGGCGTAGCTGACCATGATCGAGGCGCCCATCGCGGCGGCGCCCACGAGGATGGGGACGTCCGCGGCCCCGGCGCCCTGGAGACCGGCGATGACACCGAGGAAGACGATGATCTCCCCGAGCTTGTCGAACACGCTGTCCATGAAGGCGCCGAGCTTGCTGGCCTGACCGGTCGCCCGGGCGAGGGTGCCGTCGAACATGTCGAAGACGCCGCCGACGAAGACGACGATCCCGCCGACGACCCACAGCTGGAGGCCGACGAGGATGGCCCCGAGGGTCGTGATGGCGAAGCCGATGAGGGTCAGTCCGTTGGGGGTGAGCCCGACGCGGCCCATGGCGAGCGCGATCGGCTCGAAGAGGTGCTTGATCCGGTCGCGCGAGTCGTTCGAGATCGTCATCGTGAGGGCCGGCTAGCTGGCGACGCGCAGGCCGAGGATGGCGCGTTCGCGCTCGGCGACCTCGCCGAACGCCTCGGGCCGGAGGCTGCAGACCGTCTCGCGCCCGACGCGCCGGCTCTGGATCAGCCCGGCGGCACGCAGGCGCTTGAGGTGATGGCTGACCAGCGGCTGCGATAGCCCGACGTGGGCGATGAGCTCGCGGACCGAGGCTTCGCCCTCGGCGAGCCGGCGCACGATGCGCAGCCGGTTCACGTCGGCGAGGGCCTTGTGGAAGGCGCGGAGATCGCGCAAGTCATCGGGCTGCATGACGATCGAGGCGATCGTCGAGCGGATCCGGGCGGGGGTCGGCACGGCTGGGGGAGTCTCCTCGGGGGCGTCGCATCAACGACGGTTGATATCAACGGGCGTTGATGCTAAGCCGCCCGCCGCGAGGGTGTCAAGCCCGAGATCGGGCGTTCGATCTGGTCGCCCGGCGACGGTCGCGGAGCGTCGCCGGACCATGCCGGCCTCCTCGGTGCGGATCGATCGGGGGCGGAGCCGAAGCTCCGCCCCTGTCGTGCTTGCGGGCGTGGCGCTATGGGAGCAGGTACCCCATCGCGCGTCCCATGACGAGGTCCCGGGTCGCCGCATCGGTGATGCCTTCGAACCCGAAGCCCATGTACAGCGTGTCCCTGGTGGCGATGACGGCGCCCTCCGGGAAGCCGGCGGGGTTCGTGCGGGTGAAGTCATTCGCATTCGCCGCGCTGCCCGCCGGCTGGCCCGGGATCGACCAACCGTCGAGGCCCGTCTCGAACGAGGTCGAGCCCTCGCCGGTCGAGACGTCGATGTCGTCGATGAAGACGCCCAGGCCCTGGGTCGACCAGTCGCTGACATAGGCGATGGAGATCTCGACCTGTCCGCCGGCGTACGGCGCCAGATCGACCTGCCACTGCTCCCAGTTGCCCGAGGCGCCGCTCGCGGCGTTCCATGCTCCGGTCGTACCCGACGGTGAGCACGTGCCGTCGCCCTCGATCGTCTGGTAGTGGTCGAGGAACGGGTGGAGGTCACGCCAGCCTGCGGGGCAGCTCTCGCCGGTGGCGTCGGTGGTGTGGCCCTTGACGTCAGGGAGGGTCGTCCAGTCGTCCGTACCGACGGGGTGCGCCTCGACGAACATGAAGTCCCAGTCCAGCTCGGTATCGCGCGACACCCAGAACGACATCGTCGCCCCGCCGGCCGGCACCGTGATCGTCCGCGTCAGGCGCTTGTACGTGATGTCCGCGATCTGGGAGTAGACGTACTGGTTCCCGGTGTGCGGCTCGAACGGCCCGCCAGGGCGGGCGTATCGGGCGACGGCGCTGCTCTCGAACTGGGGGTACGCGTCGATGGGCAACAGGCCGGTCGTCGCGATGAACGACGCGTTGTGGTCCTGGTTGCCCGCACTGTCCGCGCCGTTGAATGCCCAGCTCGTTCCCGCGAACGGGTCGGCCGCACCGTCGACGCCGAACGGATCGCCGGTGTCCGGATCGATACCCGCATTCTCATTGACGATCGAGGCGCCGAACCAGTACTCGAGGACGTCGTTGACCGCGTCACCCGAGCCAGGCAGCGGACGGCAGCGCGCGTTGATCGCGGGTAGCGAGCACTGCGCGTTCTCGAACGGATCGTAGAGTTGCGTGCCGTGCCCGGTGGCGTACTGGTGCCCGGCGTACTTGCCGGTGTACAGGAGCTTGCCGCCCTCGTTCAGGTAGTCGCGGACCTCGAGCAGCTCGCGAAGCGCCAGGCGTGAGGCGTTCCCGGCCCCCCACCCCGGTTCCCGGGTGATGATGTCGTCGCCGGTGTACCAGACGACGGCGTCGTAGTGGCTGAGGACGCCCAGCGCATCCGGGGCGGTCCGACCGTTGGCATCGACGTCGTAGACGTCGTACTCGATCCCGTTGTGGGCGAGGGCGTCCTCGTAGTACGAGAGGTAGTGCGGCCCCGGGGTCTGCGCCGGCGACGCTGCCCGTGTAGTCCTCGGCCGAGAGGATGAGGACCGGGTTGCGGGTCTCGGACACGGCCGTATACGTGAACGATTCGCTGGCGATGACCGGGTGTCCCGGCCCCTTGCCCCGGGCCTCGAACCAGACCTTGACGCTGTCGTTGGGTTTCGTGCCCCGGACCTTGCCCCCGACGACGTGGTAGTACGTGCCCTTGCCCGGGCCGTAGCGCTCGCCACCCTTCCATTCGTTCGTCGTGGCGCTCCTGATCGTGCCGCCGTTGATCTGGTACCTGACGGTCACGTCACCGAGGCTTCGCTTCGCGAGGACACGGACCTCCTGTGGATCACCGTACGACTTGTCGAAGGTGAAATCGAACATCGCGAGGGCGCCGTTCTCCGGATCGACCTCGGTCTGGGACAGGTAGAACGGCTTGACCGTGTTCCCGAGGTGCGACGTCGGATTCGCCGGGTTCGTCGCCGATCGCGCGATGTCGAGATCGAACGGCAGGGTCTTCTCGAACTCCGCCTGGATGAGGGTTTCGTCATCTGGGAACACGAAGCCGCAACCCTCGCAGCCTTCCTCGAGCTCCGGCGTGAAGGCGACCGAGCCGGCGTGCACGTCGGCATAGTCGGTCGTCTCGCCGTTGGTCACGTACAGCTCGTCGGCGGCCATGCCCGGGTCGAAGCCCGGGATGCCCGGGGTCGCGTCCGTCCCCGCGAGGGCCGCATAGATCGGGTTGTCGGCGTCGGGCGTCCCGACCTGCCAGCCCTGCGGATAGAGGATCAATGGGCCATAGGAGTGGTAGTTGACGACGAACTTGGGCTTGATGCGGTCGATGAGACCCACGGCGGCCCTGGTCTCGGGCTCGGACAGGGCCGCGGTGCCGCGGTAGGTGTCACTCGACAGGGCGGTGGAGGAGCCCTCGTTGTCGTAGTTCCAGTGCGCGTCGTAGTTGCGGTTCGGGTCGACGCCATCGGCGCCCGTGATCGCGCCATCCTTGTCGTTGTCCCGCAGGTTCCGACGCCAGAGCCGCTCGTGATCGAAGGTGTACTGATAGCCGTCCGGGTTCGCGCTGAGGATGAACCACAGTTCGGTCGACTTGAGCAGCTTGACGATCTCCGGATTCCTGGCCTTGCGCTGATCCAGGAACCAGTGGAGGAGGCGCCGGTTGACCTCGACCGAGATCCACTCGCGGGCGTGCTGGTTGGACATGTACAGGACCGCCGGCCGCTTGCCGTCCGGGGTCCTGTTGGCGTCGTCCGTGACCTTGAGGGCGATGATCTGGCGTCCCTGGATCGTGCGGCCGATGACCTCGAGCTTCACGAAGTCGCGGAACTGCTTCGCGACGGCCCGCAGCTCGTCGCGGATCCCGCCCGCTTCGTCCCAGGACCGGTAGACGGCGTAGCCGCTGGCCGCCTGGGCCATGGCTCGCTCGCGCGAAGTCTGCCCCCGGGCGTCCCGGACGGCACGTGTCGTGACTCCTTCCTCCTGGAGCGTCGTCCGTTCCGCAGGCGAAAGGACGATGGTGATCGTGACCGTCCCGTCGGCTTCGACCTTCGTGTCGGTGATGTCGTAGCCCGCCGTGCTGAGCTCGGCCGCTTTGGCCGCGCTGACCCTGGCCGAGTACATATCCAGCTGGCCGACGGGGTGATCCTGCGCCGCTGCCGGCGCGACCGCCGACAAGCTGAGGACGACCGAGAACGCGACCACGCGAAGGGCCTTCATGGATCTCCTCCCATCCGCCGCCGGAGGCGAGGGCTCACCTGCCCGGGGGTGGGATTCTAGTCCCGGGCGACCCCCCGCTGTCGGCCTGGCTCGACCCGTCGTGTCCGTCGCGACCGTGCGAGCGAGGTTCGAACGCGACCGGCCGATACACTCCGCGGCATGGATCGGCGCTCGGCGCTCGTGCTGCTCAGCGTGTTCGGCGCCGGCGTGTTCCTGGCCGGCCTGGAGCTGATGATCACGGCCGTCGCGCTGCCCTCGATCCTCGACGACCTGGCCGACGCGACCGGCGGCTCCGCCTGGATCGAGCTGCGCAAGGCGAGCTGGATCATCAACGGCTACCTGTTGGTGTACATCCTCGTGATGCCGCTGGCCGGCCGCCTGACCGACCTGTGGGGCGCCCGCCGGCCGTTCATGGTCGCGCTGGGCATCTTCATCGCCGGGTCCGCGCTCGCCGGGCTCTCGCAGAGTCTCGACCAGCTCATCGCGGCGCGGCTGGTCCAGGCGCTCGGCGGCGGCGTTCTGGTCCCGGTCGGGACCGCCGCGGCCGCCCACCTCTACGACGGCCCGGATCGGCCGCGGGCCCTTGGCGTCATCGGGGCCCTGACGTTCCTTGGCATGGCCGCCGGGCCGTTCGTCGGGGCGGCGGTCCTCTCGTCGGTCCACGCGGAGGACGCCCTCGCCGGCGCCGACTTCGGCGGATCGTGGGCGGACCTGCTCGCACCGGCCTGGCGCTGGGTCTTCTTCGTGAACGTCCCGATCGGGCTGATCGCGCTCGTCCTTGGCTGGGCCGCATCGGCGGGCTGGGACACCCCACGTCGTCCGGGTCGCGTGGACGTCGTCGGCGCGGTCCTGTTCGGGTCCGCCTTGCTCACGTGCCTGGTGGGCCTGACGCTGATCGGCACGACAGAGATCGCGGGCAGCGCGGTCGAGCCGGCCGCTGTGACGGCCGGCCTGCTCGCCGCCGCCGTGGTGCTCACCGCCATCTTCGTCATCCGCGGCCTGCGCGTCCGCGACCCGTTCCTCGACCCGCGCCTGTTCGGGATCCCGGTGTTCTCGGCCGCCGCGCTCGTGTCGCTGCTCACCGGCTACGCGTTCGCGACCGCGATCATCGGCGGCGCTGTCTTCGTCGATCGCGTCCTGTACGGGGGGCCGGACGACCAGCGCCTGGCCTTGGGGGCCCTTGCCGGCGCGACCGCGCTCGGGGCGCTGCTCTCCGGCCTGGCGCTGCGGGTCATGTCCCTGCGCCTGGTCACGCTCATCGGGCTCGTCCTCTGCGTGGTGGGCCTCGGGGCCATGGCGATGTGGCAGCCCGAGACGACGATCGCGATCGTGGCGCTCACGCTCGGCACGTTCGGGCTCGGGTTCGGGCTGACGGTCACGCCCCGGTCAACGGCGGCGGTCGAAGCTGCGGGGCGGCGCGCGTTCGGCGCGGCGTCGTCGGTGGTCACCGTGGCGCGGATGATCGGGATGGCGGTCGGCCTGGCGATCCTGACCGCGTATGGCTCGACGACCATCGACCGGCTGGCCAGGGACGTCTACGCGACGCCCGACGCATATCTCGCGCTCATCCCGGAGTCCCTGCGCGATCGCCCGTTGCGGGACCCGCTGGTCGTCGACGCGCTGGAGGAGTGGGCATCGCGGGAGGCCGCCCGGATCATGGTCGGGCTGTTCATCGTGGCCGCCGGCGTGAGCCTCCTCGCGATCCCGCCGTCGCTCGTGCTGGGGAGCCGGCCGCGTATGCTGGCAGGCGTCGAGGCCGACCCTGATGCGGCCGTCGCCGCCGGAGGCGCCGATCCAGATGGCAGCCAAGCGCCGGAGCCCGGGATCGCCCTCTGACCGGGCCGTGACCGCGCCGGCGGTTCCCGGGGACCTGACCGGCGAACCGCTGGCGCCGCACCGTCGTGGGGCCACCGCGTCAGGCGGTCCCGGGACCCTCACGGTCGTGGCCGTCGTCGACGGCCAGGCACGGGAATCGACCGGCGACGAGGCGCTCCGGCGGCTTCCCGACCTCCTCCGCCAACCGGACGCCAGTGTCTGGGTCGACCTGTCCGGCCCCTCCCGCGAGCAGGTCGAGCAGGTCGGGGCGGCCCTTGGGCTTCACCCGCTCGTCGTGGAAGACGTCCTCGAGGGGAACCAGCGGGCCAAGATCGAGATCACCGACGGGATCGTCCACATCGTCCTGTTCTACCTCGACTACGACGCGATCCTGACGGCCACCGAACTCGACATCGTCCTGGGCCCCGGGTTCCTCTTCACCGCCCACGATCCGACCTGGAAGCCAAGGTCGACCCACCACCTGCGATCCGGTGTCGGACCGATCCTCGCCCACGGCCCGGACCACCTCCTGTGGGCCCTCGCCGACGACGTCGTGGACGGGTACTTCCCGTTCGCTGACCGGCTCGGATTCGCCATCGACGACATCCAGGACGAGGTCGTCCGAAGCTCCAAGGCCGAGACGCTCGAGGGCCTGTTCGCCCTGAAGCGCGAGCTCATCGAAGTCCGCCGATCGATCAGTCCGGTCCGCGAGATCTTCAACCAGCTCACGAACCGGGAGTTGGCTCTGATCGGACAGGACGAGGTCGTGTACTTCCGAGACATCTACGACCACGTCATCCGCCTGACCGACGAGCTCGACAACTACCGGGAGCTTGCGTCGGCGACGCTCGACGTCTACCTGACGACGATCAACAACAACCTCTCGGTGATCATGAAGCGGCTGACCGGGGTCACGGTCATCGTCGCCGGCGTCGGGGCGATCGCGGGGATCTTCGGCATGAGCGAGGCGGGAACGGCCCTCGCCGGGCAGCAGCTGCCCGGATTCTGGGTGGTCACCGCCATGACGATCGCCCTGGCGGTCGGCGCGGCGGTCTTCCTGCGCAAGATCGGCTGGATCTAGCCGAACTCGAGGTCACCCGCAGACGACGGGCTTGGGCTTCGGGTGGGCGGCGGCGTGGTCGGCCGCCTCCTGCGAGATCGGCTTGGCGATGACCTGGAGCTTGCCGGGCGTGCCCTTGGGACCCTCCGAGGTCTGGAGCCAGAGCTGCTCCTGGGTCGCGGCGAGGGCGTCGTCGAGGTTGAGCTGATGCGGTCGGACCTCGACGATCTCGTACAGGAACCGCTGGTCGTCGTTCGTCCAGACCTCGACGACCATGCCCAGCATCTTCTTGCCCTTCTTGGTCCGGGACGCCTCGAGGAGCGGCAGGAACATGCCCTCGCGGGCGTGGGCATAGAGGTACGTGGCGCGGCCCTGGCCCGGCTGTCCGAGCGCACCGATCCACATCGCCACATCGCACAGCGGGTAGTCGTTGCTGTCGCCCGGCTTGACGACCGGAAGGTCGATCTTGAGGGCGGCGACACGGACCCTCGTGGCGATCCGGTCGGCCGGGGCGCTCGGGCGCGTCGAGGGGCCGACGGAGGCGAGCGGGGGGAGCGTGATGCGTGGTGCCGGCGTCGCGACCGCCGGCCCGCTGCCGCTCGGACTGGGCGTCGGGATGGCTTCGGCAGTGACGGGCATCGTGTAGCTGAACAGGCCCGCGGCCAGCAGCGTGACGCCGAGAGCGGTCAGGAGGGCAGGAACGAATCGGGTGCGAGCGCGCTCGGCCAAGCCTGACATGGGACCGGCATCGTAGCAGTGGGCCTCCGGTGCCGCCGCCGACCGCTCGTACTGGTACGCTCCCGCCCATGTGGCCTCGTGTGTCGATCGTCGCCGGCCTCCTGACCGGTGTCGCCGCGGCAGCGCTGGTCCTCGGGGGGATCCTGTTCCTGGGCCCGGACCCGGCACCGGCGTTCACGCCCGCGCCGACCGTCCCGCTCCCGACGGCGAGCGCGTCGAGCGCGCTCGCGTCGCCGACCGTCCCGGTCGCCTCCGCCTCGGCCTCCCCGTCGGGCTCGGCGGCCCCGTCGGGCTCGGCCGCCCCGTCGGGCTCGGCCGCCCAGTTCCACATCGGCGAACCGGCCCCGGCCCTGGTCGTGCCGCGGGTCGGCGGCGGGACCATCGACCTCGCGGATCTCAAGGGCCAGCCGGTCTGGGTGAACTTCATGGGCACGTACTGCCCGCCCTGCCAGGACGAGTTCCCGCTGATGAACGGCTTCGCCGCCCGGTACGGCGACGACGGCCTGGTCATCCTCGCGATCGACGTCAAGGAGGACGAGGGCACCGTGGCCGCCTTCGCCAACGAGCTGAACGCGACGTTCCCCCTCGGGCTCGACGCGGACGGCTCCGCCGCGGACGCGTGGGATGCCGCCGTCCTGCCGGTCCACTTCTGGATCGACACCGACGGGATCATCCGCGACGGTGCCCTCGGCGGGATCGGCGCGGACATCATGGCGCGCGGCGTCCAGACGATCCTGCCCGGCGTCGAGGTCACGCCCTGAGCCAGCCGGCGGGCGATCCGGCCGCGATCGCCGCGGCGATCGACCGGCTCGTCTCCGCGCCGGCGCCGCTGCTGTTGATCGCCGACTTCGACGGCACGCTGGCCGCCGGCTCGCGCGATCCCGCGGCGGCAAGCATCGATCCAGGGGCTCGCCGGGCGCTGCGCCGGCTCGCCGGCGTCGCGGCCGTGCGGCCGGACCGGCTGCACGTGGCCATCCTCACCGGTCGCACGGTGGCGGACGTGGCGGCCCGGGCCCGGGTCGGGGGGATCGAGTACCTCGGCGACCACGGCCTGCAGTCCGGGTGGCTGGACCGCGGCCGCTCGGCGGACGCGATCGCCGCCATCGTCGAGCCCGGCTTCGAGGCCCATGGCGTCACGGCCGAGGCGCTCGCCTCGGGCGTCGCCGAGGAGCTCGGACGACCGCCGTGGCTGTTCGTCGAGCGCAAGGGCGCTTCCGTCGCGTTCCACGTCCGCCAGGCGGACGACATCCCGGCGGCCCGGACGAGCGTGTTCGAGGCGATCGCGGCGGTCGAGGACCGGCTCGGCCTCGTCGATCACGGCCTGCGACCCTACCGCGGCCGCTCCGTCGTGGACCTGCGGCCCGGGGACGCGGGCGGCAAGCGCGAGGCGGTCGAGCGCCTGGTCGCCCGGCACCGGCCGGGCGCCATCGTGTCGCTCGGCGACGACCTCAGCGACGCGGACGCCTTCGATGCCGTGCTGGCCGCTCGCGATGCGGGAGCCGTCGTCGGGCTGACGATCGCGGTCCACGGTCGCCTCGCCGCGCCGCCGGACGTGCTCGAGCGGGCGGACCTGGTGGTCGGGTCGGCTCGCGACGTCGGCCGGCTGCTCGGGCGGCTCGCCCGCCGGCTGGCTCAGGAGAGCGCCGGGGCGTGAGGAGCGGCCGGCTCGGCCGCGGCTAGGTCGGCAGCGTCGAGATCGCCGCGGCGGCCGACTCGACGAATTCGAGGATCGCGGTGGGGAAGATCCCGAGCACGATCGTCAAAGCCGTCGCGGCCGCCAGCCCGCCCCACACGAGCGCACCGTGCCGCGGCGCCGGCGCGTCGGTCGCCGGATCGCGCATGTACATGTAGACGATGACGCGCAGGTAGTAGAAGGCGGCCACGGCCGCGTTGAGGACGGCGATGACGGCCAGGATCGACAGCGGTCCGCCGGCCTCGACCGCGGCCAGGATGACGTACGCCTTGGCGAAGAACCCGGCCGTCGGCGGGATCCCGGTGAGGGACAGCAGGAACAGGGACATGAGGATGCCCAGCAGCGGCTCCTTGCGGCCGAGGCCCGCGAAGGTGTCGAGCTGCGACGTCACGCCGGTCCGCTTCTGGAGCGCGGCGACGACCGCGAACGCCCCGAGGTTCATGAACGTGTAGGCCGCGCCGTAGTAGAGCAGGCCCTCGAGGCCCTGGATCTCGCCGGCGGCGTACGCCGCCAGGCCGACGAGCATGTAGCCCGTGTGGGCGATCGAGCTGTACCCCAGCATCCGCTTGACGTTGTCCTGGGTCAGCGCGACCAGGTTGCCGAGGGTCATCGTCAGGGTGGACAGCACGAGCATGACCGGCATCCACCACTCGGACAGCGGACCGAGCGCCTCGACGAACAGCCGCAGGATGAGCGCGAACGCGCCGATCTTCGGGCCGACCGAGAGGTAGCCGGTGACCGGCGTCGGCGAGCCCTGGTAGGCGTCCGGCGTCCAGTAGTGGAACGGCACCGCCGCGATCTTGAAGGCGACGCCCGTCGTCATGAACGCGAGCCCCATCGCCAACCCCGGCGAGAGCGGGGCGCTGCCGGCCACGATGTCGCCCAGCGCGGCGGCGACGTCGTCGACCCGGGTCGTCCCGGTCAGGCCGAAGACGAAGGCCAGTCCGAACAGGAAGATCGCCGAGCTGAACGACCCGAGCAGGAAGTACTTGATGGCGCCCTCGGTCGAGTAGGAATCGGTCTTGTGGAACCCCGCCAGGAGGTAGCCAGGGAGCACCATCAGCTCCAGCCCGAGGAACAGGAGCAGCAGGTCGACCGCGCCCGCCAGCAGCATCGCGCCGGTCATCGCGAACACCAGGACGATGGCGAACTCGGCGACCGGCAGGCCGCGCGGCACGAGGTAGTCAGGGGCGAACATGATCGTCAGCACGACGATCGAGATGAACAGGATGTCGAGGAAGGTCGTGAGCGCGTCGACCTTGTAGGCGCCGCCGAACGCGGTCGCCTCGGTCGTCCCGACCGCGAGGGTCGCCGCGGTCGTCAGGGCCAGCCCGATGAGCGCCGTCCCGACCGCGAGCCCGGCGTGGCCGGGCCGGATCAGGTCGACGACGAGGATGGCGACCGCGGTCAGGATCGCGAGGACGATCGGGCCGATCGTGACGAGGTCCTGCCCGCTCAATGTGCGGCCCCGCCTTCCGCCGGCGCCGGCAGGGCGGTGTCGCTGGGCCCGTTCATCAGCACGTAGGCGATCCGGGCGACGATGCCGCCCACCAGCAGCACCAGCAGGCCGACCGCGACCACCGGCTGGAACGCGATCGGCGTCCCGGCCTGGGCCGCGACGATCGTGTCGGTCACGGTCGTCTCGACGAGGTCGAGGAGCAGCCCCGGCTGGACCCCGAAGATGACCACGAGGGCGGCCAGGGGCACGAGGGTCAGGATCTCGACGGGGGTCATGTCGGTCAGGTGGTCGCCCAGGCCCGCGAAGAAGTCGGACAGTTCGCCGAACGCGATCCGGCCGAACATGTACAGCAGGTAGCCGGCCGCCAGGATCATGACGAGCGCGGCGATCGCGGCGGCTCCCGGGTTCACCACGAAGGTGCCGACGAGCGCCAGGAACTCACCGACGAAGCCCGAAAGCCCGGGCAGCCCGCCGGACGCGAACACGAAGAACCCGAACACCGTGACGTAGACCGGCATCTTCGCCGAGAGGCCGCCCATCTTGGCGATCGTCCGGTCGTGTGTCCGCTCGTAGATGACGCCGACCAGCAGGAAGAGGGCGCCCGTGATGAGCCCGTGGTTGATCATCTGCAGGATCGCGCCCTGGATGCCCTGCTGGGTGAACACGAAGATGCCCAGCGTGACGAAGCCCATGTGGCTGACCGACGAGTACGCCACCAGCCGCTTGAGGTCGGGTTGGACGAGGGCCACGACCGCGCCATAGATGATCGCGATGAGCGAGAGCACGATGATCGCCGGGGCGAACGTCTGCGCCGCGTCGGGGAAGAGCGGCACGGCGAACCGGATGAAGCCGTACGCGCCGAGCTTCAGCATGATCGCGGCGAGGATCACGGAGCCGGCGGTCGGGGCCTCGGTGTGGGCGTCCGGCAGCCACGTGTGGAACGGGAACATCGGCACCTTGATCGCGAACGCCAGGAAGAACGCGATGAACGCCCCGAGCTGCAGCCCGTCGGAGAAGCCGCCGCCGGGCGTCGCGGCGAACGCACGCAGGTTCTCGAAATCGAAGGCGCCGGCCCAGCTGCCGGTCGCGTCCTGGTAGAAGAACGCGGTCGCCAGGATCGCCACGAGCATCAGGAGCGACCCGACGAGCGTGTAGAGCACGAACTTGATCGTCGCGTAGATCCGGTTCGCGCCGCCCCAGATCCCGATGATCAGGTACATCGGGACCAGGACGATCTCCCAGAAGATGTAGAAGAGGAACATGTCGAGCGCGAGGAAGACCCCGATCATGCCGACCTCGAGGACGAGGAAGGCGATCATGTACTCCTTGATCCGGGTCTGGATCGGGGCGAAGCTCGCGAGGATGCTGATCCAGGTGAGCGTGGTCGTCAGCACGACCAGCGCGATCGACAGCCCATCGGCGCCGAGCTTGTACTGGATCCCGAAGAACGGGATCCAGTCGACGGTGGTCTCGAATTCGAAGCCCTCGTTGCCGGGCAGGTAGGCCACCAGCAGCACGAGCGAGACGACCCAGGCCAGGAGCGCGAACCCGAGCGCGACCGGTCGCGCCGCGCTCGTCGGCAGGATGGCGACGGCGATCGCGCCGACGAGCGGCACGAACGTGACGATGGTCAGGATCGGCAGGCTGGCGAGGTCCATGTTCAGCGCCCCAC
This sequence comes from uncultured Chloroflexia bacterium, assembly GCA_963776545.1. Taxonomy (GTDB): domain Bacteria; phylum Chloroflexota; class Limnocylindria; order Limnocylindrales; family CSP1-4; genus SPCO01. The sequence goes on along the minus strand of CAVZND010000018.1, from coordinate 26,321 downwards.
CAGCACGAGATAGGAGCCGGCCATGACGATCAGCCCGACCGCGATGCCGAGGGCGTAGTTCTGCACTCGCCCGGTCTGGACGCGGCGGAGCCCGCGCCCGGATGCGACGGTCCCCCGGCCGACGGCGTTGACCGTGCCATCGACGACTTCGCGATCGAACCACCACATGGCGTTGGCGACGCGGCCGCCGATGACCATGAACAGCAGGTGGTTGAGATCGTCGAACCACCACTTGTTGAGCGATGCCCGGTAGAGGAATGGCACCCTCGCCGTGAGCTCGCGGACGCGCTCCGGACGCGCGGGCAGGCGCAGGCCGAGGATCTCGGCGCCGAAGAGCCGCCAGGCGACGGCGATGCCGACGACCGCCACGGTCACGCTCGCGAGGATCAGGACGCCGTCGATGCCGGCCAGCTGGAAGGGCGCCTCTACGTGATGCAGGAGCTCGGTGGCCTCGGCGAACACCGGCTCCAGCCAGCCCTGGATCGTGCTCGCCCCGAACGGCAGCCCGAGCGCCATGCCCAGGAAGACCGACGCGATCGCGAGCAGGATGAGCGGGATCGTCATCACCGGCGCCGATTCGTGGATCCTGTCCCAGACGGCCTTCGGGCCCCGGAACGCGCCCCAGAAGGTCAGGCCCATCAAGCGGAACATGTAGAAGGCGGTCAACCCGGCGACGATGAATCCGATCAGCCAGACCCAGGCGAACCCGAGCTTGAACGACTCGCCCAGGATCTCGTCCTTCGAGAAGAAGCCGGCCAGCGGCGGGATGCCCGCGATGGCCAGGGAGCCGATGAGCATCGTCACGTAGGTGATCGGGATCTTCTTCGAGAGACCGCCCATGTGGCGCATGTCCTGCTCCTCGTGGACGGCGTGGATGACCGAACCCGAGCCGAGGAACAGCAGGCCCTTGAAGAAGCCGTGGGTCATGAGGTGGAAGATGGCCGCCGTGAACGCCCCGACGCCCAGGGCCGCGAACATGTAGCCGAGCTGGGACAGCGTCGAGTAGGCGAGCACGCGCTTGATGTCGGTCTGGGTCATCGCGATCGAGGCCGCCAGGATGGCGGTGAAGATGCCGATGGCCGCGACGACGACCATCGTGTCCGGCGACGCGGCGAAGAGCAGGTTCGCGCGGGCGACGAGATAGACGCCGGCGTTGACCATGGTCGCGGCGTGGATAAGGGCCGACACCGGGGTCGGGCCCTCCATCGCGTCGGGCAGCCAGACGTGCAGCGGGAACTGGGCGCTCTTGCCCATCGCGCCGGCGAAGACCAGGAGCGCGATCACGGCGATCGGGATCGGGAACGCCACCAGGGTCGGGCTCACCAGGACCTCGATGGAGTCCCGGATGTCGAGCGTGCCGGTGTTCACGAAGATGGCCATGATCCCGAGCGCGAACCCGACGTCGCCGACGCGGTTGACGATGAACGCCTTCTTGGCCGCGAGCGCCGCCGAGCGCTTCCGGTACCAGAAGCCGATGAGCAGGTAGCTCGACAGGCCCACCAGCTCCCAGGCCACGAACACGACCAGCCACGAGTCGGCGAGGACCAGCAGCAGCATGCTGAACATGAACAGGTTGAGGTACGCGAAGAAGCGCCAGTAGCCCGGGTCGTGGCTCATGTAGCCGATCGAGTACACGTGAACGAGCAGGCCGATGGTCGTGACGACGATGAGCAGGCAGGCCGTCAGCTGGTCGACGAAGAAGCCGACCTCCACGGTGAACTGGCCGGCCGGGATCCAGTCGAAGTAGGTCACGCCGTAGCCGTGCTCGCCGAACGGCTCGGCGCCGGTCAGCGCGCCATACGCCACGGCCATCGCGATCGCCCAGACGGCCAGGATGGCCAGGACCGGGATCCAGTGCGCCTGCTTGCCGAGCCGACGGCCGATGAGGGCCGTGATCGCGAAGCCGGCGAGCGGCAGGATGACCAGCAGCGGCAGGAGCGACTCGGGGCTCACTGGCGCATCACGTCGTACTCGTCGACGAGCGGGGTCTTCTTGTTGCGGTAGATGGCGATGACGATGGCCAGCCCGACCGTCGCCTCACCGGCCGCCACGGCCATGACCATCAGGGCGATGACCGACGCCTGCGACCCGAGCTCGGGGATGAACGCCCCGAAGGCCAGGATCGAGAGGTTGACGGCGTTGAGCATCAACTCGATCGACATCAGCATGCTGATCGCGTTGCGCCGCGCCAGGAACCCGAAGGACCCGATGGCGAACAGGATCCCGGACAGGACGAGGTAGGCGTCGAGCGAATCGCTCACGACGGGCCGCCCGGTTCGCGCTTGGCCAGGAAGACGCCGCCGATGACGGCGGCGAGCAAGAGGACGCTGACGATCTCGAAGGGCAGCACGAAGTCGCTGAACAGCAGCCGCGAGAGCGCGTCGGTGCCCTGGTGGATGCGCTTGCCGACCTCGTGCCAGTCCGTCGCGTTGACGGCGAGCGCGATCAGCACGGCGATGATGACCGCGGCGATCGCGGCGGGCCCGGCCTGGGTCTGGAAGACCAGCCGGCTGGGCGCGTCCTTGGTCTGGGTCAGCATGATCGCGAACAGGATCAGGACGCTGATGGCCCCGATGTAGACGATCACCTGGGCGGCTCCGAGGAGCGGCGCGCCCATCAGCACGTAGATGCCGGCCAGGGCCCCGAAGCACACGATCATGGCCAGGCCACAGCGGATGATGTCGCGCATCGTGACGACGAGCAGGCCGCTGATGATCATCAGGGCGGCGAGGACGAAGAAGAGGGCGTCGGCCCAGTCCTGGCCGAGGAACAGGATCATCACGCCGGCGAAGCCGAGGACCGCGCCGACCACCATGGCCGCGAGGACGATGGGGATGAGCTTCTTGAGCACGACCCGCTACTCGTGGCCGCCGGGGCCGAGCGCCGGACCGGCGCCGTGGCCGTTGCCATGGGCATGGCCGTTGCCGTGGTCGTGCCCGTTGCCCGAGCGTGCCGCGATGCCCGGGATCGTCGCCGGGAGGACGGGCAGCAGGCGGGCCGGATCGAACGTGCGCCCCTCGGCCGCCGCGGCGTCCGCCCAGTTCCGCTCGCGGCGCACGTAGGTCACCTCGGTCTCACGGGCGATGGCCGCGAGGGAGATGAGGTCGATCATCGGTTCCGCGCGGCTGGTGTGGGCGAGCTCGATGTCGCCGCCGTCGCGCAGGGCGTCGTACGGACAGGCATCGACGCAGATGCCGCACAGGATGCAGCGGCTCTCGTCGACCTCGTACTTCTCGAGCACCCGCGGCTTGGGCATGAGGGCGCCTGTCGGACAGGTCTCGGCGCAGCGACCGCACGACACGCACGGGGTGTCGTTGAGGCTCATGTCCAGCGGTGTCGTCACGAGCGTGTCGAAGCCGATCCGCATGAAGTCGTAACACGCCGCGCCGACGACCTCGGCGCAGACCTGGGCGCACCGGCCGCAGTCGATGCAGCGCGACGGCTCGCGCAGGATGAAGGCGTGCGAATCGTCTCGGACGTAGTCGTGGTTGATGCCGGTGAAGCGGTTCTCGGTCACGCTCCGGTAGCCGGCGCCCTGGTGGTACTGGGGCTCGAGCGTCTTGAGCGTCGTGCCGTATTCGATGCCGAGGCGGCGCAGGTCGCAGAAGCCGATCGCCTCGCACGTGCACTGCAGGCAGCGGGTCAATTCCGCCACCGCGTCCTCGCGGGTGTACGGCAGCTCGTACTCGATGTAGCTGTGGTTGCGCTCCTCGGCCTCGAGGGCCGTCATGCGGTAGCGCGGCTCCTTCATCTCGCCGGTGAAGGGCACGATGGACAGGAACTCGGGCTGCGGCTCGGCCAGCGTCTGGCGCGTCCGGATCGCACCCAGGTCCAGGCCCTGGAGGAACGCGTCCACCGCGTAGGCGGCGCGTCGTCCCTCGGCCACGGCCTGCACGACGGTCGCCGCGCCGATCCGTACGTCGCCGGTGCCGAAGACACCCGGCCGCCCGGTCTCGAACGTGACCGCGTCGGCCTTGAGCCGGTGCTGCTTCGTCGCCTCGACGCCGTCGGCGCCGGAACCGATCCAGCTGAGGTCGGGTCCCTGCCCGATGGCGAGCAGGACGCGGTCGCAGGGCACGGTGAACTCGGTGCCGGGCGCCGGTTCCGGCCGGCGCCGCCCGGACGCGTCCGGCTCGCCGAGCTGCATCCGGATGAACTCAACGCCGGTCACTTTGCCCGCCTTGTCGGTGATGACCCGGGTCGGGCCGGCCTGGAAGATGGCCGTGACGCCTTCTTCGATGGCCTCGTGGACCTCGTTGGACGCGGGCATGTCCTTCATGTCGCGGCGGTAGACGAGGGTCACGTCCTTCGCGCCCTGGCGGACCGAGGTCCGGCTGCAGTCCATCGAGGTGAACCCGCCGCCGATGACCACGACCCGCTTGCCCGCATGGTCCGGGTAGGGCAGGCCAAGGGTCGCGGTGCGCAGGTACTCGAGCCCGTCGAGGACCTCGGCCGCATCCTCGCCCGGGATGCCGAGCTTGTTGGTGTCGTAGCAGCCGATGGCCACGATCACGGCATCAAAGCCCTGGTTGGTCAGGTCATCGAGCGTGAAGTCGGTGCCGAGCCCGGCGTTGCAGACGATCTTGCCGCCGAGCCGCGTGACCGACTCGTATTCGGCGTCGAGGACCTCGATCTTGGGCAGCCGGTACTGGGGGATGCCATAGCGGAGCATCCCGCCCGGGGCCGGATCGCGCTCGAAGACGGTGACCTCGTGGCCGGCGATGAGCAGATAGAACGCGGCGGCCATCCCGGCCGGGCCGGACCCGATGACCGCGGCCCGGCGGCCGCTGGCGGCCTGGCGCTCGAACGGCAATGGCGGATCGACGCCCTCGTCGAGCATCGCCTTGAGCACCTGGTCGCCGGCGTAGCGGTGGCTGTCCCGGATGGCGATCGCCTCGTCGACCTCGTCGCGTCGGCAGTGCTCCTCGCACGGCGCCGGGCACACCCGACCGAGGACCGACGGGAACGGGATCGTCCGCTTGAAGATGCGGGTGCTCTCGCGCCAGTTGGCCTCGGCGTTGGCCTTGAGGAAGCCCGGGATGTCGATGTGACTCGGGCACTTGTTCTGGCAGGGCGGCAGGCAGTAGGCGTTGTGGTCGCTGAAGATCAGCTCGAGGTTCGTCCGGCGCAGCCGGCGGACCTCTTCGGTCTGGGTCTGGACCGTCATCCCCGGCTCGCACGTGCGCGAGCAGCTGATGGGCGGGTATTCCTCGCCCTCGACCTCGACGACGCACATCCGGCACGCCCCGAAGCCGGGCAGCTTCGGCTCGTAGCACAGGGTCGGGATCTCGATCCCGTTGTCGCGGCAGACCTCGAGGATCGTCTGCCCGGCGAAGCCCTCGACGACCCGCCCGTCGACCTCGATGCGGATCCGCGGCGACGTCTGGGGTCGTTGGGGCGAGCGCGTCTCGAGGAGGCGCTCGGCGAGCGAATCCGTCTCCGTGTCAGGGTGGCTGTCGGGGCGCGTCAACAGGTCGGCCATGGGTCGCCTTATCGGCCCGCACCGACGGCCACCGCGATCGGATGGCAGACGCCGGCAGGGCAGGAGCTGTTCAGGAGATGCTCGTCCAGTTCCGCCCGGAAGTATCGCATCACGCTCGTCAGCGGGAGGGTCGCCAGGCGCTCGTGGTCGCACAGCGCCGAGCCGACGATGTCGGACGACAGGTCGGCCAGCAGTGTCACGTCGGTCGGGCGCGGCCGCCCGTCCACGGCCCGATCGGCGATCTCGACCAGCCGGCGCGTGCCGATCCGGCAGGGGATCGTCTTGCCGCAGGCCTCGCTCGCGCAGAACCCGGTCAGGAGCCGGGCGAGGTCGACCACGCACGCCCGGTCATCGGCGACGACGACCGAACCCGAGCCGATATGGGCGCCGGCCGCCCGGAGCGGCTCGAAGTCGTACGCCGTGTTCAGCTGCTCTGCGGGCAGCAGGCCGCCCGACGGGCCACCGACCAGGACCGCCTTGATCGAGCGACCCTCCGGGAGGTCGCCCCCGAGCGCCACGACCTTGCGCAGCGGCGTGCCGAGCGGGACTTCGGCGATCCCGTCGCCGGACGGGGTCCGGACCTGGACCAGCACGGTCCCGGGGCTCGTCTTCGAGCCCGTCTTCGCGAACTCGTCGGCGCCGCGGCGGACGATCCAGCCGATCGCGGCCAGGGTCTGCACGTTGTGGACCACGGTCGGTGCGCCCCACAGGCCACGCTCGGCGGGGTGTGGCGGCCGCTGCTCAGGCTGGCCGCGCTTGCCCTCGAGGGCCTTCAGCAGCACGGTCTCCTCGCCCAGCATGTACGCGCCCTGGACCGGTCGGACGGAGACGGCAAGGTCGGTCCGCGGGCCGAACGCGTCAGGTCCGATGAAGCCTGCCTCCTCGGCCGCGCCGATCGCCGCCTCGAGCCGGCCGATCGCGACGGTGTCCTCAGCCCGGACCGCGATGATGGCCTCGGTCGCGCCAGTGGCGAACGCGGCGATCGCCAGTCCCTCGATGACGGCATACGGGTCGCGTTCGAGCAGGAACCGGTCCGTGCCCGAGGCGGGATCGGCGCCGTAGCCGTTGGCGACGATGAACCGACGCGGGGCATCGCTCGCGGCGGCGGTCCGCCACTTCTCGGCAGCGAGGTAGCCCGCGCCGCCCCGGCCTCGCAGGCCGGACGCGGCGATGACGGCGATGGTCGCCGACGGACCCAGGTCGCGGATCGCCTTCGTCAGCCCCTCGAAGGCGCCCAGCCGGACCGCGGCGTCGAGGTCGGTGGGATCGTCGGCATCGGCGCGCTCGAGCAGGATCGTCGGCCACCCGGCCGGGGTCTTGAGGCGGTCGACCACGATCAGGCGCTCGCCGCTGCGCTCGGACCGCGACCGGCGGGACCGGTGGGTCGCCCGAGCGCGGTCTCCAGCGCGGTCACGTAGTCCGCTTCGGGCGGCCGATGCGCGGTCACGGCGGCCGCCTGCTCGAGCGCCGCCGGCGGCTCGAAGCGCAGGTGCCCGTAATAGCTGGCGGTGCCGTAGATCATCGCGTACCAGGCCCCGGTCAGATGGCTGATCCGCTTGAGCGCGGCGACCGGCAGGTAGCCATACGCCGCCTGGGTCGCCTCGAGGATCGCCAGCATCCGGGCCGGATCGTGGTCGTGCTCCTCGAGGATGGCGTCCACGACCGCCAGGTCGATCGGCGCGAACGGGACGTAGGCGCGATCCGGCACGGTCCGCCCCGAGCGTCGAAGCGCCGATTCCTCGCGCCGTTCGCCATAGGTCTCCGGCGCGCCCCAGTGGACGTGATAGCGACCGCGGGTATCGATGCCGCCCATGTCGATGCACTCGATCGGGCAGGCCTGGGCGCACTGGAAGCAGGTCTCGCACTTGAGCGTGCCCCACTCGTCGTACAGCAGCTGGAGGCGGCCACGGAACTTGCCCGGCACGTCGAGCCGCACCTCCGGGTACATGACCGTGACCTTCGGCTCGAAGAACCGGCGCAGGGTGACGCTCATGCCCTTGACGATGCCGAGGCCCGGGACCAGGCCGGACAGGAAGCTCATGTCCCGGACCGCAGCGACGTGAACACGACGATGGCCGTCGCCGTCACGAACAGGTTGAGCAGCGACGCCGGCAGCAGCCACTTCCAGGCGAAGTCCATCAGCTGGTCGATCCGGACCCGCGGCAGCGTCCCCCGCATCCAGACAAAGGTGAACACGAACACGTACGTCTTGCCCATGAACCACACGATCCCGGCGACCCACTCGAGGCCGATGTAGGCCCAGGCGCCGATGAGCGCCATGATGAAGAGATTGGCGAGGACGAATCCGATCACCAGCGCCTGCCAGCCCTTGATCCGGGAGCTCGCGATCCAGACCGGCGCCGCGAAGACGAGCGTGAGGATCAGCGGCACGATCGCGACCAGGATCAACAGGCCGATGCCGAGTGAGCCCGGGTCGAACCCGACGGTCACGGGCCACGGCCACGGGAACGGCGCGTTCCAGCCGCCGAGGAAGAGCGTGACGAAGAGCGCCGAGACGATGAACACGTTCACGTACTCGGCGAAGAAGAAGAACCCGAAGCGCATGCCGGAGTACTCGGTCGCGAAGCCCGCGACGATCTCCGAGTCCGCCTCCGTCAGGTCGAACGGGGTCCGGTTCGCTTCCGCGGTCGCCGCGATGAAGAAGATCAGCGCCCCGAGCGGCTGCTGGAAGACGTACCAGTCGGTGAACCAGCCGGACTGGTTCTCGACGATCTGATTGAGGCTCATCGTCCCGGCGAGGAGGATCAGCCCGACGACCGACAGCGTCAGCGGGATCTCATACGAGACGACCTGGGCCGCGGCCCGCAGGCCGCCGAGCAGCGAGTACTTGTTGTAGCTGGACCAGCCGGCCATCAACAGGCCGACCACGGACAGGCCGCCGATGGCGAAGAAGTACAGCAGCCCCAGGTTCAGGTCCTGCGCGAAGAGCCCGGGCGCGAACGGGATGACCAGCAGGCTCATGACGCTGGCCAGGTACACCACGACCGGCGCCCAGGTGAAGACGATCGGATCGGCCCCGGTCGGGGTGAAGTCCTCCTTCATCAGGACCTTCAGGCCGTGCACCACCGACAGCAGCGACCCGAACGGGCCCACCCGGTCGGGCCCGATCCGAAGGTTCATCAACGCGATGACCTTCATCTCCATGTAGATGATCAGGAACGCCGTCGGGATGGTGATCAGCAGGATGACCGTCGCGGCGACCACGAACCTGACGATCGGCAGGTTGTCGGCCAGGATGTCGATGACGGTCGGGCCGAGGAACACGATGGCCGCGACCGCGCCGACGGTCAGCACGATCAGCAGCGGCACGACCGTGAACACGATCTTGCCCGGCACGGTCAGGCGGTTCCAATTCTTGGCGATGACCGTCATTTCGAACTGCCTAGCGCGCCGTCGGAACTGCCTTGCGCGCGCCGGGAGGGGGCCGTCACTTGTCCACGCCTCCCATGATGGGGTCCAAGGACGCCATCACCGCCATCGTGTCCGCGATCAGATGGCCCGGCATCATCAGGCCGACGGCCTGGAGGTGGATGAACGACGGGTCGTGGATGCGCATCCGGAACGGCTGGTCGGTGCCGTCGCTCACGACGTAGGCGGCGTACTGGCCGCGGGGCCCCTCGACCGCCGCGTACGCCCGGCCGGGGCGCGGCCGCAGGAGTCGTGGCAGCTTGGCCATGATCGGGCCGTCGGGCATCTGGTGGAGGCACTGGTCGATGATGCGCAGGCTCTGCTTGATCTCGTCCATCCTGAGCAGGTAGCGCGCCAGGCAGTCGCCCTCGGTCCGGGTCGGGATGTCGAACTCGAGCTCGGGGAAGACGCTGTACGGATGCGCCCGCCGGACATCGAAGGGCACGCCCGTCGCCCGCAGGTTCGGGCCGGTCATCGCCATCCGGAGTGCGGTCGGCGAGTCGATGACGCCAAGCCCGCGCATCCGGCGCACGAAGATCTCGTTCTCGTTGAGGAGCGCGTTGCCGGTATCGATCTGCTCGGTCGCGTGGCTCATCCAGTCGCCGAGGCGGCTCAGGAACTCGTGGTTGAGATCGCCGTTGACGCCGCCGATGCGCATGTAGTTGAAGAGCATCCGCTGGCCGGTCAGCGACGCGAGCATGTCGACGATCTCGTCACGCTCGATGAACGACCACAGGATGGGCGTCAGGCCGCCCAGGTCGAGGGCCATCCAGCCGAGGAAGAGGGCGTGGCTGGCGATCCGGTTGAGCTCGGTGGACAGGACGCGGATGTACTCCGCCCGGCGCGGGACCTGGACGTCGAGGAGCTTCTCGAAGGCGATGACGCCAGGCCATTCGCAGTAGAGGGAGCTGACGTACTCGAGCGGGTCCAGGTAGCAGATCGCCTGGTGGTAGTCCGCGTTCTCGCACAGCTTCTCGACGCCGCGGTGGAGGTAGCCGAGGACCGGATCGAGGTCCACGACCTTCTCGCCGTCGAGCTTGAGCACCACCCGCAGGACGCCGTGGGTCGACGGATGCTGCGGGCCCATGTTGATGAGCATCTGGCCGTCGCCGAGGGTGTAGAACTCGGCCTCGCGCTCCGTGCGCGGCGGGTAGGGCGGCACCGGCTCGAAGACGCCCAGGTCGCGGTCGAGGGTGACGCGCGGGTCGTCAGAGGGCGGCCGGTCGGTGGTGGTCGTCATCGTCGAAGGCCTCGGTCAGTTCGTTCCCCGGCGGATCAGCGCCGTGCTCGCCACCGCCGGTGGCGTGTGCGTCCGCTCCATCGGGCGGACCCCGCCGCCGGGCGATCGAGCGGCGTCATCGGGCAGGTAGAAGTCCTTGCGGAGCGGGAAGCTCTGGTAGTCGGGCGGCATGTAGATGCGGCGCAGGTCGCGATTGCCCTCGAACGTGATCCCGAACATGTCGTAGGCCTCGCGCTCCATCCATTCCGCGCCCTTCCACAGGAAGGTGGCCGAGGGCACGCGTGGATCCTCGCGCGACAGGCCGTCGGCGATGACCCGGAGCCAGTCGGGCGTCGTCTCGCTCCACAGGTGGTAGACGACCTGCATGACCACCCCGGTGTCGACGCCGGCGAGGTCCGCGAGGAATTCGAAATGGAAGGCCGGCTCATCGTGGAGGGCCGTGAGGACAGGGACGACATCTCCCGGTGCGATGCGGATCTCGGTCTCGTCATGACGCTGGCGCACCGGACCTGTCAGCTGGTCGGCGAAGCGCGCCTCCAGGCGCTCCTTGAACCGGCGATCCACGATCAGACGTCCTGCGGCACGGTCGGCCCGATCGCCCGGTCCGGCCAATGGCCGCGGCGATCCTTGACCAGCTGCTGGAGCTTCATCATCCCGTAGATGAGGCCTTCGGGTCGGGGCGGGCAGCCCGGCACGTAGACGTCGACGGGCATGACCCGGTCGATGCCCTCGACCGTCGAATAGCTGCGCTTGTACCGGCCGCCCGAGCAGGTGCAGTCGCCGAGGGCGACGCACCACTTCGGCTCGGGCATCTGCTCCCACAAGCGGACGAGCGGTCCGGCCATCTTCGTGGTCAGCGTGCCGGCCACGATGAGCACGTCGGCCTGGCGCGGGCTGGCCCGGAACGGGAACATGCCCCATCGGTCCATGTCGTTCTTCGAGGTCGCCGCGGACATCATCTCGATGGCGCAGCAGGCCAGCCCCGACAGGAGCGGCCAGAGGCTGTTCATCCGGATCAGGTCGAGGACGTAGTCCGCCTTCGTCGGGATGACCTCCAGGAAGCCGCCCCAGCGGGCGTCGTCGCGCCGCCCGAGGCCACTGGCCTCGAACTCGCGCAGGTGGGTGATGTCGCTCTCACGTCCGCCCTCGTAGGCCGCCGGGTCGGCTGCCTGCCAGAGCGTGTTCGGGACCACGATGGGAGCCAGCACCGCGCGATCGCGGTCCGTGGTGGTGAGGGCATCGGCGGCGGGCTCTGGCTTGGCCGCGCGGCCCTTGCGCGTGCCGGCCTCCGGGGTCAGCGCCACGTCAGCGCCCCCTTTCGCCAGGCGTAGGCCAGCCCGAGCAGAAGGATGGCGACGAAGATGAGCATGCTCACCAGGCCGCCCACGAGCAGGTCGCGGAACACGAGCGCCCAGAGGTAGATGAACACGACCTCGATGTCGAACGCGACGAACAGCAGGGCGTAGATGTAGAACGACAGGCCGAACCGGCCGTGCGTGTCACCGTACGTGTCGATGCCGGATTCGTATGGCAGGCCCTTGTGCTCGTCGCCGTGGTTCCGATGCGAGATCAGCCAGGCGGCGCCGAACGTCACGAACACGAACGAGACGCCCGCGAAGGCGAAGCCCACGACGTACCAGATGCCGGTCAACCGAACTCCCTTCGGGCGACGCGCGGGAGGGCCGTGGTCGCTGTTGGAGACCCCTTGGCGAGCGGGCAGGCGCACCCGCAAGAGGCGCACCGGCGCCCAGGTCATTCTAGCAGTGGACGCCGCGCCGAAGCGCTCGCTCGGCCCGGGACGGGGTGGGGTCGGAAGGGGCACCGGCGGCCGTGAAGGACGCGTCGGGGAGCGGCGCGCGCCGAGCGCGCGTGCAGGTTCGCGCGCCGCTCCCCGTCAGGTCGTGCCCGACCATGGCGAAGCGTGCGCGACGCCGCGGATGGGCGGCAATAGGTACATCGCCGTAGTCAGGTGCGGTCCGGGGAGGTCTCGCTCGAGGCATCGCCCGCGGCCCGGGCCGGGCGTGCCGGCAGGCGGAAGTCGAGCGCCGCCAGGGCCGGGCCGGCTGGCCAGTCGCGCCCGAACGCCATCACCCGGAAGCGACCCATCGCGGCCGGATCCAGGAGGCGCATCAGCGCCGAGCGAACCTCGAGGTAGGCCTCGAGCGACGTGGCCGGGTCGGCCTGGATCGCGCGCAGCAGCTCGTCGGTGCCCGCCCCGACGAGGAACTCGGCCTGGGTCGTGGTGGCGAGGTGGGCGAGACCGGCCGCGGCCGCCGCCCGCTCCACGGCCGTGACGTCGACATGGGCGGTGAGGTCCTGCCGGCCGACATGCCGGTACGGGTCGTCATGGACGCGGTGGCGGACGTACGCCCGCAGCGTGCCGTCGCGCCGACGGACCGGGTCGTACAGGTCGGACGCCACGTGTCCATAGTCGATGAGCAGCAGCAGGCCGCGCCGGAGACCGGCTGCGGCGCCCGCGACCCAGGCGTCGAGTGCCAGGCAGATCTCGGCCGTCTGACCGTCGACGAGGTCGATGCCCTCCGCCGCGAGCCGGTCTGCCAGGGCTGCCGTCGTCGGCGCGATCTCCGCCTCGATGAACCGGTCCTCGTCGAGACCGACCGCGAGCTCGACGAGCGTGTCGTCTCGACGCCGGACCCGATGCACCGGGAGCGCGTCGAGGACCTCGTTGGCGAGGATCGCCCCGGTGATCGGCGCGCCACGCTCGTCCGACGGCAGGAGAGTGTCGACGGATCCGGCCTCGGCCAGGCGGGACGCGATGGCGTCGACACGTCGGCCCTCGATGTCGATCGGGTGGTACCGCAGGGCGCTCGACAACCCCGACCCGTCGCGCTGGAGGCCGTCGAGGATCGCCAGCGCCAGGGCGCCCTCGCCGGCGCCGTATTCGCGAAGGACGAACCGCGCTGGCTGGCCAAGGCGGCGCCAGGTCTCGTCGAGCACGCGGGCCACGGCCCGCCCGAAGATCGGGTGCGCCTCGGGCGCCGTCAGGAAGTCGCCGGCCCGCCCCGGCCGAGGCTCCGCGCCGCGGTAGTAGCCGCCGTCCGGGTCGTAGAGCGCGAGGTCCATGAACCGCACGAACGGCATCGGGCCGTCGCGCCGGATCTCGTCGCGGATCCGTGCCGCCAGGCCCTCGTCCTCACCGACCGCGTCGAGGTCCGGGGCCGGCTCGCGACGCAGCCCGGGGGTCATCTCCATCGGGCGCCCCCGTGTCGTCCGCGGCCGCGCCCGACCACCAGCCGCACGCCCGGGCCGACCAGCGTATGGCCACCGAGGAGGACCGGGATCCGCGCCGCGCTGGCCGACGCCGTCAGCGCACGGAGCCACGGGTCGGCGACGCGGTCCGGCAGGAGCAGGTCGGAGGCGTAGCGGTCCTCGGCGGGCGGCCAGGTTGCCGGATCCGCCCCGAGCCGGTGAGCCAGCAGCACGCGGCTGTCGACGAGTGCCGCGTCGCCGAGCCGGGCGAGGTGGTCGCCGAGGGACTCGGGCCCGTCCCGCTCGAGCAGGATGCCCAGGATGGACGCCGCAGGCCGCTGGCCGTCGACCCGGGTCCGCATGCCGCGCTCCTCGATCAGGGCTCGCGTCCGCGACGCTGTGCGTCGTTCCAGCCACAGGAGGCTCCGCGCGGACGTCCGCCCGGCGACGAGCAACTCCGCGCGCGGATCGGCGGTCACGTGGCGGATCGCCGCGAGACGGTCGGAGACCGGAGCCAGATCGATGTCATTCGCGTCGGCCACCTCGAAGCCGCCCGTGAGCACGACGTCGAGCGGGCCATCGATGTCGACGGCGAGGCGCCAGCGCCGGCGAAGGTCGCCGACCGCGTACCCGGCGACCTCGTCGAGCCAGCGCGGCAGGGCGTTGTCGCCCGCGAGGTCGGGCACGCCCTCGAGGCCTTCGTCCGCTCGGGCGATCGCGACGACGTCGGCCGAGTACCGGTTGTTCGCGAGGGCCCGCCGGTCCCCGGACGCGGCGACCGCCACGAACTCGGCACGGTCCCCGGCCGTGGCCAGGGGGACCGCGCCAGAGCCGAGGACGACGAGGCCCACCGGGCGATCGGCACGGACCAGTGCCCGGAGCCGGGTCCCGAACGGTGTATCGTCGGGCGGCCCGGTGACGATCCGGACATCGTCCGCGCCAGCCGCCTCGAACCCGACCCGGTGGCGCTCGGCGACGCTCGCCCGTGCGGCCGCGACCCAGCGCTCGATGGGACCGGCGGACGAGCCCGGCTCCGGGTGCAGGATGCGGACGGCGACCGGGGGCATGCCCGCGAGTCTAGCCGTCGCCGTCGGAGGAGCCGTGACCGCGAACCGCGACCGTCGGGTCCGCGCCTACATCGGCCTCGGGGCGAACGTCGGCGACGCGGAGCGCACGCTCACCGACGCGGTCCACGCGCTCGCGGCCCTGCCCGGCGCCCGCCTCCGCGGCGTCTCGCGCCTCTACGCCACGACCCCGGTCGGCGTCAGGGACCAGCCGGCGTTCCGTAACGCGGTCGTCGCGCTCGAGGTCCCGGCCGGCGCCGACCCGGCGTCCGGCGCGACCGACCTGCTCCTGGCCCTGAAGGATCTCGAGCGAGCGTTCGGCCGACGGCGTCGCGAGCGCTGGGGCCCGCGCGAGCTCGACCTCGACATCCTGCTGTTCGGGCGCGCGCGCCTGGCCATCGAGCGCCCGCCGGAGGGCCGCTCGCTCGAAGCGGACGAGGACCCGGCGATGGCCTCGAAGCTGCTCGAGGTGCCCCATCCCGAGGCCCGGCACCGGCTGTTCGTCCTGGCGCCGTTGGCCGACCTCGCCCCAGGCCTGCGGCCGCCGGGCTGGGGTGAGACCGTCGAGACGGCCCGCCGCCGGCAGGCGCTCATCGAGGGCGCGGACGCGGCCCGCCCGATCGGCACCTGGGACGCGTCCGGGGGTCGCTGGCGGACGGATCAGCCGAGGTAGCGGGTCGGCAGCTCGGTCTCGATCGCGGTCCCGCCGGCCCCGGCTCGACGCGATACGCCCGCGCCGCGGGACGCGACGCCACGACCTCGTCGAGGGTTTGGTCGCGGAAGACCAGCGCCGCCCCGTCGTCGGCGGCGTAGCCGGCCGGCAATCGGCCCTCGCCCACCAGCCGCTGGAAGAGCGGCCGGCGCTGGGGTTCGCCGTCGTAGTGCGGACAATGGCTGCCGGGCACGAACGCGAGCCCACCGTGCAGCGGCCTGAGGCTGGGCCCGAAGGAGTCGGTGGTACCGGCCTCGAACCAGCACATCGCACCGGCCGACAGCCCCGCCATCACGACCCCCGACTCCCAGGCCAGCCGCAGCATTCGGTCGACCCGATGGAGCTGCCAGATGGCGAGCATGTTCGCGGTGTTGCCCCCGCCGACGTAGATCGCGTCCTGGACGAGGAGGAAACGCTCGATATCCTCGACGGTCCGGGCGAACAGGGCCAGGTGACTCGCCTCGCTCCGACCGTCGAACGCCGTGTGGAAGCCGTCGATGTACGCCTCGGCGTCGCCGCTCGCGGTCGGCAGGAAGCAGACCCGCGGGCGGTCGCGACCGCGGACTCGCCGCGCCAGGTCCAGCACGACGTCGTCGAGCAGCGGATTCTCCGGCTCCATCGTGAACCCACCGCCGCCCATCGCGACGATCCAGCGCGGCTCGCCCATGGCCCGATGCTACCCTCAACACCTGCCCCGCCGCCCGCCTCCGGAGAGCCCCAGCGATGACGAAGATCGGCTACGCCGCCATGCTCGAGCAGTTCCACCCGACCGACCTGCTCGACTGGTGCGCCCAAGCCGAGGGGGCCGGGTTCTCGGCCGGGTTCATGGTCAGCGAGCACTTCCACCCGTGGACGCCGCAGCAGGGCCAGAGCGCGTTCGCCTGGTCGTTCATGGGGGCGCTCGGGACGCGGACGTCCCTGCCGTTCGGGACCGCCGTCACCTGCCCGGGCTTCAGGTACCACCCGGCCGTCATCGCCCACGCGGCGGCCACGCTGGGGGCCATGTTCCCGGGTCGGTTCTATCTGGGCCTGGGGGCGGGCGAGGCGCTCAACGAGCACGTCGTGGGCGGCGTCTGGCCGGAGGTCGGCATCCGCAGCGCCATGCTGTTCGAGTCCATCGAGATCATCAACAAGCTGTTCACGGGCAAGGTCGTCAAGCACAAGGGCGAGTTCTTCACCCTCGAGAGCGCCCGGCTGTACACCATCCCGCCCGAGGACCAGCGTGTCCCCGTCTACGTGGCGACAGCCGGACCGGTCAATGCCAAGAAGACCGGCAAGTTCGCCGACGGGATCATCACGGTGGGGGCCGCCGACGAGAAGATCGGGATGCTCTGGGACAAGTTCGAGGAGGGGGCCCGGGAAGCCGGCAAGGACCACACGACCTCCCCGAAGCTACTCCAGATCCATGTCTCATGGGCCCCGACCGACGAGGAGGCCATCGACAACGCCGTTCGCGAATGGCCCAACGGCGGGATGCCGTTCCCGAAGCAGGACATCAAGAACCCCGAGGACTTCGCGGCGATGGCGAAGCTCGTCAAGCCGGCCGACTTCGCCAACCGCGTCCTGATGACCAGCGATCTCGAGGCCCACACGAAGCACATCCAGCACTACGTGGACATGGGCTTCGACGAGGTCCACCTCCACAACGTGGGGCGCAACCAGGCCGAGTTCATCGACACGTTCGCCCGCGAGGTCCTGCCGAACCTCAAGCTGGGCTGACCGCCGGGCGGTCGTCTACAACCGGACGCGCGGGGGCGAATCCCGGTCGAACATGTGGACCGTGTCGACGAAGCGGACCTGCTTGGTCTGGTAGGCCATCACCAGGGAGTGCGTCCGCGCGCCGCCGCCGAAGAACCGGACGCCCTGGAGCAGGTCGCCCGCGGTGACGCCGGTCGCGGCGAAGACGAGGTTCTCGCCGGGCGCCAGGTCCTCGGTCGCGTAGACCCGCGCCTCGTCGCCGTGGCCCATGCGGGCGCCACGCTCGCGCTCCTCGTCGCTGCGGTACCGGAACCGGGCCTGGATCTCGCCGCCGAGGCAGCGCAGCGCGCCCGCGGTGATGACGCCTTCCGGCGCGCCGCCGATGCCCATCACCGCGTGGACCCCGGTGCCCGAGACCGCGCATGAGATCGCCGCGGACAGGTCGCCGTCGCCGATGAGCTTGATGCGTGCGCCTGCCTCGCGGACCTCGGCGATGAGGTCGTCGTGCCGTGGGCGCTCGAGGATGACCACCGTGATGTCGCGGACCCGCCGGCCGAGCGCCTCGGCGATCCGGCCCAGGTTCTCCGTCGGTGATTCGCGGATGTCGACCTTGCCGGCCGCGATCGGGCCGACGCACAGCTTCTCCATGTACGTGTCGGGTGCGTGCGTCAGGCCGCCCGCCTCCGACGCGGCGAGGACCGTGATCGCGCCCGCCTGACCATGGGCGACGAGGTTCGTTCCCTCGAGGGGGTCGACGGCGATGTCGACCCTTGGGACGTCGTCACGATCTGCGCCCGAGCGACCGACCTTCTCGCCGATGTAGAGCATCGGCGCCTCGTCGCGCTCGCCCTCGCCGATGACGATCCGGCCCGCGAAGTCGATCTCGTCCATGGTTCGGCGCATGGCCTCGGTGGCCGCGGCGTCTGCCTCGTCCTTCTGGCCGCGACCCATGAACCGGGCAGACTCGATCGCCGCCGCCTCCGTGACCCGGATCATCTCCAGCGCAAGCAGCTGTTCCACGATCGCTCCGTTCTCGCGGGTCGCTGGGGTCGACCGGGCGACTAGTGCCGGAAGTGTCGTCGTCCGGTGAATACCATCGCCATGTGGTGGCGATCGGCGACTTCGATCGCCATCTCGTCCCGGATCGAGCCGCCCGGCTGGATGATGGCGGTCACGCCCGCGCCGGCGGCGGCCTGGATGCCATCGGGGAACGGGAAGTACGCATCCGACGCCATCACCGCGAGCTTCGCCCGGTCGCCGGCACGCCGGAGCGCGATCTCCACCGAGACCTGGCGTGACGCCTGGGCCGCCCCGATGCCGACAGTGGCGCCGTTGCGGGCGAGGACGATGGCGTTCGAACGGACGTGGCGCACCGCTCGCCAGGCGAAGAGGAGGTCGGTCAGCTCCTCGAGCGTCGGCCGGCGCTTGGTGACCACCTGGAGCCGTCCGCGGTCGAGCCCGAGATCGTCCTGGGTCTCGACCAGCAGGCCGCCAGCCACGCGCTTGAAGTCGAGGCTGGCGATGCCGTAGTCGCGCATCCCCTCGGTCGGGTCGGCCGGCACGGACAGGATCTCGAGGCCGGGCTTGCCGCGCAGGAACCCCAGCGCCGACTGGCTGAATCCGGGCGCGACGACCGCCTCGTACGAGTTCGCCGCGATCTCCCGGGCCGTCGCCCCGTCGAGCTCGCGATTGACGCCGACGATCCCGCCGAACGAGGCGACCGGGTCGGTCTCCAGCGCGTGCCGGTAGGCCTCCGCGAGCTCCTCGTGCGAGGCCAGGCCGACCGGGTCCGTGTGCTTGACGATGGCGACCGTCGGGGCGGTGTAGTCACGGGCGATGCGGTACGCCGCATCGAGGTCCAGGAGGTTGTTGAACGACGGCCGATCGCCCTGGAGCGCGGTCGCGTCGGCGAGCGTCCCGCTTCTGTGGGTGGTCTCGCGGTAGAAGGCCCCGCGCTGCTGCGGGTTCTCGCCGTACGGCAGGTCGGCGACCTTCTCGAGGACCATCGCGAGACGGCTCGGGAATGTGTTGCCGGAGATCTGGTTGAGATAGGCCGCGATCTCGGCGTGGTAGGCCGCGACCGTGCTGAACGCCTCGGCGGCGAGCTGCGCCCGGGTCTCCGGGCTCACATGGCCGTGCTCGCGCAGCTCCGCCACGATCCGTTCGTAGTGGGCCGGGTCGGAGGCCGCCACGACCCCAGCCGAGTTGCGGGCGGCCGCCCCGAGGAGCGCCGCCCCGCCGACGTCGATCATCTCGATGGCTTCATCGAGGCCGACGAGCTTGACCCCGATCGCGGGTGCGAACGGCTTGACGTTGACGATGACGAGATCGATGGGGACGATCCCCTGCGTGGCGAGCTCCGCCATCTGCGTCGGGACGTCGCGGCGCGCGAGGATGCCCGCGTAGACCGCGTGGTGGAACGTCTTGACCTGGCCGCCGACGGTCGGCTCACCGGCCGTCAGGTCGGCGACGGACGGCACCTCGAGGCCTTCGCCGGCGAGGAACTCCCGCGTCCCGTCGGTCGCGAACATCTCCACGTCCAGTTCGCGCAGGTCACGGGCCAGCGCGGCGATCCCGTCGCGATTGGCGACTGACAGCAGGGCTCGCACCCGGGCCTCCTCCATCGGGCGGTGTCGGCGGCGCGCTCGGGGTCCGGCGGAAGGCGCCCCGGTGGGTCAGGGCGCCGCACCGCTCGGCCGAGTATAGCGCCCGGCATGGCATACTCCGGACACCTCTCAACACCCGAACACGAGGTCGGCGCGTGACGCTTGCCCCCTGGGATTACCTGTTCGAGTCGTTCAACAGCCACAACTTCCCGGACCTGTTCCACCCGACGTGGATCGCCTCCCTGATCCTGCTCGTCGTGCTCCTCATCCTCTACAACGTTCGCACGAGGGCCCTCCATCGACACCCGCCCTTCGCGGACATGTGGGAGTGGCTGTGGTGGACCGGCCTGATCACGTTCGGTCTCGTGATCGTCGGGTCGCTATTCGTCTTCGACTTCTTCATCGTGCTCCTGACCGAGTTGATCGGGATCGGCACGCTGGTCTGGATCCGCTTCCGCCGATTCCCGCCGATCCTCGCCGCGCACGAGGCCCGACTGGCGCGCGAGCGCTACTACACCAAGCAGAAGTTCGCCGACCCCGGGGCCACCATCCGCAAGCGCAGCTCGGGTCGCCGACGGAGCCAGCGCCGCCGGCGCTGACCCTGCTGGAGGAGAGCGCCGGCCCGATGCCCATCGAGATCCGCCGGTTCGGCGTCGGACATCGGCGACCGGACGGACCGCCCGGAACCGTCGGCCTGAGCGGCCAGGTCGTCCACTCGGATGGCCGTGGCGTCATCAGCGAGCTCGCGTTCGCCCGCGGGGCCAGGATCGAGCCGCACTCCAACCCGAACACGACATGGTTCATCGTCATCGAGGGTGGCGGCTGGGTCGGCGTCGGCGAGGAACACGCCCGGATCGCGGCGGGCGAGGCCGCCCTGTGGCCCGCGGACGTGCCGCATGCCGCCTGGACCGAGCACTCGGAGATGCGCGCCTTCGTCGTGGAATTCACGGGCGCCGACGATTCGGACGTCGTCGGGCTGGTCGGCGGCGGCCACCGCGCGTTGATCGCGGACGGGATCGTCCCGGCGGACCGAGGCGAGGGCGCGCTCGCCGAGCGACCGCACCACGAGACCGGCGACCGCTCGCACGGCGAACCGGATTGAAGCCGAAGACGTCGCCGGCCTGACCGCGGCATCGCCGCGATCAGGCCGGGACCTCCTCCGGTGACTTAGCGCTCGAGCCGCCTTGCGGCGTCGAGCAGGTCCAGGAAGTCGTGGACCGCATCGGTGGCCGGCAGGCCGCCGGCCTCCTCGTCGGCCACCCGAACGATGTCCGCGAGGTTGGTTCGTCCGGCGAACCGGCTATCACGCAACACCTCGGCCGTGGCCGCGACGATCGCGTCGAATCGGAAATACGCGTCGGAGGCGCTGAAGGTTCGCGCCAGGTCCTCGCCGCGCACGTCCTGGGCCAGCTCCCGTGTCCGCCCGTTCTCCGGGTCCGCCCAGCGAAGGTAGACCGTCGCGAACCGATCGCCTTCGCGGAGGTCCGCCCGTGGGCGGACGGCGTACAGGGCGGTCACCGTGTGCCCGGCGCCGATGGCGCCGGCGGCGACGTCCGGGTCGGTGAAGGCCCCGTCGTCGATGTCGCGGTTCTCGTAGCCGACCAGCCGGTACGCGGCCACGAGGTCGGGGTCGAACTGGACCTGGGCCCGGGCGTCGAGCGCGACCGTCTGCAGTGTCGAGGTCAACTCGTCGCGGAAGAGCGTGCGCGCCTCGTCGATGGCATCGACGTAGGCGTAGAACCCGTCGCCCTGGTCGGCCAGCTGCTCGAGCAGGGCGTCGTTGTAGTTGCCCATCCCGACGCCGACGCTGACCAGCTCGATGCCGGCGGCGGCGTCGCCGCGGATCCGTTCCAGGATCTCGTCGGCACCGGTCAGCCCGACGTTGGCCACGCCGTCGGAGGCGAGGACGACCCGGTCGATGCCGTTCTCGGTCAGCGACGCGCGGGCTTGCTCGTACCCGAGCCGAAGACCGGCAGCGAGGTTGGTCGAACCACCGGGCTGGAGCTCGTCGATCGCATCGAGGATCTCGTCCCGGTCGCGCGCCGAGGTCGAGGGGAGGACCAACCGCGCGTCTTCGCCGAACTCGACGACCGAGACTCGATCGTCCGGGCCCAGCTCATCGACCAGGATGCGGAGGGCGTCCTTGACGAGTTCCAGTCGGCCTTCGCGCTCCATCGAGCCCGACGTGTCGATGACGAACGTCAGTGAGGCGTCCTCGCGTGCGCGGTCTCGGACGGCGCGGGCCTGGAGGCCGATCCGGACGAGGACCTCGTCGTCGGCGAAGAAGGGCGTCGGTCCACCGTCGACGATGATCGCGAAGTCGTCGTCGGAGGGGGCACGATAGCCCTGGTCGAAGGCATTGACCCATTCCTCGACCCGCACGCTGGCCGGATCCGGCCGGTTCCCGTCATCGATGTAGCGCTGGGCGATCGTGTACGACGCGGTGTCGACGTCGAGAGAAAACGTCGAGACCCCGTCCTCGTCGGGATCGACGTAGGGATTGACGCCCGGGTCCTCGTAGGTGACCCCGCCGTAGGGCGTGGCCTCGGGTCTGGGGGGCGCGGCGCTCGCCTGGTGATGCCCGGGATCAGGCGGGATGTTCCCGCTGGCGGGGTACGAGGCAGCCGACGAGCTGCAGGCGCCGACGACGAGGACGACCGCCGCCGCGGACAGGAGTGGCTTGCGCATGGCGCAACCTCCCAGCGAGGAGCCGTTGGGACGGCTCCCGGCCACATGGGCGGGCACGCCTGGGCGGACCCGCAGGTCCCGGATCGGCGCCACCAAGTGCGTCGTCGGGCCGCCGCCACGACGCCAGTCGACCGCCGGTGGTTCCGTCGCCGGCGCCCCGTTGGGCGAGCGACGGTCAGTCGGAGGCGAGGATCGCGCCGAGCTGGCTGAGGATCCGCGCCGTCGCGCCCCAGACGGACAGGCCGTCGATGGCATAGGCGCCGTAGCGCAGCGGCCAGTCCCGGACGGTGCGCTCGACGATCTCGAACGGCGCACCCGGCAGGAACATCGCGATCGGCGCTTCCACGATGCGGGCCACCTCGGCCGGTGACGGGCGCAGCGCCGGGCGCCGCGCGGCGACGGCCACGACCGGCGTCACCGCGAAGTCGCTGACGGGGATCCAGAACGGCTCGAGGACGCCGACGACCCGGACGCCGGCGGCGACGGGATCGAGGGCGACCTCCTCGGCCGCCTCGCGCAGGGCGGTCGCGGTGACATCGGCATCGTCGGGCTCGCTCTTCCCGCCCGGGAAGCTGACCTCGCCGGAATGATGACCTCCGCCGCTCGATCGCTCGATCAGGACGACCCGCGCGATCCCGTCATGGTCGGGGAAGAGGAGCGCGAGGACGGCGGCCGGCCGGCCGGGTCGGTCGGGGGGTGGGTTCGCCGCGGGTCGCCAGTCCGCGCGGCCGACCACGACGGGCATCAGCCCCTCGGCCGGGGCAGGCAGCGGCTCGGGCAGGACCGCGAGCCGCTCGATGGCCTCTTCGAATCGCACGACCGGGCGGACGACGCTAGTTGACGAGGTCGCCGTCGGGCCGCTTGCGGCGCGTCGGCGGCAGGTCGAGCGGCGAGGACTCCCCGCGGTTGCCGACACCAGCGGTCTCGAGCTCGCCCGCCCGGGAACGGGCATCGCGGCGCGACCCGCCCTCGGTCACGACGGTGGCGTCCTCGGTGGTGAAGACGATCGTGCCGGAACCGAGGTCCGCATCAGCGGTGATCCGGTCGCCAGGCTTGAACTCGCCGGCCACCAGGGCTCGGGCGAGCGGGTTCTCGACCAGCCGCTGGATGGTCCGCTTCAGCGGTCGCGCGCCGAAGGCTGGATCGGTCCCCTCGCGAACGATGAGCGCCCTGGCGTTGGGCGACGGCTCCAGGACGAGGTCCTGGCTCGCCAATCGCCGGGACAGGTCGGCCAGCAACAGGTCGACGATCGCGGTCAGGTCGGCGTCGGTCAGGGCGTGGAACACGATGACCTCGTCGACCCGGTTGAGGAACTCGGGCCGGAACTGCGCGCGCAGGGCCTCGGTGACCTCGCGCTTCATCGCCTCGTACCCGGCGTCACCGGCACGGGCGCTCGAGGCGGCGATCGAGGCGCTGCCGACGTTGCTGGTCATGATCAGGACGGTGTTCTTGAAGTCGACGGTGCGGCCCTGGCCGTCGGTCAGGCGGCCGTCGTCGAGGACCTGCAACAGGATGTTGAAGACGTCCGGGTGCGCCTTCTCGATCTCGTCGAGCAGGACGACCTGGTACGGCCGGCGGCGGACCGCCTCGGTCAGCTGGCCGCCCTCCTCGTACCCGACGTAGCCAGGGGGTGCGCCGACCAGGCGCGAGACCGAGAACTTCTCCATGTACTCGCTCATGTCGATGCGCACCAGCGCGCCCTCGTCGTCGAACAGGAACGTCGCGAGGGCCCGCGCCAGCTCGGTCTTGCCGACACCGGTCGGCCCCAGGAACAGGAACGAGCCGATCGGCCGGCGTGGGTCCTTGAGCCCGGCCCGTGCCCGACGCACCGCGTCCGAGACGGCCTCGATGGCCTCGTCCTGCCCGACCACCCGCTCGTGGAGCCGTTCCTCCATGTGGAGGAGCTTGGCCATCTCGCCTTCCATGAGCCGGCTGACGGGGATGCCGGTCCAGGCCGCGACGATCTCGGCGATGTCGTCGGCCGTGACCTCTTCCTTGAGGAGCGAGCCCGGGCCGACCTGCAGGATCGCGAGCGCGGCCTCCTGCTGGGCCAGCTGGTCGGCGAGGGCCTTCTGGGTGCCGTACTTGAGCTCGGCGGCGGTGCCGAAGTCGGCCTCGCGCTCCGCCTGCTCGACGCGCACGGCGAGCGCCTCGAGCTCGGACTTGGTCGCCCGGATCGCGGCGATCGCGTCCTTCTCGGCCTCCCAGCGCTGCTTCAATGCGCCCAGCTCCTCCTCGAGGTCGGCCAGTTCCTTCTCGAGCGCCTCGAGCCGGAGCTTCGAGGCGTCGTCGGTCTCCTTGCGCAAGGCCTCGCGCTCGATCTCGAGCTGGACCCGCCGGCGCTCGAGCTCGTCGAGCTCGATCGGCATCGAGTCGATCTCCATCCGGAGCCGCGACGCGGACTCGTCGACGAGATCGATCGCCTTGTCCGGCAGGAACCGCTCGGTGATGTAGCGATCCGACAGGGTCGCCGCGGCCACCAGCGCGGAGTCCGTGATGCGGACGCCGTGGTGGACCTCGTAGCGCTCGCGCAGCCCACGCAGGATCGAGATCGTCTCCTCGACGGACGGCTGGTCGACGAGGACCGGCTGGAAGCGTCGCTCGAGTGCGGCGTCCTTCTCGATGTACTTGCGGTACTCGTCGAGGGTCGTGGCGCCGATCGTGTGGAGCTCGCCGCGAGCGAGCATCGGCTTGAGCAGGTTGGACGCGTCCATCGCGCCCTCGGCCGCGCCCGCGCCGACGACCGTGTGAAGTTCGTCGATGAACAGGATGACCCGCCCGTCGGAGTCCTTGATCTCCTTGAGCACGGCCTTCAACCGCTCCTCGAACTCGCCGCGGAACTTGGCCCCGGCGATCAGGGCGCCGAGGTCGAGCGCGACCACGCGCTTGTCCTTGAGGCCTTCGGGCACGTCGCCGCGCACGATGCGCTGGGCGAGGCCCTCGACGATCGCCGTCTTGCCGACCCCCGGCTCGCCGATCAGGACGGGGTTGTTCTTCGTCCGGCGCGACAGGACCTGGATGACGCGGCGGACCTCCTCGTCACGGCCGATCACGGGGTCGAGCTTGCCGGCCCTCGCCTCCGAAGTCAGGTCGCGGCCGTACTTCTCGAGGGCGGCATACGTGCCCTCCGGGTTCTGGGAGGTGACCCGCTGGCCGCCGCGGACGCTCTGGAGGGCCTGCAGGATCGCTTCCTTGCCCGCGCCGTGGCGCTCGAGGAGCGCCTGCGCCTCGCCGCCGGCCTCCGCCGCGCCGAGCAACAGGTGCTCGGTCGAGACGAACTCGTCGCCGAGACGCCGGGCCTCGGCCTCGGCCCGCTCGATGACCGATCGCGCACGCGTGTCGAGCGTCAGCGAGCCGCCCTGGATGCGGGCACGCTTGGCCAGGATCGACGCGACTTCGCCCCGGAACGCGGGCAGGTCCACGCCGAGTCGCCGGAGCGTCTCGGCCGGGACCCCGTCATCGGGTTCGACGAGGGCGGACAGCAGGTGTTCGGCGTCGAGGATGGGGCTCTGGAGCCGTTCCGCCGTCGCCTGGGCGGCGACCACGGCCTCCTGGGCCTTCTGGGTGAAGCGATCGAGTTGCATCGGGGTCCTTCGGTTCTCCGTGGGGTCGGGCTAGCGCGGATCGGGCTGCTTGACGAGGTCGAGGAATGTGTGGGCCGCCGCTGTGGCCTCGTCGGACAGGTGGGTCGGCAGGACGACCCGGGCCTTGGCGTACAGGTCGCCGTGGGCCCCGCCCCCGAGACGCGGCATCCCCTGGGCCCGCAGCCGGAAGGTCCGGCCGGTCTGCGTGCCGGCGGGGATCGTCAGCAGGACCTTGCCCTTCAGCGTGCGGACGGGGACCTCGGCGCCGAGGAGCGCCTCTTCCAGGGTCAGGGGCAGCTCCCGTTCGAGGTCCGCACCGCGCCGCTTGAACACGGGATCCGGCTCCAACCGGACGACGACGTACAGGTCGCCGCCACCGGGCGCTTTGCCGGTCAGCCGGACGCGAGTGCCGGTGTCGGCACCGGCCGGGATCGTGACCTCGAGACGCTTGCCCTCCACGTCGACGAGCCGCTTGGTGCCGTGGTACGCCTCGTCGAGGCTGATCTCGGCGATGGCCTCGGCCGACGGTTTCGGCGCCGGCCGCGTCGTGGCCCGTGACCCGCCCGTCCGCCGGCCGCCCGTCGACGCGGCGCCGTCGATGCCGATGC
>CAVZND010000017.1:0-39832 GCA_963776545.1 uncultured Chloroflexia bacterium | reverse complement strand
CTGCATTCCGCCGAGGAGCTGAGCGCCCGCCGCGGCGTGCGGCTGACCAGCCGGATCTCCGGCCAGCCGGCGCCGGGCACGGAGGTGGTCGATGCCCGCTAAGCTCAAAGTCACCCAGGTCAAGAGCGAGATCAGCCACATCGCCCGCAATCGCGCCACGCTCCGTGCGCTCGGCCTGAACGGGATCGGCAGCTCGCGCACCGTCACCGACAACCCAGCGACCCGCGGCATGGTCCGCCAGGTCCGCTTCCTCGTGACCGTCGAGGAGCTCGATGGCGGCCACGAGGCCGACCAGGAGAAGGCATGAAACTGCATGACCTCCGCCCCGCGGAAGGTGCACACAAGGCGAAGACCCGGGTCGGCCGCGGCATCGCCGCCGGCAAGGGCAAGACGGCCGGCCGCGGGACCAAGGGCCAGAAGGCGCGGGCCGGCGGCTCCATCCCGCCCTGGTTCGAGGGCGGCCAGACGCCGCTCCACATGCGCATCCCGAAGCTCCGCGGCTTCAAGAACCGTTTCAAGGTCGAATACGAAGTCGTGAACGTCGGCGCCATCGGCACGCTCGCGGAGCGTGGCGCGTTCGAGGTCGAGGCGCCCTCCGGCAAGGCCGCCAAGGGCTCGAAGGGCTCCACGGGCGCCGCGCCGATCACCATCAACGCCGACATCCTTCGCGCGGTCGGCCTCGTCCGGACGCCGACCAAGCCGCTCAAGATCCTGGGCGCCGGCGACCTGTCGGCGGCCCTGTTCGTCGTCGCCGACGCGTTCACGACGTCCGCCCGGGCCAAGATCGAAGCCGCGGGTGGGGTCGTCAACGTGCTCGAGATCCCATCGAAGCCGACTACGGCGCTGGGGGTCGATGCGCCCGCCACCACGGGTCGGCGCACCCGGCCTGCTAAGACGGCGGGATCCGATGACACGCCGTCAGCCACGGCCGACGCGGAAGCGACTCCGGTCACCGAGGTCGAGGAAGCACCGGTCGAGGAGCCCACGGCCGAGGTCGCCGCCGAGGTCGAGGAAGCACCGGTCGCCGAGGCCGCCACCGAGGCCGAAGAGACGCCCGCCGCCGAGGCCGTCGAGGCGCCGGCCAAGCCCGCCCGCCCGAAGGCACCCAAGGCGCCGAAGGACAAGGCGAAGGCCAAGGCGGCCGACGATGACGACGCTCCTGCATCAGGGTCGGGCGCCACGTCGTCCGACGAGGCCGAGACACCGTCCGGCGACGACGCCTAGCCCGTGTTCGAGTCCCTCCTCAACGCCTTCCGCGCGCCGGACATCCGGCGCCGGATCCTGTATGTCCTCGGACTGCTGATCGTCTTCCGGCTGCTGGCTGCCGTGCCGGTGCCGGGGATCAATCGGACGGAGCTGACGCAGCTCGTGGAAGGCAACCCGCTGTTCGGGCTCCTGGACCTGTTCTCGGGCGGCGGCCTGGCCAGCTTCTCGGTCGTGGCCCTGGGGCTGAACCCCTACATCAACGCCTCGATCATCATGCAGCTGATGCAGGGCGTCGTGCCGTCCCTGCAGGCGCTCAGCCGTGAGGGCGAATTCGGGCGCAACAAGCTCAACCAGTACACCCGGTACCTGTCGGTGCCGATGTCGATGCTGCAGGCGTACGGGTTCCTCGCCCTCCTGAACTCGCAAGGCGTCCTGACGGGGCAATTCGACCTGGCCAGCTTCGAGACGCTGACCCAGATCGCGACGCTGACGGCCGGCTCGATCGCCCTCATGTGGATCGGCGAGCTCATCACCGAGCGAGGCATCGGCAACGGCATCAGCTTCATCATCTTCGCGGGCATCGTGAGCCGGGCGCCGGGCGCCATCAACGGCTTCATCGTCAACCCGAACATCGCGGCCGCCGTCGCGTTCGGGATCGTCGCGATCGCCGCGGTCGGCGTGATCATCTACATCCAGGAAGGCCAGCGCCGCATCCCGATCCAGTACGCCAGCCGGGTACGCGGGCGACGGATGTACCAGGGTGGCCAGACGTTCCTGCCCCTCCGGGTCAACCAGGCCGGCGTCATCCCGATCATCTTCGCCGTCAGCATCCTGCTGTTCCCACAGCAGCTGGCGTCGTACTTCACGAGCTCCGAGATCCCCATCGTCAAAGATGTCGCGACTGCGATCGTGACCTTCTTCAACCCGAGATCGCCCATCTACATCCTGCTGTACTTCCTGCTGACGATGGGCTTCACGTACTTCTACACGGCGTTCACCTTCAAGCCCGATGAGACGGCGGAACAGCTCCGCAAGAACGGCGGCTTCATCCCCGGCATCCGGCCGGGCCGCCCGACCCAGGACTACCTCGCGCGGGTCGTGAGTCGGATCACGTTCGCCGGCGCGTTGTTCCTGGCCATCGTGGCTGTCTCGCCGTCCGTCGTGGCGTTAGGATTCCCCGATCTCGCGACACTTGGCCTGGGCGGGACGAGCCTGCTCATCGTGGTGTCGGTCGTCGTCGAGACGATGAAGCAGATCGAGGCCCAGTTGATGATGCGCAACTACGAAGGCTTCATCCGATGATCCGGTCGGTCCGCGTCCAGGACGCTTGCCGGGATCGCCGGGGGCGGCGATGACCGTCGTCGTCCTTCTTGGCGCACCTGGGGCCGGGAAGGGGACCCAGGCGCCGATCATCGCCGATCGACTCGGCGTGCCGATCCTCGCCTCGGGCGATCTCCTGCGAGCCGCGGTGGGCGCCGGCACGACGCTGGGACGAGAGGCCGATCGCTACATGAGCCGGGGCCAGCTGGTGCCCGACCCGACGATCGTGCGCGTCTTTCTCGACCGGCTCGAAGCCGCCGACGCGGTCGATGGCGCGATCCTGGACGGGTTTCCGCGAACCCGCGTGCAAGCCGAGGCGCTTGACCGCGAGCTGACCGAGGCCGGGCGACGAGTCGACGCGGCGATCTATGTCGAGGTGCCGATCGAGGACCTCGTCCAGCGGATGGCGAACCGACGCATCTGTACGGCCAACGGACATGTCTACAACCTCGCATCCAACCCGCCGGAGACCGCCGGCATCTGCGACCTCGATGGTTCGCCGATCGTCCAGCGCGACGACGACGAAGAGGCGACGGTCCGCGCCCGGATGGAGCAGCAAGTCCCACCGTTGCTCGACGTCGTCGACCATTACCGATCCCGGGGCGTCTTGCGATCCGTCGACGGACGAGGCGACATCGACGCCGTCGGGCACGACGTGCTCGCGGCTCTCGGCCTCGCACCCGACGGGTCCTGAGTGGTCACCCGCAAGTCGCGCGCCGAGATCGAGCGGATGCGCCAGGCCGGACGGATCGTGGCCGAGGTGCTCGCGCTCATCGAGGAGGAGCTGAAGCCGGGCGTGTCGACCGCCGAGCTGGACCGCCTCGCGGAGGCCCACATCCGCAAGTCCGGCGGCACGCCTTCGTTCAAGGGCTACCCGGGCCTCAATCCGCGCCGGCCGTTCCCGGCCAGCGTCTGCATCTCCATCGACGACGAGATCGTCCATGGCATCCCCGGCGAGCGGACGATCCGCTCGGGCCAGGTCGTCTCGGTCGACGCGGGGGCGATCGTCGACGGGTGGCACGGCGATGGCGCCCGGACCTTCTACGTCGGGGAGCCGCCGACCAAGGTGGCCGATCTCATCGACACGACCCGTCGGGCGCTGCAGGCGGGCATCGCGGCGGCCGTGCCGGGCCACCACATCGAGGACATCGCCGCGGCGGTCGAGGATGTCGCCCGGCCGAACGGCTACGGCATCGTCCGCCAGTTCGTCGGCCACGGCATCGGGACGGCGATGCACGAGGAGCCGCAGGTCCCCAACTTCCGGACCGGGCGACCTGGTCGCAAGCTCGAGCCCGGCCTGTGCCTGGCGATCGAGCCGATGTTCACGCTCGGCCGGGCGGAGGCGCGCGTCAGCGACGACGACTGGACGGTCGTCACGCAGGACCGCTCCCTCGCCGCCCACTTCGAGGACACGATCGCCATCACCCAGCACGGGCCCGAGGTCCTGACGGCGCTGTGAGGGCTCCGTGGTTGCCGGGTCAGGCCATCTTTGATACGCTACGCGTTCGTGTGTCGGCCCGGTCGGGCCGGCACTGCGCGTGAGAAAAGGGAAGCACGAGGACCTGTGGCCAAGAAGGACGCGATCGAAGTCGAGGGAACGGTGATCGAGCCGCTGCCCAATACGATGTTCGCCGTCGAACTGGAGAACGGCCACCGGGTGCTCGCCCACATCAGCGGCAAGTTGCGGATGAACTTCATCCGGATCCTGCCCGGCGACCGTGTCCGCGTCGAGTTGTCGCCCTACGACCTGACGCGCGGCCGCATCACGTACCGACTCAAGTGACCAACCGACCACCGATCTCCACGAGCCCGAGGATCCGTTGAAAGTCCGAGCCTCCGTCAAGGCGCGCTGCGACAACTGCAAGGTCATCCGTCGCCACGGCACCGTGATGGTCATCTGCACCAATCCCAAGCACAAGCAGCGGCAGGGGTAACCGATGGCACGCATCGCCGGTATCGACATCCCGCGTGAGAAGCGCGTCGAGGTCGCCCTGACCTACATCTTCGGGATCGGCTTGCCGACCAGCGAGAAGATCCTGGCCCAGACGAACATCAATCCCGACACGCGGGTCCGCGATCTGACCGAGGAGCAGGTGAACCGGCTCCGCGAGCTGATCGACCGGCGCTACAAGGTGGAGGGCGACCTCCGCCGCGAGGTGGCGCTGAACATCAAACGGCTCATCGAGATCGGGTCGTACCGCGGTGTTCGCCACCGCCGGAACCTGCCAGTGCGTGGCCAGCGAACCAAGACGAACGCTCGGCAGCGTCGCGGTCCCAAGAAGACCGTCGGCGTCCGGCGCAAGAAGTGACGAGGGACTGACCAGGCATGGCGGAACGCAAGAAGGCGGTCAAGCAGCGTCGGCGTGAGAAGAAGAACGTGCCCCAGGGCCACGTTCATATCCAGGCCACGTTCAACAACACGATCATCACGATCACCGACCTCAACGGGGCGGTCATCAGCTGGGGCTCGGCCGGCGTCGCCGGCTTCAAGGGCTCCCGCAAGAGCACCCCGTACGCCGCGGCCCTCTCCGCCGACGGCGCCGCGCGTCGCGCCATGGAGCACGGCATGCGCCAGGTCGAGGTCTACGTGAAGGGCCCCGGCGCCGGCCGGGAACAGGCGATCCGTTCGCTCCAGGCGGCCGGCCTGGAGGTCAATGCCATCACCGACGTCACGCCCATCCCGCACAACGGTTGCCGCCCGCCCAAGCGGCGCCGCGTCTAGAGCCCCAGAGGACCCATGGCCCGTTACACCGCATCCGTTTGCCGCCTGTGCCGGCGGGAAGGCGCGAAGCTCTTCCTCAAGGGCACGCGCTGCTACACCAAGAAGTGCGCGTTCGAGCGCCGGCCTACCCCGCCCGGCCAGCACGGCGTCCGCCGTCGCAAGGTCGGCGAGTTCGGCCTGCAGCTGCGCGAGAAGCAGAAAGTCCGCCGCACGTACGGCGTGCTGGAGCGCCAGTTCCGCAACTACTTCGTCGACGCCGAGAACCGGCCCGGCGTGACCGGTGAGAACCTGCTCCGCTCGCTCGAGCTGCGCCTCGACAACGTCGTGTTCCGGATGGGCCTCGCGACGTCCCGGGCGCAGGCCCGCCAGCTCGTCGCCCACGGCCACTTCTCGGTCAATGGGCGCCCGACCAACATCGCCTCGTACCGGATGAAGCCCGGCGACAAGGTCGAGGTCCGCGAGTCCCACCGAGCTCGCGAGCCATTCAAGATCGCCAAGGAGACGCTCCGGAACCACCAGGCCCCAGAGTGGCTGAGCATCGATGCCGCCAACCTGGCCGGATCCGTCGTGACCCCGCCGAACCGCGACCAGATGCCGCTCGATCTCAACGAGCAGCTCGTGGTCGAGTACTACTCGAGGTAACAGCACACTCATGATCGAACTCGAGAATCCGCAGATCGAGCCTGTCGAGGAAGCCGGCACGTACGCCAAGTACGAGGCCGGACCGCTCCAGGCCGGCTACGGCGTCACGCTCGGCAACGCCCTCCGGCGCGTCCTCCTCTCCTCGCTGGAGGGTGCCGCGGTCACGAGCATCCAGATCCGAGACGTCTACCAGGAGTTCTCGACGATCCCGGGTGTCAAGGAGGACGTCACCCAGATCGTCCTGAACGTCAAGAAGCTGCGCCTCAAGAGCTATGCGGCCCACCCGGTCCAGCTCCGCCTCATCAAGAGCGGTGCGGGTGCGGTCACCGCGGCCGACATCGCCGAGTCCGCCGATGTCGAGATCGTGAATCCCGACCTCGTCCTCATGACCCTCGACACGGACGACGTGACCATCGAGCTCGACCTGACCGTCGAGCGCGGCGTCGGCTATCTCGGTGCCGAGCGCGCCGAGGCCCTGCCGATCGGCGTCATCGCGGTCGACGCGATCTTCACCCCGGTCAAGAAGGTCAACTACTGGGTCGAGGGCATGCGCGTCGGCCAGATGACCAACTACGACAAGCTCACGATCGAGATCGAGACCGACGGCACGATCACGCCGGAGGAGGCCCTCAGCCGCTCCGCCGAGATCCTCGTCAACCAGTTCCGCCCGTTCGTCACGATCGGCATGGCCGCCGTCCCGGCCGCCGCCGTGACCGGCACCGCCGCGCTCCCGTCGAACATGCTCGATATGCCGATCGAGGAGCTCGACCTGCCGATGCGGGCCTACAACTCGCTCAAGCGCAACAACATCGTCAAGGTCGGCCAGCTCCTGCAGCTGAAGGACGACGACCTCCTGCGCATGCGCAACTTCGGCAAGAAGTCGCTCGACGAGATGAAGGAGCGCCTCCGGATGCGCGGCTTCATCGTCCCGGACACGGAGACCGACGGGCTCGACCTCGGCGACGGCGACGAGCCGTTCGACGATGAGGCGGAGGCCTGACCCGTGGCGCACCGGATCGGCGGACGCAAGCTCAGCCGCAAGCAGGGCCCGCGCCTCAGCCTGTACAAGAACCTGACCGTGTCGGTGATCCGCTATGAGCGGGTCAAGACCACCGAGGCCAAGGCCAAGGAGATCAGCGGCCGGGTCGAGAAGATGATCACGCTGGCCAAGCGCGGGGACCTCTCCGCGCGTCGAGCGGTCATCGCCCAGTTCCCCAACGAGCCGCTCGTCGTCGACAAGCTGTTCGACGAGATCGCCCCCAAGTACGCCGATCGGACCTCGGGCTACACCCGGATCGTCCGCCTCGGGCAGCGCCGGGGCGACGCCGCGGAGATCGTCCAGATCGAACTGGTCTAGAAGCAGCTAGAACACGGCCGAGAGACCGTGCCCGTTCGCTACCGCGCTCGGGTCGAATACGACGGAACGGACTTCGATGGCTTCCAGGTCAACCCTGGACGCCGGACGGTCCAGGGGGTCCTGGAGGACGCGCTGCGGCGCCTCGGCGACGGGGTGGAGCAGCGGGTCGACGGGGCCGGCCGGACGGATGCCGGGGTACACGCCGAGGGGCAGGTCATCGCCTTCTCCTACGACGGTCGACTGACGGCAGCGGAACTGGGTCGGGCGCTCGAGGCGCTCCTCCCCGGCGACGTGGCCGTCCGGGACCTGCGCCGGACGACCTCGAGCTTCCACCCCCGTCACGCGGCGCGGTACCGGGAATACCGCTACACCGTCTGGAACGGGCCGCGGAGCCCGCTTCGCGAGCGAATGGCGCTCGGGATCCGGGTCCCGCTCGACACCGCCGCGATGGCGCGAGCCGGGTCGGTCTTCATCGGCCGGCACGACTTCAGCGCCTTCGGGGCAACGGACCGCTCACCGGTCCGGACCGTGATGTCGGTCCGGGTCCGACGGGAGGGCCGGCTCGTGACGATCGACGTCCGGGCCGACGCCTTCCTGCGGGGGATGGTCCGGCGGATGGTGGCCCTCCTCCTGGAGGTGGGCCTCGGCAAGATCGACGCAGCAGCGGTCCAGGCGGCCATGGTGGCCGGCGGACCGGCCCTCGACGGGGCAGCGGCTCCCGCGAAGGGGCTCTGCCTCCGGCGCGTCGCCTACGGGCGGCGGTCGGCAGACACGAACGGAGAACACGAGGAACGATGAACGCCAAGACCATCGCGGTCCGCGAAAGCGAGATCGAGCGACGCTGGTACGTCGTCGACGCGACCGACGAGACGCTGGGTCGACTCGCGTCGCGGATCGCGCGCGTTCTCGAGGGCAAGCACAAGCCCACCTACCAGCCCAACCTCGACTCGGGCGACCACGTGATCGTGCTCAACGCCGCGCGCAT
Organism: uncultured Chloroflexia bacterium; assembly: GCA_963776545.1. Lineage (GTDB taxonomy): Bacteria > Chloroflexota > Limnocylindria > Limnocylindrales > CSP1-4 > SPCO01. The sequence continues at coordinate 31,600 of CAVZND010000017.1, read as the reverse complement.
CGCCGTGACCAGCGACAAGCTCGAGTCCAAGCTGTACATGCGCCACAGCGGCTATCCAGCGGGTCTCAAGCAGGAGACGCTCGGCCAGCTGCTGGCCCGACGCCCGGAGGAGGTCATCCGCCGGGCCGTCAAGGGCATGCTGCCGCACACCACGCTCGGCACCCAGCAGCTCCGCAAGCTGAAGGTGTACGCCGGATCCGATCACCCGCATCAGGCCCAGCGGCCTGAGCCGCTCGCCTGAGGAGCCCGAACCGCATGTCGACACCAGCCTTCTTCTCCGGGACCGGCCGACGCAAGACCGCCATCGCCCGCGTCCGGCTCCTGCCGGGCGAGGGTGAGATCGTGGTCAACGGCCGGACGCTCGAGGAACACTTCGGCAACGCGATCAACGAGTCGGAAGTCCGCATGCCGTTCCGGGTCACCGGCACGGAAGGCCGCTTCAACGCGCTCATCAAGGTCGAAGGCGGCGGCGTGACGGGCCAGGCGGGCGCGATCCGCCACGGCATCGCCCGGGCGCTGCTCGAGCTCGACCCGGACGGCAACCGCCTGCCGCTTCGCCAGGCCGGTCTCCTGACCCGTGACCCGCGCATGAAGGAACGCAAGAAGTACGGTCTGAAGCGTGCGCGGAAGGCGCCTCAGTACACGAAGCGCTAGTCACCGGCGCGGTGCTGGAACGCCCATGCGTGCGTTGCCGGGGTCGCTCGGTCGCTCACGCACCTTGGGGTGCGCTCGCTCCCTCACTCGCCCGGCGCCTTCGCCTGGACGCCCCAGCGCCACGCGACGCCTGACCACGACGATGACGCCACGATGACGACCACCGCGGGCTCGTTGCAGGGGCGGGACCTGCTCAGCGTCGCGGACCTGTCGGCGGCCGAGGTTCGGAAGGTCTTCGAGACGGCATCCGCGCTCAAGGCCGACTATCTGGCGACCCGTCGCCACGCCGATCCGCCGCTCGCCGGTCGGACCATCGCGATGCTCTTCCAGAAGCCCAGCCTGCGCACGCGCGTGACGTTCGAGGCCGGCATGGCCCAGCTCGGCGGGCACGCCATCTACCTGACCAACGATGTCGTCCTCGGCGCGCGCGAGAGCGTTCACGACGTCGCCCGCAACCTCGAGCGCTTCGTCGACGGGATCGTGGTCCGGACCGGGCCTCACGAGGTGGTCCTCGAGCTCGCGGCGCAGGCGGGGATCCCGGTCATCAACGGCCTGAGCCTGCGCGAGCACCCGTGCCAGGCGCTCGCCGACGTCTTCACGATCGAGGAGTTCGTCGGTCCGCTCGAGGGGCGCGTGGTCGCGTTCGTCGGCGACGGCAACAACGTCTATCACTCGCTGGCCCTCGTCGGCGCGGCACTCGGCATGGAGATCCGGCTCGCGCACCCGCCCGGCTACGCCCCGAACCCGCGGATCGTGGCTCGCGCCCAGGAGCTGGCGGCGGGTTCCGGCGGCCGGCTGGTCTTTGGGCACGACCCGGCGGAGATCGTCCGGGGCGCCTCGGTCGTCTACACCGATGCCTGGACATCGATGGGCCAGGAAGCCGAGACGGAGGAGCGCCGCGACGCCTTCGCCGGCTATCGGGTGGATGGCGCCCTGCTCGATGCCGCCGGTCCCGACGCCGTGGCGATGCACTGCCTGCCCGCGCATCGCGGCGAGGAGATCACCTCCGAGGTCATGGACGGACCGCGTAGTCTCATCTTCGACCAGTCCGAGAATCGGCTGCACGTCCAGAAGGCACTGCTGGTGGAGATCCTGGGAGGGGACGCGTGAGCGACGCCCTGTACGAACGCTACAAGGACGCCTTGCGGCGCGGCCATGCGGCCTCGCTCCGAGGGCAGTTCGACGACGCCATCGCCGCTTACGCCGAAGCCGCTTCGATCGCGCCGGACCGGGCGATGCCCCAGGCGAGTCTGGCCGGCGTGCTGGCTCGGACGGGCCGCCTGAGCGAGGCCCTCGCGGCCTATGACCTCGCGCTCGCCCGGGCGCCCGAGGATGAGGCATCGCTCCGCGGCAGGGCCGAGATGCTCGCCATCACGGGGCAACGCGCGGCCGCAGCCGAGACACTCGACCAGCTCGCCGCGGTGCTCGATCGCGACGGCCGCCTGCTCGAGGCGACCGACGCCGCCCGTCGGGCCCTCGAGCTGGCCGAGTCGCGCGGTCGGCGGGAGGGCGTGGAGGCGCTCATCGCCCGCCTCCAGGAGGCCGGCATCGACCCGGCATCGGAGGCGCTCGGCCGCGCCATCGGCACGCTCGATCGGCCCGGCGCGGCCGGTCTGGCCGCGGCCGCGGGTGCCGCGGCGCCGTTCGTGGAGCCGAAACGCGACCCGCGAAAGTCCGTGATGTCCGCCGCCGCCGTCCTCATCGCGGCGGCCGAGACGGCGATCGACGCCGGAGACGTCGACGAGGCCCGCCGCTGCTACCTCGAGGCGGCCGCCGCCCAGCGCTCGATCGGCAACCTGCACGCGGCCATGGACGCCTGCTACCAGGCGCTCGCCGTATCGCCGGCCGACGGCGACGTCCACCTGATCCTGACGGAGCTGTACCTCGATCGGGGTTGGCGGGTGCCGGCCGCCGACAAGCTGGTCCTGCTCGGCCGGTTGGTGGAGCTGGCCGGCGACGATCTCACGCGCGCCCGGCTGTGCGCCATGGCGGCCGATCGCTTCCCCGACGACACTCGCCTGGTGGCCATCTGCGGCTGACGCGCGGGTGAGGCCGGACCCTCGGTGAAGGGTCGGCCGGGCAGGGGTCCGATGCTACACTCGGGGGACGATGGAGCTCCTGAGATCGATCCTCGACCAGGTCACGCCGACCGCGGTCATCGACATCGGGATCACGGCGCTCCTGATCTACTGGCTCTTCAGCCTGATCCGCGGCACGCGGGCCGTCCGGCTCGTCATCGGCGTCAGCGTGCTGATCGTCGTGTACGCCCTGGCCGTGGCGCTCAACCTCGTCCTCCTGACCCGTATCCTCCAGGGTGGCGCGGTCGTCGGCCTGTTCGCCCTCGTCGTGGTCTTCCAGCCGGAATTGCGGCGGGCGCTGGAGCGCATCGGTCGCGTCGGTTCCTTCGCGTGGCTCCTCTCACCGGCCGAGTCGCGGGCCTCCAACCACACCGCGATCGAGGTCGCGCGGGCGTCGGCGAGCATGTCCGCCGACGGCCATGGTGCGCTGATCGTCATCGAGCGCGAGACGGGGCTCGAGGAGGTCGCGGAGACCGGCGTGATGGTCCATGGCGACCTGTCGGCGGACCTGTTGCGGACGATCTTCTCGCCGCGGACCGCCCTGCACGACGGAGCCGTCATCATCCGCGACGACTCGATCCTGGCGGCGGGCGCCCTCCTGCCGCTGGCCGAGACCACGATCCACACCGAGCGCTTCGGGACCCGCCACCGTGCGGCCCTCGGCATCGCCGAGCAGACCGACGCCATCGTCGTGGTCGTGTCGGAGGAGAACGGCCAGATCAGCCTCGTCGAGCGGAGCCGGATCGTCCGCAACCTCAACGAGGCGCAGCTCGCGACCGCCATCCGCAACCTGCTCGATCCATCCGCCGCTCGCAGCGCGTTCGGCTGGCGTCCGACCGGCCCGACCGGGACCGGCGGCCGAGCCCCGCGGCTCAGTGACGTCGGGCGCCTCGTCCGACGATCGAAGCCGGTGATGCCGCCACGCTCCACGTCGGACGACGAACCGTCGAATACGGCGGCCGCACAGGCTCCGCGGTGACCCGACTCCTGGGGCTCGTCGTCCACAATTGGCCTCTCAAGCTCGCCGCCGTGGGGCTCGCGTCCCTGCTGTACGGCGGGCTGGTCCTGTCCGAGAGCGCGTCGACGCTCGCGGTCAGCATCCAGATCGAGCCCACGGGCCAGCCGACCAACACCTTCATCGTGACCCCGATCCCGCCGGTCACCGAGGTGCGCTACGTCTCGCCGTCCGGAGCCCGCGCGATCAGCTCGACCTTCACGGCCTCCGTGGACCTGTCCAAGGTCGTGCCGGGGACGACCGTCTCGGTCCCGGTCGATGTCCAGTCCATCGACGATCGGATCGACGTCATCAGCTTCTCGCCCGACCAGGTCACGATCCAGCTCGACGAGCTCGTGACGCGCGAGGTCCCCGTCACCGTCGATCCCGGCACGATCCCCGAGGGCCTGGCGATCGGCGAGACCACGGTCAAACCGACGACCGTCGTCGTGTCGGGTCCGGCATCGGTCGTCGGGCAAGTGGTGGCTGCCAGGGCCAGCCCGGTGATCCAGGCGTCCGGGATCACCGTCAACCAGGACCTGCCCCTGACCGCGATCGATCGGCTGGGCGACCCGGTCAGCCCGGTCAAGCTCGAGCCCGACACCGCCCTCGTCAACATCCCGGTCTTCTCCGACCGGCGCTCACTGGTCGTCCCTGTCAGCCCGGTCGTGACCGGGACCCCGGCCGCGGGCTTCGAGGTGGCCGGCGTGACCGTCGATCCGATCGTCGTGACCGTCGAGGGCGACGCCGAGCGGCTGGCCGAGCTCGACAAGGTCGACACGGCGGCGGTCTCGGTCTCGGGCGCGTCCACCACGATCAACGCGACGGTCGATCTCGATCTTCCCGATGGAGTCTCGCCGCTCGACGTCAGCACGGTCGCCGTCACCGTGACCTTCCGGCCGGTGACGTCAACGAGGAACTTCGAGACGGGCATCCGGTACGTTGGGGACGACCCCGACCTCCGGTACGCGATCCCGACCGACCGGGTGCTGATCACGATCGGCGGCTCCGTGGCCGATCTCGACAAGCTGGTCGGGTCGACCCTGGTCGCCGACCTCGAGGTGGGGGACCTCGAGGTCGGGACGACCGACGTGCCCGTCACGATCGATCTTCCGTCGGGTCTCACGCTCGTGTCCGCCAATCCCGACACGATCGCCGTGACCGTCACCGCTCCACCGCCACCGTCGCCGTCGCCCTCGCCGCCACCCGCATCGGCGTCGCCCGCAGCCTCGCCGAGCGGCTGAGCCACCGATGGCCCGCCTGTTCGGCACCGACGGGATCCGCGGCGTCGCGAACGTCGACCTGAAACCGACCCTCGCGTTCGCCCTCGGTCGCGCGACCGCCCATCGCCTGGTCGGACCGGGCGGGTCGCTCGTGATCGGCCAGGACACGCGCCGCTCCGGCGACATGTTCGTGGCCGCGGTCGCGGCGGGGGCCGCCAGCCTCGGGGCCGAGGTCCACGAGGTCGGCGTGGTGCCGACGCCGGCACTCGCGTTCATCGCGGGGAGCGGCCGGTTCGCGGCCGGCATCATGGTGTCCGCCTCGCACAATCCGGCCGACGACAACGGGCTCAAGGTGCTCGACGGCGCCGGCCTCAAGCTTGACGATGCGATCGAGGACGAGCTCGAGCAGCTCATCTGGCGCTCGGACGAGCTCGGCGGCGTCAGGAACGCCGGCCTCGGACGGATCGTGGCCCGCCCCGAGCTCGTCGACGACTACCGTCAACACCGGCTGGCCCTCGCCCAGAGCGTGCGGGCGAACGACAAGCGGCTCGTGCTGGACGGCGCGAACGGCTCGGGGGCGGTGCTCGGCGCCGCGATCCTGCGCGCGACCGGGGCGACGGTCGAGGTCATCCACGCCGACCCCGACGGCGTGAACATCAACCTCGGGTCCGGCGCGACGGACCCCTCGTCCCTGGCCGAGGCCGTGGTCGCGATGTCCGCCGACGTCGGTTTCGCGCTCGACGGCGACGCCGACCGGATGATCGCAGTGGACGCGACCGGCCGGGTGGTCGATGGCGACCGCGTCCTCGGCATCCTTGCCCTCGACCGATTGGGTCGGGACGCCCTGCCAGGTGGCGTCGTCGTCTCGGTGCTGTCCAACGGCGGCCTGCAGACCGTCGTCGAGGCGGCTGGCGGACAGGTCATCCGGACGCCCGTCGGCGACAAGTACATCCTCGAGGGTATGCAGGTGTCGGGAGCGCGCCTCGGTGGCGAGAAGAGCGGTCACGTCATCGATCTCGACCACACGACGACCGGCGACGGGATCGTCACCGCGCTCGAAGTCCTGCGGGTGATCACCGCCACCGGCCGCGACCTCGCGAGCCTGGCCGCGGACATCCCGATGCTGCCCCAGCAACAGCGAGCCGTGGGGGCGCGTCACAAGGACCAATGGGAGGCCGACCGGATCCTGCAGGCGGCGATCGCCGATGCGGCCGCGCGGCTGGGACCGACCGGCCGGGTGCTCGTCCGGCCGTCCGGCACGGAGCCGGCGTTGCGGGTCATGGTCGAGGGGCCGGATGCGGACCTCGTGACCGAACTGGCCGACTCGCTCGCGATTGTCGCGGGGGAGCGACTAAACTAGCGCCGGTGCCCACCCATCGGAGTCACCATGGCCGGCCCGCCCGACGCGGCGGCGGCGAACGGAGGACCTGACGGCATGTGCGGCATCGTCGGCTACACCGGTCCGCGGGAGGCGGGTCCGCTCCTCATCGAGGGGCTCAAGCGGCTGGAGTACCGCGGCTACGATTCGGCCGGGATCGCCCTGGTCGACGAAGCCGGCGACCTCTTCGTGGAGAAACGGGCCGGCAAGCTGGCCAACCTCCAGACGGCCATCGCGGACCGCACGCCGCACGCCGCCATCGGCCTGGCCCACACCCGCTGGGCGACGCATGGCCGGCCGAACGACCTCAACGCCCATCCCCACCAGGACTGCACGGGCGAGATCACGGTCATCCACAACGGGATCATCGAGAACTTCCGCGAGCTTCGCGACGGCCTGGAGGCGCGCGGCCATCGGCTGACCTCCGAGACAGACACCGAGGCGATCGCCCACCTCATCGAAGAGGCCTACGAAGGCGATCTGGCCGATGCCGTCCGCGCGGCGCTGCGGCGAGTCGACGGGGCGTACGCCATCGTCGTCATGCATCGCGGCGAGGGCGATCGCCTGGTCGGCGCCCGGCAGGACGTGCCGCTGCTCGTCGGACTGGCCGACGGCGAGAGCTTCCTCGCGTCCGACGTGGGGGCCATCCTCGCCCACACCGACCAGATCGTCTTCCTCGAGGAGGGCGACGTCGCCGACCTGCGCCCATGGGGCGTCACGATCACGAACGTCGCCGGCGAGCCCCGGGACCGGCCGGTCACGACCATCGACTGGTCGCCCGAGGCCGCCGAGAAGGGCGGCTACGAGCACTTCATGCTCAAGGAGATCCACGAACAGCCCGAGGCGCTGGCCCAATCGCTCACCGGTCGGGTCCACCGCGACGGGCACATCGTCGTCGAGGAGCTGGACGGCCTCGCCGACACGCTCCGGACGATCGAGCGCATCGAGCTCGTCGCGTGCGGCAGCGCGTACTACGCGTCGCTCGTGGGCGCCGCGGCGATCCAGGCCTGGACCGGCCTGCCCGCCCGCGCGACGGCCGGGTCGGAATTCCGGTACAGCCCGCCGCCGCTCGACGGTCGGACCCTCGTCATCGCCGTCACGCAGTCGGGCGAGACGGCCGACACGATCGCCCCGGTCCGCCTGGCGCGCGACCGCGGCTGTCCGGTGGTGGCCGTCACGAACACGGTCGGCTCCGCGATCACCCGTGACGCCGACGCGGTGCTGTTCCTGCAGGCCGGCCCGGAGATCGCCGTGGCGGCCTCCAAGACCTTCGTCACCCAGGTCACGACGCTCGTCGTCCTGGCGGCGGCCATCGCCCGGATCCGGGGCGCGCTCGGTGAAGCGGACGAGCTCGCGCTCGGTGTGGCGCTGCGGGCCCTCCCGTCCGCCGCCGCGCGGGCCATCGCGGCCGCCTCGGCGATCGCGCCCACGCTGGCTCGCCGGTACGTGAACTCGCGCGGCTTCATGTTCGTCGGTCGAGGCTTCGGTCTCCCGGCAGCGCTCGAGGGCGCGCTCAAGCTCAAGGAGATCAGCTACGTGCACGCCGAGGGCTATGCGGCGGGCGAGCTCAAGCACGGCCCGATCTCGCTGCTCGACGCGGAATGCCCGCTCGTGGCGGTCGTCACCCGCTCGCCCGTGTATGACAAGGTCATCAGCAACGTCATGGAGGGGCGCGCCCGGGATGCCCGGGTCATCGCGGTCGCGACCGAGGGCGACATCCAGATCGAACGGTTCGCCGACGACGTCTGCTGGATCCCGGACACCCACGACGCACTCTCGCCGATCCTCGCGGTCATCCCGCTCCAGCTGTTCGCCTATCACATGGCGGTCGCACGCGGCACGGATGTCGACCAGCCGCGGAACCTGGCCAAGTCGGTGACGGTCGAGTAGTCCGATGGCGGCCGGCGATCCGACCGACATGCCACTGCCGCCCGCGGCGGTCCCACCCGGCACGACCGAGCTCGGCATCGACATCATCAAGGTCGAGCGCATCCGGGCCACGCTGGCGCGCTTCGGTCCGCGCTTCTCGAGCCGCGTCCTGACCCCTCTCGAGCAGGGCTACGTCCGCGATCGTCCGGAGACGTTTGCCGGGCGGTGGGCCGCGAAGGAGGCCGTCTCGAAGGTGCTCGGCCTCGGCGTGCGCGGCATCGGCTGGCGGGACATCGAGATCGTCCGGCTCCCCACCGGCCAGCCCTCGGTCCGACTCCACGGTCGCGCGGCGGCCCGGGCGGACCAGCTCGGCATGGGCCGGATCGCCGTCTCGATCACCCACGAATCGGACTATGCCGTCGCGATCGCGTTCGGGATCCGCACGGCGGGCGGCCGCTTCCTGTTCCCGCCCGACATCGAGGAACGCCTGGACGACCGCGAGCGACGGATCCTCGCACGGATCGAGCGGTTGCGCGACCTCGCCGAGGCCGGTGGTGCCGGAGCGCTCGCGTCCGACGCACCGCCGGCGGTCGACGAGCCTGTCGGGGCCATCGGGCGCCCCGGCGGCGCCATCGACGGCGACCCGTCCCGTGACTGAGCGCGGCCCGGTCGGGTTCGGCCGACGACCGGAGGATGCGCCCGACGGGGAGCGGCCCGGCGCGACCGCGGTTCCGGAGGGCGCCGTCCGGCTCGACGACGAGTCGGCCGGGGCGCTGCTTCCCGAGCGCCCGGCACGCGGCCACAAGGGCTCGTTCGGCAAGCTGCTCGTGATCGCGGGGTCGCTCGACTACGCGGGCGCCGCCTTGCTGGTCTGCCGGGCGGGCGGGCGGGCCGGGGCCGGCCTCGTGACCTTGGCGGTCCCCGAGTCGCTCCAGCCACTGTTCGCGGCGAAGGTCGTCGAGGCGACGACGATGGCCCTGCCGGAGGACGACGTCGAGGAGATCGACGCGGAGGGGGCCATCGCTCGGATCCTGGACCACGAACACGATGCGGTGGTGGTCGGTCCGGGTCTGCGGCCCGGCCTGTCCACGGTCGAATTGGTGCGCGAGCTGATCGCCGCCGGCGACGCCGAGGCCGCTCCGATCGTGCTCGACGCCGAGGCGCTTCGTTCCCTCGCCACGATGGACGCGTGGTGGGAGTCGATGACCCGACGCGGCATCCTCACGCCCCATGCCGGCGAGTTCGCCCGGCTGCGGGCCGGGATGGGGATCGATCCCGAGGCCGACGGGGACCTCGTCGCCGACGATGCCGCCCGTGTGGCGGCCGCCCGCGACGCGGCCGGGACGTGGGGCCAGGTCGTGGTCCTGAAGGGTGCGGCGACGGTCGTCGCGGCCCCTGACGGCTCGGTGGCGGTCGCGCCGTTCGAGAACCCGGCCCTCGCGACCGGTGGCACCGGCGACGTCCTCGCCGGCGCGATCGGCGCCTTCCTGGCCCAGGGCCTCGACCCGTACGCGGCCGCCCGGCTTGGCGTGTACCTGCACGGCCTCGCCGGCGATGGGGCGCGGGAGCGCTTCGGCGACGCCGGCGTGCTCGCCTCGGACCTGCCCGAGGGTCTAGCCCTCGCCCGCAAGCGCCTCGCGGCGGCTGCTGAACGGCGGCGCGCCGGCGGCCGCCTCGGGTTCGGGGCACGGACCGGCGAACCGGGCGAGACCGCCGACCCGGCCCCGGTCTCGCGCTCGACGGACCCGGCCTGAGCCGGCCGAGGGATGGCGAGCACCGATCCTGGACCGTCGATCGACGACCGCCTGGCGGCTGCCGGCCTGCCGCCGTTGCCACGGACCGCGTGGCTCGAGATCGACCTCGGCGCCCTCGTGGACAACCTCGCGTTGCTGCGAGCGGCGGCCGGGCCCGGCGTGCCCATCCGACCGGTGGTCAAGGCCGACGCGTACGGCCACGGCGCGATCCCGGTCGCCCGTGCGCTGGTCGATGCCGGCGTCGACGGCCTCTGCGTCGCGGCGCTCGACGAAGCGCTGGCCCTGCGCGCCGCTCGGATCCGGAGCCCGATCCTCGCGCTGTACCCGATCCCGCCGGCGTGGGCACCGGAGGCCGCCCGCCGGGCGATCTCGGTCGCGGCCGGGGACCTGGTCCTCCTGAACGAGCTGCTGACCGCCATCCGGTCCGGGCGACCCGGTCGGCGCCGCCTGCGGATCGAGCTCGAGGTGGAGACCGGGCTCGGCCGGGGTGGGTTCCTCCCGGAGGACGTGGTCGTCGCGGCCACGGCCATCCGCGCCGGCGGCGCGGTCCTGAGCGGCCTGTGGACGCATCTCCAGGCTCCCGAGGACCCGGAGCGGACCGCCGCGCAGCTCCGGCGGTTCGAGGCGTCGACGTCGGCCCTGCGCGTCGCGGGAGTCCGACTGCCCGCCCGGCACGCGACGGCGAGTGCCGGTCTCCTGACGGCCAGTGACGGCCTCGCGTCGTACGACGGCGTGCGCCCGGGGTTGGCGGTCTACGGGCTCGCGCCCGATGAGTTGCGCGGCAACGCGGCGGCGGCCGGGCGGTCGTCGCGCCTGCGTCCGGTCCTATCCCTCCATGCGCGACCGGTCCGGGTCGCCGACCTGCCGACCGGGTGGGGCATCAGCTACGGGCCGACGTTCGTGACGGAGCGGCCCAGCCGGATCGCGACGCTGCCGCTCGGCTACGGCGACGGCTGGCCGCGGGCGCTCTCGAACCGGGCCAGTGCGCTGGTCCGCGGCGTGCGGGTCCCGCTCGTCGGGAACGTGGCGATGGACGCCGTGATGGCCGACGTGACCGACGTCCCCGGCACCCCCGTCACCGTCGCGGACCAGTTCACGCTGATCGGGCGCCAAGGGGGCCAGTCGATCACGGTCGCCGAGCTGGCGCAGGCGCGCACCACGAACTCGTGGGAGGTCGTCACGGCCATGGCCCACCGGGTACCCCGGGTGTACTATGCCCGACCCGGACCTTTGGGTCTTCGCACGTTGACCGAGTGGAGTTGACTTGGCCCGCATCGAGCTGTGGAACGGCGATATCTGCGACCTCGAGGTCGATGCGATCGTCAACGCCGCCAACCTGTCGCTCTGGATGTCGAGCGGCGTCGGTGGCGCCCTGAAACGGGCCGGCGGCGACGAGATCGAGTTCGCGGCGGTCCGCCAGGCCCCGGTCCCGCTCGGCGAGTCGATCGTGACGACGGCCGGGACCCTCGCCGCCCGCGCGGTCATCCACGCCGTGTCGCTCGACCGCGAACGTCGTACCAGCGGGCCGGTCATCGCGGCGGCCGTCCGCTCGGCGATGACCCGGGCCCGCGAGATCCGGGCGACGAGCATCGCCTTTCCGGCGCTCGGGACCGGCGTCGGCGGGTTCCCGCTCGACGAGGCCGCCCGGATCACCGTCCAGGCGGTGCGCGAAGAGCTGCCGTGGTGTCCTACCATCGACCATGTGATCTTCGCGCTGCGCGGTCGGGCGGCCTACGAGGCGTTCGCCGCGGCCCTCGCAAGCCCGCAACCGGCGACCGGCCCACAGACCCTGGCGATCGTCGGGGGATCGGTGTGACCTCGCCCATCGAGCCGACCGAGGAGCAGCGCGACGAGCTCGTCGAGCAGGTCGCCCGCGAGATCCAGTTGCGCGGCCTCACCGGCCCGGCCGTCCACTTCCTGGAGGCGAGCCGGCCCTACCGTCCGCTCGGGGCGAACGCGATGCTGTTCTTCGACCCCGTCCTGCGCGGCCTGTTCGGCGGCGAGCTCTCGTCGGCGACCGAGCTCCTGGCCGACGACGCGGGGATCGAACTGCTGATCGCCCGGCTCGAGGAGTACGACGACGAGGCGACCTGGGACGCATGACCGCGGCCCGGCGGGTGCCGGGTAGCATGACCCGATGACGGCCTTCCTCGCCATCGATCGCGGCGCCGCGACCACCGGGGCGGCCCTGATCGGCCGCATCGACCATGCCTGGCGCCTGCTCGGCTCGGTCGCCCTACCGGCTCGGTCGCACCCGGACGCCGCCGCGCATCTGCTCATCGCCCGGTTGGCGACCGCCGATCCGGACCTCGCAGTACACCTCGGGGTCGACCCCGAACGGCCCGACCTGCTGCCCGAGGTCAGCGTGAGCTCGACCCCGGCCCGTCGGCTGGCCGTCGTGGCTGCCTCGGAACGGGCGCTCGCGCCGCTCGTCGCGGCGGCCGCCAGGAGCGGCTGGCGCACCATCGGGGCGAGTGCCGAGACGACCGACCCGCTGGCCATGTCCCGGCTGCTGCTCGCCAGCGACACGGACGGCATCCTGGCCGGGGCCGGCGACCCGGCCGGAGCGGACGAACGCGGGGCGCTGGCCGAACTGACCGCACTCGTCGCGGCCGTGGCGACCCGACGACCCGAGCGCATGGTCGTTCTGGCCGGGGCCATGACCGAAGGTGCGGCCGCGTTCGGCGACCTCAATGCCCGCGAGGGCGGGACGCTGCTGGCACCGGCCGCGAGACCGGGTCCGGCCGGGGCGCCGCTGCGCGACCTGCTCGCGGCCCTCGCCCTGCCGGTCGACGACGCACGTCGGGTGCTCGGCGCCGCGGCCCTGACGCTCGCGGACGTCCTCGATCGACGGGTCGAACTCGTCGAGATCGGGTATGACGGCGGGCTCCGGGCCTCGGCCTCGCCGGCCGGGCCGTCCGAGCCCGCGCACGCGGACGTCGCGATCGTGCCGACGGCTTGTCTCGCCCCGGCCGACCCCGACGATGCGACCGTCGACCGGGTACTCGCCTGGACGACCGTCGCGTCGGATCGCCACCGCCTGCGCGACCGGCTCCGGGAGCTGCGCATCGCGCCGTGGGCCGACGTGACCGAGGATGGCATGGCCCTGCGAATGGCCGCCGCCCGGGCGGCCCTCGATCGGCTGGTCGATGCGGCGCCGGAGTTCGCGGCCGAGCCGGCGCCCGACCTCGTCGTCGTCGCCGGCGGTGTCTGGTCGGTGGTACCGCCGCCGGCGGTCGCCCTGGCCGTGGCCGATGTCCTGCGGCGGCCCGGTGCGAGCGGCTACGCGCTGGACCACGCGCGCCTGCTCGGTCCCCTCGGCTCGATCCCGGATCCGGAGGAGCGCCGGGCGGTCATGGCCGACCTCGCCGACGACCTCCTCGCACCCCTTGGCACGGTCGTGACGCCGGCCGGCCTGCGGACCGGACGCAGCGCGGGGAGTCTCGTCGTCCACGATCGGCCACGGGGCCCGAGTCGCGTCACCCCCCGGGGCCGGACGCCGATCGACCTGGTCCCCGGTGGGTTGGCCATGGTCACGCTGCCGCCGGGTGCGAGCGCGACCGCCGAGTTCCGCTTCCGGGACAGCGTCCGCATGGGCGGGCGAGGGCGCCACTTCGCCGTGGACGTGTCGGGTGGCCTGGCCGGCCTGCTCGTCGACCTCCGCGACGTCCCGCTGCGGCTCCCCGATCGAGCCGATCGACGGCGCGAGCTGCTCGATGGCTGGCAGGCGACCGTCGCGGCCGGTGCACCCGATGGGTAACGGCTGGCACCCTGGCGAGGCCACCGGGGATCCGGAGGGCCCGCCGCCCGGATCCTCGCCGGCCACGGACCTCGACCTGGTGCCGGTCCGGCAACTCATCGAGGCGCCCGTGGACGCGGTCTTCGCACTCTCGCCGGGCGATCGCGCGATCGTCGAGGCCGGGGCCTCGGTCGTCGTCGGCGCCCCGATCGCCGAGCGCCTGCGGGACCCCAGGCTCGAGGACAAGGTCGTCTCCGAGCCGGTCGAACCCCGTCCCGGCGATCGCTGGCACGCGATCGGCCGGGTCGTCGGCACGGGCGCCGGCCGCGGGCCGCACGGCGGCGAGTACCTGTTTCCGTGGCGGACGCGGTGGCGGGTCGCCACCGGCGACATCGTGGATCCGCTCGAGACGCCCGTCGCCGGGATCGTTCGTGAGGTCCGCCCGGGCACGTCGATCACGATGCGGGCCGCCGGCCGCGGGATCCGCGGCGTCGTCGTCCTCGGGGGACCCACGCGGGGCCGGCTGAGCCTCACCACGAGACCCGACGGCGGGCTGCGTCCCGGCGGCCTCGACGTCGGCATGGCCGGGTCGATCCTCGTCGTGGACGCCCGGGTCGATGCCGAGACCCTGACGCGCGCCCGGGCGATGGGCGTCCGCGGCATCGTCGTGCCGGGGCTCGCGAGCAAGGAGCGTCGCGACTTCCTCGCCTCGGAGGCGCGCCAGCGGGCGGCTCTCCATCGCCTGCCACCGTATGCGGTCCTGGTGATGGACGGCGCGTCTCGACGGCCGATGGCGCGACCGATCATGGCCCTCCTGGCGGCGATGGTCGGCCGGGAAGCCGCGATCGTCGCCGACCCGCCGATGCTCCTCTTCGATGCCCCCGACCTCGTCGCCCCGCTCCCGCCGCCGGACCTCGTGCGCATCCGGGCCGGCGCCCTCAGCGGCCAGGAAGGGATCTGGCTCGGCCCGGCGGGACGGCGGCGCTTCGCCGGCGGCGTGGACCTCGAGGCGGGCCATGTCCGGTTGGCGGACGGCCACGAGGTGGCCGTGCCCCTCGGCGACCTGGAGCGGTTCGCCTAGCCGTCGCCAGGCGGCACCGGCCCACGCGCGGCACCCTCACCATTCGGCTACCCTCGCCCCGATGCCCGCGACCGGCCTGCTTCGACGACACCTCACGAGCCCCGATCCCGCCGCGACGACGGCGCTCGGCCGATCGCTGGCGGCCGTCGCCGGTCCGGGCGACCTGCTCTGTCTTTGGGGCGACCTGGGAGCGGGCAAGACCCATCTCGCCAAGGCGTTCGGCGCCGCGCTCGGCGTGCGCGAGACCGTCACCTCGCCGAGCTTCGTCCTGATGGCCGAATACGAAGGCCGCCTGCCGATGTTCCACGTCGACCTGTACCGGCTCGCCGGTGCCGCCGACGCGCTGGCTGGCGGGTTGCTCGACGACGACCGGTGGGTCGGCGGCGTCACGCTCGTCGAATGGCCCGACCGGCTGGGCTCGGCCATCCCGCCCGAACGGCTCGATGTCCTGATCGAGGGCTCCGGCGACGACCCGCGCGAGATCGAGCTGGTCGCCCACGGCGATCGCCATCGGCGGTATCTCGAGGCGCTCGGGTGAGCGCGACGCCCGGCAATGAGGTCCTGCTGGCCATCGACACGGCCACGACCCGGATCGTCGTCGCGCTCGGGACGCGCGGCGGCGACCTGCTGGCCGATTCGAGCTGGCCGGCCGGCTATCGCCACGGCGAGACATTGCTCCCGGCCGTCGAGCGGCTGTTGGCCGAGCATGGGATCGACCGAGCGCAGATCGCGGCGATCGTCGTCGGGACGGGGCCCGGCGCGTTCACCGGGCTGCGCGTCGGGATCGCGACCGCCAAGGGCCTGGCGCACGGACTCGGCCGGCCGATCGTGGGCGTGCCGACCGCTGTCGCCCTGCTGGCCGCCGCGGCACGGGCGGAACGGGTCCCCCTCGAACGGCTCGTCCTGCTGCTGCCGGCCGGACCGTCCGACCGCATCGTCGTGCGTGACGGCGAGGCCCCGGCCCTGCTCCCGGCGGGCGAGGAGCCCGACCTCGCGACCGGGGACCTCGTGGTCGCGCTCGATCTCGACGGGCGCGCGACGGCCGACGCCATCGCTCGCGGGGAGGCGGCCCGGGCGGGGATGGCGGCGGAGCTCCTGCGGAGGGCGGCGATCCGCCTGGCGGCCGGCGACGCGGATGACCTGGCCCGACTCGTGCCGGAGTACGTCACGCTGCCGCGCGGGGTCACGGCGATGGCCGGGGAGGTGACGTGGTCGCACGACCGCCCGTGAGGCTCCGCATCGAGCCGATGCGCATCGAGGACCTCGTCGTCGTCCACGCCATCGAACGCGCGAGCTTCGCCGCTCCGTGGCCGGCCAACGCGTATCGCAGCGAGCTCGAGACGAACCGGCTCGCGCACTACCTGGTCGCGCGGGCCGACGACCAGATCGTCGGCTATGGCGGGATGTGGCTGATGGTCGACGAGGCGCACATCACGACGTTCGCGATCCACCCGGCGTGGCGTCGCCAACGGATCGGCGAGCGGCTGCTGATAGCGTTCCTGGACCTCGCGGTCGATCGCCGGGCGCGTGAGGCGACGCTCGAGGTCCGCCTCTCGAACCTGCCCGCCCGGCGGCTGTACGAGAAGTACGGCTTCAAGCCGGTCGGCCTGCGCCCGCGCTACTACAGCGACGACGGCGAGGACGCGCTGATCATGACGACCGAGGCCCTGACGGAGCCCGCGATGCGCGAGCGCATCGCGCGCCTGCGCGCGGCGCTGGACGCCTCGCCCGCCCCGGAGCACCCCGACGACCGCTTCGAGCGCCAGGGCTCGGTCGAGACGCCCGGCGACCCCGACGACCCAGACGGCGGCGAGGCGTGAGTGGGTCACTCGTCCTCGCCATCGAGTCGTCGTGCGACGAGACCGGCATCGCCGTGATCGAGGACGGCCGGACGATCCACGCGAACGTGGTGGCCTCGCAGGTCGCGCTGCACGCCGCGTCGGGCGGGATCGTCCCCGAGGTCGCGGCCCGCGCCCACCTGCGCTGGATCGTCCCGGTCCTGGACGAGGCGTGGGCGGACGCGGACGCCGCGTGGCCCGACATCGACGCGGTGGCCGTCACGTACGGCCCGGGCCTGGCAGGGTCGCTGCTGGTCGGCATCAACCTCGCGAAGGCCCTGGCCTGGGTCCATGACAAGCCGCTCATCGGGGTCAACCATCTCGAGGGCCACGTCTACGCCGCCTGGCTGGCCGACCGGGACGGCCCGGCGATCGAGGAGCCGGTCTTCCCGCTCGTGACGCTCGTCGTGTCGGGCGGCCACACGTTCCTCGCCGAGATGACCGGCCACCTCACGTACCGGGCGCTGGGAGCGACCGTCGACGATGCGGCGGGCGAGGCGTTCGACAAGGTCGGTCGCCTGCTCGGGCTCGGCTACCCGGGTGGACCGGCGATCTCGCGCGCCGCCGAGGGCGCCACGCAGCACGACCGCGTCTTCCCGCGCGCCTGGCTCGGCGATTCGTTCGACTTCAGCTTCTCCGGCCTCAAGACCGCGGCTCGTCGGATCGTGGCCGAGGCTCGCGCCGACGCGGGCCTGTCCGACGATCCCGACGCCCCCCTGCCGCCGGCGGTGGTCGCCGAGCTCGCCTGGGGCTTCCAGGATGCCGTCGTCGACGTACTCGCGACCAAGACGATCCGGGCCGCGAGGTCGGCGGGGGCGCGCTCCATCGTGCTCGGCGGCGGGGTCGCCGCCAACGCGGCGCTGCGTGCCCGGCTGGCGGGCGACGCCGACGAGCTCGGCGTCCCGCTCATCGTGCCGCGACCGGCCCTGTGCACCGATAACGGGGCGATGATCGGGGCGGCGGGCGCGCGACGCTTCGAGGCTGGGCAGCGGTCCGGCCTCGACCTGGACGCCCGTCCTTCGCTGCCGCTGGCGGAACGGGCAGCGGTCGGATGACCGGCTCGGTCCGACCCCGGCTCGATCCGGCCGACGTCCGGGCCACGCTCCGGGCGGCCGGCCTGCGGGCGCGCCATGCCCTGTCGCAGAACTTCCTCGCCGACCCGGACGTGCTCGAGGCGATCCTCGCCGAGGCGGGGCCGACCCCGGGCCGGCGCGTGCTCGAGATCGGACCCGGCCTGGGCCTCCTGACCGGCGGCCTGCTGGCGGCCGGGGCCAAGGTGACCGCGGTCGAGCTCGATGCCGGGCTCGCGGCGTTCCTGCGCGACCGTCTCACGGGGCCGCTCGAATCGGGCCAGCTGCGGCTCATCGAAGGGGACGCGCTCGACCAGGATCTCGTCGGGCTCGTCCCCCCGCCGTACGACGTCGTCGCGAACCTGCCGTACCACATCACGAGCCCGATCCTGCACGCTCTGCTGGGGACGCCGCCGCGGCCGGAACGCCTGGTGCTCATGGTCCAGCGCGAGGTCGCCGAGCGGATCGCAGCGCCGCCCGGGAAGATGAGCTACCTCTCGGTGTTCGTGCAGTACCACGCCCGGGTCCGGATCGCGTTCACGGTCCGCCCCGACGCCTTCGAGCCGGCACCGGCGGTCGCATCGGCGGTCATCGTCGTGGAGCCGTACGACGCCGACGACCGGCTCGATCCCGATCAGGAGGACGAGCTGTGGCGGCTCGTCCAGGCGAGCTTCCGTGAGCGCCGCAAGATGCTCCACAACGTCCTGACGCGCCAGCTGCCGTTCGATGCCGGCCAGGTGACCGCCGCGCTCGCGGCGACCGGCATCGACCCGGACCGACGGCCCCAGACGCTCGCGGTCGGAGAGTGGCTGGCCCTGCGCGAGGCCCTCGGACCGATCGGCGCGGACCGGCGGGGCCGACGCGAGGCGCCGCGCTCGTGATGAGCGTCCAGGATCCCCTCGGGCGCCTGGCCCCGGTCGTCCGGCTCGCCCCGGCCAAGCTCAACCTGACCCTGGCCGTCGTCGGACGGCGCCCAGACGGCTTCCACGACCTGCACTCGGTGTTCGTGCCGCTCGCCCTCGCCGATCGGCTGAGCCTGGCGCCGGCCGGCGGCCACGCCGACCGCCTGCACGTCGAGGGGTTCGACCCAGGCCCGCCCGACGACAACGTCGTCTTCCGGGCCCTGGCGGCCACGCGGGCGGTCGTCGGCGGTGGCTGGACCGGCGGGCCCGGGCCCGCGCCGGCACTCGCAGCACGCCTCGAGAAGCGGATCCCGGTGGCGGCCGGGCTGGCCGGCGGCTCGTCGGACGCCGCCGCCACGATCGACGGCGCCCTCGAGGCCTGGGGTGCGGAGCTCGATGGGGACGACCGCCTGCGCCTCGCGGCCCAGCTCGGCTCGGACGTGCCGTTCTTCGGGGCCGGTGGGCCGGCGCTCATCGAGGGTCGGGGGGAGCGCGTGGCGCCGCTGCGCGGGCTGCGCGGCTCGCCGGGCGTGCTGCTCGTGACGCCGGCGATCGCCGTCTCGACCCGCGACGTCTTCGACGCATTTGCGGCCCTCCGGGGCGCGGGCGACGGGTCCGTCCGGATGTCGTCGGTCCACCTGGCCGAGGAGCTTCGCTCCGGGTTGTCGGCGGCCGATCTCGTGGCCCGTGCCGGCGTACTGACGATGGCCAACGACCTCCTGCCCGCGACGGCCGCGGTGCTGCCCGGGATCGTCGCGTTCCGCCGAGCGCTGAACCGGCGTCTCGGGCGCCCGCTCGGCCTGTCCGGCTCCGGCCCGACCCTGTGGGCGCTCTATGCTTCCGAGTCGGAGGCGGCCGCCGCGGCCGAGGACGTCCGGGCCGGCCTGCTCGATGGGACCCTGAGCGCGCCAGGTTCGGCGGAGCCGTTCGTGACCGCCACGAGCATCGTCACCCAGCCACCCGCAGAGGAGCCCGAATCATGACCCACCGAGCCGTCTCGACCACCGGCGCCCCGGCCGCCGTCGGCCCGTACAGCCTGGGGATCATCAGCGACGGGTTCCTGTTCACCGCGGGCCAGGCGTCGCTCGACCCGGCGACCGGCATCGTCGTCGAGGGCGGCATCGAGCCCGAGACGGAGCGCGTCATGGCCAACCTGACCGCCATCCTCGATGCGGCCGGGGCCACCTGGGCCGATGTCGTCAAGACGACCATCTTCCTCGTCGACATCGGGGACTTCGCGGCCGTCAATGCCATCTACGGGCGCTTCCTGGCCGATCCGCCCCCGGCCCGCTCGACGGTCGGCGTCGCCGCCTTGCCGAAGGGCGCAAGGGTCGAGATCGAGGCCATCGCCCGCCTGCCGCGCTGAGCCGACGTCGTTTGACACTCCGAACGAGGCGCCCATACCATGCCGCCACCCATCCGATGACAGCCCACCCAAACGCGCCGGGCCCATACCGCGTCGAGAGCGACCGCCGTCGCCCGACTCCCGCCCCGATGCGCCGCCCCTCGTGAACCCCCCAGATACCGACGCGACCGAGGTCGTCGCCGTCGTGCTGGCGGCCGGACTCGGGACCCGGATGCGATCGGCGCTGCCTAAGGTCCTGCATCCGCTCTGCGGTCGGCCGATGCTGGCCTACGTGCTCGACGCCTGGGCCAGCACGGCCGACGGTGTGGCGGGTCCCTCACCGGTCGTCGTCTACTCGCCGTCGGTGGCCGACGTCGCGACGGCCTTCGCCGATCGAGCGACCTTCGCGCTCCAGGACGATCCGCGCGGGACCGGTGACGCGGTCCGGGCGGCGCTGGACGCCGTCCCCGCCGGGGCCACCGAGATCGTCGTCGTGTACGGGGACGTGCCGCTCGTGACGGGCTCGGACTTCGACGCGGTCCTCGAGGCGCGGCGGGAGGACGATGCCGCCCTCGCCCTCGCCACCGTGTTCGCCGCCGATCCCGCGGCCCTCGGTCGCGTCGTGCGTGGCGAGTTCGGGACCGTGGAGCGGATCGTCGAGGCCAAGGACGCGACCCCCGACGAGCTCGAGTCGAACGAGACCAACGCCGGCCTGTACGCGTTCGACGCGGCGTGGCTTCGTCGACGGATCGCGACGCTGGGGCCCTCGGCCACGACCGGCGAGCTGTACCTGACCGACCTCGTGCGCCTCGCCCGCGAGGACGGCCGGATCGTCGCCGCCGTCGCCTTCGAGGACGACGGACGGTTCGACGGGATCAACGATCGCAACCAGCTGGCCGCCGCCGAATGGAGCCTCCGGGTCCGGCTCAACGAAGCCCACATGCAGGCCGGGGTGACGATGCGCGATCCCTCGACGGTCTATCTCGACTGGTCGGTCGAGCTGGCGCCCGACGTCACGCTCGAACCGAACGTCATCCTGCGCGGTAACACGAGCGTCGGGACCGGCAGCGTCATCGGTCCGGGCAGTGAGCTGGTCGACGCGACGGTCGGGGAGCGGGCGACGGTTTGGGCCAGCGTCGTCGAATTGTCGATCATCGAGGACCAGGCGACCGTCGGCCCGTTCAGCCACCTCCGTGCGGGCACGGTCATCGGACGCGGCGCCCAGGTCGGCAACTACGCGGAGCTCAAGAACACGCGCCTTGGCGCCGGGTCGAAGCAGCATCACGCGAGCTACCTCGGCGACGCGGTGATCGGGGAGGGGGTCAACGTCGGGGCGGGCACGATCACCGCCAACTACGACGGGACGAGCAAGCAACCCACCACCGTCGGCGATGGCGCGTTCCTCGGGGTCGATACGATGCTCATCGCGCCGATCGAGGTCGGCGAGGGGGCCCGGACCGGCGCCGGCGCGGTCGTGACCCGCGACGTGCCGCCCGGCAAGCTCGCCGTCGGCGTCCCGGCCCGCATCCGCGAGCCGCGGTCCAAACCCGCACCCGAGGAGCCGGCTCCCTAGGTGGACACCCTCCTGCAGCTCCTGGTGATCGTCATCCTGACGTTCCTTTCGGGCGTCTTCGTCGCGTCCGAGATCGCACTCGTGACGATGCGCCGGACACGCATCGATCAGCTCGTCGAGGAAGGTGACCGCAACGCGCGCCGGGTCAAGCGCCTCGTCGCCCAACCGGGGCGGTTCCTGGCGGTCACCCAGATCGGGCTGACGTTCCTCGGGTTCCTCGCGTCTGCCTACGCGGCAGTCAACCTGACGGTCAGCCTGCAGGAGTTGTTCGTCTCGACCGGCATCCCGATCCTGAGCACCTCCGCCGAGGCGCTGGCGCTCATCATCGTGACCCTGCTCCTGAGCCTGTTCACGATCATCTTCGGCGAACTCGTACCCAAGAGCCTGGCGCTCGCCCACGCCGAGGCGTTCGCACTGCGCCTGAGCGGCCTGATCGTCCTGATGCTCCGCGTCCTGGGTCCGC
Organism: uncultured Chloroflexia bacterium; assembly: GCA_963776545.1. Lineage (GTDB taxonomy): Bacteria > Chloroflexota > Limnocylindria > Limnocylindrales > CSP1-4 > SPCO01. The sequence goes on along the minus strand of CAVZND010000017.1, from coordinate 9,639 downwards.
TCGTGCACGTCCTGACGGCGATCACGACGACCGTGGCGCGGCTGCTCGGAGCGGGCGATCAGGCGCAGGGCGTGATGAGCACCGAGGAGCTCAAGATCCTCGTCGAACGCGGCGGTGAGCAGGGCATCCTCGAGGCCGAGGAGGAACAGATGATCCACGCGGTCATCGAGCTCGGCGACCAGCGCATCCACGAGGTCATGGTGCCGCGCATCGCCATGGTCACGCTGCCGGCGACCGCGACCCTGGACGAGGCCATCGATACGGTCATCGAGGAGGGTCATAGCCGGATCCCGGTCTACGAGGAGACGGTCGACGAGATCGTCGGGATCCTCTACGCGAAGGACCTGCTGCCGTTCCTGAAGGGCGCGGCGACCGAGCGCCCTGGGCTGCGCTCGATCCTGCGGACGCCGGTCTTCGTCCCGGAGTCCATGAGCGTGGACGACCTGCTCCACGAGTTCCAGCGGCGCAAGGTCCACCTCGCGATCGTGCTCGACGAGTACGGTGGGACCGCCGGCGTGGTCACGATCGAGGACCTCCTCGAAGAGATCGTCGGCGAGATCCAGGACGAGTACGACGAAGAGGAGCCGATGATCGTCCAGCTGACCGACGACGAGGCGCGCGTCGACGGGCGAGCCGCCGTGGACGACCTCGAGGAGCTCTTCGACACGTCACTCGGGCTCGAGGACGAGGACGAGTACGACACGATCGGCGGGCTCATCTATCACCGGATCGGCGGCGTCCCGAAGCCGGGCGACCGGGTCGAGGTCGATGGCCTGACGCTCACCGTCGAGACCACCGATGGCCGGCGGGTGGGCAAGGTCCTCGTGGTGCGCGACCGGGACCACGAGCCCGACGACGACGAGGCCGATCGCTAGCGGGTCGTCTCGATCCTATTGACCTCGGCCTCAGGCGCTGATGGCCGAGACCATGATCTCCTCGAGGCGGGCGCGCGCGTCGGCCTTGACGACGCCCGCGGCGTCGAGTTCGGCGAGGGCCTCGTCCCGGTAGCGGCGCGCCTCGTCGCGGGTGTACTCGCGGGCGCCGCTGCGCTCCAGGATGCGGACCACCTCGGCGATCTCGTCGGCGGTGGGCTGGGCCCGGTTATAGAGGTCGGCCAGGCGCTCGCGATCCTCGGGGCCGGCATGCTCCCAGGCGTAGATGACCGGCAGGGTCTTCTTGCGATGGGCCACGTCCGAGGGTTCCTTGCCGGTCGCCTGTTCCGGTCCCCAGATCCCGAGGAGGTCGTCGTTGAGCTGGAACGCGAGACCGAGCGCCCAGCCGAACCCACGGTACCGGGCGATGACCTGCTCGTCGTCGGTCGCGAGGATCGCGCCGGCTTCGATCGAGGCGGCGATGAGGGCCGCGGTCTTGCGCCCGATCATGTCGAAGTAGAGCTCGACGTTCATCAGGTCGTTCGACGCGCTCATGGCGATGTCGAGGTACTGGCCTTCGCACAGCGCCAGGCAGGTCTCGTCGAACAGGCGCATGAGGCGCAGGACCTTCGCGTCGGGAAACCCCAGATCGGTCAGGCGGTGGAGGGCGATGCGCGACAGGCTGAAGAGCGTGTCGCCGGTGTTGATCGCCTGCGGCACGCCGTGGATCGCCCACAGCGTCGGGCGGTGGCGGCGTTCGCGGTCGCCGTCCTCGATGTCGTCGTGGACGAGGCTGAAGTTGTGGCCGAGCTCCACGGCCGCGGCGCCGGGCAGTGCCCGCCGGTGCTCGCCCGCGATCGAGTGGTAGGCGAGGAGGCCGAGCAGGGGCCGGATGCGCTTGCCACCCGAGGCGCCGGACCCGTCGAGCGCCAGGTGGTAGCGGACCATCTCGTACAGCCCATGCGTCGAGGGATCGCGGTCGGCCACGAGGCGGACGATCTCCGCCTCCGTGTCGGCGATGAGGGCCGTCAGGTCGATGTCGGGTGAGATCGCGGTCATCGTGCGGGGAGTGTACACGAAACGTGTACCACGCAGGTAGCCTGTTGGCGGGTCGCGTGCTGGGCGGGCGGATCAGACGCCGGCGCGGGGGACGCGACCGCACCGGCGTCTACCTTCGGTACGTGCGTTCCGCCGACCCGGATGATGCGAGGCGGGCCGCGCGCACGTGGGCGGTGCGGTCGGCGACCGCTCGTCGCGCCCCGGTGGTACCGTCGCCCCGATGCCCGCGCCGCGCCGATACACCACCGATGCGATCGTCCTGTCCCGATTCGACCTGGGCGAGGCCGACCGCGTCCTGACGCTCATCACGCCGGGCGTCGGCAAGCTCAAGGCGATCGCCAAGGGCGTTCGCCGACCGACTTCGCGCCTTGGGGGGAGCCTGGAGCCGTTCGCCGAGCTGACCGTGGCCCTCGCCCGGGGCCGGACCTTCGACGTCGTCACCCAGGTGAGCGTCGGGCACGCCTGGCTGAACCTGCGCGATTCGCTCGAGAGCGCGGCGACCGCGTGGTACATCGCGGAGCTCGCCGACCGCTCGCTCGAGGAGCGCCACGCGGCCGAGCCGCTGTACGCACTCCTGCGCCGGGCCTACGAGCTGCTCGACGTCGGCATGGCTCCGGGACGCGTCGCCCGCTGGTACGAGATGCACTTGCTCGACGAGCTCGGCGTCCGGCCCGAGGTGGATCGCTGCGTCGAGTGCGACCGGGTGCTCGGATCGGAGGAGCGGTTCCGCTGGGTCCCGCCGCTCGGTGGCGTCCTGTGCGACCGATGTCCGGGGCCGCCGCACGACCGCACCGGCCTCTCGCTCGATGCGCTCAAGCTGCTCAAGGCCTACCAGCGTCTCGACATCGAGGCGCTCGCAGCGCTCCGCCTCGGCGCCACGGTCGAGCGCGAGGTCGAGACCGCGTTGCGGGACTTCGTCCGCGACGCGCTGGAGCGCGACGCCCGCTCGCTGGCGTTCCTCGACGAGGTCCGCTCCGTGCCGGTGGCGCGCTGATGGCCACGATCGAACTCCGCGACATCGTGACCGAGGCGGACCGCGAGGCGGCCCTGGCAGTGCGGCGCGGTCCTGGCCAGGAGCGGTTCGTGGCGAGCGTCGAGAAGTCGTTCGCCGATGCGATCGAGGAGCCGTACGGGTGCCCGAGGATGTGGGCGGCGTACGACGACCCCCGGGCGGTCGGCTTCGTGATGATCAGCGACGGGATCCCGCCCGAGACGCTGGCCGCCGATCCCCAGCTTCTTGGCCCGTACTACCTGTGGCGCCTCCTGATCGACGAGCGTGCCCAGCGCAGGGGATACGGCACGGCCTGCCTCGACGCCGTCGTGGCGTACCTACGGACGCGACCTGGCGCAGAGACGCTCTGGACGAGTTGCGGCCAGGGTCCCGGGACCCCGCAGCCGTTCTACGAGCGCTACGGGTTCGTCCCGACCGACCGCTTCATCGAGGGGGAACGCGTGATGCGCCTGGACCTCCGCCCAGAACCAGCGTGACCGCGACCATCGACCCGGCGACGAAGGCCGGCGCCCGCGCGCTCGAGTTGCTCGCCACCGAGAAGATCGGCTGGCTCACGACGGTGAATCCCGATGGCCAGCCGCAGAGCTCGCCGATCTGGTTCCTGTGGACCGGCGACGAGGTCGTCCTGTACTCGCACAAGCGGGCGCCGCGCAACGACAACCTCCTCGACCGCCCGCTCGTGAGCTTCAACCTGAACACCGATGCGGGCGGCGGCGACGTGGTGACGATGGAGGGCCGCGCCCGCATCGACGCCGCCGGGCCGCCCGCCACGGCCAACGAGGTCTATCTCGCCAAATACATGGGCATGCTCGACGGGTACGGCTGGACCGCGGCGTACTTCGCCGGCGAGTACCCGCTCCTCGTGCGGATCATCCCGACGCGCTGGCGGGCCGGCTGACCGAGATGGGAGCCACGCGACGGATCGTCGCCCTGGCGGCGGTCGGTGCCCTCGGCGCCGCGGCCGCCCGGACCGGGGGCCGGGTCATGGTCGCGCGGACCGAGCGGCGGCTGTGCGTGACGACCGAGGCACCCGCACCTGCCCCCTCCGCACGCGCCCGGGCACTCCACCGCGACCTGCTCGTCGCGGACCTCCATGCAGATTCGCTGCTCTGGGGGCGGAACCTCCTTCGGCGCTCCAAGCAGGGACACGTCGACGTGCCCCGCCTCATCGAAGGCAACGTCGCGCTCCAGGTCTTCGCCGCAAGCACGAAATCGCCGCGTCACCTCAACATCGAGCGCAACGACGACCGCAGCGACGACATCATCCTGCTGGCCCTCGCCCAGGGCTGGCCGCCGGCCACATGGCGAAGCCTGCTCGCCCGCGCCCGGCACATGGCCGTCCGAGCGGACGCGATGGCGAGCCGATCCGACGGCCAGCTGACGCTCATCCGCTCGAAGACCGATCTCCATATCTACCTCGCGCGCCGTCGGCGTCGACCCGCCATCACGGCCGGGCTGCTCGCGATCGAGGGCGCGCACGCGCTCGATGACGACCCGGCCAACGTCGACGTCGTCGCCGACGCGGGTTTCCGGATGATGTCGCCGAGCCACTTCTTCGACAACGCCTTCGGCGGGTCGGCGCACGGCATCGAAAAGGGCGGCCTGACCGAGGCGGGCCGCGAGATGATCGGGCGGATGGAAGCCCGGGGCATGGTGCTCGACCTGTCCCACGCCTCGGGCCCGACGATCTCGGACGCCGTCGCCGTCTCGAGGCGACCGGTCGTCGTGTCGCACACCGGTGTCCGCGGCACCTGCGACAACGCCCGGAACCTCTCGGACGATCAGCTCCGGGCCATCGCCGAAACTGGCGGGCTGATCGGCATCGGCTTCTGGCCGACGGCGTGCGGCGGCGACGACGCGGCGGCGATCGCGCGAGCGGTCCGGCACGCGGTCGGCGTCGCCGGCATCGACCATGTCGGGCTCGGCTCGGACTTCGATGGGGCCGTCCCGGAGCCGTTCGACGCCACGGGCATGGTCCGGATCACCGAGGCCATGCTGGAGGCCGACTTCCGCGAGGATGAGATCCGCAAGGTCATGGGCGGGAACGCGTTCCGGGTGCTGGCCGAGACGCTGCCCGATCCGGCGTAGAGCGGCCGGTCGCCGCTCAGAGCAGCGGGGCGATGAGCGCGGCGGCGCGCGCCGCGCCGTCGGCAGCCACGGGGCGGTACTCAATGGTCCGATCGATCTCGATGGCCATCGCCTCCGCGATGCTGTCGGGGTCCGAGGTCGCATAGTCCATCCGCCGGCCGCCGCCGTAGCGTTCAAGCCGGTGGGCGACGTGCCGGTTCTGCTCGAAGTGGTTGGCGAGCGGGAAGTACAGGAACGGACGCCGACCGGCGACGAGCTCCATGGTCGTCGTCAGGCCGCCCTGGACCACGGCCAGGTCGGCGGCGATGAGATGGCGGTAGAGCTCCGGGACGAATGCACGGACGTCCACCCCCTTCGGGGCGCGAAGTCTCGCGGGATCGATCCGCGGCCCGGCGACGGCGATCATGCGCAGCCCGGGGACCCGCCGCGCGGCCTCGGGATAGCTCGCGATGACACGCGCGAGCAGGGCCTCGCCGACGCCCGAGCCGCCCACGGTGACGATCACGATGCGCTCGTCGTCGTGGTAGCCGAGCTCGCGCCGGAGTCCTTCGCGACCCGCCACGAGGGCGGACGGGTCGAAGCCGGTCACATACCCGGAGAACGCGAAGTTCCGCTCGGTCCAGTCGCGGATGCCGGGCAGGCCCGGCCCGAAGTCGTCGGGCACGATGTCATCGGGATCGCCGACGAAGATCGCGCGGTCGCGCAGGCGCGGGAACCGGGCGATCTGCTCGATCATCTCCGCGTTGTAGTCGGCCGTGAGGTAGGCCTCTCGCTCGCCGCCATCGGGCATCGGCAGCCAGCCGACGAAGTCGGTCATCCAGGCGAAGGCCGTCCGCTTCAGCTCCGGGTTCTCGTGCAGGTAGTAGTCGACGTCCCAGGCCTCGTCGCCGATGACCAGGTCGTACTCGCCCTGTTCGACGACGTCGTGGAAGACCATGAAGTTCGCGATGAGGATCTCGTCCATCCGCCGGATCGCCTGGAAGGCATTCAGGTCATGCCCGCTCGATTCCGATGCGATGTGGGCCGACTCGCTGGCGAGCCACGCGCTGGCCGGGTGGATCCGTTCGCCGCGCGACTCGAGCACGTCGGTCACGGGCGACTGGGCCAGCCAATCGATCTCGAGGTCCGGATGGAGCTTTCGCAGCTCGTCGGCGATGGCCACGTCCCGCTGCGCGTGCCCGAGGCCGATCGGCGACGAGATGTAGAGGGCCCGCCGGCGGCGCGACAGGGCCCGCGTCCAGGCCGTCCTCATGACGCACGCCTCCTCGTCGTCTCGACGAACTCGCGGATGAGCAGATTGGCCAGCACCGGGTGGCGTCCCGGGATCATGTGGTCCGCCCCCTCGACGACGGTCAGCGGGGCGCCGGTCAGCTCGGCGAGCCGGTGCGCGCGCTCGATCGGCTGGCAGCTGTCCTCGGTGCCGTGCACGAGGCGCATCGGGCAGCGGACCGACCGGCAGATCTTGACGACCTCCTCGCGAGAGAACGGGAAGTCGGCGCCGGCCTCGGCCACCATCGCCGCGGCGTCGCCGTCGAGGGCCCATGCCACGGCGTCCTCGATCGCCTTGGTCGAATGCGGTTCGGAAGTGATCTCGCCGAAGAAGAACCGGGCGAAGTCGGGATAATCGCGCAGCCAGGCGTGTCGGTTGAGCTTGGCCCAACCGTCGTAGCGTGGCAGGTCGCGTTCGAAGTCCATCTCGGCGTACCAGGGATGCGGTGGCGAGAGGCGGGGCACGCCGACGGCGAACGCGACGATCCCGGCCACCCGGTCGGGTTCGGCGGCGGCGAGCCGGATCGAGCGCCAGACGCCGTCCACGCACAGGCCGGCCAGGACCGCCTGGGGCGTGTCCGTCGCATCCATCACGGCCGCGATGTCGCGGGTCATGCGGTCGTCGTGGTACGCCGAGGGCTCCGTCGGGCGGTCCGATCGGCCGTTGCCGCGACCGTCATATGCCACGACCCGGTAGTGCCGGCTCAGGTAGGGGACCTGGGCCTTCCATTGGCGGGCATGGATGATCGGCGCCGAGGGCAGGAGCAGGATCGTCGGCTCGCCGGTTCCGTATACGTCGAAGGCGAGCCGCACGCCGTCCTCCGCGATGGCCACGCCCGAGCGATCGGGCAGGCGAGCGCGGCCGCTGTCGTCGGCGACTGAGCGGCCGGAGGGCACGGTCCTGGTCACGCTGGGACCCCCAGCCCTTCGACGAATTTGCGGATGAGCAGGTTGACCAGGACCGGATGGCGAGCGAGCGGTGCGTGGCCGCCGCCGTGGAGGATCACCAGCTCCGCGCCGATCTCCTCGGCCAGACGTCGCCCGGCACTCAGCGGGATGATCCGGTCGTCGTCGCCATGGACGACCAGGCCCGGGCACCGGACGCGACGCGCGAAGGCCAGGGCCGCCGGCTCATCGGCCGGCCGTGGTCCGAAGGCCGCCGGCGGTGTCATGAACGCCGAGCGCTCCTTGATGATGATCGTCTCAGGGTCGGTGTCGAGCGACCAGTCGACGCAGTCCTCGATCTGCTTCGTCGAGTGGGGTTCGCTGAACACGTGCCCGAAGAACCACTCGGTGAAGCCCCGCCAGTCGCGGCGCCACGCGTGGGCGTTGTACCGGGCCCACGCCTCGTCGCTCTCGACGACGTCCTCGAACGAGTGTTGCCGACGCGCGAGATCCCACTCGACGCCGCCCACGTCGACCGCCGGCCCGATGAACACGGCGCCGAGGACCCGGTCGGGATGTTCGGCGGCGACGCGGAGGGCGTACCCGCCGCCCATCGACAGGCCGGCGATGACCGCCCGGTCCGTGCCGGTGGCGTCGAGCACGGCGACCGCGTCCGCGACGAACTCCGAGCCGTCGTACGCCCGACTCGTCTGCGGCCGGTCCGAACGGCCGTTGCCGCGCCCGTCGAAGGTCACCACCCGGAAGTGGCGAGCGAGGAAGGGGATCTGCGCCTTCCAATGACGGGAATGGATGATCGACCAGGTCGGCAGCAGGAGGATCGTCGGGGAACCGTCGCCGTACCGCTCCCAGGCCACGCGGACACCGTCGCGTTCGACGAGGCCGGTCTCATCGGGGTACCTGGCCCGCGATTGTTCCGGCCGCATCGGCTCGGCGGTCGAGCGGGTGGGCCGGATGGCGTCAGGCGCGTGGGCCATGGCCGGGCGACCAGCGCCAGAGGGTGCCGGTGATCTTCCAGCCCTCGGCCGTTCGAGCCAGCAGCGCGTATTCGATGTAGACGGCGGAATGGACGATCACGCTCGCAATGTCGCCCGACACTGCGGCGACGTCGATGCGGATCGCCCGATCGGCGGTATCCCGGCGCCTGCCCAGACCTTGCCTCGTCGCCTCGACCATCTCGTCCTTCGTCGTGACGTCGAGGTCGTCCGTGCGCTCCTTGTCCTGAGCGTAGGCGTGTTTGGCCAGACCGGGATGCAGGGCCCGGTCCATGCGCTCGGCATCACCGTCGAACCAGCCCTCGAAGTAGTCGAGCACCGTCGCCCGGATTGCGGCCATGTCCTCGGCCGTCGCCTCCGGCGTGGGTGGTGCGATCCAGGTCTCGACCAGCGCTTCCGTCATGTCGGACTCCCTTCTTGTCGGGTCTCCAGGTACCGGATCACCACCCCGATCTTGCGGAGCGCCGAGCGGGCGGGGAACACGTCCTCGGAGAACCCGAGCAGGATGGCGGTCTCGGCACCCAGGAACGGCAGGCCCATGAGCGCCCCGACCTCGGCCGGCGTGAACGGTCCGAGCCCGCCCAGCCGATGCCCCTCGCGCTCGGCGACCTCGGCGAGCAGCGCGAACCAGTCCCCCTGGATGACTTGAACCGCCGCGGCGACCTCCGCGTCCGCCCAGCCGGCGGCCGTCATCTCCTGGAGGATCCGGACGTAGCCGGACCGGAGGTCCTCGTCGAAGTAGTCGCAGGCGCGTTCCCACTGCTGCCAGAGCGGCTCAGGGCCTCCGAACAACGCGCGTTGGCGCGCGAGCAGCCGGGCGTTCTCGGCTTCGAGGACCGCGAGGATCAGCTGCTGTTTGCTGCCGAAGTGGTAGTGGATCTGGCTGAGCGGGACGCCGGCGCTCTCCGCGACTCGCCGTGTGGACAGGTTTGCGTAGCCGTCCGAGAGCAGGGTGGCGCGGGCGGCCGCGAGGATGCCCGCGCGCGTCTCGCCCGTGGCCTGGTCCCGGCGCTCGGCCCGTGTCGTGGTGCTCGCGACGCTCATTTCCTCCACATGTCGAGCATACGACCCTCGGCTCACGATGCGACCGCGTAGACGGCGGCCAGGATGAGCACGACCCCCAGCGGGCGCGTGAGTCGTCGGCCGGACGGCAGGTTCTTCTCGATGGCGGTGAGGCCACCGAGGACCAGCATCACCGGCAGGCTGCCGAGGCCGACCCCGAACATCACGAGCATCAGCGACCAGCAGCAGCCCACGCAGAACGCGCCGTGGGCGATGCCCATCGCGACGGCTTCGCGACGCTCCGACGTGCCACGCCAGCGGTTGACGACGAAGCCGAGCGGACTCCGGCAGGCCTCGAGGCAGCGCTCCCGCAGCGGGCTGAACTGCCACAACCCGGCGACCAGCAGCGTGGTGCCGATGATCAGCTGGGGATGCTCGG
>CAVZND010000016.1:0-46017 GCA_963776545.1 uncultured Chloroflexia bacterium | reverse complement strand
TGGAGAAGCAGAAAGAGGGCAAGCAGCGCATGAAGCGGGTGGGTTCGGTGGAGATCCCCCAGGAGGCGTTCCTGGCGATGCTCCGCATGGGCGAGGGGTAACGACCGGCGGTGGACGACTACATCGCCTGGTCCCGTGGTCTGGTCACCATCGGGCTGACGCTGCTGCTGGTCATGCTGCGACTCGACGCCGAGCGGTTCGGGACCGCCGAGTACTACGAGGCGACGCGCGATGGCGAGCGTCCAAAGCTCCGGCGTCGGATGGCCTGGTACGTCCTCGGCGTCGGCCTGGCCGTGGGCATCCTCTTCGTCCATCCGGCGCCGCAACGAGAGCTCTTCCTCGGCTCGGGCGATCGTCTCGGGGCGGTCATGGGCGGTCTCGCCTATGGCCTGGCCGGCGTGGCGTTCGCGATCACGTTCGCGACCGTGCGCTACCACCGCATCCGGTTCCCGGCGATGTGGTCGTATCCGGGTGCGCTGCTCAACTCGACGGCGACCGCCTTCGTCGATGAGGTGGCGTTCCGCGGCGCCCTCTTCGGGCTATTGCTGTCCACCGGCCTGGACCCGACCCTCGCGAACATCGTCCAGGCCCTGCTGTATACGCTGACCACGCGCCTCGGGGCGCCCGGGCGCGACCGCTACCTGCTGCTGATGGCCCTCGCGATGGGCCTCGTGGGCGGCTGGCTGACGGCTGCGACGGGCGGCATCGCCGCCGCGTTCCTCGGCCACTCCATCACGCGGTTCGCGGTCTTCCTGTGCACGGGGCACACCGGCCAGACCAAGCCGCGGGGCCGCGAAGAGGAGGAGATCGAGAAGCGCCGCCGCACGCCCGAGGGCTGGCGGGTCATCGGGTCGCGGGAGCGGTGAGCGAGGCGGGCCGGGGCGGGACCGCGATCGCGACCCGCCCTCCGGTCGCGCTGTACGTCCACGTCCCGTTCTGCGTCTCGCTCTGCCCGTACTGCGACTTCGTCGTGTACGCGGGCGCGGCCGCCCGCGGTCCACGGGCCCGCGTCGATGCCTTCGTGCCGGCGCTCGAGGCGGAGCTCGAGCTGCGGGCTGACGCCCTGGACGCGAGCTTCGGCAAGGCTCGTCCGGCCCTGGAGACCCTCTATCTCGGCGGCGGGACGCCCTCGCTGCTCGACGCCGACGTCGTCGCGAGCCTGGTCGACCGGATCCGGACGCGCTACGGCCTCGCCGCTGACGCCGAGGTCACGCTCGAGGCCAATCCCGGACCGGACGAACGCGGCGACGCGGCCGACTGGGTTGGGGCCGGCGTCACGCGGCTGTCGGTCGGAGCCCAGTCGCTCGATGACGGCCAGCTTCGACGCATCGGTCGCCGCCACCAGGCACGGCATGTCGGCGACGCGGTGGCCGAGGCCCGCGAGGCGGGCATCCACTCGGTCAGCCTGGACCTCCTGTACGACGTGCCGGACCAGAGCGTCGCCGGCTGGATGACGACGCTCGACGCCGCGTTGGACCTGGCGCCGGACCACCTCTCGCTGTACGCCCTGACCCTCGACGATCCCGACGCCGAGGGCCTGACCGGCCCCGACGGCGATCACCTGCCGACCACCTCGGGCGCCCGGCGCTGGCGCGAGATCGCGGCGCCGGGACAGAACGAGGACCGCGCCGCGGCCCAGTACCACCACGCCGTCGTCCGACTCGCCGAGGCCGGATTCCGCGGCTACGAGATCAGCAACTGGGCCAGGCCCGGCCACGAGAGCCGCCACAACCTGACCTACTGGCAACGCCGGTCGCACGAGGCGGTCGGGCCGGGGGCCCACGCATATGACGGCGCCACTCGCCGCTGGAACGCGGCGAGGCTCGACGGGTATGTCGCGGCCCTCACGCCGTCCGATGGATCGGCGCCGCAGCTGCCGCCGGGCGGGTCCGAGCCGATCGACCCGATCGTCGCCGCGGCGGAGCAGGTCATCCTCGGCTTGCGGCTCGACACCGGCATCCCAGTGTCCGCCGCCTCGGAGCCTCCGCTCGCCGACGTGTTCGGCTGGGCGCTCGCGGCGGAGCTCCTCGACGTGACACCGGACGATCGCATCGTCCTCACCACCCGGGGCCGCCTCCTCTCGAACGAGCTCTTTAGCCGCCTCGTCTGACCCGGTCTCCGTTGACACTCGGACCCCTCGACTGCTACGATGCCGGCACCTCGTTAGCACTCTCGGAGTGAGAGTGCTAACCAACGCGGGAGACCGACCTTGGCGCGACGAAGCCGCCCCATCGGCCCCCTGGACCTTCGCACACAGGCGATCCTTCGGGCCGTCATCGAGGAATACGTCACGACCGCAACGCCGGTCGGATCGCAGGCGCTCGTCGAGCGCTACGGTCTCGGCGTGTCGAGCGCGACCGTCCGAAGCATCCTGTCCGAGCTCGAAACGGCCGGCCTGCTGACCCACCCGCACACCTCGGCGGGCCGCGTCCCGACGGACGCCGGGTACCGGTTCTACGTCGAATCGATCGTGGATGCCGTGCCTTTGCCGGCAGTCGAGCAGTTGATGATCCGGCACCAGTTCGGCCAGGTGGAGTTCGCGAGCGAGCACTGGTTCCGCCTCGCCGCGACGACGCTTGCGAGCATCACGCGGGCAGCCGGACTCGCCACGCCCGCGAAGCCGCGCGCCGCACATATCCGGCGGATCGACCTCGTCGCCATCAACGAGCGGATGGCCAGCCTCATCCTCGTCCTGCGCGAGGGCGCGATCAAGCAGGCGCTCGTGAGCTTCGCCGACGACGATTCGATCGACCAGGCCACCCTCAACCGCGTCGCCGGCCTTCTCAACGAGCGCATCCTCGACAAGACCGCGGCCCAGGCCGAGACGATCCTCGAGCGGTTCAGCGGCGACGACCGGTTCGAGGCGCTGACCCGGCGAATCGGTGAGCGCGTGGTCCGGATCGTCGGCGACTACGACGCGGAGGCCATCGAGGAGGTCTTCAGCGACGGCCTGCTCAACGTCATGGACGCCCCAGAGTTCGCCCAGAGCGACAAGCTGCGACGGGTCTTCTCGGCCCTTGAGAATCGGACGTATCTCGGCCAGCTCGTCGGCGATGTCGCCGAGGCCGGCCGGATCCGCGTCTTCATCGGGCACGAGAACCAGCCGATCGAGATGCGCGACGTGTCCCTGGTCCTCGCCCCGTACGGGCGACCCGGCCAGGCGATCGGCGTGGTCGGCGTGCTCGGACCGACGCGCATGAGCTACTCGCAGGCGATCGGCACGGTCCGCTTCGTCTCGTCCCTGATGAACGAGCTGGTGGACCACCTGTATGCCTGAGCACCGCACTCGCGGGCAGCGGCGCGTCGAGGAGATCGACATCTCGCCGACCAAGCTGCTCGCCGACATCGAGACCCTCAAGACCGAACTCGCCGAGGCCCGCCAGGCGTCGGACGAGTACCTCGCCGGGCTCCAGCGCGAGCGCGCCGAGTTCCAGAACTTCCGGCGCCGAACGACCGAGGAGCGTGAGCGCGATTCCGGCCTTGCCGGCGAGGACCTCCTGCGCAAGGTCCTGACCGTGGCCGACGACTTCGACCTCGCCATCGAGGCCCGGCCCGACGAGATCGCCGGGACCCCGTGGTTCGAGGGCATCTCCGCCATCGATCGCAAGCTGCGCCTGCTGCTGGAGTCGGAGGGCGTCAGCTCCATCGACGCCACGCCGGGGCTCCCGTTCGATCCGCGCGAGCACGACGCCATCGCCACCGCGCCTGACACGGGCCGGCCCGAGGGCCAGATCGTCGAGGAGATCCGGCGCGGATATCGCCTGCGCGATCGCGTCCTGCGACCGGCCCTCGTGGCCGTCGCCGGCCCGTCGGCCGAGATCGACGAGGACGCCCCATTGAGTACGACACCCGTTCCGAAACGCACCAACGGCCACCCCCAGCACTGACGCAGCGACACCAAGGAGACACCACCAGCATGGGCAAGATCATCGGCATCGACCTCGGGACGACGAACTCCGTCGTCGCCGTCATGGAGGGCGGGGAGCCCACGGTCATCGCGTCCGCCGAAGGCGGACGGACCATCCCTTCGGTCGTGGCCTTCACCAAGACGGGCGACCGGCTGGTCGGCCAGCTCGCCAAGCGCCAGGCCGTCACGAACCCGACGAACACCATCTACTCGATCAAGCGCTTCATGGGGCGGCGCTGGGACGACAGCGAGGTCAAGCGCAGCATCGGCCTCGTCTCATACACGGTCGAGAAGGACCCCAAGAGCGACGGCGTCGCGGTGAAGCTCGCCGACGGCAAGGTCTACACGCCGCCGGAGATCAGCGCGATGATCCTCCAGAAGCTCAAGACCGACGCCGAGGCGTATCTGGGCGAGAAGATCACCGAGGCGGTCATCACCGTCCCGGCCTACTTCGACGACACCCAGCGCCAGGCGACCAAGGACGCCGGCCGCATCGCCGGCCTCGACGTCAAGCGGATCATCAACGAGCCGACGGCGTCGGCTTTGGCCTACGGCCTCGACAAGAAGGGCGACGAGAAGATCGCCGTCTACGACCTGGGTGGCGGCACGTTCGACATCTCGATCCTGGAGCTCGGCGAGGGCGTCTTCGAGGTCAAGGCGACCAACGGCGACACGCACCTCGGCGGCGACGACTTCGATCAGCGCGTCATCGACTGGCTGCTGGCCGAGTTCAAGAAGGACCAGGGCATCGACCTCGCCAAGGACCAGCAGGCCCTCCAGCGCCTCAAGGAGGCCGCCGAGAAGGCGAAGATCGAGCTCTCGACGACGTCCACGACCGAGATCAACCTGCCGTACATCACGGCCGACGCGTCGGGCCCGAAGCACCTGGTCATGTCGCTGACCCGGGCGAAGCTCGAGGACCTCGTCAACGACCTCATCAAGAAGACCGCCGGTCCGGTTACCGCGGCCCTGAAGGACGCGGGCCTGAAGCCCGGCGACATCGACGAGGTCATCCTCGTCGGTGGCATGACCCGCATGCCCGCCGTCGTGGACGCGGTCAAGGCGCTGTTCAGCGGCAAGGAGCCGCACAAGGGCGTGAATCCCGACGAGGTCGTGGCCATCGGGGCCGCGATCCAGGCCGGCGTCCTCGCGGGCGACGTCAAGGACGTGCTGCTGCTCGACGTGACCCCGCTGTCGCTCGGCATCGAGACGCTCGGCGGCGTGATGACCAAGCTCATCGAGCGGAATACGACCATCCCGACCTCGAAGTCGCAGGTGTTCTCGACGGCCTCGGACAACCAGAGCCAGGTCGAGATCCACGTCCTCCAGGGCGAGCGCGACTTCGCGGCCGACAACAAGACGCTCGGCCGGTTCATCCTCGACGGGATCCCGCCGGCACCCCGGGGCGTGCCCCAGGTCGAGGTCACGTTCGACATCGATGCGAACGGGATCCTCGACGTGCGGGCCAAGGACCGGGCGACCGGCAAGGAACAGCAGGTCCGCATCACCGCCTCGTCGATGCTCGACAAGAGCGCCGTCGATCAGATGGTCCGCGACGCCCAGGAGCATGCCGAGGAGGATCGCCAGCGGCGCGACGAGGTCGAGACCCGCAACCAGGCGGAGGCCCTCACCTTCCAGGCCGAGCGGACGATCAAGGACCTCGGCGAAAAGGTCTCGTCCGAGGACAAGATCCAGGTCGAGAACCAGGTCGAGTCGCTGCGCGAGGCGCTGAAGGGCTCCGACGTCGAGGCCGTCAAGGGCGGCATGACGTCACTGGCCGAGACCCTGAGCCGGATCTCGACGGCCGCCTACCAGGCCGCGGCCGCCTCGGCTGGCGAGTCCGACAACGGCGCGTCCGGCGAGGATGGGGCAGGCCCTGACGGCACCGACGGCGCGGCCGGCGAGGGTGAGCCAGCGGCCGAGGCCGAGGGCGAGGAAACCGTCGAGGGCGAGTTCAAGGAGGTCTAGCCTTCGACGCGGCGGCCGCGGCCCGCAGGTGCGTGCCCGGCCCTAGTTTCCGGCGAATGACCTTCACGCGGTCGTTGGTCAGCGAGTTCTCGCCAGATGACCGCCTGAGGACCGACTGTCACGAACGGCCGGGCGGGTTGGAGCGATCCGTGCGTGGCACTCGGCCCGCCGACGCCCTGGGTCGGGCCACCCGGTGACGAGTGACCGTGTCAGTGTCATCTGACAGGAACAGGGCGTCGGCCCGGACGACGACCCCGCGGGCTGGAGTAGCGTGTCGGCATGACCTTCGACGTCGCCGCGGAGTCGTACGACCGGTTCATGGGCCGCTATTCGCGGCTGCTGTCGCCGCAGTTCGCCGACCTCGCGGGCGTGGCGCCTGGCCAGCGCGCGCTCGATGTCGGGTGTGGCCCGGGGGCGCTGACCGCCGAGCTCGTGGCCCGGCTCGGGCCGGATGCGGTCGCGGCGGTCGATCCATCGGCGCCGTTCGTCGAGGCGGTGCGGGTCCGCCATCCCGGCGTCGACGTCCGACAGGCGCCTGCCGAGGTCCTGCCCTTCGCGGACGAGGCGTTCGACGTCGCCTTAGCCCAGCTCGTCGTGCACTTCATGGCGAATCCAGTCTCAGGGCTCGCGGAGATGGGCCGGGTCACGCGCAAGGGTGGTGTCGTCGCGGCCTGTGTCTGGGACCACGCCGGCGGCCTCGGCCCGCTCGGCGTCTTCTGGGAGGTGGCGCGCTCCCTCGACCCGCAGGTCCGCGACGAGTCCGGCCTGGCCGGGGCGCGCCAGGGCCATCTAGCCGAACTGTTCCGGGCGGCCGGCCTGGACCGCATCACCGAGACGTCGCTCTCCGCCGACCTGGAGCACCCAAGCTTCGAGGCATGGTGGGAGCCGTTCACCGAAGGCGTCGGCCCGGCGGGCGCCTACACGACGAGCCTGGATACGGTTCGTCAAGCCGAATTGCGCGAGGGGTGTCGTGCTCGCCTGGGCGACGGCCCATTCATCACGCCGGCCCGAGCGTGGGCCGCCCGGGGCACCGTTTCGGGACAGAACACGGGCTAGCGCCTCAGGGCCCTCGTTTCCGGCGAATGACCCTCACGCGGTCGTTGGTCAGCGAGTTCTCGCCAGATGACCAGGTGAGGACCCGAATGTCACGAACCGTCCGACCCGTCCCCGCGATCCGTGCGTGGCCCCACGCCTTTCAACGCCCTGTGTCGGGTCACCCGGTGACGAGTGACCGTGTCAGTGTCATCTGACAGGAACAGGACGCCAGCCAGTGATCCGGAGGGGTCCTGAAGCCACCGCCGGACCGCGACGGTGCGAGCGGGAAGGACGGTCTCGAAGGTCGCCCGATGACGATCGACACGTCGCCGTGACGTCCGGTCGTCAGGCAGGACGAGGAGCCGCGAGATCGTCCGTGCGACCCAGCCCCGTTCCTTCCCGACTTCCGCGGCGACCCGCACCTTCCGGTCGAGCGTTCCGAGCATCCCCTGTAGATCGGGGACGACGGACTTGATCTCGATCACGAGCAACGACCCCGTCGCTTCGTGGAATGCCAGAATGTCGATCGAGCCGCGTTCTCCTCGGATATTGAAGGTGACTTCGGTCGCGGTTTGCCATCCGTAGGCATGTAGCGATGACAGCGTCCGGTCGAGCAGCGACGCGTGTGCGGCGTCGAGGAGTCGATCGAGGCCCTCGCCGTGCCACAGCACGCGGCAGCTGACCGTGCCGCCAAGGGCGGCCGCCACGCGAATCAGCGTTCGGACGGTCACGCGATCGGCGTGGCCCTGCTCGATCCGGGCGACGACGCCCCTCGACACGCCGACTTGATCGGCCAGCCGCCGCTGTGTCCACCGGCGATGCCGGCGCAATGCGCGCATCGAAAGGCCGAACCGGACGGCATCCATGCCGCCAGTGTGGTCAGCGACCCTTCACGCGCGCTTACGCGACGCCGCTCCTCGGGATCGCTCAGCCGATGAAGAGGCTCACGCTGGGCCAGGCCGCGCCGGCGATCAGCACCACGACATATGCCGCCCCGAGCATGAGCCCGGCGTACAGGTGGAGCTTGACGTTGACGCCCATGACGGCCATCAGCGCGTAGGGGTTGTCGTAGTTGGGGGCGAGGCCGCGCGAGACGCGGATCGCGAGCGGGATGGTCAGCAGCATCAGCAGAGCGGGGATCGGCAGGATGCCGGCGAGGACGCCCAGCACGATCACGGCGTACGCCGCCGCCGCCGCCAGGTTGTAGCCGCCGATGACCGCCGCCTTCGAGAAGCGGACCGGCAAGGTCAGCTTGTGGGCGCGGGCATCGCCGCGGCGGTCCGGGATCTCGTTCACGTACAGGATCAGCGCCACCAGGAGCGCGACCGGGATCGAGGCCACGAACGGTTCCCAGCTGAGAGCGCCGCCCGTCTGGACCACGTACGCCCCGAGCAGCATCAGCGGCCCGAACCCGAGCGCCACCGCGATCTCGCCGAGCCCGCGATAGACGAACTTGAGCGGCGGCGCGGTGTATCCAAGGCTCACGATGAAGCCCACGACACCGATCACGAGCAACGCCGTCGAGCCGTGGGTCGCGAGCAGGATCAGCCCGATGACGCCGGCCAGGACGTAGAACACCGTCGAGAGCGTCGCCATCTGGCGCAGGCTCACGAGCCCGTACTGGATGACGCGCGAGCCACCGGAGAACTGGGTGGGCGTGACGTTGGCGTCGTCGGCGCCCTGGATCGTGTCGAAGACGTCGTTGGCGACGTTGAGCCCGAGCTGGACGAAGCAGGCCCCGATGATCGTCAGCAGGGCCGCGACCAGGTCGAACTGGCCGTGCGAGGCGGCGATCAGGATGCCCAGCGTGACCGGCACGATCGTCGCGGTCAGGAACGGCAGCCGGGTCGTGCGCAGCGTCAGGAAGCCGAGCGACAGGCTCGGCTTGACCGGCGTCCCACGCTCCGCGGACAGCGCATCGAAGTACTTGCGTGACTTGCCGACCGAGCGCTCCGAGTACTCGAAGAACGGGACCTCCGCCTCGTCCCAGCCCCAGGCCGTCCGGCCCTCGAGGCTGACCGTCGGGCCAGTGACCGTCGCCGGTCCCCAGACCGTCACGTGCCGGCGCTCGTCGTAGCCGTAGCCCGGCTGTGGGCGGATGTGCGAGCCGGTCAGCGAGACCTCGCGATCGGTCGGGACGACCAGGCCGGCCGGCGCCTCGAACCTCGCCAGGCGTTCCGCGGGGTTGATCCGCGCGTCGACCGCGACGCTGACCGGATACCCGGCGTCATCGACCCAGGTCAGGATCTGATAGGGGTAGGTGGCCAGCTTCTCGAGCCCGGTCCGGGCGTCGACCTCGGGGGTGCTGCGCATCACGCGGCCTCCTCGCCGACGACGGTCACCGCCGGCGCATCTGCCGGGTCACCGTCGGACCAGTAGAGGACCCGTCGCGGCGTGATCTCGATGAGGGCCCGCTCGAAGAAGAGCGGCAGCGCGACCCGGGCCTTCAGGAAGTAGACGATCGAGGGCTCCTTCTGCTCCCAGATGGGCAGCAGGCGCTCCCAGCCACCGTGCGGGTCGTCCTCGATGATCCGCGCATCGCCCTGGATGGTCGCCCGGTCGGTCCGGCCGTCGACGGCCACGGGGTCCGTGATGGAGAGCGAGACCTTCGGGTTCGCCCGGATGTGCTCGAGCTTGCGGCTGAAGAGGCTCGACGACGTCATATAGATGCGCTCGCCGTCCCAGAGCGGGATGAGCGGGTAGGTGACCGGGCGGCCCTCTGCGTCGATGACGGTCAGCTCGCCGACGAGGGCCTTGCCGAGCAGCTCGCCGACCGGGGCAGGGATCTTGGCCATGACATTGGCTCCTGGGTGATGGCTTCGTGTCGTGCCGAGGATATCACATGGTGCTACCGCCATGTAGCCAGTTTTCCACCGGCGTCGGCGACCCGAGCGGAGTACGATGCCGCCCCATGTCCGACACCCTCGTGTCGGCGGAGGTGCCCGACCCCAGCGCCACGTCGACCGCCTCGCTCATCCATGCCCGCGGCCTGACCAAGCGCTTCGGCGAGTTCACCGCGGTCGATGCCGTCGACTTCGACGTCGCCAAGGGCGAGTCGTTCGGATTCCTCGGCCCGAACGGCGCCGGCAAGACGTCCACGATGCGGATGATCGGCTGCGTATCCCCGGTCACCGAGGGCACGCTCCAGGTGATGGGCATGGACCCGGCGACCGACGGGCCCCGGATCCGGGCGCGTCTCGGCGTGGTCCCGCAGCAGGACTCGCTCGATAGCGAGTTGACGGTCCGCGAGAACCTCATCATCTACGGCCGCTACTTCGGGATGAGCCGCTCGGAGGTCGGTCGGCGCGCGGACGAGCTGCTCGAGTTCGCCCAGTTGTCCGAACGTGCCGGCGACCAGGTCGAGCCGCTCTCGGGTGGGATGAAGCGCCGGCTGACGATCGCCCGATCGCTCATCAACGAACCCGAGGTCCTGCTGCTCGATGAGCCGACGACGGGGCTCGACCCCCAGGCGCGCCACCTGCTCTGGGATCGCCTGTATCGGCTCAAGCAGCGGGGCGTGACCCTGGTCCTGACGACGCACTACATGGACGAGGCCGAACAGCTGTGCGATCGCCTGGTCGTGATGGACAAGGCCCGGATCGTCGCCGAGGGCAGTCCCCGCGAGCTCATCGAGCGCTACTCCACCCGCGAGGTCACGGAACTGCGCTTCCGGCCGGGCGAGGCTGAGTCACTGGACGGACAGCTCGACGGCATCGCCGAGCGGATCGAGCACCTGCCCGACCGGGTCCTGCTCTATGTCGACGATGGGGAGGCGGCCGCGGTCGCCGTCCACCAGCGCGGGCTCGAGCCGGAGACGGTCCTCGTCCGGCGCTCGTCGCTCGAGGACGTCTTCCTCCGACTGACCGGCCGGTCGCTCATCGAATGACCGCCCTGGCGCGCCCAAGTTCGACCGTCGCGCGCGTGTTCGAGCACCGCTTCCTGTCGTACCGGCGGACCTTCCGGGCCAGCATCTTCAGCTCGTTCATGTCACCGGTCCTGTTTCTCGCGGCCATGGGCCTGGGGCTCGGCAGTTACGTGGACCAGGCCGGCAGCGCGACGCTCGAGGGGGTCAGCTACCTCGCGTTCCTGGCGCCCGGGTTGCTGGCGGCGACCGCGATGCAGTCGGCGGCGTTCGAAGCGACGTTCCCGATCATGAACGGGCTCGTGTGGAGCAGGGTCTTCCACGCGATGCATGCCACGCCGATCTCGCCGCGCGACATCGCGCTCGGCAACCTCCTCTGGATGGCGGCCCGCCTGACGATGATCTCGGCGGTCTTCACGTTCGTCATCGTCCTGTTCGGTGCGGCGGCCTCGTGGCAGATCGTGCTGGCCATCCCGGCCGCGGTCCTGACCGGGATGGCGTTCGCGGGACCGATCGCGGCGTTCGCGGCCACGCAGCAGACCCCGAACCGGTTCGCGACGATCTTCCGCTTCGGGATCACGCCGCTCTTCCTGCTGTCGGGCACGTTCTACCCGATCGAGAACCTCCCAGCCCTGCTTCAGCCGGTCGCCTGGCTGACGCCGCTCTATCACGGCGTCGCGTTGACCCGCGGGCTGTCGCTCGGCACGGCGGGGGAGCAGCCATTGCTGATGGCGCTGCACCTCGGCGTGCTGCTCGCGTTCACGATCGGCGGGGCCCTGGCCACGATCGTGATGATCCAGCGGCGGATGGTCCGATGACGGCGCTGCGGGTCGCACCCCTCTTCCTGATCGGCAGCCGGCGGTCGGTGCGGCTGATCGAACGGAACATCTACGTCTACCGGCACACCTGGGTCATGATCCTCTCCGGGTTCTTCGAGCCGCTCTTCTACCTGCTCGGGATCGGCTTCGGGCTGGGCGCGATGATCGGCACGATCCCGGGACCCGGTGGCGAACCGATGAGCTATCAGGCGTTCGTCGCGCCGGGCCTCCTCGCCAGCTCGGCGATGAACGGCGCGATCTCCGAGAGCACCTTCAACTTCTTCTTCAAGCTCAACTACAGCAAGACGTTCACCTCGATCCTGGCCACGCCGCTGTCGGCGGGCGACGTCGCCGTGGGCGAGCTCGCTTGGGCGCTCATCCGCGGCGGCCTGTACGCGGTCGGCTTCCTGGTCGTGATGCTGGTGCTGGGTCTGGCCAGCTCGCCGTGGGTGATCCTCACGATCCCGGCCGCCTTGCTGATCGGGTTCGCGTTCGGGGCGGTCGGGATGGCGGCCAGCTCCTTCATGAAGTCGTGGCAGGATTTCGACCTCATCCAGCTCGTCGTGCTGCCGATGTTCCTGTTCTCGGGCACGTTCTTCCCCGTCGAGGCGTATCCGGACGCGCTGCGGATCGTCGTCCAGCTCACGCCGCTCTACCAGGGCGTGGACCTCCTCCGGTCGCTCTCGGTCGGGGCGATCTCGCCCGTGCTCCTGGTCCATGTCGCGTACCTGACCGTGATGGGACTCGTCGGGCTGGTGGTCGCGTCCCGCCGGCTCGACATCCTGCTGCTCAAGTAGGGTCATGGCGGATCGGGCGGGGCTCGCGGCGCTGACCGACGAGATCGTCGCGTGCCGGCGGTGCCCGAGGCTCGTCGAGTGGCGCGAGCGCGTCGCACGCGAGAAGGTGAAGCGGTTCCGCGACGAACCGTACTGGGGCCGGCCCGTGCCCGGTTTCGGCGACCCGGACGCTCGGATCCTGCTCGTCGGGCTGGCCCCGGCCGCCCACGGCGGCAACCGGACCGGCCGGGTCTTCACCGGCGACGCGTCGGGCGACTTCCTGTGGGCGGCGCTCCACGCCCAAGGCCTCGCCGACCGGCCGGCATCCAGGCGAGCCGACGATGGCCTGACCCTGGCCGATACCTACGTCGCCGCGGCCGTTCGCTGCGCCCCGCCGGCGAACAAGCCGACGAACACGGAGCGCGATGCCTGCGCGCCGTTCCTGTCACGCGAGATGGCGTTGCTCACGAACAATCGCGTGATCGTGGCGCTCGGGCAGTTCGGTTGGGACGCGGCGATCCGGGCGCTCGCCGACCTCGGTCATCCGGTCCGCCCGAAGCCGCGCTTCGGCCACGGCGCGGAGGCCGTGGTCGGACCGTACGTGCTCCTCGGGACGTACCACCCGAGCCAGCAGAACGTGTTTACACATCGGTTAACGTCGGCGATGTTCGACGCGGTCCTCCGACGCGCACAAGTGCTGGCGGCAGTCGAGATTCCGCAGACCAGCGGGTAGGCGCCACGCGCGGTTCCGGGTCGTGCCCGCCGTCGACGGAGAAGGGAGCGTTTGCCAAATGCGTCAGCGGACGAACGAGGCGGACATCGTGGGCGTGACCGAGACCGTCCGCACCTACTACGACGGGATGATGGCCGGTGATGCGGCGAAGCTCGGCCGCGCGTTCCATCCCCGAGCCTGCATCGTCGGCAACGAACACGGCGCGTTGTCCTGGTCGACCCTCGACGAATTCGTCGTCGAGTGCAAGGGGGCCGCCGCGCATGCGGGACCCCACGACTGGCGCATCGAGGCGCTCTCGTTCGCAGGCGATACGGCCCTGGTCAGGCTCGGCGGCCAGTTCGCCGGCGTGTGGTACACCGACGATCTGTCCATGCTCCGGGTCGACGACGCTTGGCGCATCGTTCACAAGACGTTCTACCCACATCCCGGAACCTGAGCCGTGTCGATCGCGCGCTGACCGCGCCCCCTCAGGTCCCCGGAGCGGATGGCTGAGTCGCCTGCTCCCGATACAGCCGATAGCCGAGGACGATCGGGAGCGGGAGGTAGAACGGGAACATCCAGGGCATCACCAGGAAGGCGATCGCGGTGCCGATCATCCCGACGACGAATCCGGCCCGGGCCTTCGGGATGGCGAGCAGGAGGCCGACGACAGACAGGCCGAGCCCGAGCAGCGCCGGCCCCATCCCCGCCCACTCGCGGAAGCTAGCCGAGCTCATGAGCCCGGCGATCATCACGACGACATAGAAGATCGTCACGACGCCGATCGCCGCCAACTGTCCCTTCGAGATTCGCACGTCAGCCCTCCGTGGCAACTTCGTGGTCCGGCGTTGCTGCTCGATGCGCCAACTGACGTCGGCCGGCATCCCCCGAAGCCAGCGGCTCCATCGTTGACGCGCGAAGCCCGAGGTTTCGCCCAGCCATGCCGCCTCCTGCGCTTCGTCCCACAGATCGGATTCGATGAGGTCTCGTCGGTCCTTCGCCAGCTCGACCGGCAATCCCCGGGTGTAGAAGGCGACCCAGACCCGGATGGCCGACCCAGCCCGATCGTTCGGCGCCTGCTGTGGATCGGCGGTCTTCATCGCGCTCACGATGTCGCGGCGCCGCGGTCGACCGCCGGCCTGGGGTTGCGAATCGGGCCGGCCGCGGCCCGTGCCGCTTCGCCCGCGAGCGTGATCCGGTGGTAGCGCCGTCGAGGCCGGCCCTCCATGGCCGCGACCTCGGGGTCCTCCCAACGGCGTTCGATCGCGCCCGACTCGGCCAGTCGGTCCAACGCCTTGTAGAGCGTTCCGTACGCGGTCAGCCGGCGATCGTCGCCGATCTCGCGGAGGTTGGACGCGATCAGGAAGCCATGCGCCTCGGCCATGCCGCGCCGCCGAAGGTCGATGAGTGCGTCGAGGATCGCCACTTCCAGCGGGACCAGGGAGCCGGCCTTGCGTCGCATGGCGAAAGAATGCGCAGATATCTTCCTATTGTCAAGGGTCAACGACGGGAACCCTGCGATCCGCGTCTTCGCGTGGGCTCTGAGCGGTCGTCAGGGGTTCGACGCCGACCAGCGGCTGACGTACCGGTCCAGCCGCTCGAACACGACGCCGGACATTGCTTTCGCCTCGGCGATGAACGTCTCGAGCATCGCCATCCGGTGCCCGCGTCCGATGCATTCCGGGTGGACCGTGATGGTCAGCAGGCCGCCTGGCGCGTGCGCGAGCGCATACCGGAGCTCCGTCAGCCAGATCTCGAGGACCTTCGATGGCGCCGACAGCCCGTCTCGTCCGTTGCCGGGCTCGAAGTGCGGCCAGTCGTCGAGCGCCCAGTAGACCGGCACCTCGACGAGCTGTCCCGCCCGGCCCCAGGTCGTCCCGGCCGCGACGCTGTGCCGATCGCCGTGTCGGACGTGCGACAGCCGATAGTCGCCCGACATGAGCGAGCTGTCGTAGGCGAACCCAAAGGCCTCGACCAGCTCCAGAGTGCCTGCGGCGAGCGACCAGTACGGGGCGCGGAACCCCCTCGGCGCGGCGCCCGTCCGCTCGCGGACCGCCTCGGCCGACCGGGCCAGGATGTCGCGCTGCGCGTTCGTCTCGAGCTCCGCGAAGTCCTCGTGGTACCAGCCGTGGCAGGCGACCTCGTGGCCGCCCGCGACGATCGCCGCGGTGTCGTCCGGGAACGTCACGAGCGTATGACCCGGGACGAACCAGGTCGACGGGATGCTCTCGCGTGCGAGCAACTCCAGGATCCGTCCCGACCCGACACGCGGTCCGAACTCGGCGTGCGACAGCTTCACGGGCGGGTCGCCGCGACGGACGCTGTCGGAGATCGCGTCGTGGTCGACGGTCAGCGCGACCGTCAGGCGAGCCTGGTCGGGCATCGGCATCCTCCGGGCCTGGGCGAGATGGCCGCAGCGTAGCGCGCCGGCCCGCGCGTTCGGAGCGTCAGCGGCCACCTCCCGTATCCTGTGTCGTCGATGGCGACCGCGGAGCGCGACTACTACCAGGTCCTGGGCATCGAACGCGGGGCGTCGGATGCGGAGATCAAGCGCGCCTTCCGCAAGCTCGCCCAGCAGTGGCATCCCGACGTCAGCACCGACGCCGATGCGCCCGAACGCTTCAAGGAGATCAACGAGGCGTACCAGGTCCTCTCTGACCCGGAGCGCCGGCAGCGCTACGACATGTTCGGTCGGGCCGGCGTCGACGGCGCGGGCGCGGGCGCCGGGTTCGAGGGCTTCGGTGGCTTCTCGGATATCTTCGATGCCTTCTTCGGTGGTGGGGCCGGTGCCGGAGGGGCCCGTCGCGGTCGACCGCAACCCGGCGCGGATCTGCGCTACGACCTGCGGATCACGTTCGAGGAGGCCGTCAAGGGCACCGAGAAGGAGATCGAGTTCCGGGTCGCCCAGCCGTGCGAGACATGCCACGGAACGGGCGCCAAGGCCGGGACCGAGGCCACGACCTGTCCGCAGTGCAACGGCCGAGGCGAGGTCCGCAGCGTGCGCCAGACGATGCTTGGCCAGATGGTCAACGTCAGCGCCTGCCCGCGCTGCCGGGGCGAAGGCAGGATCGTCGAGTCGCCTTGCGAGACGTGCAAGGGCGACGGGCGGACCGAACGAAAGCGAAAGATCCGGGTCACGATCCCCGCCGGCATCGACGAGGGCCACCAGATCCGGCTCTCCAATGAAGGCGAGGTCGGTCCACGCGGCGGCCCGGCCGGCAGCCTCTACGTGGCAGTGCACGTCGCGCCGCATCCGTCGCTCAAGCGCGATGGGACCGAGCTCTTCTATGAGGCCGACGTCTCGATCGCCCAGGCCGCGCTCGGGACGAAGATCATGGTGCCCACGGTCGAGGGCGAGGAGGAGGTCGAGATCAAGCCCGGCACCCAGCCCGACACCGAGATCCGGCTGCGCGGCAAGGGCGTCCCGCACGTCCGGCGCGCCGGCTCGAAGGGCGACCTGCACGTGCTGGTCAACGTCGTGGTCCCGACCAAGCTGTCGAAGCGGGCCCGCGAGCTGCTCCACGAGTACGCCGACGAGACGGGCGAGTCGGTCGGGTCGGGCGGCGGCCTGCGCGAGAAGCTCGGCCTCGGTTGACGCCTCGCCGATCGGACGACGGCGCCAGGGGCGCCTGGCTCGAGCTCGCGGTCGAGGCCGACGTGGAGGCGGTCGAGGCGGTCAGCGAGATCCTGGGGCGCTCGACGCCTGGCGGGACCTCGGTGGAACCGGCGTTCGAGCTGGTCGATGAGGGCCTCGGCGCCCGCCTCGACCCGACCCGACCGGCGATCGTCCGGGCGTACCTCCCGGCCCGCGACCGCGCCGCGGCCGACCGGGCGGTCGCGGACGCCGCCGAGGCGCTCGGTCACCTGCAGGCGTTCGGCCTGCGGCCGATCGGGGAGATTCGGACCAGGCTGATCGACGAGGCCGACTGGGCCGACGCCTGGAAGGCCTATTTCCCGGTCATGCGCGTCGGCCGTCGGCTCGTCATCCGACCGACCTGGCGGCGCCACCACCGCGAGCCCGACGACGTGGTCGTCGCGCTCGACCCCGGCATGGCGTTCGGGACGGGCCTGCATCCGACCACTCGGCTGTGCCTGGCCACCCTGGAGGCCGTCGCCGACCGCGGCCGCCTCGCCGATGCCCGGGTGCTCGATGTCGGCTGCGGCAGCGGGATCCTCGCGATCGCCGCGGTCCGCCTCGGAGCACGGCGGGCCCTCGGCGTCGACACCGACCCGATCGCCATCGAGGCGACGACGGCCAACGCCCGACGGAACCGGCTCGTGCGCCGGATCGAGGCGCGCCTCGGGAGCGTGCCGACGGGCGAACCGCCATTCGACGTGGTCGTTGCGAACCTCATCGCCGGCGTGCTCTTGCCACTCGCGGCGACACTCCGCGACGAGCTGCGACCGGGCGGCGTCCTGGTCGCGTCGGGCATCTTCATCGACCGGGAGGCGGACGTCCGGGCCGCCTTCGAGGCGGCCGGCCTCGTCGTCGACGACCGCCGCGTCGAGGGCGAG
Organism: uncultured Chloroflexia bacterium; assembly: GCA_963776545.1. Taxonomy (GTDB): domain Bacteria; phylum Chloroflexota; class Limnocylindria; order Limnocylindrales; family CSP1-4; genus SPCO01. The sequence goes on along the minus strand of CAVZND010000016.1, from coordinate 28,424 downwards.
TGGGTGGCGCTCGATGCCCACCGACCGGGTTGACGGCCGCGCCACCTACAATCGCGGGCGATGCCGGTGACCCTGTGAACCTGTTTCCCGTGCTGCTCGCGGTCCACATCACGCTGGCCGTCAGTCTGTTCGTGCCCTCGATCCTGCTCCCGTTCACGCTTCGAGCGCGGCGGGCGACGGTGGAATCAGGCAGCCGCGCCGTCCAGGGGCTGCTGTGGGCGCAGAGCCACGGCACGGTCGTCATCGGTCTCGGGCTGGCGCTCACGGGCCTCGCCCTGGTGGCGATGCTGGGACCGACGATGCTCGAGCAGCCCTGGCTGCTGCTCGCGTTGACCATCTACTTCGTCAACCTGGCCATCGCGTTCTTCGTCCAGCGGCCGAACCTGCGCCGCCTGATCGGGGTCAAGGCGTCGTCCGATGACGAGCTGTGGCGGGAGCGGGCGAGGCGCCAGCGGTACGTCTCGTACCTCATGGCCGGACTGGTCGGCACGATCGGGTTCCTGATGAGCTCCAAGCCGGTGCTCTGGTGAGCGAAGGAGGGTCCGTGGCCGCCGACTGCCTGTTCTGCCGGATCGTCGCCGGGGAGATCCCCTCCACCCGCGTCCACGAGGACGACGAGATCATCGCGTTCCGCGACATCGCCCCGCGCGCGCCGACCCACATCCTCGTCATCACGCGCCGCCACATCGCGTCGGCCGCCGAGCTGACCGAGGCCGACGGCCCGATGCTCGGCCGGCTATTCGCGGTCACGGCGCAGATCGCGCGCGACCAGGGCATCGCCGAGGGCGGGTACCGGATCGTCACGAACGTGGGCGTTTGGGGCGGACAGACGGTCGATCACCTGCACCTGCACCTGATGGGCGGCCGACCGTTCGTGTGGCCCCCCGGATGAGCGGGCGGATCCGCCTCCGGCCGCTCCCGTCGACCGTCGCCGCGGCGCTCGCCCTGGCCATCGGCCTCGTCGCCGGCTGCGCCACGAGCGACAGCGGCGCCGTCACGTACCCGCCATCAACGATCGGGCCGGAACGCACGGTCACGCCGGCCGTCGGGCAGACGCGCTCCGCGCTCGTGGCCGCGCTCGGTTCCGAACATCTCGTGCTTCGCGATGTCGCCACGCCCTACAGCGAGGCCGAATTGCCGATGCTCGCGAACGCGGCGCGGGCCGTCTACCAGGTGACCCTGCCGGAGGACCCGGACAAGGGCTACATCGTCGTGTACGAGTTCCTCGATCCCGGCCGCGCCGCGGAGGCGGCCGCCGAGCAGCAGCGATACCTCGAGACGGGGCCCGGCAAGGTCCAGACACCCCTCGGCACGGTCCACGTCATCCGCGGCGTCGGGACCACCGTGGTCACCTACTCCTGGTTGCCGGAGGCCGCCAACGACCCCGACGCGCCGGGCATCCAGCGGGCGCTCGAGACGCTCGGCGTGGGTTACCCGGTCGTCTGAGCACCCGAGTGGGTCGGAGCGGTACCCGAGCGCGGATCGGTCCCAGGCAGCTCCTCATCCTCGTCCTGGCGGGCCTGCTGCTCGGCGTCGGCGTCTTCTCGATCGTCAGGTCGGCCCTCGAGCCGCGGCGCACCACCCAGGTGTACGAACCGCCGGTGCTCGCCGGCCAGCAGCTCTGGGGAGCGTGTGCCGGCGGGTTCTACGCCCGTCACGGGGACACGATCGTGCTGACGTCCACCGGTCATTGCACGACCGAGGGCACCGTGGCCTACGACCAGGACGGCACCACGGTGCGCGGCGTCTTCGGCCCGGCCGCCCGGGACGCCACATGCCCGTACCCGGGGCACCGGTGCGCGGCGTCCGACCTGAACTACCTCGTGGTCGCCGAGGACCGCATCCCGTGGGGGCACCTCAACGTCGTCGACCTGGGCACGGCCGGCTACCGGATCATCCCACCGGGCACGCGCCCGCTGACCTGCGCTGACGTCGCGATCGGTGACCAGGTCGAGATCGACGGCCGCAACATCTACCGCAGCGGGATGGTCGTCGAGAAGGGCGACAACCTCTATCCGCAAGACGGCGACTACTTCCCATGCATGATCGTCGCTCGCATCCCGGTGTCGGTCGGTGACTCTGGCGGCGCAGTCCTCGTGCGGGGGATCCCGGCGGGTGTCGCGAGTCGGAGATTCAACGGATCGCTCGGGTTCACGCCATTGGCCGAAGGCCTGGCCCAGCTGGGACTGGATCTATGCACGACGCCCGACTGCGAACTCACGCCGCCGGAACCATGAGGATGGGCCTCAGGCCACCGGTTGCGGCGTGTCGGCCGCGACCCACGCGCGGATCGGTGCCCGCTTGATCTTGAGCGTGTGCGTGCGCGGGAAGTCCTCCTCGGGCCAGAGCCGCCAGCCGGCGATCCGCTGATTGGGTCCGAGGCGAGCGTTGGCCGCCTTGACCGCGGCATCGATGGTCGCGCGCAACACGGCGGGCTCCGCCTCACCCACGGCACCGAGGACGATGGCTTCGATGCGACCCGGCTGGGTCTCCACGACAACGGAATCGCGGATGCCGGCGACGCGCAGCGCGTTCTCGATGTCCTCGGGATAGACGTTGAACCCGTTCGGCAGGACGATGATGTCCTTCGTCCGGCCCGAAAGGATCAGCCGGCCCTCGTCATCGAGGTGGCCGATGTCGCCCGTGCGGTACCAGCCGTCGTCCGTGAAGGCGGCCGCGGTCGCCTCGGGCGCCTGCCAGTAGCCGCTGAACACGGTCCGGCCACGGAACTGGATCTCCCCGTCGGGCGCGAGGCGCATGTCGATGCCCTCGGGTGGGCGGCCGACGGTGCCGGGCCCGTTGTCGTCGAGGGTCGTGCAGGTTCCGGTCCCCGTCTCGGTCGCGCCGTAGCCCTGCAGGACCGTCACACCGAGGTCCTCCCACGCCTGCCGGAGGGCCGGCGGCAGAAACGCCCCGGACGAGAGGAACAGCCGGAAGTGGCCGCCGAGCTGGGCATGGACGCTCCCGAACAGGCGCCGCCGGAGCCCGACCGGGAGGTGGCGTCCGATCCGACGCAGGCGCTCGAAGGCGGCCGTCCGTCCGCGCTTCTCGACCTCGCGCTCGATGGCGCTCCAGAACAGGTCCAGCACCTGCGGCACCACGACCATCGACGTGACCCGGTGGTCGCGCAGGGCATCGAAGATGACGCGCGGGTTCCGGCTCCGCACGTACAGGATGTCCGCGCCGACGTCGAGGGCGTAGTACAGGCCGACCGCCTGCTCGAGGAGGTGCGACAGGGGCAGCAGCGAGACCAGCCGATGCTCCATCACCGGGACGATGCGGTGGAAGCTCTCGATCGAGGCCACGACGTTGTCGTGGGTCAGCATCACGCCCTTGGGCGTGCCGGTCGTGCCGGACGTGAAGATGAGCTCGAACGTCTCGTCGGGCGTGGGTCGGCTCCAGGCCGCCTGGCGGACCTCCCAGTCGGGCGGGAAGATGGGATCGTCCGGTCCGGGCTCGGCCGAGAGGGCCTCGACGGTCGTGGTCGGGAAGTCGGTCAGGCGCGCCTCGCGCGGATCGGGCGCGTCGCGGCCCGTGCCCAGGACGAGATGCCGCGCGCCGGATGCCTGCACGATGCCGTTGACCGCATCGGCCGACATGCGCAGGTCGAGCGGGACCAGGACGAGTCGCGCGTACATCGCCCCGTAGTAGGCGGCCGGCAACTCCGGCGTGGACGGCGACCAGGTCAGGATCCGGTCGCCCGGCTCGAGGTCCATCGCCCGCAGGCGCCAGGCCGCGATCCGGGCGCGCCGGTCGAGTTCACGAAAGCTCCAGTGCATCGTGGTGCCGTCGTCGCGTCGCAGGCCGAGCGCCTGGCGATCGCCATAGCGGGTGACCGTGCCGTCGAGCAGGTCGAGCAAGGTGGGCATCGGCTCGATGCTACACGTGCCGCCGACGGCACGGCCGATACCGAGTGGTAGCGTAGGGACGTCCCGCCCGTGCGAGGGTGCGCCCGATGTTCCCGGTCCTGCCCATCGGCCCGTTCGCCATCGCGACCCACGACGCGTTCACGATCCTCGCCCTGGCGGTGGGTCTTGCCATCTACGCGGCCGAACTCCGGGCCCGCGACTGGCTGGCCGGACCGATCGTCTGGATCTCGCTGGCGGCCGTGCTCGGCGGCCTCATCGGGGCCCGGCTGATCACCGCCTGGGAACACGTCGAGCTGTACGCAGCCTTCGGCGATCGGCCGTTCAGCGAGGTCATCGAGCACAGCGGCAAGAGCATCCTCGGGGCGCTTGCCGGCGGCTACCTCGCGATCGCGCTGACGAAACGGGCCTTCGGCTACACCCGCTCGACCGGTGACTGCTACCTCCTCGCGATCCCGGTCGCCACGGTCATCGGGCGGGTCGGCTGCTTCCTCTCCGAGCTGCCGCTTGGGACGCCCACGACGCTGCCCTGGGGACTCACGGTCAGCCCGTCGGCGGCCGCGGCGTTCGCTCGTTGCCCGGGCTGCGACGTGGCGATGCACCCCTCGATGCTGTACGAGATCGGGTTCAACCTCGTCGCGATCGCCCTGATCGTGCGGTACCGGGACCGGGTCACGGTCCCCGGCGACGCGGTCAAGCTCTACCTGCTCGCGGCAGGGGTCTTCCGGTTCTTCGTCGAGTTCGTGCGCGGCAACGAGCCCCAGGCGCTCGGGCTCACCGGCCCGCAATGGGTGCTCATCCCCTTGGTGGGGCTCCTTGTCATCCACTTCGTTCGGCAGCTCCGCCGTGACGCCTATCGCGTGCCATCGCCACCCAACCCGCAGAGCGCATTGATGGAGGGCATCCCGTGACCGGATCCGGCCCGAACGATCAAGGACCGCCACCCGACGACCAGGCTGGACCTGCGACCGGTCCAGAAGCGGCACCGCCCGCGTGGGACCTGCTCTCGGACTCCTCGGATCCTCGGGCGGAAGTCCTCGCCGCGTGGATCGCCGACCAGCGCGGTGCTCATACGATGGCGGCGCTGGAGCGCTCCGCCCTCGAGTCCGGATACACGGAGGCGGACTTCGACAAGGCGGTCGGGCTGGCCGGGAAGGCGGAACGGGAACGCGAGGTCGTCAAGCCATTGCGCCGGCAGGCCAGCCTCATCGTGTTGCTGGGCTACGCGCTCGTCTGGATCTTCTTCGCGTTCCAGTACCTGCTGATCCCGGCGCCCGACGCATACGTCGGTGGCTCCGGCTTGCAGACCATCCTGACGATCGCGCTGCTCGTGACCATCGGGATCTCCCTGATCTGGATCGCCGTTGTGAAGCCGGACCCGGACCGCGCCGGCAGGGCCCTGACGATCTTCCTCGCGGTCCCGCTCGTCCTCCTGATCGGCGTGGCGGGCCTGTGCCTCCCGTTCCTTCCGGTCCGCTGATGCTCGCCCTGCGGCCCTACCTGCCCCTCCGGATGGTCCTGACCGTCTGCGGCCAGTGCTTCAGCGACGACCCCGACCGCGAGATCGACTACGAGACCGACATCCTGCAGGGCAACCTCGTGGCGATGGAAGACGCCGTCTATCTTCGCCGGGTCTGCCGACGGGGCCACGGCGAGGTGATGAGCCTGTACGAGGAGGACCACGCGCTCTGGGAGGACCTGCAGCAATGGCGGATCCCCACGCGCGAGATCACGCCCGACACCGTGGGCAACACGCGGCCGATCCCGATGGGCTACATGGACGGGCTGGGCGACCTCCAGACCCAGCACAGCTGCATCCTGCTGATCGACGTCACGGAGAACTGCAACCTCCACTGTCCGACCTGCTTCGCCGACAGCGGCCCGGGGATCAACCGGCACGCCCGGCTCCCGCACATCCTGCGGTCGCTCGATGCGGCCATCGAGCGGGAGGGGGGGCGGGTGGATGCGCTGATGCTCTCGGGCGGCGAGCCGACGGTCCATCCCCAGATCGCCGAGATCATCGCCGCGGCGACCGAGCGGAAGGTCACCCGCGTCGTCCTCAACACGAATGGCATCCGCATCGCGCGCGACGATCGCTTCCTGGCCGAGCTCGCACGCCTCCGGTCCCGGGTCGAGGTCTACCTGCAGTTCGACGGCTTCGAGCTCGAGACCCATCTCTTCCATCGCGGCGAGGACCTCCGCGAGATGAAGGCCGAGGCGATCCGTCGGCTGACCGGCGAGCGGATCTTCACGACGCTCGCGATGGCGGTCGCGAAGGGCGTCAACGACCACGAGGTGGGCGCGGTCGTCGACTACGCCTTCGCGACCGACTACATCGCCGGCGTCGCGATCCAGCCGATGTTCACCGCCGGCCGCGCCAACCCGGTGGACCCGATGGACCGGGCGACGACGACCGGCACGATCCGGCGCCTGGGCGAACAGACCGGCCAGCGGGTCGGTCCCGCCGACTTCATCGCCCTCCCGTGCAGCCACCCGGACTGCTCGTCGTTGACGTACTTCATCCGAGGCGACGACGGGGCCCATCGCTCGATCGTCCAGCTGATCGGACGCGACCGGCTCAAGGCCCGGATGGCGGTGTTCGGGAACCGCCTCGCCCCCGACGATGCGCTCTGGGAATCCCTGACCGGACTCCTCTCGGAGACGGCCATGGTCAGCCGGCGCGAGGTCATCGACTACCTGCTCGACATCTGCGAGGTCTGCGACCTGGGCGTGTCGGGCTTCATCAAGAGCCTGGGCCGCTGGCTGACCGACCGCGGCTCCGCCCCGATCGACGACATCGCCCTGCGGGTCAAACGGCTGTCCATCAAGACGTTCATGGACCCCTGGACGATGAACGTCGAGCGGCTGCAGCAGTGCTGCGTCCACGTCGGGTCCACTGACGGCGAGGCGAATCCCGTCCGGATCCCGTTCTGCGCGAGACAGGTCTTCGGTCAGCTGCGCCGGCAGACGTCGGCGGGCATGGTGCCCGCCGCGCGCCTCATCCAGCTGGACGCGCCAGAGCGCGCCTCGACGGGCATGCCATGACCAGCCTGCACGGGGAGGCCCTCACGACGCTGCCCGGGCCCGATTCGTACGCTCGCCGGCCCTTGAGCCGACCCGAGAAGTACGAGCGTCTCGCCTTCACGTTCTGCCGCATGGGCACGGTCGGGCTCATCGCCTGGCTTGTTTCACCGGCCGTGTTCGTGCTCGTGGTCGCCGTCATCGCCGTCGTGCTCTACGCACGCTCGATCACGCTCGGCGTGTCGTGGAGCAAGTGCTTCCTGCGTCGGCCGACCCTGATCGTCGGCTTCTGGGCCGTCGTCGCGGCGCTCGATGCGTACTGGATCTTCGTCCTGGGCCAGCAGTGGCCTGCCTGAGGCGGGTCGAGTGATGTTTGACCGTCTCCTGAGCCTCGGCTACACTCCGGCGGCTCCGGCGGGGAACGTCGAGCACGCGCCACGGACGGTGGGCCACCAGTCCGGCGCGACCGTCAGCGACACGGGGCCCGAGGAGGTGAACCGGGATTGGCTGAAGTCCGAGTGGGAGAGAACGAGACGTTCGAAAGCGCCCTGCGCCGCTTCAACAAGAAGATCCAGCAGAGCGGCATCCTCGCCGAGGCTCGCCGACGTGAGCACTACGAGAAGCCGTCGGTGAAGCGCAAGCGCAAGGAAGCGAAGCGCAAGAAGAACGCCCGAACGCAGGCCGGCTGAGCTGCGTGCGGGCTCCTGCCCGCCGGCACACGCCAAGCCCTGCGCCCCCCGCGGGCGCCCGGCACCAGCCCGACGACACCGTCGGACCGACCGCCGCCCGAGGTTGCCAGACCCGTGTCCCTTCGAGATCGCATCCAGACCGATATCGCGACCGCCATGCGTGGCGGCGACGCGTTGCGTCGGGATGTCCTGCGGATGGCGATGAACGCGGCCTACAACGTCGAGAAGCGTCAGGGCACGCCCCTGACCGACGACGAGTACCTCGCGGTGCTGACCCGCGAGGTCAAGACGCGTCGCGAATTGGTCGAGGCTTTCCGCGGGGCCGGCCGCGAGGACCTCGCCACGAAGGAAGAATCGGAGATCGAGATCCTGCGCGGCTACCTCCCCGAAGCGCTCAGCGACGCCGAGCTGACGGCCCTCGTCGACGAGGGGATCCGCGCGACCGGGGCGACCTCGGCGCGTGACCTCGGCAAGGTCATGGGCTGGCTCTCGCCACGGACGCGCGGCCGGGCCGACGGCAAGGTCGTGAGCGGCATGGTCGCGGCGGCCCTCGCCCAGGCCGATCTCGCCGGCCACGACGTCGGGACGCACTGACGGGCCGGCCGTGAACGATCGGGGCGCCACGCGATGCTGACCCAGCGGCTCGACGCCTTCGCGCGCTTCACGCGCCGCGATGCGGCGCGCTTCGTGATCGCGTCGGGCATCCTGGTCGTCGTCCTGACGGCGATCATGGGCGCCGACATCCTGCCCGAGGAATCGCTCTCGCTGGCCGCGGGCGACCTCGCGCCGCGGGACATCATCGCGACCAAGGCGGTCGGGTTCGAGAGCGCCGCACGGACCGAGGCGGAACGAGTGGCCGCCCGGGATTCGGTCGATCCGCAGTACGACTTCACGACCGAGAATGCCGCCGCCATCGCGACCGAGCAGCAGAAGGCGTTCGAGGGACGGGTCGCCCGGGTCGATACGACCTTCGCCGCCGACCTGACGGACGAGCAACGGGCGTCGCTGCTCGAGACCGCCGTGCCCGATCTCGGAGACGAGGGCAAGGCCACGCTGGGCGGGCTCGAACCCGGACGGTGGGCGATCGTCCGCACGGAGTCCGCTCGCGTGCTCGATTCGCTGCTGCGAACGCAGCTGCTCGACACCGAGGTGGCGGAGACCCGGACCCGGCTTGCGGGCCTGATGGCGGGCGGCCTGAACGACGCGGAACGGGCGCTGGCGGCGGAGCTCATCAGCCCGCTCGTCGTGCCGAACTCCTCGTTCGACGCCGAGCTGACCCAACAGGCACGGGACCGGCGGGCCGCGGCGGTCATGCCGGTCCGGGTGCAGATCCTGCTGGGGGAGGTGATCGTCCGCGCCGGGGAACGGCTCGGTCCCGAGGACATCGAGAAGGTCGACGCACTGGGTCTGGGCGAGACGCGTCCCGACATCGCGACGCTCTTCGGCTGGTTCCTGCTCTCGGTGCTGATCGTCGGGATGCTGCTCGGCTGGATGTGGCGCTTCCGGCCGAAGCTCTGGCATCGCGACAACGCCCTCGTCCTCACGGGCCTGCTGGTCGTGGGCGCCACGATCGCGCTCAAGGTCACGGCCGGACGGTCGATCCTCCAGTTCTTCCTGCCGACCGCCGCGATCGGCATGCTGCTCGCGATCCTGCTCGATGCGTCGCTCGCGACCGTCGTGATCGCCCTCGTGGCGATCATCGGCGGGGCCGTGAACGGCGGCTCGCTCGAGTTCACGTCCTACGTGTTCCTCGGCGGCATGGCCGGCATCGTGGCCATCCGGCGCGGCGACCGGCTTCAGGTCTTCATCCAGGCCGCTGTCGCGGTCTTCGTGGTCAATGCCGCCGTCGTGACGATCTTCTCGCTTCTCGGCGTGCGCGACGTCCGGGGCGTGCTGGAACTGTGGTTCGCCTCGGCGGTCTCCGCGGCCGGCTCGGGTATCGCCGCGGTCGGGACGTTCGCGGTGCTCGGGTCGGTGTTCGGGATCCTGACCGTGTTCCAGCTGCTCGAGCTGGCCAACCCGTCCCAGCCGCTCCTGCGCCGCCTGCTCGTCGAGACCCCGGGCACGTACCACCACTCGCTGATGGTGGGCAACCTCGCCGAGCGCGCCGCGGAGGCCATCGGCGCCGACCCGCTCGTGACCCGTGTCGCGGCCTACTACCACGACGTCGGCAAGCTCGCCAACCCGCTCGGCTTCATCGAGAACCAGGCCGGCGGCGAGAACATCCACGACCAGCTCGACCCGGCGGTGAGCGCCCAGATCCTCAAGCAGCACGTCGCCGACGGGATCGACCTGGCATACAAGGGCCGGCTGCCGAAGGCCCTGATCGCCTATATCCCGCAGCACCACGGGACGGCGATCATGAGCTACTTCTATGCCCGGGCGAAGGAACAGGCGGCCGAGCCGTACGGCGGGCCGACGACCGCCGAAGGGGCCAAGGCCGCGGCGGCAGTCGACCAGCGGACCTTCCGCCACGTCGGTCCGAAGCCGCAGACCCGCGAGGCCGCGCTGATCATGCTGGCGGACGGCGTCGAGGCCTCGGTCCGATCGCTCTCCTCGCGCGATGAGCCGGCCATCCGGGCGATGGTCAGCCGCATCATCGAGGAGCGCATCGCCGACGACCAGTTCGACGAGTGCGACCTCACGCTGCGCGACCTGGAGCTCATCCGCGAGGCGTTCGTTGGCCAGCTGCTCGGCATGTACCACACGCGGATCGCGTACCCACAGAGCGAAGTCGTGGATCTCGAATCCCGGCGTGCCGCGAGTGGCGGAGGCGGCGACTCGGCCTCGTGACGCGGTCGCTGTACGTTGGCCCGTGGCGGGTCGACCTCACGATCCGCGACGGTGTCGTCAGCCCGATGGCCGGGACTCGACTGGCTCGATCCATCGCAGCGGCTGCCGATGCGGCGGGCGCTCCTCGTCCGGCCTCGATCGGGCTCATCCTCGCCGACGACCGCGAGTTGGCCGAGCTGAACGCGACGCACCTCGGCCAGGCCGGACCGACGGACGTGCTGTCCTTCCCGTTGCTTCCGCCCGAGGCCTACCCGCCCCATCCGGGTGACCCCGATCGGGCCGCCACGATGCCGGATGCGTTCGTGCTCCCGCCCCGCCGCCGGCCGCACCTCGGCGATATCGTCGTGTCCGTGGAGCGGGCGATCGACCAGGCCGCGACCGGCCGTGGTGGCCAGACCGGTGACGTCCAGTGGGCGCCGGCCGACGAGCTCTGCTTGCTTGTCACCCACGGCACGCTCCACCTGGCCGGATGGGACCATGCCGAACCGGCGGAGGAGGTCGCGATGCGCGACCTGGAGCGCCGACTGCTCGGGCGTTGAGGCTCGGCGCGGCTACGTTCGCGCGGCGCTCGCGCCCGCGAAGGTCATGCAGCAGCGGCCGGGCTGCGGGTCGAAGATCGCGCGGATACCGGCCGCGTGGGGGCCGGCGACGAGCCCCTCCATGATCGAGCGGTTCATGCCGCACACGAGATCGCGGTAGTCCTGGGCGACCCGGTCGAACGGGCAGTTGCGCAAGGTGACGATGCCGTCGGCCCCGGCGAACGGCTCGAACCCTTGATCGGCGAGGACCGTCAGGGCCGCCTCGGTCAGCCTGGCTCGTGACGGTCGCGATCCCGCCCGGCCCCGCGCCTCGCGGCCGAGCGCCGTCCCGTAGTCGCGGGCGACGCGTTCGAGCGTGGCCGAGCCGGACGCGATGCCGACCCGATCGGCGTCGAGGGCCACGGCGAACAGTCGAGCGACGACGTCGTCCCGCCGTTCGGGGATGGTGACCTCGACCTGGCGATCGGCACGGCGGTACAGCTTGGCCGGACGGCCGGCCCCTGGCCCCGTCCGGCCCGAGAGGCGTCGGTACTCCGCGCTGAGGAGGCCGGCCTCGACCAGCCGGTCGAGATGGAACGCGGCCAGCGCCCGGCCGATCCCGACTGCCCCCGCCGCCTCGCCACGACCGACCGCATCCGGCCGCCCGACGACGTACAGGTAGAGGGATCGCCGGACCGGCTCGGCCAGCGGGGCGAGGGTGTCGAGGCGTCCCTCGATCGGCGAGATCTCCATGGCTCGCATTCTAATGCGAGTCACGGCTTGTGCATGATCGCCAGCAGCGACTGACCGGTTCAGACGGTCACTTCGGGCAGACCGTCGCCTGGATGCTTCTCGGCGACCGGAAGGTTCGAGACGGCCTCCGCGACCTCCGAGAGCGCCTTGAGATCCCGCTGCCGCGTGAGGACTTCGCCGAGCGACGCTTCGAGTTCGATCAGGATCGATGTCGCGATGGCCGTCGCCTGGGCGCCAGGGATCGTCGCCTCGATGACGCGACTTCGTCCGTCGCGGCCCGCTTGCCGCTTGCGGAGATAGCCGATCCCCTGCAGCCGACCGACGAGACTCGACAGGGTCGAGGCGCGCATGCCCGTGGCGGCACGAACCTCCGCGATGGTCACGCCTGGCGAATCGACCGCCAGACGCATGACGTGTAGCTCCGAGGCGCGCAGTCCCAGCTCGACCAGGCGCTCGTCGACCCGCTGCTCGTACAGGTTCGTGGCTCGTTGGAGGGTCCCGAGGACGGTCTGCATTTCGCGGCTCTCCCCTGTCTGAACACGTCGCCGGGCCGCGCGTTCGTACGATTTCGTAGTACGAAATCGTAGCATCTGTGGGCTGCGGGGCGGCCCGGGCCCGGTCGAGACAGCGCGGACTGCTACCATCGCGACGTGGCCCTCCCGCCGACCGAGTCGGACGGGATCGGGCCCTGTCGTGCTGTCCGCGGAGGGTCGGTTGAAGGTCGTCGTCGGTCTCGGGAACCCGGGTTCGTCGTATGCGGGCACGCGCCACAACATCGGCTGGCTGGTGATGGACACGCTCGCCGAGCGCGCCGGCTGGGGCGGTCGCGGCCGGCAGCGGGACGCGTCGAACGTCGCCATGGGCCGATACCGAGGCCTCGACCTGACGCTCGTCAAGCCGCTCACCTACATGAACGAATTGGGCAAGGCCGTCCGGAAGGTGCTGGCCCGCGAGCACGCCCCACTCGGCGACCTGCTGGTCGTCGCGGACGACTTCGCGCTGCCGTTCGGCAAGCTGCGGTTCCGCGAGGGTGGGGGAGCCGGCGGGCACAACGGCCTCGGCTCGATCATCGAGGAGCTGGGGACCGAGAAGTTCAGCCGCCTCCGGATCGGGATCGGGGACCCGGTTCGCAACGGCCGCGACCACGTCCTGTCCCGCTTCGAGCCCGACGAGCGCCAGCGCCTCGACGAACTGCTCGGCGCCGCCGCGGATGCCGTCGAGGCGTGGGCGCGGGACGGCACGAGCAAGGCGGCCAACGCCTTCAACAAGTTCGAGCTCCGGCCGGCGGACGTCGACCGTCTCGCCGCGCCGGGCGAGGTCGATGGCCCGCCCGGACCCGATGGCGTGCGCAAGACCCGGACCGGCTGGCGACGGGTGCTGCGCCCGAAGGCGGACCCCGATGCCTGAATCCACGACGCCGCCCCTGCGCGGCCGACGCGGGCGCGACCGGCGGATCGCCGAGCAGGTCGCCGAGTCGTTCGCCGCCCGGCACGCGCTCGCCCGCTCGGCGGAGGGCGCCCCCGAGGTCGACTTCGACGTGGCCGAGGTGGACGCCGAGGTCCAGGACTACGAGGCGGCCGAGGCCCGCGACGCCGCGGCGAAGCTTCGCGAGGCCGCCGCCAGTGCCCCGGCCGACGCTCGGTCGGGTGGCCGCCACCGCCTCCCGGATCTCTCCTCACTGCCGCCGCTGCTCGTCGAGACCGGCACGTTCGGGTCGCTGCGGGAGCGACTCGGTCGGGCGGACGACGACGGTCGTCGGGTCGGGCGGCACGTCGGGCTGGTCTCGGTCCCGCATGGCGCGAAGTCGTACCTCGCCGCGGCCCTGGCCCAGGCCGGGACGGGCGAGCGCCTCGTCTGGATCGCGCGAGATGCGGAGATCGGCGACCGAGTCGCCGAGGAGCTCGGGGCGTGGCTCGGCGACCCGGATGCGGTCGTCACCCTCGAGCCTCGGACCGCGCTCGCCTACGAGCGGAGCGAGCTCGTCGCCGACGAAACCGCTGCTCGCGTCGCGGCGCTCGCCGCCTGGCGGAGCGGCCGGGCCAGGGTCATGGTCGCGGGCGTCCAGGCCCTGCTCCAGCACACGATCGCGCCCGGCGACCTGCCGGTCGAGCCCCGCCGTCTCACGTCCGGCGCCCGGCTTCACCAGGATGCCCTGCTGCATGACCTGCTCGAGCTCGGCTACGTGCCCGTGACAGAGGTCGCCGGCCGTGGCGAGTTCGCGCGCCGCGGCGGCATCGTCGACGTCTTCCCGCCGTCGCTGCCGCTCCCGATCCGGGTCGAGTTCTTCGGCGACGAGATCGACTCGTTGCGCGCCTTCGATCCAACGGACCAGCGCACGGTCCGCACGGTCGAGGCGGCCGTGCTCCTGCCCGCGTCCGAATTCCTGCTGCCGGCCGGCGGCGCTCCGGCCATCCGGGAGCGACTCGGGCGGGTGGCCGCGCGTCTGCCCGAACGCCTGGCCGCGGACATCGCACGGTTCGAGGGTGCCGACGACGACCTCCGACCGGCCGGGCCGGCCGGCGCGACCCGGGCGATGACCGTGGGCGATGCCGCCGAGGTCTGGGCCGCCCAGCTCGCCCCGGCGACCGGCCTCGACCATCTCGATCCCGGCACGCTCATCGTCCTCGACGAGCCCGGCGACATCGCCGAAGCGGCCGAGTTCCTGTGGCGCCAGGCCGATGAGCGGCGCGGCGAGCTCGTCGAGGCAGGGGAGCTGCCCAAGGACTGGCCATCGACCTACCTGCCGCCACGCGACTGGAAGAGCCGTCTGGTCTCGTCGCGGACCCTCGAGCTGACCTGGGAATCGGAGCCGCCCGAGGGCAGCGCGATGGCCCGAGGCTCGCTGTCGTCGGGCGACCTCTTCGGCTGGCGCGAGCCCGTCCTCCCGTTCGGCCGGGCGGCCGGCGTCGTCGACGCCGTCGAGGGCTGGCGCGCCGACGACGCACGGATCGTGCTGGCCTCGGACCAGGCCGCGCGCCTCGCCGAGCTGCTCGGGGAGGCCGGCCAGCCGGTCGGGGTCGTCGAGCGGATCGAGGCGCCACCGCCGCCTGGGGCGATCGCGCTCGTCGACCGCAGCCTCAACGGCGGCTTCACCGGCGGTCCGGACCGGCTCACGTTCGTCACCGACCGCGAGCTGTTCGGGACCGTCAGGGTCCGACGACCGCGGGCCCTCCGGCGGGTGGTCCCGCGCGACATCCTCGAGCGCCTGACGCCCGGCGACCTCGTCGTGCACATCGATCACGGCGTCGCGCGCTACGAGCAGATGCTTCGGCGCGGCGGGGCAGGCGAGGACCGTGACTATCTCGAGCTGTCGTTCGCGGGCGGTGACCGGATCTTCGTCCCGGTCGAGCAGATCGCCCGGGTCACGCGCTACGCGGGCGGCGAGCGCCCGACGCTGTCCCGGTTGGGCGGCGCGGAATGGCTGCGCGCGAAGCAACGGGTCGCCCGGGCGGTCGCCGACCTCGCCGAGGAATTGCTCGAGCTCTACGCGTCGAGGGCCCGGGCCCGCGGCCACGCCTTCTCCAACGACAGCCCCTGGCAGGCCGAGATGGAGGCGTCGTTCCCGTACGAGGAGACCCCCGACCAGATGCGAGCGTCGCTCGAGGTCAAGGCGGACATGGAGCAGCTCCGGCCGATGGACCGGCTCGTCGTCGGTGACGTCGGTTATGGCAAGACGGAGGTGGCGCTCCGCGCGGCCTTCAAGGCCACCCAGGACGGCAAGCAGGTGGCGGTCCTCGTGCCGACCACGGTCCTCGCGGCGCAGCACCAGGAGACGTTCAGCCAGCGCTTCGCCGCCTTCCCGCTGGAGGTCCGCCTCCTGTCCAGGTTCGTCGGCGCGAAGGAGCAGGCGGCCACCGTCGAGGGTCTGGCCGACGGGACCGTCGACATCGTCATCGGCACCCACCGGCTGCTCTCGAAGGACGTCCGGTTCAAGGACCTCGGCCTGGTCGTCGTCGACGAGGAGCAGCGGTTCGGGGTGGCCGCCAAGGAACGGCTCAAGCGCCTTCGCAACGAGGTGGACGTCCTGACCCTGTCGGCGACGCCGATCCCGCGGACGCTGAACCTCGCCCTCGCGGGCATCCGCGACCTGTCCGCGATCGAGACGCCGCCCGAGGACCGATTGCCCATCCAGACCCGCGTCGCCGAGGCCTCGGCCGGGCTCGTCCGCGACGCGATCCTGCGCGAGCTCGACCGCGGCGGCCAGGTCTTCTACGTCCACAACCGGGTCGAGACGATCGAGGCGCAGGCCGAGCAGCTCCGGCGGCTGCTGCCGGGCGTCCGGTTCGTGGTCGGCCACGGCCAGATGGCCGAGGGCGCGCTCGAGAAGGTGATGCTCTCATTCGCCCACGGCGAGGCCGACGTGCTCGTCTGCACGACGATCATCGAATTGGGGCTCGACATCCCCAATGCCAACACGATCGTCATCGACCGGGCCGACACTCTCGGGCTCGCCCAGCTCTACCAGCTCCGTGGACGGGTGGGCCGGAGCAGTCGCCGGGCCTACGCGTACCTGCTCTACCGGCGCCGCGAGCGCCTCTCGGACGAAGCGCGCAAGCGCCTGCAGGCGATCTTCAACGCGTCGGAGCTCGGTGCGGGCTTTCAGATCGCGCTCTCGGATCTCGAGATCCGCGGGGCTGGCAACATCCTGGGCGGCGAACAGTCCGGCCACATGGCCGCGGTCGGGTTCGACCTCTACTCGCGGATGCTCGCGGAGTCGGTCGAGGAGCAGAAGGCCAGGAGCGAGGGCCGAGCACCGATCGTCGAGGCGCCCCAGGCGGTCGTGGACCTGCCGCTGGAGGCGCGCCTGCCCGACGACTACGTGCCCGACGAGACCCAGAAGCTCGAGCTCTATCGACGGTTGGCCCGCGCCCGGACCCCGGGCGATGTGGCCGCCTTCCGCCAGGAGGTCATCGACCGCTACGGCCCGATGCCGCCGCACGTGGTGCGCCTCGTCGAGGTCGCCGAGCTGCGCCTGCTGGCCGAGACGGTCGGGATCTCGTCGATCTCACGCGAGGAGGGCTGGCTCATCTTCCGCTTCGCGGCCAGCCTGTCGCGCGCGACCGCGATGCGCCTGCTGGGTGACGGCGGCCTGCCGGGCGTCCGGCCGGGCGACATGACGTTCGCCTCGAACCAGGTCCGGTTCCGGGCGCCGGCCCAGCCCGCCAGGTCCTGGGCACTCACCCAGGCCGTCGTGGCGAGGTTGGGCGCGACCTAAGCGAGCAGGAGCCGGATCGCGACGATCAGGCCGATCGCGATGACCGTGGTCCGCAGCACGATCGGGGACATCCGGCGCCCCACGGTGGCCCCGATCTGGCCGCCGACGATCGAGCCGATCGCGATGAGGAGCACGGCTTCCCAGGCGACCGGAGCCAGGGCGATGAACAGGACGGCCGCCACGGCATTGATGGTGACCGCGATCGCGTTCTTGAGCCCGTTCAGGCGCTGGAGGTCATCGGCGATGAGGATCGCCAGGAGCGCGATGAGGATGATCCCCTGCCCGGCCCCGAAGTAGCCGCCGTAGATCCCGGTCGCGTACACGCCGGCCAGGAGCAACGGACCGCCGTCGTGGGCCGGCGTCGCGTCGCCGCGGGCCCGCCGCTCGGCGATCCAGGCGGTCAGTCGTGGCTGGACGGCCATGAGCGCGCAGGCCAGGAGGATCAGGATCGGGACGATCCGGTTGAAGGCCGATTCGGGCAGGACGAGCAGCACGACGGCACCCGTGAGGCCGCCGAGGCCCCCGGCGATCAGGAGGGGGATGGCGCGTGGCCGTTGACCGGCGAGCTCCCGCCGATAGCCGACGACGCCACTGAGGACGCCCGGCACGAGCCCGAGCGTGTTCGACACGTTCGCGACCAGCGGCGCGTAACCCAGGAACAGGAGCGTCGGGAAGGTGATGAGCGAGCCGGAGCCGACGATGGTGTTGATCGCTCCCGCGGCCAAGCCGGCGGCGACGACGAGCGCGGCATCGAGTGGGCTGTCGATCAAGCCGCGATCCATCGGGCGGGCGTCACGGCCCGTATGGTAGGCGGCGTGCGACCGTTCACGTTCCTCGCCGATGCTCGCGAGCCGACGTCCGGCCCGAAGCTCGCCGAGCTCGCCAAGCGCGCGGAGGCGACCGGCTTCCACGCCCTGGTCATCCCGGACCACCTCATCGACCAGCTGTCGCCCGTGCCGGCGATGGCGACGATCGCGGCGGCGACGACGCGGCTGCGGATCGGGACCTTCGTGCTCAACAACGACCTGCGCCATCCGGCGGTCCTGGCCCAGGACCTGGCATCCCTCGACGTGCTCAGCGAGGGTCGCCTCGACATCGCCATCGGGGCCGGCTGGAACCGGCCCGAGTACGACCACATCGGGCTGCCGTTCGAACCGGTCGGGACGCGCGTCGCCCGGCTGGCCGAGGCAGTCGCCGTCCTGAAGGGCTGTTTCGCCGAGGGACCGTTCTCGTTCGCCGGCGAGCACTACATCGATCAGCGACTACGACGCCGGACCCAGACCGGTCCAGCGGCCGCACCCGCCGATCATGATCGGCGGCGGCGGGCGACGGGTCCTGACGCTGGCCGCGCAGGAAGCCGACATCGTCGGGCTGGCGCCGCGGACGCTCGGCAAGCGGCGGGTCGACCCACGCAGCATCACGTTCGAGGCCACGCTCGAGAAGGTCGGCTGGGCGCGAGAGGCCGCCGGCGATCGATTCGACTCGCTGACGTTCAACATCTACCCCTCCGCCTGGCCGGTCGCCGTCACCGACGACGTCCACGCCGAGGCGGCCAGCGTCATCGAGTACCTCCGGGACCGGACCGGGATCGAGCTGACCGAGGCCGAGGTCCTCGACTCGCCGCATCTCTTCATCGGCTCCATCGACATGCTGGTCGAGAAGTTCCGGTCGCTGCGCGAGCGGCTCGGCATCACGTCGATCACCGTCGGCGGCGTCGACGACCTGACGCCGGTCGTGGAGCGGCTCGCGGGGACCTAGTCGCACGAACGGTCGTGTTGGCCGGCGCCGTGACCGCGACGAACGTCCGGGGCTGACCGCGACGGTCGGCCGTGGCGGTGATGCGGCCGGCCCGGCATCCTAGGTCCATGCATGCTGTCGGCACCCGTCCCGATGACGGGCTCTGGTCGCCCGGCCGCCGGGCGCTGACGCTCGGTCTGGTCCTGACCATCACGCTGGTCGCCTTCGAGGCGCTGGCGATCTCGACGGTCATGCCGATCGTCGCCCGCGAGCTCGGCGGGATGGAGCTCTACGGCTGGGTCTTCACCTCGTTCTTCCTCGGGTCGCTGATCGGCATCGTCGTGGTCGGCGGGCTCATCGATCGTGGCGGCCTCGGGCGGCCGTTTGCGGCGGGCCTCGGGCTGTTCGCGATCGGCCTGCTGGTCGGGGGGCTGGCGCCGAGCATGGAGGTCCTCGTCGCGGCCCGGTTCGTCCAGGGTCTCGGCGCCGGCACGATCCCGCCGATCGCCTACGTGGCCATCGGTCGGAGCCTGCCGGAACGGTTGCGACCGCGGATGTTCGCCACGCTTTCGACGGCATGGGTCCTGCCCGGGGTCATCGGGCCGGCCCTGGCCGGGATCGTGGGCGAACTCCTTGGCTGGCGGTACGTCTTCCTGGGGCTGTTGCCCCTTATCGGGGCCGCCGGCCTGCTCACGATCCGGGCGCTCGCCGCGGTCCCACCGACCGAGGCGGGCCATGCCGCCGAAGCGGCCGCATCCACGGCGGAACGTCGCCGGTTGCCGAATGCACTCCTGGTCGCGGCCGGGGCCGGGCTCATCACGGTGGGCCTGACCGTGGGCGAACCGGGAGCGACCGCGGCGCTGGTCCTGGTCGGCCTGCTGCTCGGGCTGCCCGCCATCCGCCGTCTCACGCCGGCGGGGACCCTCACCGCTCGCCCGATCCTGCCCGCGGCCGTGCTTCTGCGCGGCGTCCTGACGTTCATGTTCTTCGGGGTGGACGCGTATGTGTCTTTGACCCTCGAGGAGTACCGCGGCCTGTCGGCCGTGCTGGCGGGCATCGTCCTGACCGCGGCCACGGTCACCTGGACGATGGGCTCGTGGATCCAGGCCCGGTACGCCGAGCGATGGCCGACCGAGCGGTTCGTGACGGCCGGGTTCTTCGTGGCGCTCGTCGGTCTTGCGTCGTTCGGGGTGATCCTGGTGCCCGACGTTCCCGTTGCCTGGGCCGTACCGACGTTCGCGGTCGCCGGCCTCGGGATGGGCCTCGCCTACGCGCCGCTCTCGCTCATCGTCCTGCGCGAGGCCGCGCCGGGCACACAGGGCACGGCGTCGAGCGCCCTGAGCCTCTCGGACACGCTGGGCACGGCCATGGGAACGGGCGTGTCGGGCGCCATCATCGCCGCCAGCCTTCGCGCCACCGGCGGGAACCAGACCGGCCTGGCCGTGGCCTTCGCCGTCGCGATCGCCGTCGGCGTCGGAGGGCTCGTCCTGACGCGACGCCTGCGCCGGGCCGTTCCTTCGATGCGGGCGGCGCCCCTCGCCTCGCCGGCAAGCCCGACGGGCAGCTGACGACCAGCGCTGCCCGTCGGCGACGAGCACCCACGAGGTGCTCCCCGACTGGACGACCCGGTCCGCTGCGGTAGACTTCGAGCCGGCCTGCGCCCGCCCACCCGGCGCCTGCCCCCCGATGCGATGGAGGCCCCGATACCGATGTCCGCCGAGGAGCTCCGCGCGAAGATCCGCGAGATCCCAGACTTCCCGAAACCGGGGATCCTCTTCTACGACATCACGACGCTCCTGAAGGACAAGGCCGCCTACAAGGAAGCGATCGACCTGATGCTCGAGCCCTACAAGGACGAGCGGATCGACATCGTCGTCGGCATGGAGTCGCGCGGCTTCATCTTCAGCGCCCCGCTGGCCTATCTCCTCGGTGCCGGGCTGGTCCCCGTCCGCAAGCTGGGCAAGCTGCCGGCCGAGACGATCACCGTCGAATACGCGCTCGAGTACGGCTCGAACACCCTCGAGATCCATCGCGACGCCATCGAGCCCGGCCAGCGCGTCCTCATCGTCGACGACCTGCTCGCCACGGGCGGCACGGTCAAGGGCACGATCGAGCTGATCGAGCGGCTGCGCGGCGAGGTGGCCGGGCTCGGCTTCCTGGTCGAGCTCGAGTTCCTCAAGGGACGCGACCGGCTCGATGGGCGCATGGTCACCAGCGTCATCAAGTACTGACCGGACACAGGCGGAGTCGACGATCGGTGGAGTCCAGCGGCGACCCCGAGACGGGGCCCTCAGGCACGCCCGACACGGCGTCCTCCGGCGAGGCTTCGGAGGAAGCGCCCGCGGGGAGTGAGCCGACGCCGGTCGACCTCGGGCGCCGCCGGTTCTTCCGCCAGTTCGCCGGCGAGATCGTCCAGACGGCGGCGACGGTCGCCGGGGCCGCGCAGGCCCTGCAGCGCGCTTCGGCCGAGGCCGCCGCGGGCATCCTCGATCCCGATGCCGGGGCGGCGATGCTGGGCCTGACCGACGCGGCGCCGACCGAGCCGGCCGCGCCGACCGGCTTCCGGACCCCGTTCCGTGAGGAGGGCGGCGGCCTCTTCCTCATCGACCAGCGACGGCTCCCCGACGTGCTGGTCGAGGTCGAGAACCGCTCGGCCGGTGAGGTGGCCTATTCCATCCGCGAGATGATCGTGCGCGGCGCCCCGGCGATCGGACAGGTCGCCGCCATCGGGCTCGCGATGTCGGCCGAGCGCATCCGGGACGGCAGCCCGTACGCGCGAAGGGCGACGCTGCGCGGTGGGGCCAATGCGCTCGTCCAGTCGCGTCCGACGGCCGTCAACCTGCGCTGGGCGATGGACCGGATGATGGCCCGCTACGAGGCCGTGGGCGACCTGTCCGACGACGGCGGCGCGATCGCGGACGCGCTCCGGGCGGAGGCCGACGCGATCGTCATGGAAGCGACCACCGACCACGGCCGCCTGGCCGGCTTCGGTCTCGACGCGCTGCCCGTTCCAGCCGAAGGCCCGTTGCGCATCCTGACCCACTGCAACACCGGGCCGCTGGCCTGCGGGCAGTACGGCACGGCGCTCGGGGTGGTCCAGGCGGCCCACCACGCCGGCCGGGCGCTGCACGTGTGGGTCGACGAGACGCGGCCGTACCTGCAGGGCGCGCGGCTCACCGCCTGGGAGCTGGCACAGGCCGGCGTGCCGCACACGCTCATCCCCGACGTTGCGGCCGGCCACCTGATGGCCCGCGGCGAGGTCGATGCGGTCATCGTCGGCGCGGACCGCGTGGCGGCCAACGGCGACACCGCCAACAAGGTCGGGACCTACACGCTGGCCGTCCTCGCCGCCCGCCACGGGATCCCGTTCTTCGTCGCCGCACCCACGAGCTCGGTCGACCTCGAGACGCCGGACGGGACGGCCATCCCGATCGAGGAGCGCAAGGCCGACGAGGTCGCGGTCATCCGCGGCATCCGGATCGCGCCCGTCGGGACCGACGTCCGCAACCCGGCCTTCGACGTCACCCCGGCCGAGCTCATCACCGGGATCGTGACCGAGGAAGGCGTGATCCGGGCGCCCTTCGAAGCCGGCCTGCGGGCGGCGCACGCGGCGGCCATCGCCCGCTGGACGGCGCTGCCGGGCCACGACCGGCCGGCCCGTGCCCCGGCCGAGGCCGCGGCCGGCTGATGGCCACCGTCGCCCTGGGCCGACGGGACGAGGTGGTCGCCCGGGCCACCACTGACAAGGCGCTGCTGCGCGAGTTCCTCGAGCGCGACCGGCTCTACGCCGCCTACGCCCTGTGCGACCTGGAGGAGCGCGAGTTCGGTCGGACCCGGTGGGGCGTCGCCTTCGCGTCCGACGAGGTCGTCAGCCTGGTCCTCGAATACCACGGCCCGACCCCGCAGCCGCTCTTCGTCATGGGTCGCTCGGACGGCATCACCACGATCCTGCGGGACCTGATCCGCCCGCGCGCCGCGTATGCCGCGATGCGCCCCGACCTGATGGCGGCGGTGGAAGGCCACTATCGCGTGGACTCGGGACCGCCGATGGTCCGGATGTGGGTGGACCGAGCGCACTTCCGGCCGTACCCGGCCACGACCCAGCGGATCCTGCCCGTCGAGATCGGCGATCTCAACCGCCTCTACCAGCTTGGGTTCGCGTCGTGGCTCCCGTCGAGCACGGTCGCGGAGGGCGTCTACTACGGGGTCCGCGTCAACGGCACCCTGGTCTCGGCGGCGGGGACCCATGTCGTGAGCCCGGCGGCCCGACTGGCGGTCATCGGCAACGTCCTGACCCACATGGACTATCGTGGGCGCGGCTTCGCGACCGCCGTGACCGGCGCCGTGACCGCCGACCTGCTGCGCACCTGCGACCAGGTCGTGCTCAATGTCAGGGCGGACAATCCGCCGGCCCTCAACGCCTACCGACGGCTGGGCTTCCTCGAGTACACCCGGTTCGAGGAACGCCTCATCCATCGACTGGGCTCGCCCTGGTCCGATCTCGCGGCGCCGTTCCGCCGCCTCTTCAGCCGCAAGGAGACCGATACCCGATGACCTCGACGACTGCCCTGCCCGCCCACGATGTGACCGACCTCGGCCTGGCCGCCGAGGGCGTCCGGCGCATCGAGTGGGCGGAGCGCGAGATGCCCGTCCTGCGGCTGATCCGCGAGCGCTTCGAGCGCGACCGGCCGCTCGAGGGCCTGCGCATCGGGGCGTGCCTCCACGTCACCACCGAGACGGCGAACCTGATGCGGACGCTCAAGGCCGGCGGCGCCGACGTCGTCCTGGCCGCGTCCAACCCGCTGTCCACGAAGGACGACGTGGCGGCGGCACTGGTCGCCGAATACGGGATCGCCGTCCACGCCCGGCGCGGCGAGGACCGTGACACCTACTACGCCCATCTCGAGTCGGTCGCGGATACCCACCCGCAGCTGACGATGGACGATGGCTGCGACCTCGTGTCGCTGCTCCACAGCGCCCGACCGACGCAGGTCGCCGAGGTCCTCGCCGGGACGGAGGAGACGACGACCGGCGTGATCCGCCTGCGCGCGATGGCGGCCGAGGGCGCCCTCGGCTTCCCGGTCATCGCGGTCAACGAGGCCCAGACCAAGCACCTGTTCGACAACCGCTACGGCACCGGCCAGAGCACGCTCGACGGCATCCTGCGCGCCACGAACATCCTCATCGCTGGTCGCAAGGTCGTCGTCGCCGGCTACGGCTGGGTGGGCAAGGGCATCGCCTCACGCATGGCCGGGCACGGCGCCCACGTGGCCGTCGTCGAGGTGGATCCGGTCCGCGCGCTCGAGGCGCTGATGGACGGCTACGCGGTCATGACCCACTCGGACGCGGCGCGCTGGGGCCAGCTCTTCGTGACCGCCACCGGGAACCTGAACGTGTTCCGGCGCGAGCACTTCGAGGCGATGGGCGACGGCGCCATCATGGCCAACTCCGGTCACTTCGACGCCGAGCTCGACCTCGCCGCCCTGCGCGACATGGCCGAGGGCCACGTCCGCGAGGTCCGCGACAACGTGCAGGAATTCGACATCGGTGGCAAGAAGCTCAACCTCATCGCGGAAGGCCGCCTGGTCAACCTCGGCGCCGCGGAGGGCCATCCGGCCGCGGTCATGGACATGAGCTTCGCCAACCAGGCGCTCTCGGCCGAGTACGTCGCCCGCCATCACGGCGAGCTCGAGCCGCGGGTCTACGTCGTGCCCGAGGCGATCGATGCCGAGGTCGCCCGGCTCAAGCTGGCGGCGCTGGGCATCGAGCTCGAGCCGATGACCGCCGAACAGGCCGAGTACGTCGCGTCCTGGCAGCACGGGACCTGATCGTCACGCCGCGGTCGTCCGCGACGCGGTAGGGTTCGAGCGATGGAGGATGCACCGGACGAGCTGACGAACGGCCACGCTTCGGTCGGCGACGAGGCACCCGACGAGGCGGCGTCCGGCCCGACCATCGCCCCGTTCGGGAGTTGGGCGTCGCCGATCCGGGTCGACGATCTCGTGGCCGACGTCGTGTGGCTGGCCGAACCGTGGATCGACGGCGACGACGTCTACTGGATCGAGGGTCGGCCCGCGGAGGCCGGCCGCCGGGTCCTGGTCCGGGCGTCGCGCGACGGCACGACGGCCGACCTGACCCCGGCGCCCTTCAACGTCCGGACCCACGTCCACGAGTACGGTGGCGGCTCCTATGTCGTGGCCGGCGGGACCGTCGTCTTCTCGCATTTCGGCGACGGTCGGCTGTATCGACTCGATCCGGGCGACGAGACGCCCGTTGCGATCACCCCCGAGGGCCCCGTCCACTACGCCGACCTGCGCTTCGACCCCGGTCGTCGGCGCTTCCTCGCCGTCCGCGAGGACCACGGTGCCGAGGGTGAGCCCCAGGCGGCCATCGTCGCGATCGATCTCGACGGCGCGACCGACCCGCAGGTCCTCTTGGAGGGACCGGACTTCCTCTCCTCGCCGCGCCTGTCGCCCGACGGCTCGACCCTCGCCTGGCTCGAGTGGGATCACCCGGACATGCCCTGGGACGCCACGCGATTGCGCACGGCCCCCCTCGCCGAGGACGGAACGCTGGGCGACTCGGACCTCGCCGCCGGCGGTCCGGAGGAGTCCATCGTCCAGCCGGAATGGTCGCCCGACGGCGTCCTGCACCTCGTCAGCGACCGGACCGGGTGGTGGAACCTCTACCGACGGGTCGAGGGGCCGCGGCTCGAGCCGCTGGCGCCGATGGAGGCCGAGTTCGCCGATCCCGCCTGGATCTTCGATCGCTCGAGCTATGGATTCCTGGCCGATGGTTCGATCGTCGCGATCGCCCGCGCCGAGAGTCGCGACCGGATCATCCACGTCCAGCCCGGGCGGCTGGTCGGCGAGGTCGCCTCGGCCTTCACCGAGTTCGACGGCTTGCGGGTCGCGGCCGACAAGGTGGTCGTGCTGGCCGGGTCGCCGGCCGAGGCGACGATGATCGTGACGCTGGATCCGGCGACGCTGGCCCCATCGGGCGTGCTGCGCCGGTCGGCGGCATTCACGGTCGACCCGGGCGCCCTGTCGATGCCGGAGCCGATCGACTTCACCGCCGCCGATGGGCGGATCGCGCATGCCCTCTATTACCCGCCCACCAACGCGGCGTTCGCCGGGCCCGCGGACGAGCGGCCACCGCTGGTCGTGCGGTCGCACGGCGGGCCGACGGCGAACGCCGCGAGCGATCTCGACCTGGGGATCCAGCTGCTGACCAGTCGGGGGATCGCCGTCGTCGACGTCGACTATGGCGGGAGCACCGGCTACGGCCGAGCCTACCGGCAGGCGCTCGAAGGCGCGTGGGGCGTCGTCGACGTCGACGATTGCATCGCCGCGGCGCGGTTCCTCGTCGAACGGGGCGATGTCGACCCGGCTCGGCTCGCCATCGAGGGCGGCAGCGCCGGTGGCTACACGACGCTTGCCGCCCTGGCCTTCCGGGAGGTGTTCGCGGCCGGCATCAGCTGGTTCGGCATCGGGGATCTGGAAAGCTTGTCGAGCGGCTCGCACAAGTTCGAGTCGCGCTACAACGACTGGCTGGTGGGTCCGTATCCGGAGTCCAGCGCCCTGTATCGCGAGCGATCGCCGGTCCTCCACCTCGAGGGGATCGCCTGCCCGGTGCTGCTCCTGCAGGGTCTCGACGACAAGGTCGTGCCCCCGAACCAGGCCGAGGCCATGGTCGCGGCCCTGACGGCGAAGGGCATCCCGCACCGATACCTCGCCTTCGAGGGCGAGGGCCACGGCTTCCGCGGCGCGACGGCGATCCGCGCGTCGCTCGAGGCGGAGCTCTCGTTCCTCGGCGCGGTCTTCGGTTTCACGCCGGCCGGCCTCGAGCAGATGTCCCTGCCCGGTCTCGCCGCGTGGCGCGAGCGCCACGCCGTGCCCACCGCCTGACGGCCCGACCCCGCCAGCCGTCCGCCCAGACGACGCCATGGAACGCCTCGGCCCGATCGAACTGGTCATGCTCCTGCTGGTCGTCGCGACCGGGCTCGCGTACGTCGCGCGGCGGATCGACGTCGCCTACCCGATCCTCCTCCTGCTGGGCGGCCTGGCGCTGGGCGGCCTCGGCTACGTCCTGGCGCCCGATCTCCTGGCACAGGTCCAGCTCGAGCCCGATCTCGTCTTCCTGCTGTTCCTGCCGCCGATCCTGTTCGCCTCGGGCTTCAACACGCCGATCCGTGACCTCAAGGCCAACGCGCGGCCGATCGGCCTGCTGGCCGTCGGCCTCGTCCTGTTCACGACGGTCGTCGTCGGGCTCGTCGTCTCCTGGCTGGTCCCGGCGCTGGCCGGCGCCGCGGCCTTCACGTTGGGCGCGATCGTGGCGCCGCCGGATGCGGTCGCCGCCACGGCCGTCATGCGGCGGCTCGGCGTCCCGCCACGAGTCCTGACGATCCTTGAAGGCGAGAGCCTCATCAACGACGCGTCCGCGCTCATCGCGTATCGGGTCGCGGTCGCCGCCACGACCAGTGCCGTCTCGATCCTCGATGCGGGCGTGTCGTTCGTCGTCGTCGGTCTCGGCGGGATCGCGGTCGGCGTCGTCGTCGGCTGGCTCGTCTCGAGCGCCTGGCGGCGGACCGGCGACCCGACGCTCGAGATCGTCCTCTCGCTCCTGGCCCCGCTCACCGCCTACCTGTCGGCAGAGCTGCTCGGCGTGAGCGGCGTGCTGGCCACGGTCACCGCCGGGCTCATCGCGGGCCGAAAGGCGGCTCGCGTCCTCTCGCCCAACGGACGTCTCATGGGCCAGGGCGCCTGGGCGGTGTTGATCTTCCTGATCAACAGCTTCGTGTTCATGCTCATCGGGCTGCAGTTGCCGACCGTCCTCCAGGGCCTGTCGGCGTGGACGGCCGCCGACCTGGTGCTCATGGGGGCCGCCGTGAGTTGCATCGTCATCGTGGTGCGGATCGTGTGGGTGTATCCCGGAACGTACGTGCCGCGCTTCCTCAGCGCGAAGATCCGGGAGCGGGAGCCGAGGCCGTCGCCCCAGAACGTGTTCGTCGTTGCCTGGGCCGGCATGCGTGGTGCCGTGTCGCTCGCGGCGGCGCTGGCCCTGCCGCTGGACTTCCCGCAGCGAGACCTCATCACGTACCTGGCCATCTGCGTCATCGTGGCGACCCTCGTCGGGCAGGGTCTGACCCTTCCCTGGATCATCCGCCGGCTGGGGATCGTCGCGGGCTCCGGCATCGACCGCGAGGAGGTCATGGCCCGCCAGGCGGCGGTCTCGGCAGCGCTCGAGCGCCTCGACGGCCTCGCCGACGAGTTCGCCGACCACCTCGAGCTCGTCGAGCAGCTCCGGGCCCGGTTCGAGCACGAGGCGGACCACGCGCTGCCCGGCCCGGACGACGAGCCCGACGCCGCCGAGCAGGAACAGCTCGACCACCAGGCCATCCGGATGGCCGTCGTCGCGGCCCAGCGCGAGGCCATCATCCAGTTGCGCGACGACGGCGTGATCGGCGACGAGGCGCTGCGCCGCGTGGAGCGAGACCTCGATCTCGAGGCGGTCCGCACCGGCGTCTGACGGCCACCGCCGGTGTTTGCCGACCGGTCGCAGCGGGACCCGTGCTCGACGGCTCGGGCTTGCATGGGATGCACGTCCCGTCGCCAGAGCAGAGCCAAGCAGACAGATCCTGCTTGCGCATTGCGCAAGACGCACGGATCCGCACGGCGCCGTGCACGGCTGGTGCGATTCGTGCACGAGGTGCAAGCGACGGTGTCCGAGGCGACGTCCCAGCGACGTAGCTTGCATCCGACGCAACGTCAGGTCGCCTTCTTGCATCTCGTGCAAGGGATCGGCGGCGACTGGCGAACCGGCCGAGCACGGG
>CAVZND010000015.1:0-81003 GCA_963776545.1 uncultured Chloroflexia bacterium | reverse complement strand
GACCGCGTCGATGCGCAGGTAGCTCTCGGCCGGCGGCGGCGGCCCGATGCGGATCGCGTCGTCGGCCAGGCGGACGTGAAGGGCATCGGCGTCCGCGTCGCTGAAGACCGCGACCGCGGTCATCCCCGATTCGTGACAGGCCCGGATGATCCGGACGGCGATCTCGCCGCGGTTGGCGATGAGGACCCGTCGGAAGGGCCCGCCGGTCGGCGCCCCTACACCGCCGGTCACCGCCTCGTCGGTCGTTCGTCTTTGCGCAAAGACGGGCGCCTCGGGTCAGAGCGGGATGTTGCCATGCTTCTTCCGCGGATTGACGTCCCGCTTGTCAGCCAACAGCTCCAGGGATCGGATCAGACGCGGTCGCGTCTCCGATGGCCGGATGACATCGTCGATGTAGCCGCGGGCGGCGGCGACATATGGATTGGCGAACTCGGCCTCGTAGGCATCGACGAGGCGGGCGCGTTCCGCGTTCGCGTCGTCGGCGGCGGCGAGTTCGTCGCGGTAGATGATATTGACGGCGCCGTCGGCGCCCATGACCGCGATCTCCGCACTCGGCCAGGCGAGGTTGATGTCGCCGCGGATGTGCTTGCTGCTCATGACGTCGTACGCGCCGCCATACGCCTTGCGCGTGATGACAGTCAGCTTCGGGACGGTCGCCTCGCAATACGCATAGAGGAGCTTCGCGCCATGACGGATGATGCCGCCGTGTTCCTGACCGACGCCGGGCAGGAAGCCAGGCACGTCGACGAAGGTGACGAGCGGCACGTTGAACGCGTCACAGGTCCGGACGAACCGCGCGGCCTTGACCGAGGCATCGATGTCGAGCGCGCCGGCCAGGACCGACGGCTGCTGCGCCACGATCCCGACGCTTCGACCGCCCAGCCGCGCGAAGCCGACGATGATGTTCGCGGCCCAGCCCGGCTGGATCTCGAACAGCGCCCCGTCGTCGACGACGCGCCGCAGGACGTCGTGCATGTCGTACGGGGTTCGTGGGTCGTCCGGGACGATCGTGTCGAGCGCCTCGTCCATCCGATCCGCGGGATCGTCGCTGTCGATGCGCGGCGGTTCGCCGAGGTTGTTGGCCGGGAGGTGCCCCAGTAACCGGCGGACGTGGTCGAAGGCCGTGGCCTCGTCGGTCGCGTTGAGGTGCGCGACACCGCTCCTCGTGGTGTGCGTCGTCGCGCCGCCAAGGAATCCCGCGTCGACGTCCTCGTGGGTCACGGTCTTCACGACGTTCGGTCCGGTGACGAACATGTAGCTCGTCCCCTCGACCATGATCGTGAAGTCGGTGATCGCCGGCGAGTAGACGGCGCCGCCGGCGCAGGGCCCGAGGATGACCGAGACCTGCGGGACGACGCCGGACGCCAGGACGTTGCGCAGGAAGATCTCGGCGTACCCGCCGAGCGACGCGACGCCCTCCTGGATCCGCGCGCCACCCGAATCGTTCAGGCCGATGATCGGCGCGCCGACCTTCATCGCCAGGTCCATGACCTTGCAGATCTTGCCGGCGTACGCCTCCGACAACGAGCCGCCGAAGACGGTGAAGTCCTGGCTGAAGACGAAGACCGGCCGGCCGTCCACCGCGCCGTGACCGGTGACGACGCCGTCGCCGAGGAACGACTCGTCGCGTCCGTTGCCGGTGGTGACGAAGGCGTCGAGCTCGACGAACGATCCCGGGTCGAGGAGCAGGTCGACGCGCTCGCGCGCGGTCAGCTTGCCGGCCGCATGCTGCTTGTCGATGCGGTCGGCGCCACCCCCGAGCCGCGAAGCCGCTCGCATCTCGTCGAGGCGGCGCAACCGGTCTGCGTTGTCGGGCACGGCATCCGCTCCCATCGTTCCGCGTCTTTGCGCAAGGACGCTCGCCCATGATAGCCGCGCCCGACGGCTCATCGACACGCCGTCTCGGAACATCCTGGCCTGTGGGAGCGATACCCGGATATCCACAGATTCGGTGAACAAGTCGGCGATGCTGTGGATAACCGGGTTGTCCGTCAACGATGCGAAAGAGGTAGCATGGGCGGGCCGTTCCCCGACTCCGTCGGTCGCGGAGTGCCTTCGACAGCGGATTCGAGGTGATGCCCCCGTGGTGCACGTGATCGCGATCGCGAATCAAAAGGGCGGCGTCGGCAAGACGACGACGGCGATCAACCTCGCCGGAGCCCTCGCCGAGGAGGGCCATCGGGTCCTGTGTATCGACATGGACCCGCAGGCGAATCTCACCGCGGGTCTCGGGATCAACCTCAACACCGTCGACCGCTCGATGGCCGATGTCCTCGCCGACGGTCGCTCGTCGCTGCAGGACGTGATCCTCCCGACCGAGATCGCCGGCATCGACGTCGCGCCGGCCCACATCGACCTGGCGTCGACCGAGGGCGAGCTGTTCACCGCCCTGGGCCGGGAGCAGATCCTGCGCGAAGCCATCGAGGGGCATGTCAAGGACTACGACTACGTCCTCATCGACTGCCCGCCGAACCTGGGCCTGCTCACGGTCAACGGCCTCGTCGCCGCCAACGGCGTCATCATCCCGGTCCAGACGCAGTACTACGCGATGAAGGGCCTGAACAACCTCGTCAAGGTCATCAACGCGATCCGGTTGAAGCTCAACCGAGACCTGCGGATCCTCGGACTCCTGCCGACGTTCTTCGACGGGCGGACCAACCTCGCCCGCGACATGCTGGACGAGCTGCGCGTCGTCGGCGACCACCACGTCTTCAACAGCATCGTGCGCAACACCGTGAAGCTCGGTGAGGCGCCGCTCGTCGGTCGACCCATCACGTCCTACGCGGGGGCCAGTGATGCAGCTCGCACGTATCGCGAGCTTGCCAAGGAGGTGGTCGACATTGTCCCGGCCTGATTTCCGCGCGGCTGCGGCCCGTCGCCTGTCGGAGGACCGCGAGCTCTCCCCTGCCATCATCAGCCTGTTGTCGGCAGACGGCCCGATCCGCTCGGTTGGCGTCCGCATCGTCGCGATCGACCGCATCGAGCCGAACCCCGAGCAGCCACGTCTCGCGATGGACGAGGTCACCCTCAACGAACTGGCGTCGTCGATCCGCGAGCACGGCGTGCTCCAACCGATCCTCGTCCGTCCGCTGGATGCCACGCGCTACCAGTTGATCGCCGGTGAGCGGCGCTGGCGCGCCTCGCGCATCGCCGGCCTCGAAACGATCCCCGCGCTCGTCGAGGAGATCGACGACGACACGGCGCTCGAGATCTCCATCATCGAGAACCTGCAGCGCGAAGACCTCTCGCCCCTCGACGAGGCGGCGATGTACGACCGCATGGTCCGTGAGCATGGCTACAGCATCCGCAAGCTGGCCGACAAGCTGGGCAAGGACAAGGGCTACCTGGAGAACCGACTGCGTCTCGCCGATGCCCCAGCCGAGGTTCGCGAGTTGGTGTCCTTGCGCAAAGACACGCTGTCTCACGCCTACGAGCTGATGAAGGTCGACGACCCGAAGAAGCGTCGCCGGTTGGCCGAGCAAGTGGCTCGCGGTGAGCTGACCCTCGCCAAGCTGCGCGACAAGATCGAAGGACGGCGGACTCGCCCGACGCGCCCGGCCGCTGCCGGGGTCGTCGAGGTCGATGAGGTCGATGAGGTCGATGTCGTGGTGGTCGTCGCCGAGGCCGATGACGAGCCGGCGCCGGCGCCGGTCGCGAAGGCCGCCAAGATCCTCGCGGTCGACACGGGCGAGGACCGGTCGGTCGGTCGGGTCCGGGCCGAGCTGACCGAGGACTCGCTGGTCAACGCCAAGCAGGCGCTGGCCG
This sequence comes from uncultured Chloroflexia bacterium, assembly GCA_963776545.1. Taxonomy (GTDB): domain Bacteria; phylum Chloroflexota; class Limnocylindria; order Limnocylindrales; family CSP1-4; genus SPCO01. The sequence goes on along the minus strand of CAVZND010000015.1, from coordinate 77,238 downwards.
AGGCGGTCGATGAGCTCGTTGACGTGCTGCGCAACTCCGACGTCCGACAGACGATCCCTTCGACCGATCGGGCGAACCTCGCCAAGTACCTGACGATCACGAAGCTCAAGCTGGAGAACGTCATCGCGATGGTCCGGAGCGACGACCCGATCAACTAGCCGAGTCCGCGCTCCCCGACCATCCCGGCCAGCCACGCGGTGGCCAGGATGGCCGTCCCGATCGCCTGCGCCTCCCAGGCCCGCTCGAGCCGACGACTTTCATCGCCGCGGCCGAGCCACGTCCCGGCGCTGATGACGACGATGCCGACCACCGCCCCGGCGAGCGCCGGCGCGCCCGCGCCGACTACGAGCAGCGACCCGATCGCGACGCCTCCGACGAACCCGAACAGGATGGCCGCGACGGCCCAGGCGCGCTCCGGTCCCAGTGCCGTGGCGACCGACGTGACCGATGCGGCCGAGTCTCGCTCGAGGTCCGCCCGGGCATTGGCGATGGCGAGCGCCGCCCCGGCCAACACCGCTGCCGGTACCAGGATCGCGAAGGACTCGGGCACGGTCCCGGCCGCGCCGAGCCAGCCGAAGATCGGTAGCAGCGGGATGCCCACGGCGAACGGCAGCCAGGACCAGACGGTCCCTTTCGCGAACCGGTCGTAGCCGAAGCCGATCGCCAGCACGAGCACCGCGACGGCCACGGTCGCGGGCCCCGATGGCGCCGCCAGGAGCAGTCCAGTGGTCGCCGCGATGACGGCACCGAGCACGGCGACCGAGGGCGACACCAGGCCCGCCGGGATGGGCTTGCCGGGCTTGTGACCGGCGTCGCGTGGCGCATCGATCACGTCGTTGACGATGCCGATCGACGCCTGGAGCGCGGTCATCGCCACGCCGAGTCGCACGGCCGTGAGGGGCTCGCCGCCCGCCAGCACGGCGAATGCGGCCGTCGCCAGGCCGTCGAGCGACGACGGGAACGGATGGGTCAGGCGAACGAACCCGCCGAGGCGCTGGGCGACCGACGGTTGGGAGCGCATCCGGCAGTGTCCCTGGCGGCCGGCAAGAGCCGACGCGTCAGACGAAGACGGTCTCTCCGTAGTTGGCGACGAGGTACGCGATCAGCCGGTCGTTGGCGTCCGAGACCTGCGAACGCAGGCCCGGCACGAGGGCGTGCAGGGTCACCGCGGGCACGACAAGGTGGCCGGCCCGATCACGTCCCACGGCTGCCGGCGGACCACCGCCAGAAGCGAACACGCGTTCGAATCCTGCCTCGTCAAGCCCGGTCGTCGTCCGGAAGTCGTCGACGACCTTGACGATGCCCCGACGGATCACGACGTCGCGCAGCAGCTCGGCGACCCAGGCGTCGATCTGGCCCGGGGACTGTTCGGCCAGGCGGGCCCGGTATTCCTTCGGATCGCTCGACAGCCCGGTGGCTCCCACGGTCCCTCCTGCGTCCTCGTTCGACGCGGCGAAGTATGCCAGAGCGGGTGACCCGACCGCCGGGAGCCGGGCGGGCTCCCAGGGCTCAAGAGGGCGTCGGGGCATCCTCCGCCAGCGGCAGGGTCGGATCGACCGGGCTTGGTTCCGCCACGGTCCCGGCCGCGGCGAACGCCGCCTCCCTCGACCCCTCCGGCCAGTCGTTGAACTGTTCAGTCAACCAGCGCCCGACCCGTCCCGGGACGGGGACGTCCGGTGCATCGGCGACCATCGTGCGGAGGCTCGCCGAGACCTCGCCAGTCAGGCGTTCGACGGCGTCCCGTGTCGGTCGTCCCGTCGCCGCGAGCGGCTCCCCCACCCTGACCCGGACGCGTCCGCCGAACGCCAGCCAGCTCGTCCCGTTGATCGCGACGGGCACGAGCGGCACCCCGTTCCGAAGCGCGAAGTAGGCCGCCCCTTCGCTGAGCGGCAGCAGGTCGCGCTCACCGGGATGGATCCGACCTTCGCCCGCGATCGCCACGATCCCGCCCTCGTGGATCACCGTGCCGACGCGCCGGGTGACCTCGAGGAGGTCGTTCTTGCCGGGCTTGTACGGGATGGCCGTCCCGGTCCAATGCATGACCCGGTTCCGCCCGCCGACCCGCATGTCCTCTTCCTTCGGACCGAAGAAGTAGAGACGGGGCCGCAACGGCAGGGTCGCCATCAACATGAATGGGTCGGACCAGCTCAGGTGGTTGAAGCAGTAGATGGCAGGCCCGGCCGGCAGTCGGTCGCGTCCTTCGAACCGCACCCGCATCCAGCCGCGCGTGATGATCGCGACGACGAGCCGCGAGGCGTAGTAGCGGATCGTGCGACGGAGCGGGTGGATCCCGGGCTCGGCGGCCCGCTCGCTCGTCACGACCGGATGGCCGGTCGGACCGTCCCGGGATCGAGGTCGGCCAGCCGGTCCAGCACCAGGTCGGCCAGGTCAGCGGTACCGGGGGCCGGGGGCACGCTCGCGTTCGGGACCAGGACGACGGTCATGCCGGCGGACTTGGCAGCCCGAACGCCATTGTGCGAATCCTCGACGACCAGGGCCGCCTCGGGTGACACGTCGAGGCGCCGCGCGACCTCGAGGTAGACGTCGGGCGCGGGCTTGCCGTGCGGGACCTCGTCCGACGAGACGACGACCTCGAAGATCCCGGTCAGTCCGGTCGAGGCCAGCGCCGCCGCGATGACCTCCGCATGGGCGGACGAGGCGATGGCGACGGGCCAGCGATCCGCGATGCGCCGAACGGCGTCGACCGCCCCATCGATAGGCGGTGCCCCCTCCCGCTCGAAGCGTGCGACCACGCCCTCGACGATCGCCCGCTCGATCGCCTCGTCGGACAGATCGAGGTCGAGGCGGTCGCGCATGATCCGCGCCCAGGCGCGCGAGTTGGCCCCCATGACCGCGGCCTGGTCGTCGTGGGTCCACTGGCGGCCGTGCTCAACCGCGAACCCGATGCGGACGTCGTTCCACCAGACCTCGGAATCCACGAGGACGCCGTCGAGGTCGAAGATGACGGCGTCGATCAGGTCTCGGCCCCCTTCGGCGGGGGCAGGAGCGGCACGGGCCGGCCGCGTCGCTTGGCCTTGGCCGGAGCCGGCCCCGTCGCGGCGACGACGGCCACCGGAGCCGCCCGCCCGTCGACGGCGTCGTACATGCTGAGGACGAATTCCGCGACCGCATCGGCGTCCGCGTCGGATCCACGGAGGACGTTGCCCTCGACCTGGAAGTTGATGAGCCGATGGCCTCCCTGGATCTCGATCGCCATCTCGCCCAGCTGGACCCGACTCCAGCGGATGAGCTTGCCGGCGGCCCGCGGGCCCTCGCCCGGCACGTTGACGCGGACGTTGATCTGCGCCAGGCCGGCGGGTTGTGGGACGAACAGCGCATACCGGATGGCGGGATCGTCGCCCCATACGACCCAGCACTCGGGGTCGACATCGGCGCCGAGCATGGCCAGCGCCGCCTCGATCGTCGCGACGACCTTGGGAGCCATCGAATCCTTGCGCGGCGCAGCGGCGCGCCAGTCGCTCAGGCGCATGGGCCATCCCTCCAGGGCTCCGGACGCACTCGATGCGTGCTTGCCGGGCGAGGCTAGCATACGGATGTCGCACGCGGACCATGCCATTTGGCAGATGCGATTCCGTCTGCGGATGATCAGGGTTTGGGGCGATGCGGATCGATCGTCATTTCGTCGGGTGGGGGCTGTTCTTCATCGTGGTCGGGGCCATCCCGCTCGCCGTCCACAGCGGGGCGCTGACGGCCGACCAGGTCCTGGATTGGTGGCGGTTCTGGCCATTGATCCTGATCGGCGTGGGGCTCGCGATCGTCCTGCGTCGGACGCCGCTCGAGGCACTCGGTGGCTGGCTGGTCGCGATCACGACCGGCGCGATGCTCGGCAGCCTGCTCGCGACCGGCGTCGTCGGCATCGGGGGTTTCTCCGCCGACTTCTGCGGCCAGGCGGAACGGGCCGTCTCCTTCCCGAGCCAGTCCGGGGCCTTCTTCGAACGCGCCGGCGTCGAGCTCGAGCTCGACTGTGGGGACGTGAACGTGTCGACGCAGCCGGGCACGGATTGGACCGTGGAGGGCGAAGATCGGACCCCCGGCGGTCCGGAGATCCAGGTCGGAGAGCGGTCCCTGGCCGTCCGGTCGAACGAGGGCGTACGCGGCCCGTTCGACCTCATCGGGCGCCACACCGCCTGGCGCGTTGGGCTGCCGACCGATACCCGACTCAACGTGGAGGCCAGGGTCAGTGCGGGCTCGGCGACGTTCGACCTCGATGGCGCGGACCTCGACGCGATCGGGCTCGAGCTGAACGCCGGGAGCGCGATCGTCGACCTCGGTCAGGCGCACGCGGTCGGTCAGATCGTCATGAAGGTGAATGCTGGATCGCTGGCGCTGACGCTGCCCGCGACCTCGACGTTCGGGTCGATCGAGCTCAATGCCGGGTCGGTCGACTTGTGCGCTCCACCCGGCGTCGCCCTGCGCCTTACGACGAACGACAGCCTCGTCACCTCGTTCGATTACGAGGACGAGGGGCTGATCCACAACGGCAATGTCTGGGTCTCGCCCGACTTCGACACGGCCGCCCAGCGGATCGACCTCGCAACCGAGGGCAACGCCGGCTCGTTCGACCTGAACCCCGAGGAGGGATGTCGTGACTGATCGTCTGTACCGTTCCCGCGACGACCGGATGCTGGCCGGCGTCGCCGGTGGCCTGGCTCACATCATGGACGCCGACCCGTCGATCGTGCGGATCGTCTGGGTCCTGGTGACCATCCTGAGTGGCGGGATCGCCCTGCTGGTCTACATCGTCATGGCCATCGTCGTGCCCGAGGCACCCGACGGCTGGGAAGCCGCCCAGAGCGGCCGCCCCGTCACGACGGCCCCCAGCGGACCCGTGCCGGCCGGTGGCTGGGTCGGGCCCGACGGCGCGATCGTCCCGTATGCGGGAGCGGCCCCGCCCGCCGGTGCCACCGGGGCGACTGGTCCCGCGGCCGACGGCTGGAACACGCCCCGTCGATCGGGCGACGGTCGCCGCGCCGGGGTCGTCATCGGGGCGATCCTCATCCTGCTCGGCGGGGCCTTCCTCGTCCGGGAGTTCATGCCCGCCGTGGATCTCTCGCTGGTCTGGCCCGTCGTCCTGATCGGTTTCGGGGTCCTGCTGCTGATCCTGGCCGTTCGGCCGCGTCGCGCCTCCGAGTGACCCGGGCCGACGGCCCGCCCCGTCCCGTACGATGGGGACGTGGACCCTGAGACCGTTCAGTGGGTCGCGGTGCTCGCCGCCGCCGGCTTCATCGGTGGCCTCGCCCTGCTGGTGCGAGGCATGGGCGACTACCGGACGGCGACCCGGATCGCCGATACGTCGACCTCGAGGATCGGCTCCATCGCGGCAGGCGAGGTTCGCATCAGCGGGGTCATCGAGCCGGCGGAGCTGATCCTGGTCTCGCTCCTCCAGAGTGCACCGTGCGTCTACTACCGCTCGACCATCGGTCGCGATGACGACGAGCGCCTGCCGGGGAGCGAAGGCGACGACGAGGAACGGGCGGTCGGGTTCCGCGTCCGCGACGCCACGGGCAGCCTGCGGGTCTTCCCGCGAGGCGCGCGCATCGATGCCCCGGTCCGGTTCGAGGGCTCGACCGGCACCCTCGGCGACGAACCGCCCGGCCTCTCGATGCGGATCGGCGAGGGCCTGCGGCTCGGCGAGCCCGATCGCGAGGCCGCCATCGCCGAGCTCCTGCGCGTCCGCGATCCCGGTGAGGACGCCCTGCGGCCCTCGCTGGCCGAGCGTCGCGGCGCGCGCCGGTACCGCGAAGCCCGCCTCGAACCGGGCGATGCCGTCACGATCGTCGGGCGCGCCCTGCCGTTCGGCGACCTCCTCGATCCCACCGGCGCGGACATCGGCGGTGGCGCCGAGGCGGTCGGGGCGACCGATCCGGAGGTCGCGGCCGACCTCGCCGAGGCCCGTGCCGCGGGAACGCTGATGGCCGATCCGGAGCAGGCGTGGGGCAACGCCGCGATCCCCGGATTCGGGATCGGGCGTCCAAGCCGCCAGCCCGACCTCGACCCCGCCGCGAACCCGCTGCCGCTCGCCGCACCCGACGCGGCCGCCCGGGTCGAGCGGACGTTCGAGATCGACCCCGAGACGCTCGTCGTGGCGGCCTCGGACGAGGTCCCCCTGCTGATCGCCCATGGCGTGCCGGGCGCGGCCACCGAGCGTCATCGGGACCGCTTCCTGCTCGGTCTCGCCGGGGCGGTCGTGTCGGTCGTGTCGGCGATGGTCCTCGCGATCACGGTCAGCGGTGGGTTCGGGCCGTGAGCCTGCCCGAGTTCGCCGCCGCGTTCGCCATCGCGCTGGTCGCCCTGATCGTCGGGTTCCTCGTCGTCTCGACGTTCAACGCGGTCATCGGCCTGCGCCAGCGGATCGACAAGGCCTGGTCGAACATCGACGTCGTCCTCAAACAGCGCCACGACCAGCTGCCGGCGCTGGTGTCGGCCGTGCGTGGCCTGATGGCCTTCGAACAGGACGTCCTGACCGAGGTCACCCGAGCCCGCGCCGCCTACGCCCCGACCGAGCCGATCCCCTCCCAGGCCGTGGTGTCCGAGCAGACCAGCGCCGCGGTACGCACCCTGTTCGCGACGGTCGAACGCTATCCGGAGGTCAAGTCGGCCGCCAACGTGGCGGACCTGCAGGCCGAGATCGAGCGCCTCGAGGGGATGATCGCGGACCGCCGCGAGCTCTACAACGACCAGGTCTACCGCTACAACACCCGCATCGCCCAGTTGCCGACGAACCTCCTCGCCGCGGTCCTCGGCTGGCGACCTCGCGAGTTCTTCGCCGCCACGCCGGCGGAGGCCGAGCGTCCGGACACGTCCCTCGTCGGGCCGCCGGGTGGTTGACGCGCCCGCCGAGCGACAGGTCTGGCTCGTCCGACACGGCGAGACCGAATGGGCGCGACTCCTTCGGCACACTGGCCGGACGGACGTGCCCCTGACCGCGCTCGGGCGTGAGCAGGCCGTGGCCCTCGGACACCGGCTGGCCGGTCACCGATTCGAGCTCGTCCTGACCTCGCCCCTCTCGCGGGCGGCCGAGACCGCCCGGCTGGCCGGCTTCGGCGAGTCGGCCGCCGTCGAGGCGGACCTCCGGGAGTGGGACTACGGCGACCTGGAGGGGCGGCGGACCGAGGACATCCGGACGGACTACCCGGGCTGGTCGATCTGGGCCGGACCGTGGCCGGGCGGCGAGACGGCCGACGCGGTCGCGCAGCGGGCTGATCGCGTGCTGGTGCGCTGCCTCGACCCCGACCTCGAAGGTGACGCGCTCCTCTTCGGCCACGGCCACCTGCTGCGGGTGCTCGCCGCCCGGTGGCTCGGACTGGCACCCGCCTCGGGCGGCCTGTTCGCGCTCGCGACCGCGACGGTCTCGATCCTTGGCTGGGACCGGGAGCAACCCGTCGTCGAGACCTGGAACGAGGCCTGCCACCTCGGTCGCTGAGGGCTGGCGGTCGGCGGGGCGGTCCGTTCCCCTCTGGGCCGGTCGGGTGAGGTGGGGCGACGTTCGTACCATGGCCGTCCACCCCTGACCCCCCTACCTTCTGGGTGCGGACCAGCACGCGCGGTCGACCATGGGCCGGGCGCGCCGGGACGCGTGTCGTGTCGCCGGCCGGAGCGCCGCCACGACGACCGAGGTGCAAGACGAGTGTTCGAGACCCTGTCGAGCTGGCCGGGATGGACGGTCCCGCTCGTGGTGGGCTACGCGGCGTTCCTGATCGGCATCGCGCTCTACGACGTCCGCCGTCACCGGATCCCCAACGTCGCGGTCTATCCCGCGATCATCGTGGCGCTCGGCGTCGCCTTCGTCCGCCCCGACGGCCCGTGGTGGTCGTTCGTCCTCGCCGGACTCGGCGCGGCCGCCTTCTTTGTCGTGCTCGGCGCGGTGAGTGGCGGTGCGATGGGCGGTGGTGACGCGAAGCTGGCGGCGCTCATCGGGCTCGTCGCCGGCTTTCCCGCCGTCCTGGTCGCGCTCTTCGTCGCCTTCGCTTTGGGCGCCCTCGCGGGTCTGCTCCTGATGGCGGTCGGTCGCCTCGGCCGTCGCGACCCGTTGCCGTTCGCGCCGGCCCTGGCCGTCGGTGCCGCCACCGCGGCGCTCGCGGGCCGACAGCTGGCCGGCCTCCTCTGGCCTGGAGTCGCCTGATGGTCGACGCCCTGACCCAGAGCACCGAGCTCGATCCCACGAAGCTCGCCCCCGCCGAATTCCCCCCGGATGACGCGGTCGCGGCACCGGAGCCGCCGGTGAGCGTCGCGCCCGCGCCGCCGCGGATGGGCGACCTGTTGCTGCGCGCCGGTCTCGTGACCGATGCCCAGCTGCTCGACGCCCTGGGCGCCCAGCGGGAACGCCGCAAGCGACTCGGCGAGATCCTGCGCGACGACGGCGTGCTCGACGAGATCGCCCTCGCCGCGGTCCTGGCAGTCCAGCTGGATACGCCGCTCGTCGACCTTCGTGAGCGTCCGAGCGACGAGGCTGCCATGCGCACGTTGACCGAGGCGGACGCCCGACGCCTCTGGGTCATGCCGCTCGCCTTCTCCGGTCGGGACGACGAGGGCCTGGTCGTCGCCACGGACGACCCGGGCAACCAGGCCATGCTCGACGAGGTCGCGGCCCTCGTCGGTCGTCCGGTCATCCCGTGGCTGTCGTTGCGCTCGGAGATCGACGACGCGATCCGCCACCGGTACCGGGTCGGCGACCTGGCGGCCCAGGTCAGCGCCTTCACCAGCACGCGGCCGGTGGTCACCCCCGAGGTGGCGCGGACGTCGACCCCGCAGATCCAGGCGCTCGAGAACGCACCGGTCGTCCAGATCGTCAACCTGCTGGTCGCCCAGGCGCTGCGCGATCGAGCCAGCGACCTGCACCTCGAGCCACACGCCGCAGGTCTCCGGATCCGGGCCCGGGTCGACGGCATCCTGCGCGAGGTGGCCGAACTGCCGGCCGACCTGGCCCCCGGCCTGGTGAGCCGGATCAAGATCCTGGCCGAGCTCAACATCGTCGAGAAGCAGCGCGCCCAGGACGGCCAGATCACCCTCGAGGTCGAAGGCCACTCGGTCGACATCCGCGTGGCGACGATGCGGACCATCTGGGGCGAGAAGGTGGTCATGCGCCTGCTCGACCGCGACCGATCGGTCCTGCGGCTGACCCAGCTCGGCGTCCCGGCCGAAGCCCAGCCGATCTACCAGCGGCTGCTCGGCTCGCGCTACGGCATGGTCATCGTGGCCGGACCCACCGGCAGCGGCAAGACGACGACCCTGTACGCCTCGATCAACGAGCTCGATCGGGCGGCCCTCAACGTCACGACCATCGAGGATCCGGTCGAGTACACCTTCGAAAACGTCAACCAGACGCAGGTCAACGCGGCGGCCGGCCTGACGTTCGCCCTCGGGCTGCGGGCGATCCTGCGCCAGGACCCGGACGTGATCCTGGTCGGCGAGATGCGCGACCGCGAGACCGCGGAGATCGCGGTCCAGGCGTCGATGACCGGGCACCTCGTGCTCTCGTCGATGCATGCGACGGACGCCGTCAGTGCGCTCTTCCGTCTGCTGGAGATGGGCATCGAGCCCTTCCTCGTGTCCGCGAGCGTCACCGGGGTCATCGGCCAGCGGCTGATGCGCCGCGTGTGCTCGCACTGCCGCATCGAGATCGAGCCGACGGGCGACGAGCAGGCTCTCTACGAGACCGCCGACCTGACGCCGCCCGCGCACGCCTACCTCGGCCGAGGCTGCACGTACTGCGCCGGGACCGGCTACCTCGATCGCGTCGGGGCGTATGAGCTGCTCCGCGTCACCCCCGAGATCCGTCGTCTGGTCGCGGCCAACGCCCACTTCGACGAGGTGCGCGAGCAGGCGCTCAAGGACGGCATGGTCCCGATGCGGACCGACGCCCTGCGCAAGGCAGCGGTCGGCATCACGAACGTCAGCGAAGCGCTCCGCGGGGTGAGCAGCTGATGACCGGCTTCGGCGGGATCCGCACCCGCGTCGCGAAACCCCTCGGGCCGACCACCCCGAACATCGTCGAGCGGATCATCCCGGGCCTCAACTCGATCAAGCGCGTCGAGCTCGTGCTCTTCAGCCGGATGATGGCCACGTTCATCCGCGCCGGGATCCCGATCCTCGACGGCATCGAGGTCGTTCGCGAGCAGGCGGTTTCGAACCTCTTCCGCCAGACGCTCGATGACCTCAGCGCCCAGCTGCGCAACGGCGAGCCGTTGTCCAGCTCGCTCGCCCGCCATCCACGCGTGTTCTCACGGCTGTACGTGGACATGATCGTCGCCGCCGAAGCGACCGGCGAGCTGGACGCGGTCCTCGATCAGCTCGCACGCTACCTCGAGCGAGCCGAGGCGACCTCCCGGCGCATCCGCCAGGCGATGCTCTACCCCGGCATCGTCCTGTGTCTCGCCGCGGGCGTCGTCGCCATCCTGGTCACGGTCGTGCTGCCCTCATTCGTCGCGCTCTTCGCCGACTTCGAGGCGGAGTTGCCGCTGCCCACCCAGATCCTGCTGGCGGTCGGCGCGTTCGGGGGCAACTACGGCGTCCAGACGATGGCGGTCATCGTCACATTGATCTTCGCCTACATGCTCGTCCGCAACACGACCCGGGTGCGCCGCCTGCGCCAGCGCGTGGTCGTGCACCTCCCGGTCGTCGGTGGCCTGGTCAAGCTGGGCATGGAGTCCCGGTTCGCCCGGACGCTCGGGATCCTGCTGCGGGCCGGCGTGCCGATCGCTCGGGCCTTCGACATCGCGACGACCGGCACGGGCAACGAGACCTATGTGCGGCGCCTGCGCCCGGTTCGCGACGGCCTGCTCGCGGGCGAAGGGATCACCGTCCCCTTGAAGGCGTCGGGCCTCTTCGGGTCGCTGCTGATCCAGATGATCAAGGTCGGCGAGGAGACCGGCACGCTCGACAAGTACCTCGACCAGGCGGCCGACTTCCTCGACGACGAGCTCGACTACAAGACCAAGCAGATGGTCACGATCATCGAACCGATGCTCGTCCTGGGTGTGGCCCTGGTGGTCGGTTTCGTCGCCCTGTCCGTCGTCACCCCGATGTACAGCATCCTGCACCAGATCAGATGACCCGCTGGCTCCGTCGGCTGCACGAGGACCAGCGGGGCGTCGGACTGGTCGAGTCGCTGGTTTCGTCCGCGCTCCTCGGCATCGCCCTCATGGCGCTGGTCGCCAGCCTGTCGACGTTCGCCATCGCGAGCCGGGACGCCGAGGACCGGGCGATCGGCCAGGCCATCGCGCGGGCGCAGGCCGCCCGGATCAGCGCCGCCCCGTACCAGGCGAACGGCGATTACAGCGCCTACTACGAGGCCCTTCCGAGCGGCTTCTCGCGCGCCCTCACTGTCACGTGGTGGGACGGGACGTCGGCGTGGAGCGGGGCCCAGAACGCGAACGGCCTCCAGAAGGTAGCCCTCACGATCTCGCAGGGCGGGTCGCCGCTCGCCACGATCGACTTCCCGAAGGCATTGAGATGATCGGCCGATCTCGACCGCTCGGGTCGCTCCGCCGGCTGCACGCGGACGAGGGCGGCACCACGCTCACCGAGGTCCTCGTCGGCACCATCATCGGGGCGATGGTCATGGGCGTCGTCGCCACCTCGATCTTCACCACCAACGACCTGCGCAAGCGCGCCGATGACCGCAGCCAGTTCGCGGGCGACGTGTCGATCGCGTCCCTGAGCTTCGACCGGGATGGGGCGATGGCGACGGCCGGTGCCCCGGCGAAGAGCCAGACGAGCTCGGTCCCGTGCTCGACGGCCATCGATCTCGGGTTCCAGGAGGGCGGCGCGTCGGTCCGCTATCGCACCGTGGCCGGCAGCTCGTCTGGCCCGCTGTGGTTGGAGCGGGTCAGCGGAGCCGCGACGCGGACCGTGATCAAGAACGTGTCGAGTTGCACGTGGCAGGCGGTCCAGGTCGGCTCGGGCCGGTACACGATCGTGGTGACCCTGAACCTCATCGGCGCCAGCGGCGAGGCGATGACCCAGTCGCTGCGCGCCGCGCCGAGGATGTGGTGATGACGCCCCGGACGGGTCGCGGCCCTCGCGGACGGCTCGCCCGTGCGGCCGTCGGTCAATTCCATGGCGATGAGCGCGGCCAATCGCTGGCCATCATCCTCGCGGTGATCACCGTCCTGTTCCTGATGGGCAGTGCCCTGGCGGTGCACGCGTCCGTCGCGCTCCGAACGACCGTGGCCAACGAGGCCCAGGCCGGCGATCTCTACGCGGCCGACACCGGCGCGGAGCTCGGCATGTGGTGGCAGCGCAACGGCATGGCCGGCAACCCGCCGAACATCACGGTCAACGGCCTGACCGTGAGCACCACGGTCGGTGTCAGCGGCGCGGTCCCGTGCGCTACGCCGACGCCGGTCAAGATCACAGGCTTCGAGCACGGCACGGTCAGCGCTACCGGCGGCGGGCTCTTCTCCAATGTCAACGGGGCGGGCGTCACGGCCGACAACGCGGTCAACCGAACCGGCTCCTGGTCGCTCAGGATCGCCGATCCGACCGGCGCGGCGCACAACGCGCGGATCGCAGCCGCGGGCAACGTGGCGGTCGTCCGGCTGTACCTGCGGCTGGCATCCCTTCCGGCGGCGAACGTGACCGAGCTACTGACGATCGATGCGGCCGCTGGCAACGACTTCCGGCTCGGCTACCAGGCGAGCAGCCAGCGCCTGACGGCCCGCTTCGGGAACGCGGCCGTGACGGTCGCCACATCGACCGTCAGCGCGGGCACGTGGTACCGCCTGGATCTCCGGTTCACCGCCAACACCAACCCGCGGACGGTGAACTGGCAGATCGACGGCACCGCGCAGACGTCGATCTCCTCGGCGGCCGCCGGGACGACGATCAACACGCTGCGCTTCGGCTCGACGGTCGCGGCCGACGTCTACACCGAGCACTTCGACGACGTGATGATCTCGACGACCTCGGGTGACTACCCGCTTGGCTCCGGCACCGTCGTCGCGCTTCGGCCGGACGGCATGGGCACGAGCGTCAACACCGGCTCGTTCCGCGAGGACGATGGCTCGGTCATCGATGCCAACACCTACAACCGTCTCGACGACTCGCCGATCAGCGACACGACCCAGTACGTCCGCCAGCAGACGATCGGGACGAACGACTACGTCGAGTTCACGCTCGACAACACCTCGACCAGCTGCGTCACCGGCGTGTCCGCGATCCTCGCGTTCCGCTCGGCCGGGACGGCCGCCAACGACGGCAAGACGAGCATCTTCGACGGCGGTACCGAACGGATCCTCCTCGACGGCGACATGTCCCAGACGACGCAGCAGTACATCTCGTCGATCCTGAACCCGGCGGCGGCACCGTGGACGCCGAGCGCCGTGAACGGCCTGCGCCTCCGGATCGGCTACTCGAGCGACGTCACGCCGAACCCGTACTGGGATTCGGTCCTGCTCGAGGTGGCCACCGGGGTCTACGTGCCGGGCACCGTGACCGTCACCTCGACGGGCGGCAACTCGACGGTGACCACGACCTACACGGACGTCGGCTCAGGCGCACCGACGCTCCTGACCTGGTCGACGGACCAGTAGACGGTCGCGCGCTAGTACCGCCGGCCGGGCCGGGCCTGTGTCCTGGCGCACCGCCTTTCCTCCACCGGACCGGCCTGCACGCCAGCAGACGGCATCGCAAGTACCCCCCGGTCAAGGACCTTCGGGCAGGTTCTGTCCGGACCCGCCGTCTCGACGATAGCCACATACAAGCGCGAGCACCCAGCGACCCGCGCCACCACGCACTGATCTCGCCGATCGGCGATGTCGGAAGAGGGACCCGAAGGCGGGTCGACACCACAAGGAGCGCGCACATATGATCGGAACGCTGCGCCGGACGAACCGGGATGAGCGGGGCTTCACGTTGGTGGAGCTGCTCGTCGTTGTCACGATCCTGGGGATCCTGGCGGCAGTCGTGACGTCAAGCCTCGTCGGGTTGACCGCGACGGCGAAGACCAACGCCTGCGCCGAGGAGCTTCGCACGGTCCAGACCGCGATGGACGCGATGCTGGCGAAGAACAACATCGTCGCCGTGACGGCCCAGGCCGGCGCGACGAACACCTTCAGCGCCCTGCCGGTCGGCGCGGGCACGGAGCCGCTCTCGCCGAACTACCTGCGCCAGGCGACGACCAAGGGCTCGTACACCTGGACCGGCGGTGGCCTCGTCTCCGCGGCCGCCACAGGCGGGTGCAGCTGATCGGCTGAGCCGACCATCGCAGACACTCGGACGCCCCTCCCGACGCGGGAGGGGCGTTTCGAATTCGGGGTCAGTCGCGAGCGTCGAGCTCGCCCGGATGGACGGTCTCGGCGGCCGCGGTCTCCATCGAGATGACGCCCTCGCGAACGAGCCGTCGCAGGTCCGTCTCGAGCGTGTACATCCCGAGCGACGACCCGGTGGCGACGACGTTCCGGAGCTGGTTCGTCTTGCCCTCCTTGATCAGGTTGCGGATGGCGGGCGTGCCAAGCATGACCTCGAACGCCGCAACCCGGGCCGTGCCGTCGGCGCGCGGGACCAGCCGCTGGTGGATGACCGCGGCGAGGGTCTGCGACAGCTGGATCTGGATCTGCCGCTGCTGCTGCGGCGGGAAGACATCGACGATCCGGTCGATGGCCTGGGCCGTGTCGTTCGTGTGCAGTGTCCCGAAGACAAGGTGGCCGGTCTCGGCCATGGTCAGCGTCGCGGCGATCGTCTCGAGGTCGCGCATCTCCCCCACCTGGACGACGTCGGGATCCTCCCGTAACGCGGACCGCAACGCCCCCGCGAAGTCATGGGTGTCCGATCCGACCTCGCGCTGCACGACCATCGCGCGGTGATGGCGGTGCACGTACTCGATGGGATCCTCGATCGTGATGATGTGGACCGGCCGCTCGCGGTTGATCCGGTCGATCATCGAGGCGACGGTCGTGGACTTGCCGGCGCCGGTCGGGCCGGTCACCAGGACCAGGCCGTTCGGGCGATGGATCAGCTCGTGGCACGCGATCGGCGAGCCGAGCGCCTCGAGCGTGGGGATCTCGTACGGCACGAAGCGCAGCGCGCCGGCGAGCGTGCCGCGCTGGAAGAACAGGTTGGCCCGGACCCGGGCCGCCTCGCCGAAGGAGAAGCTGAAGTCCAGCTCGCGCCGCACCTGGAGCTCGTCCCAGCGGGCGCCCGCCAGGGTGCGGGCGAGTTCGGTCGTGTCGTCGGACGTCAGCGACTCGTCGGAGAGCCGCGCGAGCATCCCGTGGATGCGGACCGTCGGGGGCGCGCCCGGCGCGAACAACAGGTCGGATCCGTCGCGATCCGCAACGGCCTGCAGCAGCATCTCCACACGTTCATCCACGCCGCGGGCCAGTGTACAGTGGGCGACGTGGCATTCGGACAGGTCCTGGTCGTCTCGGCGGACGAGCGCTGGCTTCGGGTCCTGGAGGTCACGCTGCGGCTCGGCGGCGCCGAGACCGTGTCCCGTCGCTCGGCCCGGGAGGCCTTCAGCCTGGCCGGGCACGACAGCTCGATGGCGGCGATCGTCATCGACCTCGCCCAGGTCAGTGGCGACGAACTCGAGGTTGCGCGTGGCCTGCTCGACCACAGCCCGCTCCCGGCCGTCGTGATCCTGCCGGAGCGCTTGGCCGCCCAGCAGGAGAAGTTCGCGGCCGCGGGCGCGACCGTGCTCGTGCGACCGTATCGACCCTCCGAGCTGTACGCGGCGCTGCGCATCACCGAGGCGGACACCCCCACGGACGCGGACGTGGCGGAGGCGACCGCCTCCGACCCGGAGACCGCGGCGTCGGATGCGGCGGCCGCCTCGGCACCGACGGCACCGACGCCGGAACCCGTCGCCGCGAGCGCGGTCGACGCGCACATCGAGGCCGAGGAACCCTAGCCCGGGATGGGTTGGATGCCGCCCGCGGTCGGGACGACGGCGCGACGGTCGCGGACGTTCTCGGCCGAGGACGTGGAGGCGTTCGCGCGACTCTCGGGCGACCGGAACCCACTCCATTTCGACGAGGCGTTCGCGAGTCGGACGCGCGTCGGCGCACTCATCGTCCAGGGGGGCCTGACGACCGGCCTGTTCAACGCGATCGTCGCGATGGACCTGCCCGGCCCGGGCTCGGTCTTCCTTCACCAGGAGTGGGATTACCCCGCCTCGGTGTTCGTCGGCGACACCGTGACCGCCGAGGCGACGGTCACCGAGGCCCGGGCCGACAAGCCGATCACCCGGTTGCGCTGCGTCGCGCGCCGCGCGGACGGCACGGAGGTCCTGCGCGGCGACTGCCTCGTCTACACGATGATCCCGGAGTGACCGCGACGGTCCCCGGGGAGAGCGCGGCCACGTCCCCAGGCGCGGAGCCGCCGGACCGCTGGCGGCAGCTCTGGATCCTGGCCATCTGCCTGGTCCTGGGGATGGCGCCGTGGTTCAGCGCCTCCGCCGTCGGGGCGAGCCTTCGCGCGGCATGGGGCGGTGGACCGCTCGGCCTGCCCCTGCTCGCGGTCGCCGTCCAGCTCGGCTTCGCCGTCGGGTGCGCTCGTCCTCGCGGTCGCCGGCGCACCCGACGTCATCCGGCCCGGGCGGTTGATGGCCGCCGGGATGGCGACGGCCGCGCTGGCGAACCTTGGCTTCGCCCTGGTGCCGTCGGACGCGACGGGCGCGCTGCCCTTCCGGATCGTGACCGGCGCCGCGCTCGCGGCGGTCTACCCGGTCGCCATGAAGGTCGCGGCCGGCTGGTTCCGCCGTGAACGCGGCCTGGCGATCGGCATCCTCATCGGGGCGTTGACGCTGGGGTCGTCGCTGCCCTTCCTCGCGCAGGGCCTGGGTCTCGGCGTCGGATCCGATTGGCCGCGGCTGGTGGTCGCGATGAGCGTCCTGGGCGGGGTCGGCTCGGTCCTCGCGTTGCTCGCGATCCGGTCCGGTCCGTACGAGGTGGCCGCGCCGCGGTTCTCCACCACGATCGCGGCGGCGGCGTTCCGATCGCCCGCCGTCCGCCTCGCGAACGTCGGGTACCTGGGCCACATGTGGGAGCTCTACGCGATGTGGACGTGGATCCCGGTCTTTCTCGTCGCGTCGCTCGCGGCCTCCGGGACCGCCGACCCGAGGCTGGCGAGCCTCATCGCCTTCAGCGTCGTCGGTGCGGGGGCCATCGGCTGCGTCGGCGCCGGCGCCATCGCCGACCGCGTCGGTCGCACACGGACGACGATCGCCGCGATGGCCGTGTCCGGCGGGTGCGCCCTGATCACGGCGCAGTTGTTCGGGGCCCCCGCCCTGGTGCTCGTCCCGATCGCGATCGTGTGGGGGGTTTCGGTCGTTGCCGATTCGGCCCAGTTCTCGTCGGCCGTATCCGAGCTGGCCCCGCCCGGCACGGCCGGATCCGCACTCACGGTCCAGACGGCGCTCGGGTTCCTCCTGACCGGCGTCACGATCCTCGGGATCGGGCTCATCGACCCGGCCGACGGTGACGGGTGGCGCGTGGCCTGGATGCTGCTGGCGCTCGGCCCACTCGTCGGCATCGTCGCGATGGCGACGCTCCGCCGCCGCCCCGAGGCCGTGGCCATGGCGTCCGGGAACCGGTAGCGCCCCCGGCGCGATTCGACCGCACGGACGGACCCGCTTCGGCGCACGATGCGCGTGCCATGGCCGAAGACCGGACCGTCGATGTCGTCGTCGTGGGCGCTGGAGCCGGCGGGTGCGTGGTCGCCGCGCGCCTGGCCGAGTCTGCCGCCCGGTCCGTGCTGCTGCTCGAAGCGGGACCCGATCGCCGGACGGACACGCCGGACGACCTCCGGGACGGGTGGCGGCTGGGGAAGACCGACGACTGGGGCCTTCGGTCGGAGCCCGACGACCACGGCGACGGCGAGGACCTCCGACGATGCCGTCTGGTCGGCGGCACGTCCTGGATGACGCGGTTCGCCGTCCGCGGGTCGCCGGCCGACTACGACGACTGGGCCGCGCGCGGGAACCCGGGCTGGGGCTTCGACGACGTCCTCCCCTACTTCAAGCGACTCGAGGCCGACGCCGACTTCGGCGACGAGCCGTGGCATGGCAATGCGGGCCCGATCCCGATCGGGCGCTATCTCGACCTCGAGCCGACCGACATCGATGCGGCGGCGCTGCAGGCATGCGAGGCGGTCGGCTTCCCGTCGGTGGCGGACCACAATCGGCCGGGCGCGGTGGGCGCCGGGCGGATGCCGATGAGCTCAAGGGGCGGGCTGCGCGTGACCACGGCCGACGGCTACCTGCCGGTGGACCGAACGCCGCCGAACCTGACGATCCGACCCGACGCGCAGGTGGCCGACGTCGTCTTCGAGGGGACACGGGCCGGCGGGGTCCGCCTGCTTGATGGGACGGTCGTCCGGGCGACCCGGGTCGTCCTCTGTGCGGGTACGTATGGCAGCCCACCGATCCTCCTGCGATCCGGGATCGGGCCGGCGGAGCACCTGCGGTCCGTCGGCATCCCCGTGCGACTCGACCTCCCTGGGGTCGGCGCGAACCTGGCCGATCACCCGGGCGTCGACATCGCCGGCGACTGGGACGGGGCGATTCGGGCCATCCCGCTCCTCCACTCCATCGCCACGTTCCACAGCGCCGGTGCCTCGCCCGACGGTCCACCGGACCTGATGCTGTGGATCGCCGACCCGGCGGGCGATCCGCCCGGCTTCTCGATCGACGTGGTCCTGCTGAAGCCTCTCTCGAGGGGCGCCGTGCGTCTCCGCTCAGCGGACCCGACGGCCACCCCGCAGATCACGTTGCCTGGCGTCCGCGAGGACGCCGATGCCGACCGACTGGCCGAGGGCTACCGCCGGGCGCGCGACGTCGCCATGCGCCCCGAGATCCAGCGCCTGTGGTCCCACCCGGTCCCGCCGGAGCCGGGCAGCGCGGACGAGCGTCGTCGTTCGGTCCGGGCCAACGCCTACTCGGTCCCCCATGTCGTGGGCACCTGCGCGATGGGCCCGTCGCCCGACGAAGGCGCCGTCGTCGATGCGTCCGGACGGGTCCACGGCACGGACGACCTCTTCGTCGTCGACGCCTCGATCATGCCCGACATCCCCTCGGGGTTCACCCACCTCTCCACGATCATGATCGCGGAGCGGCTGTCGGAGCGGATTGCCGCGATCCCCTGACCGATCGCCGGCCGCGAACGGCCGGCCCGCCCCTCAGCCGGGCTCGACGTTCCCGGTGCCGCCGTCGACCGTGACCCGCATCCCGGTTCGCAGCCGGGCGGTCGCGTCGCCACAGCCGACGACCGCGGGGATCCCGTACTCACGGGCGATGATCGATGCGTGCGCCGCCGCGCTCCCCACGTCGGTCACGACCGCCGCGGCCCGCGTGAAGAGCGGGGTCCACGCCGGCGCTGTGAGCGGTGCGACGAGGATCTCGCCTGGCTGAAGGTCGTCGAACTCGTGGGGCCCGCGGACAACGCGGACCAGTCCGGTCGCGCGTCCCGCCGACGCCGGCGTGCCGGTGACAAGCGCGCCCTCGGATCGAACCGCGCCGAGGAACCGAGGGTAGGAACCCAACAGCGAGCGCACGATCCGGTTCATCCGCCCGACGACCAGCGGCGCGACCAGTCGCGCCTGCTCCTCCCGCAGCGCCCGTCGGCCGGCCACGTCGATGGTCGCGGGCAGGTGGCCGCCGCCGAGCGCCGCCAGCGCCTCGGCCCGGGACAGGAAGAAGACGTCGTCGGCCTCGCCGATCTCGCCTCGCGCGACGAGCGCCTCGCCGATCCGCAGCACCGCCCGGCGCATGACCGGCCACGCGATCGTCAGCTCGGCCGCCTGCTCCTCCCGGATCGGGACAAGGTGCTGGGTCTCCGCCAGCAGACGCCGGAAGGACCGAAGCCGGCGCGGCGACGAGGCCAGGACCTGGAACGCGGCTGCCTCGGCCGCCTCACGCGTCTCGACCAGGCGGGCGTGGTCCTGGGCCGGCCGGGTCGCCGACGCCGTGGACGGCAACGGCGGCCGCCACCAGTCCAGCGACGCGACGGCGTGACGGCCAGGATCCGTCGGCGGCTCGAAGCCGGCGAGGAGCGGCAGATGACTGCCACCGAGCGACTTGCCCAGGTGGCGACGGTAGGACCGGGCGAGGTTCATCTCCATCTTGTACGCGGCGCCGGTCAATGCCGCGACCGACGTGAAGTACTCACCGGCGAGATCCGCCATCTCGTCGATCAGTGCGGGGAGTCGAGCCACCGGCAGCGCCTCCACTTTGGCTTCCGCGGCCGCGACCGCTGCCCGATAGCGCGGCTGCACGTCGTCTCGCCACTCCCGTTCGATCGGCGCCACGACATACCGGACGGTCGGCGGGATGATCCCGGCGGTGGTGTGCGGCGGTCGAATGAGGTGCCAGACCATGCTCGGGAAGCTGCGAGCCATGGCCGCTCCGGACAGCCAATTGATCGAGTAGAAGTACCAGCCGTTCACGATGACGTGATGCGGCCGCGGGGCCCGCTGCCCGATCAACTCCCGGAGCAGTGCGTGCAGGCGCTCCTCCATCGCCGACAGCAGCCACGACTCGAAGAGGGGCGTCACCGGTTCGGGGATCCACTCGCCGAATCGAAGCGTTCGCGTGTAGGCGCCACGCGCAGGCGGATCCCACGACACGTCGGGTGGCAGCGCCGTCATCGGTCGGGCCTGGAGGATCCAAACCGTGTCGTCCGCGTCGATCGCCCACTCGATGTCCTGTGGCGTCCCGCGTGCGACCGCGATCCGCTGCGCCTCTTCCGCGACCCGACGGGCCTGCCGGCCCTCGATCGCCCGCTCCGGACTCCGCCTTGCGGTGGCGGTGTCCGCGCGGACGACCCATTCATCGCCGGCCGCCACGCCGGAGACGAGGCGTTCCCCGAGTCCCCGGACTGCGGTGACGACGCAGACGTCCCGATCGCCATTGATGGGATCGGCGGTCAGGACCACGCCGGCGGCGACCGGTCGGATCATCTGCTGGACGATCACGGCCATTCGATGGTCGGTGCCCGCGGTGGACTCGTATCCGGCGACACGCGCGGCTTGGGCACTGGCGAGGCATCGGTCCGTGGCCGCGGCGAGCCCCTCTGCCGATACGTCCAACACGGACTCGAAGATGCCGGCATACGAGTGGTCGGCGCCGTCCTCCGCGATCCCGCTGGAACGGACCGCGAACGGACCGACGCCCAGGTCGCCGACGCCCGCGCGCAGCAGCACCGTGCGATCCTCGGCGGTCAACTCGGCGACCCCGGCGGTCAGTACCACCCCGTCAGGCACGCGAACTCCAGCGGCCAGGAGCTCCCCGAGGCTCGCGGCCTTGCCGCCGACCTCAAGCGCATCAGCGGAACGAACGTCGCGCAGTCTTCGGACGGCCGGTGCGCTCATCGGGCGTCAACCGGGGTCGCGGCCGCGATGGCCGCCCGAACGACCCAATCGATGTCGTCGGCCACCTGGTCGGCCGATGCACCGAGGTGATCGCGCCACATCCGCAGGGCCGATGACGCCGTGAGGATCACCAGCAGGCGCGTGATCCGTTCGCGATCGGCCTCGGACGGACTCGGCTCGATGGAATCGGCCAACCGACGGAACGCCGCGAGGCGATCGGGCATGCTGAGCCGGCGCAGGTTGTCGGATGCGGGGCTGGCCATCGCCGCCCGGGCCAGGTCGTCGAACGACTCCACCTGGTCGATGTACGCGCGGACCCCGTCCCGGAGATCATCGACCGTCTGCGGCGGCACCACGCGGTCGAGGCCGGCCCGTCGCACCAGGTGCGGGTAGATGGCCGAGATCAGGTCGCGCTTCGTGCCGAAATGGCGGTAGACCGTCGGGACCGACACACCCGCCTCCCGCGCCACCGCAGGCACCGACACGCCGGCGAACCCACTGGCCAGCAGACGCACGGCGGCGTCGAGGATACGTGCTCGTGTCTCGTCCGCCTGGTGTGCGCGGAGCTCGCTCCGGTATGGGCGGGCGGCGCCATTGGCGATACGAGTCATATCGTGAATGTACGACTCGTGTCAAGCGCCACCCGGCCCTTGCGTTTTCCACTGACTATACGTATAGTTGTACCTACAGTTCAGTTTCGCACGCCAGGAGCTAGGATGAACAGGTGCCGAACAAGACCATCTACGTCTCCGACGGAGACCTCCCCCTCTACCAGCGCGCGCAGGAGCTCGCCGGCGACAACCTCTCGGCGGCCATCTCCGCTGCCCTCCGTCGCTATGTCGATGTCGAGGAGGGTCGGCGCGAAGGGTTCGACGAGATCATCGTCCGTGTCGGGCCCAGCCCGCGCCGAAAGGTGCGATTCACCGGGATCCTCCTCGGCGAATGGGTCAACACAACGTCGAGCCGCATCGAGACGTTCCGGGTCTATCGTGGCCGGACCGGCAAGTTCGTCGTCCACATCGAGCGTGGCGAGGGTTTCACGATGGTCGGCGCCGATGGCAAGCCGGCCGGCTGGCGCGGCTACCTCGGCATCGGGAACATCAGTTTCGGGAGCACGCCCGCAGCGTCGACGGTCGAGGTCGTCGCGACCTTGGACGAGCTCCGCGAGCGGATCCCGCCGCAGCTCTACGACATGGTGGCCGGCTCGACCAAGCAGCCGGCCGTCGAGGACCTCGACATCTGATCTTCGCCGGCACTCCGCGGCCAGCCGAGGGGGTGCGGCATGACGGCCACCGGAGCCCGGCCGGCGATCCGCGCGGCCGGTTTGCGCAAGTCGTATGGCAAGCAGGTCGTCCTCGACGGCATCGATCTCGAGGTCGCCGAAGGGACGGTCTTCGCACTCCTCGGGCCGAACGGCGCCGGCAAGACGACGATGGTCCGGATCCTGTCGACCCTGCTCGCCGCCGACGGTGGCGAGGCGTGGATCGCGGGCCATGACATCGCCCGCCAGCCCGATGCGGTCCGGGCCGTCATCGGCGTCACCGGTCAGTTCTCGGCCGTCGACGGGCTGTTCACCGGTGAGGAGAACCTGCGGTTGATGGCGGATCTGCGGCATCTCGGCAAGGACGCCGGCCGCCGACGCGTCGCGGAACTGCTGGAGCGATTCGACCTCGTCGACGCGGCCGGGAAGCCGGTCAAGACGTACTCCGGCGGCCTGCGCCGACGGCTCGACCTCGCCATGACCCTGGTCGGCGACCCCCGGATCATCTTCCTCGACGAGCCGACGGCCGGACTCGATCCGCGCAGCCGGCGGGCCATGTGGGGGACGATCCAGGAGCTGGTCGCCGACGGCGTGACGATCTTCCTGACGACGCAATACCTCGAGGAGGCGGATCGACTCGCCCATCGGATCGGCGTCCTCGACCGCGGCGTGCTCGTCGCCGAAGGGACGCCCGACGAGCTGAAACGGCTCGTGCCGGGCGGCCATGTCCAGCTCACGTTCAGCGACGCGGCGGCGCTCGAGCGGGCGGCCATCGCCTTCGATGGTGCCTCGCGCGACGACGAGTCGCTCACCCTGCAAGTCCCGAGCGACGGCGGGATCGGCTCCCTGCGGGCCCTCCTCGACAAGCTCGAGGCTCGTTCGATCGACGTCGGCGAGCTCTCACTGCAGACCCCCGACCTCGACGACGTCTTCCTGTCGCTGACCGGCGACCCCGACGAACCCAAGGTGACCGTCCGATGAACACGTACCCGCTCGTCCTCGCCGACTCGGCGACGATGCTCCGCCGCAACCTCCGGCGGATGCGCCGCTACCCCTCGCTGACGTTCTTCATCGCCGGCATCCCGGTCGTCCTCCTGTTGCTGTTCGTGTACGTGTTCGGCGGCACGCTCGGCGCCGGACTCGGCCAGGTCGCCGTCGGCCGTGAGGCCTACCTCGCCTACGTGGTTCCGGGGATCCTCCTGATCACCGTGGCCGGCGCATCCCAGGGCACGGCGATCTCGGTCGCCATGGACATGACCGAGGGCATCATCGCCCGGTTCCGCACCATGGACATCGCCCGCGTATCGGTCCTGACCGGGCACGTCATCGGCAGCGCGATCCAGACGATGCTGGCCATCGTCATCGTCATGGTCGTCGCGGTGCTGATCGGCTTCCGCTCGACCACGGGTCCGATCGAATGGCTCGCGGCGACCGGCCTGCTCGCGCTGGCCGCTGTAGCCATCTCTTGGCTGTCCGTCGCGCTCGGCATGGTGTCCGACAGCGTCGAGACCGCGAGCAACCTTCCGATGTTCCTGGTGTTCCTGCCGTTCCTGAGCAGCGGCTTCGTCCCGACCGACTCGATGCCCGACGGCTTGAGCTGGTTCGCCGAGCACCAGCCCTTCACGCCGTTGATCGAGACCGTGCGGGGCCTCCTGCTCGGGACGCCGATCGGCGACAGCGGCGTGCTCGCCGTCGGCTGGTGCGTCGCGATCTCGGTCGCCGGATACCTCTGGGCGAGACGGCTGTACGAGCGCAATCTGGTGCGTTAGTCAGGGCGTGAGCCGGGTTCGCCGCGCGGGCCGGCGCATGTCCATTCGCATCATGCGGATCGGGCCGAATCGCTCTGGCACGTCATCCTGGCCTGTCGGACCCTGAACGGCATGAGACAAGACATGCAGATCGCGGGCCCGCATCACGTGGGACTGAAGGCCCTGGTCGGCAGCGGCGACAAGATCGCGGGCCTCGTGCTGCCGTTCCTGATCGTCGGTGTGGGGCTGAACCTCGCCTTCCCCGCGACCTTCGAGGTCGGTGGTCCGTCTGAGGCCCTCCGGACCGTCTCCATCGCCGTGCTGATCCCCGGCGTCACGATCTGGATCTGGTCGGCGGTGTTGATCCTGACGCACGTGCCACGTGGCGAGCTGATCGAGAGCGGACCGTACGCGCTGGTGAAGCACCCGCTCTACACGGCGGTGGCGTTGCTCGTCATCCCGTGGATCGGGTTCCTGCTGAACACGTGGCTGGGCGTCGTGATCGGGCTCGTCCTCTACGTCGCATCAAGGATCCTCGCGCCCGAGGAGGAGGCCGCCCTCGCGAAGACCTTCGGAGCCCGGTGGGACGCGTACTGCGGCAAGGTGCTGTTGCCCTGGCTGTGAGCAGAGCCGAGGGCATCACGCCGGCGGACTGATGGCGCAGACCTGCGGAGCGGCGCAGAAGGAGACCCGGCCGTCAACAACGGTGGCGACGACCTTCATCGCTCGGATCTCGTCCGGCGTGGCACCGCCGGTCACGTCCCCGCTCAGGATGGTGACGTCGCCGTAGGTCCCGACGGCCAAGTGGCCGCGGTTCGCCTGATCCCCGAGCGCGTAGGCCGCATCGAGCGTCACGGCCCGCAGGCCCTGTTCGGCGGTCAGCAGCTGATCGAGCAACCACGGCGGCGTCTCCGGGCTCGTGCGCACCCGCCCGTCCATCCCGGCGGCGATCTGGTCGACGGGCCGACCCAAGGCGTCCGTCAGCTTTATGTCCGGGAAGGTCCACGGCGCGTCAGTCGCCGAGGCGACGTGCAGCCCGGCGTCGACGAAGTCGCGCCAGCGGGTGAGCCAGCCGATCTCCTCGCCGGGGTTGTCGCGGTCGAACTCGGGCAGGACGTCTTCATCCAGCACCCAGTCGGCGGCGCCATCGAGGTGGATCACCGTGGGGATGTCCATGGCGACCAGGCGGGCCAGCTGCTCGTCCGTCACCTGGAGGGCGTGCTCGACCCGGTGGTGGAGCGGATTCGGGCCGGTGGGGCCGAGCGCCGCCTCGTAGGCGTCGAGGAGCAGCTCCAGGGCCGCGGAGCTCATCGCATGGACCGACAGTTGCCAGCCGGCCTCGTCGGCGCGGGCGATGGTCTCGGTGAGGTCCACAGGCTCCCAGTTAATGGTGTTGCCGGAGCCGTCGTCGAGGTGGATCTTCAACCCCTTGACGCGGAGGTGGTCGTCGACGGGGCCGGGCTCGCGCGACGTATACCAGTCCCCGAAGAAGTCCTTGTCGAAGTTCAGCGCGAGATACGCGTCGACGCGAAGCGGCAGGGCGTCGTCGGCGGCCAGGGCCTCGAGCTCGTCGATGCGCTCATCGTTGACCCATTGCTCGCTGATCGAGGTCCAGCCGCGGCTGAGAGCCGCATCCATGGCCGCCGCCGGCGTAGCGATCCCGTAGTACTCGCGGTCCCCGATCCAGTGGGCGTGCGCATCGACGAACCCGGGGTACGCCACGTTCCGGCCGATGTCGATGACCGGCACCTGGTCGCCGGCGAGCGCGAGGATCTCGTCCCGGGTGCCGATCGCGGCCACGGTCCCACCCCGGATGAACAGCGCCTCGGCAACGGGCGGCTCGTCAACGGTCACGATCTTGCCGATGATGACGATGCTCCCGCCTTGGGTCGCGGGGGCGGCGGTCACGCTCGGCACCGACGGACCGCTCGCCGAGGGTAACGGGGATCCGGTGGCGCTCGGCGCGCAGCTGCCCACCGCGAGCGCGGCAACCAGAGCGACGACGAGCCACGCGCGCCTGGCATTCATGTCGTGCTCAACCCTCGGCGTGGGATGGGACGCGGGCAGCCCGTTCGGGCCGCCCGCGCATCGTGCCTACTCGCCGAACGAGGCCGATTGGACGATGGCCTCGAGCTCCGCCACGTCCTCCGAGGAGGTTCCCGTGTGGTAGTTCGTCAGCCAGGCCATGACCTGATCGTCGACGTCGAGGATGTACACCGTGTCGATCTCAGTGGGGGCCCCCGTGTGGTAGCCGCACGGCGCGTCGCCGCAGCCCCAGCTGGCGCCGGACCCAGGGTCACACGCCGCGAAGTCGTGGTCATCGGGGACACGGAGCGTGATCGACTGCCCGGCGTACCCGCCCAGGGTGATGTCGACCGGCTTCGAGGCAGTGACCGACCCCTGCGATGACAGCGCGGCCACGAACTCGTCCACGGTAGTCACCGGCGAGTCCGGCAGCGTCGTCTTCCAGTGGCATGCGTCGCCGTACACGGTGTACTCGCGTCCGACGAAGATGATCATGCCGCTTCCATCCGGCGGCCGTCTGTCGTTCTTGGTCAGGATTCCGCCGCCGACCTCCCCATCCCAGCCGGGTCCCGGAATCGTGACCGTGAGCGGCGGGTAGTTGTCCGCCGGGTCATCGGCCTGCCCGGTCAGGATCAGGTGCGTACCCGCGGGGAGACCACCGGCAACAGGCTCAGGAGTCGGCTCCGGGGTCGGCTCGGGAGTCGGCTCCGGGGTTGCCGTCGGGGCCGGCTGGCCTCCGACGCCGCCCTCGGATGAGCCGAAGAGCTGAGCTCCAACGACGAGGGCCACGACCACGGCAGCCGCGCCGAGGCCGAGGGGGACGATCTTGTTCATGTTGGGCGTCCTCCGCGCCGGCCACCAGGTGGCGCGGCGCCGTGGGGTCGCCTCCACGAGGTCCAGCACCGCCCCCGCGATGCGGGAGACGTCCTCGTGCCGGTCCTCGTGGAGCCACGACCGGATGGCGCGGGTGACGTCCCGGTCGGAGGCGTTGAAATCGGTCATTGCGCCACCTCCCGGGTTGTCGGCTGCGTATCGGCCTTCAGGGCCGAGCGCAACTGCCCCGTCGCGTAATGCAATCTCGAGCCCACCGTCCCGACCGGCACGCCGACGATGTCGGCCACCCGGTCGAGCGGCAGATCCAGGTAGTGGTGCAGGACCACCACCGTTCGATGGTTCAGGGAAAGACTCCGGAAGGCGCGCTCGAGCTGGTCGCGATCGACGACCGCGCTCAGGCCATCGACCACCATCGGTTCGTCAACCGGCAGCAGCCTCAGGTTCGGCGCCCAACGGCGGGACTTCCGGCCCTCGGCGTAGCAGGCGCGCACCAGGAGCCGATACGACCAGGCCTCGAAGCGGGCCGGGTCACGGAGCTGGGGGAGGTCCTGCCAGACGCTCAGCAGCGCCTGCTGCGTGGCGTCCTCGGCCAGGTGGATGTCGCTCAGGATCCGGTGCGACACGGCGAGGAACCGATCCGCGATGGCATAGACCACGTCGGCAAAAGCCTCCTGGTCTCCGCCTTGTGCACGTCTCACGAGATCGGCGTCCATGCCCCTCCCCAAGGTCTCGGCGTCGGATGGGTTCCGACGCTACAACTCGTATGGGACAGGTGCGAGCCGATTTCTTCAACGGGTTCGACGTGCGCCTGCTTTTCGACTCGACCGATGCGACCCACCTTGAAGGGCGATCCCGACCCCGATCCGGTCGGGGCGGGCGCGGGCCTACACGCTCGCCGTCGTGCTCACCGGATGGGCTGCGCCCGCCCCGGCCCGATAGGCGGTCGTCGAGAAGTAGTGCTCGTCGAGCAGCGTCAACGAGGCGAGGGCCAGGAGGAGCGCGTCGAGCGGCACGAGTTGGGACGCTGTCGCCATGAACATCGGCCGCCGCCCGGGCGGCTATCCGGTGGCGCCCGTGGCGCCCGTGTCGCCCGTGTCGCCCGTGTCGCCCGTGTCGCCGGACATGATGGCGTTGGCGGCCTGCTCGATCTGCTCCACCGTGAAGCCGGTCTCCTCGACGAGCAGATCGATGAACGATCGACCCGTCAGGCGCTCGGCATCGTCGATCGTCTTGGCGCCCGGCGTCTTCGCGACGATTCGATCCATGGCGTCGAGGACCTCGATCTGGCGGTCGAGCTCCTCCTTCTGGCGGAGCATGTCGCTAAGGCTCTCGTCCATGTCGGACCTCCTTGCCAGATGCCGGACAACATCACGAAAGGCGACACTGGCGACGTCGCCAACCGCCCAGGATGTTGACCGGTTGGAATCGGTGACCGAGTGGCTCCGGCGGTAGGACTCGAACCTACGACCAAGCGGTTAACAGCCGCCCGCTCTACCACTGAGCTACGCCGGAGCGGAGACGCGGGGCTCCGGGCATGTTGCCGGGGCCGCACGCGTGGTGGGCGTCGGGTCGACGCCGCGCGACAGGATAGCACGAGGCCCGGCGCCGGCCGGGCCTAGGTGGCCTCGATCGGGCTGTCGTCCCGGTTCCCCCACTCCTCCCAGGAGCCGGCGTAGCTGCGGACGCCCTCGTAGCCGGCCAGCTCATGGAGGACGAACCACACGAGCGCGGCCCGGACGCCGCCCTGGCAGTAGGTCGCCCGGATCTCGTTTGGGTCGGCGCCGGAGGCCCGGACGAGCGCGACCATCTCGTCGACCGGGCGGAACGTCCCTTCGTCGGTCAAGAGGTCGACGAAGCAGCGCTGCCGGGCGCCAGGGATGTGGCCGCCACGCTTCGCGCGCAGGTCGGCCCCGACGTATTCGCTCGCCGTCCGGACGTCGAGGATGCGAGTCGGGGCGTCCTCGCCGCGCGTCGATTCCCGGCTCCAGGCCAGGACCTCGTCGTAGGTCGCGACCAGCGAGTCGTCGCGTTCGCCGAGCCTGACCGGGAGCCGCAGGGCGTCCGCGAGATCGGGCTCGGGGATTTCGGTCGTCGTCGGCTGTCCGGCCCGTCGCCAGGCCTCGATGCCCCCATCAAGGATGTGCACGTGATCCTTGGGAAACCCGTACAGACGGAGCAGCCAGTAGCCACGGATCGCCTGGCGATTGAGCCCGACGTCGTCGTAGATGACGACCCGGTCACCCTCGCCGACCCGCCAGCGGCGCAGGATCGCCTCGGCCTGCTCGCGCGTCGGGACCAGCCACTCGCGCTCGGCGTCGCCCGTCTCCGGGGCCGTGCCGCGCAGGGCGAGCTCCTTGTGGAGGTCGCTGTAGGTCGCGCCGGCGATGTGGCGCTTGTTGTAGACGCGCCGGTCGGGCGCCACGTGGACGAGGCGCAGGTCGGGGTCGTCGACGTGCGCGGCCAGCCAATCGACGCCGACGAGCGGCCCGGGCTCGTCGCCGGTGGGCCGTGGCTTCTTCGCGGCAGATCTCGCGGACGTCACGGTCAGCTTGGCTCCGGATGCGTGGGTGGCTCGATGAGCAGCACCCAGGCCGCCTGGACGCCGAGGAAGAGCAGGATCGCGAGGATGATCCCCTCGATCTGGAGCGGCGTCAGCTCGAGGCCGAGACCCCGGACGAATTCGGGCGCGAGCGCGATCGCGGTGACGACGGCGTAGATCGGGATCACGACCCACTCGACGATCCGGACGATGCGCGGGCAGTCGTGCTCCTGGCGCAGCGTTCGCGCGAAGTAGACCGCCCCGACCAGCCCGATGGCGCCAGCGGTCGCGAAGATGACCCGCCAGAGCCACGGCACGTCGGGCGCGACCAGCGAGAGGATCGACATGACGCCCGGCAGCAGGAAGTGCAGCGAGATCGCGTACGCCATCCGCCGATGCCCCTCGCCCCGCCAGAGCGGCGCGCGGGCCTGGACGACGACCCACCACAGGCCCAGCAGGGTGAAGCTGACGGTGCTGACCGTCACATAGAAGGTCTCCGGGGTCACGGCCGAGATGCTAGCAGGGTGCGCGTCGCGCTTCGGGCACGCTACCCTCCGGGTCATGGTCTCCGCGCAGCGGTTCCGCACGCTCGTGCTGCTATACCCGGTCCTTGATGCGCGATACGGATCCGGGCTCAAGCGGCACCGCGCGCGCCGGGTCATGACGCGGGACGAACGCGCGGCGGTCGAGGGTGTGGTGGAACGGCTGCCCGCCGCGGTCCGCGACTGGAGCGACGGCCTGGCCGAGCTGGAACCGCTCGACGTCATCGAGATCCGCCGGCCGATCCCGTCGCTGTCGTCGAGCGGCGGCGGCCGCTGGTGGGTCGGGCCGCGCGAATGCCGCGAGGCCTTGGAGGCGCATGCGGCCCCCGCCCGGTACGACTCGGTCTTCGCGCTTTGGCCGTGCGACCCGGAGGTGCCGCAGTGCGGCTGGGGCTGCACGATCGGGGCGTCGGACGCGACGTTCGGGGCGGGCTTCAGCTCCATCTCGACCGACCACTGGCGGACGCTCGCCACGGACCCCACGCCTGAGCAGGGCTACGTCCACGAGTGGCTCCACCAGGTCGAGGGGTTCTATCGGGCGCTGGGGTTGGACGAGGCGGTGCTCCCCGGGCTGCACGAGGCCGGTTCGTTCACCTCCACCCGGTCCGACGACGAGGCCCCGTTCGGACACACCTACGCCGAGTACCACGAGGGCGTGCGCGGCGACCGGCGGACCGGCACGCACACCTGGGCGCCCTGGTACCGCGACTGGATGACGGGCCGGCTGCGCCCGGCCGGGTCGCGCCGCCCGGACGTGCCGGACAAGCCCATCGGCCTCACCCCAGAACGTTGGGCGCTGCGGGCCGGATAAGCCGCGGGTGAGCTCCGACGTCGAGCATGGCGTGGTGGGAACCCGAGAGCGACCAGTCGACGTCGGCGCGGCCCGCGGACGTGCCCTGAGCGCGAAGGTCCTCGGCGAGCTCCGCGACGGACGCCTGGATCGTGGTCTGGCGGGGGCCGAGATCGCCCGGGCTGTCGGTCTCTCGGCGGCCCAGTACAGCCGGATCGAACGGGGGATCTCACACGGTCTCACGATCCAGAAGGCAAGCGAACTGCTCGCGGCAGTGGGTCTCGAACTTGCTGTCCAGGCCTACCCTTCAGGCGAGCCCCTGCGCGACAGGGCACATGCGGCGCTCCTCGAACGGCTGCGGGTTCGCCTGCACCCGACCCTCCGGTTTCGCACCGAAGTGCCATTCCCGGACCCGCAGGATCGACGCGCGTGGGACGCCGTCGTGCTCGGCGCCGGGTGGCGGCACGGTGTCGAGGCCGAGACTCGACCACGTGATCGGCAAGCCCTTGAGCGGCGTCTCACACTGAAGCTGCGGGATGGCGACGTGACGCACATGACCTTGCTGCTCCTCGACTCGCGAAACAACCGCGCCTTCATGCGAGCGAACGGCGAGGTCCTGCGCGAAGCCTTTCCGCTCCCCGGCTCAAGAGCTCTCGAGCTCTTGGCTGCCGGCGTCGATCCCGGAGCCAGCACGATCGTGCTGCTGTAGCGTGGGCCCGGTCGCTTGCGTCAGATGCATGTCCCGTCGCCGAGACTCTGGTCATCCCAAGAATCACGTCGCCATGTTGCGCCGCATGCAAGAAACGAACGGCGCTCGAGGAGATGACGTTCAAGACCTGCGCGCGATGCAACGATCAAACGCGCCCCGACCACGCTGGCGACGGGACTTGCGTTTCGTGCAACGCCCTGTCGAGTTCTTGCGTCGAGTGCAAGAAGACGTAGCGGGCTACCCGAACAGGCCCCCCAGGACGCGCCGACGGAGCGGTTAGGCCTTCGGCTCGTCCGCCTGTGCGGGAGCGCCAGCCTCGGCCGTGGCAGCCGGCTCCTCGGGGTGCTCGGAGGGGGCGGCCCACGACGATGCGATCGAGCGCAGGATGCGAACCGCGGCATTGGACGGGACGGCAGCCGATGCTTCGGCGGCCGGCGCCTCACCTTCGGCGGCCGGCGCCTCACCTTCGGCAGCCGGCGTTTCGGCCACGGCGGCCGGCGCTTCGGCGGCCGGCGCCTCGGCGACCGGCGCCTCGACCTCAGCCTCGGCGACCGCCACGGCCGCCTCGCCCGTCGTCTCGGCACTCACCGCCACCTCGGGCATCGTCGCGCTGCCGTTGGCCTCGCCCATGACCGGCACGAGCTCCGGACCCGGCTGCTCAGGATGGAACGGTGTCGAAGCACTCACGGGACCGTTGACTTCGATGCTGGCCACGGCATCGGCCACGGCCGCGTCCGAGGCATCCGCTTCTTCGGCCAGCGCGGACATCGCTTCCGCTCGAGCGGCGCCGCCGACCTTGCCCAGATCCGGCGGGGCGGGCATCTCGTCGGCCATGCGCGCGAACCCGGCCGGGTCAGACTCGGCGACCAGACGCTCGAAGAACCGATCCAGCTCGGACCGGTACTCGCGCACCGCGCCTTCGACGTGGCCGACCTCGCCATCGATGATCGCGGCGTGCCGGATCAGGTAGCTCTGGAGCTCCTCGCGGCGCGTCCCGATCTTCTGCTCGGTCTCCTCGCGGATGCGGATCATCTCGTCCTTGGACCAGGCGTGGAAGCCGTCGATGTCCTCTTCGGCGAGTCGACGCAGCTCGGCCGCCTCGGTAGCGGCGCGGCCCCGGATCTTCTCGACGTGGGCCTCGGTCGCGGCATCGACCTCCGCGGAGATCCGCTCGCGCTCGCGCTCAGCCGCGCCACGCATGGCATGGGTGAGCTCGGTCAGGAATCCGCGCGTCGGATCGGGTCGGCCGTTGCCGCTGGCGTGCGGCGCCTCGGTCGCGCCGTCGGATGCAGCCCGGGGCTGCTCGTCCAAGGCGACGGTCGAGTCGTTCGATTCGGGGACAGTAGGCTGCTCGGACTGGTTCATCGGTCACCCCTAGGAAGGGGTCAAAAGTACTACCAGCCCGCAACCAGCGGAACGGCGGACGAGGCAAAAGCGGTGCCAGCAGGAACCACCCGCCCCACCGAACCATCGCGCGGCAAAGAGAAGGGACGCCTGTCACGACAGGCGGCTCGCCTTTCCGCCGGACGATCCGCCCGAGTCCCGGCAGCCACGCCCCGCGCCCCGCTCTAGCGCCGCACCGCGGCGCTGGCATGGAGCCGGGAGCCGAGCACCTTCACCTCGAACGGGTAGCGCAACGGGATGGGCCGGTCGCCCCACGTGAGCGTGCTCAGGGCGAGGTCGAACGTCTGGGCGGCATCGTCGATGGACCGATGATGGCGGAATTTCTGTCTCGCCTCGGACGCCCGCCGCCCGCGAAGCGGGTCCCGTGTTTCGATCTCGCGGAGGAGCGCATGGAGACCGTCGGCTGTCGTGTCCCAGCGATAGACCCATGGGTACTCCCGATCGAGCCATCGTGCGTCGTCGCCGATCGCGGCGAGTTTGGGAACGATGGGCAAGATCGAGGGCTTTTCGGTGAACAGGAATTCCGCCGCGACGCCGGCGATGTCGCTGATGAGGACGTCTGCCCGGTCGAAGGCCTCCGCCTTGCTCCGGCCGGTCACCACTCCAGCTCCAAGAAGTGGTGTCAGGGCCTCACGCAGCGCGGGTCGGCCACCGCCCGAATCGGGATCCACGTGTAGGAGGACCTCGACGCCCTGGGCCGCCAGTTCGGGCACGAGCCGCCCAAGGATCGGCGCGACCACGTCCACGGACGTGCAGTCATCGCCATTGGTCCCCTCCCGGGTGGGCGCGTAGAGGATGGTCTTGATCGTTCGGCGATGGACCCGGGCGTCCTTGGAGACTCCGTCGACGATCGCGGCCCCGGTCGCCATCGCCCTTCGCCAGACCCACGGCCGGATCGCTCGCGGAAAGCGCCGCACCGCGGCGTAGTCCGCGACGAAGATCGCGTCGTATAGGGACCCCGTTCTGAACTCGCAACCAGGCTTGCCGCTCTCGCCGTGCCCGATGAAGACATGAGCGGCGTCCGGATGGCGGTTGATCGTCAGGAAGTTTTCGTCGCTCGACCCGACATACAGGTAACCGCGGAAACCGCGGCAGGCCACCAGCCACTCGAGCCCCTGCACGTACGGCTCGATGATCCTGATGTTCGGCGCGTTGGATATCCGCTCACGGATCTCCTCGCTGATGTCGTCGGGAGTCAGGATCGCAAACCGACGGCGGCTGCGCTCCAGGTAGGGGATCCAGACCTCAAGCTGTGCCGTGTCGCCTGAGCGACCGCAGAACACGCACCACTGCGGATCGAAGCGGCGGACCTGATCGCGCGTCAAGGCCACATCGGCGGACCGACCAGTAGATGTCTCGCTCAACCGAGCGTCCATGCACCGGAGGGTCTGCGCGATGAGGGGATCCGCCACCCGGTCGACCATCCGCCTGCCGACCGACGCCAGCCGTCCGGTGACCGTGACGTCGATGGACCAGGTGAGCACCGTCGTGGCGACCGCCGGTCCGTCGCGCAGGTCGATGTCGGCGACGGCTCGGACCGACACCCCGTGCGCGCGGGCTTGGGCTTCGAAGCGCACGTGCTCCTCGGGCCGGACGTCCGAGACCTCGACGCTGACCCGCACGTTCACCCGGACGGTGGCGGCGCCGACCTTGGTGACGTCGAAGTGCTTGGCGTCGATGACCTCGATGCCACCGATCCCGGGGATGCAGCGCCCTGCCTGGAGCGGGTCGACAAGCCAGGCCCAGGCGCGGTCGCGCGGCGCCCCGATGCTCCGGGTTCCCTCGAATCGCATGGCACTCCTCCCCGAGGAGCGGGGCCGCGAGGTAGGCGGGTCGACGCCCGCCGCGGCCTACTCCAGGTAGTCCTTGAGCTTGCGGCTCCGCGACGGGTGGCGCAGCTTGCGCAGCGCCTTGGCCTCGATCTGGCGGATGCGTTCGCGCGTGACGTTGAACTCCTTGCCGACCTCTTCGAGAGTCCGCGCCCGGCCGTCCTCCAGCCCGAACCGGAGCTGCAGCACGCGCCGCTCGCGACCGGTCAGCGAGTCGAGCACCGCCTCGACCTGCTCCTTGAGGAGCTGATGCGACGCGGCTTCGGCCGGGGCCAGGGCGCCCCGGTCCTCGATGAAGTCGCCGAGGTGTGAGTCCTCCTCCTCGCCGATCGGCGTCTCGAGCGAGACGGGCTCCTGCGAGACCTTGATGATCTCGCGGACCTTCTCGGGCGTGACCTGGACCTCCTGGCCCTTCGACATCGCCTCGGCGATCTCCTCGACCGTCGGCTCGCGGCCCAGCTCCTGGAGCAGGCCACGCGAGACCCGGATGAGGCGGTTGATCGTTTCTACCATGTGGACCGGGATGCGGATCGTCCGCGCCTGGTCCGCGATGGCCCGGGTGATGGCCTGGCGGATCCACCACGTGGCGTACGTGGAGAACTTGAAGCCCTTCTCGAAGTCGAACTTCTCGACCGCCCGGATCAGGCCGATGTTGCCTTCCTGGATCAGGTCCAGGAACGACATGCCTCGCCCGATGTACTTCTTCGCGATCGACACGACCAGGCGCAGGTTGGCCGACGTCAGCTGCTCGCGCGCGTCGCGCCCGATGACGACGATGTCGCCCTTGCGATCGCGCAGCTTCGTGTTGAGCGGCACCTCCGGGTCGTAGCCCATCGCCTTGAGCAGCTCGGCGTCCTGGCCGGCTTCGACCCAGCGCTGGAGCGCCGGGAAGGCCACGCCCTCGCGGGACCAGTCGTAGATCGCCCGCAGCCCGACGTTGTCGCGCGAGTCGAGATCGCCGTTGTGGACCGCCAGATACGCCCAGTCCAGCAACGGCAAGAAGGCGTCGGCCGTCGGGGCCTCGTTATAGGTGTGGAGGAGCTTCTTCGCCTCCTTGAGTCGCTCCTTGGTGCCCTCGGACTGCGCGTCGCGGCCGGCCTTGATCAGGTGGAAGTCGGGGGTCGGGACCAGCAGGTTCCTGGCGCCCTTGGCCGAGATCCCTTTCGCGACGAGCTCATGCGCTTCGGGCCCGTACGGCAGGCGGTGCTGCGGCTTCTGGGTCCGGGTCTTGCGCTCCGTGTCGTGCAGGGTCCACTCGTGGAGCGAGACGATCCCCTTCCAGGGCTCCTCGACCATCTGCTCGCCGAGCTCGATGGCCTTCGCGAGGACGACCTCCTCCTCGGCCGTCAGGAGGGCGACCTTGCCGATCTCCTTGAGGTACATCCGGACCGGGTCATCGATGCCGATCATGTCGGCGCTGATGGCCTCGAGGTCCTCGGCCGTCGGCTCCTCGACCTCGGCCGGATCGAGCTTCGCCGGCGCATCGGTCGGCAGCTTCGAGGCGGGGTCGGCGTTGATGTCGTCCTCGACGATCACGACACCGACATCGGCGCCGTCGTCCTCGGCCTCGGGCCCGAGGTCGAGATCGTCGTCGTCATCGTCGTCGTCGTCGTCGTCGGCGACGGCCACCGCGACCTTGGCCCGCGACGGGCGCAGGCCGGCGAGCTTGGCCTCCTCGATGTCGGCCTTGGCGCGGCGGGGCCGGGACAGGACGGCCTCGACGAGTTGCTTGTCTAGCGGGTCAGCGGGCATGGGTCACCTCCGATGGCTGGCGGTACAGCCGGGTCTGGTCTCGACGTCGGTCGAGTGACCGGCGCGCTTCGTTGATCTGTCGTCCTTCGAGCTCGAGTCGGGCGATCGCCTCCACGTCGCCGGCTCGTTCGGCCTCCCCCTGGGCGGCCTCGTTGTATTCGCTGCGTTCCCGCAGTCGGTCGTCTTCGAGCTCCAGCAGGAGCCGGTCGATCTCGTAGTCAAGGTGTCGGGCGTCGAGCGACCGCGGGTCGGGCCCCGACTTCGCATACAACGCGCGAGCGAGTGCCGCCGTTTCCTCGTCGAGGGCGAGGAGGAGGGCAGCACCGTCGAACGGCGGGTGGATGCCGTGGTCGTCGGACTCGCGTTGCAGGACGATCGCCCGGAACAGCTCGCGGGCCACGGTCGAGGGCAGCTGGTCCGGCCCGAGCTCCTCGGCGACGCGCAACTGCTCGTCGGGGACCAGCAGGAGCAGCCGGAGCAGCTCCGATTCGACCGGGGTGATGGCACGCAGGATCGACTCGATCGGCAGGGCGTCGGGCGAGGCCAGCACCGAGTCCGCGGTGATGCGCGACTGCTGGTCGCCGGCGCGGCCCGGGCCGGTCGCCGCGAGGCGGCGCTCGAGGACCTGGCGCAGGACACGCTCCTCGACGCCGGACACGCGGCGGACTTCCTGCAATGCCTCGTCGCGGCGCAGCGGATCGTCGATGTCGCGCAAGGACGGCATGACGGCATCGACGAAGCCCATCCGCCCGGTCGAGGTCTTGAGGTCGAACCGCTCGGCGTGGTGGCCGATGAGGTACTCGACGAGCGGTTTGGCGGCGTTGATCGTGCTCGTCCACGTTTCGGGCGACTCGCGCACGACCTCGTCGGGATCCTTGCCGTCGGGCAGCCTGGCGACCCGGACGTCCTCGAGCTTGACGCCCGAGGCGTCGGCCTGAAGCTGGCGGATCAGGTCGGCCAAAGCAGTCACCCCGAGCGTGCCGGCCTTCTCGCCGGCCGGGTCGACGTCGTACGCGAGCACGATCCGCTTCGCGTAGCGGGTCAGCAGCGCGACCTGGCCGGGCGTCAGCGCGGTGCCGAGGCTCGCCACGACGTTGTCGAAGCCGGCCTGGTGGGCCATGAGCGCGTCGGTGTAGCCCTCGACGATGACGGCCTGGTCCAGGCGCCGGATCGGACCCTTGGCGCGGTCGATGAGGTAGAGCGTGCGGCTCTTGTCGAAGAGCGGCGTCGCCGGTGAGTTGAGGTACTTGGGGCCCTCCCCCTCGAGGAGGCGGCCACCGAGGCCGACTGCGTGCCCGCTCTGGTCTCGGATCGGGAAGATGACGCGGGCGCGGAACTTGTCGTAGACGCCGCCGCGACCGCTGGTCCGCGGCGAGGCGAGCCCGACCTCCACGAGCTCCTCGGGGCGCACGTCGCGCTTGGTCGCGAGCGTCCGGGTCATCTGGTCCCAGCCCGCCGGCGCCCAGCCGAGCTGGTGGGTCTCGATGGTCTCGTCGGTGAAGCCGCGATCGCGCAGGTAGGCAAGCGCGACCGGCGCCTTGTGGATCAGGACCGCGTGGTAGAAGGCGATCGCGCTGTCGAGGACCTGGCGCAGGCGGGCCTTGTGGGCGTCCTCGCGCTTGGTCCGCTCATCGATCTCGACGCCGGCGCGACCGGCCAGCGTGCGGAGCGCTTCCGGGAACGGCACGCCGTCCCGCTGCATGACGAAGCTGAAGACGTCGCCACCGAGCCCGCAGCCGAAGCAGTGCCACGACTCCCGGGCCGGGGTGACCACGAACGACGGCGTCTTCTCGCCGTGGAACGGACAGAGGCCCTTGTAGGTGGTGCCCGCCTTCTTGAGTGCGACGGTCTCGCCGACGACCTCGACGACCGACAGCTTGCTCTTGACCTCGGCTGCGACACCGACCGACAAACGGCGCCTCCTGCGCTACCTCCGAACCAGAACGCCTCGCCGCGCCCGATCCGTTCCTCGACTCCTCCCGCCAGGAGCCGGACATGACTGTGGGCCTGTCAAGTCTTGACAAGCCCTGTTGGCCTGAATCATGCCACGCCGAGGTGCTGTCTGTCAAGGTCCTGTCAATACTCCTGGAGAGTATCGACGCCTGTCTTCCGGATGATCAGGGACTCGCTCCGATCTTCGTCGCGAGGTCGATGATCGGTTGTTGGCTGACCTGCAGGAAGCCGTTGCGGGGCCGGTCGAGGTCGAGCACGAGCACGAGGACCGCCGACAGGGCGATGACGAGGACGATCGCGGTCAACGGGCTGCGTCGACCGGTCAGGCCCGCGCTGTAGCCGACCATCCCCAACGACAGGGCCGCGCCACCGATGAGTAGCAGGATGACCGTTTCGGGCACGCGGCCATATACGAGCGCGGTCACCCGCGTTGTATGCAGGTCGATCATCTCGTTGAGGGATTCGATGTAGGCGGCGAGGACATCCGAGGATTGCTCGCGCCCCAGGCGCTCGGCGATGGTCCAGAGCTGAGCGTGGATCTCCTCCGAACGCTTGAAGTTCGCCAGCAGCTGGGCGCGGTCGTCCACATTGACGCGCAGGGGTGCGTACTCGCGCAGGAGCGCGCGCGTCGCGTTGGTATCGGCTTCCGGAAGGTAACCGGCCCGCAGGTACGTCGTGTCGATGGCGTTCGCCTCGGCGACGACGAGCGCCCGCCGGTCATCGAACCGGTCGGCCGCCATGCCCATCGTGACCGCCAGCAGGAATGCCAGGAGGGCCAGGAGCGACCCCACGAACATGTCGTTGGGGCCCTCGGTCTCCTCCGGCGTCCGGATCTGGTACCAGCGGCCGATCCGGAACCCGATCTCGAAGAAGAGCAGGAGGATGATCGCGATCAGGACGAACGCGGCGACGATCGGGATGGGATCGAGGAGCTGTCCCGGGATGACGGTCACGGCGGCAGCA
This sequence comes from uncultured Chloroflexia bacterium, assembly GCA_963776545.1. GTDB lineage: Bacteria > Chloroflexota > Limnocylindria > Limnocylindrales > CSP1-4 > SPCO01. Next base: position 37,562 of record CAVZND010000015.1, on the reverse strand, counting down.
TATGGGAGCGCTCAGGCCGTCTTCGCCGAATCGGCCTCGTGATAGCCAGCGAGCAGCGTCCGCTCCTCGTCCTTCTTCGGGAAGACGAAGAATACGAGCACTGCCCCGAGCAGGATCGCGACGATGCCGGCGAGGTACGCGGCATCGGCACCCGCGAGGAACGATGCCTTCGCCCCGGCCATGATCTGCGTCGCGTACTCCGGGTACTGCTGCGCGACGGCCGCCGCCCCCGAATACGACATCTCCAGCTGGGCCTGGGTCGACGCGGTGATCTGCGCCGCGTCCGGCGAACCGGCGAGCGCGCTCGCGACGGCCCCCGCGTAACCGGCGGTGAGCAGCGCGCCGAAGATCGACGTCATCAGGGCCCCACCCAGGTCCCGCTGCAGATCGGCCGTCCCGGACGCCATCCCGGCGCGCTCCACCGGGACGGATCCCGTCAGCGAGTATGAGGCGGGCGTTCCCGCGAGCCCGACCCCGATCCCGATGAACGCATAGGCCAGGGCGACCTGCCAGTACGCGATGCCCTCGTTCCAGAAGAGGAGCATCCAGCCGAAGGCGCACAGGAGGAAGACGTAGCCCAACAGCAGTGTCGCCCGTGCCCCGCGCGAGCCGACGAGCTTCGCCGATCGGGGGGCGACGAGGATCATGAACACGATCGCCGGAAGGATCGCGGCACCGGCCTGGAAGGTCGTGTAGCCGAGGACGTTCTGGAGGTACTGCTGGCTGATGAACGCCGACCCCATGAGCGAGCCGAACACGATGATGCCCGCACAGGCGGCCACCCAGAAGATGCGTCGGCCGGCGATCCTGAGGTCGTAGAGCGGGAATGGCGTCCGACGCTGGCGGACGAGGAAGGCGATCGCAGCCACGACCGCGATCGCGAGCAATCCGGCGGCCAGCGCCCCTTCGTTCGGGACCGGCGCGAAGTTGATCGAGAGGATCAGCCCGCCGACGAGCACGACAGACAGGATGCCGCCGAGGTTGTCGACGGGGTCGGAGGTCTCGTTGACGTGGGCCGGGACGTACCGGATCGCCAGGTACAGCGCGACGACCACGAGCGGGAGGGTGATCAGGAACACGGAGCCCCAGTCGAAGTACTGGAGGAGGAAGCCCGCGGCCAGCGGCCCGAGCGCGGCGATGCCGCCACCGATCGCCGACCACAGGGCGATCGCGTGCGTCCGGGCCGGACCGGGCGACCAAAGCGCCGTGATGAGCGCGAGGGTCGTCGGATAGGCCATGCCGGCGGACAGCCCGCCGAAGACCCGCGCGGCGGCGAGGATCGTGTCGCTCGGCGCGAACGCCGCCAGGAGCGACGCCGGCACCGACAGGATCATGCCCAGTTCCAACATGCGCTTGCGGCCGTACCGGTCTCCGAGCGCGCCGAGCCAGAGGACCGACGCCGCGAGTCCGAGTGAGTAGCCCACCGCGATGAGGTCCAGCGTCGTCTGCGACGAGTCGAACGCCTCGCCGATGGACGGCAGCGCGACGTTCGCCACCGACAGGTTCAGGTTGGCGACGGCGGCGACCAGGATGAGGGTGCCGAGGACGAGCCCGGACTGCTTCGGGATCGTCTCGGTCGTGGTCGAAGCCTGGGTCGCGTCGGCGGGCGCCGTGCCGGCCATCGTCAGACTCCGCTCTCGGCCGTCACCCGCCCGCTCTTGATCGCGGCGACCAGCGCCGCGTGGTCTCGCTCGGTCTGGTCCGCGTACGCTTCGGCGAACGACGCCATCGCGTGTTCGAAGGTGTTGTCGGTCCCGAGATAGCCCGCGATCGTCGCGGGCTGGCCGGAACGGGCATGGCCACGCGCGAGCGCCCACCCGCAGAGTTCGCCCCAGGTGGCCAGTTCCTCGAGGGTCATGGTGTCGACGACGGCGCTGCCCTTCTGGTCCTGGAGCTGGCGGAGGTAGGTGTGATTCCCGCGCAGCCCAACGGCCCAGCCGAGCAGGATGTCGCTGGCAGCCTGGAGCTGGCGCTGACCCGTCACGACGCGTTCGCCGTGGCTCTTGCGACCGCTCGGTCCCAGGTAGCGCTCGTAGACCGACGGCTCGGCCTGCTTGACCTGGAGGAATAGCGGATCATCGTCCGCGTCCCCGATGAACAGGGCCACGAACGCGAGGAGCCCGACGCTGCCGACGCCGACCACCTTGAGCGCGTAGTCGGCGAGCCCGTACCGGTCGAGCAGGACCCGGCGGTCCTCCTGGAGCGTCTCGCGATACGCGGTCAACGCCGCGGCGGCGATCGGCGCCGTCATGTCCTTGAGCTTCACGATCGTCGGCGGGCGCTCGACGATGCGCCGGGTGCCATCGATGAGGGCGGTCAGCTTTGGGAGCTCGTGGAGCGCGTCGTGGTGCGCCGCGGACTTCACGGTCCCCTGGATCATCGCCCGGGCGTGCTTGTCGACGTATGCCGCGATCCCGGTCGCGTCCACGCGGGCGTAGTACACGTCGATCGCGCGCATCGTGGCGTAGCCGGCCATCCGGTCGCGGTATGACCGGATCGCGCGGTGGACGATGTGCCGGTTGTCGCGAGCGCTGAAGCTGCGAGCCCGCCCGGCGACGACGAGGCTGGCCGCCAGCCGCTTGAGGTCGAATTCGAACGGTCCGCGAAGCGTTTCGTCGAAGTCGTTGATGTCGAACAGCAGGTCGCGTTCGGGCGACGCGAACAGGCCGAAGTTGACGAGATGTGCGTCGCCGCAGAGCTGGACCTCGATGGCGGTGCGCGGGCCGTTCGAGAGGTCCGCGGCCATGGGCAGTGCCGCCCCGCGATAGAACGTGAACGGCGACACGGCCATCCGGCCGTAGCGGACCGGCACCAGATTCGCGACTCGCGTCGTCGCCTGCTCCTCGAGCAGAGCGATCGGATCCGGCCGATCGGCCGCCGGCGTCCAGGCACCGACGGCCTCCGCCGGGATGTCCGCTCTCGCCGCCTCGCCGGCCGCGCGCCGTTCCTCGCGCGTCGGTCGAGGCTCTGTCTTCGGCGCGGCGCTCACGGCGTCGGCGGTCCGGCGGGTGGGGGCGCGTCACCGGCCGGCGGCGTCGCCGGGGGCCCGAGACGCCGGTATGCCGCTTCGAGTTCGCGAATGGAGGGGTAGATGTTGCCCTCGCCGATCGGCTCCGTCAGTCCGTAGGCGTCGACCTGGCTTCGGACCTCCGGGCTGACGTCGACCAGGACGAGCGTGACGTTCTTCCGTTCGAGCTCCTCACGGACTTGTCGCATCGAATCCGCCCCGGAGTAGTCGACATCGCCCACGGCCGAACCGACGAGCGCGAGCCAGCGCAGCGGCGGGTCGGCGGCCTCGACGAGATCCATGATCTCCTCGGTGAAGCGCGACGCGTTCGCGTAATACAGGTTCGCTCCGAACCGGTACGCGGCGAGGCCCGGCAACAGCTGGGTGCCATCCGCCAGGGCCGCCGTGTGGATCGAGCCGTCGTCATCGCGGCGCAAGAGCGTGTCGTGCGGGCGATAGCTGTGATAGATGTGCACGACGATCGAGAGCGCCATGGCGAGGATGATTCCCTGCTCGACGCCGACGATCACGACGGTCGCCGCGGTGATGGCGGCCACCGCGAATTCGCCCTTGCGGAGCCGATAGATGTCGGCCATGCCCTTGTAGTCGATGAGCCGGAGGCCGATGAGGAAGACGACGGCGGCCAGCACCGCATTCGGCATGTAGGAGAGCGGGACCGTCAGGAAGAGCAGGACGACGATGACGATCGCCGCTGCCGTCAGCTGCGCGATCTGGGTCTTGCCACCGGCGCTGTCGACCATCTCGGTCTTGGTGGGGCTGCCGTTGACGACGAAGGTGCCCGAGATCCCGGCCGCGAGGTTGGCGGTGCCGAGCCCGACAAGATCCACGTTCTCGTCGAAGCTGTCGGAGTACTTCATCGCGTAGGCGCGCGACGTGGCCGCACTCTGGGCAAGGATCACGACGACGAGCGAGATGACCGTCGGCAGCAGGGCCTGGACGTTGTCGATCGTCATGGCGTCGGTCGGCAGGCCGATCGGTGGCAGGCCGCTCGGGATGGTGCCAAGGATCGTGACGCCATCGGCCTGGAGGTCCAGTGCGTAGCTGGCGATGATCGAGACCACGACCGCGAGCAGCGCGCCCGGGATCTTCTTGTTGACCATGCCCAGCCCGATGATCGTGATGAGGACGAAGGCCGAGACGATCGTCGTCGGCAGGCTGCCGTCGCTCGGGATCAGCCGGGCGCTCTCCACGAACTTCTCGATGGTCGTGCCGGACTGCCCGGGGACGCCGAAGATGGCGCCGAATTGGCCCATCGCGACCTGGATCCCGACACCAGTGAGGAAGCCGATGAGGACCGAGCGCGAGAGGAAGTTGGCGATGAACCCGAGCTTGAGCAGGCGCGCGACGACGAGCACGACGCCACACATCAGCGCGGCGAGCGATGCCAGCTCGACGTACTGGGCCGATTCGGCCACGGCCCCCATGGCCACGAGGCCGGTGGCCAGGATCGCGGCGGTCGCCGAGTCCGCGCCGACGACCAGGTGCCGGGATGACCCGAGGATGGCGAACGCGAGGATCGGCAGGATGATCGTGTACAGGCCGGTGATCACCGGCGTGCCGGCGATCTTGGTGTAGCCCATGACTTCGGGGATGGCCAGCGCGGCCAGAGTCGCGCCGGCGATCACGTCGGTGCTGATCCGCGAAGGATCGATGGGCAGGATGCCCTCGAGGATCGGAAGCGGTCGCTTGCTCCGCTTCGCGTGCGTCATGGCCACTCGCGTCTCCTCCTCGGTGCCCCGGAGCCGACGCGCACGGACCGGAGACGGTCGGGAGAGGATACGCCACGGGATGCCGTGCGGAACGGGCGGTCGCGTTTCTCCAGATGGTTGCTTACGCAACTTCGCTCAAGTTCCGATACCATCCTTTCCATGGACTACGGGCTCGCGCTTCCCAACTTTCCTGACGGTGCCTCACCCGAAGGCATCGAAGCCGCCGCCGAGGTCGCGGAACGACTCGGTTGGTCGACGGTATGGACGACCGATCACGTGCTCGTCGACCACGCGGCCGCCGACGAGTACGGCCGGATCTACGAGGCGATCCTGACGCTCGCCTGGGTCGGGGCGAGACACCCGGGCCTGCGGCTCGGCACGAGCGTCATCGTCGTGCCACAACGGAACGCCGTGCTGCTGGCCAAGGAGCTCGCGACGCTCGACTCGCTGAGCGGCGGCCGGGTCATCGCAGGTGTCGGGGTCGGCTGGAGCCGCGACGAGTTCGCGAACCTGGGTGTCGCGGAGCGGTTCCGGGTCCGTGGCGCCTACCTCGACGAGACGATCCGCCTGTGGCGCCATCTCTGGAGTGGCTCGCAGGAGCCCTTCCACGGCCGATTCCACACGATCGATGACTTCGTGTTCGGGCCCCTCCCCGAGCGCGGGGCTGCGCTCCCGATCGTCGTGGGCGGGCGGGCCGAGGCCGCGCTGCGTCGGGCCGGCGGTCTGGCCGACGGGTATCACTCGAGCGCGTCGAGCCCCGCGAAATACGCCGAGCGCGTGCCGGTCATCCTCGCGGCGGCGGAGGAGGCGGGACGACCGGCGCCGTGGCTGTCAGCACGGGTGCGAGTGCAATTCGACAAGGTCACGGACCGCTTCTATGCGATGCGCGGGACGCCGGAGGAGATCGCCGCCGAGGCACGGGCGTTCGCCGGCCACGGCGTGACGCACCTGGCGCTCTACTTCGAGACGACCGATCCCGCCGAGGTCGTGGCCCAGGCAGAACGCTTCGCGCGAGAGGTCGCGCCGCTCATCGAGGGTTAGGACGGTGCCCGCCGGGCGCCTCGGCCGGCGCCCGTCAGCTCACTTGCTCTTGTACGAGACCTTCATCGCGGATTCGTCGAGCATCGTCAGGTAGCACGTGATCCCGCGGTCGCCGTCCTTCCAGTCTTTGGACGTCGGGTAGAACGCGCCGAGGTCGAACTTGTCGGTGTCGCCGCCGACGTACTTCCCGAGCGCCGCGCCGCACGTTCTGACCAGGTACGAGGTCAGCTCGTCGTCGCCGGGCTCCTTCGCCCCCTTCGCCGCCGGGTGCTTGGCGAGGAGGATGACCTCGGCGGTGTGGGGCTCATTGCACGGATGGTGCTGGACGTCCTTGACGGTCGTGCCGGCGGTGGTCGGGACATCGAAGCAGTCCCCGACCTGGAGCTCGGCCGGACTGCCGCCCAGGCGATCGCGGAAGACGATGCCGCCGCCGACGATGAGCGCGATGATGCCGACTCGGAGCAGGATCTTCATGTGCGCGACGGTGTCGCGTCGGGTCAACGGCGGGCATCCCCCGATGGTCCCGGTGGCCGGTGCACCGTCGTTCGGGGAATCCGGGCCCGGGCCGGAGTACGATCGAGCGACCCGATGAGCGCGAACCCGAGCCCGAGCCGATGAGTCTGCCTCGAACCCCCAGTCCGGCCGCGTTCCACGTCGGCCCGGCGCACATGATCGTGCACGGCAATGTCGCCTTCGTGGAACTCTTCGGCCCCCGCTGCGTGGGACAGCCGGCGCGCGAGGCCCTCGTCGGCCTGCCGACCGAGGCCTTCGAGCTGATGGACGAGGTCTACCACCGCGGCAAGCCGCTCGCCCGGCGCATCGTGACGACGTGGGGCGCCCGCCGGCTCGTGGTCGCGGCCCGGCAGGATCCCGAGACGGGCGAGACGTACGGGGTCATGACCCACCTGACCCCGGTCCCGACGACCCCCAAGAGCGCCTAGGCGGGCGGTCGGCCATCAACGGCCGTGTTTCAGTCGCCCGTCGCCGAGATCTTGCCCGCGTGGAAGCGCTTGATGACCTTCGTGTACTCCGGCAATCCCTGTTCGTATCCAATGGCCCAGAAGCCCGCGCCGGCCAGTCCCCGGTCGTCCGCGAGGGTCAGCTTGGTGGTCAGCGTCCCGGGCGAATCGACGTAGATCGCCTCCCACGCCGGGGCATCGGGATCGCTCGATGTCTGGTCCGCGTACATCTCGACGACCTCGATCGGGTCGCGCGTCGGGACCGACTTCGGGTCGTGCAGGAACGAGATGTTGTTGCGCGGGAACCAGGCATCGCCTCGGCCGGTCTGGGGCGCCCCGAGCTCGGGCCCGGTCACCGGCCAGCGCATCCCGTACAGGGGCAAGCCCAGCAGCGTCCGGTCGACCGGCACGCCCATCGTCTCGTACAGGTCGAGCGACCACAACAGGTCGCGTTCCGTACCATCGCGCCGATCCATCGGCGACGACGCCCCCGGCGCCGAGCCGGCCCAGTGGTAGTCGTAGCCCATCATGAAGATCCGGTCCGCCCCGGCCGCGGCCGCCGCCGAGGCCATCGTGGCGCCGCCGATGTTGGCCGTCGTGGCCACCGACACCTGGGCCTTCGGCCGCGCCGCGAGGAGCGCGTCGCGCAGGCGCCCGACGAATGCGCCGTACGCGGGCGCATATTCGACGTCGAGCAGCTCGACGTCGACGTTGATGCCATCCACCCCGATGTCGTCCGCGAACTTGACCAGGGATTTGATGACCTTGTCCTGCGTCTCGATCTTGCCCCCGAAGAACTTCTTGTTCCGTGCGTAGCCGAAGCTCGTGTACACGAGCTCGACGTGGGCCTTTCGGTCGTGGGCGTCGCGGATGATCTGTCGGCCGATGGGGCCATCGATCTTGCGGTAGCCGTTCTGGCCGGTCGCGAGCGTGCCGTTCGCCTTGTTCGTGACCGAGAACAGCGCGACCGTGGAGAGCGCCGTATCGCGCACGTGCGCGGCGATACCGTCGTCCATCTCCCAGTACGGGATGAAGCCATAGGTCTCGTGCTTCGGGATCGGGCGCGGGGTCGGGACCGGCGTCGGCCCGGCGCTCGGGTCGACGGTGGCGGCGACGTTCGGGGCGAGGCTTTCGCCCGGGGCGAGGCTCACGTTCGGGTCGGGGCTGACGAGACTCGTCGGGGTCGTTGGGCCGGCGAGCGCGTTCGCGAGCACCACCGTGCCGGCGATGACGACGACGACGGAGACGGCGATCACGGCCACCAGCGGCGGTCGGGTCATCGGGAAAGGGTGGGCGCGGGGGCGCGGTCGGTCAAGCGTGGGGGTCGGGCGACCCGATGTCGTGCCCGGAAACGGCGAGCACCGGCGATCCGGTGGACCGCGACCGACTGGAGGAGGTCGTCAGGCCCGGTCGTTCCGGTTCGCCGGCGCTTCGTTCGCCGAGGAGGTAGGACGATCCCGAATCTGGGCTGAAACGCTGAGAACGCTCTGAGAAGTGTCCGAAACGACCTCGCCGATCCACCGCGGCTTCGACGACGTCCCGGGCATCGTCCGCATCTCCGCGTAGCGCCCGTCGATCGCCGTTCAGGCGGGGGTCGTCGCCTCGGCGGCCTTCAGGTCCACGTCGTGGTCGACGAAGTAGGACCGCCACGGCCCCGATCCCGGGATGAACGCCTGCATCACGGCCCGCTCGGCCTGGACGATGTGCATCAGGTCGTGTGCGGCCCACTCGTTGAGGAGCTCGCGGAGCGACACGATCCCGAGCTCCGAGTGGCGCGACGTCCGGTCCAGGTCGGCCTCGGTCACCGTGGCCAGGAACTCGAGACTGCGGGCCCGCCGATCGGCATGCGTCTCGGCGAGGGCCTGCGGGTCGGTGTCGTCGGTGATGGGCGTCGACTCGACGTCGGGGTCGTAGCTGCGCAGCTCCGGCTGGCCGGTCACGATCGCGCGGACGCGCTCGGCGAAGATGGCCGCCTCGGTGTCCGTCGCATGCCCGAGGCATTGCAGCGCGGACCACTCCCCGGGTTCCGGCTGGCGCCGGAGCAGGTCGCGGTCGAGCATCGCGAGCGCCTGCCAGCGTCCGGCGTCGACGCGGAGGACGTTGATCGTCTGTGCGATGAGGTCGCTCATGCGGCGACCCTAGCATGCCGACTAGGGCCTGCTCAAACTGTGGCGCGACGGCACCACGAACCCGACCCATGACCATCGGGGAGGGCCACGAGGCGGAACGTCGCGTGTAGTCTTCGCCAAACCGCGCTCTGAGGTGGAGGCCGACCCGACCGTGCTCCGTGCTTGCGCCGCTCGGAAGACGATCCGCCGCACCGCCGCGTCGATGGCCGTCGCCGGCCTGATCCTCGCCATGCTCCCGAGTGCTGTGGCTGCGGCCGACCCGGCCGCCGGGTTCGATGCCACGTGGGTCGTCAACGGCCCGGACGGCCTGCCACGCGGCGACGACAAGATCGCGGTCGGCGACGACCTCCACGTCGCATTCGCCGCCGTCGATGGCACACCGGTGACGCTCTGTCGCATGCGCTTGACCGCGGTCGGGGGCGAGGTCATGGACACGCCAGGCGAGCTCGTCGCCAATGAGTGCCGGTTGTCGATGCGACTGCCCGACTTCCCAAACCCGAAGTTTCGCGTCGGCTTCGGACCCGACTCGCTCGATCTGGATCTCTGTCTTTGGGTGATGCAGATCGAGTTCAGCGATTCCGCGTCCCGATCCCTCAATCCGAACGATCGACTCGGCCCGGGGGGACGCGAGTGCCGGACGTTCTCCTCTGAGGCTCCCGACGCCCCGAAGCTCGACTTCCCGATCGAGCCGGGTGGCACTCCACGACCCTTCGTCAGTGCCCCGCTGATGGTGAGCTGGAACCCCGCCGATTGGGGAACCGGGATGGCACCGCTGACCTTCGGGTCGAACTGGCACTACGAGTTGCCCGCGGGGATCGACCGATGCAGCGTCTACCTGAACGGGTCGTGGGTCACCGTCATCCGCCCGCGGGTCGCCGCGGGCTGTCAACCGTGGGACCTGCGGCTGCCGGGCGTCCTTCCCTCGACGTTGCCGTGGTTGGGTGACCTGGGCGACTGGGATATCGAGCTTGTCACCGAGTACAGCGTCAACAACGCTGGGCCACCGTCGTTGACGATCAGCGCGGTACGCACACCGATGACCCCGAGTGACGAGGTCTTCGAGTCGAGCCTGGCCGCGATCTTCCCCGTGGACCTGGCGACCACACGATTTGTCACGGCCGGGCAACCGTGGCAACCGGCCTTCAAGGTCAGTGGCGCGACGGCCTCCTCGTGCTCGATGGACGTCATCACGACCCCGCCGACGTTCCCGATCGATCCCAATACCGACACCTGGTACAGCGCGACACCCGATGGCGACGGGGTCTGCACCTTCGACGTGCCGGCGCTCGCCGTCAACGAGTATCACCAGTACTACGTGTACGCCGAGCTGACGACCGATCCCGATCCGAACCTGGCCTACGGTTCGTCCGTCTCGGGGATCCCCGCGCCGGAGCCGCCCGTCATCGAGACGCCGGTCCCCGAACCGGACGGCGACACGGGGATCGGCGTCGAGCCTGGCGATGGCCAGGGTCTCGGCATGGAGCTGGAGGTGACGGCCGATCCAGTGGCGGCGATGGGCGGCAAGGTCTCGGCGGCGGTACCACCCGTCCTGTGCAGCGACCAGGCGCTTTCCACTAACCTCGAGAGCGGCGGATCGATCCCCCACCTCGATGCGAGCTGTGGCCTGGCCCCTGGCAGATACGTCGCGACGGCCAGGATGGTGGATGCGGCCGGCGTCGAGTCGAGCTCGCAGCGGACGTTCACGGTCGTCGCCGCGCCACCGCATGTCAGCGCGCGGACGCCCGCATCGGGTGCCACCGGCGTGGCCCGCGACGTGCGACCGACGGTGACCTTCGACGTCGCAGTCACGGGCGTTTCGGGCACCACGTTCCGGCTCCGCGACGTCGCCGCCGGGACCTACCGTTCCGCGACCGTGACCTACAACGCCACGACCAGGAAGGCGACGCTGACGCCGGCCTCTAAACTGAGCTCCGGGAAGACCTATCGCCTCTACCTGACCTCCGGCATCAAGAACGCGACCAGCACGCCGCTCGCCGCCACGAACTGGGCATTCAAGGTCTCGACCGACACGACGCGGCCGACCATCATCGGCCGAGTCCCGGGCAAGGGCGCGACCGGCGTGAGTCGGACCGCGAACATCTACGCGCGGTTCTCGTCCGCGGTCCGCGGCATCGGAGCGTCGTCGTTCCAGCTCAAGGACCTCGCGACCGGCCAGATCGTGCCGGCGGTCGTCACCTACGACAAGGCCAAGCACCGAGCCAAGCTCAACCCGGCGGCCAAGCTCAAGGGTCGGCACCACTACCAGGTCATCGTCCGCCCGTCGGTCATGGACAAGGCCGGGAACTCGCTCAAGAAGACCACCTGGTCCTTCACGACGAGGCGCTGACCCGGCGAACCAAGGTCCCAGCACCGGTCTTGGTACTTCGAGGCAGTACCGCCGCGTGGTGCGTGGCGCCAACGTTCGAGGCCACGCACCTGCCGTCTCGGGCAGGACCACGGGAGGATCCGTTCATGGCGAGCAAGCGATCGCCGCGCATCGAGGGCACGACCAGCCTCTGGGAGGCCGGCCCCATCGAGCTCAAGGCCTACGTCGATCGACGCCTAGCGGCGATGGCGGCAAGCGTCCCGGCCGAGCCGGGCTGGTTCGACGCCGCCTTCGACGATTCGTGGACGACCGTCATCGACGAGGCCGAGGCCAGCTAGCCCGACAACGATCGGCGGCCCGGGGCCGCCGGCACCGGCGGCAGGGCACTACCGCCGGGACCGTCAGACACCGCGAGGCCGCCGACCGCACCGTACACTGCGCCGGCACGGCGAGTACATCCGTGGCATCGAGCGAGGGGTCATGCGACGTATCCCGCTGCTGGCGATCCTTTGGCTGCTCGTCGCCTGCGCGGCCCCGCCAGCACCGAGCGCGAGCGCCGTCGCGAGCCCGACGCCGACGCCCACGGCCGTCCCGACTCCCACGCCCAGCCCGACGCCGACCCCGCTGCCGACGCCGATCCCGAGCTTGCCGCCGCTCGACGTCTCGGCGTTCGAGCCCGGCTGGACGCTGGCGGCGACCGACAGCAACGAGGGGCCCGAGCACGAATCCACGATCCTCTCGACGCTCGGGCCGCGCTACGCGGTCGCGGTCGTGTGCGTCGGCGAGGGCGAGCTGACCGTCATGCTCCACGCAGCAGGCGGGGCCCTCAAGGCGGACCACCCGAGCGGGATGGACGCCGGCACGGTCACGGTCCAGTGTCCGAGACTTACGCCGACCGTCACCGCGTTCGACGGCTCGCTGCTGCCCGACTGGCACGGCGTGCTCGTCTCGGCCACCGCGTCCGGCCCGCAGCACCTGCGCTATCGGACCGCGGTCGGGACCGCCGGCCCGAGCTGACGCCTCGGTTCGCTAGCATGGGCGCCATGATCCGTGTCGGCTCGATCGTGCTTCGTGTGGACGATCTCGAGCGACAGACCGCGTTCTGGAGCGCGGCACTCGACTACGTGCCACGCGAGGGCGCCGGCGACGTCGATTTCGTCCTGATGCGCCCGCGGGACGGCGTCGGGCCGAACCTCTCGCTGGACCGCGTCCGCTCAGAGGTGCATCTGCCGCCGCGCATCCACCTCGACCTGTATGCCGAGGACCAGGCGGCCGAGGTCGAGCGCCTCATCGGGCTCGGCGCCAGGGAGGTCCACTGGGACAAGCGCCCGCCCGACGCGGACTACGTCATCCTCGAGGACCCCGAGGGCAACCGCTTCTGCGTCGTGGACGCCGGCTGACCAGGACAGCGAGAAGCCGGGCGACCGGCGCGGCCACCCGGCTCCCGAGTCGCGAGGATCCGGCCCTATTCGGTGATGCCGATCACGTGGCCCTCGGGGTCCGCGACGAGCGCGAGCTGCGCCGATCCGTCCGGGCTGAACTTGGGCATGACCACCGAGCCGCCGAGCGAGGTGGCCTTGGCCAGGGTCGCGTTGATGTCGGCAACGCGGACGTAGCCGGTGACATGGCCGGCCGACCCGTCCGGGGTGCTGCCGATGCCGACGACGATCCCGGTCTCATCGTGCGAGGTCATCCCGTAGCCGCCGGGGAAGTTCGTGTCGATGCCCCAGCCGAACAGGTCGCCGTAGTAGCGCTGCAGGGCCTTGCCGTCCTTGCCCACGACCTCGAGGTGCATGACTTGTCCTGTCGTTCCCATCGTTCGGCCTCCTTTTGCGGCACCGGAGGTCTTTGTCGCCTCGGTCGCCCGTCTGACCCAACGACGAACGGGACCGGCCCGAATCGACATCCGCGATGGAACGTCGGCACCGGTGACACGGGCCGTTCGGCACTTCCGAGGCAAGACCGAGACAGGCATGTTCTGCTCGGAGGTGTGACATGGGATCGAACGCCCGTCCGTTGCCGGCCGTCGTCATCGGCATCGGCCTCGTCATCGTGGGTGCCCTGACCCTGCTGGTCCAGTGGAGCGGCCTCGCTGCCGATCTCGATGTCGGCGATGCCTGGCCCCTCTTCGTGATCGTGCCGGGCGTCGTGCTGTTCGGGCTCGCGTTCGCCGTCGAGCCGCCGAAGGGCATCGGATTCGCGATCCCGGGCGCGATCGTCACGTTGACCGGGCTCGCCCTGTGGATGCAGCAGCTGACCGGGCGCTACGACAGCTGGGCCTATGTCTGGGCGCTCGTCGCCCCAGGCGGCGTCGGCATCGCGATGCTCATCTATGGGTACGCGACCGGAACGCACCAGTTCGTGCGTCCAGGCCTGTACCTGTCGGCCATCGCCGTGGCGTTGTTCGCCATCGGCGCGTGGTACTTCGAACCGGTGCTGACCGAAGGGCGAGAGCCCATCGAGCTCGCCGCGCTGTGGCCGATCCTCATCATCTTCGTCGGGGTCCTGCTCCTGTTCTCAGCCATCCGCGGGCCGCGACACCCGGAACAGGCCCACCACGCGTGAGCTTCGCTTGATCGAGCGCCGCGGCTGACCCCGGCGCCCCTCAGTCGATGAGGTAGACCACCGAGACCGTGACGGTCACCTCGTTCGTGCCGACCTGGACGGGCGTCGCGGTGTCCGCCGCGGCCGCCGCGCGCTCGGCGCCGTAGTAGACGGGATACGGCATCGGTCCACTGGTCTCGCTGATCGAGGCGACGCCGGTGATCGAGACGCCGGCGCTCGACGCGAGGGTGTCGGCGATCGCCTTGGCCTGGGTCATCGCCTGCTTGCGGGCCTGCTCCTGCGCCTTCGCCGGGTCGTCGACGCGGAAGGTCACGCCGTCGAGCGTGGTGGCACCGGCGGCGAGCCCGTCGTCGATGGCATCGCCGATCTTGTCGAGGTCGCGGACCGTCGCGGCGACCGCGTTGGTGAGCATGTAGCCGGTCAGCTTGGGCGGGTTGCCGTTGTTCGAGTAGTCATAGACCGGCTGGAGGCTCAGGCCGGTGGTCTGCAGGTCGGCGTCGGCGATGCCGAGCTTCTTGAGGGCTGCGATGACCTTCGTCATCGAGTCGGCGGCGGCGGCTCGGGCGGCCTTGACGGTCGGCTTGGTGACGGAGACGCCGAGGCGGAGATCCGCGACGTCCGGGCTGATGATGACCCGGCCGGTCCCGCTGGTGCTGATCGTGTGTTCGCGCGTGGTGTCGTCGGCGGCCAGTGCGGGACGAGGCGCGAACGCCGGACTCGCGACCGTTGCGACGAGCAGGCCGGCGGCCAGGCCGATACCGAGCCAGCGAACGGGTGACGTCGGCAGGTTGACCGTGATCGTGGTGGGAGGCATGGGAGGCTCCGTGTCATCGAGGTGGCGGCACTTGCGGCCGCCGATGACCCGGAGACGCCGGCTACGAGGTCAGGGTTTCCGAGGCGGTGCCGCCCGGCACCGAGTCACGGTGCCGAGCGAGTCGCGTCGCTACTTGAAGAACTCGACGATCGCCGCCGTGTCGTCGGAGAACGCCCAGCGCTCGACGACCTTGCCGTCGCGGAGGTGCATGATCTCGGCCGTTCGATATTCCAGCGTCTTGCCGTCGCGAGTCGCGGTCGCGTTCACGAGCGCGATCGTGTGGTCGTCGTTCGCGACGACATCGTGCACGGTGGCCTTGATGTCGTAGTAGGTCGGGCCGGTCGACTCCATGAGCGCCGCCTTCCCACGACGCGGTTCGGCACGACCGATCTCGTGCCAGACCACGTCGTCCGCGAGGAAGTCCGACATCGCCTGCCAGTCGCCGGTGTTCATGTTGTCCATGGCACGGCGCGCCAGCGCCGCGTTCGGATGCTCTGCCATCTCGCTCTCCTCGTAATGCGCAGCAACGAGTCCCGCTAGGTCTTCGGGTCCCAGATCGTCGCGTCGACGACGTCCTTCATCAGCTCGTTGCTCCACGGCGCGTTGAGGTCGAGGTCGACGAACTTGCTCGACTCGGCGAGGAGCTTCGCCCATTCGCTCTTGGGGTCCTTCGTCACGGCGGCGCTCGTGTCCATGGCCGCGTAACTGTCGAGCTCCATCAGGACGCGATAGTTGCCGGCCTGCTTCTCCGTGCCGATGACGACGGCGAACGTGCCGATGTATTTCGACCCGACCGGCGCGGCCGCCTTCATGCGCTCGTCGTTGGCGATCACCCACTTCTGGTGCGCCTCGTCGTGTCCGACCTTGACCGTATACCCGAACGATTGGATGAACCGCATGGCACCGTCCTCCCACGCCCTTCGAACTCCCCCGATCGTCGAAGTATGGGACGGGCCGCAACCTCGCGATCAGGCGATCTGGCTCGTCGGGGCGGCCGCGGCTCCCCGACCGCGAGTGGCCGATGTCGCCCTGGCTCGAGCCGCCACTCGTTCGGCGACGTACGCGGCATCGCGGCCGGCCCCGGCCACGAGCATCGAGGCGTACGCGTAGAGGAACGGGAGGCCAAGGAAGTACAGGCCCGGCACCGACGGGACGACGCCACGCCGTTGCATGGGCCAGCCGTCATCGTCCACGATCGGCAGGTCGATCCAACCGAAATCGGGCCGGAACCCGGTGCCCCAGACGATATTCGTGACCTCGAGGACCCGGCCGTCCGTGAGCATCGGCTTGCCGTCTCGCGTGGCCTCGGTGCGTGCCTCGAATCGTTGCACGCCGACCCGATCAAGGTCCCCACGACGAACCCGCAGCAGGGATCCGCCACCCATGCGGACACGCGGCGCGACCCGGCGGCCCATCGGCGTGCGTAAGGTCAGGACATGCTTGAACACGAAGACGACGATGGGAAAGAGGAACCGCCCACGGCGACTCTCGAGCGGGACCGGCATCTGCCCGTGGATCTTTCCGGACAGGTACGTCTGGTGGCCGGCCACGGCCGACTCGAATGCGATATCGGCGCCGGAGTGGCTGGCCCCGACGACCAGGACCGAGCCGTCCTGGAGCTGCCACGGGCCGTGGTACGCGCTCGAGTGCAGCTGGTTGATCGCGGGGTCGAGCTGACCGGCGAAGTCCGGGACGCTCGGATGCTGGAACGCGCCGGTGGCGACGATGACCTGGCTCGCCTCGAAGCGCCGGTCGCCGGCCTCGACGACGAACCCATCCGCGCCGTCGTCGCGCCGCCGCAGTCGGTCGACGTGGACCCCGGTCAGGATCGGCAGCCGGCCGTTGTCCGCGTACGTCTCGAGGTAGTCGCCCATCTCCTTCGCGCTCGGGTAGGCGTCCGACCGACCCGGGAACGGCCGGCCGGGCAGGCTGTCGAATCGAGCCGGGCTGTACAAGCGGAGCGACTGCCAGCGCGATCGCCATTGGTCGCCGATCCGGGCGTTCGCCTCGAGGATGACGAACGGGACACCCCGCTTGGCCAGCTCGTGGCCGGCCGACAGTCCCGCCTGACCGCCGCCGATGATCACGGTGTCGAACCGCTCGGTCTCGTACTCGCTGCGCATCGCGCACCTCTGCTCGTCTCGGGGGATCGGAGGCACCCGCCTGAACGGGTGCCGGGGACCACGCTACGAATCGGGCCGCGACACCGCATCGGCCGGAATGTCCAAACTCGCCGGCGACGGCATGGGTAGAACTATGTAGACGGGCGGAGGCCGTGCTCGTAGGCATACGCGGTGGCGGCCGAGCGGGACGACAGGTCGAGCTTGGTGAAGATGTTGCTGACGTGCCGGGCGACGGTCTTCTCGCTGATGACCAGGTGCTCCGCGATCGCGCGGTTGGTCATGCCCGCCGCCACGAGTTGGAGCACCTCGACCTCGCGAGCCGTGAGGCCGCCACGGCCGCCGGCCGGCGCGAGACCCGGCCGGGACAGCGCATCGACGCGTGCGAGCTCCGGCGCGGCACCGAGCTCGAGGAAGACCTGACGCGCGGTCTCGAACTCCATCGCCGCCGTGTCCTCGTCACCCAGCGCGCGAAAGGACTGACCGAGGAGGACGCGGACCCGTGCCGCTTCGTACGGCGCCTCGAGGTCGCGCCATTGCGACCAGGCCCGACGCAAGGTGGCGACCGCCGCGGTCGCATCGCCATCGGCGAGCGCGACGGCCCCCTCGGCCCGGGTCGACATGGCCCGCAGGAGCGGCGCCCGCGACGAGCCGGCCATCGCCGACAGCTCCTCGCTCGCCGTGCGTCCCATGGCGGCATCACCAGCGGCGAGCGCGATCTCGACGCCGGCCTCGAGCAGATGCGCCCGGCCGAGACGGTCCTGCTTCTCGTCGATGGCACGCCGGATCATCGCGAGGGCAGCACGCGGCTCCCCCTGCGCCAGGCGCAGTCGGGCGCGACCCGGCTCCGGTTGCCGCCCCTGCTCGTTGGCCTTGCGATACGCCGTGTCGGCGGCCTTGACGTCACCACGCAATCGATGCAGCTCGCCCTGCTGGTAGATCGCCTCGGCGACGGCCGGTTCCGGCGGAGGCTGGGACAACCGCTCGTACGCGATCTGGGTCTGGACCGCGGCGTCCTGCCACGCCCCGTGGAACTGCATCAGCTCGGCCTGGTACAGCATGCAACGGCCGCGGAACGGCTGGAGCTCCGGCTGCGAGTCGAGCCATCGGGCCAGGGCCGCCGTCCATTCCTGCGCCCGGCGCAGGTCGAAGATCCGGTGGCAGACCTCGATCGTCGCGCAGTACACGATCCCGACGACCGTCGGCGACACCTCGTCCGCGGTGACCGCGACCATCGCCTCGTCGAGGAGCGCGACCCCCTGGTCGACCTCGCCAAGTTCGATGTGCGCCTGTCCCTGGCCCAGGCGCCCGAGCGTCGCGAGGTCGCGATCGCCGAAGCGCTCCGCGATCCTGGCCGCTTCCTCGAACGTCGCGAGGGACTCGGCCGCGTGCCCGTCGTCGAGACCCTGCAGGGCGCCGGGCAGGAGGACATATCCCGCCTCCACGCAGTCGAGCTGCCCCTCGTCGATGAGCCGGGCCGCCCGGGCCAGCCAGCCGCCGCCACGCGCGTACTCCCCTCGCCCCATGAGGCCGAACCCCAGCCAGAACGCCGCACGGGCGGCACCCGGCAGGTTGCCGACCCGAAGCGCTTCGTGGTGGGCGCGCTCGGCGAAGACGTCCGTGTCCTCGTGGCGCCCGATCAGCTCGGCCGCCTGGGCCAGCAGCACCAGGTCGTCGAATCCGAGCGGTTGGAGGGCGTCGGCCGCCGACAGCTGCGCGTACGCCTGGCCCCAGGCGCGAGCCTGATAGGCCTCCCGGCCCGCTGCGAGGGCGTCCATCACGGTCACCCGACGGAGCTTACGCCGACTCGCTCCAGAGGTGACCGGGCACGTGGACCGGCGTGCCCGACACGACCGCGGCGTCGATCATCAGGCCGAGATAGTGGTCGTGGACGCCATCGGCGAGGTCGCAGAAGCCCGGTCCACCGTCGAGGTACTCGCTCATCAGCTCGAGGCAGGTCGCGATCGCGAGCTCGTCGTCCATCAGGCGGGCGCCCGGATACTCCGTGCGGACGACCCAGTCTGTGCCGGCCGTGATGCCCTCGAATCCCAGTCCGCTGAGGTCGCCGTCTTGGCCGACCGCGTGTCGGCGCAGTTCGAGGGTCACCGGCGTCGTAGCGTCCTCGAGGTACCGGATCGTCGAATCGTGGATCTCGCCCCGGTCGCCGCGGACGAGGACGCGGTGGGAACGGATCCACGAGAAGTACTGGTCCTCGGTGAAGTCGTAGACGCCGAGCCGACCGTCGAAGTCGAGCGTGGCGATGACCTGCTCGGATGGCACGATCCGTTCGTCGCGCGGCGGGCCCGTTCGACCCGGCCCCGCGACGATCGTCGAGTCGAAGCGCTGCGCGCGGATCGTCACGGGCCCGAACCGGTCGTCGAGGAACCGTCGGATCAGGTCGATGCCGTGGTAGCCGTGAGCCGCCGAGACCTGCGCCTGGCTGATCGCGCCCAGCCGACCTGACCGCGCGATCGCCAGACGGGCCGCGTGGATCGGCTGGAACTGATACTGCTCGGCGACCTGGATCCTGGCACCCGCCGTCGCCAGCGGTTGCAGCGCGCGCAGACCCTCGACGTCCGGTGCGGGCGGGGTCTCGGCGAGGACCGGGACGCCACGCTCGGTGAGCTCCTTGAGCAGGACGGGTGTCACGGCCCACGGCACGCTGAGCACGACAAAGGTCGGGCGTGACGCGAGGAGCTCGTCAAGCGTGTCAGGCACCGCGATCTCGAATTCTCGCGCCAGCGCCTCCCGCGTCGCGGGCGTTCGAGTGAGGAGCCCTGTCACATAGAAGCGGGCGGGCAGGGCCCGAGCGATCCGGAGGAAGAACTGGGCGCGCCAGCCCCCGCCGACGATCGCGAACCGCACCGGATCCATGTGCCTAGGCTAGCGGGCGGGTCATCGCTCGACGCGGCGATACGTACTTTCGGATCGGCGTGCCACCTTGAGCACGATCACGAGGCGGTCTCCTTCGTCTACGAGGTAGACGATCCGGAGGTCGCCGACCCGAAGCCGCCAGAACTCGCTGTCGGTCAGCTTCGAGGCACCTGGCGGGCGTGGATCCACCGCCAGCGCGAGGATCGGAGCTCGGAGCCGGGCGGCGTCACCGGGCGGGAGACGTCGGAGTTGACGCTGCGCGGCTGGCGCGATCTCGACCCTGAACCGGCCGTCATTCACGCTCGTCCGGGCCGTAGGCGGCCTGCGTCTCGGCCGCTAGCGACCCGAACACCGACTCGGCCGACTCGCCGCCGGCGGTCCGGTACTCGCTCAACGCGGCCGCCGCGGACTCGCGGTCCTCGCGGGTTTCGAGGGCATCGAGCCACGCTTCGAGCGCCTCGTCGACGACGTCGCGGACGCTGCGGTCAGATCGGGCGGCTTCCACCTTGATCGCGCGATAGAGATCGGTGTCGAGATCGATGGTGACCTTCATGCGGGCCAGTATACCAGCATACTGGGTTACTGGCCCAGGTCGATCAGGGATCCGGGCCATGACGGCCCCATGACGACCCGGGCGTACGATGGACGGAGCGACCCGCGCCTCCGCCGCCTGCCGAGGCCGTCGCCTTGAGGTGAGGAGGCCTCATGGTTGTCGTGATCGATCGGTCTGCCAGGCGACTGGCTGCACTCATGCTCACCCTGGCCTTGGTGCTGACCGCGTGCGCCACATCGAGCACGTCCAGTCAGGAGCTCTCGCCAGGATCAGGCGCCGACCCCGGCGGCGGGCGCCTCGATCGACGCCGGCGGCGGTGGTGGCGGCGGCGGCACCGGCGAGGCGACCGTCACCGGCAGCCTCGTCAGCTCCGGGATCTATGACGCGACATGGAAGTGGGCGGCTGGCAACGCCGCGGGTCCCGGTATCGGTGGGATCACGGTGAACTCCGACAAGGCCACGTTCGGCAACATCGAGGTCCTGTCCGACGGTTCGATCACGTTCTCGACGGGAGCCCCGGAGATCAGTGGCGGCCAGCCGTACAAGGGCACCGGGGCGCAGGTCAAGATGAAGGACCAGATCCCGTGCGGGTTCACCCTCGACAACGATCTGACCGGCTCCGATGGCAAGGTCCTCCACATGAAGGGCGAGATGGCCCTGTCCGGCGGAGCCTTCCAGTGTTGAGGGACTAAGCTCGGGCCGATGCGACGGCTCGACTTCTACATCATCCTCACGGCCGACGGCATGTATGCCGACCCCGGCGGCGGCCTCGATCACTACGAGCCGGCCGAGGACGAGCATCGCTTCGCCAACGAACTCCTGCGCGCGTCCGGTGGCGAGGTCATGGGTCGGGGCATGTACGACGTGATGGCCTACTGGGACGAACTGGATATCAACGATCCGGCGTCCGGCGATGTCGAGCGCGAATTCGCGACGCTCTGGCGCAAGACGCCCAAGTACGTGGTCTCGCGCGGGCGACCGACGCTTCGCGCGAACGCGACGCTGCTCGAGGGCGACGTGGTCGACGCTGTCCGCCGACTCAAGGAGACCGATGGCCCGGATCTCGGGCTCGGCTGCGGCGCCGACCTCCTGGCGACCCTGACCGAAGCCGGCCTCATCGACACGTATCGGATCCTCGTGACGACCACCGTGCTCGGCCAAGGCAAGGCGATGTGGGCCTCGATGCGGGAGCCGTTGAAGCTGCGCCTGACCGGCACCCGGACGTTCGATTCCGGGAGCGTGCTGTTGGAGTACGAAAGGGCCTGACCGCGGACTACCATGCGTCCCGAGAGGAGGCCGACGTGACGGAGACCAGCGTGGCGGGGCCCATCGACCTCGGCGACACCGCGATCGCGGACCTGCGCAAGACGTTCGATGGCGAGATCGTGCGCCCGTCCGACGCCCAGTACGAGGCGGCCCGCCGAGCGTGGAACGGCATGGTCGACAAGCGCCCGGCCGTCGTCGTCCGGCCGCGCGGGACCGCGGACGTGGTGGCGGCCGTGCGCTTCGCGCGGGCCCACGAGCTGGAGATCGCGGTCCGGTGCGGCGGCCATGGCACGTCCGGCCAATCGGTCTCGGACGGCGGGGTCGTCATCGACCTCGGCCTCATGCGCGGCGTCATCGTCGATCCGGCCGCCCGCCGGGCCCGGGTCCAGGGGGGTTGCCTGCTGGCCGATCTCGATCGTGAGGCGCAGCTCCACGGCCTCGTGACCACGGGCGGCGTCATCTCGCATACGGGCGTCGGAGGCCTGACGCTCGGTGGCGGCTACGGCTACCTGGCTCGGCGGTTCGGGCTCGCCTGTGACAACGTCCTGTCCGCCGAGGTCGTGACGGCCGACGGCGACCGCGTCACGGCCAGCCCCGACGAGCACGAGGGCCTGTACTGGGGGATCCGGGGTGGCGGCGGGAACTTCGGGATCGTCACCATGTTCGAATTCGAGCTGCACCCGTTCGGGCCGGACATCCTGTCGGTCGATCTCGCGTTCGCGGAGGACGATGGACCGGCGGCCATCCGGGCGGTCCTGGAGCTCGCGGCCGAAGCCCCCGACCACATGTCGTCCGACGCCGCGGTCGTCACGGCCCGCCCGTCGCCGATGCTGCCCGAGGCGGTCCATGGCCGGACCATCGTGTGGGCCTCCTATACGTACCAGGACGACGTCGAGGCCGGCAAGCGCTTCCTGCCACGCCTCCGGGCCGCCGGCAAGCCGGTCGCCGAATTCGTCGAGGTCATGCCCTATCTCGCACTCCAGCGCGGCAGCGATGAGGTCCAGCGCCATGGCCTCCGCCAGTACGCCAAGTCGCACTTCATCCAGGCGACGTCGGATGCCCTGATCGAGGCGATGCTCACCCGGGGGGACTGCGATCCCTCGGTGGCGGCCAGCGCCGGTCTCGGCCAGCTCGGCGGCGCGGTGGCCCGCGTCGGGCCGGACGAGACCGCCTTCAGCGGCCGCGACGCCATCTTCGATCTCGTGGTCACGTCGACCTGGGAGGATCCTGCGCTTGACGCGGATCGGCTGGCCGCCGCGCGCGCCCTCGGCGACACGATCGCGCCGCTGTCCACCGGCCGGTCGTACGTCAATGCCATCGAGGACGACGAGACTGACAAGGTCCGTGCCGCGTTCGGCGCCGTCAACTACGACCGGCTCGTGGCCGTCAAGGACAACTACGACCCCGACAACGTGTTCCACCTCAACCAGAACATCCGACCGTCGGGGGCCTGAGTCGATCGGTGTCCAAAACGCAGCCGAAACTCGGGCTCATCCTGCCCGAAGGCGAGCGCGACATGGACGGGCAGACCGCTCGATGGCGGGACTACGTCGAGATGGCCCGGACCGCCGAGAGCATGGGCTTCGATTCGCTCTGGTTCGTCGACCACCTGCTCTACAACGACGAGCAGGCGACGGCCGATCCGCCGCAGGGCGTCTGGGAGTGCTGGTCGGTCCTGGCCGGACTGGCCGCGGTGACCGAGCGCGTGGAACTCGCGCCGCTCGTGACGTGCACCGGGTACCGCAACCCGGCGCTCCTGGCCAAGATGGCCGACGCCATCGACGAGATCAGCGGCGGCCGCCTGATCATGGCGGTCGGCTCCGGGTGGCACGACCCGGAATTCCAGGCGTTCGGGTTCCCGACGGATCACAAGTACGCCCGTTTCGAGGAGGCCCTCACGATCATCGTCGGGCTCTTGCGGACCGGCGCCATCGACTTCGAGGGGACGTATTACTCGGCACGTGACTGCGAGCTCCGGCCGCGTGGACCCCGCGGGGCTGGCATCCCGGTGCTGGTCGGCGCGAACGGCCCGAGGATGCTCCGCCTGACGGCGCGCCACGCCGACCAATGGAATACGTGGATCGCGATGTCGAGCAACAGGCCGGAGCAATTCGCCGCCGACAACGCGTTGGTGGACGCCGCCTGCGCGGACGAGGGCCGCGACCCGGCGACGCTCGAGCGGACGGTTTCGATCATGGTCGATCTGACCGGCGGCACCCTGATCCCGGCGAGCATGGGCCCGAACCGCGCCAGGCCGTTGACCGGCACGCCCGACGAGATCGCCGAGACCATCCGTGGCTTCGCGGCCGTTGGGGCGAGCCACATCCAGATGTACCTGCTCCCCAACACGGTCGCGACGATCCGCGCGTTCGAGCCGGTCCTCAAGGCGCTGGGGAGGGCCTGACCCGCGGTCCTGCGGTACCTAGCCGGCGGCGACCTCCGAGAGCAGGCACACCCCGACACCCAGCCTCGTCGCGGCCGCTGCGAGCGACTGGTCGTTCGTGCAGAGGAGGTCGCAACGCGGTGGTCGCACTCGAGAGGATCAACGCGTCCGGCATCCGCAGATCTGTGCTGGCGCGGATCCGGGCTGCTTCGCGCGCGATCGCATAGTCCATCTCGACAAGGTCGAGTTCGGCGAACTGCTGGAGGAACGCCTCGGCGACCGCGACAGCCGCCGGACCGGCACGGAACGGACGCACGAGGATCTCCCCCACCGTGATCATCGACATCACCCCGACATCGCGGCCGGAGGCGAGGAAGTCATCGAACAGACGCGTCGCGGCCGGGCTGGTCGACTCGGTGCCGGTCAGGTAGGCCAATGCCACGGACGTATCGATCAGCACCCGCTGCCCGGGTGGGATCGCCTGGTCGAGCGTCAGCGCCACGAGCTCCGTTCGGACTCGATGTACTCGTCTATATCACCGAAAACGCCCCGGAGCGCCCCGGCGTAGCTCGCGCGGATCCGATGGAGACGCACGACGTCCGGGTCGCCGGGATCGAGCTCGACGACGAATTGATCGCCCTCGACGATCCCCGCCGCCTGGACCACCGGGTCGGGCAGTGTCAATTGGTTGCGGGCGCGCAAGCGAGCTTGGACAGCCACTCGCTGGGGTTTCATTCGCATAGTGTCGCGTCCGATACGAATCTCGTCAAGCCGGTACGAAAGACCAGGCCGTTGCGCGCCTACCCGGCGAGCGCCGTGATGATCGACACGCTGTCCTCGACCGCCGGTAGGTCGCGCATCGCGGCGGCCTGCGCTTCGGCCGCTGATCGATACCTCGGGTCCGCGAGGACCGTCGAGACGGCCGTCCCCAGCTCGCCGATCGCCTCGGGCCCGGCGATCGAGACCCCGACACCACGTTCGGCGGCGCGCCTGGCGTTCGCCACCTGGTCGACCGAGAACAGCGGCATCGTCACGAGCGGGACCCCGGCTCCGAGGGCACCGAGCATCGTCCCATAGCCGCCATGGAAGGCGACGACCGCGGTGTGCGGCAGGACGGCGTCCTGCGGCATCCAGGGCTCGACGCGAACGCCGGGCGGCATCGGCCCCAGGGTGGCCGGGTCCGCGCCGCGCCCGATGGTCGCGAGGACCCGCCAACCGCCGGCCGCGACGATCCGGATCGCCGCGCCGAAGAGGTCGGCGAACCCCATCCCGGCCGCCTCCGTGCCGAACGTCAGGTACACAAGAGGGTCGTCTCCCGCAAGCGACGGGTCGGGCGACGTCGGTTCGATCGGGTCGCGAAATCGATGCGTCGGTCCCTGGCCCGGATCGTCGAGCGTCGGCGGCGTCAGCGTCAGCGTCGGCTCCTCGACGAACGGCGACGTATCGGATGGGATCGTCAGCCCGAATTCGGCCGCGACGACGGCCAGCGGCTCCATCACCTCGCCTCCGAGCATGTCCATGAGACCGAGCAGGCCGATCGAGACATGCGCTCGTGGGATCCTCCGCCCGATCGCAACAGCGAGGGAAGCGAACTCGGCTGTCTCGCGCACGATGACGTCGGGCCGCCAGTCGTCGACCAGACGCAGCAGCGCCGGCAGCGCGGCGCGTGGATACAGCGTGCCGAAACCGTCGCGGACCATGATCCGGTTCTTCGCCTCGAACGAGGTGGCCTCGCCCATCTTGGCGAACATGGCGCCGGCGTCCGCATCCGAGCGGCCGGCGAACGGCGCGAATGCGAACCCGGCCCCGTCGACCGCCGGGCGGAACTCGGCGGGCGCGACGACCAGGACGTCGTGACCGGCCCGTTGCGCGGCCCGGGCGAACGGCACGAGCGGACCAAAGTGACCGGCACCGGCCGTCGTCGAGAACAGGATTCGCACCCGTGCCTCCTCATCGAAGCTCGCAACCGTCGACGTCTCGTACCCTACCCCCATGCCCGCCGAATTCATCTACACGACCTACAAGCTCGCCCGGCACTACCCGCCCGATCGGACGGTGCTCGAGAACATCTCCATCTCGTTCTACCCCGGCGCGAAGATCGGGGTCATCGGGCCGAACGGCGCCGGCAAGTCGAGCCTGCTGCGGATCATGGCCGGCCTCGATGACGGGTTCGTCGGTGAGGCGCGCCTCACGCCCGGCTTCACGGTCGGCTTCCTGAGCCAGGAGCCCGAACTCGACCCGACCAAGGACGTCAAGGGCAACGTCCTCGACGGCGTCCGCGAAGTCCAGACCCTCATCGACCAGTACAACGCCGTGATGGCCAAGTGGTCCGACCCGGATGCCGACTACGAGGCCATCGGTGCCGAGCAGTCCGCCCTCGAGGACAAGATCGCCGCGGCCGACGCCTGGAGCCTCGAGCGCAACGTCGACATCGCGATGGACGCCCTGCGCTGCCCGCCCGACGACGCCGACGTCACGACCCTCTCCGGCGGCGAGAAGCGCCGCGTCGCGCTGGCCCGCCTGCTCCTCAGCCACCCCGACCTGCTGCTGCTCGACGAGCCGACCAACCATCTCGACGCCGAGTCGGTCTACTGGCTGGAGCGGTTCCTGCAGGAGTACTCGGGCACGGTCGTCGCCATCACCCACGACCGCTACTTCCTCGACAACGTCGCCCAGTGGATCCTCGAGCTCGACCGCGGCCGGGGCATCCCGTTCGAGGGCAACTACTCGTCGTGGCTCGAGCAGAAACTGGAACGCCTGAGCCGCGAGGAGAAGGCCGGCGACGCCCGCCAGCGCACCCTCGCGCGCGAGCTCGAATGGGTCCGCCTCTCGCCGAAGGCCCGCCAATCGAAGGGCAAGGCCCGCCTGACCGCCTACGAGCAGCTGCTCAGCGAAGCGAACGACGCCAAACGGAGTGAGCGCGAGCTCGAGATCGCCATCCCGCCCGGCCCTCGTCTCGGCGACTCGGTCATCGACGTGACGAACCTGTCGAAGGCCTACGGCGACAAGGTCCTCATCGAGGACCTGTCGTTCTCGTTGCCGAAGGCCGGCATCGTCGGGATCATCGGCGCCAACGGGGCCGGCAAGACGACCCTGTTCCGGATGATCGTCGGCCAGGAGCCGCCGGACCGCGGCGACATCACGATCGGCGACACGGTCCAGCTCGCCTACGTCGACCAGAGCCGCGACGACCTCCAGGCGGACCGGACCGTGTTCGAGGAGATCGCCGAGGGCAACGAGTTCATCAAGGTCGGCAACCGCGAGCTCCCCGCCCGCGCGTACGTCTCGAGCTTCAACTTCCGGGGCACGGACCAGCAGAAGGCGGTCGGCAAGCTGTCGGGCGGCGAACGGAACCGCGTCCACCTCGCCAAGCTCCTCAAGTCGGGCGGCAACGTCCTGCTGCTCGACGAGCCCACCAACGACCTCGACGTCGACACGCTCCGGGCGCTCGAGGCGGGCCTGGAGTCATTTCCGGGCTGTGCCGTCGTCATCAGCCACGACCGCTGGTTCCTGGACCGGATCGCGACGCACGTCCTGGCCTTCGAAGGCGACAGCGTCGTGCGCTGGTTCGCGGGCAACTTCACCGAGTACGAGGAGTATCGCCACCGCGAGCTCGGCACCGCGGCCGACCAGCCGCACCGGATCCGCTACAAGAAGCTGGCGAGCTAGGCCGGGTCGCGGGTCGGGTCGGTCAGGCGGCGCCGGCGCGCGAGCGGACCAGTGGGGCTTCCGTGCGAGGCGGCTCGATCGCTGAGCGCGGCGATCCTCCTCGGCGATCTCGTCGGCGGCGAGGATCGTGACCCGGCGCATGCCGGCGCAATCGTGGCGATTGTGCTCGCGGAGGTCGTCCCAGCGACGGAGCTGCTTGTCGGTCAGGTCGGACACGCGGCGGCCGCGGAGCAAGACGCGCTGGAGGACCTCGATGGTCTCCCCCACCCGGCCCGGACCGGCGCGCTCGGGAACGTCGTAACCGATGAGCGTGAGGTAGTCGGCGAGGGCGTTCGTCGGCGGACGTCGTCCGTCGTGGCACTTGTTCCGCCAGCGCACGGCGAACTCCCGAGCGTTGCGGAAGCGAGCCTCGAAGCGCTCGAGATGCTCTGGACACCACTCGCGCACGACGTCGAGTTCGCGCTCGCTCCAGGCGACGATGAGGCGGTCCTTGCGCTCGGCGCGCACGAGCATGCGCTCGACGGCATCGGCGAGCGACATCGCTTCGATGCCGTCGGCGATCGCGAGCGGCGTCAGGATCGGGTCGGTGACGGCCTGCCAGACCGAGAGCTGGCTCCGGACGCGTGACTTCGTCGTGCAGCCGAGCAGCACGGGCGGCCCGACCTTGCGGCCTTCGAAATCGACGTACAAGGCGCGGCGGGCCTCGTCGGCGGTGAGGCGAACGTGCGACATGCGTCGAGCGTGCACGCTCGGGGCCCGACGAGGTACCCAACGAAAGGACCAGTCGAATCTCAGTACGGGCGCCAGATGTAGGGCGGCGGCAGGTCGTGGCTCCCGAGCGCGAGGGCCAGCTCCCCGTCGTGGTACGCCTCGTGCGTCAGGACGCGCTGCAGGATCGACTCGCGCGAGTGGACCTGGCGCTCCTCACGGTAGAACCGCTCGAATTCCTCGCCCATCACGTCCGGGGTCCAGCGGTCGAGCAGGCCGTCGATGATCGCGAACGTCGATTCGAGCGCGCCGACGAGTTCGGCCGCGCTCCGCGGATGCGAGGGGTCGTCCTCCCAGCCCTCGCCGGCTGGGATCCGAGAACGGGGTCGTGTCGGCGCCGGGCTCGCCGGCGATGTGGCACAGCCAGTAGACGCGAGACCCCGCGAGGTGCCCGACGATCGCCCAGACGGGCCAGTGCTCGGGCGACGCCCGGATCGCGAGCTGCTCGTCGGTCAGCGGCGCGATCACCTCGACCAGCCGGCGGTTGTACTGCGGCCAGCGGTCGTAGAACGCGCGGATGGTCACAGCTCGACGCCGCGCGTGCGACGGGTCGCCTCGCCGTAGGCCCAGACGTCGATCTCGGGCGGCTCGAGGCCGAGACTCGTGAGCGCGGTGCAGACCTGGCTCCGATGGTCGGTGCCGTGATGGACGACCTGCGCGAGTCGGAAGCCGAGCGGCGAATGGAAGTCCCAGCCCTTGCCGTGCTCGACGATGTCGCGCTCGCCGTCGAGGCCGGTCGCGAGCAGCGCCTTCCAGGCCGCCCCGTTCGCGGTGATCGCCGAGCGCAGGTCGGGAAGGCTCGTGTCGGCCTCCTCCTCGATCGGCGCCGGTTGGTCACCGAAGAACGAGAGGTACCAGCCGTCGCTGCTCACGAGGTGCCGGAGCGTGGCGATGATGGAGCCGTACGTGCCGGGCGCCGGCGTCTGCAGCTGCTCGGGCGTGAGCCCGGCGCACGCATCGATCAGCCGCTCGGTCGCCCAGATGTGGTGGGCGAAGGCGTCGTCGAGCAGCGAGGCGGTCATCGGGCGCCCGCCGCGGTCGTGCGGGCACCGGCCGTCGTGGCGACCTCGCCCAGGATCCGCGCGAGCTCGGCCGGCCGCGACCACATCGGCCAGTGGCTCGTCGGCAGGTCGATGAACGTCACGTTGCGCAGCTCCGGAAGGCCGGCGAGGAACGCCCACTCGGGGTGCTCCCGCGCGTACTTCTGGTAGTCCGCGGCGGTGTAGCCGGTCGCGATGACCGTCGATGGGATGTCGAGCCGGGCGTCGTTCGTGAACTCGTGGTGGTCACGCAGGATCCCCGCCGGCTCCGGGACCGCCCGCTCGCGGAACGTGGCGAGCTGCGCCTCGCTGATCCCGTCGAGGTTCTCCTCGGCCTTGAGCTCCTCCCAGACCATCGGCTTCTCGGCGCCCTCGAGCTCGGGGTCGAGCGCGCCCTTGCCGGGCGCCGTGTCGACGTAGACCATCGCCGCGATCCGCTCCGGGACGACGTCGCTCGCGGCGTAGCCGGAGAACCCGGTGCCGCTGTGGACCGCGAGCACGGGCGGCGCCGGCGCGGCGCGAACCGCATCGGCGATCGCGTCGACGTGGTCCTGCAGCGTGACCTTGGACCGGTCGGCGTCGGCCGACTCGAGGCCGGGCAGCGTCAGCGCGGTGACGTCGTGGCCATCGGCCCGCAACAGCCCGGCGACCTCGTCCCAGGCCCAAGCGCCGAGCCAGAAGCCCGGGACCAGGATGATCGGTGCGCTGCTCATGTCAGTACCTCCTTGGTTGGCGGTGAAAAGTCGATCCGCATGACGACCCGCCTAAGCGTGGCTCGGTGGATCTCGGTGAACCCGGCGGCCTCGAAGATGCTGCGGGTGCCGACGTGGGTCTCGCCCCAGGTGATCTCCTCCCCCGGCTCGGTGATCATCGGGTACGCCTCGAGTGCCCGGGCGCCGCGCCCGCGGGCGAAGTCCACGGTGGCCCGCGCCAGCACGCGCGTGATGCCACGGCGCCGAAAGCCGGCACGGGTCACGAAGCAGGTCACCGCCCAGACGCTCTCGTCCGCCGGGTCCTCGCCGCGCTTGGCCCACTGGACCCGTTGGGGCGGCAACCTCGGGTAGTTCGAGCGTGGCTCGACCGCGCACCAGCCGACCGGTTCGCCCTCGAGATAGGCGATGAGACCGCTCGTCTTCGAGGCACTCGGATAGCCGCAATGGGTCTCCTGCTCCAGACGCAGCATCCGCTCGGCGGTGGTGGGTTCCGTCCAGCCGCTCGGCCCGATCTTGAACCGCTGGCACTGGCAGTACGCCGGGTAGCCGCGCACGCCGAAGATGGCGTGCAGGTCCTCCCGGGATGCCTCGTTCGCCGGGACGATGGAGATCGCGCCGGGATCGACCGGGCCTGGCGGAAGCGGCATTCAGTCCGTCACGGTCATGTCGGTCATCGTCCCCTTGGCAACGTTGCTGTCATGTATCGATGGTCGGCTGTGTTCATGACAGTTCCCGGCAGGTTTGCGTCCGAGCAGTCCTCGCGGTGGGTGCTAGCCTCCGCGCATGCAGCCGGTCAAGGTCGTTCTGGTCGACTGGATGGGATACCCCCTCTTTCGCGAGAAGCGGCTGGGGCCCCGCAGCTTCCGATGCGGCCTCGGAAGGCTCGTTCGAAACATCGAGCGGTACGACGCGGGCGTTCCCTTCGACTGCACGGTCGTCGTGAATCGCCGTCCCGAGACGGTTCGGCTGGGTCAACCACGTGCCGGGGATCCGACGCATCCTGTTGAATTGGCCGGAGACGAATTCGCGCTCGAAATATGACTGGTTCCTCCGCTCGTACCCGTGTGTGGCGCAGACGGTCTATCGGGACAACCGCCTGCAGGATATCGGCGCGTACGACGACTTCTATCGCCAGCTCAAGGTGACGGTTACACCGGTCACGTCCTGTTCGCAAACTCCTCCGTGCGCGGCCCGCGAGAGGATGGGTGGCTGATGAAGTACCAGGAACTCTTCGAGCGCGAGGCGGACACGGGATTCTGCGGGATCTCGCTGAATTCCCACAACACGATGATCCCGTCACGGCCGTTCGTGCCACACGCTCAATCGTTCTTCCTCTACACGAGCATGGCCGTGCTCGAGAAGGTCTTTCAAGAGGGACTCGTCGACACGACGCACGATGGCGACGTCGACAAGGTGGAGCTGATCGCGAGTGGCGAGATCGGCATGAGTCAGAAGGTCCTGGCCGCCGGGTTCGGACTTCGATGCAGCATGTTCCCCGACTTCTTCTACAAGTCGGGGACGGAGTGGACGATCCCGGAGGGAGATCTCCGCTTCAAGAAGGCGTACTTCAAGCAGGCGAACCTCTGCTAGCGTCGACGTGGCTCCAGCACCACGATCGCGGTCTCTCGGGATCGCAGGGCGGCGCTCGCATCGGTGAATGCCGAGCTCTTGAGGTCGAGGAACATCCGCCACAGGCGAGCCGCTCCTCCCCCGTCGCGGCGCGCGCGGTCACCTCGCGGACCGACCCGTCCGGCAGCTCGACCGTCGCCTCAGGATGCGCCTGGAGGTTGAGCCACCAGGCCGGCTCCGGGTCGGCCCAGCCGTTCATCGCCGGGGTGACGATGTTGCGACCGTCGACGATGAAGCCGACGATCGCGACGCGCTCCCTGCCGCTCCGGCGCCCGACCGTCTTGAGTCGCAGCATCCCCCACTGCGTCTCGGTCGCCGGGCGCAGACCGAACCGGCCGCGAGTGATCGAATAGGCCGTCCGATGCGCCACCCAGATGGTGCGGACCAACCAGCGGGGCACCACGACGGGTGGCTTCTGGGTCGTTTCGGTCACGGTGGGCCTCCTCAGCGATTCTTCCACGTCTACGGTGTAGACTACGCCGTAAACATACCAACTACGGCGTAGACTCGTCAAGCTGGCCGCGAAGCAAGGAGGCGACGCAAGATCCGGTGGTGACCCGCGCGAACGCGACCCGCACGCAAGGCCGCACGCCCCTGACCCGCGACCGCGTGCTCAGGGAGGCCGTCGCCCTCGCCGATCGCGACGGCCTCGAAGGGCTTGAGCATGCGCAAGCTCGGCCAGGAGCTCGGCGTCGATGCCATGGCGCTCTACCGCCACGTCCGGGCCAAGGACGACCTGCTCGACGGCATCGTCGAGATGATCGTCGGCGAGATCGAGCGGGTCGAGCCGGACGGGCACTGGAAGCCCGCGCTGCGCGCGCAGGTGATGGCGGCCCGGCAGGTCATGCTGCGCCACCCCTGGGCCCGGCGCGTCCTCGAGGAGCGCGGCACGACCGGCGTCACGATCATCGGCTATGTCGAGTCGATCCTCGCGATCCTGCTCGACGGCGGCTTCACGCTCGACCTCGCCCACCACACGCTGCACGTCATGGGCAGCCGGATCTTCGGCTTCAGCCAGGACCTGTTCGACGACTCTGGCCGGACGGAACCGTCACCCGAGGCGGCCGAGACCATCGCCAAGGCGATGGCCCTGTACCCGCGCGTCGCGGAGCTGGCCGGCTCGGTCAGTCACGAGGGCGTCCTGGGCGCCTGCGACGACGACTTCGAGTTCGCGTTCGGCCTCGACCTGATCCTCGACGGCCTCGACCGGCGAGCCGGGTAACGAGTCGGTCACTCGACGCCGCGTGACCTGGTCGGTCACCGACGACGGGCAGCGCAGCTCCGCGGTTTGGCGGAGGCCCTGTTCGCGGGAGCCAACCTCCGACCCCTCGGCGGCATCTGGACACCCGACGGCAGCGATCGACCGGCGACAACGCGACGAGCGAGCACTACGATCGAGGACCCGAGGGCAACATGGATGCGGCGACGACAGCGGCGAACCCGGCGACGTCGGCCGACGACGCGCTCGTTCGACGAGCCCGCCGCGGGGATGCGGCGGCGTTCGCGGTGCTCGTCGACACCCGGATCGACCGCTGCTACCGCCTCGCCTGGTCGATCCTGTCCAACGACGCAGACGCCGCCGATGCGACCCAGGACGCGCTCGTGTCCGCCTGGCGACAGTTGCCCCGGCTTCGCGATCCGGCGACCTTCGACGGCTGGCTCAATCGGATCGTGGCGAACGCCGCATTGATGGCGCGGCGCCATCGCGTCCGGCTGCGCGAGGTGTCCGTCCGAACGGCCCACCCGGGCGATGAAATGCCGCAGCCCGAACCACCGCAGGACCCACGAGCCCGAACGGCGATGGACGAGTTCGTCGACAACGATGCGATCGCGCGCGCGTTCGACCGCCTGCGACCGAAGGAACGGACGATCCTCGTCCTCCACCACGTCGAGGAACGTCCGGTCGCCGAGATCGCGAGGTCACTCGGGATACCGGTCGGAACCGCCAAATGGCGTCTGCACGCGGCGCGCCGCGCTCTCGAGAAGGCGATGGAGGCCGAGGCATGAACGGCCGAACCTTGACGGACGAGCAGATCTCCCAGGCGCTCCGCGCGCATCTGCCGGATCGTGCCCGGACCGGTCTGCGCGAACGGGTCCTCGAAACGACTGAGACCACCCTGCAGCAGCGGGCACTGCCCTCGTTCCTCGGGGCCGTGACCGACGCGGACCCGGTCACCCGTCGTCGGAGCCTGCTCCTCGCGGCAGCCCTTCTTGTTGCGGTGGCGCTCGCGAGTGCCGCGGCGGTCGGAGCATGGCGCCAGCTCCATCGCGACGAGTTCCCCGACCTGAGCCTCGAACCACCGACCGATATCCCGGCGTTCGTCATCTCGACCCACGACCGGATGACGCAGCTGCCTCCGGTGGCGATCACCACGCTCAGGAGCGACGCGACCAAGGACCGCATCTACGTCGACCGGTCGGGCGCCGTTCGACTCGAGCGGTACGCATCGGCCGATGCGACCGAGCCCGTCATGTCCATGATCCTCAGCGGCACCCGCTTCGGTCGGACGGTGATCGTCGGAACGAACACGGTGTGGGTCGAGCAGGACGAGGCCATCGGCGACGACCCGCGGGTCTGGATCTACCACCTCACCAGCCTGTACTCCGGCGGAGGGTCGGGCTGCGAGATGACACGGGATCCGAGCGAGGCCGGGAATGGGACGGCGGCGACAGGCTGGCGATACGTCGGCGCCGACTCCGTGGCCGGGCGCCCCGCCCACCATCTCGCCTGTGCCGGCGACGAGGTCTGGATCGACGATGAAACCCGCCTGATCCTGCGCATCCGAGATCAGGACATGGACGACGCCGGTAACCCGATCCCAGGCGGCGCCGTCCGTGCGACCGAGGTCACGAAGATCGAATTTGGCGAGCAGCCGGCCTCGATGTTTGCCTTCGCACCGCCGAATGGCGTCACTGCCATGCCGATGGAGGCGTACCTGGACCTCTGTCCGGGCGACAAGGCGCCCTTCCTGGAGGGGCCGCCCTGTGCGGGCACGCCGAGGCCCGCCGAGGTCGCGCCGACGCCAGCGCCAACACCCAGCCCGACGCCCTCCGCGCGTCCCGACCCGAGCGACTGCGCGGTCCCTTCACCCGGTCCGGGCGAGCCGAGCGGCCCGCTTGCATGGACCCAGGCGAGCCTCACGGGGGACTGGCCCGCGCCGGTCCGCCCGGAGCCCCCCGGAGGCGCGAGCGTCCTGCCGATGCCACCCACCTACATCGATCCGTTGGGCGACACCGGATCCGATGGCCTTGCCTGCGTCGACATCCGCGACCTGACGGTCGGTACCTATGATGTGTCCCTCGATATGGTCGCGAACCGGCCGCCGGATGTTGATCCATCGAAGGCATGGATCGCGTATGGCGTAGTCGTCGACGACGATCGCGACGGCGTGCCGGATTGGCGCTACGGGATCGACAACCTGCCCCGCACCGCGGGGGATGAGCAGGGCCACCACCGGGAGTGGCGCACGGATCTCCACACTGGTCGAACGGAGTGGGCCGCGGATTCGGATTGGGACAAGGTAAGCAAGACCTTCTTGGACACCGGCTACCCGGCAGAAGGCGACCGAGAAGGCTTTCGCACCGGCCGTGACGGCGCCCGCTTCAGGTTCGGCCATGTGTCGGATACGACTGGAGGCACGGTCACCCGGGGCATGAAGGTGGCTATGCCCCTCTACGCATGGGCCTCGGTGATCGTCGATGGTCGGGTCGTGGCCACGGACTACGCCCCGGATGCAGGGTGGCTCCTTCCGTCGCCTGGGGCGAAGCCGGGAGGCACGTACGTGCTGCCGGGAGTGGCCCGCGGCGGGTTGCCATTCCGTCTCTCGATGCGTGTCCCCGACGGCTGGACGATCAGTGGCAATGTCGTGGGGCCGGATCGCGAAACGTTCAACGGCGTCGGCCTCGATTTCATGATCGTCGACAAGCTCGACGAGTGGAGCTGCGAGGCGTCGGGAGACAACCATGATGGTCAGGCTCAGGCGATCGAGGCAAAGATCGGGCCCGGAGTCGACGATCTCGTGACGTTCCTCGCGGGTCTGAAGATGCTCAAGATCTCGGAGAACACGGACGTCACGCTCGATGGCTATCGCGGGAGATACCTCGAGTACACGGCGACCATCAGCGACGACAACTGTCACCCTCCCACATGGCCGTTGTCCACGAACCAGAATGACAACCGCGAGTTCAACCAGGCGTGGATCATCGACGTCGATGGCGCTCGGTTGGTGATCGACGGGTTCGCTCCGAAGGCCTCGGAGACGGTCAAGGCCGAGTTCCGGCAGATCGTGGAGTCGATCGACATCGGGCCGTGAGCCCGTCGTTTCGGCCCTGTGCGCAGCGGCTCCTCGACCCCTGACCGACCCGATCCGTCATCGCCGAGCGGTCTACGATTGCCGACCTGATCCCCCGACCCCGCCGGGTCGTCGTCTGGAGGCTGCCATGACCGAGACGCTCATCCCGCCCATCGAAGAGTCGCGGGCCGACGTCGACCGCCTCGACCTTCGGACCCGGATGTTCGTCGACGGCGCGTTCCGCGATGCCGCGGACGGCAGCCGCTTCGTCACCGAGAACCCGGCCACCGGCCAGCCGATCACCGAGGTCGCCCAGGGCGGCCCGGCCGATGTCGACATCGCGGTCGCCGTCGCGCGCCAGGCGGCCGATGATGGTCGCTGGTCGCGCCTGGACCCGGGCGCCCGGAAGCGGATCCTCATCGACTGGGCGAACCTGATCGAGGCGCAACGCCCGCGAGCTCGGCCTGATCGAGACCATCGACGCGGGCAAGCCCATCACCGACACGGTCGGGCTGGACATGCCGGAGACGGCCGCCTGCATCCGCTGGCACGCCGAGGCGGCCGACAAGCTGTACGGCCAGGTCGCGCCCTCGCCGGAGGGGACGGTCGCCACGATCACCCGCGAGCCGTGCGGCGTCGTCGGGGCGGTCATCCCCTGGAACTATCCCGCGCAGATGGCGGCCTGGAAGCTCGGTCCCGCCCTCGCGACCGGCAACACCGTGGTGATCAAGCCCGCATCGACGACGTCGCTCAGCCTCCTGCGGATCGTCGAGCTCGGGAGCCAGGCGGGCCTCCCGGACGGGGTCGTCAACGTCGTGACCGGGCCGGGCGACACGGTCGGCGAGGCGATCGGGCGACACCCCGACATCGACTGCGTCGCGTTCACCGGTTCGACCGAGGTGGGGCGGCGCTTCCTCCACTACGCCGCCGATTCGAACCTCAAGCGCGTCCTGCTCGAGCTCGGCGGCAAGAGCCCGCAGATCGTCTTCGGCGACACGACCGATCTCGCCGCCGTGGCGGCGAACGTCGCGATCGCGATCTTCTGGAACATGGGCGAGAACTGCAGCGCGGGCTCGCGGCTCATCGTCCACCGCTCGAAGAAGGCGGCCCTCCTCGAGGCGATCGAGGCGGAGCTCGCGGCCTGGCCGGTCGGCGACCCGCTCGATCCGGCGACCAAGATCGGCGCGCTCATCTCGCGCGGGCCAGATGGAGAAGGTCCTCGGCTACATCGACATCGGCCGCAAGGAGGGCGCCCGCGTCGTCACCGGTGGCAGCCGGATCCTCGAGGAGTCGGGCGGCTGGTTCGTCCCGCCGACCGTCTTCGACGGGGTGACGAACGACATGCGGATCGCCCGCGAGGAGATCTTCGGACCGGTCCTCTCCGTCATCGAATTCGACACCGAGGCCGAGGCCGTGGCCATCGCGAACGACACGCCCTATGGCCTGGCCGCGTCGCTGTACACGCACGATCTCGACATCGCCCATCGCGTCGCGCGCGAGCTGCGGGCCGGCGTCGTCGGGGTCAACGCCTACTCCGAAGGCGACATGACGACGCCGTTCGGCGGCTACAAGCAGTCCGGCTTCGGCGGCCACGACAAGTCGCTCCACGCCCACGACCAGTACACCGAGACGAAGACCGTCTGGATCCAGCTCCGGCCGCCCGCCTAGGAGCGTTAGCCGCGAT
>CAVZND010000014.1:0-78343 GCA_963776545.1 uncultured Chloroflexia bacterium | reverse complement strand
CTGCAACCTGACCGTCAACTGCCAGAGCATCTACGGTTGGCCCTCGCCGACTCAGGCCGGGTTCACGCCGGGGCTCGCCCGGACGCGCCCGTCGGTCCCGGGGCCACCGGCGCCGGGCGGCCGCCCC
Source organism: uncultured Chloroflexia bacterium (assembly GCA_963776545.1). Classification (GTDB taxonomy): domain Bacteria; phylum Chloroflexota; class Limnocylindria; order Limnocylindrales; family CSP1-4; genus SPCO01. The sequence continues at coordinate 78,216 of CAVZND010000014.1, read as the reverse complement.
ACACGAACAGGACCAGGACCGGGATGAGGTACGCGAAGTAGGCGAACAGCTCGAGCGGCGTCGGGGCCTCCCGGTACCCGAGCAACCCGGCCAGCACCGAGCCGATCGGGCCGTTCTGGGGGAGCACGCCACCGAGGTCGAAGACGGCGCCCTGGTTGACGATCAGGCCGGCCTCACCGAGGGCGTGGACCGAGAAGGCCACGAGCCCGGCCGAGACGAAGATCAGGACCACGCCCGTCCACGTGAAGAAGCGGCGCAGGTCGACCCGGATGCCGGCCCGGAAGATCCCGTAGCCGATCGCGATCGCCACGGCGAGGCCGGCGGCGGCGCCGATGAGGGTCGAGACGATCAGGTCCGATGTCTGGGCGCCCAGCGCGAGCAGGAACAGCACGGTCTCGAGACCTTCGCGGACCACCGCCACGAAGGCCAGGCCGACGAGGGCCGCGGTCGTGCCCGTCGCCAGTGCCACGTCCACGCCCTGCTCGAGCTCGCCCTTCATGGCGCGCCCCTGGCGACGCATCCAGAACAGCATCCAGGTCAGCACGGCCACGGCGATCAGGGCGGCCACGGCTTCAAGGGTCTCCTGCACGGCGATCGGCAGGCTGCCCACGGTGAGCGCCACCACGAGGCCGGCCCCCACTGACACCGCCAGCGCGGCCCCGACCCCGATCGCCACGGCACGCAGTGCATCCCGGCGCCCGACCTTGACGCAGTAGGCGCCGACGATGCCGACGATGAGCGCGGCCTCCAGGCCCTCGCGGAGCAACAGGAAGAACGCGGCGGTCATGGTCGGGCGATCCTCCGGTGGCGAGTCGGCCTGGGGTCGACCTGCAGCAAGTCCACATGACTCGCAGATGCAAGGTCGCTTGTCGATGGCGAATCTACCCACCGACGCCAGAGCGGTCAAGCGCTCAGTCCCCGGCGCGGACCTCGAACCGCGCGAGACGCCAGCTCGTCAACAGCAGCGAGCCGAGGATCGCGATCGTCAGGACGACGGCCGAGACGCCGATCTGGAGCGTCGTCCCGTCCGATTCGCCGCGCAGGCCGGCGACGATCCCGAGCGTCGCCTGGCGGATCGAGAGGAAGCGCGTCCCTTCGAGCAAGTCGCCGAGCGCGCCTTCCCAGATGAGCACGTAGACGAGTCCGATGACGAGGGCGCGACCGGTCATCGTGCTCAGGGCGACGAAGACCGCGGCATAGGCGCCACCGCCGGCCAGGCACGCGATGGCGAAGGCGAACGTCATGGCCAGCGGATCGGCGCGGACCCCGCCGACCAGCATGCCGGTGACGATCGTGACCGGCACGACGAGCGCGGCCGTGACCGCGACGGCGACGGCGATCTTGGCGAACGCGACCAGCCAGCGTCGGATCGGCTTGGTCAGGAGGTACACGATCGTCCCGTCCTCGATCTCGGGACCGAGCGACGCGGTGCCGAGGATGAGGGCCACGATCGGCATGACCGTCTGGACGACGAGGATGGCCAGCACGCGCTCCACGTCCGCGCGGCCGCCGCGCAGCTGGACGAGGGCGCCGAGCAGGACCGGGATGCTGGCCAGGACCAGCATGAGCAGCAGGCGACGCCGGCCGAGGAGGCCGCGGAGCGTCACCGAGACGAGCGTGTTGAACGGCGTCATCGGCGGACCAGGTAGCTGAACACGCTCTCGAGCGAGTCGTCGGTCGGCCCGACCTCGAACAGGGTGATGGCTTGGGCCTTCGCGACCGCCGGCAGCGCACGGGTGAAGCCGCCGAAGTCGGACGTCCGGATCGAGAGCCGCTCGCCGGTCAGCTCGACCCCGAAGACGCCGGGGTGGCCGAGCAGCGCCGCGGCCAGGCCGCGGTCGTCCGAGGAGCGCACGCGGAACGTGTGCGGCCGATCGGTCATGAGGCGCCGGATCGAGCGGAAGTCGCCGGCCGCCGCCAGGCGTCCGGCGTAGACCACGAGGATCGAGTCGGCGAGTCGTTCGACCTCCTCGAGGATGTGCGAGGAGAAGAGGATCGTCCGCCCGGCCGCGGCCATCGAGCGCAGCAGCCCCATCATGTGCAGCCGCTGGCGGGGATCCATGCCGTTGAAGGGCTCGTCCAGCAGCAGGATCGACGGGTCGTGGACGAGCGCGCCGGCCAGCTTGGCGCGCTGGCGCATGCCCTTGGAGTACGTGCTGATCGGGCGGTCCGCGACCTCGGTCAACTCGACGGTCGCGATGGCCCGCCGGGCCGCCGCGTCCGCATCGGGCAGGTCGTGCAGCCGGGCGTTGAGCTGGGCGAACTCGAACCCGGTCAGGTAGCCCTGGAGCGCCTCGCGCTCCGGCACCAGGCCGATGTGGGCGTACATCTCGGGGCGACCCCATGCGGTCTGGCCCTCGACCAGCACCTGCCCGGCGGAGGGCCGCAGGAGCCCGGCCATGAGGTGCAGCAAGGTCGACTTGCCGGCGCCGTTGGGGCCGAGCAGCCCGGTGACGCCCGGCCCGAGCGCGAACGAGACATCGTTGAGGGCGACGACGTTGCCGTACCAGCGCGAGACATGGTCGACGGCCAGGGCCGGGTTCGGGGCGGTCATGCCGTGATCCGTCGGTAGCGTCGGACGGTCAGCCCGATCGCCACGGCCGACACGACGAGCGCCGCCGTCACGTACAGCTGGCCCGGCAGCCCCAGCGCCACGATCGCGGGGTTCTCGGAGATGGACCCGAAGATCCACGCGTTCGCGCCGTCGAGGACGTCGCCCGGGCTGAACAGCACGAGCACGCGCGCGGTGTCGCTGCCAGTCAGGGCGGTGAGCAGGGCGACGAGCACCGGCGGGATGATCGAGACCGCGATGATGCCGGCGGTGGCGTACGCGCGTCGCGGGGTCCAGGCGGCGATGAGCGCCGAGACGCCGCCAAGGAGGCCCGCGGTCAGCAAGCCCTGGAACAGGAAGCGCGGGACGGCCGCTGCCTCCTTGCTCAGGCCGGTCGCGGGATCGGTGGCGACCAGCACCCGCCCGACGAACAGGATGGCCTGCGGCACGAGGTCGATGATGAGGAGCGCGACGATGAGCCCGGCGACCTTCGCGAGGGCGTAGTCGGTCCGGGTGATCGCCCGCGAGAAGTAGAGCGGCAGGACACCGTAGCGCTGGTCGCGACCGAACAGCTCCGGGGCCTGCGCGGCGCAGAAGAGCATCACGAGCGTCACCGTGAGGCCGTGGTAGGTCTCGTAGCGGACCGGCGATGCGCCCTCGAGCTGGCCGGTCGCGCCAGATCGGGCGATGAGCGCGGCCACCCCGACCGCCAGGATCGCGGGCAGGATCGCGAGCCCGGTCAGGGCGAAGGGTGCAAGCTTGGCTCGGCCGCCGCGCCCGATGCCGTAGGCCGAGCGGATGGTGTTGCGGAGCAGGGCCGCCGATGCGCTCCGACGCCCGAGCCGCGGGCCGTGGTAGCCCTGGTAGCCCAGGTCGTAGATGCTCCCGCCCGGACCGGTGGCGGGGGTCGCGCCGGTCCGGGCGACCGGGATCGGTGCCGTCATGCCGATGCCCCCGGGCCGTCGGCCGGATCCGCCGTGGACGCCACGGCTGCATCCAGCGGGGCGTCGGCGAATAGGTCCTCGAGGCCCTTGCGGCGCTGCTCGAGACGGACGAGCGGCAGGCCCAGCTCCGCCAGGGCGTCGCGCACGATGTCGTACGGGCGCTCGTCCTGGATCGGCACGACGACCGTCCGTCCGTCGACGGCCGGCGTCAGGCCGCCCGCCGCCAGGGCCGCCGCCAGGCGCTCCTCCCCCTCCTCCACCTCGACCGCGAGGTAGCCGGTCCGCTCGATGAACGTGCCGAGGGGAGCCGCATGCAGCAAGTGCCCGGCGTCGATCGCGACCAGATAGTCCGACACGCGCTCGATCTCACCGAGCAGGTGGCTCGCCACGATCACCGCGATGCCGAACTCGGTGCCGGTCCGCCGAACGAGCGCCAGCATCTCGTCACGACCGGCCGGATCGAGCCCGTTGGTCGGCTCATCGAGCAGGAGCAGCCGGGGATCGTGAACGAGCGCCTGGGCCAGCTTCACCCGCTGCTTCATGCCGGTCGAGTAGCCGCCGATCGCCCGGTAGCGCTCCTCGTACAGCCCGACGTGGCGGAGGACCTCGGCCGTCCGCTCCCGGGCCGCGGAGCCTGGCAGGCCGGACATCTGGGCCATGTGGCTCACGAAGTCCGTCGCGGATGTCTCGGGCGGCAGGCAGTCCGATTCGGGCATGTAGCCGACGAACTGGCGGATGGCCGTTCCCTGGCCCCGGACGTCCATGCCCATCACCTCGGCCATGCCCGAGGTCGGCGACAGCAGGCCCAGCAGGATCTTGAGGAGCGTGCTCTTGCCGGCTCCGTTCGCGCCGACGAGGCCGATGACGCCGGGCTCCAGGTCGAGCGTCAGGCCGTCGAGGGCGGTCACGCCGCCGGGGTAGCGCTTGGTCAGGCCACGGATGGCGACGAGGGGCATCAGGTCGCGAAGCCTACCGGGTCCACTCCGTCAGGCCGCGACGACCTGGTTGCGCCCCGCACGCTTTGCCATCTGCAGGCCGACGTCGGCCACCTGCAAGAGCGACTCGGTCGAACTGATCTGGGGCCCGACGGCCGAGCAACCCGCCGAGACCGTGGCCCGGACCGAACCGCCACCGTCGAGGGCGATCGGCATGGACGCGAGCTCACGCCGGACCTCATCGGCGATCCTCGCCGCCTCGGCGAGGCTCGCGCCGTCGAGGAAGACGAGGAATTCCTCGCCACCGTATCGCGCGACGATGTCGCTCGCCCGGAACCGGCCCTGCAGGATCGAGGCGAACGTCCGGAGCACCGTGTCTCCGACCCGATGCCCATGCTTCTTGTTGAAGTTGCCGAAGTGGTCGAGGTCGAACAAGATCGCGGCGACCGGCCGGCGCTCCGAAGGCTCGAGGCGGTCGCGGGCGGCGAGCAGTCGCTCCAAGGCGGCGTCGAGGTAGCGACGGTTGAACAGCCCGGTGAGTGGATCGCGGATCGCCGCGTCCGCCATCTGGGCATGCAGCTCCGCGTTCGCGATCGCCAGCGAGACGTGGCCCGCGATGATGGGCAGGACCTCCTGTTCGAGCTGCGTGTACGGTCGTGACAGGTCGAGCCGCGCGACCGAGAGCGCCCCCAGGACGGCGTCGTCGGAGAGGAGCGGCACGGCGGCCGACGTCATGACGTCGGCGCTCTGGGCGGTCTGGACCGTCGACGGGAACCCGGAACGCTCCAGTCGCGCCTCGACGACCAGGCGTCGTTCGGCGATGGCGCGTCCGGACATCCCCTCACCCTCCGGGATCCGGACGCCGACGAATTGGTGATCGCCGCCCTTCATCGAAGCGATCCGATAGTCGCCGACCGACGTGTCACGTGTGGTCAGGACGACCAGATCGCTCCGCATCGTGGTCGCGACCGCCTCCACGATGACCTCGAAGAGCTGGCGAGGATCGAGCGACGCGTTGACGGTCCGCGAGAACCCGGCCAGGGCCTGGAAGAGCTCGGCTCGCTGGGCGATGGCCAGGCGCTCCCGGCCGAGGGCGATCGCTGCGGCCACACGCTCGGCGATGAGGATCAGGGTCGAGCGGTCGCTGTCGTCGAAGCCGTCCACCCGGGGGTCCTCGACGTTGAGCACACCGAGCAACTCGCCCGCTGCCAGGAGCGGTGTCGAGATCTCACTCAGGACGTCCTGGTTGGCCGCGCGGTAGTCGGGATCGTCGCGGGTATCGCGAACGAAGGCGGTCTCACGGGTCCGCATCACGCGACCGACGACGCCGGTCGAGCCGTCGAATGTCTCCAGGACGGTCTCGTACCCGCGCTGCGCCCCCAGCCGCACCGTCCCATCGTCCTGGAGCAGGTAGATCGACACGTAGCGATAGCCGAAGCGCCCCGTCATGAGGTCCATCAGCCCCTCGAGGGCTGCCGACGACGAGCCCCGCGCGAGCAGGTGGCCGACGGCCTCGATGCCGGCCATCTGGCGGGCCCGCCGTCGCTCGCGGGTCCGGGCTCGGCGGGCGCGCAGGATCGCCGCCTCGAGGGCGCCCACCGTGCGCCGAGTCCCCATCGCGAGGACGACCATCGTGACGAGGAACGCGGCGCCTCGCTGGATCAGCGGCGACACCGGCGTGTCGAGTAGGAAGATCGGCGCGGCGTAGGCGATGACCGCCCCAAGGCTGACGATCAGCCCTTCGCGCCGGCCGTACGCAGCCGCCACTGACACGATCGGCAGGTACAGCGAGGTCATCGGTCGCGCGGCGACCTCACCGACCGTCAGGCTCAAGCCGAACACGAATGCGACGGCGAACAGGAGACGTGGCGTGGGACGCGAGATCGGCGTTCGCCAGGCTCCGAGCCCCATCTGGAAGGCGACGTACAGCAATCCGAGGGCGACGACCTGCAGGACCTCTGGATTGCCCGAGACGAGCTCGATGATCGTGGACGCCACGCAGATGGCGATCGCCAGCAGCACGTGGGTGTCGTCGAACAGGCGTCGCCTCCCCACCCTTGCCACGCCCGACCGCCGCGCTCGGTAGAACGCCGCTGGTTGCACTTCCGAAGGGTGGGCGCGCCCACCAGGCGTGTCTCTGGTTCGATTGGCCCACCAGACGGCACCGGACGTCCCATCGCCGCACCCGACGGCGTCGCCCGACCGGGCGTGCCGGTCAGCGCGTCCGCAGGCTCGCGGCGACGTCGTCGGCGGTGTCGAGGATGGCGCGCAGGTCGTGACCGTCATTCGGTTCGATGACGATCACGAGCACCTCGTCCCCGACGTCGAGTGCGACCACGCGGGTGACTCGGCCCGGTTCGAGGTAGTAGGGCGTCCCGTCGGCCGCGAAGAGCTCGAGGCGCCTGCGGCTGGACCGCGTCACGTCGACCGAGCGGCCGCGGAGGCGATCGATCTTGACCTTCGCCGGACGCGTCGCGGACAGGCCGTCGTGTCCCGCGACCGCGGCGATGAACTTCTTGGACGTGTCCTCCTCGCGACCCGACCCGCCGCGCACCTCGACCGCGCTGGCGAGGGTCATGAACCCCTCGTCCCGGGTCAGGACGACGAGCCGTTCGGCGTTGCTGGCCGTCGACCAGCCATCGCCGAGCTTGAACGAGACGGCCGGCTCGAACCGGGTCGGCGCGTAGCGCCCGGGGCCGAGCGAGCACGCCAGGTCGAAGAACGGGTCGCACAGGCCGGCCACGTCGCTGGGATCGGCCGCTTTCGGCGTCGGCTTGGGTGTCGGGTCCGGGGTCGGCTGGGGCGTCGCGGTCGGCTTCGGGGTCGGTTTCGGGGTCGGGCGGGGCGTCACTTCCGCGACCGCGGCCGAGGTCGCAGTCGGCCTGGTCGTTGCGGGGGCGGGGCCGCCCACCTGGCCGAGCGCGGGGAGCGCGGCGACAGCCAGCGCCGCCACCGCGAGCCCGATGATGCCCAAGCCGAGCACGCGGCCGATCCGGCCGCCCGACCCTCCCGATCCTCCCGCCGGGCGGCCGCGGGCTGCCGTGGAACCGGCCCGATCCGGCCCGGGCGCCGTCGCCCACGCGCTCCGGTCGACGACGGTCGTGCGGCTGCCGGGATCGACCGCGCCCAGGAGCGGCTCCAGGGCCACGGCCATGGCCGCTCCGCTCGGATAGCGGGTCGCGGGATCGGCCGCGAGCGCCTTCGTGATGACCGCGTCGAGCGCGATCGGGACGTCCGCCCGGGCGTCCCGTGGCGACGGGGCCGTGGCACCCACGCGGGCGAGGGCGATGCGGCCGGGCGTGTCGCCGCCCCACGGCCGGAGACCGGTCAGGGCCTCGTACATGACCAGGCCCAGGCCATAGACGTCGGAGGCGGGGGTCGTGGTCAGGCCCTGCGCCTGCTCGGGGCTGAAGTACTGGACCGAGCCGAGGGTGGTCCCCGGCAGGGCCCCTTCGGCATCGGCGGCCAACCGGGCGATCCCGAAGTCGGTGATCATCGCGCGGCCGTCGAGAGCGATCAGGATGTTGCTGGGCTTCACGTCTCGGTGGACGATCCCGCGGATGTGTGCGACCCCGAGCGCTCGGGCGATGTCGAGCCCGATGCGGGCGACCTCGCGGGACGAGAGCGGTCCCGTCCGCGCCAGGCGCGCGGCGAGATCCTCCCCCTCGACGAGATCCATGACCATGAAGGGTCCGGCCGGGTCCGAGCCGGTGTCCGTGCACGCCACGATGTTCTGATGGCGAAGGACCGTCGCAGCCAGGGCCTCGCGACGGAAGCGGTCGGCGAGGTCGCGATCGGCGCTGATCTCGGGTCGCAGGAGCTTGAGCGCGACGTCGCGGCCGAGGCGCGTGTCGTGGGCGCGATAGATGGTCGCCATCCCGCCGCGCCCGATGATCTCGCCCAGCCGGTACCGGTCCGCGATGAGTCGGTCCGTGTCCGGCCGCTGTCCGGTTCGCTGGGTCACGCGGCGGACGATAGACCAGACCGTCCGAGCGGGTCGACATCGGCGGACCGGCGAGCCGCCTCGTCGCGCCGGCCGGGCGGTCGCGGCGCTACCCTACCCAGCGTCATGAGCACCGCCGAACGAGCCACCCGTGAGCTGCTCGTCGAGCTGCTGGGCACCTTCTACGGGAAAGGCTGGGTGTCGGGGACCGGTGGCGGCATCTCCGGGCCGGCCGACGGGGGAGGCCTCCTGCTGGCGCCGACGGGCGTTCACAAGGAACGGATCCGGCCCGACGAGTTCTTCACGGTCGATACCGCCGACGGGCGCGTGCTCGACGCCCCGGCCGACCCGTCGCTGCGCCCGAGCGAGTGCAACTCGATCTTCTGCCTCGCCGCCCGCGAACGCGGCGCCCGGAGCGTGGTCCATTCGCATGCCCTCTCCGCGGTCCTGGCCGGCGACCTGGCGACCGATTCGGACCACATCGAGATCCGCGACCTCGAGATGCTCAAGGGCATCCGCGGCCTCGGCAACCGCGACGTCCACCTGTTGCCGGTCATCCGTAACACGCCGCGCGAGGGCGAGCTGGTCGAGCAGCTCGAGGCGGTCCTGGCCGATCCGCGCTTCGAGCGGACATTCGCGGTCATCGTCGCCGACCACGGCGCCTACATCTGGGGCGACGACGTGTGGGAGGCCAAGCGCCACACCGAGGTCTATCACTTCCTGTTCGAAGCGGTGGTCGCCCGACGCGACCGAGCGAAGGAGGATCGCCGATGAGCCATCACGAGACCGACCACCCGGCCGGGGACCTGAGCCACCTGACGAAGATCGACGTGGTGGACGTCGCCGCGGCCGTCGAGGCCGACAAGCTCACCGACGCCGACGTGTTCAAGCGGACCTATCTCGGTCATGGCTCGCAGTCGAGCGTCTTCGTCTTCCAGGGCCATGCGGGACCGTTCCGCTCGCACGTCCACACGACCCACGACGAGATCGGCTACGTCCTGGAGGGCACGGGCTCGGTGACCGTCGGCGGCGTCACGCGGCCGGTCAAGAAGGGCGATGTCTGGGTCATCCCAGCGAACACCCCGCACGGCGGCCAGTTCGAGGACGCGCCGCAGGTCCTCTTCATCTCGTCGCCGATCGACGACCCCGACAACCAGGATCGCGTCTGGCTCGACTGACCCTGGGCCCGGCCTCCTAAGGTAGCCCCCTTAAGACGGCCTCCGAGATTGAGGGTCCGCCCCGATCGATCGTCGGGTCGCCGCCCGATGGCCCCAGCGCCGATCGACGCCACCTTGGACGACATCGCCGACACGTGTTCGGCGGACCATCCAAGGAGGTTCGAGATGAATCACCCGGAGACGATGCTTCAGCTCGCCAAGGCCCGCCACGCGGCGCTGGAAGACGAGGCCAGGCGCGATCGCCTGGTCCGGAACCGCAGCACGGTCGTGCACGAGGAGCCGCGAGATCGGTTCCGCGTCCGCGACCTGCGCTGGCTCATGTTCAAGCCGACCAGCGCGTGACAGCGATCCGGTACGACCTGGGTGACGGAACGCGTACACCCGGGTCGTACCATTTCCGGACCGTCATCGTCGGAGGGGGTGGAGGAGGTCCGGGATGCATCTCCAGGTCAGGGCCAGCGTGCCGAAGAGCGGCATGACGATCGAGGGCGAAGAAGGCGAAGACGGCGCGATCAGCGCGACCTACCGCGCTGGCGCCCTCGTCGAGATGCTCACCTTCCTCAAGAGCAAGGGGTTCAACCTGCGCGCTGCCGGTGGCAGCCAGATCGAGTTCGGCGGCGAGTTCACCTTCTGGGTGGATGGACGCTCGGCCGACGAGGACCACGACCGGGCCGCGCACGCCGCCAGGAGACTCCTCGTGAAGGAGGGCTGGGCCGCCCAGGTGTACGAAGTGCGCGCCGAGCATCTGACCGACGAAAGCGGCACGCTCCTGGATTTCGTGAAGCGGGTGACCGCCGACGGGCTCCTGATCCAGGACATCCATGTCGGCACGAAGGACGCCGAGGGCATCCCCGTCCAGATCTTCGCCGTCAGCGTGCCACCGGCCGGCCGATCACGGAAGCGGCCTGGACGAACCGGCGACTAGTCCCGGTCGTCCGTCTCGTCGGCGGCGGCCAGGCCGGCCCTGGCCGCGATCATGGCCGCCTCGATCCGGCTGCTGACGCCCAGCTTGTCGAGGATGTGCGTCACGTGCACGCTCGCCGTCTTGGGGCTGATGAACAGTTCCTTGGCGATCTGCCCGTTGGTCCGACCTGCCGCCACCAGCGCGAGTACCTCGAGTTCCCGCACCGAGAGGCCAAGATCGACCAGCGGGCCGGCAGGCGCGACCGGGCCGGCCTTCGAGGCCGCCTCGGCCACGAGGTCCCCGGCTTCGTCATCGCCTGACGTGGCGGCCGCGGGCTCGACCGCGGCGATCGCCAGCCGGCCGCGTCGCGCGAGTCGGTCGATGCCGTCGAGCAACGGCCGGGCCCCGAGCGCGGTCGCGGCCTCGGACGCCTGGTTCAGGGTCACGGCCGCGTCGTCGCGGCCACCGCTCATCAACGACGCCTCCGCCTCGCGCAGTCGCGCGTAGGCCGTCGCGTATGGGGTGGGCACCGAAGCCCACGCGTCGGCGACCGCCCGCCAGGCGGCGGCGTCCGCGGTCTCCGCGAGGCGCGCCGACTCCGCCGCACACAGCGCCTGCAGCGCTCGGCCCGAGGCCGTCGTCGGCGGGTGCTCGGTCCAGAGGCTCTCGGCGCGTGCCATCGCCGCCGCCCCGTCGGCTTCGGCCGAGGCGATCTCGGCCGGGCGGCGCAATGCCCGTGCGCGTTCGGCGCGGTCCGCGGCCGCGCGCAGGCCGAGGGCGCAGAGCGGTCCGACCAGGACCGTGTCGTCACCGGCGTCGAGGTGGGCCCAGCCCGTGGTCACGGCCGCGGTCGCCCGCTCGGGCTCGCCTTCGTCGATCGCGAGCTCGGCGGCGACCAGCGCGACGTACGCCCCGACGTCGGCGTCGATCTCGCCCACCGCCAGGCGCTCCGAGGGCGCCAGCAGCGCATGCGCGACGGTCGCCTCGCCACGGGCGGTGAAGAGGCGCGCGGCGGCGACATCGCGATATGCCGTGCCCAGCCCACCAGCCTGGCGATCGAGGCTGCTGCGGGCGTCCGCCTCGGCCTCCGCCCAACGCCCCGCACGAAACAGCGCGTCGATCGCGACCGCGTGGAAGTGCGGGCCGAACCGGCGCTCGAGACCGTGCGATCTCGCGGCGTCGATGCCATCGGTCGCCGCGGCCACGGCGTCGTCGAGGCGATCGGCGACGATCAACTGATACGAGAGGTTGGCGAGCGCCAGGATCTCGATGTCGATGAGACGCTGTTCCTGGGCGATCCGGCGTGCGGCCTCCAGCTCGGCGATCCCCGCTTCCGGCTCGCCGAGCGAGACGAGGTCGGGCCCGACGATGGCCCGCGCACGACCTTCGGCGGCAGCCGCGCCGGCGGCGACCGCGCAGGCGATCGCCTGCTCGCCGACCTGTCGGGACTCCCCGTAGTGACCGGCGCCCATCAACCATCCGGCGAGGCCCACGAGCACATGCGCGCGCTCGGCCGTCGGCGGCTTCTCGGGCACCAGCCGGACGGCCTCCCGGTGCTCCGCGAGCGCCTCCTCGTTGCGGTCCTGGGTCCACAGGCCGTAGCCGATCCGGGAGTGGAGATAGCCGGCCAGGCCCGGCTGTTCGGTCACATCGACACGCTCGAGCGCCTCGCGGATCCAGGCGATCGCCTGCTCGCTGTCACCCGCGTCGTCGGCGACCCACGCCGCTCGTCGCCGAAGCTCGACCGGGTCCGGCGCGCCCGAGGCGCTGCGCTCCTCATCCGACAGCCGCGACTCGAGCCCGATCGCGAGGCTGTACTGGCGACAGGCCGCCGCGAAGGCATAGACCGATTCGGCCGCCTGGGCCGCGGCGACGCAGGCACCGAACGCCTCGCTCGGCCGGTTGGCGGCCAGCCAGTGATGGGCGAGCTCGGCGGCCGCTCCGGCCGGGCTCGGGTCGGCGAGCTCCGACCGCTCGGAGAGGACGATGGCGAACCGCTCGTGGATGCTTCGTCGCTCGGCCGGCAGCAGCTCCTGCTCGAGCACCTCGCCGAGCAACGCGTGACGTGGTCGGAGCGAGCCGGTGGCCGGGTCGGGAACGAGCACGCCCGCCGTGACGGCGGCCCGGATCGGCTCTCGGATCGCCACCTCGTCGCGCTCCGAGACCGCCGCGACGAGCCGCTCGTCGACCGGTCGCCCGGCGACGGCCACGACGCCGAGCACCCGCTGGCTCTCGTCGGGCAACGCGGCGATCTGGCCGGCCAGCGTCTCGGACAGGGTGCGCGGCAGCGGCCCGTTGCCGCCGCGCCGCTCGACCCCGACGAGCTCTTCGACGAAGAACGGGTTGCCACCCGAGCGCGCGTGGATCCGGTCGACCTGGGCGTCGTCGGCGAGGCCGCCCATGATCGTGGCGACCTGTCGGGCGACGTCGGTCCGATCCAGGCCCTCCAGGTCCAGGCGGCTCGTCCGCGGATCGCGCTCGAGCTCGGCCAGCCAGGCCGCGACCGGAGCGCCATGCGCGAGTCCGTCGGTCCGGACGGTCAGCACGAGCAGCAGGCGATCGCGCTCGAGATTGCGGGCAAGGAACGTGACCAGGTCCCGCGTCCCGCGATCGACCCAGTGCAGGTCCTCGAAGACCAGCAGGGTCGGGGCCTCCGCGCCGAGGTCGCCGAGCAGCCCCAGGACGAGTCCGAACAGGCTCGCCTGGGCGAGGCCCGAGCGCGCGTCGGAGGCGGAGTCACGGCCGGCGGTGCCCGCCGACACGACCGGTCCGATCCCGGGCAGCAGCCGGCCGATCTCCTCGCGCGCCGGTCCCAGGATCGACGCGATGCGATCCGGAGGCAGGTCGCGCAGGAACGTCCGCAACGCCTCGGTCAGCGGCGCGTACGGCAGGCCGTCGTCGGCGAGGTCCAGGCAGCCGCCGACGAGAGCGCGCGCGCCGTCCTCTTTGGCGAGGGCGACGAGCTCCTCGATCAGCCGCGTCTTGCCGATCCCCGCCTCGCCGGCGACCACCACGATTCCCGGCTCGCCGTCGGCCGCGCGTGCCAGCGCTGCCCGCAGTGCCGCGAGCTCTGACGCGCGCCCGACGAGTTCCGGACTCGAGACCATGGTCACCATCGCGCGAGTCTACGCGCGGACCGTCCGTTTGCGACAGGGTCGTGTTTGCGGCGCCGGGCGGCGCGCGAGTCGGTGATCTCGATACGCGCGAGGCCGACCGCCGCGTCAGGGCGTCGCGCAGGCTTCCGGACCGAGCAACGTCCCGCTCGCGTCGAGGCCGTAGCCGCTCGGGAAGACCGCGCCGTCGCACGCGTCCTTGCCAGTCCGGGGTGCGTCGTCGGGCGCCTGCGGCCACGTGTACGGCGTCGTGGCCCCGAACGGCACGTCCCCGAGCAGCACGTCCGCGATGCCCGTTCCCTCGGTCCCGGGCAGCCAGGCGGCGATCACCGCATCGGCATCGGACCAGAAGCGACCGAGCATGACCGGCCGGCCCGACAGGATGACCACGACGAGTCGGTCGACCAGGGGCCGGACCTTGCCCACGATCGCGACATCGGCCCGCGGCAGGGCGAGCGTGCCGGAGTCGCCCGGGCCCTCGGCGTACGGCGGCTCGGCGAGCACGACGATCCCGGTGCGGGCTCGCGTCCCGGCCGGGAAGTCCCCGGCCGGGTTCACCGTCACGCGATCGCCCAGGCGAGCCGACAGGGCGCCTGCGATCGTCGTCCCCGGCGTGATCGGGCCGGCGGATCCCTGCCACTCGATCGTCCAGCCGCCCGACTGCAGCCCGATGTCGTCCGCGCCGGAGCCGGCCAACAGGACGCGGCCGGAGTCGCCGGCCACGGGCAGCACCCCGGCCGTGGTCTTGAGCACCACCGCCGAGGCGGCCGCGGCACTCCGGGCCAGGTCGCGATCCGCGGCCGAACCGAGGTCGGCTGCGCGTCCGGGCGGGATCGGCGTCTCGAAGAGACCGAGCTCGAACTTCACGCGCAGGATCCGCGCGACCGCGTCATCCACGCGCGTGCCCTCGATCGTGCCGGCGGCGAGGCCCGTCCGGACAGCCGCCTGGAAGCGTGCGGCGTCGAACGGGACCATGACCATGTCGATGCCCGCGGAGATGGCCGTCGCCACCGCGGTGTCGTAGTCGGGATCGACCTGGTCGACCGCCCCCCAGTCCGAGACGATGAACCCGGTGAACCCGAGCTCGCCCTTGAGCACCTCGGTCAGCAGGTGATGGTCGCCGTGGACCTTGCCGGCGCCCGTGCTGGAGAACGAGGCCATCACGACCCGGACGCCCGCCGCGATCGCATCCTCGTACGGCGTGAGATGGATGGCGCGGAACGTGGCTTCGTCGAGGTCGGTCACGCCCTGGTCGATGGCGTAGTCCTGGGTCGTTGACGAACCCCAGGCGGTGCCGCCATCACCGACGAAGTGCTTGGCGGTCGCGGCGGCCGAATCGATCGCGGTCAGGTCCGGGCCCTGGAGGCCGCGGATGAACGCGCTGCCGAGGTCAGCGACGATCAGTGGATCCTCGCTGAAGCCCTCGTACGTCCGCCCCCAGCGGACGTCCTGCGGAACGGCCAGCACGGGGCCGAAGTCCCAGCGGATGCCCGTGGCCGCCAGCTCGACCGCTGTGGCCCGGCCGATCC
This sequence comes from uncultured Chloroflexia bacterium, assembly GCA_963776545.1. Lineage (GTDB taxonomy): Bacteria > Chloroflexota > Limnocylindria > Limnocylindrales > CSP1-4 > SPCO01. The sequence goes on along the minus strand of CAVZND010000014.1, from coordinate 63,119 downwards.
GCTCGACGAGGCCGGCGTCGTTCGCCGCGCCCAGGCCGATCTGGTGAGGGAAGATCGTGGCGCCCACCACGTTACCGTGACCGTGCACCGCGTCCACGCCGTAGAGGATCGGGATGCCGAGGCGGGTCGCGAGGGCCGCCTCCTGGTACGCCTCCACCATGGCGTACCAGCCGGCCGCGTCGTTCTGGTTCGGGGCCCCGCCACCGCCGCTCAGGACGGAGCCTAGCAGCAGGTTCGTGACCCCGGCCGGGTCGACCGAGTCTTTCTCGAGCTGGGTCATCTGGCCGATCTTCTCGTCGACCGTCATCGCCGCGAGGAGGGCCTCGGCGCGGACGTCGGGCGGCAGGCTCGGGTCGTGCCAATCGACGGCGGCCGGGGTGGGGCTCGTCGTCGGCGGCGTCGATGGCTGCGCGGACTCACAGGCCCCGACGAGCAGGGCGGCCACCACGAGCATCGCGACCGGCCGCCGGATCATGGTGGGTCGCGGAACGGGGTTCCGAGGGTCTGGCCGCCATCGACGACGAGGAGGTGGCCAGTGATCCAGGCCGCGTCGGGCGAGACGAGGAACGCCACGGCGCCCGCGACGTCGTCCGGTTCGCCGAAGCGCCCGAGGGGGATCTGGCTGAGGTAGGCCCGGGCGCTGGCGGGATCGTCGGTCACCTCGCGGGTCAGGTCGGTCGCGATCAGGCCCGGCCCGACGGCGTTGACCGTGATGCCGAGGGGCGCGAGCTCCATCGCGGCGGTCCGGACCATGGCAAGGACGCCCGCCTTCGACGCGTTGTACGCGGCGAGGTTCGTCTCCATCCAGAACGCGTTCGTCGAGGCTGTCACGACGATCCGGCCGTTGCCCGCCGCGCGCATCGCCCGCGCCGCCGACTGCACCCCGATGAAGGCGCCGCGCAGGTTCGTGGCCAGCACGCGATCCCACTGCGCGTCGGTCGTGTCGAGGAACGCGACAGTGGAGCCGATGCCCGCGTTGGCCATGAAGATGTCGAGCCGTCCGAACATGCCGATCGCCTGGTCCACGACACGCTCGACGTCGTGACGGTCGGCGCAATCGGCCTGGACGAAGGCCACTCCGCCAGCCGCTTCGTCGCCGATCTCCGCCGCGGTGGTCTCGCCGGTCGCCTGGTCAAGGTCGGCGATCAGGACGTCGGCGCCGTCGCGGGCGAACCGTGCCGCGATCGCCCGGCCGATGCCTCGAGCGCCACCGGTGACGATCGCCGCCTGGCCCGCGAGCGTACCGGTCGTCATGGCGGACTCCCGTGGGACGGCCGCAGGCGCTGCGGTCCAGCTCGTATGACTAGGCTGATGCTACCAAACGTGCACATGTCCACAGCCACACGCCTGCTCGGGACGCGACGAGCGATACAAATTCAGGCATCATCGTCACGACAGGGCTGACCGAAGCAGGAGCACGCCCGTGCCCGATGCGCCGTACCGCCGTGTGCACGTGATCATCAACCCGGCCTCGGGCGGCGACGAGCCGATCCTCAACACGATCAACGACGTCTTCCGACGGTACGAGGTGGAATGGGACGTCAGCGTCACCCACAAGTACGGGGATGCCGCCGCCCAAGCGAGGAAGGCGACCGAGGACGGCATGGACCTCGTCGCCGGCTACGGCGGAGACGGCACGCAGCACGAGATCGTCAATGCCCTCCTGAAGGAGGCGGTCCGGACCGGGCACCGAACGCCGATGGGCATCCTGCCCGGGGGGACGGGCAACGGGTTCGCCCGGGAGATGGGCGTGCCGAGCAATCTCCGGGAGGCCACGGAGGTCTTGTGCACCAGTCGGACGACGCGTGCCGTCGACGTCGGCCGGCTCCGCGACCTCGGGCAGGCTGAGACCGCCGACCGGTACTTCGTGCAGCGGATGTACGTGGGGGTCGAACCAGAGGCGCAGACGAGTCGAGAGCTCAAGGACAAGTACGGGGTGTTCGCGTACCTGGTCAACGCCACCCGCCATGTCGGAGACGCGACGCCCAACGCCCACTACCACGTCGAGCTGGACGGCGAATTGCTCGAGTTCGACGCCTCGAGGGTCTACGTCGTCAATTCCGGGATGATGGGGAGCGGACTCAGGATCACCCACTCGTATGCGGTCGATGACGGGCTGCTCGACTGCTTCCTCATCGACAAGAACTCCTACGCGACGATCGCGACCGCCGTCATCCGCTTCCTGGACCTGCCCACGGCGGAAGCGACCCGCTACCACCGCCAGTGCCGCTCGATCACGATCGAGACCCAACCCGACCAGCCCGTGTGGACGGACGGCGAGTACATCGGGCGCACGCCCGTGACGGTCGACGTCATGCCCGGGGCCGTGGACATTGTCGTCCCCTGAGCCGCGACCCCGCCTGTCCACGTTCCACCGGGCGTTCGACCGCCTGTACCCCGCGATCCGGTTCACGTACGAGCGACTCATGGGCAACGCCTGGTTCTCGCAGATCGAGCCCAGGCTCTGGCTCGGCGGCGCGCCGACATACCGGCGGGACTACGAGGCGATCACCACGCTCGGGATCACGGCCGTGCTGGACACCCGGGCGGAGCGCACGTCCAAGCTCGCCTTCTACGACGCGCACGGCATCACGCATCGCCAGTTCCACGTGCCCGACGTGACCGTGCCGGACGAGGCCGTCCTGACCGAGGCTGTCGTCTGGATCGAGGACCAGCTCGCGGACGGTCGGACGCTCCTCATCCACTGCGCGAAGGGGAGGGGTCGATCGGCGACGGTCCTCGCCGCCTACCTCATGAAGACCGACGGGATGACCTTCGACGCAGTGCGCGACCTGCTGCACTCGAGGCGAGGGCTGGTCAAGCTCGAAGACCGGCATCGTCGCGTGCTCGAGTCCTGGGTCGCCCACCTCGGGCAGGCCAGCCGATCCGGCGTGATCGGCGCGCGGTGAGGCACGAAACGCCGGCTGACTGAGGTTGGGTCTGGAGCGGGAGACGAGGTTCGAACTCGCGACATGCAGCTTGGAAGGCTGCCGCTCTGCCAACTGAGCTACTCCCGCCCGCGGCGCGAAGTCTATCAGGCGTTCTTCGACGACCTGGCGAAGGGCAGGACGTTCGGCCCACTTGCGGCTCACACACCTGCAGTGGACGCTGCTCGCATGTTCAAGCGCCTACGTCGGGTTGCCAGTGACCAGACCTATTTCGTCCACTGGAACCCGGAGATCCGCCGCCATGAGCGCTGCCCCGTGGTCGGTGAGCGACGTGACGCCAAGGACACGCCTGCGCCCTCCTGGTTCATGGGTCAGCCATATCGCTTCGAGCTGGTCCGCGAGGCGACGGACTGCCACACCTACGGCCCAAACGCCCGACTGTTCAGGGTCGGTGAAGTCGAGGGTCTCGAGGAGCGCAGCTTCACGGCGAAGTGGCCGACAACCGGCTACTGCGAGGCCTACCGGGTGCTCGAGGAACTACCCCTTGCAGTCGCCTTTGGGCCACACGGCGATCGGGCCCTCCAGATCGTCACCTTGACTGAGCGCATGACTTCCGCCGAGGTCGAGGCCCTGGCCGCCACCCTGCCCGCCGGCACCCCACCTTTCCCGGACTACGCACGCTTGCGGCTGTTGGGTCTTGAGGACACGTCGTACTCGGCCACGAGCCGCATCGACTCGGCGCTGACGATGCTGGCATGCCGGACCAGTGATCACCTCTACGAAATGCGCGATGGCTGCACGCTGGAGCCAGTCATCACCGACCCGGGTTGGCGACGCGTTCTCGACTGGGCTCAGCGCGCTGCCGCGGCTGCCGTGATGGGCGCCGAGGACGTCGAGCAGGTCTGGACGGGTGCAGTCACTGTCTCGTTAGCAAAGCCAACCACGCGGCCACAGCTTTGGCCCTGAGCGCGAATGAGGCGTTCGTGCAACCTCACAGGGTCGTCAGGATGGCGAGACTCGCGACTAACGGCTAGCGCTCGGGAAGTGCGACGAGGGTGGCCGACTGGTCGCAGTTCGCAGCGGCCATAGGAGGAGGCCGTCGCACCGATGACGCTCGAGCCGAACCCGGACGCCTGACTCCGCCGCCGATCGAGATTGGTGGGCTACAACCAGACGCGCACCACGCTGACGAGGACTAGGTCGGTGCTGTCGGTCGCCGCGAACCGAATGCGCCACAGGTCTCGCGAACGATCGGGATCGCCGAAGGCGTAGCCGGGCAGGACGACGTCATTGTCGATTGGTGCGCAGTCGTAATTCCGGCGGTAGCCGGCGACGTCGCCGGCGTAGGCGACGATCGCTATGCACCCGTAGTGCGTTCCTGCCGCCGTCACAAGTTCGATCGCGAAAGGATTGCTCGTCGGATCTGGCGTTGCCAGCCCGTCAGCGTTTGGGTCCTCATAAAGCTCGGTCAAGGGATCCATCAAGGTGATATCGCTGCCCCATGGCGACCTGGGACAGGCCACCTGCGTTCGTTCGACATTCACCCAACACGGATCGAGGATCGGACTCCCATCGACATCGTCGTACGAACACCGCAGGGCCTGCGGATCCGCGCTCGTCATCGACTCAGAGAAGCATCCGCCCTTGACTTTCGTCACGTCAGCGTAGGGCGGCAGGCCCTGGTCCGTGAATGGCCGGTAGAAGCGGACGTCTGTATCCGTTAGTGGAGGAGCTGTAGGTCCGTTGGTCTCCTCAAAGACGTGGGTCGGTGCAGGCGAGGGGCCGCCAATGACCAAGGGGGTGATCGCCGGGGCAACGATCGCGACAAAGAGCGGCGCTACGACGAGTGTCACTACGCCCGCGAAAATCTTCCCGACGTTCCGATGCAGCCAGGTGGGGTCACCTGGAGGCGACGGCGTGGCGGGACCCTCTCCTCCCGGCTTCTGGCTCATCGGCAGGATGATGGCACACAGCTGCAACGCTTCGGCCGGGAGTGCGAACGGCCGATTCGATGACCGTCGAGCTGACGGCGGCCCCCTCAGCGGATCCTAGGCTGGGTGAGCCGAGTTATCGGCTAGCGCTCCGGAAGGGCGACGAGGTTTCATTCCTCACGGCTCGAGGCGTTCGAGGATCCGGAACCGCTCGAGGACGACCAGCGTGTCATCGGTCAGGGTGAAGCCGGGATCGCCGAGACCGTTCCGGATCCAGTCGATGTAGCCGTTCCAGTAGGCCTCGTGGTCGACCCGGAACGCGGCGGCATCGGCATACCCCTCACCCTCATCGATCGCATGCTGATTGTCGACGTCGGCCAATCGCACGGTGCGGACGCTGATGTTCTCGACGATCGCGACCGGACGCTGGTCCGAGTCCATGAGCACGTCGAGCTGGCCGGCCACCGGGACGGACTCGCCCTCGAGCGCGAACTCGACCAACAGGCTGGCCGTGGTCGTCTTGTGACCGGACAAGGCCAGGGCGGTCAGCTCATCTCGCAGCGGTCCGGGATCGGCAAAACCCCACCTTGGGAGTGCACTGATGTCGACCGATGGGCTCACAGCTCGATCCTCCTTCTAGAGCCGGATCGGCTCGCGCAGCTCCCGTTCAAGGGATTCGGGTGCCGCCGGTTCGGGCGGGACCTCCGCCGCGATCGCCGCACGGTTCGCCATCTCCTCGACCAGTACGTCGTGCAGGTTCGACTGGCCGAGTTCGACCAGCGGCGCGATGAACTCGCGCATGGCCCCGGCCGCCTCGCGCTCGCGACGGTTCTTGCCCCAGGTGAAAAGGATCCGAACACGCGTCCCCTCCTCTGCGTCCTCGAACGCGAACGTGTTCATGGCCTGGAAGCCGTTGGGCAGGGTCGTGCGGATCGTGACGTGGTCGACGGGTCGCCAGTCGAGGATCTCCTCGACGAGGACCTCCGCCCCATGCATGCAATGGTTCATCGTCCCGGTGCCGCGTCGGGGGCTGGTGGGCAGCTGGTCCACGCCGGTCACGCCAGCCTGCCACCGGGGCCGGAGGGCCGGGTCGGTGACGAACGACCAAACGATGTCCCGGGGCGCCGGCTGGACGACGTCGTAGATGTACCCGGCGTCACGCTCCGAGACGACCACGCGCCGGCGCTCGAGTTCGGCGGCCCAGGCCGCCCCGAGATCGTGGACCCAGCCGACGACCTCGCCCAGGTCGTCGTACGTGTCCCGATGCTCGGCCATGCCGAGCGCGACGGGGTCCACGCCCATCATCTCGATGCACGGCGCGCTGAACAGGGCGTAGGCCGGCAGACCGAGCCGTTCGACGACGTGGTTCTTGAGCAGCCGATGGGCGACGATGACGTCGGAGCCGACCAGCTCCTCGTGTCCGGCGACCCGGTGGCGGATGACCGAACCGTGGTGGGCGATGACCTTGAGATCGAGCCGCGGCATCAGGACGCAGGCGTTGCACTCGCAGGCGGTCGCCTGGGCGATGTCGCGGAGTCGCCGCCGGAACGCGAAGTAGGTCCGTTCGACCGTGTCGAGGAGCTGCGAGCCGTCGATCCGCTCCGCGATCACATAGGCGAAGGCCGCATCGCCTTCGAGCTTCGCCAGGCGGAACGTCGGCCTGAGGGCGGTCACGACGGTGGTCATCAGGTCGGCCAGGATGTCCTGGGCGTGATCGAGCTCGGCACCGGCCAGGTAGCTGGTGTAACCGGAGATGTCAGCGATCAGCAGGCACGCGGGCTCGGGACGGGACAACATCCACCGACTCCATGCAGGGCCTGAGCATCATGCCGCGATGATCCCCGTCGCGTCGAGGCCCGGGTCGTCAAAGGTCGAGGCGTTTGCGCTCCCATCGCCCGAGATTGAAGGGCAGCCCGCGTTTCGGCCCCATAGTGTCCGGACAGCGCCCCCTCTGGGTGCCAGCGCAAAGCAGGCGCGATGGATCGCGATCTGGTCGAAGCGGCACGGGGCCGCGACCGGGAGGCGTATGCCGACCTGATCCGGGTGCGGGGCGACCGCCTGTACGCGCTCGCCCAGCGGATCCTCCGTGACGTCGATCGGGCCGAGGACGCCCTGCAGGAGGCGCTGATCGTTGCCTGGCGGGACCTGCCCGGCCTCCGGGATCCGGACCGCTTCGACGCCTGGCTCCACCGACTCGTCGTCCGCGCGTGCCTCGCCGAAGCGAAGCGTGAGCGTCGCCGCGTCGCGAACCTGCGCGTCCTGCCGATGGACGCCCCGACGGTGCGCGACGACTTCCTCAGCGTCGCCGATCGCGACCAGCTCGAGCGTGGCTTCCGACGCCTGCCGGCCGAGCAACGCGCACTCCTCGTGCTCCACCACTTCGAAGGCCGCGACGCCGCTGAGATCGCCGAGATCCTGGGCATCCCGGTCGGCACGGCCGGTTCCCGACTCCACCATGCCCACCGCGCGATGCGCGCGGCGCTGGACGCGGATGCCCGGGTGATCGCCATCGGAGGACGACCGGCATGACGCGTGACCTTGACCTCGACAACGTCCTCGATCGGTGGTTCAGCGAGGGTCCGACGCAGATGCCCGAGCGCTTCCTCGTCGACACCCTCGATCGCATCGACCGTGCCCCGCAGCCACGCCTCGCCGGTCTCCGAACGAGGTTGCCCGCCATCCATCCCGGCCTGCGGTTCGCCGCCGCGGCCGCGGTCGTGCTGGCCGTGGCCGGGATCGGGGCCGGGCTCATCATCCGGACCGGCGGCACCGGGGGCCCGCTGTCTGCGGGGTCAGGCACGCTGCCGGCGTCGCTCCAGGCCGAATGGCGTCCTGTCGGGGACCACCCGCTTCCTTTCATGCATTCGGGCACCACGGTCCTCGGGTGGGATATCGTCATCGGCCCGACGTCGCTCACGATCTTCGACCGCGCCGACGTGCACAACACGGCGTCGTTGGTCGGACCCGACCGCCTCGAGCTTCGGATGCTCGATGTGGGGTCCCAGTACTGGCACTGCCACGTGGGCGACGCAGGTACGTACGAGTTCCGCCTCTCGCTGGGTGGTCAGCGCCTGACGTTGACGCCCGTGAGCGATGCGTGCACTGACCGGGCAGCCGTCCTGCACGGCGACTGGACCAGGACCGACATCGGGCCCCTGCAGCCGGGTCGCCATCAGGCCACGGACTTCCGTCCGTTCAGCTATGGCACGACCGGACGACTGGCGTACACGGTGCCCGATGGCTGGGCGGGTGGCCCCGACATGAAGAACGGCCTGTTCGGGCTCGGGCGGCCGATCGGATCCGACTCGGCGACGGTCACGCTGATCTCGAATGCCTACGCGTCGGACCAGGTCGTGCCTTGCGACACGAACGCGGGCGCCGCCGGTGTCGGGCGGACGCCTGACGACCTCTCGAACTGGCTCGGGACCCTCCCGGGTCTCGTCGTCTCGGCGCCGACCGAGGTCACGATCGGCGGCCTGCGCGGGATCATGGTCGACCTCTCGATGACTCCCGGCTGGACGCCCACTTGCGACGCCGGCCTCTACACGTTCTCGTTTAGCGGGTCGGACGGCGGCGACTGGTCGAACCGATTGCGGCTGATCGGGACCGGAAGGGCGAGATACATCCTGCTCGACCGCGGCGACGGGTCGTCCTTGGTCGTCGACATCGAGGCTCCGGCCGCCGACTGGGACGCCTTCCTGAAGGACGTGCAGCCGGTCCTCGACGGATTGGAGTTCACCCGATGATGTGCTTGGTCGCGGCGGTCGCTGCGGTCATCCTCGCCGTGGTTGGTTGTGCTGGCGCCGCAAGCCCATCGGGCGCGGGTGTCGCGGCTCGGTGACGGACGACCTCGAGCGATTCATCGTCGAGCAGGAGCACGGGTACCGCGGCGCGCTCGCGGAGCTGCGAGCCGGACGGAAGACCGGGCACTGGATCTGGTTCGTCTTTCCGCAGATCGCGGGGCTCGGACACAGCGCGATGTCGCAGCGCTTCTCGATCGTCTCGCTGGACGAGGCCCAGGCCTACCTCGCGCACCCGGTCCTTGGCGCCCGGCTCCGCGAGTGCGCCGGCGTCCTGATGGAAACGCGAGGTCGAACGGCGGAGCAGATCTTCGGCTCGCTCGATGCCATGAAGGTCCGCTCGTGCATGACGCTGTTCCACCGGGCAGCCCCGAGCGAAGCGCTATTCGTCGACGTACTCGATCGGTATTACGGCGGCGTCGCCGACCCGGCGACGGATGCCCTGCTGGGATAGGCCCATCGCAGCCTCGTCGGCGACGCTCAGCTGCCCTGGGCCATGCTCCAGATCGTCCAGTACTGCGTCCGCAGCCGGCGGGGCTGTTCGAGGACGGTCCGGATGGCGAAGGCGATGTCCTCGGGCTTGAGGTAGGTCTTGAGCTCGGGCATGCCCTCGGTGCGGCCTGCGCCGATCGCGAACTCGGTCGAGGTCCCGGCCGGGCCGATCGTCGTGACCCGGATGCCCTTGTCGCGCAGTTCGCGATCGAGCGATCCGGCGAGCCCCACCTGGGCGAACTTCGTCGCGGCATAGACGGCCTCGTCCGCGCCACCGCGGAAGCCGGCGACCGAGGCCACGATGACGATGTCGCCGCGGCCGGCCTTGAGCATCTCGGGCACGGCGGCCCGGATCGGCCAGACCGTCCCGCCGACGTTCGTGTCGAGCATCGTGGCGAGCTCCTCATCCGTTCGGTCGAGGATGCCGCCGTACATCCCTATGCCGGCGTTCGCGACGAGGCTGTCCAGGCGCCCGAAGCGCTCGAGCGCCGTCGCCACGAGACGCTTGCTATCCGCAGGCTTCCGCACGTCCATCTCGACTGCGGCCACCTGGCCCGGGAACTCCGTCTCGATGGCGTCGAGCCGGTCCCGCCGGCGTGCCCCCAGGACGACGCGCGCGCCCGCGCGAGCCAGTTCCCGAGCCGTCGCGCGACCGATCCCGGCGCTCGCACCGGTGATGGCCACGACCTGGTCCTTGAGGTCCTCCACGGCCGCCTCCTCGATGTCGTCCTGCCCTCGTCCCCCACTCTAGCGGACGGTCATCGCCGCGGCGCATCGAGGGTCATACACTTCGGACGAGCAGGCAGAGGAGGGCGCGTGCCATGGCAACCGGGACTTCATCGGATGAAGCGATCGCACGGGTGGTCGCGTCGGCCACGCGGCTGGGCGTCGAGCTCGACGAGCGCGAGGCGGCGGAGTGGGTCGCCGCGATGGAGACGGAGGCGAGCGGTGGCGAGCTCGTCGTCGACGTCGACACCGGCGTCTACGGCCATCGGGTCTCGATGCTCGACTTCCTGCCGGAGGATCTCGCCCGGTTCCGCGAGATGGCGACGATCGTGGGCTTCGAGGACCGGCCGCCGCAGGTCCTGACGGCGTTGTCGATCTCCGGATCGGCCGCGCAGAGCAAGATCAACGCCTATCCGGCCGACTGCGACTTCTTCGAGCGGGTCCACATCCGGGCAGACACGCGCGAGGAGGCGTGCGCCATCCTGGCCGATCTCATGCGTGAGAAGGCGCTCGCCACGGCCTCCGGACCGACCCACCGGCTTTGGGAGGTCAAGTTCGGGACGCACCAGGTCGCCGCGACGAAGGGTGGCAGCCCGGTCGGAGCCGGGTCCGGGATGTCCTGGACCATGGAGGAGGTCAAGGCCGGGCAGATGGAGGTCACGCTGCCCGACGGCTCAGTGCGGGTCTACACCTGGGAGGACGCGTCGCACGACCCAGGCTGGTGCAAGCTCGACTGGGTCATCGCCGACAAGACCCGTGGCCAGTTGGCAAACGCCAGCAACGTCCTCGATCCGACATGGGAGGCGCCAGACGGGACGATCGTGCCGCTCGACGGCTTCCTCGACCCCTACTACCAGGAGGTCTACCTCGAGACCGATTCGATCCCGCTCTTCTCGAAGCTCGTCAAGGAGATGTCGGCAGATTCGGTCGACGACTACGTCGACACCCTCGAGCACGAGGTCTGGAAGTACACCGTCAAGGAGCCGAACTTCGGCAAGGCCGCGCGACGGATGTACAACGTCTTCCGGATGAACGGCAAGTACCGCGAGGCCGCCTACATCCGCGAGCTGTTCGACGAGCCGGTCACGGCGCTGTATCAGGTCTCCGCGTTGATCCGGACGCTGGACGATGCCGCGTCATCGGGCGACACCTTTGCCACCCACACGATGGTCTCGCAGGTCGACGGCTTGATCATGTCGGCCATCCAGGCGCTCGATGGCCCGGAGGAGGCGAAGATGGTCGGCCATCTGCTCGACCTACGGAAATCGCTCGAGGCGCGCGAGTCGCATGCCGACCGATCGGACGAGATGAGCGGCATCCAGGACGCCGCGCTCAGTGCGGTCAACGGCTATTTCGAACGGGCCCTGCGCTCCGTCCCGGAGATCGACGCGTACCTCCGGGACATCGCCGCGCGGGCGCCGTAGTCACGAGGCGGCAGGCCCGTGAGGGAGCGGGCCAACCAGCCGATCTCCAGTGGGCGCGTCAAGGCCCGTAGGTGACCACGAGCTGGGGTCGGTTGGCGCCCTCCCTGGAGCTGAAGATGGCGCTGTTGCCGCCGGCGCTCTTGAGCGCGAAGCTGAGCGGGCCGTTGGCGCTCACGGCACTGTTCGGCAGGTCGATCTCGACCCAGCCAGTCGTCGGCACGGGTGCGCTCGCGAGCGGGCTCGCCGGGGTGTCGATCGCCGGGGTCGCGTTGTAGGTGATGCCGCCGGGTCCCGACTCGGTCCAGGTGTCCGGGGTGACCGCGAAGACCTGCTGGAGGTGCGGGCTCGGGTCGGTCACGAACAGGCGCAGCTTGACGTCGCTGACCGTGCCCGACACGCCGGCCACGTTGAACTGCAGATAACTCCGGTAGATCGGGCTGGACGAGGAGCCGGTCCCGTCGCGGGTCCGGATCGTGGCGAGCGTGCCGTAGTTGGTGTTGGCGCTGCTCGATTTGACCTGGGCGTCGGCGGCCGCGCCGAACGTGGCGGTACCGGCCGACCCGCCGACCGTGATCGAGATCGTCTTTGGTGTGGACGGGTCCGTCCCGTCGTCGACCGTGAAGGTGAAGCTGTCGGGACCGGCGAAGCCGCCGCCTGGCGGGGTGTACGTGACCGACGCCGAGTCGGTGTTCGGACTGCCCGAGACGCAGCCGCGTGGATCGAGCCCGCCGAGTGTCCCGCCGGCGACGGTCGTGGCCGGGGCGGTGAACGACAGGTCGCAGGTCTCGACGTCCGAACCGGTCAGGGTGATGGCCACCGGCACCCCGCTCGCCGTCCCGGCCGTCCCGGCGTTCGCGATGGGGACGTCGTTGACCGGACTGACGGTGACGTTGACAGTGAACGGCGTGGACGTCCCGCCAGCGCTGTCGGTCACCGTGTAGCCGAAACTGTCGGGGCCGCTGTAGTTGGCGGCCGGCGTGTACGTCACGCTGGCGGTGTCAGCATTCGGGCTGCCTGACGTGCAGCCCACAGGCGTCGGCGAGCCGATCGTCCCATGGGTCGTCGTCGCTGGCACGTTGAAGATCAGGTCGCACGTTTCCTGATCGGAGCCCCCGATGGTCAGGGTCAGCGCCTTGTCCTCGGTCGTCCCCGTCGGAGACCCGCCGGTCGCCGTGGGGGGCGAGTTGGCAGTCCCCCCGGCGTAGGTGACCACGAGCTGGGGTCGGTTGGCGCCCTCCCTGGAGCTGAAGATGGCGCTGTTGCCGCCGGCGCTCTTGAGCGCGAAGCTGAGCGGGCCGTTGGCGCTCACGGCACTGTTCGGCAGGTCGATCTCGACCCAGCCAGTCGTCGGCACGGGTGCGCTCGCGAGCGGGCTCGCCGGGGTGTCGATCGCCGGGGTCGCGTTGTAGGTGATGCCGCCGGGTCCCGACTCGGTCCAGGTGTCCGGGGTGACCGCGAAGACCTGCTGGAGGTGCGGGCTCGGGTCGGTCACGAACAGGCGCAGCTTGACGTCGCTGACCGTGCCCGACACGCCGGCCACGTTGAACTGCAGATAACTCCGGTAGATCGGGCTGGACGAGGAGCCGGTCCCGTCGCGGGTCCGGATCGTGGCGAGCGTGCCGTAGTTGGTGTTGGCGCTGCTCGATTTGACCTGGGCGTCGGCGGCCGCGCCGAACGTGGCGGTACCGGCCGACCCGCCGACCGTGATCGAGATCGTCTTTGGTGTGGACGGGTCCGTCCCGTCGTCGACCGTGAAGGTGAAGCTGTCGGGACCGGCGAAGCCGCCGCCTGGCGGGGTGTACGTGACCGACGCCGAGTCGGTGTTCGGACTGCCCGAGACGCAGCCGCGTGGATCGAGCCCGCCGAGTGTCCCGCCGGCGACGGTCGTGGCCGGGGCGGTGAACGACAGGTCGCAGGTCTCGACGTCCGAACCGGTCAGGGTGATGGCCACCGGCACCCCGCTCGCCGTCCCGGCCGTCCCGGCGTTCGCGATGGGGAGGCTATTCGTGCTCGTGACCGCAGCGATCCGCCTCACCGAGCCACCGCCAGCGTATGTGGTGTAGTAGAGCGCCTGGGTATTCCCGTACGGGCCGAACGTCATGGCGACCGCACTCGATCCGCCGAGACCTGTGGCGAACTCCACCTGGTCGAAGCCGCCCGATGCGTTCGGCACCAGGCGGAAGATCTTGCCGCAGATGTAATCGCTGAACAGGTACGCGTTATCGAACGCAGAGGGCCAGACCCCGACCGGCACGAACGCACCGCCGGTGATCGATCGGCAGCCGTCTGCGTGTCCGTAAGCGTGGATCGGGTTCGTCATGCCTGCCGGCTGGGCTCCGCAGTCCGAGGTCGAGCCCACGGCGCAGTCGCCCTCGCGGACATTCCAGCCGTAGTCGGCGCCCGCGCGACCAAGGTCGATCTCCTCCCAGGTCGCCTGGCCCACGTCATTGATGTGGAATTCACTAGTTCCTGGCCGAAAGGCGAATCGGAATGGGTTCCGTAGCCCGGACGCGAACGTTTCGATGCACGGACCCGTCCCGTTCGGCACACCGGCCGGATCGCCGCAACGACGGGCGCCGCTTAGTCCAGCGTAGGGGTTCGTGGTCGGGACGGATCCGTCGAGGCCGATGCGGAGGATCTTGCCAAGCAACGTATCGAGGGAGCGCGCGTTGTCGTTCTGGGTGGAGCATCGACTCGCGTCGTCCAACTGGCAGCCGCCGTCACCGACGCTGACATACAGGAAGCCGTCAGCAGCGATCGCCAGATCACCGGCGTTGTGGTAACCCGCCGGGGAGGGGATGTTGTCGATGAGCACGAGTTCGCTCCCCAGATCGACCGTGTTCGCCGGCGACGGTGACAGAGTGAAGCGTGAGACGCGGTGGACGGGAGCCTGCGACGTGTTCACATCGCACACGCCGAACTTCTTGAATGTGTGGAAGAGGTAGATGTAGCCGTTCGCGGTGAAGTGCGGATCCACGGCCACTCCAAGCAGGCCGCGCTCCGAGTTCGAGCAGACAGTGCCCGCGGCGACGAGGTCGAGGGCGGCCGTCGGCAGGAGCGTCCCGTCGGCGACGACGCGTAGTCGGCCCGGTTGGGTCGTGATCAGCATCCGCCCATCGGGCGTGAAGGCGAGGTCCGTCGGGGAGCCCACGCTGACCACGGGGTCGTCACTGAAGCCAGCGGGGAGCGTCGCCGCGGCGGCGGCCGCTGGCGGCAGGCTCAGCGTCGCGGAGGCGAGCACAACAAGAACGCACGCCCCGATTCGCATGCGTCGTGCTCGCGGTGCGCTGCTCAGGCGTGCAGCCGTCAGACTGCCCTCTGTGCGGTGACGGGCATCGTAGCAGCCCCCGCCGCGCTGCTTCGAAGGGCCAAGCCGCTTGATGCCGGGGGCCGACCCCGGTGGAGGTCTTCGGCCTCGGGCCAGGCACCGGGCCTCTAGCGTTCGTCTCGGCCGCCGACGCGTGCCAGGCGCTCGCCCGGCAGCGCCGATGGAGCGCCCTCGGGACGTCCGTTCGGGCGCGGCCCGTGGTTCGGACGCGGGCCGTTGCTCGAACGCGGGCCGTGATCGTTCGGCCCGCCCTGGGCGGGTCGACCACCCTGGTTCGGGCGCTGGCCGAGCCACTGCCCGGGCTGCGAGGGATGACCGCCTGACGGGCGGCCGCCTTCGAGTCGCCGCGCCGGGGCGTGGCCACCGCGGTTCGGGCCGGACGCATGCCCGCCCCCGCGATGGGCGTTCGGCACTCCCGCCGGAGTCGAACCGAACGACCGCGCCGCGGCGTGCGGTCGAGCGCCGCCCGGGCGGCTGATCGCTCGCTGCGGCGACCCCGCACCGGCATGTCGGGGCGCGCCGACGGGTCGTTGGCGGGGGCCGACACCCGGTCGGGCGCCACCTAGGCCGCCGCGCAGGATCGCCTCGGGTCGGATGCGGGGATCGGGCTCGAAGCCCGGGACAACCTCGGACGGGATGGAACGGCCGAGGACGCGCTCGATGTCGTACAGGAGCTTCGCTTCGTCAACGCAGACCAGCGAGACGGCCCGGCCGTCGACGCCGGCACGACCTGTCCGGCCGATCCGGTGGACGTAGTCCTCGGCGACCATCGGCAACTCGAAGTTGACGACGTGCGGCAGCGAGTCGATGTCGAGGCCGCGCGCGGCGACCTCGGTCGCGACGAGGATCGCGTACTTGTTCGCCTTGAAGTCGGCCAGCGCGCGAACCCGTTGGGGCTGGCTCTTGTTGCCGTGGATCGCGGTGGCCGGGATGCCGTCGTGCTCGAGCTGCGTGGCGAGGCGGTTCGCGCCGTGCTTCGTCCGGGTGAAGACGAGCGCCTGGTAGATGACGCCGGACTTCACGAGGTGGCTGAGCAGCTCGCGCTTGCGCTCGCGATCGACCGGGTGGACGACCTGGCTGACCAGCTCGGACGGGGTGTTGCGGGGCGTGACCTGGACGGTCGCCGGGTCGTGGAGCAGACCGCCTGCCAGCCGTCGGATGTCATCGGAGAAGGTCGCCGAGAAGAGGAGGTTCTGGCGCTGCGCGGGCAGGATCGCGAGGATCTTGCGGATGTCGCGGATGAAGCCCATGTCGAGCATTCGGTCGGCCTCGTCGAGGACGAGGATCTCCACCTGGGACAGGTCGATGGTCCGCTGCCCGACGTGGTCGAGCAGGCGACCGGGCGTCGCGATGACGATCTCGGCCCCACCACGCAGGGCCCGGACCTGCGGATCGAAGCCGACGCCGCCATAGATGGCGGCCGAGCGGATGGGTCTCCCCGCGCCGTAGGTACGGACACTCTCGGCGATCTGGAGGGCGAGTTCGCGGGTCGGCGCGAGGATGAGCGCGCGAACGCCGCGACGACCGTCGCGGGCGCTGGCATGGAGCCGCTGCATCATCGGCAGCACGAACGCGGCCGTCTTGCCGGTGCCGGTCTGCGCGCCGGCCATGAGGTCGCGGCCGGCGAGGACCAGCGGGATGGCTTCTGCCTGGACGGGGGTGGGCACGGTGTAGCCCTGTCTGGCGACCGTGCTGAGGAGCTCGGGCGACAGCCCGAGACCATCGAAGGACATGGAGTAGACGCTCCTGACGAAGGGCCCTCCCGCCCGGTGGCGGGGCCCGGTCAGGGCGTAGGTGGATCGGGATCGAACGGTATGAGACCGGGGCGCCGACCGGAGCGCCCATCGAGCACGAAGGCCGTGAGCATACTCGATGTCGGCCGAACGAGCCTCCGGGCCGATGGTCAGGGGTCGACTTGCGCCGCCAGACTCACGCCGTCGGGCGGCCCTGGTAGCGAGCATTGGGCGACTCCAGGATCGCGCGCTGGCGCTCGGTGAGGTCGGGCCAGCGGTCGCGGTCGTAGAAGGTCGCGCCATAGGCATACGGGCCCGGGTCGTATTTGAAGAACAGCGTCCGCCGCTCCCCCGCCCCGCGCCATGGAAGCGTCCCGTGGGTCATCGCCTCGGTGAAGATGATCGCCGTGCCGGCCGGACCGGTCACGGCCCGGACCAGGTCCAGCTCCTCGTCGATCTCCAGCTCCTTCCACGACTCGGGGAAGGGCAGGTTCGCCTTGTGGCTGCCCGGGACGCACCCGAACCCGCCGTCGCCCGGGTTGACGTCGCGCAGGTTGTAGGCGACGACAAGCAGCCCGGACCGCGGCCGGCCTTCGACGAAGGCGTACGACTGGCCGGCGTCGTACGGGATCGCCCCGCCATGCAGCTTGGTCCCGATCGGGCCCTTGCCGTGCCGGATCAGGTCCGCGTAGTCGTGATCCAGCCGGAAGCCCTGCCCGAGGATCTCCTCGAGGTACGGCAGGACCGGCTCATGGTCGATGAGCGCGCGGACGTCGGGGCTCCAGTCGAGGACGTTACCGAACCGGTATGTATGGGCGTCGGCTGGGACGTCCGCGGCGATCCGCTCGTCCATCAGCGCGTCGAGCCGCGCCACGGTGGCCGGGGCCAGCACGCCCGGCAGCGCGAGGTACCCGTTCAGGTCGAACCGGTAACGCTCGAAGTCGTCCACGGCGGCCTCGCGATCCGGAAGGCTCGGCGCGTCGGCTCGGTCAGCCCTTGCGCTCGAGGATCGGGCGCGCGATGTCGGGCTTGTCGACGACGAATGCGAACATCGCGCGATCACCCCACCGGCCGAGGAACAGGTGCCCGTAGATGTTGACGCCCGCATCGGCGAGGGCGCGGGAGAGCCGGGCCATGCCGCCGGGTCGGTCATCGACCTCGGTCAGGATCGATTCGCCCTCGATATAGGTGTAGCCGCCCTCGTCCAGCACCGCCTTGGTGGCCGGGTCGTCGGCCGTCGTCATGATCACGTGGCCGGAATCGCCGATGCTGCCGCCGCCGATCGCCCGCAGGTCGACGCCGCGTGCCGCGAGCGCCTCGGCCAGGTTGGCCATGGCCCCGGGCTCGTTCTTTAGCTGCACGACGAACTGGTTGGCCATGGGACCCTCCGGACGACTGGGACCGCTCGATTCTAGCGGTCCGTCGATGTGCTAGCGTCGGCGTTCGATGGACGAGACCAGCGCTCGAGTGACCGTCGTGGCCGCGGGGATCCCCTTCTCGGCGCTGACCTGGGGTGATGCGTCGGCTCGGCCACTCCTGCTCGTGCACGGCATCACGGCCTCGGCCGCCATCTGGTGGCGATTCGGACCGGCGTTCGCCGCGACCGGCCGGCGCGTCGTCGCGGTCGACCTGCCGGGTCACGGCCAGACCGGCCACTGGACGGGGCGCGCGCGATTCCGCGAGACCGCGACCGACCTGGTGGCGTTCATCCGGACGGCCGGGCTCGATCGGGCGGAGCTCCAGGTCGTGGCCCACAGCTGGGGCGCGATGGTGGCCACCAACCTGGCGACGGCAGGCCTGTGTCCGTCGCGACTCGTGCTCCTCGACCCACCGGTGATCTCGCTCGTCGCCATCATCGCGGAGGCAACCGAGGCGGCGACCAGGCTCCCGGCAAGCCCCGAGGCGGCCCGCGCCGCTGCCCATGCCACGAACCCGGAATGGGCGGATGGCGACCTGGATGCGGTGGAACTGGCGGCTCGCGGCACGGACCTCGACGCGGTCCGCCAGATCCTCTTCGAGAATGGCGACTGGGATGGCGGTCTGGCCGCCCTTTCGGATCCGGCGGCAGCCCGGCTTGATGTCCGCGTGGTCCGCGGCGATCCGGCCACTGGCGGGCTCCTGTCGAACGAGGCGACGACGACGTTCGCCGAACGGTATGGCGCCGACCACGTGACGACGCTCGTCGGGGCACCACACTCGCCGCAGCCGACCCATCCGGAGAAGCTCTTCGCGGCGCTCCGCCACGCGCTCGACTAGGCGCCCCTGGCCGCGGCCCGGAGTCCGACGGCACGCCGATACGCCTCCACGTAGCGCGGTGCGGAGCCCGTCACCCAGTCGAAGTCGACGGCCATGCCGCGCTCGAGCAAGCGCCGCCATGTCGCGCCACTGGCCGCGTGCATCGTCATCGTCCGCTCGCAGGCCCTGACGAGCGCCCCTGGTGTCGCCTCGTCGAACACGAAGCCGGTCCCGGCACCGGGCTGCCGCGTCACGTCGACGACCGTGTCCGCGAGGCCGCCCGTCCGATGGACGACAGGCGGCGTCCCGTAGCGCAGCGCGATCATCTGGCCCTGCCCGCACGGCTCGAACCGTGACGGCATGAGGAACGCGTCGGCGCCGGCGTAGATGCGGCGCGCCATCACCCGGTCGAAGCGCTCGATGAGCGCCACCCGGTCCGGATTCGCCGCGACGAGTCTTCGGAACGGATCGGCGAGCTCCGGATGGCCGCTGCCCTGGACGACGATCCGCCCGCCACGCTCGAGGATCGCCGGCGCGGCGCCGGCGACGAGGTCGAACCCCTTCTGGGGATCGAGCCGGCCGATCATGCCGAAGACAGTCCCAGGGTCGGCCGGGTCGAACCCGAGGCGCCCGAGGAGGTCGGCGCGGCATGCCGCCTTGCCGGTCCGGTCGGTCAGCGAATAGGTGGCGGCGATGTCAGGGTCGGTGGCCGGGTCCCACACCGTCGTGTCGAGACCGTTGAGGACGCCGAAGAACCGGTCGCCTTTCGAGCGGAGCAGACCGTCGACGCCCATCCCGAAGGCCGGGGTCAGCGCCTCGGCCGCGAACGTCGGCGAGACCGTGTTGGCCAACTCGGCCCGCTCGATCCCGGCCGCGAGGAGGTCCAGGCCGTCGGCCTCGCGGGCCACGATCCCGTCGCCCGGTCGCAGGCCGAGCTGGTTGAGCGACTCCCGCGGGACCCAGCCGTGGTAGGCCAGGTTGTGCAGGGTGAGGAGGATCGCCGCCCGACCCACGATCGGGTCGTCGTCGTACCGGGCGTCGCGGAAGATGGCCGCCGGGCCCGTATGCCAGTCATGGAGGTGCAGGACATCGACGGGCATCCCATCCGCCCGAAGCGCCTCCAACGCGGCCCGGCAGAACAGGCCGAAGCGCCAGGCGTTGTCCGGGTAGTCGCCTGTCGCATCGCCGTAGAACCCGTCCCGGTCGAATGCCGGCGGATGATCGACGAGGCGAAGCCGGTATCCGTCGGCCGCGACATCGAGGATCGTCACCTCGCTCGTGCCGCTCGGGGCGCGCGGGTCCGGGACGCGGATGACCGTCGGCCGCTCGATCGTTCCGGGATCGGGCGCGGGCACCGTTCGATATCGCGGCAGGAAGACGTCGACCGGGGCCGTGATGTCGCCTGCCGGTACACGCCCCAAGGCGCGAGCGAGCGCATCGACGACGTCGGCGAGGCCCCCGGTCTTGGCCCATGGCTCGCACTCGGACGCGAGGAACGCGATGCGCAATGGCATGCCCGGCATCCTAGTCGCCCGGAGCGCCCGTTCGTCCGTCCATCCCGACCCGGTATCATCCCCGCCCATGGACCCCGTCCGCGTCCCGGCGATCCCGGCGGCGACGTTCCCGCTTCCGCCGAGGCTCGAGGGGCTGCGGCGCCTCGCGTACAACCTGTACTGGGCGTGGCACCCCCGGACGCGCGGTCTGTGGAGCCTCATCGATCGCACCGCCTGGACCCGGTATCGGAACCCGATCCTGGTCATCAGTGGATCGACCGAGTGGCCCCGCCTCCTCGACGACGCCAAGTTCCTGGCCGAGTACCAGGACGTCCTCGCCGAATTCGACCAGTACATGGCCAACGGGTCCGACCACTGGTTCCAGCGCAAGTACGCGGACGCCCTCGCCGGCCCCATCGCCTACTTCTGCGCGGAGTACGGCTTCCACGAGTCCCTCGGGATCTACTCGGGCGGCCTCGGCGTGCTCGCCGGCGACCACATGAAGTCGGCCAGCGACATGGCGCTCCCGGCGCTGGGCGTCGGGCTCCTGTACCGCAAGGGCTACTTCCGCCAGACGATCGACGCGGACGGCCACCAGGAGCACGCCTACCCCGACTACGACCTGTCGCAGTTGCCGATCAGCCGCGTCCAGGACGAGAACGGTCTGCCGCTCACGGTCACGGTCGAACTACCCGATCGCGACCTGGCGGTGGGGGTCTGGCTCGCCGAGGTCGGGCGCGTGCCGGTCCTGCTCCTCGACACGGACCTGCCGGAGAACCCGGAACAGGACCGGCCCATCACGCACATGCTGTACGTCCGCGGCCGCGAGATGCGGCTGCACCAGGAGCTCGTGCTGGGGGTGGGAGGCGTGCGGGCGATCCGGGCCCTCGGCCTGGCCCCCGCCGTCTGGCACCTCAACGAGGGGCACTCGGCGTTCCTGCTCGCCGAGCGGGCCAGCGAGCACGTCGCGGCCGGGGCGAAGCTGGACGACGCATGGAAGGCGGTCCGGCGCGACAGCGTGTTCACGATCCATACGCCCGTGTCCGCGGGCAACGAGCGCTTCGACGCCGACCTCGTGTTGCGCGTCGCGGGTCCATTGCTCGACCGGGGCGGCGTCCCGATCGCACAGGTCCTCGACCTCGGGGTGGGGATGGATGGCGACCACGGCCAGTTCGACATGACCGCGTTCTCGCTGCGCCTGACCAACGGCGCCAACGCGGTCAGCCAGCTCCACGCGCTCACCGCGAACGCGACATGGCAGGGCGTCACCGACCACGACATCCTCGGCATCACGAACGGCGTCCACGGCCCGAGCTGGGTGGGGGCACCGATCGGCGACCTGCTGGCGCGCTACCTCGACGCCGACCTCGACGACCTTGACGCGGGCACCCGGCAGGGCCGGTTCTGGGAACGCATCGAGCGCATCCCGGCGCGTGACCTGTGGGAGGCGCACCTGCGCCAGAAGCGCGAACTCGCGCATTTCGCGCAGGGCCGGCTGCGCAGCCAGTTCGGCCGCCACGGCGAGGCGCCCTCGGTCCTGGCCGAGCTCGAAACCGCGCTGGACCCATCGATCCTCACGATCGGGTTCGCGCGCCGCTTCGCGACGTACAAGCGCTCGGGTCTCCTGTTCACGGACCTCGGCCGACTCGAGCGGATGTTGCGCGACGAGCAGCGGCCGATCCAGATCGTGTTCGCCGGCAAGGCTCACCCGGCGGACCGGCCCGGCCAGAAGGTCATCCAGGAGATCTTCCAGCTCTCACGCTCGCCCGGGCTCCGCGGTCGGGTCTTCATCCTCGAGGACTACGACATGCGCGTGGCCCGCTTCCTCGTGCAGGGCACCGACGTGTGGCTCAACAACCCGCGCCGGCCACTCGAGGCGTCGGGCACGTCGGGCATGAAGGCCGCACAGAACGGCGTGCCCAACGTGAGCGTCCTCGACGGCTGGTGGGACGAGGGCTATACGGGGGACAACGGCTGGGCCATCGGCGGGCGCGAGACGAACCCCGACGAGGCCGCCCAGGATCATGCCGACGCCCAGGACCTGTACCGGATCCTCGAGGAGGAGATCGTCCCGACCTACTACGACCGCGATGCGTCCGGCGTGCCCGCCGCCTGGCTCGGGGTCATGCGTCGGGCCATGGCCACCGCCCTGTGGCGCTTCTCCACGACCCGCATGCTGCACGAGTACACCGAGCGGCTCTACCTCCCGGCCGCGGGCGTCGAGGTCCAGGAGCCGGTCCTGGCGCCGGTCATCACCGAGGCCGGCTGAAGCGCCCGTGACCGATCGCATCGCGCTCGCGCTCGCGATCCATAACCACCAGCCAGTCGGCAACTTCGGGTGGGTGTTCGCCGAGGTCCACGAGGTCGCATACGAACCGATGGTGGCGGCGCTGGAGCGCCATCCGGGTGTCCGGATCGCGCTGCACTACACCGGCCCGCTGCTGCACTGGTTCCAGGCCGAGCGCCCCGAGTTCCTCGATCGCCTGCGCGCGCTCGTCGCGCGCGACCAGGTCGAGATCATGGGCGGCGGCTTCTACGAGCCGGTGCTCGCCTCCCTCCCCGAGCGTGACCGGATCGGCCAGTTGCGGCGCATGGGTGACGAGTTGGAGACGCTGTTCGGGCGCCGGCCGACGGGCGCCTGGCTCGCCGAACGGGTCTGGGAACCGGACCTGCCGACATCGCTGGTCGCCGGCGGGTACGACTGGACGATCCTCGACGATGCACACTTCCGCGCCGCGACCATCGCCGAGGAAGCGATGTGGGGGCCGTACACGACCGAGGACCAGGGCCGCCTCCTGCGCGTCTTCGGCACCGAACAGGGCCTCCGGTACCGCATCCCGTTCCGCGAGGTCGACGACGTCGTCGACTACCTCCGCGGCCACGCGACCGAGGACGGCTCGCGGGTCGGGATGATGGGCGACGACGGCGAGAAGTTCGGGGCCTGGCCCACGACGTGGGAACACTGCTGGGGCAAGGGGCGGTACGTCGAACGGCTCTTCAAGGCGTTCGAGGCGAACGCGGACTGGCTTGCGATGGTGACCCCCTCCGCATGGCTGGCGGCCCACCCGCCGGCCGGCCGCGTGTACGTGCCGACCGGGTCCTATGTCGAGATGGGCGAATGGGCGCTGCCCCCGAACGAGAGCCGCGTCTTCGCCGAGTCGCTG
Organism: uncultured Chloroflexia bacterium; assembly: GCA_963776545.1. GTDB lineage: Bacteria > Chloroflexota > Limnocylindria > Limnocylindrales > CSP1-4 > SPCO01. The sequence continues at coordinate 39,905 of CAVZND010000014.1, read as the reverse complement.
CATGCGGCGCAGGCGGCCGGCCGGCCCGAGGCGCGCTGGCTGCGCGGGGCGTTCTGGCGCAACTTCCAGGTCAAGTACCGCGAGATCAACGACCTGCACAAGCAGATGCTCCGGACCTCCGAGAAGGTCGAGGCGATGCCGCCAGGGGCTGCGCGCGACCGCGCGCTCGATCACCTCTACCAGGGCCAGTCGAACGACTGCTACTGGCACGGCATGTTCGGGGGCATCTACATCAGCCACATGCGCCTCGCGACCTACGAGCACCTGATCGCCGCCGAGGACCTGGCCGATACGGCTCTCGGCTCACTCCGGGCCGCCGAGCGGCTCGACCTCGACATGGACGGCGTCGACGAAATCCGGCTCGCGACGCCCGGACAGGTCGTGACCGTCGATCTCGACGAGGGCGCCGGCATCGGCTCCTGGGACATCCGGCCGGTATGCCATGCGGTCGCGGCGGTGATGCGTCGTCGGCCGGAGGCGTATCACGACGTGCTGCGGCAGCACGACGACCGGGACGCCGGCGAGACGCGCCACGAGGGCGGGGCGACCTCCATCCACGAGGCGGTCTGGGTGAAGGAGGCCGGGCTGGCCGATCGGCTCGTCTACGACGGCTACGAGCGGCGGAGCGGCCTGGTCCGGTTCCTGGCCCCCGACGCGACGCCGGCGGCCTGGGCGAGTGCCGCGGCCCCGGAGCTCGGTGACGCGATCGACGGATCGTTCGAGGCGGTCGAACTGGCTGTCGGATCCCTTACCGCCCGGCGCGACACGACGGTGGCCACCGGGGACGTGAGCGCCGGGGTCCGCGTGACGAAGCGCCTCCGCCTCGCCGGCGATCGGCGTGATCCGACGCTGGAACTGACGCTCGACCTCGAGCACCTCGGCGCGGCGCGGATCGACGCCCGACTCGGCATCGAATGGACGACGACGATGCTCGGCGGCGGCCACAACCCCGCGGCGTGGTGGGAATTCGACGGCGAGCGCTCCCCGCACGACGGGAGCGGCCAGGCCAATGGCGTCGAGCGGTTCGCCCAAGGCAACGACTACATCGGGCTCGCGATCGCGACGACGGTCTCGACTCCGGCCGATGCCTGGTGGGCCCCGGTCGAGACGATCTCGAACTCCGAGCAGGGCTTCGAACGCGTCTACCAGGGGAGCGGCTGGCTCCTGTCGTGGCCCATCGCGCTGGGACCCGGCGATCGATGGTCGGTCGTCGTCGCCAACACGGTCACGACGGACCGGGATCGGGCGCTCGAGGCATGAGCCGGCCCCGCCTCGTCGTCCACGGGCACTTCTACCAGCCGTCGCGGATCGATCCGGCCACCGGCCTCGTGCCGGTCGAACCGACGGCCGCCCCGGCTCGTGATTGGAACACCCGGATCGCCGCCGACTGCTACCGACCCAATGCCGAGCTCGGCAACTACGGCCGCGTCTCCTGGGACCTCGGGCCGACCCTCGCCAGCTGGCTCGTCGACGGCGACCCGGTCGCCTACCGTGGATTCGTCACCGGCGACGAGGGCGTCAATGGCCTCGCCCAGCCCTTCCACCACACGATCCTCCCGCTCGCGTCGGCCTCGGAGCGCCGGACCGAGATCCGTTGGGGCCTGCGCGACTTCGAGTTCCGGTTCGGACGTCGCCCGTCCGGTGTGTGGCTGCCGGAGACCGCCGCCGACAGCGAGACGCTGCGCCTGCTCGTCGAGGAGGGCGCGACCCACACGATCCTGGCACCGTGGCAGTTGACCGCACCGGAGTTCGACACGCGTCGCGCGTACCGGGTCGAGCTCGGCGACGGGCGGTCCATCGTCGTCGCCGCGTATGACGGGGGCCTCTCGACCTCTGTCTCGTTCGAGACCTACGCCACCGAGAACGCCGACCGATTCGCGTACGAGCGGATCGGACCGGTCCTTGGCTCGGCCTCGGACGAGGACGGCGCGCCGCGGTTCGCCCTCATCGCGACCGATGGCGAGCTGTACGGCCACCACCAGCCACATCGCGACATGTTCCTGGCTCGTCTGGTGGGTGACACCGACCTCGGCTACGAGGTGGCGACCCTCGCGGACGTGGTCCGGGACGATGGCCGTCCGTTCCCGCTCGCCGATCTCGTCGAGGGCACCTCGTGGAGTTGCCACCACGGCGTCGCCCGCTGGCGGGAGGCGTGCGACTGTGTGGGGGATGGGGCGTGGAAGGCGCCGCTGCGCGCCGCGCTGGAGCGCCTGGCCGAAGCGATCGATACCGAGACCGAGCTGATCGCCCGGACCGTGCCCGGCTCGCCCGACCCGTGGGCCGCCCGCGACGACTATGTCGACGTCGTCATCGGGGCGGTCGATGAGGCCGCGTTCGCCGCGAGATGGCTCGGCTCGGGCTCCGGCGAGGACTCGAGGCGCCGATTCCTCGGGACGATGGCCGCCCAGCGCTGGCGCTTGGCGATGTTCGCCAGCTGCGGCTGGTTCTGGGAGTCGCCGGACCGGCCGGAGACGGGCCTCGTCATCCGGGCCGCGGAACACGCCGCGCGGCTCGTCGACGACCTGTCCGGTTCCCGCCTCGCGGATCGGCTGTCGGAGGATCTCCGCGAGGTCCGGGAGCGCGCCGCCGCCTGACGACCATGACGCGTTGCCGGACGTGCTAGCGTCAGGTCATGGACCTCCTGCCCGGGCTCCTGATCGTCGCCCCGATCATCGTCGGCGTGATCGTCATGACCCGACGGCAACGTCGCCTGGACGACGACCGGCAGCAGCGCCACAAGGACGAGCTCGACGCAGCCACCCGACTGTCGGAGCTCCAGGCGGCCGAGGCCCGTCACCGGTCTGCCGCGCTCGACGCGGTCGAGTCGTCGCGCCACGGGATCCCGCCGTTCCTGCCCTGAGAATCCGTCAGCCCGCGGCCTGCGCGCCACGGGCTGACGTGAGAAACGGACGAGTGAGTCGATCTACCGGATCGAGACGGGGTACTCCGACCGACGCGGGTCATCGGACCATTCGCGGCTGTCGACGCCCCAACCTTGTGCGGCCAAACCAACGACCGTGATCACGGCCGTCAGGAAGACGAAGAACATCCCTTCCATCAGGCACCTTCCTTGACTTGTTATAGTGGACTAGGCCAAAACGAACACTACTTGGACTAATGGACTATGTCAACTGACGATTTCGTTCCTGGATCGGTGACCGGCGCCGACGCCGGCTCGCTCGACGTCGAGCGCGATTCGGACGTCCCGATCTCGACCCAGATCTTCTGGCAACTCGCCTACCAGATCGACTCCGGTCGACTGCTGCCCGGATCACGACTCCCGCCGGTCCGCGAGCTCGGAGCGGCCCTCCGAGTCAATCCGAACACCATCCGGGCGGTCTATCGCCGCCTGTCGGACGCGGGTTACGTCTCGAGCCGTCACGGCGCCGGGACGCACGTGGCCGATCGCCCACCGCAGCGTCGAGGCGCCGAGGCCCTGGCGGGCATCGTCTCAGAGATGCTTCGTCGTGCAGCCCACGCCGGTTTCACGGCCGACGAACTCGCGAGCGCGACGTTCGCGGCCGCCACTGAGCGCAAGCGTCCCGGTTCGCTCGTGCACGTCCTGTTCACGGAATGCACGAACGCCGACGCGGGGTACGACGCCGAGCGCCTGGTCGATGCCTTCCCCGGCATGATCGAGGCAGAGGGCGCCTTGCTCGACGACCTGCCGGAGCGCCTCGACCGGTTCCACTACGACCTGGTGGCGACGACGACATTCCACGCCGACGAGGCCCAGGCGCTGGTCGCGGGCCGACTCCCGGTCGTGGCGATGCTGGTCGGCCCCGGCTACCTCGAGATGGTCCACGAGATCGCCGGCCTGCCGCGGGGCTCGCGAGTCGGCCTGGTATGCGCGTCCGAGCGTGGCACGGACAACATCCTCGAGACATTGTCCCTGTCGGGGACGACCGGGGTCGAGATCGTCTCCGCGCTCATCGAGAGCGACGAACAGGTGGCCCTCATCGACCGCACGGCGGATCTCATCCTCCTGTCGCGTGAGGCGCAGGCGGCGGGCCTGGCCGAACGGTTCTCTCGCCCCGAACGCATCCGCTCGTGGACCTACGAGTTCGATCCGTCGGGCCTGGAACTCCTCCGCCGGTCCATCGAACACGTCGCGTCGACCCGCCACGCGGACGCCGCTCGCGTCTGACGCATCCCGGGGGGCGGCGTGACGTGCGCGTGAGCGCCCATCGGCCATGCCATGCTTCGGTCGATGCGTGAGTTCCACGTCCAGCGCCGGGCCCGCAAGCGGTATGGCGTCGACCGAAGCCTGATCGGCTCGACCGGGGACCTCGTCACCACCGACCTCATGGCCGTTCGACGGCTTGCCAACCGGATGAACGACCTCCGCCCGGACGGCGTGCCGGCGGTCTCTGCCGGCGACATCGGGGCGATGGGCCTCATCCACGAGATCGGCCACCTCGTGATCGCCCGCTACGACGAGGACCGCCGGCCCCGGGCCATCGACGGCGCCCTAGCCGGGCTCGAGGCGCGCATCGGGCGGAACGACACGAAGCACCTGCTGGACCGCTTCGCCGCCGAGTTCCCCGGTCGGACCGCCCGCCCGGAGCCGCGCGCGACGCGCCTCGAGGAACTCATCCTGGTCCGGGTGGCCAACGAGAACCCGGCGCTCGGACCGCTGCGCGAGCTCGTCGACGACCGGCCGCTGGAGCGGGCCACGCGCTATCGCGATGCCATCGCCGGATTGGAGGTCGCGTTCGCCGAGGGCCCCCGGATCGGACCCGACGGCCAATCGCTCCTCGAGCTGCTCCGTGCGCCGGCGCGCCACTCCCCGACCTCGCTGGCCGGCCAGCTGCGCTACATCCGCGAACGTTGGGCCGGCATCCTGGGCGACGCCCTCATCGCCCTGTTGGCCCGCCTGGACCTGGCACTCGGGATCCTCGCCGAGGAGGAGGCGGCGCTGCACTTGCGCTTCGGCGGCGGCGGTGGGACGACGCGCGGGGAGGTGCCCAAGCTCGGCAGTGCGGACGAGCCGGAGGCGTTCTCGTCGGACTCGGCGTGGATGCCGCGCGTCGTCCTGATGGCGAAGAGCACGTACGTGTGGCTCGACCAGCTGTCGCGGGCGTACGGCCGCCAGATCAGGAAGCTCGACGCGATCCCCGACGAGGAGCTCGACATGCTCGCCCGCTGGGGCGTCACCGGGCTCTGGCTCATCGGCTTGTGGGAACGCTCCAAGGCGTCGGAACGGATCAAGCGCATGCGCGGCAACGTCGACGCGGTCGCGTCCGCCTACTCGCTCGACGACTACCGGATCGCCGACGACCTCGGCGGCGAGGCGGCGTACGCGACCCTCCGCGACCGGGCCTGGGCGCGTGGCATCCGCCTGGCGAGCGACATGGTGCCCAACCACATGGGCATCGACTCGAACTGGGTCGTCGAGCACCCGGAGTGGTTCCTGTCCCTCGACGAGCCACCCTACCCCGCGTACACCTTCGGCGGCCCGGACCTCTCGTCGGACGATCGGGTCGGCATCGTCCTCGAGGACCACTACTGGGACGACAGCGACGCGGCCGTCGTCTTCAAGCGGTTCGATCGGCGGACCGGGGCGACCCGCTACGTCTACCACGGCAACGACGGGACGAGCTTCCCCTGGAACGACACGGCCCAGCTCGACTTCCTGGATCCCGCCGTCCGCGAACAGGTCATCGCGACGATCCTCGCGGTCGCCCGACGATTCCCGATCATCCGCTTCGACGCCGCGATGGTCCTTGCGAGGAAGCATATCGAGCGCCTCTGGTGGCCGGAGCCAGGGCAACCGGGCGGCATCCCGTCGCGGGCCGAGCACGCGATGTCCAGGCGCGAGTTCGCCAGGCGGATGCCCGTCGAGTTCTGGCGGGACGTGGTCGACCGCGTGGCAGCCGAGGTCCCGGACACCCTCCTGCTGGCCGAGGCGTTCTGGCTGCTCGAGGGGTACTTCGTCCGAACCCTCGGCATGCACCGGGTCTACAACAGCGCCTTCATGCACATGCTCCGCGACGAGGACGGCGAGGGCTACCGACGGGTCATCAAGGAAACCATCGAATTCGACCCCGAGATCCTCAAGCGGTACGTCAACTTCATGAGCAATCCCGACGAGAAGACGGCGCTCGAGCAGTTCGGCAAGGGCGACAAGTACTTCGGTGTCGCCACGGTCCTCGCCACGCTCCCCGGCCTCCCGATGCTCGGTCATGGCCAGGTCCAGGGCTTCAGCGAGAAGTACGGCATGGAGTTCCAGCGCGCGACGCTCGACGAACACCCCGATCCGTGGCTGGTGGAACGGCACGAGCGCGAGATCTTCCCGCTGCTCCACCGTCGCGCCTGGTTCGCCGAGGCGCACGACTTCCTGCTGTACGACCTGGTCACCGACAGCGGCCGGGTCGACGAGGACGTCTTCGCCTACTCGAACGGCAGCGGGCCCGAGCGGTCCCTGGTCGTCTACCACGACCGGTACGGCTCGACCAGCGGCTGGATCCGGGAATCGGCGCCGTACGCCCGCAAGGATGGCGGCGGCCGGAAGCGGATCGTCCGACGCTCGCTCGCGGACGGATTGGGCCTCCCGGACGACCCGACCGTGTTCGTGGCGTTTCGCGATGCCCGGAGTGGCCTCGAGTCGCTGCGCTCGGCCCACGACCTGCACGATCGGGGCCTCTACGTGGCGCTCGATGCCTACGCCACGCATGTCTTCTGGGAGTTCCGCGAGATCCATGACGGGATGTCGGGCCAGTGGGCGCACCTGGCGACACGCCTCGGGGAGCGGCCGGTGCCCTCGCTCGAGGATGCGCTCCGAGAGCTGCAGCTCGAACCGGTACATAGGCCGTTGCGGGCGATCTTCGCGAGCGGGCTCGTGAGCGCCGTCCTCGATGGCACGGCCACGCCGAAGGCGCTCGACGAACTTGAGCGGCGGTTCGCCGTCTTCCTGGCGGCGATCGGCCAGGCGACCGGCGTGTCGGGAGACCCGGCGGTCTTGGCGGCCGCCGTTCGACGCCGCGTCGCGCCGGCGATGACGGGCGCGGACCTCCCATCGTCGCGGATGGATCGAGCCGCGCTCCTGGGGTGGCTGGCGCTGTCGCAGACCGGGGAGCTGGCCGTTGACGGCGATGTCGCCGCGACCAGCCGGGCGTGGTACGACGAGCTCCGCCTGTCCGGCGCGTTGGCCGCGGGCCTGCGCGAGACCGGTCTCGACGAGGGGGAGGCCTGGACCGTGGCCGACCAGGTCCGCGTCCTGCTGACCCTGCCTCGGCCTTCGGGCATCCGTGGGCCGGCACGGACCGCGGATGCCCGGCTCCTCGAGCGCTGGCTGGCGAGCGACGTCGTCCGGACCGCCATCGGCGTCAACACGTGGGAAGGCATCGAGTGGCTCGACGGTGATCGGTTCGCCGCTCAGCTCGAGTGGGCGCGGAGGCTCGATGCGATCGAGGCGCCCCCGAAGCGTCGCGCTCCGCCGGCCGGCCCGGACGCCGCGGCCCGCCTCGTGGCGAGCGCGAAGGCCGCCGGCTATCGGATCGACGCGCTCAGGACCTCGCTGGCCGGGGCGTCGCGCAACGGCGCCGCGGTGCCGTCGGCGAAGACCCGGACAGGACCGAAGCGGGAGCCGACGAAACGGCGATCGTCGAAGAAGGACCGCAAGTGAACGAACAGCTGCCCCGGCCGCCGCGGAGGCGCTCTGGATCCTGATCCTGCCGATCCACCTGCGCTTCACGCGGCTGGCGACCCGATTCCGAGGCGTCGTACACTAGAGACGGCGCCTCCCGCGCCCGACTGCCAGACCGAGCCCCCACGCGGCCCGGCGTTGCGGCGGTAAAGGGGATCCGGATCCTCGGGACGAACCGGTCGACCATCCGACCGGCCGACGGCGCGGCGGCGTGGGCGCGAGCGTCGACGGCCGTGACGGAGACTGACCGATGACCACCGACAAGGCCTTCAAGCGGGTCGTCCGCGCGCGCATGGCGAAGACCGGCGAACGGTATGCCGCGGCGCGGCGGAGCCTGCTCGCTTCCGCCGACCCGGCGCCCGATCCAGGCGCGTCGAACGGTCCCGGCAGCGGCGGCGCTGCCTACCGGATGCGCGGCGGCCACCACCCGGAGACGGCGACGCTCGCCAACGTCCTCGCGAACCAGGGCGTCGTCTCGGGGTTGACCGGGAAGCCCCTCAGCGAGGCCGCCATCTTCGGCATCGGCGGCGGCCTGGGGGCCGGCTACATCCTCTGGGAGTTCAAGGGCCGCCAAGGCCCCATCCTGACCCTCGGCTTCCAGAACCAGTGGCAGTACCCGTGGATCCCCGGCTGGACGGGCAAGACGCTCGAGCGGCTCGGCATCGAGGCTGACCGGCACGAGACGGGCGGGGCCAGGGCCGCGCAGGCCGCACTCGACGCGCGCCTCGACGCCGGCGCGTACGTCATCGCGTCCGTCGACCTCAGGGGGATCGACACGTGGGGCCTGCCGGACGCCCTGTGGGGCTACTGCGGCCACACGGTGGTCATCACGGGCCGCGAACCCGACGGCTCATACGCCGTGGACGACCGCGGCCAGGCGCCCCTTCGGATCCCACCGGAGGTCATGGCCGCGGCCCGTGGCCGCATCGGCTCCTACAAGCACCGGATGGTCAGCCTGCGGACCGCTCCGGGGCCGATCCCGGCGGACCGGCTGCGGGCCGCCATGCGGGCCGGCCTGGAGGACCAGGTGGACCACCTCCGATCGCCATCCGACTCGTTCTCACTGCCCGCGTGGCGCAAGTGGAGCCGGCTCATGACCGACACCCGCAACGCCAAGGCATGGCCGAAGGTCTTCGCCGACGGTCACGGCCTGTTCGACTCGCTGCTGCGCCTGCTCGAAAGCGTCGACGGCGACGTCGGTCCGTGGGGCGGACATCTGCGCGAGCTGTACGCGACATCGCTCGACGAGGCGGCCGGCGCGCTGGAGAACCCCGCGCTCGGCGATGCCGCGCAAGCCTGGCGGAGCGCCGCCGACCTGTGGGAGGAGCTCGCCGATGCGGCGGTCCCACCCGACCTGGATGGTGCCGCCGACGCCGTGGAGGCCGTCGAGCAGCTGCACGAGGCGGTCATGGCCGGCGAGCCGGGCCGCGCCCGAGCCCGCGCCGCTGGTGCCACCGCCTGGGCGATCCGCGATCGGTACGCCGACGCGTTCCCGCTACCGCCGGAGCGGGTCGAGGCCATCCTCGCCGACCTGGGGGCACGCCTCGGGGCGATCTACGAGGCGGAGGTGGAGGCGCTCGAGATGACGGCGCGGGCGGTCGGCCGGTGAGGCCGGCCGGCTAGCCCAGGAGGATGCGCCTGAGGAGCGACGTCGGCGGCGAGCCCTGGCCGATGACCGACTCGAGGTGGCGCCGGTAGACGAACCCGGGCGTCTCGCCGAAGCCCCCGACCACGCGCGGCTCGGGCACGGCGTCGGCGCCGCGCGGGTCGCCCGAGGCGATGGCCGCCCGGCGGCGCACCTCGCGCTCGATGTCCCACATCTCGAGCGAACCGGCGAAATACGTCGAGAGCTGGGTGGATGACAGGCGCGCCCGGTCGTACTTGGCGCGCGCCTCCGCCTCTTCCTGGAACCCGCCGTCGACCATGAGCCGGACGGCCGCCTCGCCGTCCATGTCGCCGGCCTGGATCCGGGCGTCGATGATCGCGTTGGTGGTCGAGCGCAGGTAGTACTTCCAATGGGTGAGCAGGAGCGCCGGATCGTCCGCGCCGTACCCGACGTCCATCATGACCTGGGTCACGTAGACGGCCCAGCCCTCGGCGAACAGGCCGCTCGCGAAGATGGCCCGCGGCAGCGAGGGATTCCGGTTCGCATAGGCCCCCTGCAGGTAGTGCCCCGGGATGGCCTCATGGATGCACAGGAGGCGCAGCATCCGGGCGTTGTCCTCGCGCAGGTACGACTCGCGCTGCTCCGGCGTCCAGTCGTCGGGCATCGGCGTGATGGCGAAGAACGCCTTCTGGCCCTTGTCGAGCGGTCCCGGCGACGAAAGCATCGCGCCCCCGAAGGCGCGCAGGAAGACCGGCGTCCACTGGATGTCGAGCGGCTCGTCGGCCATCCCGATCAGTCCCCGTTCCGTGCAGAAGGCCTCGATCCGGGCGGTCTCTTCGCGACACCAGTCGAGGAGCTCGTCGGCCGCCGGGTGATCGGCCGCGATGGCGTCCAGTACGCCGCGGACCAATGCGCCGTCGTCGTCGGGGCGTGCCCGGTCCGGCACCCACGTCGACCACATCTCGCCGGCCAGGCGGACCATCTCGGCCCGGACGGCGACGTACTCCCGCTCCGCCGCGGCCAGGATCCGCTCGGGCGTCAGGTCGGCGGAGCGCATCGTGTGGCGCATCTTCCGGGCGAAGAGCTCCGGTCCCGAGCCGGGCCTCGCCGTCGCTCGCTGGCAGGACGACCTCCCGCAGGTGCGTCTCGAACGCGGCGATGGCCGCCCTGGCTGTGTCGGCCGCGGCCCGCAACCGTGGCGTGACTGCGCTCACGGCCGGATCGTCGGCGTGTGCGTCGGCCTCGGCGAGTGCGTCGTCGATCAACGCCCCGATCCCGGGCAGCTGCTTGAGCGCCGTCTCGGTCTGGAACCGCCCGACCGGGCGACCATCGACGCCGACCAGGGCCACCCGGGCCCCGTCGAACACCGCCGGCAGGCGCTCGAGCCGGCTCGCCACCGACGCCAGCCGATCAGCCAAGGGGGCGAACGCCCGGGCGATGAGCGTGAACAGGCCCGCGCCGATCACGTAGACCCACTCGAGCGGGTTCCAGGTGTCCTCGCGCAGCTCCGCCTCGGCGAAGCGCGAGGCGTCGATCTCGCCCAGGATCAGATCGCGATCGATCGCTTCGTCCGGCGTGAGCTCGCCCAGGCCTTCGAAGGCCGCCTGCCAGCGGTCGAGGGCGGCGAGGCGCTCCTGGCGGCCGGCGTCGGTCGCGTCGGACCACGCGCCGTCGAACCGATGGTCGCCGATCGCCGTCGCGGTGACCGGATAAAGCCGGAACAGGTCGTCGAGGAACGCCCGGAAGGTCTCGTCGAACGCGGTCACGGGTGCCACACCCCCATCGCCCCGAGATCGTCGCGGAAATCCCAGCCGCGGGCCTCGCCCGGCTCGACCCGGACCACGACGCCCTCGTGACTGTCCGCGTAGAAGGACTCCCCCTTCGCGCCGACATACCGTCGGGCGATGCGTCGGATGGTGGGTGGATATGGGCGATCCGTCAGCTGGGCGAGCCCGCGGACCTCGAACCCGCGGTACGGCAGGGCATCCTCCGCGACCACGATCGTGACCCGCGGGTCCCGCGCGATGTGCTTGAGCTTGCCGTCCGTCGCGGCCATCGCGAGCGTGAAGCCACCGTCCTCCCAGACGTACCAGAGCGGGGACTGGAGGACGCTGCCGTCCTGGCGGAACGTGGCAAGGGTCGCGAGGTGCTGCTCGTCGAGAAGACCGTCGAGCTGCTCGACGGTGAGACCTCGGTTCATCGACCGAAGCGTACATGGGCGGGTCGGACCACGGCGGACCCCGGGTCGGCGCCCGGCCGGTACCATCGCGGCATGCCGTCGCAGACGTGGGTCGAGCCGGTGGTCCTCGAGGGTCAGCGCGTCCGACTCGAACCGCTCGAGGCGCGCCACCTCGACGACCTGATGCGGGTCGCCTTCGACCCCGCACTCTGGCGCTGGACGATCATGGGCCCACAGGACGACGCCGGCCTGCGCCGGTGGCTCGACACCGCCATCGCCAACGCCGAGGCAGGCACGGAGCGGCCGTTCGTGACCATCGACCGGACGTCGGGGCGGGCGATCGGCAGCACGCGCTTCATGTCGATCGTGCCCGAGCACAAGCGCCTGGAGATCGGCTGGACCTGGGTCGGCACCCCGTTCCAGCGGACCGGCGCGAACCGCGAGGCGAAGCTGCTCCAGCTCACCCATGCGTTCGAGACGCTCGGGGCCAACCGGGTCGAGTTCAAGACGCACAACCAGAACGAGCGCTCGCGCACCGCGCTCGCGGGGATCGGCGCGACGTTCGAGGGGGTCTTCCGCCAGCACATGATCATGCCCGACGGCTCGCTTCGCGACTCGGCCTACTTCAGCGTCATCGCGCCCGAGTGGCCCGCGGTCAAGGCGCACCTGCAGGCTGGCCTGGCCTGGTGAGCCCGGCAGCCGACCTGCTGATCGTCGGCGGTCGCGTCTTCGAGGCGTTCGGACCGGGCCAGCTCGGTCCGTATGGCTCGGACATCGGGCCACGGCCGATCGCGACACCGACGGCCGTGGCGGTGGTCGGCGATCGGATCGCCTGGATCGGTCGGGACGAGGAAGCGAGACGGGACTGGCACGGCCCGTCGACCACGGTCGTCGACGCCCGCGGCGGCCTCATCACGGCCGGTTTCGACGATGCCCACTTCCACCTGTTGAGCAGCGTCGAAGAGGACATCGGTCGCGTCGACCTGTTCCAGCTCGAGTCGGTCGAGGCGATCCAGGCGGCCATCGGTGCCCATGCCCGGGCGACCCGGGACGCTGCCTGGGTCCTCGGTCGCGGCTGGATGTACATGGCGTTCCCCGGGGGTCTGCCGATACGGGAGCAGCTGGATCGAGCCGTCCCGGATCGGCCGTCCTACATGGATTGCTATGACGGGCATACCGGCTGGGTCAACACGCTGGCTCTCCGTGCCGTGGGGATCGACCGCGACACGCCCGACCCGCCCGGCGGCGAGATCGTCCGGGACCCGACGACCGGGGAACCGACGGGCGTCCTGAAAGAGAGCGCCCAGGACCTGCTGACCGACGTCCTGCCACGGCCGTCGACGGACGAGGTCCTCGGGGCGGCGCGCCGGGTCATCACCGACCTGCACGCGGCCGGGATCACGTCCGTGCAGGACGCCGGGATCGAGCCCGACGAGGTCGCGCTCTGGCGTCGCCTGCTCGAGGACGGCTCGCTGCGCCTGCGCTCGCGGATCGCCCTACCGATGCGCCCCGGCGGGTCGCTCGACGAGTGGCGCACGACCCTCGAGCGCTACGAGACGCTCGTCGGGGACCTGCGTGGCGGATCGTGGCTGGACGCCGGGATCCTGAAGGGCTTCGCCGACGGCGTCATCGAGGCGCGGACCGCGGCGATGCTGGCGCCATACGTCGACGACACCTCGGTCGGACGTCCGGAATGGGACGCCGGGCAACTCCACGCGTTCGTCGCCGAGGCCGACCGTCGGGGCTGGCAGGTCCAGTTGCACGCTATCGGCGACGCCGGTGTGCGGATGAGCCTCGACGCGTTCGAGCATGCAGCGAGCGTCAATCCCCCGCCGGCTCGTGGCCGGCGGCATCGCGTCGAGCACGCGGAGATGGTCGATCGCGCTGACGTCGATCGGTTCGGGCGCCTCGGGGTCATCGCATCGATGCAGCCCTTCCACGCCGATCCGTCCCCAAACCAGACCGACGTCTGGGCCGGGAAGGTGGGCCCGGACCGGGCGAGTCAGGCGTGGAACTGGGCGTCGATCCGGCGAGCGGGCGGGGTCCTCGCGTTCGGCTCGGACTGGAACGTCGTCCCATTCGATCCGATCCGGGCGCTGCATGCGGCCGTCAACCGCCAGACGAGCAACGGGTCGCCCGTCGGCGGCTGGCTGCCGAGCGAGAAGCTGCCGCTGCCCGAGGCCCTGTCCGCGTACGGACATGGTTCCGCCTACGCAGCGTTCGCGGAAGAACGGCGCGGCACGGTGAAGGCCGGCATGGACGCCGATATCGCGGTACTCGACCGCGATATCCTCGCGGGAGGGCCATCGTCCATCCTGGGCACGAAGGTCGCGCTGACCGTCGTCGGCGGCGAGGTGGTCCATCGCTCGGAGGACGCCGGATGAGGAAATTCGTCGCCGGGACCATCGTCACGGCCATCGCCTTCTACATCCTGACGCAGTTCCTGCCGGAATACGTCTCGTACGAAGGCGCGCCCGTGGGCCTCCTGGTGATCGCCGCGATCTTCGGCGTCGTCAACGGCATGATCGGACCGGCCATCAAGGTGGTCGCGACGCCACTTTCGCTGCTGACGATGGGGCTGATCGGGTTCGTCATCAACGCCGGCTTGCTGCTACTGACCGCCCTGATCGCCGACTTCGCCAAGTTCGACCTCACCGTCGGCGGCTTCCCGCCGACCTTCGGCGTGGACGCCGTGGTCGCCGCGGTCATCGGTTCGATCGTGTTGAGCATCGTCAACACCGTCATCGGCGCGGTCGTCCCTGCTGCCTGAGTCCGACCGGCTGCCCGAGATCGCCGTAGCGCTGCGCGCGGCCGCGCGGCGCTACGGGACGCCGCTCTTCGTCACCGACCTCGAGACGCTCGAGGCGGCGGCCCTGGCCGTCCGCGACGCGTTCCCGGACCCGATCGTGCGGCAGTACTCGGTCAAGGCCAACGACGTCCCGGCGGTGATCGCGGCCGTCGCCGCGCGCGGGTTCGGGGCGAACGTCGTGTCGCGCGGCGAATGGACGCTGGCGCGGCGAGCCGGCGTGCCGAACGATCGGATCTCGCTGGAGGGGATCGGCAAGACCCAGGCCGATCTCGGCGCCGCGGTCCGAGCGGCCGTGGACGGCGCCCCACTGGCCTGGGTGGCTCTCGAGTCGGTCGACGAGGCCGCAGCGCTGGCGCGCCTCGCCCGGCGAGTGGCCGCGCCACCGATCGACGTCCTCTATCGGGTCAATCCCGATGTCGCACCCGAGACGCTCGCCGGCCTTGCGGTCGGCGCGGGCGGCTCGAAGTTCGGCATGACCGAGTCGGAGATCGGCGAGGCGATCGAGACCGCGGGTCCGGTCCTCCGGCCGCGCGGCATCCACCTCCACGTCGGGTCGCAGCTCGGGGCGGTCGATGCCTGGCGCGACGGCGTCCGCAAGGCGCTCGCCCTCGCGGCGCTGTGGCAAGGCACGATCGAGACCTTCGACACGGTCGACTTGGGCGGCGGCTTTCCCGTCCGGCCGCTGGGCGAGCCCTCGCCGGCGCCCGAGCGGTTCGCGCGTGAGCTGCCGGCGCTCCTCGACGCGATCCCGGCCGACCGCCGGCCGACGCGCCTGGCCATCGAACCCGGGCGGGCGCTCGTCGCCCGGGCCGGCTGGCTCGTCGCGCGCGTCCTTCACGTCCGGGACCGCGGCGGCCGCCAGGTCATCCTCGATGCCGGCATGACCGAGTTGATCCGGCCGGCCCTCTACGGCGCACGCCACCCGATCCGGGCGCTGACGCAACGGCCGGGCCCCATCGAGCCGACCCGCGTCGAAGGGCCCATCTGCGAATCGACCGACGCGCTCGGCACGCACGACCTGCCGCCCCTCCGCCGGGGCGATCTCGTGGCCATCGCCGACGCCGGCGCTTACGCGACCTCGCTCGGCTCCACCTATAACGGCCGTCCACGGCCGCCGCAGGTCCTGCTCGGCCCGGACGGCACGCTCACGCTCGGGCGGCGACGCGGGACCATCTAGCGCGGACGGCACGGTACGCTGTGCCGCGATGGACGCACGAACGCGCCTGCGGGAACGGCTGGCTGCCGGGCCGATCCTCGCGGACGGGGCCATGGGCACGCTCCTGTTCTCGCGTGGCATCCCGCAACGGGCGAATCTCGATGAGCTGGTCGCCACCCGCCCGGACCTGATCGGCGCCATCCACCGCGAATACCTCGACGCCGGCGCCGACCTCATCGAGACCGCGACCTTCGGGGCGAACCGGGTCCGGCTGGCGCCCCATGGCCTCGCGGACCAGGCCGGTCGGTTCGCCCGGCGCGGCGCGCAGATCGCCCGCGAGGCACGCGACGTCGCCGGCCGGGAGGTCCTGGTCGCAGGGTCGATCGGTCCGCTCGGCGGCCCGACCCCGGACGTCCTCCGACTGGGGGATGCGGCCGTGCGAGCGGCGTTCCGCGAGACCATCGACGGCCTGCTCGAGGGCGGCGTCGACCTCTTCCAGTTCGAGACGTTCTCCCTGCTCGGCCACCTTGCCATCGCCATCGAGGAAGCTCGCGAGGCGTCCGCGGACCTGCCGATCATCGCGATGCTGACCTTCGGCGAGGACGTCGAGTTGCCGGACGGCACGCTCCCATTCGGGGCCGCGCAGCTCCTCGACGGCATGCATGTCGACGTGGTCGGGGTGAACTGCGGCGCGGGGCCGCAGGGCTGCCTCGACGCCCTGACCGGCATGGGCGGGACCGGCCGGGCGATCATCCCGAACGCCGGGCTTCCACAGCGGATCGAGGGCCAGTTCGTCTACGCCGCAGCGCCCGACTACCTGGCCGCGATGACGGCCCGGTTCGTCGATGCCGGGGCGGCCATCGTGGGCGGCTGCTGCGGGACGACCCCGGACCACATCCGGGCGATGCGGACCGCGCTCGACGCGCTGGCGCCGGGGAGCGATGCCACGCCAGCCACGATGCCGAGACGGACGAGCACGCTGACGGTCGGCCCGCTCCCGGACGAGACCTCGAGCGCCCTGCCCCCGACCGGCGTCCTTCGCGCGCTCCAGGACCGCCGGTTCGTCATCTCGGTCGAGATCGATCCGCCGCGCTCGATCCGGATCGAGCGGACGATCGAGGCGGCCAGGCTGCTCCAGGCGGCCGGGGTCGACCTCGTCAACATCAGCGACTCGGCGATGGCCCGCGTCCGGATGGGCGCGATGGCCGTCGCGTTCGGCATCCAGCACGACCTCGACCTCGAGTGCCTCATCCATTTCACGACCCGCGACCGGAACCTGATGGCCATCGAGTCCGAGCTGCTCGGCGCCCACGCCCTGGGCGTCCGCAACATCCTGGCGCTGACCGGCGATCCGCCGCGGATCGGCGAGTACCCGTCCGGGACGGGCGTCTGGGACGTCGACTCGATCGGCCTCGTCGAGGTCCTCGCCCGCCTGAACCGCGGCGAGGACGGGGCGGGCAGCCCGATCGGCGCGCCTGCCGGCTTCACGATCGCCTGCGCCCTCGACCCGACGGCGGCCGACGCGGCGACCGAGTGGGACCGCCTGGAGCGCAAGATCGCGGCCGGAGCCCATCTCATCATGACCCAGCCGCTGTACGACCTCGCCCAGGTCGATGCGATGGACACCGAGGCCCGGCGTCGCTTCGGTCCGGGCGGCTTCCCGCTGCCGGTGCTGCTCGGCGTGCTGCCGTTGCAGAGCACCCGCCACGCCGAGTTCCTGCACAACGAGGTGCCCGGCATCACGATCCCCGACGCGACCCGGACGGCGATGCGCGAGGCCGGGGACCGCGGCGCCGAGGTCGGCCTCGAGCTGAGCCTCTCGCTGCTCGCCCAGGTCGACCACCTCGTCGCGGGGACGTACATCATGCCCAGCTTCGGGCGCTACGAGCAGGCGGCCGAGCTGGTGCGCCGGCTCCGGGTCCGGCACGCCGGCATCGGCGTGACGGCGTGACCCGGCGCACGGTCCGCCGCGGGCGGACGCGGTCCCTCGTCGGGGTCGTCGCAGCGATCGCCTGGGCGCTCCTCGCGATCGGGTCGGTCCTCGGCGCGAGCCCCGCCCCGACGACGCCGCCACCCGGGCCACCGTACCCGGAGCCCGTCAACGACCAGGCGGTCTACGACTACGCCGGCGTGCTCACGTCCGGAGACCATCGCCCAGGCAGAGCAGATCATCGACGCCATCGAGGCGCAGACCGGGGTCGAGGTCGTCCTGTACACGCAGGCGATGGGTCGGGACGACCTCACGACTGAGGGAGCGGAAGCTGACGCCGCCGCGCTGATGGACGAGTGGGGCATCGGACGGGCCGGCATCGACGACGGGCTGGTGATCCTGCTTGAACTCGACAACGGTCGATCAGACGGACAGCTCCAGCTGTATGCCGGCAAGGGGTTCGATTCGACCTACCTCTCGTCCGACGAGCGCCAGGCGATCTTCACCGACGAGATGCTGCCGTTGTTCCGGGCCGACGACACCGACGGTGCCATCCTCGTCGCCCTTGGCCATGTCCTTCGAACGACATTCGAGGTGGCGGCGGGGTCGTCGGCGCCGGGTGCGCCCGAACCGTCGCCGGGCCCGCCGTTCCCGGATCCCGTCGATGGCCGGGCCGTCTACGACAACGCCGGCATCCTGAGCCCGGACGCGATCGTCAGGGCCGAGTCCGTCATCGACGGCATCGAGGCGCGGACCGGTGCCGAGGTCGTGGTCTACACGCAGCTGACAGACTACGGCGTCGAGACGTCCGAAACCGAATCGCGCGCCCGGGCACTCATCGACCAGTGGGGCATCGGGCGGGCCGGCTTCAACGACGGCATGGTGATCTTCTTCGACATCGATCCCTCGCTCCAGCACGGCCAGGTCCAGCTGTACGCGGCGCCCGGGTTCGAGGCGGCCTTCCTGAGCAATGCGGAACGCCAGGCCATCTTCGAGAACGACATGGTCCCGCTGCTGCGCAACGCCGACTTCGACGGTGCCCTCGAGGTGGCCCTCCGGAAGGTCGACGAGGCGGCGACACCGGAGCACGCCGCCTCGCTCGAATGGGCGCGCCAGTTGAACGCGGTCCTGGGGCTCGTCGGCGCGCCGATCGCGTTCCTCGGCCTGAGCGGCTGGGCGTTCATCAACTGGCGGCGCTTCGGCAAGGACCCGGTCTACCTCGACGACCCCTCGATCCTGATGCCGGCTCCGCCGCCCGACCTGACCGCGGCGTCCGGGGCGATGGTCATGGACGGTGGCACGTCGCGTCGCGCCTTGACCACGGCGATGCTCGATCTCGCGAGCCGAGGGCTCCTTTCGTTCCGCGAGGAGACCGGGCTCCTCGGCCTGAGCCACAAGGTCGGGGTCGACGTGGACCCGGCCAAGGGCGATGAGATGGAGGAGGCGCAACGGGCAAGGAACGCGCGGCGGCCGATCGGACCGGCCGAGGAGGTCGCGCTCAAGGAGCTCCGCTCGCTCAGCGCCGGCGAGGACGAGGGCTACATCAAGCCCGACGACCTGCCCAAATTCGGGTCGTCCGTGGCCGACTTCGACAAGGCGCTGGAGAAGCACGTCGTCAAGCGCGGCTGGTTCGGGGAGGCGCCGAGCAAGGTCACGACTCGCTGGGCCGGTCGCGGCGTGCTCGCCATCGTGGCCGGCGTCGTTGCGCTCGTCGTGGGCTGGAACGTCCCGATCTCCGGGCTCGTGCTGATCGGCGGGGCGGTCCTGCTCGGTGGCATCGTCATCGTGCTGTTCGCCCGGTTCATGCCCGCCGTCACGATGCCCGGCTCCATGATCCGCGCGATGCTGGCCGCGTACCGACGCACGCTCGAGAAGACGATGGCCCAGGCACGCTCGATGCAGCAGGTCGTCGACGAGGCCGGGCTCGAATGGCTCGAGACGCCGGACCAGGCCGTCGTCTGGGGCACGGCGCTGGGTCTCCAGGGCGAGATCGAAGGCGTCCTGAGCCGCAGCCTCGACGACGTCAAGGCGGCCGCCCCGAACGCCTCCGTCGTCTGGTTCCCGACCTGGTACCGGACGTCGGACGGGTCCGCGTTCGTCGGCGCCGGCGGTGTCGGCGGGAGCGGCGGCAGCATCTTCTCCGACTCGGCCATCCCCGACATCGGCGGCATGATGTCGGCGCTCGGCACGATCGGGAACTCGCCGTCGTCGTCGGGCGGTGGGGGTGGCGGCGGCTTCGGCGGTGGCGGCTCGGGCGGTGGCGGAGGTGGCGCCGGCGGCGGCTTCTAGGCCACCCCGAAGAGCTCGAGACAGCCCTCGAGGCCCTCGATCGTGACCGCCGGGCGCGGACGGGAGCGCCACCGCTCGGCGGTCATGCGGAACCGCTGGGTCTCGCGGGGCGTGCCTTGCGGCGCGATCGACCCGAACCCGTTCTCCTCGTAGTCCAAGGCTCGCGAGACCGCATTCGAGGCCGCGTTGTCGAGGAACGCCTCGGTCTCCGCCAGCTGGGCACCGAGCCCGTCGAAGGCGAGCGCCAGGAAGGCGGCCCGCATCTCCTTGCCGAAGCCGCGCCGCTGAAACACCTGGCCTACCCACGACCCCGTGCCGACCGTCCGTCGAGTCGCGAAGTCGCGGGCGTGCATGCCCTGCATCCCGATCAGGGTGCCCTCGAACGACGCGACGAGGCCCAGCTCCCAATCGCCGGCCGACCAGCCCGACCGGTTGCCCCAGTGATAGGCGAGGTAGCCCCGTTCGAAAGCCGGGCTCGGCTGCGTCGACCAGGCGACCCCGAACGGCATCTCGTCGGGTGGGTGGATCCCCGCCCGCGCGAGGTCCATGAGGTCGAGCAGCTCGTCGTCGGTGGGCAGGCGCAGGACCAGGCGCTCGGTCCGCAGAGTCAACCCGAACAGAGGCCAGGCGGCGGCCAGGCGCGCCCGCAGCTCGTCGGTCGATCGCTGGACGGCGTCCATGGGCGCCCGACGGTACACTCAGGCCATGGGTGCTGTCGAGACGATGGAAGACTTCTTCGAGAAGCTCAACGGAGGCGACCGCGAAGGCGCGGTGGCCCTGATGGACGAGATGACCGAGATGCGCGTGCACGTCGGTGACAGCGTGCAGACGCTGCGCGGGGTCGAGCGCGTCGGCGGCTGGTTCCTGCGCGGCGACTCCGGCCTGCGCATGATCCCGGGCGAGATCCGCGACACCGGCAATACCTACGAGGCGGATCTGCTCGTGGTCCGGCCGGGCGCCCCGACCCAGCACATCGACGCGACCTTCCGGGTCGAGGCGGGCAAGATCACGGCCATCAACATCGCGCCCCGCTAGGCGCGGCGCCTTAGGGCTCGGGCGTCGGACTCTCCTCGGGCGCGGCGGCAGACGGGTCGGTCACCTCGTCCGGCGTCGGCACCGGGATGATGAGCTTCTGCCCCACCTTGATCTGGTCCTTGTTCTTGATCGCGCCCTTGTTCGCGGCCAGGAGCTCGTCCACGGTCACGTCGAACTTCTTGGCGATCTTGAGGAGCGTGTCGCCGGCCTTGACCGTGTAGGTCTGTGCCGTCGGCTCGGGGATCGGGGTCGGCGCGGGCGTCGCGGTCGCCGCCGCCGCCGACCGGCTCGGGGAAGCACTCGACCCGCTGCCGCCGCCACCGACGCCCAGCAGCGCGGGCAGGAAGAACAGGGCCAGCGCCGCGATGCCAAGGGCGCCGGCCAGGACCGCGATGCGCGGGATGCCGGGCAGGCCGGCCCGGGTCTTGATGGTCGGATACGCCTCGTAGCGCTTCGCGCTCTCCCACGACGGCCCGTCGTGCTGCTGCGCGCGCGTGCGCGTGGAGCTGACGGTCGGCCGGCGGCCGGACGCAGTCGTCGTGGGATACGCGCCGCTCGGCGGCCGGGTGATCGGCTCCGACGTCCGCGCTCGGGCGTTGCTGACGGCCGCCCCGGCGACCAGCCCGGCGAGTTCATCCGAGGGCATCGCGGCGGGCGAGGTCGAAGCGCCCTTCGACGCGGGTGTGGACGCTGGCGTCCCGCCGGCCAGCCGATCGGCGGCGCTGCCGGCGAGCCCGCGTGCCGGGTCACGACTGGCGAGGAAGTCCGGCGCTTGGTCGTCCGGGCGACCCCCGCCCTGGCCGCCCGCGGTCGACATGCCGGCGGCCCCGCTGGTCGCCCATGGCGGCGGCGCGGCCCAGTCGCGGGGCGGATTCCGATGGATGACCGGTTCCTCGTCGTCATGGGGCGGGGCGGCCCATGGGTCGGCATCGTCCTCGGGCGCCGCCACCTCATCGGCCGCGTCGGGCGGGGGCGGGCCCGCGGCCACCTTCGGCTCGTCGGGTTCGGCCGCGGCGGCCGGTTCCGGTTCCTCATCGACGGCCGTCGCCATGGCCGGTGGCGCCGCGACGGCTCGACCGGCCGAGCGCGCCTGGGCCGCCTCCCGACGTGCCCAGTCCTGGAACGTGGGGCAGACCGGGAAGGCGCTCGAGAGGCAGTACGCCTCCTGGTGCGCGAGCGCTCGGGGCGCCGGGCGAACCTCGGCATAGCAGCGATGGCGGTGATCGGGACTCGACGAGCGCTCATCGCGCTCGTCCTCGAACGCGATGAAGGGACAAGCCGGAGGGCCTTCGACGCCGGGCAATGCTCGGTCGCTCATCTCGGCGATGATACCGTGAGCGCTCGTCGTCACCCGCGCGTTGCGAAAGGGCATCCATGAGCATCTTCGCCTTGTACCGGACCCAGCTTCGCGTGCTCTGGGAGTGGCGCGGCGGCCCGTGGGCGCTCTTCAAGCGCCTCGTCGTCACCCTGCTCGTCTCGGCGATCTCGTTCTGGCTGACGAGTTTGCTCCTGCCCAGCATCACTGTTGACACGTTCGGCGCCGGGGTCCTCGTCGTCATCGTCATGGCGCTGTTCAACGCCATCATCCGGCCGGTCGTTCTGGCACTGGTCGCGCCGCGATCGCTGGTCCTGACCGGGATCTCGGTCCTGGTCCTCCAGGTGCTCGTGTTCGTGATCGCGGCCAACGTGGTGCCCGGGGTCCACATCGGCGGGTTCGTGCCGGCCCTCGTCGGCTCGTTCGTGTTCGCCATCATCAACACGGTCTTGACCGCCATCCTGGGCGTCGACAGTGGCGATTCGTTCTACGGGCTCCTGGTCCAGAGCCTGCTCATCAAGCGAGCGGCGGCGAAGACGGACCAGCCCGGCCTGGTCATCGTCCAGATCGACGGGCTGGCCCATCCGATCCTGGCCGGCCGGATGCGCGCCGGCTCGGTCAACACGATGGCCGACTGGGTGCGGGACGGCAGCCACAAGCTGTCGCGCTGGGAGGCGATCCTGCCGTCGATGACCTCGGCCAGCCAGGCGGGCATCCTCCACGGCAACAACGACGGGATCCCCGCCTTCCGCTGGTACGAACGCGATCGGCAGCACCTGATGCAGTCGAGCAATCCAGACGACGCGGGCGAGATCGTCCGACGCATCTCCGACGGCGAGGGCCTGCTCTCGAACAACGGCGCGAGCATCTGCAACCTCGTCACAGGCGACGCGACCCGCGCCTATCTCACGACCGCCGCCATCAAGGACGAGTCGCAGGGCATCGGCGACAGCAAGGCCTTCCTCGGCTTCTTCCTGAGTCCGAGCGGCTACCTGCGCTCGTTCACGCTCTTCCTCGGCGAGTTCATCAAGGAGCGCTACCAGGCACGTCGGACGCGACGTTCGGGCATCCGCCCGCAGATGCACCGCGGCATGAAGTACGCCGGGATGCGGGCCGCGAGCAACGTGCTGTTACGCGACGTCAACGTGTCCCTGATCATCGAGGAGATGTATCGGGGGACGAACGTCATTTACGCCGATTTCACCGACTACGACGAGCTGGCCCACCACTGCGGACCGGAGCGGGTCGAGTCGTTCGAGGCCCTCGACGGGGTGGACCGGGCGATCGGCACGCTCGCCCATGCCGCCCAGGACGCGCCGCGGCCGTATCGCTTCGTCGTCCTCTCGGATCACGGCCAGAGCCTGGGCGCCACGTTCAAGCAGCGCTACGGCCAGAGCCTGGGCGAGGTCGTCCGGGACCTGATGAGCGGTCGAGCGACGCTGGTCCAGACCAAGACCCAGGCCGAGGGCTCGACCTTCGTCAACGCGTTCCTCTCCGAGATCACCCGAAGCGAAGGCGTCGGCCCCACGGTCGCCCGGGCCGCGCTGGCGGGGCGGACCACCGACGGCGTCGTCGACCTCGACGCGACCGAGATCCCGCCCCCGGCGGACGAGTCGGCGATCGTGGTCGTCGGGTCGGGCAATCTCGGCCTCGTGTGGTTCACCGGCTACGACCATCGGCTCACCGTGGAGGAGCTCGACGAGCTGCATCCGGGCCTGCTCAGCGCGCTCGTCGACCACCCGGGCGTCGGGCTCGTCATGGTCCGCTCGTCGCAGCACGGCGCCATGGCGATCGACAACAACGGCATCCGCTTCCTCGACGAGGACCGGGTGGAGGACCGCGACCCCACGCTGCTCTTCGGCGAGCACACGATCATGAGCCTGCGACGCGAGGACGCCATGACCCACGCGCCGGACATCCTGCTCCTCAGCCAGTACGACCCGGAGCTCGGCGAGGTCGCCGCGTTCGAGGAGCTGATCGGCTCGCACGGCGGCCTCGGTGGCCCCCAGACCGAGCCGTTCATCCTCCATCCGT
Source organism: uncultured Chloroflexia bacterium (assembly GCA_963776545.1). Taxonomy (GTDB): domain Bacteria; phylum Chloroflexota; class Limnocylindria; order Limnocylindrales; family CSP1-4; genus SPCO01. Next base: position 15,904 of record CAVZND010000014.1, on the reverse strand, counting down.
CCGACTGGGAGCTGGACGAGCCGGTCCCACTCGGGGCACCGGCCATCTACAGGAACATCCGACGCTGGCTCGACTCGATCGGCATCCAGCTCGGACGACCGGCACCCGTTGCTCCCACTCCCGCTGCGGCCACCGAGCCCGAGCCTGCCGCGGCCACGAGCTAGCAACCAACGTCAAACGTCGGCCGGACGTTGCGTGTTTGACACGTCCGGCCGCGGCTCGGACACTTCGAGCCACCCCGGAAGGCGATAGGGTGTGACCCACTACCCAGTGCGAAGGAGTCCCATGTCCCGCCTGACTCGCTGGCTTGCCCCCAGCACGACCGCCCGAGCCCACTGCGACCTGCCCTGTGGGGTCTACGATCCCGAACAGGCGCGCATCGAGGCCGAATCCGTCTATCGGATCATCGAGAAGTACGCGGCGAACGAGGACCCGACCTTCCGCGGCCGCTGCCTCCACATCAAGGAGGAGCGCGCCGACCTGGTCAAGCACCACCTCGACGTCCTCTGGCACGACTACTTCAAGCCCGAGCATCTCGAGAAGGTCCCGAACCTCCACGAGCTCTTCTGGAACGCCAACAAGCAGGCCTCGAAGGTGAAGGCGTCGACGGACCTCGCCGACGCGAAGAAGCTGCTCGAGCTCATCGACGAGGTCGATGCGGCCTGGAAGGCGACAGGCGGGCTCGAGAAGACGCGCGTGGCGGGTCGCCCGGGCTGAGCGCGACGCCCGTTCCGTGACGGACCGAAGGCCCCGCCGACCGGCGGGGCCTCGTCGTGCAACGAGCCTCGCGGATCGCCTGCGCGGGCCGTGGCGGGTCGCCGTCGCGGAAGCGAGCATGCGGCCGGCCATCGACGCCGGGGACTGGTTGCTCGTGGATCCGACGGTCACGCGCTGGCCGCGTCGGGGCTCGGTCGTCGTCTTTCGCGAGCCGGACGGCGAGGGACTCGCGGTCAAGCGCGTGGCGGCGGGGCCGAGCGACCGGGTCCCGTTCGCCGACGGGTTCCTCGAGCTCGCCGAGGACGAGGCCTGGCTGCTGAGCGACGCGTCACCCGAGATCACCGAGGCGGCCGGGTTCGGCGAGCCGAGCGACTCGCGTCGGTATGGCCCGGTTCCCCTGGAGCTGCTCGTCGGTCGGGCGTGGTTCCGCTACTGGCCGCGACGCCGGATCGGCCGGATCGGCCGGGCGGCGTCGACCACCACCGAGCGCGCCTCCTAGGTCGACGCGCCCACCGGGCCGGGATCGAGCGTCAATCCCGCCGCGCGGCAGTCCTCGGCGAACGCCGCTTGCGCATCGAGGGTCGGTGACCAGCGGGTCGGGAAGCAGACCGCCCGATCGACGCCGATCTCCGCCAGGCGGGCCAGGACGTCGACCCGTGCCTGGCCGGTCTGACGCATCTGCTCGTCCTTGAGGTAGAGCGAGAATCGCAAGGTCGCCGGGTCGCGGCCCTCGGCTTCGCACCGCGCGCGGACTTCGGCCATCCGGATCGCGACCTCGTCGGGATCGATGAAAACCAGGTTGAGCTCGTCGCCGTACTTGATCGCGTAGCCCGCCGTCCGGCGGCGGCCGTTGCCACCGACGATGATCGGGATGCGCGGCGCCTGGAGGCCCTTGGGCACGTTGATGGCGCCCTGGACGTTCGCGTACTCACCCTCGAACCAGGCCCGACCCGGGCGGAACATCCGGGTGATGACCTCGAGGTGGTCGCCCAACGCCGCCATGCGCTCACCGAGTGGCGGGAAGCCGTAGCCGTACGCGATCCATTCCTCTTCCTTCCAGCCCGCGCCGATCCCGAGCTCGAAGCGCCCGCCGCTGATGACGTCGATCGTCGACGAGAGCTTCGCCGTGAGGGCCGGGTTGCGGAACCCGGTGCAGACGACCATGTGACCGAGACGGACCCGCTTGGTCAGGATCGCGAGAGCGGTCAGGACCGAGAAGCCCTCGAGCGTGATCTCGTCGGTCGGGGCGGGCACCGTGTGGAAGTGGTCGAAGACCCAGAGCGACTCGAAGCCGAGGGCTTCCGCCTGTTCGGCGAGGGCCACCGTCCGGGCCCACGCGTCGGCTGCCGGCCAACCGTCGTACTCGCCCTTCCAACCCTGGGGCACCAGCAACCCGACCTGCATCCGCTTCCTCCCTGTGGCTCGACTGCGCCCCGTATGGTGACGCGTCCGGCGCCGGGCCGCCGCGCCGCCGATGCCCGTCTCGGTCGAGGCCACGCCGTCGCGTGGCACGGGCCGGTCGACCCGGACGGAGTGGGGCGGCCTATCCTCGGCCGATGACGACCGAGACCGCCTTCGATCCCACCGCGCCCCTCCCCGGCCCGCCCGACCCCTGGGCCTCGACCGATACGCCGAGCCCTCGATCGGGTCCGCCGTATCACATGACCGACATGATCGCGGCGGAACCCGCGCTCGCCCGCCGGGTGCTCGCCGCCCAAGCCGGATCCGACGGACAGGCGGCGGCCCTCGCGACCGCGATCGCCACGACGGCCCGCGCGGGACGGCCGATCATCGTGACCGGCTGCGGCACGTCCGAGCACGCCGCGCTCGGGGCAGTCGAGATCCTGCGCGAGGCGGGTCGGGCCGCGGGTCTGCCCGGTCCGGGGCCGGTCGCCGCCCAGGCCTTCGAGCTCTCGCTGGATCCGCCAGCCGACGCCCTGGTCATCGGCGTCTCGCACGAGGGCGGCACGACCGCAACGAACGCCGCGCTCGCCGCCAGCCGTGCAGCGGGGTCGGGGACCGCCCTTCTGACCGTCTCGCGTCGATCGCCGGGTGCGGCTCTCGCCGACCTCATCGTCGAGACCCACGAGCTCGACCAGGGGTGGTGCCACACGGTCGGCTATGTCAGCCCGATGCTGGCGGCGGCCGCGGTCGGGGCCCACCTGTCTGGTCGTCCGCTCGACGGCGACGAGGTGGCCCGCATCCTGGCCGCCGGGTCTGCCGACGAGACCGGCGCCGAGCGGATCGCGGGCCGGTTCGCCGACGCGGCGCACCTCATCGTCATCGCGTCCGGTGCCGATCGGCCGGCCGGCCGGGAGCTCGTGCTCAAGGTCGAGGAGGCGTCGTGGCTGCCGTCGGCCTACCGCGACCTCGAGACGTTCCTCCACGGCCACCTCCCGGCGACCGGTCCCGACACGGCGCTCATGCTGGTCCTCGCCGATCGAGACCGCCGAGCCGATCGCGTGGTCCGCGCCCAGGGCGCGCTCCGCGCCGCGCGTGCGCTCGGCATCCGGGCCGCCGCGATCCTGGCGGCCGACCTGGACGGAGATTTCGCGGCCGACCTGACCCCGGCCGGGCGCATCCTGGTCGCCGAGGCGCCCACCCTGCCGGCCCCGGTCGCGGCGCTGTTCGGGACGGCGACCCCCCTCCAGCTCGTCACCGAGCGCCTGGCCCGGGCGCGCGGCACCGATCCCGACCCGATCCGGCGCGACGATCCGCGCTACCGGGCGGCCTCCGACGCCGCCGACGGCTGATCGGCGAGGCCGCCTAGACCTGGCCCACCAGGAGCTCGCCCATCACGTCGATGTGGTCGAGGTCCCACGGCAGGAAGTCCTGGAGCATGATCCGCTCGACGCCGGCTTCGGCGTAGCGTCGGACCATGGCCCGCGCGGCGTCGGCCGTCCCGACGACCCAGCGCTCCCGGCGTTCCTCGAGCCACTCGTCGTCCTCGTCCTCGCCGAATGAGGCGATCAAGGCGGCCCCGCGCGCCCGGACCTCGTCGTCAGTCCGGCCGATGAGCACGCCGGCCATCGCCGATCGCGACACCTCGGAAGGGTCGCGTCCGATCGCCCGGCAAGCCTCGTCGAGCTTCGCGAATGTCACGGCCGCCGCGGCCGGGGCGGTCGACGAGAGGTTGAACTCGTCCGCCCAGCGGGCGGCGATCCGCAAGCCCCGCGGCGACCCCTGGCCGCCCGTGATGATCCTCGGGCGCGGCGCGCCATTCGGCCCGGTCGGCCGGCCCGGGACGGCGACCGGCCTCGGCCGGAACAGGGCGTCCTCGACTCGAACGGCGTGGCCCTGGTAGGACCAGCCGTCGGGTTCGCCCCATAGGCCGTGGAGGACCGCCAGCTGATCCTCGAGCAGGTCGGCGCGCTCGTCGATCGGCGGGAACGGCAGCCCGTACTGGCGATGCTCGAGGTCGTTCCAGCCGGCCCCGACCCCGACCTCCACGCGACCGCCGCTCATCTCATCGACGGTCGTGACGACCTTGGCGAAGTTCCCGAGATGTCGGAACGTGACCGGCGAGACCAGGGCGCCGAGCCCGATGCGATCGGTCTCCCGAGCGAGGCCCGCCAGGACGGTCCAGGCATCGGTGGTCGGCATGCCCGCGGGGCCCGGGAAGCTCGCGTAGTGGTCGGAGCGGAACAGCGCCTCGAAGCCGTTGGCCTCCGCTCGCTTCGCCACGGCCACCTGGTCGCCGTAGGACATGCCCTGCTGGGGCTCGATCATCAACGCGAAACGCATCGGGACTCCTGCATGTGGTGCGAACCGTTCATGTTGACAGGATGATTCACTCGACTACAATGGTTCACATGACACGAAGCATCGCGCCCGGCACGGGCGTGATCAGCGACACGACCGTCGAGCTCACCCCGACCGACCGCATCATCGTCGACTTTCGCGCGACGATGCGGCAGCTGAAATGCGCGATGAGCGAGCGGTCGCTACAGCTGGGTATCAGCATGGCGCAACTCAACATCCTCTACTCGCTCCATCGGAGCGGCGAGATGCCCATGAGCCGCCTCGCCGACATGCTGAACGTCTCGCTGTCGAGTGCGACCGGCCTGATCGACCGGCTCGAAGAGCGCGGCTACATCGAGCGCACACGCGTCCCGGAGGACCGGCGCATCGTCAAGGTCCGCCTGACGCCTTCCGGCGTGCAGATGATCGAGGAACAGGACGCCCTGGCCGACGAGCTCCTCCGGACAGTCCTCGGCCGGCTCAAGCCATCGCAGCTGCCTGCGATCGCCCAGGCGACCGGCGACCTGCGCGCGGCCCTAGAGGCCGTGACCGGCCGACCGCCGGATCGCCATCCCACCTCCATGCCAGCTCCACGATCGACTTCGACCCTGCGAGGTGCCGACGTCCGACCCGGAGCCGCCCGGCCCAGCCACCACCTCGCCACGACATCACGGAGGGACTGACCACTCATGGAAGCGTTCCCGGCGGAGTCGAACGGGTACATCCCGTCGCTCGACGAAGACCCCGCCCTCGGCCTGAGCCAACGGGCGAAGATGGAGATCCTCTTCGCCGTCATGCTCGGCCTGTTCCTCGGCGCGCTCGACCAGACGATCGTCGGGCCGGCGCTACCCACCATCGTCACCCAGCTGTCCGGCAACGACTACTACGTCTGGGCGATCACGATCTACCTGCTGACCAGCACGATCAGCGTCCCGTTCTGGGGCAAGCTCTCGGACATCTACGGCCGCAAGCCGATCTTCATGATCGGCATCGTCATCTTCCTCGTCGGCTCCGCCCTGTCAGGCCTCAGCCAGAACATGGGCATGCTGATCCTCTTCCGAGGCATCCAGGGCATCGGCGCGGGTTCATTGTTCCCAGTAGCGCTCGCGGTCATCGGTGACCTGTTCACGCCCCAGGAGCGCGGCAAGTACCAGGGCCTCTTCGGCGCCGTCTTCGGCATCGCGTTCGTCGCCGGCCCGCTCATCGGCGGCTGGCTGACCGAGCACCTGAGCTGGCACTGGATCTTCTACGTCAACATCCCGATCGGGATCATCGCCCTGATCGTCATCCAGCGGTTGCTGCCGACGGTCAAGACGAAGTCCGCCACGCGCAACTTCGACCTGATCGGCGGGTCCATCTTCACGGTCGCGATGGTGTTCCTGCTGGTCGGCCTGACCAACAAGCAGTTCGGCGAGTGGGCCGATCCGACGGTCGGTGGCTTCATCATCGTGGGCCTCGTCGGGACGGTGCTATTCATCCTGGCCGAGGCGCGCGCCAAGGAGCCGATCGTCCCGCTGGACCTGTGGAAGGGGCGGACCTACTCGGCCACGATGGTCTCGGTCTTCTTCGCCGCCTTCGCGTTCTTCGGCGCGATCGTCTTCCTGCCGCGCTGGTTCCAGGTGGTCGAGGGCTTCTCGCCGACGAACTCCGGCCTGGCGGCCCTGCCGCTCATGGTCGGCCTGATCTTCAGTTCGATCGTGTCCGGCCTCATCGTCGCCCGAACCGGCCGCTACAAGTGGCTGATCGTCGGCTCGGTCGTGGTCATGGGCTTTGCCGTCCTGTTGATGACCCAGCTCACCAAGGACACACCGGTGGAGACGGTTTGGCTCTGGATGTTCATCGCCGGCCTGGGTGTCGGCCCGACGTTCTCCGTGCCGACGATCGTCATCCAGAACGCCGTGCCGTTCCGGCAACTCGGCGTGGCGACCTCGAACCTGACGTTCTTCCGCCAGATCGGCGGCACGATCGCGCTCGCCTTCGTCGGGACGATCTTCGGGACGGCCTTCAAGGACAACCTGGTGCCGCAGATGTCGGCCGCCGGGGTGCCGCCGCAGGTCGTCGACGGGTTCGCCCAGGCCAGCTCGAGCGGCTCGTTCGACCTCAGCAAGCTGACCGGCGTCGGTGACATGGGCCAGCTCATCCTGGCCCAGATCCCGGCCCAGTTCCAGGACGCGATCAAGCCCTTCATCGGGGCGATGGTCGAAGGCATCCACGGCGCCTTCAGTCTCGCCACGGCCCAGACATTCTGGCTCGGCGTGGCCGGCGCGGTCGTGGCCGGGATCGCCGCGGTCGCGATCAAGGAGATCCCGCTACGGGCCTCCAACACCGCGCCCGTTCCGACACAGGCGGTCAGCGCAGGAAGCACGCCGGCGCCGAGCGTCGACTGACCTCGCTCCTCCTCTCCGACGACGCCCCGGTGGTCCCCATCGGGGCGTCGTGCCGTGTCGGGCGGTACGATCGGCCGCGATGACCGACCGCGGTGCTCCATTCCCGCCGCGACTCCAGGCCCCGGGCACGGCCGACTCGGGCTTCGCCACGCTCCTGGACCTGACCGCGCTCCCGGCGGGTTCGATGCAACGGGTCTCGCTTGGCGACCTCGACGTCCTGCTCGTGCATACGCCGCTTGGCATCGTCGCCACCGACGACCGTTGCCCGCACATGTCGGCGCCGCTGTCGATCGGTGAGCTCGACGGGTGCGTGGTCGCGTGTCCACTGCACGAGGGACGCTTCGACCTGTGTTCCGGCGAGCCGGTCCAGATGCCGACGACCGGTGGGCTGGATCCCGATGGCACGTATCACCCCACCTGGTCTCCCGCCGGTCGGGACGCGAAGGTGGACCCGCCCGGCAAGAAGGCAGAGGCGCGTCGGCTGACGCGCGTCCGGCGCCTGCGCTACTACCCGGTCCGCGTCGTCGACGGTCGGATCGAGGTGGCGCTTCCGGTGCCGACCGACGCCCGGGTCGACTCCGACGACCTGGGCTGATGCGCCGACGGTCGCCAGGTCAGCGACGGCCGGGGACCGTCCCGTTCACTGACCGGTCCTTCTCGGCGTAGTCGCGCATGATCGCGACGACCTCGTCCGGGTCGTCGGTGATCTGGATCAGGTCGATGTCGACGTCGGACACGGCGCCGGCCGCGAGGAGCGTGCCGCGGACCCAGTCGAGGAGCCCCGACCAGTACGACCGGCCGACCAGCACGACCGGGAAGTGGCTCACCTTGCCGGTCTGGATCAGGGTGATCGCCTCGAACAGCTCGTCGAGCGTCCCGAACCCACCGGGCAGGATGACGAAGCCGTCCGCGTACTTCACGAACATCGTCTTGCGCGCGAAGAAATACCGGAACTCGACACCCAGGTCGACATAGGCATTGAGCGCCTGCTCATGGGGCAGCTCGATGTTGCAGCCGACCGAGAGCCCGCCACCTTCCTGGCAGCCCCGGTTGGCCGCCTCCATCGTGCCGGGTCCGCCACCCGTGATGACTGCGTACCCCGCCTCGGCGAGGCGCCGCCCGATCGTCCGCGCCTGTTCGTAGAGCGGATCGTCCGGCTGGGTCCGGGCCGAGCCGAACACCGTCACGGCCGGGCCGACCATGGCCATCGCGTCGAAGCCCTCGACGAACTCGGACAGGATCCGCAGCGCACGCCATGGATCCGTGTCGAGGAAGGCCGCGTCGGGTCGGCGCTGGAGGAGCTTCTCGTCCTCGGTGGCGGCCTCGCGGCCTCGCGTGGTCTGCGCCTTGGGCGTCACGCGCAACCGGCCGGCTCGGCGCGTCCCGGGGCGATTCGCATCCATCCGGGCTAGGATGCCATCTGGAGGCATCGCATGCGCTCGCGCTGGATCATCGCCGCCGTCCTCGCCCTGATCGGCATCGTCTGGATCGGCCAGGGCACGGGCGTCATCCGAGGGTCGGGCTTCATGACCGACGACATCCGCTGGGCGATCGCGGGCGTCGTGCTCCTCGTGGCTGGTGTCGTCGTGGCGCTGACGGCCGTCAGGGCCCGGCCGAGGACCTGAGCCAGTTCGCCCAGGTCGCCTCCGCTCGACCGACGGTCACCTCTTGGCCGTGACGGATGAGCGGAAGCCGCAGCAGCCGCTGATCGGCGAGCACGCGGGTCACGATCCCGGCATCGTCGAGCGACAGGTAGGCGAGGCCCTGCTCGAGATAGGGGCGCGTGGTCTCGTCGAGCAGGGCTCGCCCGCCGAGGCGTTCCGTGAACCGGCGCAGCTCCCCGGCCGCGATCGGTCGCTTGCGCAGGTCCGAGTAGTGCACGACGATGCGCCGCTCGCGGAAGAACCGGAGCGCCGCGCGCGTGTCGGACGAGTCCTCACGCCCGAAGACCTGGATCTCGGGCATGCGCTTCGTCGGGACCTTGCCGAGCGGCGCGGGCATGAGCACAAGCGTACGGGACCGGGCGGTGCTGCCGGGGTACCATCGGCCTTCACAGGAGGTGCCGCGTGACGGTCTGGTTCACGGTCCAGCTCGACGATCGGCCGGGTTCGCTCGCCCGGGTCGCGACCGCGCTCGCCGAGCGCGGCGTGAACATCACCGGCATCGTCGGCGTGGCCGAGGACACCGATGGCGCGCTGATGCTGACGACGTCGGATGCCGCATCCACGCGCGACGCGTTCAGCGGCCTGGGACTGGCGTTCGAGGAGCACGACCCCACGGGCGGCATCGAGCCCGACCGGATGTCCGTCAACGACCTCCGGCCGGGCGCGGCCGGTCGCGGCGCGCTCGGCTAGGCGGTCCTGCCCGTGCCTCGCCGTCGGGCGGCCGAGACGGCCGCCATCCGCTTCGATGTCGTCGATCGGACGGAGGCGATCTCGGCCATCACGGCCACGGTCGCCGACGCCGGCGGGCGGATCCGGACGCTCGCGACGGTGCGGCACATCGACGGGACGCCGGCGCTGATCGAGGTGGAGCTCGAGGTCGAGGGCGTCACCGAGGATGTCCTGGTCGCGGCCCTCGAGCGGCTGGAGGACGTCCGGGCCGTCCATCGAACGCGCGCCCTTGGCAGCGTCTTCGGCAAGCGGATCATCGTCGTCGGTGGCGGGGCGCAGGTCGCCCAGGTCGCACTCGGCGCGGTGAGCGAGGCGGACCGCCACAACCTTCGCGGCGAGCGGATCAGCGTGGACACGATCCCGCTCGTCGGGGAGGCGCACATCGCGGCCGCCGTGCGGGCCGTCGCGGACTTGCCGCGTGCCCGCCTGCTCGTGCTCGCGGGCTCGATCATGGGTGGCGACATCAGCGTCGCGGCCGAGGAACTGCGCGCCGTCGGCATCCCGATCATCGCGCTCAACATGGTCGGCTCCATCACTGAGCACGTCGACCTCGTCGTGTCCGATCCGGTCCAGGCGGGCACGATGGCGGTCATGGCCGTGGCCGACACGGCCACGTTCGACCTGGAGCGGCAGCGCGGCCGGCGCTACTGATCGCCCGATGCGCATCGCGACCTGGAACGTCAACTCGCTCAAGGCCCGGCAGGACGCGGTCGAGCGCTGGCTCGAGCGCGCGGATCCGGACGTCCTGCTCATGCAGGAGACCAAGCTGCCGGACCAGGACGCCCCCGTCATGGCGTTCGCGATGGCGGGTTACGACCTCATCCACCATGGCGAGGGCCGCTGGAACGGCGTCGCGGTGGCCGTCCGTCATGGCATGTCGGCCGGTGGGGTCGTCACGAACTTCGGGCTGGGCGGCGTCCGTGACAGCAGCGCCGGCGCGACGGCGTCGGTCAGCGAGGAGGACTTCGACCCGCTCGACGAGGCGCGCATGATGAGCGTCACGGCGGGCGGCGTCCGGATCGTGAGCATCTACGCGCCGAACGGACGAGCGGTCGGATCGCCGTTCTTCGAAGGCAAGCTCGCGTGGTACCGGCGCCTGCGCCAGTGGCTGCGCGAGTCGTGCGATCCGGGCGACGATCTCGTCATCGGCGGCGACTTCAACATCGCTCCGACCGACTTCGACGTCTGGGATCCGACCGCCGCTCATGGCGGCACGCACGTGTCGGCGGCCGAGCGCGGGGCCTTCCAGCGTCTCCTCGACTGGGGCACGGTCGACGCCTATCGACTCCGCCACGACGAGCCCGGACGATTCACCTGGTGGGACTACCGGGCGGGCATGTTCCACAAGAACTTCGGGATGCGCATCGACCACCTGCTGGTGACGAAGAGCGTGGCCGCGCGCGTCGTGGATGCGGAGATCGACCGGGAGGCCCGGAAGGGACCGCCGGTGCCGTCGGACCATGCGCCTCTCTCGATCGACCTCGATCGCCCCGGCAAGCCCTTCGACCCTGACTGGGAGGGCGCCCTCAAGCGGATCGCCTCGCGCACGAAGTCCTGAACTGCCTCGGCGCGGCCTGGCCGTTCCAGGGCAAGGCGGAGGTGAGCACGAGAGCGAGCGCACTCCAACGTGCGTGAGCGAGCGCGCGCAGCCGACAACGCCGCCCTGGGGCGGCCAGGCCGCGCCCGTTATCCGAGGATCGTGTGCCTGGGGATCCAGCCGGTCAGGCCGTCCGGGGTGTTGACCTGGAGGAAGCCCTCGTACGAGCCGATGACCTCGACCTCGTCACCCCGGTCCAGGCGACCGAGCTCACGCGAGCCGACATCGTCGACCCCTTCGCTCAGGCGGACCATCCGGTAGCCGACCTTCAGTCGCTCGACACCCTTGCCCGGTGGCTTCGAGAAGGTCTGCGGACCGCTGGGGCTCTTGGGCTTCGGCTTCGTGAGATCGGACGCGGCCCACGAGGCGACGCCGACCGACGCCAGCGGCGCCGTCTCGTCGATCTCAGCCGCCGCGACGGCCGCGGCGGCCGCTGCGGCCTTGGCGCCGCGCTTCCCGGTCGACTTGCCCGCGCTCGAAGCCTTGGCGGCCGTGGGAGCGGCTGCCGGCTTCGGCGCCTCGGGAACTGGTCCCACGGCCTTCGACGAACGCGCCTTCGCGGCGACGACGGGCGGAGCGAGCGGAGGCGGTGCCGTCGCGCCGACGGGCGGCACCGGATCGGGGAGCGCAGCGGTCGCCCCGGCCGTCGCCAGTGCCAACGAACCGCCCGGGTTCGTCTCGTCGTCACGCTTGGACCGGCGCATCAGGAACAGGAACAGGAGGATCCCACCGGCGGTGGCGATGAGCCAGGCGAAGATGGGATTCGGGTTCGTGACGAACCCGAGGAGGGCACCGAGGCCACCGGCGTCGCCACTTTGCCCGCCCGACCCACCAGATGCGCTTGTCACGCCTGCACCGGCCGCGGGCGACGTCGTCGGCCTCGGCAGGGCGACCGTCAAGGTCGGCCCGGGCGACGCCGTGGTCGTCGCCGATCCGACGTCGGAGGACGACGGGCTCGGCGAGACCAGGGCCGCGGTCTCCGGCGTCGGGTTCGCCGCGGGCTTCTGGGTCTTCGCGGCCTTGGCCGTGGGCTTGGGTGTGACCTTGGCCGGCTTCGGCGTCGGCTTCGGGGTCGCCCTGGCCGGCGCGGCGGTCGGCTTCGGGGTCGGCTTCGGGGTCGGCTTCGGGGTCGGCTTCGGGGTCGGCTTCGGGGTCGGGACGGGTGTCGGCGCAGGAGTCGGCGTGGGCGTCGGGGTCGGCGTGGGCGGCGGGGTCGGCGTGGGCGGCGCGCTTACCGTGATCGTTCCGCCGCCTACCTCGCACGTCGTGGACACACCATCCGTTCCCGGGTCCACAACGTAGGTGATGGTCCAGGTGCCGGCCGGTCGCGTGAGGGTCCGGCCGTACGTGGCACCGGTCTGCAGGGTCCCGGACTCGAGGAACAGGCGGCGTGAGTTCGCCCCGTCGAAGTAGACGCGGATGGAGGTCGGCGTGTCGCCGGCGGTGTCCTGGTAGACGACCGTGACGTGGAAGTTCGTGCTGGTCGTCCCGGAGTTGGGCGAGACGTCGCCGTTCGTCAGCGTGCCGTTGTCCGGGCACGAGACTGCGAACACGGGCGCGACGAAGACCGGCGTCAGGGCGAGCAGGGAGATCCCGAGGGCGAGGGTCGCAGCGGCACCCACTCGTCCTCGACGTCGAACGCGGGCAGTCGGAAACGCCGGTTCCAGCATCGTGGCCCGAACGTAGGCCATACGTGCGCGCGCGTCCTTGGAACCGTTGGCGACCGTGCTCGGTACTTTGGTCGCGGTCACAGGAGGGACGCCGGTGACGTACACCCTTCCTGACAGTTCCCGTCACACGCATGGGCATGCCCGACCAGACCAACCCCAACCTCACAGAACCGACCACCAGCGAGACCTCCGCCGCCATCCGCCGCCGGATGATCCGGGTCATGACGGTCGAGTTCGCCGTGCTCATGGGCGTTGCCGCGGTGCAAGGCTTTTGGCCCGGCGACGGCCCCGGCCGCGGCGTCGCGCTCGCCTTCCTGGCGGCGAGCGCGATCATCGTGCCCATCGTCATGGCCCGCATGGCCGCCCCGATGCTCCGAGACGTCGATCGCCTGACCCATGATCGCGACCGGTTGCAGGACCTGTACGGCCAGGCACGCGAGGACTCGCTGCTCGATGGGCTGACCGGGCTCGGCAACCACCGGGCGTTCCAGGAGGAGCTGGCTCGCCAGCTCGAGATCGCCACGCGCCACGAGTCGTCCCTCGCCCTGCTGCTCGTCGACGTCGACGACCTCAAGAAGGTCAACGATGAACGCGGCCATGCCGCCGGCGACGACCTGCTGTCGGCAGTCGGGCGCATCGCGATGCGGTCGATCCGTCGCGGCGATCGGGCATTCCGGGTCGGCGGTGACGAGTTCGCCCTGCTGCTGCCGGGAGCCGACCTCGAAACGGGCTTGACGGTCGCCCGCCGGATGCTCGCGAGCGCCCTTGCCGGCGGCTACGTCGAAGGTCCGACGGAGCCGTTCTCACTCTCGATCGGCATCTCCGCCTACCCGGCGCCTAGCGCCGTCAGCGGCCTGTTGTATCGACACGCCGACGCCGCGCTCTATTGGTGCAAGCGGCATGGCCGCACGAACGCCGTCGCCTACGACCCGGGTCGCCACGGCGTGCTGCCCGACGAGCGATCGGTCGAGGACGTGTCGGCCGCGCTCGGGACCATCCTCGCGCAGAAGTCCCTGCGCCCGGTCTACCAGCCGATCTTCTCGATGACGACGGGCGAACCGATCGGCTACGAGGGCCTGATCCGGCCGACCGACGGCGCCCCGATGGCCGACGCGAACAGCCTGTTCGCCGCCGCGGAGCGGGCCGGACGCACCGTCGAGCTCGACATGGCCTGCCTCGACGTCGTCGCGCGGGGCATCGACGGCCTCGAGCCGGGCGTGTACCTGAGCGTCAATGTCTCGCCGCGCACCCTCGAATCGGACCAGTTCCACCCGGTCGAACTGACCGCGATCTTCGGGCGGCGTGGCATCCGGCCTGACCAGCTGGTGATCGAGCTCACCGAGCGCGAGGAGGTCCAGGACCTGCAGCAGCTGCGTCGCAACGCGGCCGCCTGTCGTCGAGCGGGCATGCGCCTCGCGGCGGACGACGTCGGTGCCGGGAACGCCGGCCTGCGTCTCCTGAGCGAGATCCACTTCGACATCGTCAAGGTCGACCTGTCGCTGGTCCAGGGCGGCATCCTCCACGACCCGTCGCACGGCGTCCTGCGGGCGCTCCAGGAACTCGCCGCGCGCTGGAGCGCCACGATCGTGGCCGAGGGCGTGGAGACCGGCGAGCAGCTCGCGGTCATCCGCGAGCTCGGGATCACCGCGGGCCAGGGCTACCTGCTGGGTCGGCCGGCCCGCGAGCGACGCGTGGAGCGATTGAACCTCGAGGCCCTGATGCCCGAGGGTCCGAGCCGTCATGTCGGAGCTCCGGCCGCCTGATCGCCGGGCGGTCGATGGCGGCCGTCGTCCCCACGTCCCACGGCTTGCAACGGCGCCAAGCGCCTTTTCGCAGGGTGCACTAGCCTCCGCGAACGCATGGCGACCGCTGCGCCCCCGGAGATCCGCCTCGTCGACCTGGAGAAACACTTCGGTGGTGTCCGGGCGGTCGACGGCGTGTCACTCGATGTGCGCGCTGGGGAGTTCTTCTCGCTGCTGGGGCCTTCCGGGTGCGGCAAGACCACCACCCTTCGGATGATCGGCGGCTTCGAGCTGCCGACCGGCGGGACCATCCTGCTGCGCGATCGGGACGTCACGATGGACCCGCCGGACAAACGGCCGGTCAACATGGTCTTCCAGAGCTATGCGCTCTTCCCGCATCTCGACGTCGGGGAGAACGTCGCCTTCGGGCTGAAGCGTCGGAAGGTGGAGAAGGCCGAGATCACGCGACGGGTCGGCGAGGCGCTGGACCTTGTCCGGCTGGGCGGCTACGAACGGCGCAAGCCGAACCAGCTCTCGGGCGGCCAGCAGCAACGGGTCGCGCTGGCGCGCGCGCTCGTGAACCGGCCGAACGTGCTGCTGCTCGACGAACCGCTCGGCGCTCTGGACCTCAAGCTGCGTCGCCAGCTCCAGGTCGAGCTCAAGCGCATCCAGGTCGAGGTCGGCATCACGTTCGTGTACGTGACCCACGACCAGGAAGAGGCGCTCACGATGAGTGATCGGATCGCGGTCATGCATGCGGGCAAGGTCGAGCAGCTGGGGACCCCGGAGGAGCTCTACGAACGCCCGACGACCCGGTTCGTGGCGGACTTCATCGGTTCGACGAACCTGCTGCACGGTCGGGTGGAAGGCGACGGTCGGGTCCGGCTCGATTCGGGCGACGTCGCACCGGCCGCGCATGATGGGATCGCCGTAGGGACGACGGTGGAGCTGAGTGTCCGGCCGGAATCGATCTCTCTCGTCCCGGTCGGCGCCGAGGACTCGATCCCGGCGACCGTCGAGCAGGTGGCCTACCTCGGTTCGACCATCTCCTATCGACTCAAGACGGCCGGCGGACTCGACCTGACCGTCCTCTCACCGAAGGCCGGGATCCGCCTCCCGGTCGGCAATGACGTGGCCGTCAGCTGGTCGCCGTCCGAGGCCCTGATCCTCGGCGACCGGCTGACCGAGCAGACCGACCCTGAGGAGACCGCTCGATGACCGACCGACAGGACCCGACTCGCCGCGACGTGGAGGTCGCGCTCGACCGGTACCTTTCTGATCAACAGATGACCCGCCGGGATCTGCTCGTGCGGATCGGTGCCGTCGGGGCGCTCGTCGCCTTGGCGCCGATCGTGGCGGCCTGCTCGTCCGCTGGGGGACCATCGGTCGCCCCGTCAGCAGCTCCGACGGCCGCCGGCGCGACCCCGTCCGTCGCGGCTTCGGCGGCTGCGTCTGCGACAGCGACTCCCGCGCCGACGCCCGTGCCCACCCCGGAATCCGAGCTGATCGTCTACAACTGGCTCGACTACATCGGGGAGGACGTCATCCCCTCGTTCGAGGACAAGTACCCGGTCAAGGTCAAGTACGAACTCTTCGACGACATCGAGGTCGCGTACGCGAAGCTCGGCCAGGACGGGGGCGGCTACGACGTGTCCTT
>CAVZND010000013.1:0-338772 GCA_963776545.1 uncultured Chloroflexia bacterium | reverse complement strand
CATCGGCCGCCGAGTTGATCTGGACGGGGGCCCCGTCGATCTGGATCTCGCCTCGGTCGAGTTTGTGGACGCCGCTGATGCACTTGATGAGGGTCGACTTGCCGGCGCCGTTGTCACCGAGCAGGGCGAGAACCTCACCGGCGCGGACCTCGAGGTCGACGCCCTCGAGTGCAACCACGGCCCCGAAGGTCTTGGTGGCATCGCGAACGCTCAGGACGGGTTCCACGTCGGAGGGAACCACGACGTGAACGGCGTCAGTCATGCGAGCCTCGCCTGCATGCTTCGGAACCGGTTCTCGACGAGGGCCCGCAAGACGTCGAGCTCGACCGCGACGAGAACGACCACTCCCACCGCGATGTACTGGAAGTTCGGGTCGAGACCGAGCAGGTTGAGGCCGTTGTGCATGACCCCGAGGATCAACGCACCCGTCAGGGCGTTCAAGACACCGCCACGGCCGCCCAGGAAGCTGCCGCCGCCGATGATCACCGCGGCGATGGCGCTGAGCTCCATGCCCACCCCGGTGAACGGCGAGCCGGCGTCAGCGATTCCGACGAAGAGCATGCCGCCGATGGCCCCCGACAGCCCGCTCATGACGTAGACCGAGATCAACGTCCCGTTCATCGGCACGCCCGTGCGGACCGCGGCTTCGGGGCTGCCACCGACGGCGTAGATCCATCGTCCCCAGACCAGCTTGTGCAAGATGACGGCACAGACGACCGCGAAGACGATCACCACAAGCGTGGCGTAGGGGAACCATCCGATGTCGCCCGCGCCCGGGATCCCAGGGATACGTCCGCCGCCGAGCAGGTGCACGATCTCCGGGGAGCCCATGACGGTGGAGCCACCGGCGATGTAGAGGGCGAGGCCGGCGCAGATGCTCAAGGTGGCGAGGGTGGCGATGAAGGGATGCGGCAGACGCCCCCACACCAGCAGCAGCCCGTTGACCAGACCGACGGCCAACCCCGTCAGCAGGGTGACCCCGATGGCCAGCCACGCCGAGTTGGTGTCGCGGTAGACGACAGTCACCATGACGCAGCACAACGAGACGTTCGAGCCGATCGACAGGTCGATGCCCCGGGTCAGGATCACGAGGAGCTGGCCCAAGGCGATGATGCAGATACCGCCGGACTGTTCGAGGACGTTGCCGATGTTCCCGAAGGTCATGAAGACGTGGCCCTCGGTGGCCGCCCAGAGGAACAAGATCATCAGCGCCAGGACGAAGAGCGGCCCCGCCTTCAGCGCCAGCAGGACACCCTTGATCGCGCGCGACGATCGGTCGTTGGCCGTATCCGGACCTCTCTCGATCTCAGGCTCTGGCGCGACGTCGGCGACGTCGGCAGCCGTGCGAGTCATCGACTCGTCGTCGAGCACGTCGCGCCCTCCCTTGGCCTCCATCGTCGGGGAGTATGCCAGCACGATTTCCTAAAGTCTATAGGATAGAGACGATTGGGATGCTGTAACGTAGCCGTCCAGTAACTCGACACGCGAAGGCCGAGATGGACCGCCGTCAGATCGAAGCAATCCATGAGTCCGCCGCAGGACAGCGCCTGGCCCAACGGCAACCGCTGCCCGGCTCGGTCTACGAGATCGTCACCGACTTGCTGATGACCCACGCGTTCGAACCCGGCGCCAGGCTCAACATCGAAGAGCTCGCCCGCACCCTCGGCGTGTCGCCGACACCGGTGCGCGAGGCCTTGGCACGCGTCGAGGCCGACGGTTTGATCGTGAAGCACCCAGGGCGCAGCTATACGGTGGCGCCCCTCATGGGGATCGAGCAGATGCGCGAGCTCATCGAGCTGCGGCTGCTCGTGGAACCCGCATTGGCCGCCAAGGCCGCTGCGCAGGCGGAGCCGAACGAGATCAAGGAGCTGCGCCGCGCTGCCCGGGCCGGTGGAGCCGGCGGCGAGATCACGGCTGCGGCGAACCGGTTGGACATGGTCTATGACGCGACCTTCCACGCGATGGTCGCCGACCTCGCGGGCAACCAGATGATCAGCGACATGCTGACCCGACTGCGCAGCCACCTGCACACCTTCCGGCTCTACTACCACGCGGGCCTGCATTCGGTGACGAAGAACGAGCACCTGGCGGTGGTCGATGCGGTCGCCAAGCACGACCCGGATGGCGCCGAGGAAGCGATGCGCGCCCACCTGGTGTCAGCGCTGGAGCGGCTCGAGACCTTTGTCGAGGGTGGGAGCGCGAACGCAGAAGCCAGGCAGATCCCGAAGTTCACCGCCGGGAGCGTCAAGGAGTGACCCGGGCAGTGAACGACGACAGGAGTCGGGCGATGTTGGCCGGTTCCGACCGCGTGTTGTTCGGTGCGGCTTACTACCACGAGTACCAACCGTATGACCGGCTGGATGTCGATCTCGATCTCATGCAGGAGGCGCACTTCTCGGTCATCCGAGTCGGTGAGTCGGTCTGGTCGACCTGGGAACCGGAGAACGGCCAGTTCAATCTGGACTGGCTCGAGCCGGTTCTCAACGGTGCCGCGCGGCGGGGCATCTCCGTCATCCTTGGCACGCCCACGTATGCCGTGCCGCCGTGGTTGGCCCGGCTGTATCCGGAAATCGCCGGCGAACGATCCACGGGCGAACGGATCCCTTGGGGGGCTCGGCAGGAAGTCGATTTCACGCACCCAGCCTTCCTCTTCCATGCCGACCGGGTGATCCGCAAGATCCTTCGTCGCTATGCGGGGCATCCCGCCGTCGTCGGCTTCCAAGTCGACAACGAACCCGGCTTTCATCTCCTTCACAACCGCGGCGTCTTCCAACGCTTCGTGGACGACCTGCGTCATCGTTACGGCGACGTAGACAGCCTCAACCGTGAGTGGGGCCTCGTCTACTGGTCGCACCGACTCTCGACCTGGGACGATCTTTGGGCACCCGATGGCAACACGCAGCCCCAGTACGACGTCGCATGGCGTCGCTTCCAGGCCGCGCAGACCACCCAGTTCATCAACTGGCAGGCCGACATCGTCCGGGAGTACTCCTCCCCCGGACAGTTCGTCACGACCTGCATCGCCTACGACCGGCCCGCCGTCGACGACGATCTGGTCACTGATGCCCTCGACACCACTGGGGGGAACCTCTACTACGGCATGCAGGACGGGCTACAGCTCCCGGACGACGGCTCCGGACCGCACGATCAGAACTGGACCACCACCGGAACTTGGGCGCTGTACTTCTCCGCGGACCGGATGTACTCCTCACGCCAAGAGGGCTTCCTCGTCACCGAAACCAATGCCATGCACATCGGTCCTCCCTGGGACAACCGCCCTGCCTTTGACGGCCAGTGGCGTCAGGTCGCGTGGGCGCTGGTCGCCCGTGGAGCGCGGATGGTCGAGTACTGGCACTGGCACACGCTGCACTTCGGTAACGAAACCTCCTGGGGTGGGGTCCTTCCCCACGCGGGTCACCCGGGCCGAACCTTCTACGAGCTCCGCCAGGTCGGTGACGAGTTCCGGCGCGCAGGACGGCTGGTGGCGGGATGTCGACCCGACGCAGAAGTCGCCTTCCTGTATTCGCTCCCGAACCGCTGGCTCATGCAGAAATACCCGCCGTTGGCGGCAGCGGGAGGCGGACCCGATGCCCGGGCGTACGACGGGATCTTCGCCCCCTTCTACCGCGGCGCTTTCGACGCCGGACTCTCGGCCCGGATCCTGCATTCCCGGAAGGCGACCACCACCCATCCGGCCGAGTTCGCCGCCAGTCATCCGCTCCTCGTCGTGCCCGGCCACTACATGAGCCCGGACCACCTACTCGACTGGCTGGCGGACTACGCGGCCGCGGGAGGGCATCTCGTCATCGGCCCACGGACCGGATACGCGGATCACGAGGCGCGCGCTCGGACCGAGACGGCTCCCGGCCGCCTGGCGCAGGCTTCAGGCGTCCACTATGACGAGTTCAGCAACCTGAAGAGCATGATTCCTGTTCTTCCTGCCGACGGGGCCACGATCAAGCTCGACGCGGCTACGGCCACGCGATGGTGTGACGGACTGCTCGTAGACGACGCGCAGGTCGTCGCGACATACGAACACCCGCATTTCAGTCAATGGCCAGCGATAACCACGCGTGACCACGAGAGGGGTCGCGTCACATGCGTCGGCACCATCCCCGACTCGAGCTTTGCCAAGTCGCTCTTCCAGTGGCTAGCCACCGACGTCGTTCAACCCTGGTGCGAGCTGCCGGCCACGATGACCTCGACCGGCGCAGCGGCCGTCGACGGAACCAGGCTCCGATTCCTGCACAACTGGTCCTGGGATCCCGCCTCAGTATCCGTGCCCACCGAGGTGCACGACATTCTGACTGGGGAAACGTTCCACGCCCAAGATCACGTCCAACTCGGGCCCTGGGATGTTCGGGTGCTTGCAGTGAGACAACCGTGACCGCCGACGGTCGGGCCGCCGCGGTCGGCGCCGGCACCGTGCGCGAACGGGACTGGCTGTTTGACGGCCATGCGCGGATTGGGGGAGGCTCTCGATGACTGACCCGTTGCCCACGAATTGGATCCGCAGACTGGGCAATACTTCAGTTTCGACCTCGGCAATCATCGCGGGTGCTTCCCCCCTTGGGACCATGCTGTCGCTTTACGGCTACGCGGTCGCGGAGGCCGATGCCATCGATCTCGTCCAACAGGTACTGAAGAGTCCGATTCGGGCCTTCGATACCTCCAACGCTTACAGCGAAGGCGAGAGCGAGCGCCGGATCGGCGTCGGCATTGCTGCCGCGGGGGGACTCCCAGAGGACTTTACGGTGATCACCAAAGTGGACGCACGGCACGGTGACTACTCCGGTGATCGGGTGCGACGCTCGCTTGATGAGAGTCAGGAGCGGCTCGGGCTTGGTGTACTTCCGTTGCTCTTCTTGCACGATCCGGAATACCACGACTTCGCCACGATCACGCAGGCAGGAGGAGCGGTTGACACGCTGGTTGCTCTAAAGGACGAAGGCCGGGTGCAACACATCGGCATCGCCGCAGGCAATGTTCACGTTGTTTCACGCTACCTCGACCTGGGCGTCTTCGAGGTTCTACTCACACACAATCGTTGGACCCTTGTCGATCGAAGCGCGGACGAGCTAATCGACCAGGCAACCGCGGCCGGCATGGGGGTGCTGAACGCCGCGATCTACGGCGGAGGTGTCCTCGCCAACCCAACTGGGTCGTCTAGGTACGGCTATACCGAGGCACCCAAGCTCGTCCTCGATGCCGTCGCTGCCATGAACGACGCCTGCTTGAGAAACGGCACTGATCTAGCCACGGCGGCCCTGCAATTCTCGATGCGTGATCCCCGCGTGCACTCAACCGTTGTCGGTTTCACGAAACCTAGCCGGATCTCGACGCTCATGGCATCAGCCGCCGTCGAGCCGCTGCCTGACCTCTGGATCGAACTTGAGACCTTGGTGCCACCCAAGTCATGCTGGCTCGACTTCCAAGCGAAAGGCTAAGCCAGTTCCCTTCATCAGCCTGCTCGCGGTCGTCATCGGTCGCCAGAAACGGACCCCGTCGGACGCCCTGACCGGCACGGTCGTGATCAAGCCGATCAAAGGCACCCCGGCCTGGCCGCCAGCCCAGCCGTCCGCCTGATCGACGCGGCGGCGAGCGCCGCCGCGGAAGCCGGAGCCGTGATAGAACTCGGACGATGTCCGCCAGGGCTGTCGCCCGGGATCACGCGGCGCCCGCGCCGCCCGGCTCGGACCCGCGGATCACGTCGCCGCCCATCCCACCGTTAGAACGGAGACCGCGTCCCGCATGCCGACTGCCCCATCGAAGCTCGCCATCGTCGTCCGCGGGGGCTGGGACGGCCACGCGCCCATCGAGGCGACGGACCTGTTCATCCCGCACCTCGAGGCGAACGGCTACGAGGTCCGGATCTTCGACTCGCCGGCGCCGTACGCCGATCCGGACCTGATGGCGCGGACCGACCTGATCATGCAGTGCAACACCATGGCGACGATCGCCCGCGACGAGCTTGCGGGCCTGCGAGCGGCGATCGCCAACGGGACCGGCATGGCGGGCTGGCATGGCGGGATCGCCGATTCGTATCGCAACTCGTCCGACTACTTCCAGCTCATCGGCGCCCAGTTCGCGTGCCATCCGGGCAAGGACCCGGCGACGATCACCGGCGACGGACCCGAGAACAACTACGTGCCGTACACGGTCAACCTGCTGCCGGCCGCGGCCGACCACCCCATCACCCGGGGCCTCGCGGACTTCGACCTGGTCACCGAGCAGTACTGGGTGCTCTGGGACCGCTATCTCGACGTCCTCGCGACGACGACCCAGAAGGTCCGGCCGTGGGATGAGTGGCACCGCGAGATCACCTCGCCCGCCATCTGGACGCGGCGCTGGGGCAAGGGCCGGATCTTCGTCTGCACCCCCGGCCATAGCCTCGACGTCCTCGCCCATCCGACCGTCCACACCGTCATTGAGCGGGGGCTGCTGTGGGCCGGCCGGTGAGGATCGGGATGATCGGTTGCGGCGCGATCGCCCGGCAGTACCTCGACACCGCCCGCCGGCTCGACGCGATCGAGATCGTGGCGGCGGCGGATCGCGTCCCGGCCCGCGCCACCGCGGTCGAGGCGGCCGAGGGCATCCCCGCGATGCCGGTCGCCGACCTCCTCGCGAATGCCGAGGTGGATGTCGTCCTGAACCTCACGATCCCGGCCGCCCACGCCGCCATCGCCCTCCAGGCGATTGCCCTGGGCAAGGCGGTCTACGGCGAGAAGCCGCTGGCAGCGACGACAGCGAAGGCGCGCTCGATCCTCGAGGCTGCCGGGGCGGCCGGCGTGCAGGTCGGCTGCGCGCCCGACACGGTCCTGGGAACGGGGATCCAGACGGCGCGGAAGGCCGTCGACGACGGACGGATCGGGGCCCCGATCGCGGCGACCGCGACCATGGTCACGCCCGGCCATGAGCGCTGGCACCCCGATCCCGACTTCTACTACCAGCCCGGCGGCGGCCCGCTTCTGGACATGGGGCCGTACTACGTGACCGCCCTCGTCACGATCCTCGGCCCGGTCGTCGCCGCCATAGGCGCCGCGAGCCGCACGCGCGGGACGCGGACGATCCGCTCGGGCGCGCGCGCCGGCGAGACGGTCCCGGTCGCCGTCGACAGCCACGTGACGGGCGTCCTGATCCACGAGTCGGGCGCGATCTCGACGCTCGTCATGAGCTTCGACGCGGTCGCCTCCAGGGCGTCGCGGATCGAGATCCACGGGGAGCTGGGGTCGCTCATCGCGCCGGACCCGAACCTGTTCCGCGGCGACGTCGAGCTGCGCGAGCTCGACGGGACCGGCTGGGTCACGCTCCCGATCAGCGCCGGGTACGAGCGCAGCTCGCGCGGCTACGGGATCGCGGACCTGGCGGCGACCCCCGCCGGAGAGGAGCCGCGCGCCGGTGGCGCCCTCGCGTTCCACGTGCTGGACGTCATGGAATCGCTCCTGGAGTCGGCCCGGACCGGTCGCCGGGTCGACGTCGCGAGCCGCTGCCCGCGGCCGGCGCCGGTGCCGCTCCAGTCGCTGCCGAGCTCGGACGCGGAGATCCCGACCTACCGCTAGCCGGACCGCGTTCGCGGCGATGACCGCGGCTCTGGCCGTGCTGAGCGCCTACGTCGCCATATCTTGACGATGTCCCGATGGGGGCTGGCGTGCCGGGCTCGTGGGAGTAGTGGGAACAGCGGGAACCGCTCCCCTTTCCAACCGTCGTCGAGCGCGATACGGTCGATCCCGGAGTCACTTGAACGAATGACGTTCACCTGACTCCGTCCGGCATGTTCAACCTGATTGCCCGCCGGATCGACAGAATCCGAGTCCGCGCCACGCTCAAATCGCACCGACCATCGGCAGAAACGTCGGGAGTCCTCTGGATCAGGAGATCGAAGGTTCGAATCCTTCCTCGCCAGCCAAATCACAACATCTTGTGGTACCCTCGGGCCGCGCGACCACATCTTGAATTGCTTTGGTCGAGAGGGCGCGCGGATAGCTACCTGCCGCGCGTCACGATCGACGTCTTCGACTCCGCGGTGGCCGACGATGGCCTAGCGGCGATCGACGCGCTCGACACCGAGGTTCGCGGCGTACGGGGCCGGGACGAGAGCGACTTCCGCAGGCCGGCCTGACGATGGCAGAGTCACGGCATGATCGAACGCTCGGCCAGGGCGGTCGAGGTCTGGCTTGTTCGGCGAGAGGCGCTCCTCGACCGCGCCGCGACACGTCGGAGCGGCCGGGCGTGAGTGTCGGCACGAGGAAGCTGGCTACCGTCGCCGCGCGCGTCGGAGACGCCGCAGCCCGAGGATAGCGGGATCCATGACGTCGTCCATCTGAAGCTACCGACGCCGGATTTCGATGAGCTCGAGTCCGAGCGCTTCGATCTGAGCAAGGACTCCGTGGAGTGCGGCCTGGTCCGGGAGCCGGCCGGTGAGCACCGTCTCGCCGCGATTCTCCCGGGCTAGGAGGCCCGGGAAGGCACCGGCGACCGTTCGACCCAGGATTCCGCGGATGCGGATCTCGTACCGTGCATCCTTCCGAAGATCGCGCATGCCGTGAGCGTCACGTTCGAGCGGATGAGCCCGCATCATCCCAATCGGACGATCGATGTCCGCCGACGTCGTACCGATCGGCCAGGTCGGGTCAGCTCCTGGGTGTGGCTGAGCAAAGTCGCGATCGCGACGACCGTCGCCCTGCTCGTGGCCTGACGCGGTCGCTTGGACTTCCTCGGTGAGTTCCGGCGTGAGACGATGCGCAAGGTGAGGGGATCCTCGATGACCTCGGGTACGCACCCTCCGTCCGTTGTCGCACGGCCGGAACTCTTCGAGCGCCTGTCCGCCGGGTTCGCAGGCGGCGTCACGCTCGTCTCGGCGCCGCCCGGCAGCGGGAAGACGGTGCTGCTGCACTCGTGGATCGACGAAGCGAACCTCGCCGACCGCGCGGCGTGGGTCTCGGTCCGGCGCGACGAGCAGGACCCCCAGCGCTTCTGGCTTTCAGTGCTCGAACAGCTCCGCGCGGCCGTCGGATCGGACGCCGTCCTTGCGCCACTCGCTCCATCACCGCACTTCGACGGTTCTGGCCTCGTACAGAGGCTGATCGCCGAGCTCGCCGGGCTCGATCGGCCGGTCCTGCTGGTCATCGACGACATCCATGAACTCCGCGCCGCTTCCGCGCGCGATGACGTCGCCGAACTCATCGCGGGCCGCCCGGAGCAGCTCTGCGTCGTGCTGGCGACGCGCCACGACCCGCAGCTCGGGCTTCACCGACTGCGCCTGACCGGTCAGCTCACGGAGATTCGCGAGGCCGATCTGCGGTTCAACCTCGCCGAGACGCACAAGCTTCTGGAGGCGGCGCGCGTCCGGCTCGACGACGACAGCCTGTCGCAGCTCCATGGCAGGACCGAGGGCTGGGCAGCCGGGCTCCGTCTGGCCGCGCTCTCGCTGGCGGGTCATCCGGATCCGCGCCGCTTCGTCGCCGAGTTCTCGGGCAATGAGCGGACCGTGGCCGACTACCTGCTCGCCGAGGTGCTCGCCCGCCAGCCCGCGGACGTCCGTCGCCTGCTCCTTCGGACCTCCATCCTCGACAACGTCACCGGGCCGCTGGCAGACCACCTCCTCGGCTCCACCGGGTCCGAACGGATCCTCCTCTCGCTCGAGGACGAGAACGCCTTGGTTGTGGCGGTCGATGCGGCGAGGACGACGTTCCGCTACCACCATCTGCTGGCCGATCTCCTGCGGCTGGAGCTCCGCCGCACGAGCCCTGAGGACGTGGCCCAGCTTCACCTCGCCGCCGCCGAGTGGTACGTCGCCCATGGCAACGTGCTCGAGGCGGTCCGCCATGCGGTCCGATCCGAGGCGTGGGACTACGCGGGCCGCCTCCTCGCGGAGCACGGCCTGACGCTCTCGCTCGACGGGCAGGGAGCGGCGGTCGACGGCCTCCTCGCGGCCCTACCGGCGGATGCTCGACGCAGGCCCGAGCTCGCGGCGTTCATGGCCTACCAGGAGCTCTCTGCCCATTCGCTCGAAACGGCGGCGTCGTACATCGCGCTGGCGGAGCAGCATGGCGAGGACGTTCCGCCCGAACGGCGGGCACGTTTCGGGCTCAACCTCGCCATCGCCCGGCTCGCCCTCGCGCGTCGTCGCGGCGACGACGCGTCCGTGCTCGCCGAGGTCCGCACGCTCCTCGAGCCGGCAGCCAGCACCTTCGATGGGATGCTCCTCGGGGACGACGCGCGCGCGGCGGCCTTGATGAACCTCGGCATCGTCGAGCTGTGGACGCGTCGCCCTGACGAGGCCGAACGCGACCTCGAGCGCGCCCTCGAGCTCGCGCGTCGAGCCGCACGGCCGTACCTCGAGATCGGCTGCCTCTCCCACATCGCACTCCTGCCGACGCGGCCGCTGACCCGGCAGCGGCCGGTCACGGCGGAGGCGGTCGCAATTGCGGAGCGCCACGGCTGGGAGACCGAACCGATCGCGTGCATGGCGCTGGCGACCATGGCGGCGGTCGACGTCGCCCAGGGTCGGATAGCCGAAGGAGGCGAGTGGCTCGATCGAGCGGAGCGCGCGCTGCGCACGGAAGTCGAGCCCGCCACCGCGCTTTTCCTGTTCCTGGTGCGCGGTATCCAGCGCCTCGGTGAGGGTCAACTCGACGAGGCGGCCGGCGTGTTCGCGGCCGCCGAGCGAACTCAGGCGTCCCTCGTCACGATGCATGTCAACACCGCCCTCGTGCGGAACTTCCTCGTCCAGACGCAGCTGCGGATGGGCCAGCGGGAGGCCGCGCGCGCCACGCTTGCTCGAGTCGGTCAGGAACAGCGCGACTGGGGCGAGACGCGATGCGCAGCGGCGGCGATCCACCTCGCCGACGAGGACGCGTCGTCGGCCATCGAGGTCCTCGCCCCGGTCCTCAGCGGCGAGGCGTCCGTGATCCGCGCTTTCACGGTGGTCCAGGCGCTGCTTCTCGATGCGCTCGCCCGGGAGCAGCTGGGCCAGGCGGCCGCCGCGGAGGCGGACGTCGAGCGTGCGCTCAAGCTGACCGAGGCCGACGCCGTCGTCTTCCCGTTCCTAATCACGCCCGTGCAGGACCTCCTCGATCGGCACCCTCGCCATCTGAACGGCTCACGCCACGCTTCTGACCGACATCCGCGGCATGTTTGCCGGATCGCCGCCAACCCGCGTGAGGGAGCTGGCGGCCCTGGCCGAGCCGCTCAGCGTGAGCGAGCTTCGCGTCCTTCGCTACCTGCCGAGTAACCTGTCGGCACCGGACATCGCCGGGGAGCTGTTCGTCTCCACGAGCACCGTCAAGACCCACATGCGCCACGTCTACGAGAAGCTCGGCGTCCATCGACGCACCGAGGCGGTCGAACGGGCGCGCGATCTTGGGCTGCTGGCCGCGGCGACGCGGAGGCGCGGGTAGGCGCGTTCGTCGGCCCAGGCTTGTTCCGGCGAGGGCGGCAACCACGCACACCCGGTGGTCGCGAGACGCACGCCGTGGTCAGGGCTTGAGCGCCTCCCGCGTCCCGGACTGCGCCTCGACGGTGTTGCGGAGCAGGGCCGCAAAGCCCCGCGAGGAGGGAAACACCTCGAGGACCATGATCAGCCCGACCGTCAGCGGGACCGCGAGGAGCGCGCCGGCCGGGCCGAGGATCCACGCCCACGCGACGACCGCGATGAAGACGACCAGCGGGCT
Source organism: uncultured Chloroflexia bacterium (assembly GCA_963776545.1). Taxonomy (GTDB): domain Bacteria; phylum Chloroflexota; class Limnocylindria; order Limnocylindrales; family CSP1-4; genus SPCO01. Next base: position 327,100 of record CAVZND010000013.1, on the reverse strand, counting down.
GAGGTTGAGCTCGCTCCCCATGACCACCGGCTGGAGGAACTGGTCCTGGGCGAAGTTGATGAGGGCGAAGCCGATGACCACCATCACCGCCGTCCCCAGCCCGCTGTCGAGGTACGCGAGGAGCGTCGGCGGGATGACGGCGATGAAGGTGCCGATGTTCGGGACGAAGCTGGCGGCGAATACGAGGATCGCCCACAGGACGGGGAACGGCACGTCGAGCACGAACAGGAGCACGAACGAGAGCACCGCGGCGAACAGCCCGAGCTCGGTGCGCACGACGAGGTAGCGTCGCAGGTCGGTGCCGAACCGCTCCATGCCGAGCAGGAGCGCATGCTGCTCACCGAACGCCGCCACCGCCCGCGCCCGGAGCGACGTCCCGCCTGCGAGCGCGTAGATCATGGTGAAGGCGAGGACGAACATTGCGCCGCCGGCCTCGGAGACAGCGGATGCCACCGGCTTGACGAGTCCGAAGATCTTCTCCGGCGAGATGATCGCAGTGATGGCGCCGAGATCGGCGCTGATCCCGAGCTGCGCGAGCAGATCGCGTAGGGCCGCTAGGGCAGCGCTCAGGCGACTCTCGTACGTAGGAATCTGCGACCGCGAGCTCGCCCACCGAGAGCGCCGCGACGCAGGCCGCAACGAAACCGACGGCAAGGACGACCACGATCGTCGCCGCCAGTGCGAATGCGTGCCGGACGCCGCGCCGCTCGAGCGCGGCGACCATCGGCCAGGCGGTGAGGGCGATGAAGAGACCGAACATCACCGGGACGACGAGCGATGCCACTTCGCGCAGGGCGAGCACCGCGACGAGGACCAGCACCAGCCCGCCGATCGCCATGAGCGGGCCGGCGGACCAGATCAGCCCGTCCGCCCGGGACCCATCGTCGGGACGACTTTCAACGGCGTCGCCGCCCGCACGTTCCGCGTCCCGACCGGCCATGTTCGCCCTCCTCGATCTCGGTCGGCTCAGCCGAACTCAATCAGCGATGGGAGCGGCGTTTGCCACCGCTCCCACCGCTCTTGTCCCGTCCACCCGGTCGCCCAGTGCATGCGCAGCCCTCCTGGACAACCACGGGCCGAGCGGGGTCAGTGCGCCGCCGCAGGCTTGGCCAGCGTCGCGTCGATCCCACGGAGCCGATACGCGAGGCCGAGGCTCGAGACCCCGAACACGACCGACCAGAGCCCGACCAGCCAGACGAGCGTGATCAGCCCGGCGCCCGGGAAGGCGATCAGGAGCGCGCCGAACACGATCGACGCCACGCCGCCGAGCGCCATCCAGAACTCGCCCTCGAGCTCGCGCCGGAGGGCGATGGCAGCGATGACCTGGAACACGCCGGTCGCGATCGCCCAGAAGGCCACGATGTACAGCAGCGACAGGGCCGTCAGGCCCGGCCACGCGAAGGTCACGACGCCGACGACGATGCCGAGGACGCCCATGATCGCCACGGCCCAGGCGTGGCGCCGCGCGGCCGCGTCGCCGCGAACGAGCGCGATGAGCAGGGCGACGCCGTCGACGAGGACGTAGGCGCCGAACAGGAAGACGAGCACCGTGAGCGTCGTCTCCGGCCAGATGAATGCAAGGATGCCGAACAAGAGCGCAGCTATCCCCCTGATCGCGAAGACCCACCAGTCGCGGGTCACCAAACCAAGCATTGGAACCTTCTCCTTTCGATTGAACTCTGAAATGTGGACGGAGCGTCCGATCCGCCGGGATGAGCGGTCGTCCCACGATCCGGCTGATTTGGCCGGCCCGGTCCGGCAGGCCAGCCGTCGCCGACTCGCGGTAGCGTCGGGTTGCGGGTGGCTCCGCTCCGTCGGCGAATGAACAACGGGGGCCACCGGGGCCTCCACGTACCCCGATGGCCCCCGTCGCCGTAGCGGCCCGCGTCCGCCGTCTGTGTTTGGTCGCCTCGCGCCGCACATCGCCGGAGGCTGTCTCGAAATTGGGACCTCGATCCCGGCCCGCCGCGGCCCTTGGGCAGGCCGATGCGGTCGCCGATCCTTCGATCGACGACCGCATCTGGCGGCGGACGTCTTATCGGCTGGCCGCGACGGCCGCCTCGTCCGCGTCGCGCCGGGCGAGGATCGCATCGAGGACGGCGTACTCCGCCTCCTCGATCGCGGAATACGCGTAGTCGATCGACAGCTCGGCGTTCCACTCGGCCCAGTCGGCCTGGGACTTCGCGTCCGAGGCGTCGAACTTGGCCTTTCGGTGGTCGATGTCCTTGCGGGCCTTGTCCATGTGCGCGTTCCAGGAGCGCTGCACGTCGTTCCAGCTGTCGGAGGCCTTCTGGCCGGCCGCCTGCGTCTGGGTCTGGAACTTCTTGGCCCCCGCCTCGGCCGAAGCGCGGACGCCGGTCACGGTCTTCTGGAGCTCGGCTCGCGCCTGGGTCTTGGCCACTGCGGCATGGTCCTCGGCCGCCTTGGCCCGATCGGCGAGCTTCTTCAGGTCGTTGGATGCTGCCATGTCTGATACCTCCTTCTTGAGATTGGACACGTGTTGGATGGATCTGGACGCTTCCCTGGTGCTTCCCTCCTGCGGGGTTGATGGGGTCGGATGACCGAGGCGAAGCATCGCGGCGCTGAGGATGAGCGGTCGTCAGCCGTATCGGTCGATTCCGGGCCTCTGTGCCGCGCCCGCGGGGCCGGCGGCGCGACGAGTCGGATGTCGGCATCCGATGGCCTGCCACCCGTCAGCGAACATCCGGCCCCGTTCGGACCCGAATTCGTGGCCGTCATGCGCGATCGCGAGCGCGAAGCCGACGAGTTCTACGCCGACTTGGCTCGGCCGGGATCAACGCCCGAAGACCGCAAGATGACCCGTCCGATGTCGCCGTCCGCGTCCGACGCGCGTTCCGATCAGCTCGAGGACGGCGTCGGGGCCGTGTCAGGGCCGCCCAGCAACTCGCCCCAGTGGCCCCGCCGCATCACGAGCAGAAGCACCCACCCGACCGGGATCGGGACGAACCATTGGGCGATCCGGAACAGCATCACGGCGGCAGTGAGCTGCTCGGTCAACCCCGACCCGGCCACGCTCGACAGGATGCCGATGTAGGCGACCTCGGTGACGCCCACGGCGCCCGGCGTGATGGGCACCAGCGACACCATCCCGACGACCGCCATCGCCGCCAGCACGGCCGACGGCGGGAGCACATCTGGGCCGACCCCGACGCACCAGAGGGCGACCTCGAGAACGACGAACCACGCGAGCTTGGCGACCACGGCTGCGGCGAACCCGCGCAGGCCGTGCTGCGTGAGGATGGCCTTCGAGCGCTCGCGAAGGTCCAGGATGCCCTCGACGATGCCCGTTGGCGGCGTCTTCCGGAAGAGCTTCCAGATGCGCTGGGCCATCCGGTCGAGCCAGCCGCCAAGCCTCCGGGCTAGGCTCTCCGAGCGCACGATGGAGACCAGCAGGACCGCCGCGGCGACCAGGGCGATGAGGCCGATCAGCGCGAGCAGGAGCGCACGCGACTCGGCCGGGTGACCCGTGACGAGCAGACCGGCGGTGGCGATCAGCGGCAGGGCAAAGTAGGAGAACGTCTCGAACAGGGCCGCGAGGACGATCCCGGCGCTCGCGATAGTGGTGGGAATCGACCACTGGCGGTACAGGACAAGCCGCGTGGCAACGTCGGTCGGCCCGGGCACTGTGCTGACGACCGCCCGCGCGGCCAGATCCGACCCGACTGCGTGCGGCCAGGAGAGCCCGGGTACGAGGACCCGGGTGGGGCCGGCGTTGGCGACGTAGGCGACGGCGCTGGTGGCGCCGAGCAGCACGAGCTGTCCGGGGGTCAGCGCTGCGAGCGCGGCGCGAACGGCGTCGTAGTCAATCAGGCGCGGCAGCACGACCCCGAACACGAACACGAGGAGACCGACCAGCACGAGCGCGCGCCCCGCGATCGCCCGACGGCTCGGCGTCGGCTGGGCCGGCGTCCCGACCGGAGCGCTCGCGATCGCCCCATCTCGTGTTGCGTCCGGCATCACGCGAGAACCATGAAGCGCGCCACCGATCGATCGGTGTCTTGGCTGGTCATTAGCGCTGTCCTTACCGATCCTGTCCAGGGTCTCCGAGGACGTGTTCGTGGATCTCGCGGGTAAGCTCGTGGATCTCACGTGTCAGCTCAGTGTTCAGCTTCAACTCGGTGTCGCCCTCGACGAAGTCGTGATCGGCCTTCGCCTGCTGGAACGCCGCCTGGCGGTTCTGCCCGATCATCACGAAGGTCGACAGGAAGATCGCCTCGAGGGACACCGCCAGCGTCAGCGTCGGCCACGGACTCCTCTCGACCACGAGCATCCAGAGCGCGAACGCCAGGGCATGGAGGTACACGAACTTCATGGAGCCGGCGAACGCAGTGATGCGGTCCGCGAGCCGGAGTCTCGAAGTCCGCGGCGCGCTCGGCGTTCAGCTGGATGACAACCGGGTGATGCGGGTGTGGGGGCAGGTCACGGCCTGAGTTTCCTCCAGTCAAGAGGCGATCACTGCCGCAAGGCTCCATCTCGACCGGACGAGCCGCCGTCGTCCGATCCGGGCGATTCGGCTCCAATCGGCGGACGGCGAGAAGGGGTCGATTGGATCGGGACCCGCGCGCGCGGCGCAGGCCCGGAATCGACCGATGCGGCTGACGACCGCTCATCCTCCGCGCCCCGATCCTTTGCCTCGGTCATACGACCACATCAACCCCCAAAGGAGGGAAGCACCATGGCACGAGACGTCATCATCGCGACGTTCGAGAACCGCAACCAAGCGTATGAGGCCGCGAGGGACATCGACAAGCTGGACGACAGCGTGATCAGTGTCCAGAGCGGCGTGATCGTCGAGAAGGACATGCTCGGCAACGTCACCCAGCTGGACTCGGAGGGGCTCGGGGATCCGTGGGGCTTCGTCGGCGGCAGCACGGCCGGCGCGCTTCTTGGGGCGCTGGTCGGCACGCTCGCCGGGCCGGCGGGCACCATGACCGGAGCCCAGGTGGGTGCCGCTGCCGCCGCGACCGGCGGCGTGCTCGGTGGCACCATGGGCGCGACCGTCGACCTCGCTGACACGGGTATCAAGGCCGACTACATCGACGCGGTCTCCGGCCGTCTGCTGCCGGGCCACGCTGCGCTCGTGACGGAGGTTGAGGAGTACTCGACGCAGTCCGTCGACGAGGCGATCTGGCGGCACGGCGGCGTGGTCTTCCGCCACCCGGCGAGCTACGTCATCGCTTGACGTCCGATCGGGACGACCATTCTCCCGAGGCGCCCGCCGTCGACTGGCGATCCTCTGGCGACGACCGGGGTGCACGGTGTACCCCGGTCGTCGGTGTTCCTGGGGGCCGGGACGACCACGGAAGCGACGGCCTGTCAAGCGACGCGAAGGCTGCTCTTACGGCCTACGTGGGCCTAGTTGTGGTGGCCCAAGCGTGAAACCGCGGGGGGTAGGGTGCCCGGTTCGATCGGGATGCGAATACATGTGGCATCCGCGCGCTTGAATCCTGTCGGGCATGCGACTTGTGATCGGAGTGTCGAGTCAGGTGACCCGCTCGTGGCCACCTGACCACGTTTGCGATGGGTCACCAGACTCGGTAAGATTCGGGGCACAAATCGGTTGGTTTCGTGCTCACGACGTGCGAAGAATCGCGAAAATCGGTCTCCTGACTCTGGATCAGGAGATCGAAGGTTCGAATCCTTCCTCGCCAGCCAGCTATCCCACGTGTCGCGGTGTCGTTCGAAGTCCGTTCCCTCCTGCCTCGAACATGAGCGAGACGGGCAACCTGATGATCCTCCCCAAGATCCGGGATCCGCGGTTCATCACGATCCGTCGCGGTGGGACCCTCCGGGACGACGATCATCGTCTCCTCGCGATGTGGGCGGCTGACTGCGCGGAGCACGTGCTGCACCACTTCGAGCAGGCCCGGCCGACGGATGACCGTGCCCGACGGGCGATCGACCTCGGGCGTGCCTGGGCGCGGGGTGAGATCAGATGGCAAGAGGCCCGCACGGCGGCCGGCCATGCCAACGCCGCGGCCAGGGACCTGCGCGGGGCGGCACGACATGCCGCGTACGCTGCAGGCCAGGCCGCGGCCGTGGGCCATGTGGCGGCCCACGAGCTCGGAGCCGCCGCCTACGCGATCAGGGCGGTGTGGTCGGCAGCGACTCGAAGACGATCGCGCGGCGGTCGGTCGCTCAGAGTGCCTATGGCAGCGCGCCAACCTCCCCCACGAGATCCGAGAGCTCGTGCTCGACGACCAGCGGCTGCGCAACGAGTTGTGCTGGTTCGCGTTCGACTGCTGAGAGCTGCGGGACGACGTCGAACGGGCGATCGAGCGCCAAGCCGACATCGGCGCCTCCTGACCCACAGGGCGCGGCTCAGAACCCCGCTTGCAAGGTTCCAATTCTTGACGCCTCAGGGCGGCGGGCCGCTCGACCCCCGAACCTTGAGCGACACGCTCGCAAGCGTCACGTGCGGATCCCCGACGATCCGGCCCTCGATGCGCCCGAAGAGGGCCTCGACCCCGAGCCGCACGAGGGCCTCGCGGGACTGGCTCACCGTCGTCAGGTTGATGCGACGCAGGCGGGCCATGTCGACGTCGTCGAAGCCGACGATCGACAGGTTCTCCGGGACCCGGATCCCCAGCGAATCGGCAACGTCGAGCAGGTCGATCGCGGCAAAGTCGTTCGCGGCGAAGATCCCGGTGGCCGCGTCCGGACCCCCAAGGATCGTCGGCCAGTCGGCGGTCGCCCCGTCGATCGTGACGGGTCCATCGGGTGGGTCCCATGCGATGACCGTCGGCTGCAGCCGGGCATCGGCAGCGGCGCGGAGGAATCCCTCGAGGCGACGAGCGTCCGCCCGGTCAGGATGCTGCGGCCCGACGAAGGCGAGCCGGCGGTGGCCGAGCTCGATGAGATGGCGGGCGACGAGCTCGCCGCCGCGATGCTCGTCCACGGTGACCGAGTCGGCCCACGGCTCCTCGGCGGCGACGAAGACGACCGGAACCAGCCCACTCACCCTCTGCTCGATCTGCGACGGCCGTCCCAGGAACGAGAGGAAGACCAGACCGCTGACTCGGTTCTCGAGCATCAGGCTGATCGCCTGCTCCTCCCGATCGTCGTCCCCGTCGGTCGCGGACAGCATGGCCGCGAAGCCGAAGCGCGCGACTTCTCGCTCGACGAGCGCGGCCATCTCCGCATAGAACGGGTTGCCGAGGTCGTGCGCGATGACGCCGATGGTCGTCGCCCGGCCTTGTAGCAAGTGGCGTGCCAGCGCATTCGGTCGATAGGCGAGCTCGTCGATCGCGGCGAGGACTCGGCGCCGCGTCGGCGCCGCGACCACGTCGGATCCGCGGACGACGTTGGACACCGTGGAGGGCGACACGCCGGCGAGCGTCGCAACGTCGCCGAGGGTCGCCGGCCGGCCGGCCCGGTCCAACGTCAACCCCCGCTCGCGGCCTGGCCGGCCACGTGGTCCCCGACGACGCCGGCCAGCAGCTCGGCCGACGCCAGTACGCCGTCCTCGGGCGCGACCAGGCGGTCTTCGTGCTCGATGCTGAGCGTCGATGCGCTGGTCTCGCGCGCGAGCGCGGCCGCGAACGTCATGCCACCACGAGGCGTCGTGGGCACCGTGGCCGACGGCCGCGAAATCCCACGGGATGTGCGACGCGTCGCCCGGCCAGCGGCTGTCGAGCAGGCCGTTCAACTCGAGCTCGGCCGTGTCGTATCGCACATCCTTGGCGTGGGAGTAGCCGATCCGCGTCCCCAGCCGCTCGATCACCCTGAGCGGATCCATGCGCTGCCAGAACAGGTGGCTCGGATCGAGGTTCACCGCGATCGCGGGCGCCACGCCGTTGAGCCTGAGGAACGTGTCCACGTTGAAGACGTGGGCGCCAGGGTGCAACTCGAGGCAGATCTTGAGGCCCGGGTCCCTGGGCGCGACGATCTCGTTGATGGCCTCCCAATACGGCCGCACCCGGTTCTCCCATTGCCAGGTCGCGACCCCGGCGTAGTCCGGGAGCCACGCGTTCGCCGCGAAGTGCGGAGCGCTGCTCGGACCGGGTCCGGCGGCAGGGCAGCCGGACATCGCGACGATTCGGTCCACGCCGAGTTCGACCGCGAGCTCGATGGTCCGCCGCAGGTCGGTGTCGTGCCGACGGGCGATCGCCTCGTCGGGATGGAGCGGGTTGCCCGACACGTTGAATGCCGAGACGCGGAAGCCGCGACCGACCAGCCGCGCATGCCACTCCCGGCGCTGGGCCGCGGACAGCTCCAGGGGCGAGTGTCCCAGGGGCGAGTAGCCGCCGGTCCCGACCTCGAGGTCTCGGACCTCTGGGACGTGCTCATCCAGCCAATCCATGAGGTCGTCGAGGGATCGATGGATCATCCCTTCCGTGACCAGCGCGAGCCTCACCCTGTCCTCCCGAACCGACCGGTTGCAACGTTGCAATGCCATGCTACCGTAGGCCCGCGCCCAACTCTATCGTCCAAGGTCGGTCCCGCCCCAGCTTGACCGGAGGCCCCCGATCGAAACACCAACCCTGGCGACGAGGTCCGCCGCCGGGTCGGGTTCGACCCCGACCCGGGTGAAGGTCGGTGTCGTCGGTGCCGGCCTCATCGCCCAGGTGATGCACCTGCACTACCTGCGCGAGTTGTCGGACCGGTTCGAGATCTCGGTGTTGTGCGACATCGCCCCCGAGAATGCCGCGGCCAGCGCCGAGCGATTCGGCGTCCCGAAGGTCTGCACGGATTGGCGCGAACTGCTGCGCGAGCCGATCGATGCCGTCCTCGTCCTGACGGCCGGCAGCCACGCGCCGATGGCGATCGAAGCCGCCCGGGCCGGCCTGCACGTCCTGGTCGAGAAGCCGATGTGCTTCTCGACGACCGAGGCCCAGGCCATGGTCGACGCCGCGGACGCGGCGGGCGTCACCCTGATGGTGGCCTACAACAAGCGCTATGACCCGGCGTACCTTCGATTCCAGGAGGAGGCGTCCGCGCTCGTCGACGCCCGCCTGCTGCGCGTCACGACGCTGGAGTCGCCGTTCCAGCCGTACGTGGGGCACTACCCGCTGGCGCCGATCTCGCGACCGCCGGAAGCCGACATCGAGCGGCTGCGCGCGGAGACGGCGGCCAGCATCACGGGGGCGATCGGCGATGCCGACGAGTTCCTCCGGCGGACCTACCACGCCGTCCTGCTCGACACCCTCGTGCATGAGATCAACGCCGTGCGCGGCGTGCTCGGCGAGCCGGACCGCCTGGACTTCGTGGACCTGCGCGAGGGCAGCCTGAGCGCGATGCTGACGTTCGGGAGCCTGCCAGTCGCGATCCACTGGATCGACCTCCCGGGCATCGCCCGCTACAAGATGGAGTTCGTGCTGTTCGCCCCGGATCGCCGGGTCAACCTGTCGTTCCCGTCGCCATTCCTGCGGAACGAGCCGACCATCCTCGAGATCGAAGGGGGCGAGTCCGGCACCGCGCGGTCGCACGTCTCACACGAGATCACGTCCTACGAGAGCGGCTTCAAGCGCGAGCTGATCGCGTTCCACGACTCCGTGGTCAATGGCACGCGACCGGTGACCTCCGGGGCGGATGCGATGCGCGACATCGCCCTGTGTCAGGCGATCATCGAGTCCTGTCGAACGGGTCGACCGATCGACCGGCCCACCGGGGCGGTATGAACGCGACCGACCAGCCCGGCATCGTCGTCGCCAACGCTCCGGTCAGCTACGGCGCGTTCGAGCTGACGGTCGGCATCGATCCCAACGTGCCCGACGGCGTCGGCGTCCTCGACGCGGTGGCGGCGGCCGGCTATGCCGGGATCGACCTTGGACCCGTCGGCTTCCTCGGCAGCGGCGCGGAGCTTGGTGAGCGCCTGGCCGCGCGCCAGCTCGGCCTCGCGGGCGCATACCTCGAGCTGCCGTATGCCGATCACGGGGCCCTCGAGGAGACCCTTCCCCAGCTCGATTCCATCCTCGATACCTTCGACGCAGCGGCGCCGTACCGGGTCGGGCCCCCACCCCGGCCCACGCTGGCGGACAGCGGCAGCGACCTCCGTCGAGCGCGCCCCGGTCGAGCCGTCGACGACCACAGCATCGGCCTGGACGCCGATGCCTGGCGTCGCTTCGGCGTCGGCCTCAGCGGCGTCGTCGCTCGGTGCCGCGATCGAGGGTACGAACCGACCTTCCATCCCGAGACCGGGACCTACGTGGAAGCTCCGTGGGAGATCGAGCGGGTGCTCGAGCTCACGGACATCGGCGTGTGCCTCGAAACCGGCCACCTGCTCCTTGGCGGCGGCGACCCCGTGTCCGCGATCGGCGCCTGGGGCGCGCGCATCAACCAGGTGCACCTGAAGGACGCTCGGCGGTCGGTGATGGCGGACATCGTCGCGGCTGGCGGGCAGGCGAACGAGATCTGGTCACGCGAGGCGTTCCCGGCGATCGGCCAGGGCGACCTTGACGCCGACGGCGTCCTCGCCGGCCTCGCCGAGATCGGCTACCGCGGGTGGCTCGTCGTGGAGCAGGACACGCTGCCCCGGACCGCCGAGCGATTCGCGCGCGCGGCGGCGGACCAGCGGAGCAACCGCGAGTACCTGGCGGGGCGCGGCCTGTGAGCGAGCGCGTGTTCCGCCTTGGACTGATCGGCGCGGGCCGGATGGGCCGGACGCACCTGCGCGCCCTCGAGGGCTCGACGACGGTCGCAGTCGCCGCGGTCGTCGAACCGGTCGCGGCCGCTCGCTCCGCGATCGCGGACACGGGACGTGCCGTCTTCGAGGATGTCGCCCAGCTGCTCGATGCCGGCGGCATCGACGGCGTGCTGATCACCGCGCCGACCGACCGCCACCTGGAGATCGTGACGCAGGTCGCGGCGGCGGGCGTGCCGATCCTCTGCGAGAAGCCCTGTGGCCTGTCGAGCGCCGAGATCCGCGCGGCCGCGGAGGCCGTCGAACGCCACGGTGTGCCGTTCCAGGTCGCCTACTGGCGGCGCTACGTGCCGGCACTGCAGGCGCTCCGGGCGCGCATCCGGGACGGCGAGCTGGGCGAGACCCACCTGTTCGCCAGCTTCCAATGGGACGGTGAGCCGCCATCCGCCGCCTTCCGCGACCACAGCGGCGGCATCTTCATCGACATGGGCGTCCACGAGTTCGACCAGATCCGGTGGCTCAGCGACCAGGAGATCGGCGAACTGAGCGTGGTCTCGCCGCCGCTCAGCGAGGACGTCGCCGGCGGCAAGGACGTCGACAGCGCCCAGGCGATCGCGCCGTTGTCAGGCGGCGCGACGGCGTTCGTCTCGCTGGGCCGCTATTTCCCTGGCGGCGACATGGCCCGGGTCGAGGTCTTCGGGACGCGCGACGCGGTCCGCATCGACTTCCTCGATCCGAGGGACGGCGAACGAGCCCAGCTCGACGCGCTCGTGCGCCAGGCCGAGGGCTTCGCGACGTTCGCGACCGGCGGGCCGCGCTCCGGCGCCTCGATCCAGGACGCAGCGGCGGCGCTCGAGGCGGCCGAGCGAGCCTTCGCGGGGATCCTGCGCCGCAGCCCGGCCCTGGCAGGCGGCCGATCGTGACCGGGATCGCGGACCTGCGCATCGGGATCGTCGGCTACGGGACGATGGGCCGGGCCCACAGCTACGGATACCGCGCCGCGCCGAACGTCGCGGACCTGCCGATGCGACCCGTCGTCAAGCTGATCTCGGGACGCGACGAGGCCGCCGTTGCGGCCGCGGCGACGACCTACGGCGCGGAAGGCTGGACCACCGACTGGCGCGACCTCGTCGGCCGCGACGACATCGACATGGTCGACATCTGCACGCCGCCGGGCACCCACGCAGAGATCGCCGAGGCGGCGGCCGCCGCCGGCAAGGCCGTACTGTCGGAGAAGCCGCTCGGGTCGAGCTACGGGGAAGCGCACGCTGCCTGGGCCGCGGTCGAGCGTGCGGGCGTGCGCAACGCGATCGGGTTCAACTACCGGCGCCTGCCGGCGGTCGCCCTGATGCGCCGGATGATCGCCGACGGCACGATCGGCGACGTGCGCCTGTGGCGGGCGATCTGGCTGTCGGACGAGTTCACCGATCCGAGCACGCCGTGGGACTGGCGGTTCGACCGGGCCATGGGCGGCACCACGATCGCCGATCTTGGAGCCCATCTCATCGACATGGCCCTGTGGATGGTCGGGCCGATCCAGGAAGTCGTCGCCCAGTCGGAGACCTTCATCAGGAACCGACCGGCGCCAGGTGGCGAGCTGCCGGTCACCATCGACGACGCCTCGTCGGCGCTCTTCCGCTTCGAAGGTGGTGCACGGGGGACGATCGAGATGGCCAGGATGGCGATCCGCCGACCCTGCGACTTCACGGTCGAGGTGAACGGCACGAAGGGCACCCTGGTCTTCGACTACCCACGCATGAACGAGCTGCGCTATGGCGATGGGAGCGACGACCCCGGGCTGTACGGCATGCGGCGGATCCGGGCCGAGCACCCCAGTCACCCGTACGCGCCGCTCGGCTGGCCGATCGGCCAGGGCATCGGCTACGGCGAGACGTTCGTCAATCAGGCGGTCGACCTCATGCGCGCCTGGCCCAGCGGTACCTGGACGCCGGACTTTGCCGACGGCATGGCCGTCCAGGCCGTATGCGACGCGATGGAGTTGTCCGCCGGCGAGAAGCGATGGGTCAACGTCGCGGAGATCGCGAATGCTCGAGGAGGGCCATGAGGAAGAGCCAGGTCGATTCGTCAGCGTAAGTCACGAGTCCAACCGATCGCCGGGCCGCACATCGTATTGACACCCATGAGCGGCATTACCAGACTCGGCGGGTCGTAGAGATACGAGGAGGAGAGGCAGTGATCCAGCGTTCAACACGAGTCCGGCTCGTTGTGTCGGGCATCGTTTTTGCCCTCGCCATCGGCGCATGTAATTCGACGACCTCGTCCCCGGCCGCGAGCGCCGGAGCTGCCGGGTCGGCCGCCGCGGCGCCAGCGGTCGCCGTCACGGTCGCGATGATCACGCACGAGACCCCCGGCGACACGTACTGGGACATCATCCGTGCCGGCGCCAACGCGGCATCGAAGAGCCTCGGGGTCACCCTGAAGTACTCGAGCGATCCCGACTTCACGAAGCAGGCCACCCTGGTCCAGAACGCGATCGACTCGAAGGTCGACGGGATCGCGATGACCGCCGCCGGTCCGTCGGCGTTGACCGCCGTCGTCAAGTCCGCGAACACCGCCGGCGTGCCGGTCGTCATGTTCGATTCGGGCATCGAAGACTGGCAGAAGATGGGCGCGATGATGTACTTCGGCTCTGACGAGTACATCGCCGGCCAGGCGCTGGGCAAGCGGATCGCGACGGATGGCGGCAAGCACGCCCTGTGCGTGATCCACCAGGAAGGCTCCACCGCGCTGGAGGCCCGATGCAAGGGCGTCGGTGAGGGCCTCAAGAGCGAGAACATGCAGGTCAACGGCACCGACGATGCCTCGGTGAACGCATCGATCGTCGCCAAGCTTCAGCAGGATCCTTCGATCGACTGGATCGTGACCATGGGTGCGCCCGTCGCGCTCGTGGCCCTCGACGCGATCGGGGTCGCCGGCAGCAAGGCCAAGGTCGCGACGTTCGACCTCAACCTGGACGCGGCGAACGCCATCAAGGACGGGAAGATCGCGTTGGCGGTCGACGCCCAGCCCTACCTGCAGGGGTACCTGGCCGTCACGTCCCTGTATCTCTTCAAGACCAACGGCAACATCATCGGCGGCGGTCTGTCGACGCTGACCGGCCCGGCGATGGTCGACGCCTCGAACATCGACGTCATCCTGCCGTTCGCCAAGAACGGGACTCGATGACTGACCGGCCATACGCGATCGGTTGAATCGTCAGCCAGCTAGAGACCATGAGTACGAGTGGCGGGCGGTCGGAGACGACCGCCCCAACCTCCCGGCGAGGGTCGTCGCCCTCGCTCATCGGCAAGTTGCTGCTGCGTCGGGAGCTGAGCGCTCTCGTCGCAGCGGTGGCGATCTTCATCCTGTTCTGGGTGATCGCACCGCCCTTCCGCACCCCGGCGGCGATGGCGACCATCCTCTACCAGAGCGCGACGATCGGCCTGATGGCGGTGTCGGTCGCGTTGCTGATGATCGGCGGCGAGTTCGACCTGTCGTCCGGGGTCGCGGTCGTGACGGCGGCGATGGTGACGTCGGTGCTGTCGGTGAAGGTCGGCGTCCCCCTCCCGATCGGCATGGCCATCGCCCTCGGCGTGAGCCTCTCGATCGGCGTCTTCAACGGGTGGCTCGTCACCGCGACCGGCATCCCGAGCTTCCTGATCACGCTCAGCGCGCTCTTCATGCTGTTCGGGATCAACCTCGGACTCACCAAGATGGTCACGAACGCGGTGTCCACGCCGAACGTGGCGGGGGTGCCGGGGTTCGACGTCATCAAGACCTTCTTCGCCTTTCGGCTGCAATTCGGCGAAAGCGGTGAAGGCGGACCGCAGTTCAGCATCCTGATCCTGTGGTGGCTGGTGTTCGTCGCCATCGCCACGTTCGCGCTGATGCGGACTCGCATCGGCAACTGGATCTTCGCCTCCGGCGGCAACGCGGCGAGCGCCCGCGCCGTGGGCGTGCCGACGAAGCGGGTCAAGATCGGACTCTTCGCGTTCGTCGGATTCTCGGCCTGGTTCTACGCCATGCACCAGCTCTCCGGGTACAACACCGTCCAGGCCGGCTCCGGCGTCGGCGGGGAATTCCTGTACATCATCGCCGCGGTCGTCGGCGGCTGCGCCCTCACGGGCGGCGTGGGATCGCCCGTCGGCTCGGCCATCGGAGCCCTGATCTATGGCATGACCGTGCAGGGGATCGTCTACGCCGGCTGGGATCCGAACTGGTTCCGGTTCTTCCTCGGGCTCATGCTCCTGCTCGCCGTGCTCCTCAACCTGTACGTCAAGCGCGTCTCGGAGCGGATGTGATGGCCCTGTCCGAACCACCGATCATCGAGATGATCGACATCGCCAAGTACTACGGGCACGTCCGCGCGCTCGAGGGGGTCAGCCTGGCGGTCAAGGCCGGCGAAGTCACCTGTGTCCTTGGCGACAACGGCGCCGGCAAGTCCACCCTGATCAAGATCATGAGTGGCCTGGTCCCCGCCAATTCGGGCATCACCAAGATCAATGGCGTCGAAGAGCGGTTCGACTCGCCCCGGGATGCCCTCCGCGCCGGCATCGCGACGGTCTACCAGGACCTCGCCGTCGTCGATCTCATGGAAACGTGGCGCAACTTCTTCCTCGGCTCAGAGCTCCGCCAGTCGATCCCCGTGATCAGGCCACTCGACATCGACACGATGCGAACGATCACCGCCGAGGAGCTGGCCAAGCTCGGGATCCATCTGGGCGACGTCAATCAGCCACTCGGGACCCTGTCCGGCGGCGAGCGACAGTGCGTCGCGATCGCCCGCGCGGTCTATTTCGGGGCGAAGGTGTTGATCCTCGACGAGCCGACCGCGGCCCTCGGCGTCAAGCAATCGGGGATCGTGCTCAAGTACGTGGACATGGCCCGCGAGTCGGGCGTCGGGGTCGTGTTCATCACCCACAACCCGCATCACGCGTTCCTCATCGGGGACCATTTCGCCGTCCTCAGCCTCGGCCGGATGAGCCTGAACGCGAGACGCGACGAGATCACGCTCGATCAGCTGATCACCGAGATGGCCGGCGGGAGCGAGCTCACCGCGCTGGCCCGCCAGCTTGCGCGCGACACCCGTGCCAGCGACGACCTGACTGCGAGCGGACCCGCCGAGTCGTGACGACCTCCATCGCCGCCGTGATGGAGGAGCCCGGCAGGATCGCGCTTCGCCAGTCCGACGTGCCGGACCCCGAGCCCGGTGCGGTGGTCGTCGCCATCCACCTCTCCGGGATCTGCGGCACGGACAAGCACACGTTCCGCGGCGAATCGAGGCAGTACGCGGGCACGAAGCACGAACGCGACATCGACTATCCGTTGATCTGCGGTCACGAGAACGTCGGGACCGTGGCTGCCGTCGGCGGACGGGTGTTCGCGAGCGACGGCAGCGAGATCAGGGTCGGCGATCGAGTGGTACCGGGAGCGAACGTCCCGTGCGGTCGGTGCTTCTACTGCGCCAACGACTTCCCGTATTACTTCTGCCAGGACCTCGAGGATTACGGGAACAGCCTCAACCTGTCCCGCCCGCCAGGCCTGTTCGGCGGCTGGTCGCAGTACCTGTACCTGCTGCCCGGGACACAGCTGTTCCGAGTCCCTGACGCGCTTCCCGACGAGGTCGCCGTGTTGACCGAAGTGATGGCCGTGACGCACGGCGTCGACACCGCCCTCACGCTCCTCGGGTTGCAGGGCGGGTCTCGATCGGGTTTCGCCGTCGCCGTCCTGGGGGTCGGACCGCTCGGGCTCTGCCACCTCGTGAAGAGTCGGATGCTCGGCGCGGGGTTCGTCGCCGCCACGGACCTCCTGGCCGGCCGGCTCGAGCGAGCGGCCGCGTTCGGCGTCGACCTCGCCCTGGAGGCCGCGTCGACCGACGTCGAGGAGCGGGTGGCGGCGATCCTGGACGCCACCGAGGGGCGCGGCGTCGACATCGCCCTCGACTGCAGCGGCGTGCCGGCGACGTTCACGGAAGCCCTCCATGTCGTCCGGACCGGGGGCGTCGTCGTCGAGGCGGGCGCGTTCGTGGACATGGGGCCGGTCCAGATCAACCCGAACTCCGACATCTGCAGTCGCAACGTTTCCGTGCTCGGCATCGGGGGCGAGCGGGCGACGGAGTACGAGCCGTCGATACGCCTGATGGCCGCCAATCTCGACCGATACCCGCTCAGAAGCATCGTCTCGCACATCCTCCCGCTGGACCGGGCGACGGAGGCCATCATGCTCGCCCAGTCGGGCGAGGCGATGCAGGTCGCGCTGGACCCCAGGCTCCCGCTGGCATCTGCGTCCTAGCGGGATCCTCAGGCGGTACGACGACGTCCGACCGGCGTCGCCCGGACGTCGATCGCGCAATTCTGTCACGATGGCCGCCTCACCCCCGACCGCCGCAGGAGGAAGCCCCGTGGACCTCATGAACGATGTTCGTCGCCTGGCATCCATCGGGACGTACTTCGTCTACGTCGGTTGGATCTTCGTCATCTACTCGCTGATCGCCGGCGTCGTGTGGTGGATCGATCTCGCTCAACGCCCGGCCTTCAACCTGTTCGAGGCCCTCGCGATCTCGGCCGCGGAGATCGGCGTGCCGATCTTCCTGTCGTTCATCGTCGCGGGCTTCGGATATGCGCTCCGGCTGTTCGCCCTCTACGTCGGCAGCAAGTCCGCCTGACATGGGCCTACGGCGACTCGCGGGGCTGCTCGTCCTTGCCCTCGGTGTCGTGGCGTGTTCGCCCGGCGCTGGCTCCGGCGGCGAGCTCGATGGCACCACCTGGGTGCTGCGCTCGTACGCGAACGGCGGGACGCTCGAGATCGTCCCCGATTCGCTGTATGCCGACGCGAAGTTCTCCCGGACCCGTGTCGAAGGGTTCGGCGGCTGCAACGAGTACGACGGTCTCGCACGCGCCAGCGGACGGCAGCTTCGGATCTCGCAGGTCGCGACGACCCTGATGGCGTGCGCGGATCTCGCGATGACCTTCGAGTCGACGTTTCTCACGGTGCTGCACGACAGCCGGTTCTACGGCATCCGTGCGGGCACGCTGACGATCGCCGGGGCGGATGGGCAGGCGATCCTCGTCTTCGACGCGGCACCGAGGAATCCTCTCCTCGGGTCGTGGGTCGTCGACTCCTTCGCGAGTACAAGCGCTCCTGGAACGACCGTCGAGCCGATCACCGGGACGGAGTTGACCGTGGTGTTCGGGATCGCGAACGTCGGCGGTTCGGCCGGCTGCAACCGGTTCGACGGGACCTACGGAAGCAACGGCAATGTCGTGCGCGTCGGCCGTCTCGCCACGACCCGGTTGGCTTGCGCCGACGACGTGATGGCCCAGGAGGACGCCTTCCTCGAGGCGCTCCAGGGCGCGGCATTCGTCGAGCGACGAGGCGACACGCTTGTGCTCCGTGACCGCAAGGACGAGGCGGTCGTCTCGTTGTCGAAACCGGTCGCCGAGGCGGAAGCGTCCGCTTCTCCGGAGGCGACCGGGAAAGCGACCGGGAAGCCCACCGCGGAACCGACCGAGAAGGCCACCCCGAAGCCGACGGTGACCGCCGGCGCGACGGAGGCGCCGACACCGGCACCGACGCCCAAGCCGACCGCGAAGCCGACCCCGGCACCTACCCCCGAACCCACGCCGGCACCCACCCTGCCCCCACCGGCGTCGGCGCCGCCGACTGCCACGTGCGCGTTGACCGGTCCGAGCAGTGCGCAGCTCGCGTCGATCGTCTACCCGCAGTCGTGGTACACGCTGTCCGAGCCACCCGAGGCCGCCTGCCGGTACTTCGATCCGAACCCGATCAGCGTGCCGACGGAGCCAGGGACTGTCGCGGCGGCGGTCGCCGTCAGACCGGACGTCGCGCTGTATGACGACGCCGTCGCGGCGGCCACCGACCCGCTGCACTGGACCGTCGTCCAGTCCGTGCCGGTCACCGTGTCCGGTCTGCCGGCCACCCGGATCGAGGCGACCTCGATCGCGCCCGAGGGCGGGACGCCGGTCGGGATCACGCTCTACTCGTACATCATCGACTACGGGCCCGCCGGTACGGTGACCATCCAGACCAGCGGCACGGCGGGCGACCCGGCCTACGTCGCGAACAGCTTGGTCGTGAATCTCATGGCCCAGGCGTCGACGTTCACGCCGCCAAGCAACTAGGTGCCAACGGAGCCACGACGCTTGGTACGCCGTTAACATTCAGGTGTAAGCGTGCGTAGCCGTCGTGGACGAGGATCTCGGGACGGGGAGGATCCATGGGTTACAACCTTCGGAATCGCAACTTCACGAAGCTGCTCGACTTCAGCCCGCGTGACATCCACTACCTGCTGGACCTTTCGCGTGACCTGAAGCGGGCGAAGTACGGCGGCTACGAACAGCAGCGCCTGCGCGGCAAGAACATCGCCATCATCTTCGAGAAGACCTCGACCCGGACGCGCGTGGCGTTCGAAGTCGCCGCCTACGATCAGGGCGCCCACGTCACGTATCTCGGTCCCGAGGGCTCGCAGATCGGCCACAAGGAGTCGATGAAGGACACGGCGCGGGTCCTCGGCCGGATCTTCGACGGCATCGAGTACCGCGGCTTCGGCCAGGACATCGTCGAGGAGCTTGCCGACTTCGCCGGCGTGCCGGTCTGGAACGGGCTGACCGACGAGTACCACCCGACGCAGATCCTCGCGGACGTCCTGACCATGACCGAGTTCAGCGACAAGCCGCTGACGCAGATCTCGTACTGCTACCTCGGCGATGCCCGGAACAACATGGGCGACTCGCTCCTGGTCGGTGGCGCCAAGCTCGGGATGGACGTCCGACTCTGCTCGCCCAAGGCCCTGTGGCCGGACGACGAGCTGGTGGCCACCTGCCGCTCGATCGCCGAGGAGACCGGGGCGCGGATCACCCTGACCGACGACCCGGGTGAGGGCGTCAAAGGCGTCGACTACGTGTACACGGACGTGTGGGTCTCGATGGGCGAGGACAAGTCCGTCTGGGACGAGCGGGTCAAGCTCCTCAAGCCGTACCAGATCAACAGTGAGCTCATCGCCAAGACCGGCAATCCCCAGGCGAAGTTCATGCACTGCCTGCCCGCGTTCCACGACCGGCATACCAAGGTCGGTGAGGAGATGTTCGAGCGCTTCGGGCTCGACGGGATGGAGGTCACGAACGAGGTCTTCGAATCCGAACGGTCGATCGTGTTCCAACAGGCGGAGAACCGGATGCACACGATCAAGGCCGTGATGGTCGCGACGATCGGCGTCTGACGACCGCGGCAGGGAGTCTCGATCGATGCGCATCGTCATCGCCCTCGGTGGCAACGCCCTGTTGAAGCGGGGCGAGCCCATGTCCGCGGAACATCAACGCGCCAATGTCCGGGTCGCGGCCGGCGCCCTCGCCCGGATCGCGCGGGAGCACGAGCTCGTCATCTCCCACGGCAACGGACCGCAGGTCGGCCTGCTCGCCCTCCAGGGCGAGGCCTACAAGGAGGTCGAGGGCTATCCACTCGACGTCCTCGGCGCAGAGACGCAGGGGATGATCGGCTACCTGGTCGAGCAGGAGGTCGGCAACCTGCTGCCCGCCGAGCGGCCGCTCGCGACGATCCTGACGATGGTCGAGGTCGACCCGGACGACCCGGCCTTCGCCGACCCGACGAAGTTCGTCGGTCCGATCTATGACGAGGCGCAGGCCAAGGCGCTGGCCGCCGAGAAGGGCTGGTCGGTCAAACCGGACGGCGCCAGCTGGCGGCGAGTCGTCCCCTCCCCACGGCCGCAGCGGATCTTCGAGATCCGGCCGATGCGCTGGCTGCTCGAACGGGGCGCCGTAGTGATCTGCGCTGGCGGCGGCGGCATCCCGACGGCGTATGCGCGGGATCGGGAGCGCTACCTCGTCGGGGTCGAGGCCGTCATCGACAAGGACCTCGCGACCAGCCTGCTCGCCCGAGAGCTCGACGCCGACCTGTTCGTCATGGCGACCGACGTGGATGGCGTCTACACCGATTGGGGGACGCCTTCGCAGGCGCGCATCGAGCGCGCGACGCCCGACCAGCTGACGGCGATGGACCTGCCCGCCGGATCGATGGGTCCGAAGGTCGACGCCGCCGTAGAGTTCGTGACGGCGACTGGGAAACGGTCCGCCATCGGGTCGCTCGAGGGCATCGACGGATTGGTCGACGGGAGCGGCGGCACGCAGGTCGTCGCGAAGGAGGAGGTCTGATGGCGTCGTTCGGCGTGCACTCGGAGGTCGGCAAGCTCCGCACGGTCATCGTCCACCGGCCAGACCTCAGCCTCAAGCGACTGACGCCCGCCAACCACGACGAGCTGCTGTTCGACGACGTCCTCTGGGTCGAGCGGGCGCAGTGGGAGCACGACCAGTTCGTGGCCCGGATGCGCGAACGGGGCGTCGAGGTGCTCTACGTCCAGGACCTGCTGGCCGAGGCGCTCGCCACCGGCGAGGACGTCCGACGCCGGCTCATCGAACTGGTCGCTTCCGAGGCGGTGGTGGGGCCCAGCCTCGTGGAGCCGGTCGGCGCCGCGCTCTCGAGTCTCGAGCCCGACGCGCTGGCCCGTCACCTGATCGGCGGGCTGACGGTGGCCGAGTCCGGCCTCGACCTCGGCAAGCTCAAGGATTCGTCGCTCATCGCGGCGGCGATCGACGACGACGCCACCTTCGTCCTGCCGCCACTCCCGAACTCGCTCTTCACGCGCGACTCCTCGTGCTGGATCTACGGAGGCGTCTCGATCAACCCGATGTACTGGCCGGCGCGTCGCCGCGAGGCCTACAACATGGGCACGATCTACCGCGCGCATCCGATGTTCCAGGACGCGTCGTTCGAGTACTGGTATCCGCCGATGGGCGACGACGACCGCTTCCGACTCGAGGACTTCGGCCGCGCATCCCTCGAGGGCGGCGACGTCGAGATCGTGGGCAAGGGCACCGTCGCGATCGGGATGTCCGAGCGGACGACCGGGCGGATGATCGAGCAGATCGCGAAGGCGCTGTTTGCGAAGGGAGCCGCGGAGCGGGTCATCGGCGCGGTCATGACGAAGGACCGGGCCCACATGCACCTCGACACGGTGCTCACACTCCTCGACCGCGACAAGGCCACGGCGTATCCGCAGGTGGTCGAAGGCATCAGGGCATTCAGCCTGCGACCGGGCTCCAAACCCGGGACGCTGGACGTACGCGAGGACAAGGACCTGCTGTCGGCCATGGCGGACGCGCTCGGGATCAAGAAGCTCCACGTCGTCGAGACGGGCGGCGATCGCTATCAGCAGGAGCGTGAGCAGTGGGACGACGGCAACAACGTCGTCGCCCTCGAACCTGGCGTGGTCGTCGCCTACGAGCGCAACACCTTCACGATCTCGAAGATGCGCAAGGCGGGCGTCGAGGTCATCGAGATCGCCGGCTTCGAACTCGGCAAGGGTCGGGGCGGCGGTCACTGCATGACCTGTCCGATCGCCCGCGACCCGATCTGAGGGAGGCGCCATGGACCGCTCGACCCGCTGGATCGTCGGCATCCTCGCCGTGCTCGGGCTCGTGGCGCTCCTGGCGTTCGCGCGGGGAGGAGCGGAGCGCGGCAACCCTGACGCGTCCCCGTCGGCGATCATCGTCGCCATGGTCGGCTGAGACGTTGGCGACCGGTCGCCACACGAGAAAGGGCCAGGCACGTGACTGACGACACCGCTGCCGACAAGGCGCCCGCCGCGGAGCCATCGCCGCGCGCGCCATCCCTGCTCGACGCGCTCATCCCGCTCGGCACGCTGATCGGGCTCATCGTCCTGACCATCGCCCTGTTCGGGACCGACGCCACGAGCGGGCCGTTGCAGGTCGCGTTGCTGACGAGCGCCGTGGTCGCCGGCCTGGTCGCCTTCAAGAACGGCTTCAGCGCCGCCCGCATCCGCGAGGCGGCGGTCGGGGGCGTGTCCTCCGGCATGAGCGCCCTGTTCATCCTCCTGGCCGTCGGGGCATTGATCGGGACATGGAACATGGCCGGCACGATCCCGACTGTCGTCTACTACGGCCTGGGGCTGCTGAGCGCGACCTGGTTCTACCCCGCCACCGCGATCGTGTGCGGCCTCGTCGGGCTGGCGATCGGCAGCTCGTGGACGACCGCGGCGACGCTCGGCGTGGCCTTCGTCGCGCTCGCACCGCTCGTCGGCGCCGACCCGGCCATCACTGCCGGAGCCGTGATCTCGGGTGCCTACTTCGGCGACAAGATGACGCCCGTCTCGGAGACGACCGTCCTCGTGCCGTCCATGGTCGGCGGCGTGACGACCAACGAGCACATCGGCGCGATGGTCTGGACGTCCGGGCCCTCGGTCGTGATCGCCCTGGTCCTGTTCACGATCCTCGGCCTGGCGACGCCTGCGACGGGACCGGGATTCGATCCGGCCAGCGCCCAGGCGACGCTGGCCAGCGAGTTCTCGATCGGCCTCCTCAACCTGCTACCCCTCGTCCTGCTCGTCCTCTTCTCGATCCGGCGCGTCCCGCCGTTCCTGGCGATCTTCAGCTGCGCGCTGTTCGCCGGCGCGTTGGCGTCGTTCACCCAGCCGGCGCTCGTGGCGGCGTTCGTCAACGAGCCCGGCCAGGGACCGGTGCTGACGGGGATCGAGGCGATCTATTCGGCGATGGCGACCGGGTTCGTCTCCACCACGGGCAACGAAACCATCGATACCCTGTTCTCGCGCGGCGGCATGGACGGCATGCTGACGACGATCTGGCTCATCCTCGGGGCGCTGAGCTACGCGGCGATCATGGAGGAGGCCGGCTTCCTGAACCGGCTGATCATGCCGATCGTCGCCCGAGCAAAGACGACCGGCCGGCTCATCGCCGCCGTCATCGGCACGTGCATCGGCCTCAACATCATCGCGGGCGACCAGTACGTGGCGATCGTGATGCCGAGCCGGGTCTATCGGGCCGAGTTCGCCAAACGCGGGATCGCGCCCCGGATGCTGTCGCGTGCGGTCGAGGACTCCGGCACGGTCACCTCCCCGCTCGTGCCGTGGAACAGCTGCGGCGCCTACATGGCGGCCGCGCTCGGCGTCGCGACGATCGCGTACCTGCCGTTCTGCTTCTTCAACCTGGCCAGCCCGGTCATCTCGCTCTTCTACGGCTTCACCGGCATCCGGATCGAGCGCGTCGAGCCGACCGGAGAGCCACCGGCACCGTCACCGGACATCCGCCCGACGGAGTCCCCGCGCCTGGAGGGAGGGCCCGCATGACCGCAGCCGCCCAAGCCGAGGCACCGAGCGGAGGGCGTCGCGGCTTCGCCCTGCCGTCGGCCTACACGATCCTGTTCATCCTGATCGTCCTGACGGCGGTCGCGACCTACCTCATCCCGGCCGGCGCCTACGACGTGGACGCGGATGGCGAGCCGATCCCTGGGACGTACCACCAGGTCGAACAGAACCCGCAGCGGATCGTCGTCGACTCGCTGATGGCCCCGATCAACGGCCTCTACGGGATCGAGGCCGAGGACGGCAGCATCAGCGTCTGGAACTCCGGCGAGCTGTTCGGGGCGATCGACGTCGCCCTCTTCATCCTGGTCATCGGCGGCTTCCTCGGGGTGACGATGAGGACCGGTGCGATCGAACGGGGGATCTCCCGGATCGTCCAGCGGCTGAGGGGCCGCGAGCGCCTGATGATCCCGATCCTCATGACGGTGTTCGCGGTCGGCGGCACGACCTTCGGGATGGCCGAGGAGAGCCTCGCCTTCTACGCGCTGATCATCACGGTCATGATCGCCGCCGGCTATGACTCGCTGGTCGCCGCGTCGATCCTGCTGCTCGGTTGCGGCATCGGTGTCCTCGGCTCGACGATCAATCCGTTCGCGACCGGTATCGCCTCTGGCTTCGCTGGCGTGTCGATCGAGGAGGGCATCGTCGGGCGCCTGGTCATCCTCGTCGTCGGCACAGCGATCGGGATCGCGTTCGTCATGCGGTACGCCGCGCGCATCAAGGCCGACCCCGCCGCCTCGCTCGTGGCCGACCAACGGGCGGCGAACGAGGCCCAGTTCCGGGCTGCCTCGGGCGATGGCGAGGAGGCCGCCCAGCTGACCGGCGGCCAGAAGGCGGCCCTGGTCCTGTTCATGCTCGCCTTCGCCGTGATGATCTACGGGGTCATCCCGTGGGAGGACCTCGGCGTCGGCCTGCCCACCCTGTGGTGGTGGTTCCCGGAGATGACCGCGTCATTCCTCTTCTTCGCGATCCTGATCGGGATCGTGAGCCGGATGTCGGAATCCGACTTCACCTCGACATTCGTCGACGGCGCTCGAGACCTGCTCGGCGTCGCGTTGATCATCGGCATCGCCCGCGGGATCACGGTCATCATGAACAACGGGCTGATCACGGACACCGTGCTGAATGCCGCTGAGCAGGCCGTCAGCGGCCTCGGAGGCGTGGCGTTCATCAACCTCATGTACTTCCTGTTCCTGCCGCTCTCGTTCCTCATCCCGTCGTCGTCCGGCTTGGCGACCGTGGCCATGCCGATCATGGCGCCGCTGGCGAACTTCGCCGACGTGCCGGCCCAGCTCGTCGTGACCGCCTACCAGAGCGCGAACGGGCTGATCAACCTCGTGACCCCCACGTCGGCCGTCGTCATGGGCGGGCTGGCCATCGCCCGAGTCGGCTACGGGACGTGGCTCCGCTTCGTCTGGCCGGTCCTGATCCTGCTCGCGATCCTGACGGTCGTCGTCCTGACCGGCGCGATGCTGCTGCAGTGAACGTCACGACCCGTGGAGCCCTCGCGACCTACCGCACCCGGGCGGCGGGGTGACACTGGCCGCCACGCACCGCGGAGGCCGCGCCGGCGCCCAGGAACCGCGCGACTACGCACCGGCCGTCTACGGCTCGCTGCTCGTCACCACGCTCGTGACGGTCCAGTGGCAGGGCGACGCCGTTCCGGAGCTGATCGGGCTCTCGCTCCTCATCTCGGTCGTGGCGTTCTGGCTCGCCCACGCCTGGTCCGAGATCGTCGCGCAGCGGGTCCACGGACCGATCGGCGTCTCGACCGGGGTCGCGATCGCCGGCTCCGAGGCGACGATGCTGATCTCGGTGATCGTGCCTGGGATCATCCTCGGCATGCCGCGGTTCTTCGGCGTCCCGGCCGACGTCGCGATCGGCGCGGCCCTCCTTGCCAGTCTCGTGCAGCTGTTCCTGTGGGGCCTCGCCGTCGGCCGGGTCGCCCACGCTAGCCGCTGGCTGACACTCGTCGTCGCGCTCGCGGACTGCGGCCTCGGGATCGCGGTCGTGATCCTCAAGGTCATCGTAATCCACTGAGCGGACGAGTACCGTGAGCGCACCAAGGCCTTGAAGGAGGGATCGTGACCGACCCACAGACGACGAGCGTCCCCGACGAGGCGCCGTTCGATCGTCGCTTGGCCCTGTTGCTGGCTGCGGCGATGTTCGTCCTTGTCGTCGACACCTCGCTGATGAACGTCTCGATCTCGGCGGTGGTCCAGGACCTGGGGACGACGGTCAGTGGTGTGCAGTCGGCGATCGCCCTCGAGGCGCTTGTCTCCGCCGCGTTCATCCTCATCAGCAGCAAGGTCGGCGACCTCATCGGTCGCAAGAAGGCGTACATCCTCGGCCTGCTCGGCTACGCGGCGGGCGCACTGGCGATGGTGCTCGCACAGGACCTCCGGGCGATCATCATCTTCTGGGCGATCCTCGGCGGCCTCGGCGCGTCGCTGCTGCTGCCATCGATGCAGTCGCTCATCCACGGCAACTTCGAGGGCGCCGAACAGAAGCGTGTCTACGCGCTCGTCGGCGCCTCTTCGGCCATCGCCGCGGCGATCGGGCCGCTGGTCGGCGGGTTCATCACGACGTTCCTCTCGTGGCGCGTCGGCTTCCTCATGGAGCTCATCATCATCGCCGTCGTCCTGGCCAACATCGGGCGCGTGCGCGACGTGCCCTACACGGGCCCCCGCGGCATCGATCTCGTCGGCGCCCTCTTCTCCGTGCTCGGGATGGGCGGCATCGTGCTGGGCATCCTCGCCTGGCAGGAAGGCGCCGAGGCCATCGGCCTGCTCCTCGCCGTCGGCGTCGTCGGGCTCGGCTCACTCGCCTGGTGGCTCGTCCGCCGCAAGCGGGCGGGGCAGCTGACGCTGATCGACCCGGACCTCTTCAGGTCGGCCAACTTCCGACTCGGGATCAGCGGACAGATGCTCCAGCAGATCTCGCTGGGCGGGGCGATGATCGCCTTGCCGATCTTCCTGCAGATGGTCCTCGAGTACAACGCGCTGCAGGCCGGCCTCTCCCTCGCGCCGCTCTCCCTGAGCATGTTCGCCGTCGCGCTGCTTGTCGGACGCCGGTCCGGAGGACGGCGTCCCGCCAGCATCATCCGGATCGGCTTCGTCCTGCTCGCCGTCGGGACGGCGATCCTCATCCCGATCGTCCCGCGGGCGGACTCGGGCCTGTGGCTGGCCGGGCCGCTGGTGATCATGGGCTGCGGGCTGGGCCTGCTCGTGTCGCAGCTCAACAACTTCACACTCGCTCCCATCTCCGAGGAACGGATCAGCGAGGCCGCCGGCGTGAACTCGGCCGGCGGGTCGTTCGGGTTGTCGTTCGGACTGGCTCTCGCTGGCGGCCTGATGTTGGCGAGCCTGGCGGTGGCGTTCACGCAGCTGGCCGAGGCCAGTCCGGTGCTATCGGACGAGCAGGCGCAACAGGTCTCGACCGCCCTCGAGGAGGACGCCCAGCTCATGACCAACACGCAGCTCGAAGAGCTGATCGTCAATCAACCGCCCGACGTCGAGGCCGAGATCATCCGGATCAACACCGAGGCCCGCCCGCTGTCCCTCCAGGTCGCGCTGCTCGTGCCGCTGATCGCGGGCCTGCTCGGGACGCTGGTCTCGTTCCGGATGCTGCGGCAGCCGGACATCGCGCCGTCCGCCGCGCTCGAGGGCCTGGCGTTCGACTGACGATCCGAAACGGCGTTCAGTTCAGGCGGTACTGCCAGTCCCGCGGCACGCGTCCGGCCGGTCCCGGCACGGGCTGGTCGAGCGGGTGTGACAGCGGCGGCAAGAGGTCCGGACCTTCCGCGTACTCCTGCGTCGCGTAGTCCCAGAACCAGTCCTCCTCCGGCTCGAAGCTGCGAACGATCGGATGCCCGACGTCCGCCGCGTGATGACTCGCGTGCTGCGAGGGCGAGGAGTCACAGCAACCGACGTGGCCGCAGTGCGCGCAGCGCCGAAGGTGGAACCACCAGCCACCGGTCGCCAGGCACTCCACGCAGCCGGTGCCGCTCGGCGGCACGCTGGGATCGATGTCCGGACCGGCCATCCTGGACTCCTTGCACCTCTCGTCGTTGGCCGGTCCATGATGCCCGCTGGCGCGAGTAGCCGTCGTCGGGCCATGTGCACGCCGACAGCGCCATCGTCGCTCCCGCGATACCGTTCCACCGCACCGAGTCGATGACATGAGGAGGCCGTGAACACCGTCCTGGGACGACCGCGCACGCTCATCGCGCTCGGGGCGGTCCTTGCCGTCATCGTGGCTGCCGTCGCGATCCCGGCCGTCGCGGGCGGCATCGGGCTGGGCGGGACGTCCCCGCCTCGCTTCGTCGAGGAGTCGGCGACCGCCGGCGTCGACCATGTCTATGACGGCGACTTCGAGTTCTTCGTCGGGGGCGGCGTCGCGGTGTTCGACTGCAACGATGACGGGCGACCCGACCTGTACTTCGCCGGCGGCACGAACCCGGCGACCCTGTATCGGAACGAAAGCCCCGTCGGCGGCGCGCTCCGGTTCGCCGCGGTCCCCGACCCGGTCACCGACCGGATCGACGTCACCGGGGCCTATCCGCTCGACATCGACGGCGACGGCCGGACCGACTTGGCCGTGCTACGGCAGGGCGAAAACGAGCTCCTCCGTGGGCTCGGCGACTGCCGGTTCGCGCGGGCCAACGAAGCCTGGACGTTCGACGGCGGCGACGCCTGGACCACGGCGTTCAGTGCCAAGTGGGAAGGATCCGCGGCGTTGCCGACGCTCGCCTTCGGCAACTACAAAGACGAGTCAACGGACGACTCCGTATACCGCTGTCTCGACAACGCCCTGATCAAGCCGAACCCCGCGGGTGATGGCTATGCTGCACCGGTTCCCTTGACCCCCGCCTGGTGTGCGCTTTCGATGCTGTTCAGCGACTGGGACCGCTCGGGCCGCGTCGACTTGCGCATCAGCAACGACCGTCATTACTACGGCAACTACAGTGGCGGCCAGGAGCAGCTCTGGCACATGGCGAGGGACGAGACACCGCGGCTCTACACCGAAGAGGAGGGCTGGGCCGACTTGAGCATCTGGGGTATGGGCATCGCGAGCTACGACGTGACGGGCGACGGCTACCCCGAGTACTACCTGACCAGCCAGGCCGACAACAAGCTCCAGACCTTAGCGGACGGGCCATCCCGACCGACCTATCGCGACATCGCGCTGCCGCGGGGCGTGCTGGCGACTCGGCCGTTCGTCGGCGACACCAAGCTGCCATCGACCGCTTGGCACGCGGAGTTCCAGGATGTCAACAACGACGGCTTCATCGACCTGTTCGTCGCCAAGGGCAACGTCGAGTCGATGCCGGACTACGCCGCGAAGGACCCGAGCAACCTCTTCCTGGGCCAGCCCGACGGCACGTTCAAGGAGGGCGCGGAAGCCGCGGGCATCCTGAGTTACGCCCGGGGACGCGGCGCCGCCCTGGCCGATCTCAACCTTGACGGGCTGCTGGACCTGGTCGAGGTGAACCGGCGCGAGAACGTCAGCGTCTGGCGCAACGTCGGCTCGGGGGATGCCACTCGACCGGCCGCTCTCGGCGATTGGCTCGCGGTCCAGCTCGAACAGCCGGGCCCGAACCGGAACGCGATCGGGTCGTGGGTCGAGGTCAAGCCCGACGAACGGACGCTGCGCCGCGAGGTGACCGTCGGTGGCGGCCATGCCGGCGGGCAACTCGGGTGGACCCACTTCGGACTCGGCTCGGCCGACACGGCCCAGGTTCGTGTGCAGTGGCCCGATGGGGAGCAGGGACCGTGGCAGGACGTGGCCGCGAACCAGTTCGTGGTCGTCGAGCGAGGGGCCAGCGAGGTACGGCCTTGGCCACACCCGTGAGCGGCCGGACACTCACATTCGGCGGCACCACCTATCCGCTGATCCTGCCGAACATCCGCGATCCGCGCCTGCACGTCGCGGCGGTCATCATCACGATCCACGTCCTCGGCCAGGTCGGGCTGCACTTCCAGGTGAGCATCCCGCAGATCCTCGCGGCGATCCTCACGAGTGCCATCATCGAGGTCGTCCTGACCTTCCGACAGACCCGCTCGTTCGTCTGGCCGGCCAGCGCGATGCTGACCGGCAGCGGCGTGGCCCTCATCCTGCGCGTCGTCGGAACACCATCCGACGATCCCTGGAACACCTACGCGTGGTACCTGTTCGCGGCCGTCGCCGGCTTCTCGCTCCTGACCAAATACGTGATCCGGTACCGCGGATCGCACGTCTTCAACCCGTCCAACATCGGGCTGGTCGTCGCATTCGTCGTGCTCGGCAGCTCGATCGTCGAGCCGCTCGACTTCTGGTGGGCGCCGCTGAACGCCTGGATGGTCCTGGCGTACGCCGTCATCATCGGCGGCGGCCTGCTGATCACCCGCCGGTTGCATCTTCTCGGCCTCGCCGCGAGCTTCTGGATCGCCCTGACCATCGGTGTGGGGCTCCTCGCCGGCTCGGGCCACTGCATGGTCGCGAACTGGTCGTTCGCGCCCGTCTGCGGCGTCGACTTCTGGCGCGTCATCGTCACCTCGCCCGAAGTGATGATCTTCCTGTTCTTCATGATCACGGACCCGAAGACCGTGCCGGCCGGGCAGGTCGGGCGGGTGGTCTTCGGCATCCTCGTCGCCGTCGCGAGCACGCTCCTGCTGGCGCCCCAGACCGACGAGTTCGGGACCAAGGTGGGCCTCCTTTCGGGCCTGGTGATCGTGTGCGCCGCGCGGCCGATCCTCGACCGGCTCGTGCCGGAACCGCGCTCCACCGCGGACGACATCGGCCGGTTCGCGGCCCGGCTCGCCACCGGAGGCGACCCCGCTGCCGGGATCGCGCGTGCGGCCCTGCGGGTCGGCCTCGTCATCGCCTTCGTGTTCGTCGTCGGGGCCGGCATCGTCGTCGCCGGGACGCCGGCTCGCGGGCTCGTCGTCCCCGACACGACCGGGGTGCTCGACCGGGTGCCACACCAGCTCGATCCGACGACGTTCCCCCCGATCACCGTGGACCAGGACGTCGCCGATTGGGACCACGAGATCGCCGGGCCGGGCGCCCAGGCCATCGTGCTCACGCTGGCCGAGAACCTCGAACTCGAGAACCAGGCCCTGCTTCGAGCCGATCGCTCGATCCTCCCCGCCGTCGACCACGGCGACCGCCTGATCGAGATGCAGGGTCGGCTAAAGGAAGCGATCGCGACCGGGACGAAGGTGATCGCTCGCTACCGGTTCGACGCGCTGGACATGTCGCTGCTGGAGCCGTTCGGCAAGCAGACCGGGCTCAGCCTCGGCCTGGATGCGCGAGGGACGGTGACCGAGGAGACCTACGACGCGGCCGGCAACCTGCAGGCGAGTCGATCGAAGCCGTTCGAGCTGACCTTCGCCATGCGCCGGGCGCTGGGAGACCGCTGGCTCAATGTCGGGGTGCTGCCGTCGGGTGCCGAGGGCTGATCGAACAGGAGAAAACGCCGCTTCCGCTCCATACTGAGGGAGTCCCACTAGAACCGATTGGAGATGCAGCAGATGGCCCGTGATGACGAGCGCCTCGAGCGGTCGATGGAAGAGCCGATCGTCGGCGGACTGCCCGACGCGCCGGGGATCCTGACCGCGCTCCTCCTGACGCCCAAGCTCGGCATCCACCTGCGCGGGCTCGCCGACGAGTTGCTCGTCAACGACTTCCCGGGTGCCACGCTCCAGCGCGCCGAGCGCGAGATGCTCGCGGCCGCGGTCTCGGCGGCGAACGACTGCTTCTACTGCATGGACTCGCACGGCGCGTTCGCGAACGCGCTGCTCGAACGCGACGGCGCGACGGACAGGGCGCCGCTCATCGACGTCGTCAAGGTCAAGTCATCCGAGGGGTTCGACGACAAGATGCGCGCGTTGCTCCAGATCGCTCGAACGGTCCGAGGCGAGCCGCGCGACCTGACCGCCGCCGATGTCGCCGTCGCGCACTCGGCGGGTGCGTCCGATGCCGACGTGCAGCTCGCGGTGCTCATCGCCGCGGCGTTCTCGATGTACAACCGCATCGTCGAGGGCTTTCGCGCCAGGACCCCGCCGACCGCCGAGGTCTACCGCGACCGCGCCGCCGAGATCGCGGCGAACGGCTACAGCGACCCGCGCGTCACGTCCGTACCGGGCTGACGACCGCCCGTCAGCGAAGGTGGGCGAGCTCCGCCTTCTCGGCGTCGGCCTTGGTCCGATGCACGGTCCCAGCCGGATGCTCGGCCGGCGAGTAGATCGTGTACAGGCGCAGCGGGGCCGTGGACGACGTATTGACGATGTTGTGCTGCGTGCCGGCCGGGATGACCAGGGCCGTCCCGTTGCGCAATGCGTGGCGCTCGCCATCGAGGATCCCCTCGCCCTCCCCGGCCTCGACCCGGATGAACTGGTCATGGTCGGGGTGACGCTCCGATCCGATCTCCTCGCCCGGCTCGATGGTCATCACGACCAACTGACTGTGCGGCGCCGTGTAGAGGACCTCTCGGAAGTTCGGGTTCTCGAGCGTCGCCGATTCGATGTCCACGCTGTAGCCAGTCATGGCTCCGTCTCCTTCGTGCTGGGCGATCATCCGGCTCGATCGTAGGCGCGCCTGGTGACGCTCGCCAGTGCCACCCGGATCGTTCTCGCACCTCCTGGCTGGTCGAGCGTCAGTCGAAGTGGAACACTTCGTCGAGCTGTCGATGGAACCCGGTGATCGGGTCGGTCAGGGGGTCGATCAAGTCGCCCATCTCCGCTTGCCAGCGGGCGTTGACCTCGCTCCCCGCCAGGTACGCCTGGAATGCCACGAGGTCGTCGACCACGAGGTATCCGAAGAGGTCGTCGCCCCGGATGAAGATCGAGTAGTCGTGGGCCCCTGCGGCCCGCAATTCGTCGAGCATCTGGGGCCAGACCGCGGCGTGGCGCCGGCGGTACTCGGCCTCCGCATCGGGCCTCAATCGCATCGCGAACCCGATCCGTTCCATGCAATCGCCTCCACGGATGGAAGGCCCTCGCGGCGACGCCGCGAGGGCCTTCTGAAGTCGGTGGGTTGGTGGTCTATGGCTTCGCGGTGGTCATCCCCCGACCTTGGGACCCCAGTTGTTCGCGTCGATGTTGTCCTTGTTGAACGTCAGGGGCGGGCCGAGGATCACGGTGTTCTTCGGTCCGATGGTGTACGGCTGGCCGCCGTTGAGGGCCGCGACGGTGACCTTCTCGCCCTCGGCGCCGGTGATGGTGCCCTTGACGAGTTGGTCGGCGATGGCGAACGTGAGGTAGCCGAGGTCAGGCACGCTCCACAGCCCGAATTCGGGGGTGGTGCCGTCCTTGACGAAGCTCGCCATCTGCAGCGGGAAACCGAGGCCGGTGACCTTGACGTCGGCCGACTTGCCCGCCTTGCTGACGACCTGGGCGGCCGCGAGGATCCCGACCGTGGTCGGTGCGACGATGACCTTCAGGTTCGGGTGCGCCTGCAGGAGCCCCTGTGCCTGGGTCGTGCTCTTCTGGGGGTCGTCGTCACCGTACACGGTGTCGACGAGCTTCAGGCCCTTGTACTTCGCGTCACCGGCCAGGATCTTCGTCATCCCGTCGATCCACGCGTTCTGGTTCGTGGCCGTCGCGGCAGCCGAGAGGACGGCGATCTCACCAGTGCAACTCGGTGCGAGGTTGCACGACCAGTCGGCCATCGCCTGACCGATGAGACCGAAGTCGGTCTGGTTGACGAAGACGTCGTAGGCGCCCACGGCCGGGCTCGAGTCGTAGCCGACCACCTTGATGCCGGCGGCCTTTGCGGCGGTCAGCGCCGGGACGACCGAGTCCGGGTCATTGGCGGAGATCGCGATGGCGTTGACGCCCTTGGTGGTCGCGTCCTGGATGAATGACGCCTGCGCCTCGGTGGCTGAGCTCGGCCCCACCTGGGTCACGGTGCCGCCGAGTTCGCCCGCCGCCTTGTCGGCGCCGACCTTCGCCGCATCGAAGTACGGGTTGTTGATCTGCTTCGGGATGAAGGTGACCGATGTGCCGCCGGCAGTCGATGGCGCGGCGGCGGACGGAGCGGCGGCCGACGGGGCCGCGGCGGATGGGGCCGCGGCGGACGGGGCGGATGACGACGCGGTGGTGCCGCACGCCGAGAACACCATCGCCGCCACGGCGAGGACGGCGACCAGCCGCCCGGATCGTTGCGAGATCAAAGCACTTCCTCCTCTACTCATGGACCGATCGCCTCACCAGGGCCGACCGAGCCGGTCGGCAGACGCCGACCTCCCTGAGCTCGGTCGAAAACCTCCTTGACCTGGCGGGCTACGGATGGAACCACCACCGACACGATCAGGAGCAGCCCGACGGCGATGCTCTGGATGTCGGAGGAGACGTTGGCGAGCCGTAGGGCATTGCCCAGCACGGCCAGCGTGAAGAACGCAAGGACCACGCCCGGGATCGTGCCGCGGCCACCGAAGATGTCGATGCCGCCGAGGAGCACGATCGTGATGACGACGAGGGTCAAGCCGACGCCGACGTCCGCGCGGGCACTCGCGAAGCGAGCGGTCAGGATGGTGCCCGCCAGGGCGGCGACGGTGCCGGACAGGACGAACAACCAGACCTTGATGCGGGCGACCTCGACGCCGGAGAAGCGCGATGCGGCCTGATTCTTGCCCATGGCGTAGATCTGCCGACCGATCCACGTGCGATGGAGCAGGAGGCCCAGGACGACCGCCAGCAGCACGTAGATCGTGAACGGCCACGGGATCGGCAGCCCCGGGATCGTGCCGAAACCGAAGGTCGTGAACCACTCTGGGAACGCGCTGACCCCGCGCGACCCGAGCACGACCAGGGCCAGGCCGCGGTAGAGCGCGAGCGTGCCGAGTGTGACCACGAGCGAGGGCAAGCCGAGCCGCGTGACCAGCAAGCCGTTCAACAATCCGCCGAGCGCGCCCACGGCGAGCACGATGGGGATCGCGACCTCGATGGGGACGCCCGCGGCGTAGAGGAAGCCGAGGATCGAGACCGAGAGCCCGGCCATGGCCTCGACGGAGAGGTCGATCTCGCCGGCGATGATGATCAGCGCCATCGGGAGCGACATGATCGCTACCTCGATGACCGCGGCGATCAGGTTGGCGAAGTTGCGCGTCGTCAGGAACACCGGGGAGATGCTCGCCCCGACCCCGATCAGGACGATCAGCACGATCGCGAGGAGCGTCTCCCACCGCGCGAGCGAGGCGACCCAGCGACGTCCCTGGCCGTTCATCGGGGTCGACGTCCTGAGGCCGAGCGCTGGAGTCGTCGGAGCAGGAACGCGTCGAGCGCGACCGCGATGAGGATGACGAGGCCATACAGGGCCTGGAGCCAGAACTGCGACAGGCGGAGCAGGATCAGGGCGTTCGAGATGAACCCCAGGAACAGCGCCCCGAGGGCGGCTCCGAAGACCGTGCCCGACCCACCGAAGATGTTGACGCCCCCGACCACGACCGCGGCCACGACCTGCAGGGTCACGCCGGTGGCCGCGGTCGCGTTGACCGTGCCGAAGAGGATCCCCCACATGACGCCCGCGACGCCGGCCAGCAACCCGCAGACTGAGAAGACGCCGAACGTCACGAGGCCCGTGCGCATCCCGAGGATCCGTGCTGCCTCGGGATTGCTCCCGACCGCATAGACCGACCGTCCGAACGGCGTCAGGCGGAGGATCGTGCCGGCGACGACCACGACAACGATGGCGATGAGCACGAAGACCGGGACGCCGACCAGGGTCGAGCGGGCCCCATCGGTGTAGCCGGGCGGCAGCTCGGTCAGCGTCACCTGTTTGCCGCCGGCCAGCAGGAAGTCGAGGCCGCGATAGATGCTCAGGGTGCCGAGCGTCGCGACGATCGAAGGCACGCGAAAACCGACGACGATCAGGCCGTTGATCATCCCGAGGACCAGGCCGAGCCCGATCCCGAACGCCATCGCGACGGGCGTGGGTACCTGCCGGCCACTCAGGACGTCGGCGACCACGAACGCGACCAGGCCGATGATGGCCTCCACCGAGAGGTCGACGTTGCGCGTGATCACGACCATCGCCTCGCCGACGGCGGCGATCGCGATGATCGATGCCAGCACCGTCACGTCGGTGAGGTTCGAGGCAGACAGCACCTGCGGCGCCTGGATCGCGACGAAGACGCCCATGATCAGCAGGACGGCGACGAGGCTGAGTTCGCGCTGGCGGGCGATGACCGCGAGCCAGGAGTTCCGGGGCTCGCCGCTCAGGCTGACCGTGGCGGCCGTCGGATCAATCATCGACCCGGCCCTCGTCGCCCACGCCCGCCCGCTCGCTCCCGGTCGCTGCGAACATCACGGCTTCCTCGGTCGCCTCGGCACGGGTCAACTCGGCGGTGATCCGGCCCTCGTGGAGGACCAGGATCCTGTCGGACATCGCGAGGACCTCGGGCAGGTCGCTGGAGATGAGGAGGATCGCCAGCCCGGACGCCGCGAGCTCCGAGATGATGCGGTGGACCTCGACCTTGGCGCCGATGTCGATGCCGCGCGTCGGCTCGTCGAGGATGAGCACGGTCGGCTTCGAGGCGAGCCACTTGGCGAGCACGACCTTCTGCTGATTGCCCCCCGACAGCGCTTCGGCGAGCTGGTCGACGCCGGTCATCCGGACGCGGAACTGTTCGGTGTAGTCACGCGCGACGGCGTCCTCGCGCGA
Organism: uncultured Chloroflexia bacterium; assembly: GCA_963776545.1. GTDB lineage: Bacteria > Chloroflexota > Limnocylindria > Limnocylindrales > CSP1-4 > SPCO01. Next base: position 290,642 of record CAVZND010000013.1, on the reverse strand, counting down.
GGCGTTGACGAACAGACGCGGGAACATTCGAGGCAGGATCGGGAGGGTGACGTTCTGCGCGATCGAGAAGTCCAGCACGAGCCCGTCCTGGTGGCGATCTTCCGGCAGGTAGGCGATGCCCGCGGCCATCGCCTGCGACGGGCTCGCGAAACGCACCGGCTTGCCGGCAAGCCGGACCTCGCCGGCGTCTCGCATATCGATGCCGAAGAGGACCCGCGCCACTTCCGTACGACCGGCTCCCACCAGCCCGGCCAGGCCGACGATCTCGCCGGAACGCACGGAGAAGCTGACATCATGGAACTCGCCGGCACGCGCCAAGCCGTCGACCTCGAGCAGGACGTCGCCGATCGGGGTCTCGACCTTCGGGAACAACGACACCGCGCGGCCGACCATGTGCCGCACCAGGTCGGCCGTGGTGAGTTCCTCGGTCGCCGCCGTGACGACATGGCGGCCATCACGCAGGACGGTCGCGCGGTCGCAGAGCTCGAAGACCTCCCCGAGCCGGTGCGAGACGAAGAGGACCGCGACGTCCCGGTCCCGGAGCCGGCGGACGATCGTGAACAGCCGCTCCACCTCGTGCGCCGAGAGCGAGGCCGTCGGCTCATCGAGGATGAGGACGCGCGCATCGACCGAGAGGGACTTGGCGATCTCGATCAACTGCTGGTCGGCCATCGAGAGGCCCCGGACCAGCGCATTGACGTCGAATCGGACGTCGAGCTCCTCGAAGTGCGCCGACGCCCGGCGCCGCATCGAACGCCAGTCGATGGTGCCGAGCGTGCCGCGCGGCGCGTGCCCGACATAGACGTTCTCCGCGATGGTCAGGTCCGGGAACAGCCGGGGTTCCTGGTGGACGACGGCGATCCCGAGATCGCGGGCCCGGGCCGGCCCCGACACGACCGTGTCCTCCCCGTCGAGCCAGATCGACCCAGTGTCGGGCTGGTACACGCCGGCAAGGATCTTGACGAGCGTGCTCTTCCCGGCGCCATTCTCGCCCACGAGACCGTGGATCTCGCCCGGACGCAGCTCGAGCGAGACGTCATCGAGCGCCTGCGTGGCGGCGAACCGCTTCGAGATCCCGCGCAGCTCGGCGCGCGGTGGGGCGCCTGTCGCCACCATCGGTTCGGCGGTCATGGCGGGCTCGCGGGCGTGCGCACGGTCGTGGGATCGGGCGTGTTCGCGACCAGCCGGACGTCGATGCCCAGTTCACGCAGGCTGCCAAGCATCACCCCGGGCGCCCGATCGTCCGTCAGGATCACATCGATCTCGGTCGTCGGGCAGAACGTCGCGAACGCGGCCCGTTCCCACTTCGTGCTGTCGACGATGCCGATGACTTCGCGGGCGGCGGCGACCATCGAACGCTTGATCTGCGCCTCCTCGTCGGTCGCATCGCTCAGGCCGGACTCGATGGTGAAGCCCGCGGCTCCGACGAACGCCTTCTGGACGTTGATCCGGCTGAACAGTCCGTCGCCCAGCTGGCCGACGACCGAGAGCGCCTCCCACCGCACGCGCCCACCGAGCATGAGCACGGTGATCCCGCTCGATCCGGCCAGCTCCGAGGCGAGTCGGAGTCCGTTCGTGAGGATGGTCAGCTGGCTCCAGCCGCCGCGGGCCTTGAGTCGTCGCGCGACGGCCAGCGCGGTCGTGCTCGCGTCCATGACGATGCTTTCGCCGTCCTGCACGAGTTCTGCGGCGGCCGCACCGATCCGGGACTTCTCGTCCTGCTGGAGTCGTTCGCGGATGTCGAACGAGAGTTCCGGCCGACTCCGATCGGGCACGATCGCACCACCGTGGGTGCGGATCACGCGACCATCCGTCTCGAGGGCCAGCAGATCCTTGCGGATCGTCACCGACGACACGCCGAATCGGGTGGCCAGATCGCTCACTCGAGCACGTCCATGCTCTTCGACGAGGCGGGCGATGTGGGCCTGGCGTTCGCGAGCGAAGACGTCCCCCGAATTGCCGCCGGCAGACAAGGTCACGGCGCTCCAAGCGTGGTCGATCCGGGTCGTGACGCGGGTTTCGAATAGGGGTCCCGGCGCACCTTAGAACGAACGAGAATGCAATGTCAAGAAAGCAGATTGAAATCAATCGAAACTTGTGGCAGGCTGTCGGCAAGTGGCCTCCGCGGGCCACATCCCGGATTCGTTTCGCATCGTCCGGGAGGATCCCGGCCCGGCCGGTGGACCATCGACGGCCCCACCTCCTCCGGTGCCACGGCGGGCATGCCGGACGGGTCGGGATCCATCCACCGCCAGGCCATACCATCGCGTTCGAGCCGATCGAACGACGCCAGACGAGACGGAGGAACGCGTGACCAGTCAGCCGGCCATCGTCGCAGTGCTGGCCTCACAAGCGATCGAGCTGCCGTCGTGGGCCTTCGGCAACTCGGGCACCCGGTTCAAGGTCTTCGCCCAGGCCGGCGTACCGCGCGATCCCTACGAGAAGATCGCCGATGCTGCGCAGGTCAATCGGTACACCGGGGTCGCCCCGACCGTGGCACTGCACATCCCGTGGGACAAAGTCGAGGACTATGCCGATCTGGCCCGACACGCCGGCGACTGCGGCGTCGCGCTCGGCACGATCAACTCGAACACGTTCCAGGACAACGACTACATGCTGGGGAGCGTCTGCCACCCCGACGCCCGCGTCCGTCGCAAGGCGGTCGACCACCTACTCGAATGCATCGAGATCATGGATGCGACCGGCTCCCGCGACCTCAAGCTGTGGTTCGCCGACGGCACGAACTACCCCGGTCAGGACGACATCCGGTCTCGCCAGGATCGCCTGGCCGAATCGCTGCGGACCGTCTACGACCGGCTCGGCGCGGATCAGCGGATCGTGCTCGAGTACAAGCTCTTCGAGCCGTCGTTCTACACGATGGACGTGCCGGATTGGGGCACGGCGCTCGTCCACTGCCTCGCCCTCGGTCCGAAGGCGAAGGTCGTCGTCGACACCGGCCACCACGCGCCGGGCACGAACATCGAGTTCATCGTCGCGTCGCTCCTGCGGGCGGACAAGCTGGGCGCCTTCGACTTCAACTCAAGGTTCTACGCCGACGACGACCTGATGGTCGGCGCGGCGGACCCGTTCCAGTTGTTCCGGATCATGCATGAGGTCGTGAAGGCCGGCGCACTCGCACCCGAGGTCGGCGTGGCGTTCATGCTGGATCAGTGCCACAACATCGAGCCGAAGATCCCGGGCCAGATCCGCTCGGTGATGAACGTCCAGGAGGCGACGGCCAAGGCGCTCCTCGTCGACCAGTCCGCGCTCGATTCGGCCCAGGCGGCCGGTGACGTGCTCGGGGCGCACGGTGTGCTGATGGATGCCTACGCCACCGATGTCCGACCGATGCTTCGCGAGGTCCGGCAAAGCCGCGGTCTTGACCCTGATCCGATGACCGCCTATGCCGCGTCCGGCTATGCCGCCCGGATCGCCGAGGAACGCGTCGGTGGTCAGCAGGCAGGCTGGGGAGCATGACGGCCAAGGCCCCGACGCGATCGACCGCGAGCCCTGCGACGCGGAGGCCCGTCGAGGACCTGATCACGCGGTCCCGCCGGCTCGGCGCGGACCCGCGCAACACGAACTACGCCGGCGGCAACACCTCGGCCAAGGGCTCCGCGATCGACCCGGTCACGGGCACGCCGGTCGAACTGCTCTGGGTCAAGGGCTCCGGCGGCGACCTCGGGACCCTGACCGAGGCGGGTCTCGCGGTCCTCCGTCTGGACCGGCTCCGCGCGCTCGTGGACGTCTATCCGGGCGTCGAGCATGAGGACGAGATGGTCGCGGCGTTCGACTACTGCCTCCACGGAAAGGGGGGCGCGGCGCCGTCGATCGACACGGCGATGCACGCACTGGTCGAGTCCGCGCACGTCGACCACCTCCACCCGGACTCCGGCATCGCTCTCGCGACGGCCGCGGACGGCGAGGCACTGACGCGACGGTGCTTCGGCGATCGGGTCGCCTGGGTCCCGTGGCGTCGGCCCGGGTTCCAGCTGGGCCTCGACATCGCCGCCATCGCGCGCGACCAGCCGAACGCGATCGGGGCGATCCTGGGCGGCCACGGCATCACGGCCTGGGGGGACACCTCGGACGCATGCGAGGCGAACTCACTTGAGATCATCCGGGCGGCCGAACGCTTCATCGACGAGCATGGCCGAATGGAGCCCTTCGGGCCGATCGTCTCCGGACACGTGGCGCTGCCGGACGACGAGCGCCGGGCACGTGCGGCCGCCCTGATGCCGGTGATCCGTGGCCTGGCGTCGATCGATCGCCCGCAGGTGGGCCACTTCCGCGACGACACCATCGTGCTGGACTTCCTCTCGCGCGCCGAGCATCCCCGCCTGGCCGCGCTCGGCACGTCGTGTCCGGACCATTTCCTGCGGACGAAGGTCCGGCCCATGGTCCTCGACCAGCCGCCTGACGCGCCACTCCTGACCACGGTCGCCCGGCTCAAGGAGCTGCACGAGGCGTATCGCGCCGAGTACGGCGCCTACTACGAGCGGCACGCCAACCCCGAAAGCCCGCCGATGCGTGGCGCCGACCCGGCGATCGTGCTCGTGCCGGGCGTCGGGATGTTCAGCTTCGGGGCGACCAAGCAGACCGCCCGAGTGGCCGGAGCGTTCTACGTGAACGCCATCAACGTGATGCGCGGCGCCGAGGCCCTGTCGACCTACGCGCCCATCCCCGAGTCCGAGAAGTTCCGGATCGAGTACTGGGCGCTCGAGGAGGCCAAGCTGGCCCGGCTTCCGGCTCCGAAACCGCTCGCGACGCGCGTGGCCCTCGTGACGGGCGCCGGGTCGGGGATCGGCAAGGCCATCGCCCACCGGCTCGCGGCCGAGGGGGCATGCGTCGTGGTCGCGGACATCGACAGCGCCAGTGCCACGACGGTCGCCGAGGAGCTCGGCGGCCCCGATGTGGCGGTCGCGGTGACGGTCGACGTCACCGACGAGGCCCAGGTGATCGCAGCCTTCCAGCGCGCCGTCCTCGCCTTCGGCGGCGTCGACCTCGTGGTCAACAACGCCGGGCTGTCGATCTCGAAGCCGCTCCTCGAGACGACGCTGGCCGACTGGGACCTCCAGCACGACGTGATGGCCCGAGGCTCGTTCCTTGTTTCGCGCGAGGCGGCGCGGATCATGATCGAGCAGGAGATGGGCGGCGATATCGTCTACATCGTGAGCAAGAACGCGTTCTTCGCGGGGCCGAACAACGTCGCCTACGGGGCGTCCAAAGCCGACCAGGCCCACCAGGTCCGACTGCTCGCCGCGGAGCTCGGGGCGTTCGGGATCCGGGTGAACGGCGTCAACCCGGACGGCGTCGTGCGCGGGTCCGGGATCTTCGCCAAGGGCTGGGGCGCCGATCGGGCCCGGACCTACGGCATCCCCGAGGACAAGCTCGGGGAGTTCTACGCCCAGCGCACGCTGCTGAAGCGCGAGGTGCTGCCCGAGCACGTGGCCGCGGCCGTCTTCGCGCTGACCGGCGGCGACCTGGCCCAGACCACGGGGTTGCACATCCCCGTCGACGCGGGCGTCGCCGCCGCCTTCCTGCGGTGACCGCAGGGTCGCTCGCGGCCATTGATCTCGGGGCCTCGAGCGGCCGCGTCATGAGCGGTCGGGTGGGACCACGGACCCTCGAACTGGACGAGGTCCATCGCTTTCCCAACGACCCGGTGGCGCTGCCCGACGGGCTGCACTGGGACGTGCTCCGCATCTACCAGGAGGTGGTGGCCGGCCTCCGGGTCGCCGGGCGGGAGGCGGGGCCGATCCGCGGCGTCGCCGTCGACTCGTGGGGCGTCGACTACGGTCTGCTCGACGGCGCCGGGTCACTGATCGGCGCACCATTCCACTATCGCGACGGGCGCACCGAGGCGGCCGTCGCGGCGGTCCACGCCGTCGTGCCGTTCGATCGGCTCTACGCGCGGACCGGGACCCAGTTCCAGCCGTTCAACACGCTGTACCAGCTGACCGCAGAGGGCGGGACGCCCCGCTTCGAGGCGGCGCGGACGATGCTCATGATCCCGGACCTCATCGGCTACTGGCTGACCGGCGTCATGGCCGCCGAAGAGACGAACGGTTCGACGACCGGGCTGTTCGACATCGCGCGGCGCCAGTGGGCGACAGACCTGCTCGACGAGCTCGGGCTGCCACGGGCCATCCTGCGGGCGACAAGGCGACCGGGCGAGGCGGTCGGTGCCATCCGCGCCGAGGTCGCCGCCGAAGCGGGCCTCGCGAGACCGCCGGAGGTGACCCACGTCGGGTCGCACGACACGGCCTCGGCGGTCGTCGGCGTCCCGGCCGAGGACGAGCGGTTCGCGTACATCGCCTGCGGCACCTGGGGACTCGTCGGCGTCGAGCTGGAGCGGCCGATCCTGACCGACGAGAGCCGCGCGGCGAACTTCACCAACGAGCTCGGCGTCGACGGCCGGATCCGGTACCTGCGCAACGTGATGGGACTCTGGCTCCTCCAGGAGTCGCTCCGGACCTGGGAGCATGCCGGCGAGCCGTCCGACCTGACCGCGCTGCTCGCCCGGGCGGCGGACCTCCCGACCGGCGGACCTCGGATCGACGTCGACGACGCGGGGTTCATGGCGCCCGGTGACATGCCCGCCAGGATCGAGCAGGCCTGCCGAGCGACCGGTCAGGCACTGCCACCGGATCGTCCGGCCCTGGTCCGATGCATCGTCGACAGCCTGGCCGCCGCCTTCGCCCGGGCCGTCGAGGACGCCGCGCGGCTGTCCGCCCGCCAGATCGACGTCGTCCACATCGTCGGCGGCGGCAGCCGCAACACGCTGCTCTGCCAGCTGACCGCGGACGCCTGCGAGCGTCCGGTCGTGGCCGGCCCGGTCGAGGCGACGGCCCTGGGCAACATCCTGGTCCAGGCACGCGCCCACCGCCTCATCGACGGGGACCTCGAGACGCTGCGCTCGCTCGTTCGGTCGACGAGCGACCTCCGGCGATACGAACCGCGACCCGTCGGTGCCGGCGGCCGGAGTCACTGAACCGCCGTGCGTGTCGCCCTGTTCATCACGTGCTTCAACGACCTGCTGTTCCCCGATGTCGGGCGCGCGGTCGTGACGCTCCTGCGACGACTGGGCCAGGAGGTCGAGTTCCCGGACGGCCAGACGTGCTGCGGCCAGATGCACTTCAACAGCGGCTACCGGGAGGCGTGCGTGCCGCTCGTCGGTCGCTTCGCGGACACGTTCGCCGGCTTCGATGCCATCGTCACGCCCTCGCCGTCGTGCGCCGCGATGATCCGCCACGAGCACGATACCGTCGCCGAGCTGGCGGCCGAGCGCGGGCTCGACCGCTCGCTGCCGGCGCGCGTGGCCGAAGTCGCGCCCCGCGTGTACGAACTGACCGAGTTCCTCGTCGACGTCCTGGGCGTCACCGACGTGGGCGCGACGTTCCCCCACTCGGTCGCGTTCCACCCGACCTGCCATTCGGTGCGTGTCCTGGGCATCGGCGATCGGCCGCGACGATTGCTCGAAGCCGTCGACGGACTCACGCTCGTCGACCTAGCCGGATCGGACCAGTGCTGCGGCTTCGGCGGCACATTCGCGGTCAAGAACGCCGACACGTCGCTGGCCATGGGCTCGGACAAGGTCGCGGCGGTCACGGCGTCGGGCGCGGACGTCCTGACGGCCGCGGACACGTCGTGCCTCATGCACATCGGCGGCATGCTGTCGCGTTCGGGGTCGCCGATCCGGGTCATGCACCTCGCCGAGATCCTGGCCGCGGGTGGGGCGGCGTGACCGAAGTGACCGAGCCGACCCCGACCTTCGCCGGGACGCCGCCCTTTCCCAAGGCCGCGACGATCGCGCTCGCCGACACGCAACTCCGGACCAACCTCGCCCGGGCCACGACGACCATCCGGACGAAGCGGGCACGCGCGGTCGCCGAACGGGACGACTGGGAGGCCCTGCGCCTCGCGGGTGCCGCCATCAAGGACGAGGTCCTGCGCGACCTGCCGGCGCTGCTGATACAGCTCGAGTCGAACGTGACCGCGGCCGGCGGCGTCGTTCACTGGGCTCGCGACGCCGCTGAGGCCAATGCCATCGTCGCACGATTGACCCGCGCCGTGGGCGCCGACGAAGTCATCAAGGTCAAGTCGATGGCGACCCAGGAGATCGAGCTCAACGAGGCGCTCGCCCGCGAGGGGATCGCGGCGTGGGAGACGGACCTCGCCGAACTCATCGTCCAGCTCGGGCACGACCTGCCCTCGCACATCCTCGTCCCAGCGATCCATCGGAACCGGCGCGAGATCCGCGAGATCTTCATCAGCGAGATGGCGAAGGCCGGTCGACCGGCCCCCAAGGACCTGACCGACGAGCCCCGGGCGCTTGCCGAGGCCGCTCGGCTCCACCTGCGCGAGAAGTTCCTGCGGGCCAAGGTCGCCATCTCCGGGGCGAATTTTTCGATCGCCGAGACCGGCACGGTCATGGTCGTCGAGTCCGAGGGCAACGGCCGGATGTGCCTCACCCTCCCGGGGACCCTCATCACCGTCATGGGCATCGAGAAGCTGCTGCCGCGATGGCAGGACCTCGAGGTCTTCCTGCAACTGCTGCCACGGTCCTCGACGGCCGAGCGGATGAACCCGTACACGTCGATGTGGACCGGCGTGACGCCGGGCGACGGGCCGCAGGCGTTCCACCTGATCCTGCTCGACAACGGGCGGACCGGCACGCTGGTCGACCCGGTCGGTCGGCAGGCCCTCCGTTGCATCAAATGCTCTGCGTGCCTGAACGTCTGTCCCGTCTACGAGCGCACGGGCGGGCGGGCCTATGGCTCCCCCTACCCCGGACCGATCGGAGCGATCCTCACGCCCCAGCTGCGAGGCATCAACCAGGGTCCGGTGGACGCGCAGACGGCGTCGCTGCCCTACGCCTCGTCGCTGTGTGGCGCCTGCTTCGAGGTCTGTCCCGTCCGGATCGACATCCCCGAGGTCCTCGTCCACCTGCGGACGAAGGTCGTCGAGCAGCGCGGCTGGCGGGGCCGGGCGTCCGAGGAGGCCGTGCTGATGGCCGCGATGGGCTGGACGTTCCGGAGCCCGCGGCGACTGGGCGTCGCAGAGCGCGCGGCGGCCCTCGTCGGTGGCGTCGCGGCCCGGCGTGGCCGGATCCGTCGGCTTCCCGGACCCGGGATGGCCCGCTCGTGGCTGCGCGGTCGGGACCTGCCCGCCCCGGCCCGGGAGCCGTTCCGGCGCTGGTGGCGACGGACGCGTGGCGGGACGGTCGACCGATGACCGAGGCACGGGACGAGATCCTGGCACGCATCGCGTCCGCCCTCGCCGACGCCCCACCCGCCGTCGCGGTCCCGCGCGAGTACGAGCGGTCGCTGGGTCCGACCGTGGACATCGTCGAGCTGTTCGCCGAGCGCGTCGCCGACTACCGCGCCACCGTCCATCGGACGGAGACGACGGGCCTGTCGGCCGTCATCGCCACCGTCCTGACCGGTTGGGGCGTGCGCCGGCTCGTCGTCCCGGCCGGCCTGCCGACCGAGTGGCTCGACCGGGCGAGCGCCATCGACGTCGTCCGCGACGAACCACCGCTATCCGTCAACGATCTCGACGCGACCGATGCGGTCATCACCACCTGCGCGATCGCGATCGCCGAGACCGGGACCATCGTCCTCGACGCTTCGCCCGGCCAGGGTCGGCGGGCTCTCAGCCTCCTCCCGGACCGCCATCTGTGCGTGGTCGACGCGACGCGGATCGTCGGCACGGTGCCCGAGGCGCTGGCCGGCCTCGACGCGCGCCGGCCGCAGACCTGGATCAGCGGCCCATCGGCGACCAGTGACATCGAACTCGAGCGGGTCGAGGGCGTGCACGGCCCTCGAATCCTGGACGTGGTGATCGTCCGGGACTGACGGGCGTTGGGGTCATCCGGTGCGACCAGACGGGTCGAATGGCACTCCTGTCTGCCGATCGCGAGCGCCCAGGATACTTTCGGCGCCGTGCCAGTCAAACCGGGAGAACGGACCGATGGGAACCACCTCGATGCCGCTTGACGTGGCGGCGACGAAAGCCAGGGTCGCGGCACTCATGCCGGACGCGATCGCGGACCTCAAGCGACTCGTCGGCCTGGCTTCTGTCGCTGCTCCGGGCTTCCCCTCGGAGCCCGTCCAGGCGATGGCCGGGGCGGTCTGCGACCTGTTCACGCGCGCCGGCCTCCCGGACGTGCAGCTCATGGACCTGGGTGGTGGCTACCCGACGGTGTACGCGGACGTGCCGGGTCCTGTCGGCTCGCCGACGGTCCTGCTCTACGGTCACTACGACGTCCAGCCCGCCACCATGGACCAGGGCTGGACCACCGATCCATGGACCCTGACGAAGCGGGGCAGTCGGCTGTTCGGCCGCGGCGCATCGGACGACAAGAGCGGCGTCCTCATCCACGCACTCACCATCCGATTGTTCGCCGGCCGGCTGCCCGTCGGTCTCAAGCTGGTCATCGAGGGCGAGGAGGAGACGTTCAGCCATCTCGAGGCGTTCGTGGAGCAGCGCCCGGACCTCTTCAAGGCGGATGTCATGGTCCTGCACGAGCATCGTCCACTCGGTGTGCATCCGGGTGCGCCGCGCGCCAGGGCATCCCACCCGTACATCTTCGAAATGGGTGGGTCGGCCGTCTCCGATGCGAGAGTGGCCCTCGCGGCCGCCTACGGTCGTGAGGTGACGACCATCGTCAGCGCCGGCACCGCGCCTCTTCTCGGGGTCCTTGCGAAGGCGTACCCGGGTGCGGAGTTCGTCCTCTGGGGCGCGGATGATGCCAACTCGAACGTCCATGGCACCAACGAAAGCGTCGACCCCTCCGAGATCGAACTCATGGCCCTCGCACAGGCGATCCTCATCGAGAGCCTCGCCGCGCGCGGGTGATCGCGGAGGAGACGTGCGGCCGAGCGTGGCTCAGGGCGTGACGGGCGTCAGGCTCGTCACGACGAACCGGGTCCGGCACTGGTAGACCGCGACACGGGGATCGACGGCCTTGCCCGAGGCGGCCGGATTCGCTGAGCATTCCGCGGCATCCGGGTGGTCGAACTGTCCCTCGACGAGGTAGTGACCGGTGCCACCGCCGCTGCAATCGAATGGGACGGTGATGGATGGGTGCATCTTCGCCATGAACGCCTGTTCGCCGTCGTACAGCTGCAGCCATGGGCCTTCTGCCGCGAGCCACTCAGGGAGCGTCCGTGGCGTGGCGCCGCCACAGATGGCCTCCGCTTCTGCTTCGAAATGCAGTGTCGGAGGGGCGCTGGCCCCAGTGCCGAAGCAGGCGAGCCCTCCGTCGGAGGGCGGGGTCCCGACGAGGGTCGCGAGCTCGCGGAACGTGATGCTGTCTGCCGGCGGACAGTCGGTCTTGGCGGGAGCGAGCCACGGCACATCGGTCTTGTCCGCGACCGAGACCCAGCCGACCATGAGCCCGTGTCCGTCAGCGATGGATGGCACCACGACCTCGTACCAGTCGTAGCCCGACCCGATGACCGGGCCGTCGAGCACGAACACGCGGGTCCCGGTCTTGAGCAGCGGCGTCAACCGTTCGGACGCGTCGGAGACGATCGGGAGCGACCGGACGCGGACGTCGTTCGACACGGTGATGGCGGCGGTGCCCGGCACGAGGTAGTTCGGCGCCGGGACGGCCTTGGTGACCACGAATCGAGTCCGGCACTGGAGCTTGGCCGCACCCGGCGTCAGGGCGGCGACCCCGACGGGCGCGGCGCCTGGCGTGCAGCTCGCGGATGCCGGGTGATCGAACGCTCCCTCGACCGTCACGACCCGACCGCTCGGCAGGTCCTCGGCCCGCACGGCTCCGGCGGGGTCGATCGTGAGAGCGGGACCGGAGGTCGGACTCCCCGTGTCGAGGCCCGTGCTGCTCGCGGCGGCCGCTCCGCCGAAACCGGCCAGCCATTCGGGTCCAGTCACGCACGGTCCCTGGCCGACGTCCGCTTCGCAGGCAGTCGGTGGAGGCCCTTCGCGCAAGATCAGGGTCCGGAACGCCAGGGGCCGATGTCCGAAGCATGCCAACCGTTCGAGCGAGTGCATCCCGGCAAGCGCCTCGAGGTCGATCGGTTCCGCGGGACAGCGCGGTTCGTCCGCCTCCACCCATGGCGTCCCGTCGTGGTCGCCGCGCGAGATCCAACCCGACGGCAGCGTCTCCCACGTCCGCTTGCCCTCGATGTTGACCGGTCGGACCTCGTACCACTCGTAGTCGTCGGCCACGATCGGCCCCCCGACGACGAACAAGCGGTCGCCGGACTTGAGCAGCGGTTCGAGCTTGATCGAGTCATCGGCGACACGAGGCGCCGATCGAACGCGCAGGTTGTTCGACACGACCTCCACGATCGAATCCATGGGGATCGCGCCGGCAGGGCCGACCACGACCGGCGACGCGGACGCGACAGGCGCCGCCGTCGAAGGCGCGACGGACGGTTCGACGGACGCCACCGGCGAGTTCGAGGCTTCGGTCACGCCGAGATCGGGCGTCTGCTGCTGGCGGTTGAGGAGCGCGCCGACGCCCGCGACCATCGCGAGCGTGAGCGCCAACAGCAGAGCCGCGGCGAGCAGCAGCATCGGCGGCCGGCTATCTGCTCGCCCGGCTATCGCCGCCTTCTGGATCCGGCGCTGGGTCAGCTCGGAGACCTCGAACGCTGGGATCTGTGTCATCAGTCGTCGTTGCTCTCGATATGCGGCCGCTCGCTCGGCGCAGATCTCGCAGTCGGCCAACGCGGCGTCGAGTTCCTGCTGCTCCTCAGGCGACAGCGGGAAGTCGAGGGAGGCGGACGCGAGCTCAAGCGCTTCGTGTTCGTGGATCACGACGCTCCGCCCTCCCGGACCAGGTAGATCCGGAGTTTCTCGCGGGCCCGGAACATCATCGTCCGTGTCGCGGTCTCGCTGCGGCCGATCGAATCGGCGATCTCGCGACCCGAGAATCCCTGGGCCGCCATCAACAGCGCGGCCCTGGCGTCGGTCGGGAGGGTCGCCAGGCCGGCCAGGAGCGTCTCGTTGGCTTCGCGCCGGAGGATCTCGACATCCGCCGCAGGCTCGTCGTGGCTTCTCGCGACGCGCAGGAATCGCTGGGCGACGGTGATCCGCCGGCCACGGCTGACCGCGAGGTTGCTGCAGACGCGGAACAGCCAGGCCTTGACGTTGTCCGGGGTGCGACCGGCCTGGAGCTCACGAACGAGCCGCAGGAACGATTCCTGGACCAGGTCCTCGGCGGCTTCCCGGTCGCGGGCCATGCCGTACGCGAACGAAGACAGCGCCGTAGCGGTGCTCTTCGAAGGCCGCCATGACGTAGTCGGCGCCGGGGGCGATCGTCGAGGCGCGCTCGACTGGCCGGATCGGCGGCTCACTCGTGTCAGGCAGGATGGCGTAGCACTCCATGTTCCCGAACGACGCTCGTCAGGACATCTTGTGGCACCGCGTTCACGAAGTCACCCCTATCGCGGCGACGCTCCGACCTCCACATGGATCCGTGCGCCGTAGATCGCGGTCCGACCGGCCGCCGCGCCGCCCGCCTTTCGGCCGTCGCCGTAGGCCCAGAAGACATCGCCGTCGGCCAGCCGCTCGGCGCGTTCGCGAAGGCCGATCCCATTGGTCGCGCCGTCGATGTTCGCCGCACGCCATCGCTTCGCTGCGGTCGGTGCGGGCGTCCGCCAGCTGGCTCCCCCGTCGGTGGAGATCGTGTAGGCGCTGCCGACGGTCGCCGCGGACCCGACGTCATCGAGCGTGTGGAACGTGACGAGGACGTAGCCCGGTCCCGCGACGAGGTTTGGCTTGAAGCTCGACTGTCGCCTGCCCTTGACGTCCGGTGCAGTAAGCACCCGCTTGAACGACCAGGTCCGCCCGCCGTCGTCGCTGTGGCCGACACGGACCGTGCCGCGCGGCGCCCGCTTCGTCGACGATCCAAAGCCGCCGACCGCGAGATACAGGCGACCGGTCACCGGATCGATGTCGAATCCGTGTTGCCACATCGGGTCCGGACGGATGTCGCCGCCCGTGCCTGGGGCGCTCCCGCCCGAGGTCGTGAAGACCGTCTCCTTGACGGTCGTTGCGATCCTCGAGGGGCCGACATCGAGGTCGCCCCGACGTCGATCGAACGTTGCCCGGGCGACGGCGACCCCAAGCCGGCCCACGTTGCCGCTCCCGCCCTTGGCGAAGATGTTCGTTCGGTCCCAGCGTCGCATGTCCACCTGGTACCACGAGGCGTACACGCTGCCGTCCGGGGCCGGGCGAAGCCGGTATGCGATCCGCCAGAAGTCGCCGTACTTGCGCGGCGATGGCGCGGGCGCGACGTTCGCCGCGTTCCAGGACTTGCCGAAGTCGGCGGAAGCCAGCAGGCGGAACCCGGGTCCCCGCGCGCCAGCCGGCAGCCAGTTGTAGCCGACGTACACGACACCGTAGTTCGGGCTGGCGGGGTCACGGTCGACCGCGATCTCAGGGAAGCCGCCCACCCACGGCCGGGTTCGACGCTCGACTCTGAGCTTCGACCACGTGGCGCCCTCGTCGTCGCTGTAGGCGGTCGACAGGCTGAACTGGGAGCCGGTGCAGCCCGGCGAGGTCATGTTCGCCCAGTAGAGACGGCTCCGACCGGATGGGCCCGGACCCCAGGCGATCGCGGCATGGAGGCCGATGCCGCGACCGGATCCGGCGGCCGGGCTGCGCTTGGCCGATCGCCACGTTCGGCCGCCGTCGTGCGAGATCCTGATGGTCGGGTTCATGCTGCACGGCGCTCCGCGCCCGCGATGCTCGTAGACGACCGCGATGCGATCCGGGTCGGTCGGATGGGTGGCCACGACCGGCTCCCAGGCTCGATCCGCGACGGAATCCGGGATGCGACTCACCGCTCCCTCGTGCGCGATGCGGACCTGGACGGCTGCGACGACCGGGCGTGGGGCTGCGGCAGACGGCGAGCTCGATGGGACGGTGGACGGCGAAGCGAGGACCGCCGGCAGCAGTGAGGCGCTGGCGACGACCTCGGACACCGGGGCGACCGACGGTGGCACTGGGTGAGTGGTCCCGGTCGACGAGACCGTCGGCGCGCAGCCGGCCACGAGGGCGAGCAACGTGCCCGCCAGGACGCCGCGGACGATCGGCCCTCCTCCGACGATCGTCACGAATCCGGTCCGGTCCCGATCTCGGGCAACGCGGCACCCAGCACCGGCGCCAGTGACTTGGCGAAGGTGGCGGTCAGATGGTGGTGATCGCGGTAGACCAGCGTGGTGCCGATGACGGCCGGGCAAGGATCGGATGGGCAGATCGAGCGGGAGAGGTCGACGAGGGTGGCGCCACTGAGCCGTGCGGCCTCCTTCTCACGGCGCTTGTGACGCCAGCCGAAGGCGTCTGACCGGCTCGTGGCGCAGCGCTCGATCGCGTCGCGGTGGCTGGCGAGGCACGCCGGGACGTCGAAGACCGAACGAGGCGTGTCCATGATGATCGCGACCTTGCCCGGAAGCCGCTTGATGAACCGAGCCATGCCGGCGCCCTGGCGCTCCGGGTCGTTGTCGCGTTCAGCCACGACGGGGAACCATCGCGCCGACGCCACCACGGTGAGGTCGGGTTTCAGGTCGTCCAGGCGGTCGACGACGTTCTCGCGCCAGCGTTCGCACTCGGTGTACTCCCGCTTGGCGTAATCCGACCAGATCGGCAGGTCCACGAACGGACAGCTGAACTTCGTGAGCGGCACCAGCCGCCATCCGCGCTTCTTCGCCAGCGCTTCCATGGCCGGGAACCAGTGGGCGGCGTGGGAGTCGCCGACGAGGGCCACCGTCACGGTACCGTCACGGTCGCCGTATACGCACTTCGGCGGTCGGGACCCGCCCAACCCCAGACCGCATCCGTCGGCGACCAGTCGATCGTCGTCGGTTCGGGCCTTGCCGAGTGACGGTGACAGGTTGCGCGGGATGGAGCCCTTGGTCCGTGCCTTCGGGCGCGGGGTCGCGGTCGGGTCGGCAGCGGCCGTCGGGTCGGCGGCAGCTTCGGTCGGGTCGGCGGCATCGGTCGGGTCGGCGGCGTCAGCGGGTGTCGGAACCGTGGACGTGACAGGCGGTGTCGCGTCATCGGCGGGCGGGCCGGCGTCATCGGTCGCGGGGTCATCGAGTGAGGCGGTCAGGCTCGGATCTGTCTCGGGGAGGCCCTCGTTCGGGGTCGTCCCGGGATCCATGGCGAGTCCGGCATCCGTGGTGCCCACGGCGTCCACCTCGCGGGCGGCGACCACGCTCATGGTGGTCGAACCGACGATCACGGTCACCAGCATGGCGCCCGCCAGGGCGTACCCGCGTCGGCCACGCACGGGCGCCAGACGAGCCCGCCGGAAGGGCTCTTCCACGAGCCGCCACGACAGGGCGGCGACGACGATCGCGACCAGGACCAGCCCGAGTCGGACCGGAAGGTCAGCGCCGGCTGCCCCTTCCTCGGCGCCCGCGGAGCCGAGCGCGACCGGGCCGAGGATGAGGATCGGCCAATGCCAGAGATAGAGCGAGTATGAGATCCGGCCCAGCCATCGCAGCGGCGTCCTCGCGAGCGCGATCGAGCCGGGCGAGCGTGCCCCACCGCCGGAGGCGATGATCGCGATCGTGCCGACGGTCGGCAGCAGGGCCGCGAAACCGGGGTAGCCGATCGTGGGATCGATCGACGCCATGGCGACGACCAGCAGCCCGACGCCCAGCCAGCCGAGCCCGGCGGCGAACCGGCCACGCAGCCAACCGAGGCGGGGAGCGGCGAGGGCGAGGAGTCCACCCGCTGCCAGTTGCCAGGCCCGGGTCGGCAGCGAGTAGTACGCCCACGGACCAGAGGCGTCGGTCACCGCGACCGAGAGCGCAAACGAGCCCACCAGCACGATCCCGGCGACGCCCGCCATCGCGAGGCGAGGCCGTCCCAGTCGGGCGGCGACCAGGAGCAGGAGCGGCCACAGCAGGTAGAACTGCTCTTCGACCGCGAGCGACCAGTAATGCAGGAGCGGCGACGGGTCGATCGGTGCGAAGTAGTCGGTCGCGCCCAGCGCGAACCGGACGTTCGAGAGGGACAGGACCGCCGCCAGGCCGTCGTCCGCGACGCGCGGGACGTCGAGGGGTGACAGCAGCAGCTCGGCCGCGAGCAGCGTGCCGGCGACGACGACCACGGCCGCAGGGAGGATCCGTCGCACGCGTCTGGCGTAGAAGGCGCCAAGCCTGATCCGACCGGTCGCCTCGCGGTCGTGGATCAGCAACCCGGTGATGAGGAAGCCCGACAGGATGAAGAAGACGTCGACGCCGATGAAGCCCGCCTCGGCGCCCGGGATCCCGACGTGACACAGCAGGACGAGCAGGATCGCGATCCCCCGAAGCCCCTCAAGGTCGGGTCGGAACCGCGGGTCCTCGGTTCGTTGCGGCATCGTCACGTGGTCGTGCTCCTGGCGCCGCGGACCTCGTCATTGGCGAGGACCGCGGTCGGCATTGGGACGCCCCACCGGATCGGTTGTTTCGGCTCCTATGGTGTCGGTCTGCCGACAGAACGCCATGGCCCGATGGATCGGGGTCCTAGGACCCTGACTTGCGCACCTGTGCGACCCTAGAAGGACCCCGCTATCTCAGCTACCCGGTGATGCCCATGCCCCGCCACCCTCGCCGGTCCCCGTCGGTGACCCTCACCTCGATCGTGCTCGGGCTCGTGGCCGTCTTCGCCACGTCGTTCGTCGCGCCCGGCGCCGCGAAGGCCGCAGCGCCCACCGAGGGCATCGACATCAGCCACTGGCAGGGCGAGATCGACTGGACCCAGGTCGCCGCGGCCGGCAAGGCGTTCGCCTTCATGAAGGCGTCCGAGGACATCGATTTCGTCGACGGCACCTACGTCCTCAATCGGGCGCGGGCCAGGGCGGCCGGACTCGTGACCGGCGCCTATCACTTCGCCCAGCCCGACCGGTCGCTCGGCGACGCCGAGGCCGAGGCCGATCACTTCCTGGCCACCGCCGCGATCGCCGACGGCGACCTGCCGCCGGTCCTCGATCTCGAGCGGGCGAACGGACTGACGCCCGCCGAGCTCCAGGCATGGGTGAAGGCGTACCTCGAACGGATCCGCCTGCGCGCCGGCGTGCGGGGCGTGGTCTATACGTCGCCGAACTTCTGGAGCCGGAACATGGGCGGCACCGCCTGGTTCGCGACGAATGGCTATCGCGTCGTGTGGGTCGCCCATTGGACGACCGCGGCAGCGCCGACCGTTCCCGCCTCCGACTGGGCCGGTTTCGGCTGGACGTTCTGGCAGTACACCTCGAACGGGACCGTCGCCGGCATCACGGGTCGCGTCGACCTGGACCGGTTCGCCGGCACGGACGTCTCGTCGGTCGTCATCGACGTCGTCGCCGAAGGGTCGGACACGACGCCGAAGAAGCCGCCGTTCACGGACATCGCGAAGTCGAAGTGGAAGAAGGACATCGCCTGGCTCTACGCGTCGGGGATCGCGGCCGGCTGCACCAAGACGAGGTTCTGCCCGAACAAGGGCGTCACCCGCGGCCAGATCGCGACGTACCTGGCACGGGCGTTGAAGCTCCCGAAGACCAAGAAGGACTACTTCAGCGACGACAACCGGTCGGCCCATGAGGCGAGCATCAACCGCCTCGCCAAGGCCGGTCTGGCGGTCAAGTGCGGTACGAAGCGGTTCTGCCCCAGCCGGACGCTGACCCGTGCAGAGATGGCCGCCTTCCTGACGCGAGTCCTCGACCTGTCCAAGACCAAGAAGGACTACTTCCGCGACGACAACACGTCGAAGTACGAGAACGCCATCAACAGCATCGCCCGAGCAGGTCTGGCGAAGGGTTGCGATACGCGCAAGTACTGCCCGTCGCGGCCGGTCACCCGCGGCCAGATGGCCGCCTTCCTGCACCGCACGTTCGGCTACTAGGCGGGCCGCCGGCCGGGACGCCGCCGCGGGTGTTGCACGGTGACCACGGGAATCCTGCCGGATGTGACCGTACTTTCGGGTCCCCGGTCATCATAGGCACGATGCACCGACCTGACCTTGCGGCCGGCGGACCCGACCGGGTGACCGCGCATCCGTGGCTCAAGCGCCTCAGTCGCGCCTTCGGGGCGAGCCTCCTGCTGCTCGTCCTGGGCGGCGCTGGTGTCGCCGCGGCCGCCGATGTCGGCCAACAGGACTTCGCCGCGACCGGCAAGGCCATCACCGGTACGAAGCCCGAGAGCAAGCTCTGGTACAACGACGGCATCTGGTGGGCCAGCATGTGGAGCACGTCGGCGCCTGCGGGCTTCTACATCTACCGGCTCGACACCTCGACCGAGACGTGGATCAAGACGGCTTCGGCCCTCGACAGCCGCACGGGCTCACGTGCCGACACTCTGTGGGACGGCACGCACCTGTACGTGGCGTCCCAGGTCGCCGACGACGACGGCGGCGACACGGGTAACGGAACGAGCCATGACGCCCGGCTCTACCGCTACAGCTACAACGCCACGAGCAACACCTACTCGGTGAACGGCGGCTACCCGATCGTGATGCGCGCGGGCATCCAGAGCGAGACCCTCGTCATCACGAAGGACGGGACCGGCATGCTCTGGGCGACCTGGACCCTGCAAAGTGGTGCCGGCAACCTCGTCTACACGAACCACACGATCGGGGGCGACGACACGGATTGGTCGAACCCCGTCGCGCTCCCGTTCAGCGCCGCTGCGACGAACCTCGACGACATCTCCTCGATCATCGCCTTCTCGGTCTCCGGCGAGTCGCGGGTCGGTGTCTTCTGGAGCAACCAGGCCGACGACGAGGACTACTTCGCCTGGCAACCGGCCGGCGGTTCCGACTCGGACTGGACGCTCGAGACCGCGCTCGAGGCATCGAGCGGCAGCCCGAAACCCGCCGACGACCACATGAACCTCAAGACCGATTCGAGCGGCAAGGTCTATGCCGTCGTGAAGACGAGCAACACCGGGGGGAGCCAGCCCCTGATCCAGTTGCTGGACCGATCGACCGGCGGGACCTGGTCGGCGCATCAGGTCGGGACCGTCACCCAGAGCAACACGCGGGCGATCGTCGAACTCGACACCTCGGCCTCCGAGCTCCACGTGTTCTTGACCGGGCGGCACGGCACGACCAGCGGCCAGGAAGGCGGCGACATCTACGAAAAGACGTCGCCGACGTCCTCGATCTCGTTCACAAGTGGCACTGGGACGCTCGTGATCCGCGACGACGACAGCGGCGACATGAACAACGTGACCTCGACCAAGCAGAACTTCAACGCCGCGACCGGGATCGTCGTGCTCGCCTACAACGACACCACCTTCACCTACTGGCACCACCGGGAGGCACCGACTGCGTCACCGCAGCCGCCGGACGCGAACTTCACCGGGTCGCCGACGTCGGGGCCGGGTCCGCTCGACGTCACCTTCACGAACACATCGACCGGGACGGCGCCGCTGACCTACGCCTGGAACTTCGGGGATCCCGGATCTGGCGGCAGCAACACATCGACCGTCAAGAACCCGAGCCACACGTACGACGACCCGGGTACCTACACGGTCACGCTGACGGTCACGAACGATTTTGGGGCGAACGCCCAGACCCGGACGGGGTACATCACCGTCCTGACCCCGCCGGACGCGAACTTCACGGGCGCGCCGACCAGCGGGGTTTCGCCGCTCGCGGTAACGTTCGCGAACACGTCGACGGGATCGGCGCCGCTGACGTACGCGTGGAACTTCGGCGACCCGTCGTCCGGATCGAACAACACGTCGACGCTGACGAACCCGGTCCACACGTACAACCCGGGCACGTACACGGTGACGATGACGGCGACGAACGCGGCCGGCTCCAACGTCATGACCCGGACCAACTACATCACCGTCTCGGCGCCACCCGGTTCGCGGTTCCAGTCGATCACCCCGACCCGTGTCCTCGACACGCGGTCGAACATCGGGCTGAACGGGGTGTTCCACGCCAACACCGCGCGGACCTTCGTGGTGGCCGACGGGACGCCCATCCCGACCAACGCGGTCGCGGTCACGGGCAACCTGACGGTCACCAGCCAGACCAAGGGCGGCTACGTCGTGCTGGCGCCGGCCGCCGGCGGCGCGACCTCCACGCTCAACTTCCCGGTCGGTGACACGCGGGCCAACGGCGTGACCGTGGCCCTGGGCGCCAGTGGCACGCTCAACGCGACCTACGTCGCGAAGGCCGGGGCGACGACCCATCTCGTGTTCGACGTGACCGGCTACTTCACCAACGGCGCGAGTGGTTCCCGGTTCCACTCGATCACCCCGACCCGCGTCCTCGACAGCCGGGTCAACGTCGGACTCAACGGGGTCTTCAGCGCGAACGTGGCCCGGACGTTCACGGTGGCCGACGGGACGCCCATCCCGACCAACGCGGTCGCGGTCACGGGCAACCTGACGGTCACCAGCCAGACCAAGGGCGGCTACGTCGTGCTGGCGCCGGCCGCCGGCGGCGCGACCTCCACGCTCAACTTCCCGGTCGGTGACATCCGGGCCAACACGGTCACCATCCCGCTCGGTGCGTCGGGCACCCTCAGCGCCACCTACAGGGCGGCGGCGGGAGCGTCGGCGCACCTCATCTTCGACGTCACGGGCTACTTCCTGGCCGGATCGTCAGGCGCCTCGTTCTTCCCGCTCGCTCCCCAACGTGTCCTCGACACGCGGTCGAACATCGGGCTGAACGGGGTGTTCCACGCCAACACCGCGCGGACCTTCGTGGTGGCCGACGGGACGCCCATCCCGACCAACGCGGTCGCGGTCACGGGCAACCTGACGGTCACCAGCCAGACCAAGGGCGGCTACGTCGTGCTGGCGCCGGCCGCCGGCGGCGCGACCTCCACGCTCAACTTCCCGGTCGGTGACACGCGGGCCAACGGCGTGACCGTGGCCCTGGGCGCCAGTGGCACGCTCAACGCGACCTACGTCGCGAAGGCCGGGGCGACGACCCATCTCGTGTTCGACGTGACCGGCTACTTCCGGTGACCCTCCGCTGAGATCCGGCTGGGGCACGACCCCGGTCACTCCCCCACGGCCTCCAGCCACCCCTCGCGGATCGCGCGAGCGGCGAGTTCGGTCCGCGTCGTCACGTCGGCGTGCCCATAGATCCTCGTCAGATGACTCTCGACGGTCTTCACGCTGATGCCGAGGTCATGGGCGATCTCGTCGTTCGACCGGCCGGCCACGACGAGCGAGACGATCTGGAGCTCACGCGCGCTGAGGCGTCGGATACCCGCGGGTGACGGTCGAACGGAGTAGGCGACCCCACCGGCGGCGACCTGACGGATCGCGTGCACGAGGTTCGCGAAGGGATCCGTCTTGAGGACGTAGCCCGAGGCGCCCAGTCGCAGCGCTGCGTCGACGAACTGTGGGTAGTCGAACGAGGTGAGGATGACGACCGCCGGCCCGCCACCCGTGGAGGTGATTCCCCGCAGCAGCGAAAGCCCGTTCTCCTGACCCAACCGGATGTCCACGACGAGCACATCGGGCCGCAGGCCCAGCAGGCCGGCAGCCGAATCAAGCGTGTCGGCCACGCCGACGACCTCGATGTCGGACTCGCGCTCCAGGAGCGCGGCCGTCCCGTCGCGCACCACGGCGTGGTCATCGACGACCCCGACCCGGATCCGCCCCTCCACGCGCGTCGTTGTCACCCCGACGACCAGCTCAGTCCGATGCTGGTGCCGCCGTCCGGTGATCGACGCACGTCGATCCTGGCCCCGATCTGCTCGGCGCGCTGGCGCATGTTGAGGAGCCCGTAGTGGCCCGAACGTGCGGCCGTTGCCGCGGCATCGGGAGCGATGCCCACGCCCTGATCGGTGATGGACAGCGAGGCGCGGTCCGAGGTGGCGGCATACCGGACCACGATCGGCGGCGCTCCATGGGTCACCGCGTTCGACAGGGCCTCCTGCGCCACCCTGAACACCGCCAGTTCCACGTCAGCCGGCGGCCGCGCCCCGTCGTGTCGTTCCAGGCGAACCGGCTCGCCGGACGTCTCACCCACGCGCTCGACGAGCCATTCGAGCGCGGCACCGGCGCCGAGTTCGTCGAGGACGGGCAAACGGAGATCGCCGCAGATCTCGCGCAGTCGATCGGCGATCGAGCGCGCGAGCTCGGCCGCGCCGGCATCACCCGCGTCGTCGAGCCTGCGCACGAGGACCGTCATCTCCTGCAGGGCTTCGTCGTGAAGGTCCGCGGCGAGCCGGGCACGCTCGACTTCGGTCGCGGCGACGACCCGGTCGCGCTGGGCGCGCATCGTCTCCGCTCGCGCGTTGGTCTGGAGCACGAAGACCACCGCCAGGAGCCAGATCAAGGGGAGGTTCAACCCGTAGCCGAGGTACGTGAATTCGTAGGTGGTGGCGATCACCCATGGCGTGAGCGCCGCCAGGAGGATCGGCACCCGATCGGACGAGCGTCCCTTTCCCGTCACCAGGAGGATCGCCGGCGCGAGTGTGATCGCGGCGGCGAGTGGCACGGTGACCGCCGGTAGCCAGTCGATCCCGGGTGTCGCGATCCAGCGCGATCGTGGGATGACTTCGACGATCGACGTGGCCACGTAGGCAACACCCGTGGCGACGGCGGCTGCCGCCGCCGCCCGCCGGCGAGCGGTTCCAGGCACGCGCTCGACGAAGCCATCGGCGAGCAGCAGCAACGCGACGGCTGCCAGGACGATCCCGATGATGGCCGTCGGCCAGGTGAGGATGGACCAGGCAGGCAGGAGGATCAGCGAGGTCGCCGAAGCTGTTGCCAGGGGGAGGGCCAGCGGGCGGAGCGCCTCCCCGGCATGGCCACGCCGGACCCAGCTTGCGATGCCGAACAACAAGGCGACGCCGACGACGAACGCGAACGTCGGGCCGGGTCCGGCCTCGGGCGGGAAATACCACTGCGTCGTTCCGCCGCCTGGGTTCGCCAGTCCCAACTCGACGAAGTAGCCCTCCAAGTACCGATCGAGCGTGTACACGGGGATGTCGTCGATCGGGGTGTTGTCGATCTCGTGGACGACCATCCCGGGCTGGATCTCGGAGTTGCCGCCGCCTCGCGAGCCGGGATCGAGGCTGTCGACGACGATGACGGATCCTTCCACCCGAAGCGTGATCCCGGTCAGTTCGGGCCTGGCCTCGATCAACGCCTGGAGCGCGAGCACGAGGCTGAGCCCCGCGATCGACACCGCTGCGGCATCCCGCATCTGACGACGCGTCATCCACTCACGGTACCAGCGGCGTGACGCGACCCGATTCGGGGATAACCCTCAGCGCCGGCCGGGGGAGCCTCGGCTGTCCGCCCGCGTTCCGGGCCGATAGCGTGATGGCGACTTCGACGCCGCCGGCGTCAGGACGCACGGAGTGCGGAAACGTGGACGAGATCGCCCAGGAGATCGCAGCACCGGCCGAGGACGTCGAGCGGCTGTGGGAAGCCTACGAGGCCTACGCGCCCGGGCTCCGACGATACGTCGCTGCGCGACTGCGCGATCCTGCGGCGGCCGAGGACATCGTCCAGGAGGCCTTCCTCCGCCTGGCGCTCGAGTCGAGGGTCCGCTGCTATCCCTGCCAACCACGAGCATGGCTCTACCGCGTTGCGCTCAACCTCATCGTCTCGGGGGCTCGGCGAGCGGCGACCGCGCGTCGCAAGGCCGTCGAGGATGGGTCGGAAGCCGACGTCTTCGATTCCCCCGAGAGCCAGTTCCTGACATCGGAACGCCGCCACTCCCTCGGGATCGCGATGGACGC
Source organism: uncultured Chloroflexia bacterium (assembly GCA_963776545.1). GTDB lineage: Bacteria > Chloroflexota > Limnocylindria > Limnocylindrales > CSP1-4 > SPCO01. The sequence continues at coordinate 265,966 of CAVZND010000013.1, read as the reverse complement.
GGCCGGACCGGCCGGCCGAGCCGGTCTCATCCTCGCGGCGCAGGGCTTCTCGGGGCGTGAGATCGCCGAAGTCCTCGGACGCAGCGAAGGGGCCACCCGCACGCTCCTGTGCCGGGCGCGCCGCGACGTCCGACGCAAGCTCACCGCGATGGATACGGCCTACCTCGTGGCGTGACTCAGGACTGCGGCACGGCCGGGGCGTTCGCATTCGCGAGCCGGAACAGCTGATCGATGCCTCGCTGGACGATCCTCGTGTGGTGGATCAGGACGACGGCCAGCGTCCACGCCCCGGCGATCACGCCGAGGGTCACCACGATCTCGGCAGGCAGCGGCTCGAGCTGGAAGAACGCCCGGCCCTGTGGGCTCGACAGCACGATCAGGTAGGCCACGGTCATGGACGTCACGAGGAGGACGGTCCGCATCCAGGCCGGCATCCTGACGCGGCCCTTGTCATCGGCCGCGACCGGGATGAGCACGAGTGCGCCGATCCCCATGAAGCTCGACACGGTCGTGAGCATCGTCCGAGCCATCTCCGTCGAGGCGCCGTTGAACAGGGCCGTCGCATAGACGGGCAGCGCGACCGCCGCGACGCCCAGCGACAGCGGGACCGAGATGCGTAGCGTCTGGAGGAGCAGACCGGAACGCGACGGCCCCGGCTTGACCCACAGCGCGAGCACGAGGATCGGGACGCCGACGGTGACGAACGCCAGGATCGAGTTCTGCCGCGGCGTGAACGGGAACGGGAGCTGGATGAGCGACGAGCCGACGATGATCAGCAGCACGTAGAACGTCCGCGCGAGCAGGACCGTCAGGGTCGCGGCCATCGCCGCCACGATCCGTTGGCCGTCGAGGATCGCTTCCGGCAGGATCGAGAAGTCGTCGTGGACGAGGACGAGGTCGGCGACGCCGCGAGTCGCGGGGCTGCCGCTCTGCATCGCGACACCGACGTCTGCCGAACGCACGGGGAGGATGTCGTTGACGCCGTCGCCGGTCATCGCGACGTACCGCCCACGACCCTGAAGCGACCGGACCAGGCGCGCTTTCAGGTTCGGGTCCACGCGGCCGAAGATCGTCGTCCGTTCGGCCAGCTCGCCAAGGGCGTCGTCATCGAGGTCGACGAGATCGAGACCCGACGCCGTCTCGCCCTCGACGGTGAGACCGAGCGTCCGGCCGATCGCCTCCACGGTGTTCGGGTCATCGCCCGACACGATCTTCACGTCGATCCCGCGGGCCCGCAGACCATCGATCGTGGCCTGCGCCTCCGGTCGCAGCTCCTCGGTGAACGACAGGAGCGCGACCGGGTCCAATGGGCCAGGGATGGCGGCATCGTCCCCCTCCTGGAGGGCAGCCGTCGACGAGCCGCGCGCGAAGGCCAGGACGCGCTGCCCCGTCGAGGCGAGGGTCCGTGCGCGTTCGTTGATCGCGTCACCGCGCCCGTCCATCGCCGATGCCAGCACGGCAGGGGCACCCAGGACGAACGTGGCCCCGCTGGCCGGCTGGGATGGATCCCCGGCACCGAACCGGATGGCGGACCAGCGCAGCGCGGATGAGAACGCGACCTCCTCGCGGACGTCGACGGCGGCGCCTGGGAAGGCCGCCGCGAGGGCGGCCGTGGTGGCGTTCGGCGCCGACGTGCTGGCGGCGAGCGCCGCGAGCGCGCGTTCGAGAGTCTCCGAGATCCGTGTCGGCGTCGATCGGCTCGAGCGCCGCGAATCGGATGCGCTGGGTGGTCAGCGTGCCGGTCTTGTCGCTGCAGAACGTGTCGATGCGACTCATCGACTCGATCGCGCTCTGGCGCTGGGCGAGCGCGCCCAAGCCGCGAGATCCGGACCGCGGCCGCCGCGTAGGTCACGGTCAGCATGAGGGCGAGGCCCTGCGGCACGAGCGTGATGAGCACCGCCGCCGCGAACACCGTGTCATGCGGTGCGTCCTCGGCCTGGGACAGGATGCCGAGCGCCACGATCAGGGCCGACAGCACGATGAGGGCGCCCACGGCCACGAAGGCGCGGGCGATGTCGGCCTGGAGCGGCGTCTGGAGGTCGTGGTGGCCCTTGGCCTGGGCGAGGATCCGGTTCGCGAACGTGTCGGCGCCGACCGCCTCCACCTCGTAGCGGGCCGTTCCGCTCAGGACCGCGCTGCCCGAGAGCACCTCGTCACCGATCCCCTTCTCGATCGGGTCGGACTCACCGGTGAGTGCCGACTCGTCGATCGAGGCCCGCGTCTCGCCGACGACCCGCCCGTCGAGCTGGATCTCGTCCCCCCGATCGGCGACGACGATGTCGCCCATCACGAGTTCGCTCGGGAGGACTCGATGCTCGACCCCGTCGCGGACGACGAGCGAGGTCGGCTGCGACAGGAGCGCCACCCGGTCGAGCTGCCGCTTGGCACGCGATCCCTGCACGACGCCGATGGCGATGTTCCCGAGGACCGGCAAGCCGGTCAGCGCGGCTTCGACATATGCCCCGAAGCTGATCAGCACGATCGACACGAGCAGCAGGGGCCCGTTGATGAGCGGGTAGCTGTTGTCGCGCGCGATCTCCCAGTACGTCCGACTCGTCGGGGTTCGGTACTCGTTTCCCTGGCCGGCCGCGCGGCGGGCCTCGACCTCCACGGTCGAGAGGCCCGTAACCGCGTGCGTCGAACGCGGCGCAGCCAGGTCGGTCACCGCCAAATGGGTCACCTCAACAAGGACGTCGATGGGCCCGCAGTATCAAGCAACGCGAGCGCCCGTGGTGCCCTGGCCGTGGTCGCGCTCGACGGCCTTCGCGTCGACTACGGCAACGGCCGCCAGGCCTGACCCAGCAGGACCGCCAGCGCGACGAGCAACGCCCCGATCGCGGCGAAGGCCACGCTGATCTCCATGACCTCGTGGCGCATGATCAGGTTGGTCGGCAGGTTCTGGAACACGGTGTGGAGTTCGTCGGCGCTTTCCGCCGGGTAATAGGTGCCCCCGGTCGCTTCGGCGACCGCCTTGAGGGTCTCCTCGTCGATCGCTCGCCGGAAGCCGGCCCCGCCGCCACCACCGCCCTGCGCGCCGGTGGCGGGCTCGTTGCCGATGAACCGCTGGCCGCACTGCGTACTGCCGGCGCCCGGATCGGCGGTGCCGAACCCGATCGTATAGACCCGTACCCCGCGGGCGGCCGCCTGGGCGGCGGCCTCGACGGGCTCCGGCCCGGCGTTGTTGGCCCCGTCGGTCAAGAGCACCACGATGGCCGGCGCGTACGCCCCGGTGGGGACCGGCGGCGGCGCGGCGTCCGGCGGCGAGTCCTCGCCCACACTCGGTGCGACGCTCGGGTCGATCTCGGCGATGGCATCGAGCGACGTGAGGATCGCGCTGCCGACGGCCGTCCGGCGACCGGTCGTCAGGCTCGCGATGACGTCGAGCAGGACCTCCTGGTCGTTCGTCGGCGACTGGACGATCTCGGCGAACCCCGCGAACGCGACGATCCCGATCTGGGTGGTCGAGGCCTGGTTCTCGACGAACGAAGACGCTGCGGCCTCCGCCGCGATCAACCGGTTGGGCGGGATGTCGGTGGCGCACATGCTCCGCGAGACATCCATCGCGAGGATGACCGTCGTCTGGCCCGCCGGGAGGCTGACGATGTTGACCGGCCGGGCCATCGCGATCGCGAGGGCGCCGATCGCCAGCACGAACAGGGCGAACGGCAGGTGGCGCCGGATGCGCGACGAGCGGGGCGACGCCTCGCGGACCAGCGAGAGGCTGGAGTAGCGCAGCCCGGAGCGTCGGCGCCGCAGGTACCAGATCCGGATGGCGACCAGGATCGGCATCAGGCCGAGCAACAGGAGGAACGCGGGCGCCAGCATGTCGGTCACGGCAGGCGTCCGAGCCAGGCCAGCGAGGCCACGCCGCCGACGAGCAGGACCAGCAGCCCGACGCCCGCGAAGAGCGAGGTCACCTCCATCGCCTCGGGCTTGGTCACGAGCTTGGTGTCGATGCGGTCGTAGATCGCACTCAGTTCGTCAGGTTCGTCGGCGGCGAAGTAGGCCCCATCGGTCAGCTCCGAGACCTGCCGGAGCACCCGCTCGTCGAGGCGGCTGTGAACCTTGAAGCCCTCGACCTCGAGCGTCGTCCCCTCCGCGCTCCCGATGCCGACGGTGAAGATCCGAACGCCGCGATCCGCGGCGACCTGGGCGGCCTCCAGGGGTTCGGGCGCCTGGTTGTTCTCGCCGTCCGTCAGCATGACGATCGCGGCCGGGGCGTGGACACCGTCCGGCACCGGCGTCGGTTCGGGCGTCGGCTCGGGCGATCGGTTCGAGTAGTAACCCTCGGCCGGATCGGCCTCGGCGGCGGCGATGGTCGCGAGCGAGGTCAGGATGCCGCGCCCGAGCGAGGTGCCTCGCTCCGGGCTGAGTCGGTCGATCGCCGCGATGACCAGGGCCTGGTCGTTCGTCGGGACCTGCACCGAGAACGCCCCATCGCTGAATGCGACGACCCCGATGAGGATGGACGTCGGCTGCTTCTCGACGAACTTGAGCGCCGCGACCTTCGCGGCTTCCATCCGGGTGGGTTCGAGATCCGTCGCGGCCATGCTCCCCGACACGTCGAACGAGAGGATCACCGTGCCCTGGACCCTCGGGATGCTGACGACGCTCTGCGGCCGGGCCATGGCCACGACCAGCATCGCCAGGCCGACGAGGATGAACGCGCCGACGATGCGGCGTCGGAGTCGGTCCGGCCGTCCGGCACCGCCCGGCGCGACCGCACCCGGCAGGTTGCCGTAGGCGGCGATCCGTCGCTGCCGTCGGCGCTCGAGGGCCAGGTAGCCGGCCGCCCCGATCGGGAGGGCGAGGGCCAGGAGGAGCATCGGCGGCCAGATGAACGACACGACTTACGCCCGGCGCTTCCGACGGATCGTCGCCATGCGGACGATCGCGCTGACGAGGTCGTCATCGGTCGAGAGCGAGACGGCGTCGATCCCGGATCGCTTGAAAGCGTCCCGCAAGGTCGACTCGCGGCGCTCGGCGGCCTCCTGGAACCGACGCCGGAATCCCTGGTCGTGCGTGTCCACGTAGAGCTGCTCGCCCGTCTCGGCGTCCTCCATCAGGAGCGGCCCGACGTCGGGGAGCTCGACCTCGCGCCGGTCGAACAGGCGGACCGCCATCACTTCGTGACGTTGCGTGAGCAGGTTCAGCGGCCGCTCCCATCCCGGGGTGCTGATGAAGTCCGACACGACGAACACGAGGGATCGGCCCTTGATCGAATGCTGGGCCGCCTCCAGCAGCGGCGTCAGGTCGGTGAACGGCGCCTGTGCCAGGCGGGGTTGGTGCAGGAGGTCGTTGATGAGGCGCAGGACCTGGATGCGGCCACCACGTGCCGGGATCGTCCGCTCGACCCGGCTCCCGTAGAAGACCGCCCCGACGCGATTGCCGTGGCGCGTCAGGAGCCGGGCCATCGTGGTGACGAAGTCGATCAGGATGCTGCGCTTCAGGCGCTCGGTCTCCACGGTGCCGAAGTCGACCGACGGGCTCAGGTCCAGCAGGAACCAGGCCGTGATCTCGCGGTCTTCGACGTACTCGCGGATGTATGGCGCGTCCATGCGGGCGGTGACGTTCCAGTCGATGTACCGGATGTCATCGCCGTACTGGTACTCGCGCAGGTCCGCGAAGTCCACGCCGTTGCCGCGGAACAGGGTCCGATAGTCGCCCTGCAACAGGCCGTCGAGCCGGCGGATGACCTGCCAGTCGAGGCGCTGGAGGATCTGCTCAGGCGCTAACGTGGACGTTGCCATGCTCTCGCAGGGGCACGACCGGGACGGGGATCCGGTCGATGATGGTCATCAGCAGGGCATCGCTGGTGACGTCGTCCGAGAGCGCCTCGAACGAGAGCACCAGGCGGTGGCGCAGCACGTCGAGGGCCATGTCGAGGACGTCTTCGGGCAGGACGTAGTCGCGCCCCCGGACGAAGGCCAGTGCCCGGGCGGTCAGGATCAGGTTGATCGAGGCCCGCGGACTGGCGCCGAACGTGATGTAGCGCTTCAGCTCGCCCAGGCCGTGCTCCTCGGGTGCCCGGGTGGCCGTCGACAGGCGGACCGCGTACTCGAACAGCGCTGGATCCGCATAGACGCGGTCGGCGCCCTGCTGCATCGCGATCAGGCCCTCGGTCGAGAGCACCTGCTGAACGGTCGGCAGCAGGCCGGTCATCCGCTCGACGATGACGAACTCCTCCGAGGGGCTCGGGTAGCCGACGAGGACCTTCATCATGAACCGGTCGACCTGGGCCTCGGGCAGCGCGTAGGTCCCCTCGGTCTCGATGGGGTTCTGCGTGGCGAGCACGAGGAACGGGCTCGGGACCTTGAACGTCTCCCGCCCGATCGTCACCTGGCGTTCCTGCATGACCTCGAGCAGCGCGCTCTGGACCTTGGCGGGCGCCCGGTTGATCTCGTCGGCGAGGAGCAGGTTGGCGAAGACCGGACCCAGCGTCGTCCCGAACTCGCCGGTCTTCTGGTTGTAGATCCGGGTCCCGATGAGGTCGGCGGGGACGAGATCGGGCGTGAACTGGATGCGCTTGAACTCGCCGCCGATCGCGTCCGCCAGCGTCTTGATGGCCATCGTCTTGGCCAGCCCCGGGACGCCCTCGACGAGGATGTGGCCACGCGCGAGCAGCGCGACGATCAGGCGCTCCAGCAGGTGGTCCTGACCGACGATGACCTTCTTCACCTCGTACAGCAGGCGCTCCATCGGGGCCCCTCGGTCAAGGTTGACTGGCTGGTCCACTCGCACTCTCCTCAATAGGGCGGGAGGCCGGCGGCGCCGCCGGCGACGTCGATCGGTACCGCGAGACCGATGCCGATGAACACATCGTCGTCGGTCGGATTGATGAGCGCGGTCACGATGCCGATGACGTGACCCTCTCTGTCTGTCAACGCTCCACCGGAGTTCCCCGGATTGACCGCCGCGTCGATCTGGAACAGGCCGGTGAGGACCTGGTCGGTGCCCGGCAGCTGGAACGAGCGGTCCAGCCCGGAGATGACCCCCACGCTCATCGAGCCGTAGAGCCCGAACGGGCTGCCCATCGCGTAGGCCTCGCTACCCTGCCGGACGGCGTTGGGATCGCCCAGGACCGCGGGCACGATGTTCGCCGGCGGGCGCATCGCGCGGACGACGGCGATGTCGTCCTTCGGCTGGGTGGCGACGATGCCGGCGGGCGATGTCGTGCCGTCCGCGAACGTCAGCTTGATCTCGGTCGCATCGGCCACGACGTGCAGGCTGGTGAGGATGTCGCCGTCGAGGTTGACGACCACGCCGCTGCCGAGGCCGCCCTCGCCATCCGGCTTGTCTTGGGCGGGAGGCCCCTTGGTCTGGATCAGCACCAACGACGGCTGGACGGCCTGATAGACGAACTCCGAGAACGCCGGCGGCGGCGTGACCGACGCGAGGGCTTCCGCCACGGTCTGGTCCACGTCGCGCTGGGTCAGGGGTGGCGCCTGGGGCGCGAGCGTGCCGTAGAGCAGGACCCCGCTGAGCGCGACAAGCCCGCCCGTCAGGTACGGCGCCATCCGTCCGATCCGCATCCGGCGTCGACCCGACGGTCGCGGCGAATCGGGGCCTTGCGCTGGGGGGTTCTCCGCCTTGCCTCCAACCACGGGCGATCCCATCCCTGTCCGTGCGTCACCCGAGCGTCGGATCGTCGAACCGTGCTGTCTGGGTGACCAGCGTGCGGGCAGTCTACCGCCGTCTCGCGAACGGCTCCCGCAACGGCTCTAGGACTTGGCGACGGAGGCCACCAGCGCGTCGAGCTGCGCCGGCGTCAGCTCGCCCGTCAGGCGTGCGGCGACCTTCCCATCGGCGTCGATGGCGACCCAGTACGGGAACGCGGTCAGGCCGTAGCCGGCGGCGATCCGATTACCCCCGTCCACGATCACCGGCACCTCCCAGCCCTCCCGGGCTAGCCAGGCGTCAGGCGGGTAGTTCGGCAGGTTCGGGTCGATCGAGGTGGCGACCGAGATGAGGTCGACGCCTGCCGGCATGCCCTTCGCATCGATCCAGTCCTGGACGACGGGCACCTCCCGCTGGCAATGCGGGCACCAATGGGCGATGAACAGGAGGAGCTTCGGACGGCCGTCGGCCCGGATGCTGACCGGGTTGCCGTCGAAGTCTGCGCCGTCGAACTCGAACAGCGGCTGTCCCACGGCCGGATCGACGATGCCGTCCACGAACGGTGGCAACGGAACGCCGGCGACGGGGGCGGCGGTGGCGACGGGCGTGGGAGACCCGGACGGACTGGCGGCGGCTGACGAACCGAGCTGGGTCAGTGCGATCGCGGCGATCGCGGCGCCGGCGATGACCAGCGCCCCGATCCCGAGAACGAGCGTCGCCGGACGCGCCGATCGGCTTGGCGGCTGGGCCGTCGCCGGGCGTGCCGAGCGGCTGCGCGGCGGTGGCGGTGGCGATCGGCGCCGGGAGCGCTTGGCCATCAGGCGCCCAGTTCCGGTGACGGCTCGGGGTGGACGATCCCGAATGGCTCCGGCGCCCGCGCCACCCACAGCAACGCGACGATGAGCAGGAACGCGGACAGGGCCAGGTACGGCAGGCTGATGAACCCGAGCTCGCGGAACCAGACGAGCGTGCACGGCATGGTCGCGAGGCACACGCCCGAGTCGAGCCACGGGAACCACTCGAGTGCGTAGTGATACGTGGAGATGACCGCGCCGATCGCGGCCAACGGCACCGCGTACCGGCGGACGCCGACATCGCGACGCCAGGCCGCGACCCCCAGGATCACCACCAGCGGGTACATGGCGATCCGCTGGTACCAGCACAGGCGGCAGGGCTCGAAGTGGGCGATCTCGGAGAAGTAGAGGCTGCCGGCCATCGCCAGCGCCGCCACGACGAACGCCCCGACCAGGGCACTCGGACCAAGGCTCGACCGGATCTGCTCGAGCCATCGCTCAGCCGATGGCGACCGGCCCCTCATGAGCGCGAGCACCGCCAGCGCGATGACGGTCGCGTTCGCGACGAGCGCGAGCAGCGCATAGAAGAGGGCGACCGTCGCGACGACGTTCACCCGTATGGGCCCAGGAGCATGGCCGCAATGCTACGGCGGCGACGGCTTTGGGGCCCGTGCCATCCGGCCTGCCCCGACGGGACCTCATACTCGGTCGATGCCAGACCCGGTTCGAGGCACGCTCCTGCGGCTTGCGGCGTTCACGACCGACCCACGCGGCGGGAATCCCGCCGGTGTGTGGATCGGCGACGCCTTCCCCGACGACGAGGAGATGCAACGCGTCGCCGCGGACGTGGGCTATTCGGAGACGGCGTTCGTCGCGCCCGACGGGTCGGGCATCGCCGGACGCTTCCGCGTGCGCTACTTCAGCCCGCTCGCGGAGGTCCAGTTCTGTGGCCACGCCACCATCGCGAGCGGGGTCGCCCTCGCGGAGCGCGGCCTGGCCGGTTCACCGGTCGAGGCCGGCGGACCCGGCGAGATCGCCTTCGAGACGAACGGCGGGCCGGTCCCGGTGAGCGTGACGACCGATGAGCGCGGCCGGATCCGTGCGACGTTGACGTCCGTCAAGCCCTGGGTCCGCGACCCGGATCCGTGGCTGCTGGCGGGCGCGCTCGAGCTCCTCGGCTGGCGGGCGGACGAACTCGACCCCGACCTTCCGCCGGCCGTCGCCTTCGCGGGCGTGCGCCATCTCATCCTTGCGGCCCGTGATCTCGAGCGGCTCGCCCGGCTCGAGTACCCGTTCGAGGCCCTCAAGGCGCTCATGCTCCGGGCCGAGCTGACGACCATCCAGCTCATCTGGCGCGAGGCGCCCGACCAGTTCCGGGCACGGGATCCGTTCCCGGTCGGCGGCGCCGTCGAGGATCCCGCCACAGGCGCGGCCGCGGCCGCGCTCGGCGCCTATCTGCGGGAGCTGGGCAGGATCGCGGCGCCGGCGACCATCGAGGTGTCGCAGGGCGTCGAGATGGGCCGGCCGAGTCATCTCACCGTCTCGATCGTGCCCGACGAAGCCGGCGTGCGCGTGTCCGGTCACGCCGTCCCGATCCCGTAGCGGGTGGGCCGCTCGGGGCATCGCTCACGCGGTTCGATCCCGGCGGTCAGTACATCCGCTGTTGACCCGAGGCGGTCCGGAGGGATCGTGCGGCAGCGGGTGAAGCCGGCGCGGATGCGAGCGGCGGATGCGAGCGGGCTGGGGGTTCGCTGGGGGTTCTCGGCTGCCTACTTCGGGAATGGACCGCCGCTGCTATCGGCGAGGACCGCGGTGACGATCGACGCGAGCGCGACCAGGGCAGAGGCGCTCGCGACGACAACGGTTCGGAATCGAGCGAATCGGGGACGGGACATTTCGGGTGTTCCCTTTCCCGTCGCTCGCCCGCGCGCTGGCTTCATCCGCCGACATGGTAGGCTCACCGCGTGCGGACGTCAACTATTGCTAAACATCAGGCATATGGACCGGATTCGGCGTTCGCCCGTTCCCTGGGCGCCGAGATCCATCGGCGACGGGTCGCACTCGGGCTGAGCCAGCTCGAGCTGGCGGGGCCGCTGAGCAAGGCATTCGTGTCGCTCATCGAGCACGGACGGGTGGTCCCGTCGCTGCCGAGTCTCGCCCTGATCGCCCAGCGGCTGCGAACGTCGCCTGGGATCCTGCTGCTGAGTGTCAACCCCGGTTGGACCGAGGAGTACACTGACGCGCATGCCACGAATGACCCGCTCCCACGCCGTCGCGGATCGTCCGCTCGCCCGCCGGATCGGCAGCGTGATCCGCGCTGAACGCCTCCGGGCGCACATGACGCAGTCGCAGCTGGCGGAAGGTCGCTACACCAAGGCCTACATCAGCGCGCTCGAGAACGGCCTCGCCAAGCCGTCTCTCGCGGCGCTGAACTTCCTGGCCGATCGATTGCAGGTCCCGGTCACGAAGCTGCTCGGGGCAGGTGAGCCGGCCTGGACCCGACTCGAGGCGGACCTGCATCTCGCCGCCGGCGATTGGCAACAGGCCGTCGACGCCTACCAGGATCTCCTCGACGCGGGGGCGTCGGACATGGTCCGGCCGGAACTCCTGCGCGGCCTGGCCGAAGGCTTCTATCGGCTGGAACGGGGTGCGGAAGCGGTTCGGGCAGCCGCGGAGGCGACCGAGCTGTTCCGCCGCCAGGGGCGACCCGCCGACGCGGCATGGTCGACGTACTGGGAGGCCAGCGGGCTCTACGAACTGGAGCAGAGCGACGGCGCTCGCGAGCTCCTCCTTCGACTGCTCGACGAGATCGCCCTGGGGCTGACTGTCGATCCGGAGCTTCGTCTGCGGATCCTCATCGCGTTGGCGATGGTCGAGTCTCGCGACGATCAACCCGAACGCGCGCTCGGCTACCTCGAGCAGGCCCGCTCGATGGTCGATCTCCTCGACGACGGGCGACGGGCGGTGTTCCTGTTCTCGCTCGCGCTGAGCTACCACGAACTCGGGGACCTGGAAGCGGCGCTCACGACCGGCTCGCAGAGCCTCACCCACTTCCGCGCCGCCGACGCGAAGCGCGAGATCGCCTCGATCGAGAACGAGCTCGCCCTGGTCTTCCTGGCGCTCGGGCAGGTCGATCGAGCGGGCGAGCACGCCGCGGTCGCCCACCTTGGCTTCGAGCGGCTCGAGAGCGACCGCTCGCTCTCGCACGTCATCGATACGGAGGCCAGGATCGCACTCGCCCGGGGGGACCTCGAGCACGCGGCCACGCTCGCCATCGAGGCGCATCGCCTCGCCGACGACACCGGCAACCGCAAGGCGTCGATCAGCGCATCACTCACCCTGGGGCAGGCGAAACGGGCCCAGGGCGATCTCGATGGCGCGTCCACCGTCCTCGATGAGGCCGCGCGTATGGCCCGGCTGGCAGGGCGCCGTGCGCAACTCCAGGCCGTCCTCGGCGAGTGGGCCGAGATCAAGGCCGAGCAGGGCGACTTGCGGGGCGCGTTCGAGCTGTCGCAGGAAGCGCTCCGCGCCGGTCGTCACGCGACCCCGGCGACGGCCACGAGCGCTGAGGACGCGACGGTCAGCACACCCGGCTGACGCTGGCCACGGCGGCTCGGCTCAGCGTCGGGTCTTGAAGGTCCAGCTGGTCGGCGTGAGCCGGTTGCCCGAGGGATCCTTGATGCCGCGCAGCACGACGACGGTGTACCGACGTCCGTGGAACATCGACTTCGACGGGTCGATGGTCGCGGTGCGCTTCGCCTTGTCGTAGGTGACCTTCGCGCGGACCCACAGGCCCGTGCCCAGGTTCTTCAGCCGGAGCGTCGATCCCGAGACACCCTTGACGGGCTCGGTGAAGACGATCCTGATCGACGCCTTCGTCGAGACGCGGCTCGCGCCGGACGTCGGCGTCCGCGCCTTGATCCGGGGCCGGGTCGTATCGACGATCGAGACCGGCTCGCTCACGGTCTCGGCCAGCTGGGCGTCCTCGTCGATCGCCAGCGCGTCCCATCGATAGCACATGCCGACCGCGAGACCGGTCTCGTGGATGGGGCTCGTGAAGTCGAGCAGGACGACATCGTCGTAGGAGACGAACTCGGGGTCCGGGCACCGACCGCCGACGAGCCGCCACGACAGGCGCAGGATCAGGCCGTCGATGACGGCGTGGCTCGTCGTCCAGGCGACATCCACGCTTCGCGAGGCCTGCTTCCGGGGCGCGACCGGCGAACTGAACGTGATCGTCAGCGGGTCGGTGAAGCCGGGCGCGGGCTCGAGGTTGGGCAGCGGGCTCGGGACGGCTTCGGCCAGCGCGGCTTCGGCATCGACGCGACCTGAGCCGTAGACGTTGTCGCGACCCGGGTCGCCGAGATCGACAGCGCTGGCACGCAGGACCGCCTCCAGCTCGGCGACGCTCAGGCTCGGGCGGGCCGACCAGATCAGCGCAGCCACGCCGGCGACGTGTGGCGAGGCCATGCTGGTGCCGCTCTCCTCCTCGTAGTCGCCAGCGGTCGTCGAGAGGATGTCGACCCCTGGTGCCGAGATGTCGACGCCGCGATTGAACGTGGAGAACTCCGCCTGGAGGTCCGACTGGTCCACTGCGGCCACCGACACCACGCCGTTCAGCCCGGCCGGGTATTCCATGATCGCGCTGCCGCTGTTACCGGACGCTGCGACCACCAGGAGGCCGGCGGCGCGCGCAGCCGTGAACGTCGGCTGGATGAGCGCGACCTGGGCCGGCTCCAGGATCCCGCCGAGTGACAGGTTGACCACGTCGGCGCCGTGGGTTCGCGCCCAGTCCATGCCGTCGAGGACGTCGGAGAAGAAGCCCGAACCGGTCTCGTCGAGGACCTTGATCGGCATCAATGAGGCGCCGGGCGCGATCCCGGCGATGCCGGTCCCGTTGTCGGTCCGGGCGAGGATCGTCCCGGTCACGTGCGTGCCGTGACCGTTGTCGTCGGCGATGTCGGTGTTGTTCCAGATCTCGTTGCGGGGCGCGACAACGGTGACGCCGGCGAGGTCCGGATGGTCGAGATCCACGCCCGAGTCGAGGACCGCGATCACGAGACCCGGGTCGCCGATCGTCGTGGGCCAGACCTCGGGGACCCGGATCTGCTCGAGGTCTTCCTGGTCGGCGAAGAACGTGTCGGACGGGTCGCCGTCGGCCGGCCAGGCCGTTTCCTTGACGACCGCGTCGGGCGTGACGAGGAGGACGCGTGGGTCCGCGCGAAGGGCGGCACCCACCTTGCCGGCTTCGCCGGCCCGGGCGACCACGAGACTGCGCTGCCCGCTCCGTGATGGCTCTGTGCGCCTGACGCCCGCGATCGCCAGGTGATTCGGGGCGTCATCTCGCCACGCGACGATGAATCGGCCACCCGGCGCCGTGGCATCGGAGGCGCGCACCGAGGGCGTCGCGGCCGCCACCGGGACGGCCATGACGAGCCCCACCGCAAGGGCCAGAAGCAGGGCGATCGACCGGCGCGTGAGGGTGGTCACGGACTGGAGACTCCTGGGAGGACCGAGCGCAGGACGAGTGGCGAACGCAGATCACGTCGACGACGGGTCGCCGGCGATCTCGACGGTACGCGCCGGACCGATGCCCCGCAATCATCCGCACCGGACCACGCTGCGTCCGCGCACCGGATTCGTCGGTCAGCGATCGCGCTTGCGCACGCGCCAGGGTCCGTACTGGGACGAATGCCGACCATCGGCCCATTGAAAACCGGCTTCCGAAGGTCGAAGTTCCGCCTCAGATCCTCGGTGCGAAGGCCGCAACGCCCTTTCGTGCCGGGGATCGTTGTCGTCATGGCGTCGATGTTCACCGTGCGGGTCGGCGCGTCGTGCGCAGCGCGAACGAGATGACGACCCCGATCCCCAGCCCGATCGCGAGCCCCGTCAGGTTCTCCAGGGCATCCCACGTCTGGCAGACCCGGTCGAGCCGCGGGACGCTGTACTGGATCCACTCGATGACGATCGGCATCGCCGCGGCCGAGAACGCCGCGATCGCAAAGGGCCGCGGCCGGGGGATCATCCCGATCAGGATCCCGAGCGGCATGAACAACACGACGTTCAAGCCGTGTTCGCTGAGCCTCAAGAAGTCGTCAAGGCGAGGCGGTGGACGGAGGCCCCCGCACCAGGAATGACCGAAGAAGGCACCGCTGCCTGGCGTCAGCGTGATGGCGATGATGGACCCGACCGAGAAGACGAGCATCCCGGCCAGCAGCGGGGACAGACCGGTCCGCGACGCCGCCCACGGCGCCAGGGGGACAGCGGCGATGAAGGCGAGCGCGACGCCCGGGATCAGGAGGGGCGAGTTGCCGATGAGGTCGAGCACCGTGCCGACGAGAGCGATCGGGGCGAGGAGCAGCGCTGCGTGGACGAACAAGGTGCGGGAGGTCCCCTCGTGACGGTGGGTCGGTCGGCTGGTCCGGGCAAATGATGCCTCAGTCCGGCGAACAGCCCATTGGACGCGGGCGATGCCAGGCGTGCGACGTTGTCGTCGTCAGCGCGCGGTGGGTCGGTCCCGTCGTCCCTCGAGCTCGACGACCCACTCCTGGAGGCGCGCCAGGTGCTCGTGATAGTGCTCGGGACCGGCCTTGCGGATCCACCACGCGGCCTCGTCGTCCGGCGTCGTGAGCGTGTACCACTGCTCGATCATCTGAGTCCGTCCCGCGTTCGCCTGGGTCCAGGCGACGGACCACGGCTGGCCGACCATGGCCGCGAGGAGCTTGGCGTTGAGCGCCGCGATGTCGATGTCGTGACCTTCGTAGGTCCCCGCGCTTATCCGCTGGAACTGCTTCGCGGCCTCGGCCATCCACGTGCCGATGTGGGCGACGACGTCGCGGACCGTCCAGTCGGGATCGATGTAGTAGCCCGGCTCCAGGCACTCATCGGGGGTCAGCCTTCGGACCAGCTCGCTGAGCTCGTACCAGCCGACCCGTTCCGTTTCGAGGGCCTCGGCGAAGGGCACGTCGGCCACGACCGAGGGCGGTCGCTGTTCGCTCATGACGGGTGCCGACGATCAGGCATGTCGCATCCTCCGCAGACCGACATGATGCACCGCCGCGGCTCCTTGCGCCGCCGTTGCACGTCCGTGAGCTCCCTGCTACCGTAGCCATCTTGTTACCGAGCACGAGCCCGGGGCGATGTGGAGGAGCGAGCGATGGCGACGGGCAGCGGCACCAAGGACGATCCGTGGGTCCTCGAGACCCCGCCAGGCACGTCGGGCTACCAGATGTGGCGCGACGAGGCGGCCGACCCGCCGACCCTCTACTGCCAGGTCGGATCGACGCAGCTCAAGTACCAGTGGCGAGCCGTCGACGACCTCCACGCGATGCTCAAGGCCCACGGCGACTGGATGCCCCTCGGCGGCGCCGACGAGCAAAAGCCGGCGCCGGAGGGCTCGGTCGAGGCCTGGGGCCGGTCGGAGGGCAACCCCGTCGGCGGCTGGTACGGGATGAAGAAGGGCCTCCGGGGGCGGTTCGGCGTGTACCTGCCGCCGCTCCTCGAGGCGCTCGGCCTGGCCGAGTTGACCCACGACGCCAAGAACAACCGGATGCGCGCCCGCTGATGGAGGCGGCGGTACCGGGGTCCGCGCGCCCGGGCGATGCCTTCGAGGCCCTGGGCGATCCCAACCGCCGGGCGATCGTCGAGCTCCTCGGGGCGGGCGGCCGGTCCGTCCAGCAGCTGGCCGACGCCCTGCCGATCTCCCGACCGGCCGTCTCGAGGCACCTGCGCCTGCTCAAGGAGGCAGGGCTCGTCGTCGAGGAACCGCGTGGCACGCGGCGTATCTACCGGCTCCATGACGAGGGGGTGGAGGCCGTTCGTGCCTACCTCGAGCGCGTCTGGGGCGAGGCGGCCGTCCGGTTCCGGATCGTCGCCGAGAACGCGCGCGCACGCGACCGAGTGGAGCCGCCGCGCGACCGCGCGGAACCGACCGACCGTTGATCGAGCCGATCCGCCTGTCCTTCGAGGTCGACTGCCCACCGGACCACGCGTTCGAGACGTGGACCGGCCGGATCGACCAGTGGTGGCCGGCGGACCACACGGTCACCGGCGAGGACGGCCTGACGGTGGTGCTGGAGGGCCGGCCCGGCGGCCGGATCTTCGAGCGGACGCCTGCAGGAGCCGAGCACGACTGGGGCGAGGTCACGGTCTGGGACCCGCCGGAGCGGTTCGCCTACCTGTGGCACCTGCGTCGCGACCGCGCCGACGCGACCGACGTCGATATCCGGTTCGTCGACCTGGGCGATGGCACCACGCGGGTCGAGATCGAGCATGCCGGCTGGGAGCGACTCGGGGCCGAGGGCGAGACCTGGCGCGACCGGAACCGCGGCGGCTGGGCGACGCTGCTCCCCCACTTCGTCGAACGCGCCGCGCGGCGCGACGACGTGCCTTCGCGTTAGGCGATCGAGTTCAGCACCGCGTCCGAGTACGCCGGCCAGGCATCGAGCGCCCAGGCGCCGAAGGGGCGATCGGTCAGGACGACGAGGGCCCGGTCGACCGTCGGATCGACCCACAGGAACGTGCCCGAACCACCGAAATGGCCGAATGTGGCCGGGCTGTTGACGGCGCCCATCCAGTGCACGCGCTTGTCGCCGTGGATCTCGACGCCGAGACCCCAGTCGCACGGGTCGTACCGGCCGACGCCGGGGAGCACGCCCGCCAACCCGGGAAACGCCACCTCCCGCATCGCCGTCGCGCTCGCCGGCGTGAGGAGCGTCGGTCGGAGGAGCTCCTTCGCGAAGGCCGTCAGGTCGACAAGCGGACCCTCGAGCCCTTCGGACGGTCGACCGGACAGGAACGTCCGATCGAGCCCGAGCGGAGTCAGGACCCATTCGACCAGCACCGAGTTGAACGCCTTGCCGGTCCGCTCCTTGAGGATGTCGCCCAGCAGGTCGAACCCGGGGTTCGAGTAGATCCGCTTGCGGCCGGGCGCCGCCAGCAGCGCCTCGCCCTCGAACGGCAGGCCCGACGCGTGGGCGAGGAGGTGGCGGATCGTCGAGTCCGGCGGGCCGGCGGGCTCATCGAGGTCGAGCAGGCCGCGGTCCGCGGCGATGAGGACGGTCATCGCCGTGAACGGCTTCGTCACGGACGCCCATTCGTAGCGATGCTCCGTGTCGCCGTACGTCGAGAGCACGCCATCCGGCCCGACGAGGGCGGCCGCCGCGTTCTCGGCGCTGAAGTACTCGATGAACCCGAGGGTGGTCGGAAGATCGGCAAGCATGCCCTGATGCTACCGGGACGACCGGTTCCGGGGCATGGCCCCTTGGATGGGTTGGCGGGATGGGACCCCAGGGGTCACCATGGGCCCATGGCCTCAGGCTGCCTCCCCAAGGTCGCGCCGCCCTCGATCGCCCTCGCCCTGCTGATCCTGTCGCTGATGGCGCCGTCGACCGCGCTGGCGGCCAGCGAGTTCCCGCCCGGCTACGAGGGCTATCACACCTACGCCGAGGTCGGTGCCGATGTCGCGGCGGTCGCCGCCGCCCATCCTGGGATCGTCCAGCGGTTCTCGATCGGCCAGAGCTACCTCGGGCGCCAGCTGTGGGCCGCCAAGATCTCCGACAACGTGGCCGTCGACGAGGACGAGCCCGAGGTCCTGTTCGATGGCGGGATCCACGCCGACGAGCACATGGGCGTCGAGATGACGCTGAAGATCCTGCACTGGCTCGCCGACGGCTACGGCATCGACCCGCGGATCACCTCGATCGTCGACACCCGCGAGGTCTGGATCGTCTTCCTGCTCAACCCGGATGGGGCCGCCCACGACATCGCCGGCGGGAAGTTCCACAACTGGCGCAAGAACCGGCAGCCGACGCCGCACTCCACGGCGAAGGGCACCGACCTGAACCGCAACTTCGGCTACAAGTGGGGCGGCGGCGGCCGAACGAGCTCGAACCCACGGGCGATCACGTACCGCGGCCCGAAGGCGTTCTCAGCGCCGGAGGCCCGCGCCCTTCGGGACTTCCTGGCCAGCCGGGTCGTCGGTGGTCGTCAGCAGATCCGGATGGGCATCAGCTTCCACGAGACCGGACGGCTGGTCATGTGGCCCTATGGCTACACGAAGACGAACGTGCCGAGCGACATGACCGCCCAGGACCGAACGGCGCTGGCCCGGATCGGCCGCAAGATGGCCTCGTTCAACGGGTACAAGCCTGAGCAGGCGAGCGACCTGTACATCAGCTCGGGCACGTCGCGCGACTTCGAATACGGGACCTACCGGATCTTCTCCTACACGATCGAGATGTCCGTCAAGCCGTACTCCAAGTCCTCGAAGATCGCGTCGGAGACGGGGCGGAACAAGGAGGCCGTGCTCTACCTGATGGAGCGCGCGTGGTGCCCGCTCGGGGCTCTTGGCGCGGCGGTCCGGGACGCCCGATGCGGCGCCTTCGACGACGACCTCGAGGTCGCCCGCGGCTGGAAACGGGATCCGGACGGGACCGACACCGCCCCGGCGGCGGCCCGGTTCTCCCGGGCCAACCCGCAGCCCACGACTAGATCCGGGCCGAAGCAACTCGGGACGGTGACGTCCGGGCGCAAGGCGTTCGTCACCGGCGCGAAAGCCGGCGCGAAGCCGACCAGCCACGACCTGGACGGTCGGACGACCCTGCGGTCGCCCGCGATCGTGCTGCCGGCGACACTCGGGCAGCGGCTGACGTTCCGCTACGTGTTCGCGCACGACGCGGCCTCGTCGGCTGCGGATTCGCTCGCGGCGATCGTCGAGATCGGCGGCGTCCAGACGGTCGTCTGGTCCAAGGTGGGCTCGCCGGTCGACGTGAATGGCAAGTGGAAGACAGCGTCCGTGTCGATGGACGCGTTCGCCGGTCAGACGGTCCGGCTGCGGTTCGTGGCGGCCGACGCCGGTGCCGCCAACCTGGTCGAGGTCGAGATCGACGACGTGCGGGTGACGCGCGGGACGTAGGCGCGCTTGGGGCTCGCGCTGGCTCTGAGCCAACCATCCAGGCCGCAGGCGTCCCGATTGGGCCGCAGGTCGGACCGTTCGCGCCGCGATGTTGGCGGAGCGTCATCGTGGTGGACGATCTTGGCGCGGATGGCGCACGCTCGGCTTCGAATCGTTGGCTCGCAGCCAACGTCAGGGTCGGGGACGGGTCGGGGTCTCTTGGGAATCGGCGTCACGGCCCCGTCACGGACCCCGACTAGACTGCCGGCATGAGGTTCTTCAGTTCCAAGCCGCAAGCCGTCCCCTCCCCCGCCGCAGCCCTGCCCGGCCGCTCAGAGCCGATCATGACCCCGGGGATCCACACCGTCCTCGGTACGCCCCTCGCCGGCCCGTGGCCCGAGGGCACGAAGACCGCGATCTTCGGCCTCGGCTGTTTCTGGGGTGATGAGAAGGACTTCTGGCAGCTCCCGGGCGTCGTGACCACGGCCGTCGGCTATGCCGGCGGTTCCACGCCCAACCCGACCTATCGAGAGACCTGCACGGGCCAGACGGGACACGCCGAGGTCGTCCTGGTTGCCTACGACCCGAAGCGGATCTCGTACGCGCAGCTCCTGAAGACCTTCTGGGAGCACCACGACCCGACCCAGGGCATGCGTCAGGGGAACGACGTCGGTTCCCAGTACCGCTCGATCATCATCGTGGCCGACCAGGAGCAGCGGTCGACCGCCGAGGCCTCGAAGCTGATGTACCAGGACCAGTTGTCGAAGGCTGGCTACGGCGAGATCAAGACCGAGATCGTCGACGCCTCGTCGAACCCGTTCTACTACGCCGAGGACGGCCACCAGCAGTACCTCGACAAGAATCCGCGGGGCTACTGCCCGAACCACGCCACCGGCGTGAAGCTGCCGGACGACTTCGTGACCACGCCGCTGCAGTACGTGGATTAGCTCGGGAGTCCGGGGCGCCTCACGCCTCAGTCGGCGCCGGCCGCCAGCGAATAGAAGCTGATGGCGGCCACGGACAGCTGGATGCACAGGGCGAGCGCGTAGACGGTGACGGACGCGAAAACCAGAGCATTCAGACCGAACAGGGCTGTCGCTGTGATCCCCGAGGCGACGACGAACTGCGTCCAGCGGACCCACGGCAAACCCGCTTGGATCAACTGTCGACTCCTGACGCCGATGACGAAGAGCGCATAGACGAAGACGATGGCGCTCGAGACGACGATCGTCGCACGTGCGTCGTCGAGAGCGGGGAAGATCACCGCGGGCAGCAGGCTCTCGAACGTCACGTTGAAGCTCGTCGACACGATGCCGCGGAGTCGGAAACGCTGGCCGACGGTCCAGCCGGCCCTGTCCGACGCGAGTCCTGGTGCGATGGACGCGAAACCCGCCACGACCACGGCGATCGTTGCGATCCCGATCAGGAGGGCCTCACCGGGCATGCGTCGCCTCGATCTGCTTGATCTCCTGCATGCACATCACGGCGAACCACCTCCGACTCATGAAGAGTCCCTCACCAGCGAACGCTAGAGGCACTGCCGCGAACGATACAGAGCTCCATCGGCACGACCCTGTCCGTACGATGGCGCCGGAGGTGACCAGATGACCGACCCGATCGCGGACATCATCGGCGACTACCGCGCGTTCACGGCGCTGCAGCGCGACCGCCTCGCCACGCGCGGCATCGACATCGCGCCGTACGAGCTGAGCCACCTGGCGGTCCGCGTCCCCGAGTGGGACCAGTATGTCCACCTCCGGACCCTCCTCGAGCGCCACGCGATCGCCAACCGCGAGAACGTCTGGAACGGACGGCCGATCTCCCTCATCGTCCCTGCCGAGCCGCTCCGCGTTCTCGACGGCCAGGTCGTCCCGCTCATCGAGCTCATCCCACCCGTCCACCAACGCGTCTACAAGATGGGCCTGGAGCACCTCGGCGTCGTGGTCGGCGACACGTTCGACACGTTCGTCGGAGTCCACAAGCCCGTCCTGACGGGACAGCAGTTCCAAGGCCCGAACAGCACACCCGACCCCGTCTACGTCCTGTTCGAGGACTTCACCCACGTGAAGTTCTATCGACTGTCACTGCAGGCATCCGTCGAGCTCGATGGTGGCCGGTTCGAGGACGGGTTCCACCACGTCGACGACTGGGTGCCCCAGCGGCTGGTCACGGCGACCGGCCCCAACCCGCTGCCCCGATGAACTGGCCGCCCGCCGTCGGCAGTCCTTCGACGGTCTCGGGACTTCGAGCGGACGGCCACGCCGTACACTTGCCCGACCCACCCGTCGAGGAGCTTGAACGATGGATCACGCGGCGACAGCGCGACGCATGTACGACTTCATCAACGCCGGCGACATCGGCGCCTTCGGGGACCTCCTGGCCGACGATTTCGTCGAGCACGAGGAGTTGCCTGGCCTTGCGCCGTCGAAAGACGGGGTCAAGACCTTCTTCCGGATGCAACTCGCGGCCTTCCCCGACCTGCGCATGAACGTAGAGGACATCGTCGCGGACGGTGTCAAGGTCGTCGCGCGGGTTCGCTACACCGGCACCCAGCAGGGTGAGTTCCAAGGCATGCCGGCGACCGGGAAAAGCGTGAACGTGCAGCTCGTCGACATCTTCGCCTTCGATGGCGATGGGCGCGTCCGAGAGCACTGGGGAGTCCTCGACCAGTTGACGCTGTTGCAGCAGCTCGGCGTCGTGCCGGAAGGCGCTCCCGCCTAGACCGAAGGACGGCGACGAGTGGTCGTCCACGGGTGAGTACATCGCCCACGTTCGACACCGACCCAGGACCCCTCGGCGAGCGCTTTCCGGCTGACTTCGCCTGGGGTTTCGCCGCCTCCGCCTACCAGATCGAGGGAGCGGCGGCCGAGGACGGCCGAGGGCCGTCGATCTGGGACGCCTTTGCCCGTCAACCGGGCGCCATCGCCGACGGCACCACTGGCGATGTCGCCTGCGACCACTATCACCGCTACCCGGAGGACGTCCGGCTGATGGCCGATCTCGGGGCGCGCGCCTATCGCTTCAGCATCAGCTGGTCGCGCGTGCTGCCCACGGGGACCGGCGTCATCAACCAGCCCGGCCTCGACTTCTACCAGCGCCTCGTCGACACCCTCCTCGGCGCCGGCGTCCAACCGCTGGTGAACCTGTTCCATTGGGACCTGCCGCAGGCGTTGCAGGACCGCGGCGGCTTCGCCAACCCGCAGATCGTGCACTGGTTCACCGACTACGCCGCGCTGCTCGCGTCGAACCTTGGCGATCGCGTCAAGGATTGGATGACGTTCAATGAGCCGGCCGTCTTCGCCTTCCTCGGCCACGCCGATGGCGTCCATGCGCCCGGGCTGCGTGACTGGCCGACCACGATCCGCGTGGCCGACAACGAACTCCGCGCTCACGCCAGCGCCGCCCAGGTGATCCGCGCCCAGGTCGACGACGCGAAGGTCGGCGTGGCGATCGATGTCAACCAGGTCGCGCCCGCGACCGACTCGGAGCGGGATCGAGTCGCGGCCGACCAGTGGAGCTCCGCTCGCGACGCGTGGTTCCTCGATCCGCTCTTCGGCCGTGGCTACCCGGCGCTGGGACTCGAGGCTCACCGGGCGGCCGGTCACCTCGAAGGCATCGACCTCGCCGAGCCGCCGGCCGGCGATCTCGATTACCTGGGCCTGAACTACTACCGGCGCGACTCCGTCAGCGCCAGGTCGGACCGCGCCTTCGACTGGGAGATCGGCGCGGTCGCGGGCTCGGAGCAGACGCAGATGGGCTGGCATGTCGCAGCCGACGGCCTGCGGGACGTCCTGGTCGAGCTCAACGAGACGTACGCCCCACGCGAGATCGTGGTCACCGAGAACGGCGCCGCGTACCCGGACACCGTCGATCGGGACGGACGGGTCCACGACGCGGCCCGGCTCGAGTACCTGGCGCGCCACGTCGCCGCCGCATCCGACGCACTTCGCGCGGGCGTGCCGCTGACCGGCTACTACGTGTGGTCGCTGCTCGACAACTACGAGTGGAGCCTTGGCTACAGCCGGCGGTTCGGCCTCGTCCACGTCGACTTCGAGAGCCAGCGCCGCACGCCGAAGGACAGCGCGCGCTGGTACCAGCGGGTCATCGCCCGGCGGTAGGCGCCAGGACGCTTGCTAGCGCGTCTCGGTGACCTTGCTGATGGAGCGCGGATGCTCGGGGTCGAGGCCGCGCGCGACGGTCAAGTGATAGGCGTACAGCTGGGCGGGCACGATCTCGACGGTCGGCGCCAGCCAGGGCGGGATGCCGTCCGGCAGGGCCAGCCCCTCGTCCATCTCTCGGGCCGCCGGCGCGTCCGAGATCACCAGCACCCGCGCACCGTGGTCTTGCTTCAGGCGGGCCAAGAGGGCGACCTGGGCCTCGAACTCGGGGCCCGACGGGGCCACCGCGAGCACCGGCAAGCCGGGTTCAGCAAGGGCCAGCGGTCCGTGCTCGAAGTCGGCCGCCGAATACGACATGGCGGCGACCAGGGCCATCTCCTGCAGCTTCAGCGCCCACTCGCGAGCGCTGGCGTAGCTGTAGCCGCGGCCGAGCACGACGGCACGCTGGCGCTTGGCGTGCGCGGCGGCCAGGTCGCGCGCGTGCGGCTCCGTCGTCAGCGCGGCCGAGATCAGGGTGGGCACTGCCGCCAGATCGGCCGTTTCCCATGGCGATGGCGGGTCGAGTGCCGTCGACAGCAGGGCCGCCGCGAGCAGCTCGGTCGTGTAGGTCTTGGTCGCCGCCGTCGCCCGCTCCGGCCCGGCGCGCAGGTCGACCACGTGGTCGGCCGTCTCGGCCAGCAGGGAGTCCGCGTCGTTCGTCAGCGCGACGGTCAGCGCGCCCTGCCGCCGCGCCTCCTCGACCACCGCGACGATGTCCGGTGAGCGACCCGACTGCGAGATGCCGACGACCAGCGCGTCGGCCATGTTCGGGCGCGCTCCGTAGAGCGTGATCGTCGACGGCGCGGCCAGGGCGACGACCAAGCCGTTCCGGATCGCCAGCAGGTACTGCGCGTAGATGCCGGCGTTGTCCGAGGTCCCGCGGGCGGCGATGACGGCGAACCGGGGGCGGCGCGAGGCCAGCGCGGCGGAGATCGGGGCGAACGCCGTCGGCGCCGCGTCGAGGAGCCGCTGGGCGGCGGCCGGCTGCTCCAGGATCTCGTCTCTCAGCCCCATGCCACGAGCCCGTGGCCGCGTGGGAAGAGACCGGCGATGTCGACGGGCAACCGGCCGGCGAATGGCGCCTCGCCGAGCAGCGCGGCGGCCAGCGCGTCCATCGTCGGGGGCAGGATGCCGTAGCTGCAGATGTGGGTTCGTGCGGACGGATACGCGAGCAGGTCCCAGGGGGTGCGCAGGGCGACGGTGACCGTCGGCCGGCCGGACGCCAGGACCGCCGCGGCCAGCGCCGCCTGCGCCGGCTGGAGGTGCGCGGAGTACGTCCCGACGACGACGAGGTCGAAGGTCGCCAGCCGCCCGCCGAGACCGGCGATGTCGGCCTCGCCGGGCGCCGCCGGCAGGAGGATCTCCTCGACACCTGGGAGCCGGCGACGGAGCGCCGCTGCCAGCGTCGGGGACACCGTCGAAGACGTGTCG
Source organism: uncultured Chloroflexia bacterium (assembly GCA_963776545.1). Classification (GTDB taxonomy): domain Bacteria; phylum Chloroflexota; class Limnocylindria; order Limnocylindrales; family CSP1-4; genus SPCO01. The sequence continues at coordinate 241,073 of CAVZND010000013.1, read as the reverse complement.
GCCGGCGTCAGGTCGGCCGGCATCGACTGGACGACCGCGATCCGCGCGTCGGCGGCCGGCTTCAGCGGCAACAACCCATCGTCGTTGCGGACGAGGGTGATCGAACGCCGGGCCAGCTCGGCGGCGAGTGCCTGGTGTTCGCCGCACCCGACGACGTCGATCGGCGGCTGATCGAAGCGTGCCAGCCAGCGGCGCAGCTCGCCCAGCCGGCGCGTCGCCGCGGCGTCGTCGCTGGCATCGATCAGGCCTCGTCGCTGGGCCTGCGCGAGGCCTTCCTCCAGCCGTTCCAGCGCTGGCTCGTCCGGGGTTCCGAGCAGCACGTCTTCGCCGGCACGGAGGGCGGCGATCGCATCGACGATCTGCGCCGATCCCTGGGCCAGGGCATGCATGTCAAGGGCATCGCTGACGGTGACGCCCTCGAAGCGCAACTGTCCGCGGAGCAGGTCGCGCAGGACCGCGACGGACAGGCTGGCCGGCAGGTCGTGATTCAGATCGGGTAGCGCGAAGTGGCCGGTCATGACCATCCGCGCGCCCGCGTCCAATGCCGATCGAAACGGGACCAGCTCACGCTCGGCCAGCTCGGCATTCGTCCGTGCGACCCGCGGCAGCTCGTGGTGCGGATCCGCCGCCGTGTCGCCGGCGCCCGGGAAATGCTTGGCGGTGGCGGCCACGCCGTGGTCCTGCAGGCCGCGGACCGTCGCCGCCGCGAGACGGCCGACCGCCTCGGGATCGTCGCCGAAGCTGCGGATCCCGAGCGCGGGATTGGCCGGATCGACGGCCAGATCGCACACGGGCGCGTAGTCCACGTTGACGCCGAGGGCACGCAGCTCGCGCGCCGTCGCGCCGGCGACGCGCTCGGCCAGGTCTTCATCGCCCGTCGCACCGAGTGCCATCGCGCCCGCGAACGGCGTCGTTCCTGTCGCCCAGGCCGATCAGCTGGCCGCCCTCCTGGTCGGCGGCGACCAGCAACGGTGGTGCTCCGGCCGGCCTCGCCTCCTGGATGGCCGCGGTCAGCCGGCGGACCTGGGGCGGATCGACGACGTTGTGGAGGCGGAAAAGGGTCACGCCGGCCACGCCTTGTTCGTTGATCCGCCTCGCCGCGGTTGGCGGCAGCTCCGCGCCGGCGAAGGCGATCATGAGCCGCGCCAGGGTCACGACTTGACGGAGCCGGCCAGGATCCCTCGCACGAATGCCCGCTGGAGCAGCAGGAAGACGAGCAGCGGCACAACCATGGTGATGAACGCGCCGGCGGTGAGGAGATGCCATGAGCCGCCGCGGCTTCCGATCAGGTTGTAGAGGGCCGTCGGCAGGACGCGAACATCGGCACCCGGTCCCAGGAAGACGAGCGCCACCAACAGGTCATTCCAGACCCACAGGAACTGGAAGATGGCGATCGCCCCGATGGCCGGGATCGACAGCGGCAGGACGAGCCGGATGAACGTCTGGAGAGCCGAGGCGCCATCGATCGCGGCGGATTCGAACAGGTCGCGCGGCAGCTGAGAGATGAAGTTGTAGAGCAGGAAGATCGCGAGCGGCAGGCCGAAGCCCGTGTGCGCCAGCCAGATGCCGAGGAATGAGCCGTACAGGTTCCCGGCGGCGTAGATCTGCAGGATCGGGATGAGGGACATCTGGATCGGCACGACCAGCAGCGCCACCACGATCGTGAACAGGATCCCCCGCCCGCGGAACGGGATCCACGCGAACGCATAGGCGGCAAATGCGGCGATGGTGATCGGGATGGCCACCGACGGGATGGTCACGATCAGGCTGTTGATGAACGCGTCGCCCATGCCGTCGCTGGCGATGACCGTCGAGTAATTCGACAACGTCCATTGGTTCGGCCCGAATGGGTTGAGCAAGGCCGTCCACCAACCGGTCTTCGTGATCTGAGCCGGGTCGCGCACGGAGGTGACGAGCAGGCCGAGCGTCGGCAGCGTCCACAGGAAGCAGATGGCAAGGACCGACAGGCGGAGCGGCGCGCTCCGGAGGAAGGCCGGCCGCCATGCGGCCACGCGTGGCTGTCGCGATTCGATCGGCTGGGCCGGCGCCGTCATCCTCCCACCCCCTGTCGCCGGAAATTGCGGAGGTTGATGTACATCACGGGCAGGACGGCAATGAAGAGCAGTGCCGCGAGCGCGGAGGCGCGACCTTCCTCGAAGAACTGGAAGATCTCCTGGAACATGCGGTTTGCCACGACGTCGTCGTTGAACCGTCCGCCGGTCGTCACGTAGACGATGTCGAAGATCTTGAGGGTGATGATGGCGATGGTCGTCGAGACCGTGACGATCGAGCCGCGGATCATCGGCACGATCACCCGCAGGAAGAGCTGGCGCTCGTTGGCGCCATCGAGCCGGGCCGCCTCGATGACCTCGCCCGACACGCCCTTGATCGCTGCCGAGAAGACGACCATGGCGAAACCGGTCTGGAGCCAGATCATGATCACGATCTCGCAGAAGATGTTGATCGGGCTGGTCGTCAGCCACGGGATCGGCTGACCGCCGAGACCGACCACGATCGCGTTCAGGAGTCCGATCTGCGGCTGGCCGGCTGGCTGCCAGGCGTAGACGAAGCCCCAGATGACCGACGCGCCGACGAGCGAGATCGCCAGCGGCAGGAAGACGATGGTCTTCGCCAGCGACTCCCGCCGGATGCGATCGAAGAGCCCGGCGAAGATGAGTCCGAGAATGACGGAGCCACCGGTCCCGATGATGAGCCAGATGACGTTGTTTCGCAGGATCTGGGTGAATTCGGGCTCGATCATCACCGCGAAGTTCGCGAGCGTGAACTGACCGGCGTCGTCCTGGAAGCTGCGCAGGATGGTTCCCGCCGCGGGGTAGACCAGGAAGACCGCCAAGAGCGCCAGCGCGGGGCCGACGAAGACCCATGGCAGGATCCGGTCGCGCCACTTTGCCTGGAGCAGGCTGACCAGCGCGCCCACGCCGATGAAGAGCAGCCATATGCCGCCGACGCCGACCGCCAGGGCGATGACCGCGAGCAGGAGCTTGGCGATCACTTGATCGCCCTGGCCGTTCCGCAAGTCGGTCGCGCCCGTCGCGTTACCGATCGACTCGTAGATCGAGGCAAGAAGGTTCGTCCCGCCCTTTGGGTCGAGCAGGACGAGCAGGCCGCCGACGCACAGGCCGAGGCCGATCAGCCCTGCGATCGGCAGGACGAAGCGCGACAGTCCGGGAGACTCACTCCGAGCGACGGCCATCCACCCTCCTCCCGGAAATAGTAGCGGGGCGCACCACCGTTAGGTGGGGCGCCCCGCAAGCCTTCAGATCAGTTCTGAGGCCTTCAAATCACACTACTTCGGCCAACTGTCGTCGATGGCCTTCAGAACGGCATCGGTGTTGGTGCCACCATTGTTGGCCCATTGGGACCCCTGTGTCCAGAAGGTTCCGGCGCCGACCTTGCCGGGCATGAGGTCGGACGCGTCGAAACCGATCCCTGCGGCAGCGTTGGCGACTTCCGCAGCGACCTTCAGCTTGTAGGCCCCGGCGTACCAGTCAGCCGGGGTGGTGGTATTGGTCGAGATCGCACTGCCGGCGCGGATCCAGTTCTGGATGCCTGACGGCGTGGCGAGGAACTGGGCGACGGCCCGGACTTCAGGCCTGTCGGTGAGCACCATGAGCGTGTCGGCCGAGCCCTCGACGTACGTCTGGGCCGGGTCGATGGTCGGGAACGGGAACATGCCGACGTCGGTACCAACGATGTACTTCGACGGCGTCAGGTTGACCCGCTGATCCGGGAAGAAGTCGGGGCCATACCAGGTCGGGATCTTCTGCATCCAGCACTTCGGGGTGGCTAGGTCGCCATCGAACATCGGATCCATGACCACCTTCATGTCGGTGGGGACGATCGCGGCGTTCGTACCGAAGACGTACCCCGGCGTGAAGAAGATCTTGCCAACGTACTTGTCGAAGGCGTCCTTGATGCCCGGATCCTCGAACGTGACCTTGTGGCTGATCCAATCGTTGTAGTAGGCGAGGCCCTTGGTCTTGAGGACCACTTCCTCGACCCAGTCGGTGATCTGCCAGCCGGTCGCGGTGCCGGGGCCGCCGGCGCTGACGCACCACGGGGCGGAGCCGTCGGCGACGATCTTGTCGGACAGGGCGATCAGCTCGTCCCACGTCTTGGGAACCGTGTAGCCCTTGGCCTCGAAGGCCTTGATCGGGTACCAGATGAGCGACTTGACGTCGGACTTGTAGGGAACGCCCCAGATGCTGGAGCCCTGGGTGACCAGGCCGATGGTATTCGCATGCTCATCGCTGAGCTTCTTGGGATCCATCAACTTCGCCACGTCCTGGACCTTGCCTGCGGCGGCGTAGGCCAGGATGGGGGTCGGCTGGGCGAGCATCGCCAGGTCCGGCGGCTTGCCGCCGTCGATGCGCGTCTTGAGCACGGTCTCGTGGCTCGAGCCGATGCTGTCGATCTGGATCTTGATGCCGGTCGCGGTCGCAAAGTCGGCGACCGAGGCTGCGAAGTTGGTGCCTTCGCCGCCGATCCACTGGGTCTGGATCGAGACGGTCTTGCCGTCGAACGTCCCCTTGCCGGTACTACCCTTGGTCAATGCCTGGTCCAGCTCGGTGTAGCCGGTCGGGACCGTCGGCACCGCCGGTGCCGGCTTGGCCGAAGGCGCTGCGCTTGGCGCGGCGGCAGAGGCGCTCGCCGCGGCGGACGCGCTCGGCGCCGCTGCGCTCGGCGCGGCGGCTGACGCCGCCGCGGACGGTGCCGGCGTCGTCGCGGTGCTGCCGCACGCGGCGAACACCATGATGACGACGACCGCCAGCGCGGACGTTGTCCATAGTCGCTTGGTCATGGATCTCTCCTCCTGCGAACTGCGGTGACGAGTGGCGCTGCTGGGTCCATGCAGGACCTCTGATTCCTCCAACTGGCCGGGGGCAGATTATCAGCCGTCTTGTGGATTATCGCTCGCCCACCCCCTCTCGCTCAGGCAAGCCGATGCGATGTCGAGCGATCGCCGCCGCTCCGCGTGCGCCGGGCGCCACGCTGGGCGACAACAGCTCGACGGTCGCATCGTCCAAGGCGGCCTGGATGAGGGGCGAGGCCGCACGTTCGCGCGCGATGCGCGATCGGATGGGATCGAGGAGGGCCGGTCCGGCCGCCGCCACGCCGCCGCCGATGACGACTCGCTTGACGCCGAGGGTCAGGGCGAGCGACCGAATGGCTCGGGCCAGGTGGTCGGCCACTCGGTCGGTGATCTCGACCGCGACCGCGTCGCCGGCAGAACTGGCGAGGAAGACCTCTGCCGCACTCGCATGGGGCGTCAGGATCGAGCTGCGACCCGCAGCCAACGCCGCGTCGGCCTGGCGACCGATCGCCGGGCCGGCGGCGATCGTCTCGAGGCAGCCGCGCAGGCCGCACGCGCAGGCCGCTCCATCCGGGTCGGCGACGACGTGGCCCACCTCACCGGCAACGCTGTTGTCGCCACGCAGCAGCACCCCGTCGAGAACGACACCGGCCGAGATGCCGGTCCCGATCGCCAGGAAGGCGAGGCTCGCCGGCGCCTGGTCCGACCCGTCAGCCGCCTGCTCGCTCAGCCAAACGGCCGCCGCGCGGGCGTCGTGCTCCACGAAGATCGGGATCTCCAGCACGGTCTGCAGCATCGGTCCCAGCGCCAGATGCGTGATGCCCAGGTTGACGGCCATGCTGACCGATCCGTCCTCGGGATCGACGTGGCCGGGGACGGCGACGCCGACCGCGGCGATGTCCTGCCGCAGCTCGCGCCGGGCGCCGTCGACGAGACCGGCGATCTGGCCGACGAGCGACGACCGGTCCGTCGGCTCGACGTGCTCGTAGAGGACCCTGTCCCGATCGTCGGTGACGACGACCGACGTCTTGGTGCCGCCGACGTCGACGCCGGCGACCAGCCGCCCATCGAGCCCTGGCTCGTAGGTCCCGATCATCGCACCAGTCCCAGGCCCAGCTGCTGCTCCATGAGCAGGGCCGAGGCACCCAGCACGACGACGTCGTCGTGGACGTGGCCGAACTCGATCCGCGTGTCGCGTGCAAGCAGTGCCAGGACGCCCGAGCGCGCCGAGCGCTGGACCTCGGCCAGCCACTCTTCGCCGAACGCCGCGACCGGCCCGACCAGCAGGACGTGATGGACGTTGAGCACGCCGATCAGCCATCCGACCGCGACACCGAGTTCGCGCGCGGCGTCGAAGACGATCTGCCGGATCCTGGCGACGCCGGCCAGGAAGGCGGCCACGAGGCCGCTTTCGTCGGTGATCGATGGCTCGACGGCCCCAGCGGCCCCGACCAACGCCCGCATGCTCGCGATCGTCTCGAGGCAGCCCACCCGCCCGCAGCGGCACGAAGCGTCCCCGCTGCCCATCGAGACGTGGCCGAACTCGCCCGCGCCATACCCATCGCCCTGGAACAGCTGGCCATTGAGGATGATCCCGGCGCCGACCCCGCGACCCACTCGGATCACGACCAGGTTGTTGGGCCGAGGGCGGCGAAAGAAGGTCAGCTCGGCGAGGGCAGCCGCGTGACTGTCGTTGGCGACGACGATCGGCACGCCGTACCGGTCCTCGAGCAGCGGCCCGAGGCGGAGCTCGGCCCAGTTAAGGACCGACCAGAGGACGGTCCCGGTACTCGTATCGATGATGCCGGGCGCGCCGACGCCGATCCCGAGGAGGGGAGACCGGTCATCGGCGCGCAGGGCATCGACAAGTCGGAAGACGAGTTCGACGGCGGCATCTCCGTCCCGGCCTTCGAGGGGCAGGTGGATCGAGCGAAGGATCTCTCCACGCAGGTTGACGACGGCTCCGCTGAACTGCGCCTCGCCGAGGTCGAGCCCGATCAGGTGGCGACCGTCGGGAGCGACGCGCAGCAGGATGGGCGACTTGCCCCCGCTCGACCGGCCACGACCGACTTCTTCGATCAGGCCGTCCTCGATGAGCGTGCCGACGAGGTCGCCGACCGAGGTGCGGGTCAGACCGGTCAGCCTGGCCAGGTCGGCGCGCGAGAGCGGACTGTGATCGTGGAGGGCGCGCAGCACCAGCTGCTGGTTGAACGTTCGGGTCTGCTGGTGCGTCGCCTTTTCGGGCAGCACCGTCGCGCTGGAGTTCATCCGGGCGGGCACTCCTCCAAACGCCACTACCCACCTCTTGCCGAGCACATCTTTGGCAAGAGACTTGACAAAGTCCGATGTTGCGCCCGGCCCATGGCTTTGTCAAGAGCGTGGACAAACCAGACCTGGGACCGTCGCTTAGCCCTCGCCGTTCGACATGAACAGGATCTTGGCCCCGTCAGGCGACCAGATCGGGAACGTGTCGAAGGCGGCGTCATCGGTCAGCTGGACGACGTCGGCCCCGTCGGCCCCCATCACGTAGATGTCGCTGGCGGCATCCGTGGCACGGAGGAACGTCAGGCGCGTCCCATCGGGCGACCACTTCGGAACGTAGCCAGCCCCGAGGTCCGTGAGCGCCCCGGTCGCGACGTCGAGCACGCCGATGTGGTTCTCGCCGCGCAGCTCCATCGCGATGCGAGTGCCGTCGGGCGACCAGGCGAGGTAGCCCACCCGGCGATCGAGCAGCAGCTCGCGGTTCGAACCGTCGGCATCGATGGCCCACATCGCACCCGTCTCGCCGAAGCCCTTGACGTCGTCGTGGCCCCAGACGAAGGCGAGCCGTCGGCCGTCGGCGGACCAGGTCGGCGAGTGCTCATACCCTTCGAGATCGGTCAGCCTGGTCGGGTCGCCGCCTTCGGCGTCGACGAGGTACAGGTCGGTCGTCGTCGGGTCGCCCCGAGCGAAGGCCACGCGCGAGCCGTCGGGCGAGAACGCCGGCAGGAAGTCGTGCGCGAGGTCGCGAGTGAGCCGGGTGAGGGCGGTCCCGTCCGGTGCGACCGTATAGATCTCCGAGTTGAGGTCGCGCCGATCGAGCTGGATCGCGAGGCGCGAGCGATCGCCCGACCACGACGTCGCGACGCCGCCGACGGGCCAGTCGGCGACGGCGGACCGGCCGCTGCCGTCCGGCCGCATGGTGTACGCCCGCAGGTCGAATGAAGGGCACCTTGGCGCGCGCGGCGCCTCGGTCGTCGGGAAGATGGCGGCGCGGGCCACGGTACCGGGCCCGATCTCGTGATGGTCGGGTTGGCCGACCCTGGACGCGTCGTGGGTCACCACGATCAGGAGGTCGAGGTCAGGCGCGATCCACAACTCCTGTCCGCCATAGCCCGAGGCATTCCAGACCTGGAACCCATCAGGGTCGTAGAGCCACCAGAGGAAGCCGTACCCCTGGTGCGCCCCGAGCCCGGGTCGGCAGCCCAGGTCCCAGCGCTCGGCGAGCGACCGGTCGAGCCACGCCGCGGGAACGAGCGGCTCGCGATCCCACGAGCCGTGCTGGAGCACGAGCTGGCCGAACCGCGCCAGCTCGCGCGGAGTGATGAACACCGAATGCCCACCGGCGAAGTAGCCGTCGGGCTCGACCCACCACTTCTCGACGTCGATGCCGAGTGGACCGAGGAGGCGGTCCGCGACGAAGGCACACAGCGACTTGCCCGCCGCTTTGGTGAGCACCGCCGCCAGGACCTGGGTCAGGCCCGTGCTGTAGGCGAATTCGGTGCCGGCCGGCGCGACGCTGTCTCTTTTCAGGACGGCGCGGATGAACGACGGCTCACCGGGCAGGTCGCTCGGACCGATGTCGGCCACGTACTGCGGATCCTCGCTCATCGCCAGCCCGCCCGACATCGTCAGCAGGTTCTCGATGGTCAGGTCGCCGTGCGCCCCGACCAGGTCAGGCGGCAGGAACGCGTCGATCCGAGAGTCGAGCTCCAGCAGGCCCTCGTCGATGGCCATTCCCGTGGCGACGGACAGGATCGACTTCGACGCCGACGCGATCGTGTTGGCCTCGCCCGCGTCGCTGCCGTTGAAGTACCGCTCGAAGACGAGCTTGCCATGGCGCACGACCAGCAGGCTCCGGACGTCGGCCGACAGGGCGGCGTTGTCCGCAGCCGCGTCCAGCAGCGACTCGTCCAGCCCCACCTCGGCCGGAGTGCCGGTCGTCCAGTCGAGCGGCGTCGGGTCGGCGTACGAGACGTCGACCGGGGTGAAGAACTCGTCGGACGGATCGGGTGCGAAGGCGGCGCAGTTCGTGCCGGCCGAGGGCGACGAGCTCGCCGCTGCCGTTGGCGTCGCCGTCGCCATCGGGCTCGGCGCGGGGTTCGGCGTCGCGCACGAGGCGACGAGCAGGGCCACGACCACCGTCAGCGCGGTCCAGCAGCTTCCGCCACGCACTCCAGACCCCCTGGTGGGCGACATTTCGTGACGCTCCAGTTATAACGTGCGGCGATATACCGCAGCACGATATAACTCGGGGCGCCCGGTGTCAACGCCGGCGGCTTGGGTCCGGGGTCGGTGGATCAGTCACGTTCGAGCGCCAGGGTCGGGGCTCCACACGGGCGAGATCTCAGCCGCTATCCGCCGAGCGTGAGCGCGACCTTCCCCGCCACGTCGCGGTTTCGAAGCCTTTCCATGGCCTCAGCCATGTCCTCCCAAGGCAGCTCGGCGGCGAGTTGAGGATCGAGCTTGCCATGGGCCACCAGTCCGGCAAGGTACCCAAGGTCGCGGCCGAACGGATCGTGGCCGAAGAACAACTCGAACCCCTGGAGACGTACGAGCGCACCGTTGTAGACGTCACGGACGTCGAACGTGGTTGGCTCGTTGGAGCTGTTGCCGAACATTACGAGCGTCCCCTGGGGATCGACCACGCTGACCAGTCGGCCGAGCGTGTCGCCTCCCACCGATTCCAGGATGAGGTCGAACCGGCCGCGAAGCTGCCCGATATCGGACACGACGTCGTCCGCTCCAAGCTCACGAAGGCCCGCCGCCCTCGTCGAGCCGCTGCTGACCAAGGCGGTCACGTCCGCACCGCCGAGATGCGCGAGCTGGATCGCGAACCGTCCGACACCGCCCGAAGCGCCCGTCACAAGCACACGGCGACCAAGGATGGCTTGCCCGAGCCGAAGCATCCGAAGCGCCGCCAGGCCCGCCGTCGAGAGCGCGGCCCCTTGGGCGAAGGAGACGCCATCGGGCAGCTGGGCGATCCACCCTTCCGGCACCGCGACCCGCTCGGCCCAGCTCTCGCCTTGCCGGATGCCGACCACTCGGGAGCCGGCCCGCAGACCGCCCTCGATATCGGACAGCGTGATGCCGGCGAAATCCCAGCCGGGCCGCCAGCCGTCAGCGGCCGTCGCGAGCATCCTCAGCTCGCCGCGATTGATCGAAAACGCACGCACGTCGACGAGCACCTCGCCGCGCGCCGGCACCGGCTCGGGTACGTCCCGAAAGGCGATCCCCTTATGAGCTGAGCCGTCAGCGACGAGCGCACGCATCGGTCAGGCCCTCCGGGATCGACGGTCACGAAGACTCATGGTCACTGGCTGGACCCCGGCGACGCGATCATCCGAACGGAGTGACCCTGGTGTGGGGGCCTACTTCGGCTTGGCGTACTGTTCTGCGCTCTTGAACTCGAGGCCGACGAACGTCTCCGTCCCGACGATCCAGGCGTCGTGACCCGGGGCGATGCTGTAGGCCTCGCCCGCCCCGATCTCGGATCCCACCCCGGCCGCGTCGACCACGTGCATGTGCCCGGAGATCGCGTACCCGACATGCTCGTTCTCGCATCGGTCGGTGCCGACGATCGGCTTGACCGAGCTCGACCAGCGCCAGCCCGGTTCGAACGTGAACCGGCCGACGGTCGAGCCGCCGACGGTGACCAGCTGGGCCTGCCCGTGCTCGAACGTGCGCGTCTCCCGAGGGGTATCGAGGCTGATGGACTCCACGCCGGACATGGCGACCTCCCGGGCATTCATGCCCGTGGGAGGAGCGGTCTCGCCATTGGCCCAGCGCGTCGATCGGGCGACCGTGTTGGGACGCCGCGTTGGTGGGGGTCGAGGATCCCCAGCCTTCCTCCGTGCCGGCCATCATGGGCGCCCCGAGCGTCAATGGGAAGGGACCAATGCTCGGTGCGAACGGCCTTCAAAGCAGCCAGGCGACGATCGCGAGCACCACGACCGGGTACCAGATGACGATCGAGCAAGCGAGAACGTAGGCGACCCTGCCCAACACGGGAACCGGTGCGAGCCGTGCCTAGACGACCGCGCTACCGACCACGATCGCTGGCTGCTGCTCGCGTGGCGGTGGCCGACGTCTCGCCGTCGTGTATACGCCCGAGTCACCCCGCCACGCCCTGGCGGCCCTCGAGTCGGGCCTTGAGTCGGGCGAGGTTCCCGCGGACCAGCCGGCGACCGGCGGACGGGATGATCGGCGACAACCAGAACAGGTACGGCCGCATCTCGCCGCTGCCCGAGTACGTGACGCGGCAGGCGTCGTCGCCCACCGGCTCCACGGCATACCGAGCTGTCGCCCGTGCCGTCAGACCGCCCAGGATCTCCATCGTCACCGAGCGGTCGTCCTGCCAATCGGTGATCCGGCAGTCGACATCGGTCTTCCACGGACCGAAGGCGCGGCGCGCCACGAGGGTCGTCCCGATGGACGCCCGACCGGGCGATGTCTGCCGGACCTCGAGGACACCGTCCTCCCAGGCCGGGACATTCGGGAAGTCGATGAGCATCGCCCAGGCCGCGGCGGCCGGGCATCCGATGTTGATCGCTTCCTCGATCTTGAACATCGCCACGCATCGTACGTGGCTTGACGACGCCAAGACGGGGCGCCGCACCGATGCGCCCATACTCCGGCCGATGTCAGGCGCCCGCGGACTCGTCGTCGCGACCGCCCTCGTGCTCGCGGTCGCCGCCTGCGACCAGGGGAGCTGGGTCAGCGTTCGGAACGATTCGGACCAGATGTATGTCGCCCAGGTCGGCGACGAGTTCCTGGCCGTGCCCCCAAACCAGCACGTTACGGTGGCGATGGTCGGGTTCACTGGGCCGCGATTGCCCGAGGTCCAGCTCCTCAGTGCCGACTGCACGCCGGTCGGCAAGCCGCGCCACGATGGCGGCACGTTCACGATCAAGGATTCGGGGCAGGTCCTGTTCGACCTCGAGATCACTGGCGAGGCGCGCGTCACCGCGACGCCATCCGATCTCTGCGCTCACCGCCTGCCCGGGGCGTCGTCGACGCCATCGCCGATCCCGTCTGACCCGGGACCCTCATGACCCTCGTGTCGGTGCGCGGACATGCGGAGGCGCCGACCGCCCCTCGATGCGGGAACGATCGGCGCCGGGGTTTCTCGATCTAGCGTTCGGCGAGCAGGGCCGCGAGGCGGTCCCAGGTCTCGATCGCGCCGGCGGCCATGCCGGTCGCCAGGGCGCCGTCGATGATCTCTGGCGAGCCCAAGTGCCCGACAGAGGTGACCTTCGTCTTGCCGCCCAGATCCTCGAGCGTGTGAGTCTCCGGGCCGCCCTGGGGGCCCATGCCCTCGACGTCGAACATGAAGGTCCACTTGTAACTGTTGGGTGGGTCGACCTCGAGGTACTCCCCGTAGAACTCGACGTCCTCGCGGCCAGGAGCGCTGCTGATGAAGCGCCACTTGCCGCCCGGCCGGACGTCCATCTCGGCCACCCGGGTGGAACTCGCGTGTGGGCCCCACCAGCGCGGGATGATGGCCGGATCCGTAAGGGCCTTCCAGACCTGCTCGCGCGGGGCGTCGAAGGTGCGCTCGAAGACGAGGTCGCCACCCTCCGAGTAGATGGTCGTGGTGTCGGTGCTACCCCGGTCGATTCGCGTCGCGTGCATCGTCGTCTCCCTTTCCTTGCTCTGGCACTTCCTGTAGATCGCGGAGATAGGCGTCCAGTCGGTCGAAGCTCTCCTCCCAGTGGCGTCGGTACTGGCTCACCCAGTCCGCGACGTCGCGCAGCGGGCCCGCCCGAAGCCGCCGGGGCCGCCACTGCGCCTGTCGACCCTGTTCGATGAGTCCCGCCCGCTCCAGCACCCGGAGGTGCTTCGAGATCGCGGGCTGGCTCATGTCGAACGGTGCGGCCAGGTCCTTGACCGACGCCTCGCCCTGGGCGAGACGGGCCAGGATCGCCCGGCGCGTCGGATCGGCGAGGGCGGCGAATGTGGTGCTGAGCGGGTCGGGCTGCTGCATCTATCCATCACTGCTTGGTTATATAACCTGTCGGTACTTTACACCGGAGAAGGACATTGTCAACCCCCATCTTCATGCGGGGAAACGCACCAGCGACCTCGAAGGCGTACGCTCCGCCCATGGCAAAGCGCAGGCGAGGCCGGGCCCGGCCAGCGACCACCGAAGACGACTTCGAGCAGCCGATCGATCCTGTCGCGATCGGCCAAGGCGTCGGCAACTGGGAGACCATGAACGGGATGCCGAACGGCATCTTCGCCGCGGTCCTCGTGGTCATCACCGTGATCCTCATCCGCCCGATCATGCGAGCGATCCGGGCGTTCGTCCGCCAATAACGATTAGACGACATCCACAGCGCTACCCTGTCGGCTGACCACGTCGACAGCGAGGGAGGCTCGGACCGCGTGACGGTCTCGACATCGCGACCCGCGATCCCCGCCGGTCTCGTCGCTGGCGGCGTCGTCGCCATCGCCCGACGCCTCGACCGGGACCACGCCTCAGATGTCGCTGGCGCCCTGGCCGAAGGCGGCGTCCGGGCGTTCGAGATCACCCTCAACGAGCCGGTCACGAGCGCCCTGCGCGCCATCGAGGCGGTGGCCGGCGGGTCGCGGGACTCGGGCCTGGCGATCGGCGCCGGGACCGTGCTCACCATCCAAGCTGCCCGGCTGGCCGTGGAGGCGGGAGCGACGTTCCTGGTCATGCCCCACATCGATGTCGAGCTCGTGGCCTGGGCCGCCGAGCGCGGCATCCCGGCACTCCCCGGCGCCGCGACCCCGACCGAGGTCCTGGCCGCGTGGCGGGCCGGGGCGGCTGCCGTGAAGCTGTTCCCCGCCTCCGCCCTCGGGCCGAGCTTCGTCCGCGAGCTGGCGGGGCCATTTCCCGACATCCCCGTCGTACCTACCGGGGGCGTAACCGCCGAGACGGCCGGCTCGTTCATCGCGGCCGGGGCCGTCGCCGTCGGCCTCGGCAGCTGGCTGGTCGGCGACGCCGCGACGGCCGGCGTGACCGCCCGGGCCCGACAGGTCGTGACCGCGGTCGCCGCGGCACGGGAGGGACGAACGACTTGACGACCGAGGTCGTGACCCTGGGCGAGTGCCTCATCTCGCTCATCGCGGCACAGCCCGGGTCGCTCGCGGAAGCCGCGCTGTTCGAGCGCCAGATCGCCGGCGCGGAGGCGAACGTCGCGGTCGGGCTTGCGCGACTCGGCCATGCCGTCGTCTACATCGGGCGCGTCGGTGGCGACGGCTTCGGGGCCGCGGTGGTCCGGCGACTTCGAGGCGAAGGGGTCGATGTCAGCCAGCTCGAGGTCGATCCCGCCGCGACCACCGGCCTGATGCTGCGGGAACGGCGCGTGCTGGGGGCCGCCGAGGTGGTCTATGCGCGGAGCGGCTCGGCCGGCTCGCGCGTGACGCCCGACGACGTCCGGCGCGCCCAGGCCGACGGCGTGTTCGGCGAAGGCCGCTGGCTCCACCTGACCGGCATCACCCCGGCCCTGTCCGACACGGCCAGGGAGGCGACCGCCCTCGCGCTCGACGTCGCCAAGGAATTGAAGATGATGGTCAGCTTCGACGTGAACCTCCGCCGCCGACTCTGGTCCGATGAGGTTGCCGGGCCCGTCCTGCGTCCCCTTGCCGAGCGATCGGACGTCGTGTTCGGCAGCCCCGATGAGCTCGCGGTCCTGACCGGGACCAGCGACGCGGATCCCGCCGTGCTCGCTGAGGCGGTGCTGGCCATGGGTCCGGCCGTGGCGGTCGTGAAGCGCGGTGCCGACGGCGCCTTCGCCCAGGAACGGGGTGGCGAGCCCCTCTCGAGCCCGGCGCGAGCCATCCACACCGTGGTGGATCCGGTCGGGGCGGGTGATGCGTTCTGTGCCGGCTTCATCGCCGCCCGACTCGAAGGCGACGACCTCGCCTCGGCGCTCCGGAGCGCGAACGCGTGCGGGGCCGCCGCCGTCGCCGCTGTCGGCGACCTGGCCGGGCTGCCGACGAGGATCGAACTCGCGCGGCTCATCGCGGACGACGGCCAGGACACCATCCGCTGACCGTGGCGACCGAGGCCGAGGCAAAGGCGCTCGACGCCGCCGACCCGCTGAGCGCCTACCGCGACCGGTTCCTCCTCCCCGATGGACCGGCAGGGCCCGATGGGCCACCGGCGATCTACCTGGCCGGCAACTCACTTGGGCTCCAGCCGCGGACGGTCGGCCCGGCCATGGATTCCCTGCTCGAGCGATGGGCGCGTCTCGGTGTCGAGGGCTGGTTCGAACGCGACGACCCCTGGTTCACGTACGACGAGACCTTGCGCGAGCCGATGGCACAGGTCGTCGGCGCGAAGCCTCCCGAAGTCGCGATCCTCAACACCTTGACCGTCAACCTGCACCTGATGCTCGTCTCGTTCTTCCGGCCGAAAGGGACCCGGCGGATGATCCTGACCGACGCGCCGATCTTCCCGTCCGATCGGCACGCGTTCGCGAGCCACCTCGCATGGCGCGGACTGGATCCGGAGGCGGATCTCGTGGTCGTCGGTCCCCGATCGGGCGAGGACACGGTGCGAATCGAAGATCTCGAAGGTGCGATCGCCGAGCACGGCTCGAGCCTGGCGCTCGCCCTGTTCGATGGCGTGAACTTCGCGACCGGCCAGGCGCTGCCGGTCGGACGGCTGACGGCGGCGGCGCACGAGGTCGGGGCGATCGCCGGCTGGGAGATGGCGCACGGCGCGGGCAACCTGCCGCTGACGCTCCACGACGACGACGCCGACTTCGCCGTGTGGTGCACGTACAAGTACCTCAACGGCGGTCCCGGGTCGGTCGGGTCGATCTTCATCCACGAGCGACATCTGCAGCCGGGCGCCGACGTCCCGCGCCTGAACGGCTGGTGGGGTGCGGTGCCCGACCACCGGTTCGATCCCGCGGGGCCGTTCGTGCCGGACGTGGGCGCGGCCGCCTGGAGGATGTCCACAGCGCCGCTCCTCAACATGGTGGCGCTGGCGGAGTCGCTGGCGATCTTTGACGAAGTGGGGATGCCAGCCCTGCGCGAACGTTCGATCCGCATGACCGGCTACCTCGAGCGCCTGCTACGCGAGCAAGGGGTCGAGATCCTGACGCCGACCGATCCGGAGGCCCGTGGCGCGCAGCTCTCGCTGCGCTTCCCGAATGCGGCGGCCGTGCTCGAGGAGCTGAACCGCCGCGGCGTGATCGCCGACTATCGGGCACCGGACATCATTCGCGCCGCCCCGACGCCGCTCTACACCACGTTCCACGAGCTGTGGCGTTTCAGCGAGATCGTCGGGGACACGCGTCGAGGGAACTGAGCCCCTAGCCGATCGTCTCGGCCGGCTTGTCGATGGGGAGGCTCCACTCGGGCTCGGCGGCGATCACGCGATCGGCCGTCTGGCCCATCTGGCGGGCGCGGGCCGCGAAGTAAGCCGCGCGACGTCGGGACACGATCCGCGCGTCCTTGCACGAGCATCCGTCCACGAGGCACGGTCGTCGCGAGGGGGTCGTCTGGTCGGTGGTCTCGTCGGGTCGGTTCATCGTTCCTGCTCCTTCGTCGACCGACGGTTCTGGCGTCGGTTCGATGAGAGCAGACTCGCGCCTGACCGAGTTCGGGCCATCGGGCGGGAGCCGCGTCATGGATACGGCGCCGCCCTCAATCTGGACGACTGGACGGCGACGCCTACCTTACGAAGCCCTACCCCGCGAACTCGACGGGCGGATAGCCCTGCACGCCGGGCCTGACGCGGAACAGGCTGCCCGCCTGCGGCTGCGCGGCGCGTTCCTCGTCGGTCAGTTCGGACCAGGCGCACGTGATGTAGAGGTCGGTCAGGTCCGGGCCGCCGAAGATCGCGCTCGTCACGTGCGAGGCGGGCATGTCCACGACGAGATCGAGCGTCCCGTCGGGCGCATAGCGGTGGACCGACCAGCCATTCCACATCGCGACCCACAGGCCGCCGTCGGTGTCGATCGTCATGCCGTCCGGATCGCCGGCTTCGGGTGGGAAGACGATGTGCGGTCGCCGGTTCGAGATGCGGCCAGTGGCGGTGTCGAAGTCGAAGGCGTCCACCCGATGCAGCGGCGTGTCGATGTAATAGAGCGTCCCGCCGTCCGGCGTCCAGGCAAGCCCGTTCGAGATCGTGACACCGTCGAGGAGCTGCTCGACGGTCCCGTCGGGATCGAGGCGATACAGGGCGCCGGCACCCTTGTGCTTGTCGTACGCCATCGAGCCCGCGAGGAAGCGCCCGGCCGGATCGCACTTCCCGTCGTTGAAGCGCAGGTCGGGCTGGTCGGCCTCCACCGGCCGGTAGCGGATCCAGTCCTCCGATTCGGGCTCGGTCAGCCAGAACCCGTCGGCAAGCGCCGCGACCAGGCCGCCGCCCCGACGGACCGCGACCGACCCGACATCCAGCGGTGTTGGCAGCGCCACGGCCCGCTCGGCGCCCGGGCGATAGCGCAGGACCTGCTGGCCCATGATGTCGACCCAGACCAGCGACTCCGTCTGGGTGTCCCAGATCGGCCCCTCCCCGAGCTCCCAGCGCCCGTCGACGACCAGCTCCGCCGTCAGCCGCCTCGGTGCCATCCAGCCACCTCCCTCGAGCTCGGCCCACCGCCGGCAGACCATGTCGTCATCCTGCCACGGGCGGTACGCTCCGCGAATGCGAATCACGAAGGTCGAGACACGGATCGCGGGGAACGCCTGGAAGAACTGGCTGTTCGTGCGGGTCTCGACCGATGAGGGCGTGACCGGCTTCGGCGAGGGCACGGTCAACGGCTTCGCGGCCACCGTCGCCACGGCGATCGAGGAGCTTCAGGAGGCGTACGTCGGCCTCGATCCGCACGACGTCGAGCTGCTCCTCCAGCGGATGGTCCGCGACGTCTATAGCGACGGCGGCCAGATCCACATGGCGGCCGTGGCCGCGATCGAGGTGGCGTGCTGGGACATCGTCGGCAAGGCGGCCGGACAGCCGATCCACGCACTCCTCGGCGGCAAGGTCCGCGACCGGGTGCGCGTCTACGCGAACGGCTGGTACCGGACGGACCGGACCCCGGACGCGGTGGCCGGCGCGGCCCGCGAGGTCGCCGCGCGCGGTTACACCGCGATGAAGTTCGACCCGTTCGGGGCGGCCTGGCGCGTCCAGGACCGGCGCGACGAGGACCTCTCCATCGACACAGTTCGCGCGGTCCGCGACGCCGTCGGGCCGGACGTGGACCTGATGATCGAGGCCCACAACCGGTTCACGGCCTCGACCGCGCTCCGCCTCGCGGACCGGCTTGCTGAGTTCCGGCCGGCCTGGCTCGAGGAGCCGGTCCACCATTCGCAGATGGGCTCGATGGTGGAGGTCGCCCGCCGGTCGCCGGTCCCGATCGCCACCGGCGAGAGCTTCACCTCACTCGGCCAGTTCGCCGACCTGCTCTCGCACGACGTCGTGCAGATCCTCCAGCCCGAGCCGCTCCACCTCGGCGGCCTGTGGCGGACCCGCCAGGTCGCGTCGCTCGCCGAGGCGCACCTCGCGGTGGTCGCGCCGCACAACGCGCAGGGGCCGGTCTGCGGCGCGATGGCCGTCCAGCTCGGGGCGTGCATCCCGAACTTCTACGTCCAGGAGACGTTCGACGAGTTCAACGCCGACTGGACGCAGTCCCTCGTGGACCGACCGGTCCGCCCGGTGGACGGCTACGTCGAGGTCCCCGACGCACCCGGCCTCGGCATCGAGCTGGACTGGGACGCCCTCGAGGGCCACCCGTACCAGCGCCAGCATCTGATCCGGCTGTTCAGCCCGGGCTGGGAGCGGCGCGACGAGCGACCGGTGGCGCCGAGTTGAGTGTCCCGTCCGACGGCACCGGGGGTCACCACCAGGCCTTCGAGCCCGAACAGCTGGTCGAGGCACTTGTCGCCGTCGAACCGTCCGCCGGCGGGCGGCGCAGCGAGATCCGGGTCGTCCGGGCGCCGGGTCGGGTCAACCTCATCGGCGAGCACACCGACTACAACGACGGCTACGTCCTGCCCGCGGCGATCGATCTCGAGATCCGGATCGCCTACCTGCCGAGCGGCGACGACCGGGTCGAGCTGACGCGGCTCGACGACGGCTCGCGCGACGGCTTCGGCCTGCGGGACGGGCGCGCCCGCCAGGGAACGTGGCTGGACTACGTGGCGGGCACGGCCTGGTCGCTCGCCGAGACCGGTGCGCCGCTCAAGGGGCTGCGCGGCGTCGTGGCCTCCTCGCTGCCGCCGAACGCCGGGCTGTCTTCCTCGGCCGCGATCGAGCTCGCATCGGCGTGGGCGATGCTCGACGACGTCGCGCCACAGGTCGACCCGCTCACGCTCGCCCGCCTGTGCCAGCGCGCCGAGAACGCCTACGTCGGGGTGCAGTGCGGCCTGATGGACCAGTTCGCCGAGGCGTGCGGCGTGGCCGGTTCGGCGGTCCTGCTCGACTGCCGCTCGCTCGAGTGGCGGCCGGTGCCGCTGCCCGAGGACATCCGCCTGGTCGTCCTCCATACCGGCTCGGATCGCACCCTCGACGGCTCCGAGTACAACCTGCGGCGCAGCCAATGCGAGGCCGCCGTGGCCGCGATCGCTCGGGACGACTCAGCCATCACGTCCCTGCGCGACGTGAAGCTGTTCCACCTGTCCGCCGCGCGCACGAGGATGGACCCGGTCACGTACCGGCGGGCGGAGCATGTGGTCACCGAGAACCTGCGGGTCGCCGAGACCGTCACCGCGTTGGAATCGGGGGATCTTGCCGAGGTCGGCGTGGCGTTCGCCGCCAGCCACAAGTCGCTGCGCGATCGGTTCGAGGTGGTGTCGCCAGAGCTCGACGCGATGGTCGAGATCGCGCTGACCGTGCCGGGGGTGGTGGCCGCGCGGATGACCGGCGCCGGGTTCGGCGGCTGCACGATCAACCTCGTCCGGCCCGAGGCGATCGAGGCGCTGCGGACCGTCGTGGAACGCGACTACACGGCGCGGACCGGCCTCCGACCGATGGTCCTGCCGGTCCAGGCCGTGGCCGGTGCCGGCCGCCTGCGCTGAGCGGCGACCCGCAACAGACGAGGACCTCAACGCGTCAAGGCACCTGACCGCGGGCGGGAATCGTCGACTTGCGGCATCCTTGGAGGCCTCGCGCGCATCCTGCGGTCCGATCCGATCGCCCGCGCGGGCCCCCCATCGACACATCGGAGTCCGCTCGCCTTGACCGCACGCACCTCGCCCGTCCGCCGCGTCCAGACACCTCGGGCGAACCCGTCCACCGGCGGCTATATCGGCGTCATCATCCTGCTGTTCCTCGCCGGGATCGGCGTGATCGGGGCCATCGCGGTGGTCGGCGTCTACAACAGCCTCGCGTCGGACCTGCCGCCCGCGAGCGACCTGACGACGATCGCGCCGGCCGAGGAATTGATCATCTACGACCGGACCGGCGAGACGGAGCTGGCCCGCTTCGGCGACGAGCGACGCGAGGTCGTCACGTACGAGGAGATCCCGCCGATCCTGCTCGACGCGACGACGGCCATCGAGGACAAGACGTTCTGGGACAACGCGGGCTTCGACCCGCTGGCCATCGTCTCCGCCGGCCTCGACTCGCTTCGCGGCAACAGCCGCGGCGCGTCGACGATCACCCAGCAGCTGGTCCGGGCCCGGTTGCTGCCGGACACGCTCGTGCAGGACCCGAGCCGGACGGTCGAGCGCAAGCTCAAGGAGATCATCCAGTCGATCCGCGTGACGCAGGCGTTCTCGGGCGTCGAGGGCAAGCAGAAGATCATCACCGCCTACCTCAACCAGAACTACTACGGCAACCAGAGCTACGGCGTGAAGGCCGCGGTCGAGGGCTACTTCGGCAAGCCGCTCGCGGAGATCACGCCAGCCGAGGCGGCGATCATCGCCAGCCTGCCGAAGTCGCCGTCCAACTACGACCTCGTGCGCAACGCCATCGAGCAGTGCGAGACCGTCGTGGCCGAGGACGCGGAGTGCCCGAAGGCGGACCTCGTGGTCCCGACCGGGACGACGATCGTCGAGCGGCGCGACACCGTGCTGGACCTCCTCGCCGAAGGCCGCACTCCGAAGTCGGGCAGCGAGTACACGGCGGCCCAGTTGCGGAGCGCCAAGGACGACGTCGTGCTCCTGGCCAGCCAGGCCACGCCCCGCTGGACCGCGCCGCACTTCGTCTGGGCGGTCCGCGATGAGCTGACCGAGCGCCTGTGCGGCGCCGACGCCACGACGTGCCCCGAGCTCGAGCGGGGCGGCCTGCGCATCACCACCACGCTCGACCTGCGTCTCCAGAAGATCGCCGAGAAGTGGGTCGCCGCAGCGGCGCTCGTGCCGCACGCCAAGAACCCGGCCTCGGCGGCCAAGGCGCTCGGGTTCGACTCGTACCCGGCGTGGCTCCGGAACCTCGAGAACAAGCGATTGCGCAACGGGTCGCTCGTCGCGCTCGATTACCAGACCGGCGAGCTCGTGGCGTACGTCGGCTCGGCCGACTACTACTCCACGAAGAGCCGCAAGGCGTTCCAGCCCCAGTACGACGTCATCGGCCACGGCTACCGCCAGCCGGGCTCGGCGTTCAAGCCATTCAACTACGCGATCGGTATCGACGATGGCGCCATCACGGCCGGGTCGATGCTCATGGACAGCGCCACGGACTTCGGGGGCGGCTACGCCCCGAACGACGCCGACAACCTCGAGCGCGGGCCGGTCCGAGTCCGTAACGCCCTCCAGTTCTCGCTCAACATCCCATCGGTGAAGACGATGTCCATCAACGGACCGGACCACGTCTTCGACCGGGCGCAGGACTTCGGGATCGCGTTCCAGACCGAGACGACGAACGCCGGCCTGGCCCTCGCCCTGGGTGTCGCCGAGGTCCGGCCGGTCGACCTGGTCACGGCGTATGGCACGCTCGCGAACAACGGCAAGGCGATCGGCCACACGACGATCCTGACCATCCAGGACCGCAACGGCACCGACGTCGCCGAGCCGTACAAGCCACCGGCCGGCGTGCAGGTGGTCAAGCCCCAGACCGCCTACATCGTGACCGACATCCTGGCCGGCAACACCAACCCCAACGTCAACCCGTACTGGGGCAGGTTCGCCATCCGCGGCGAGGACGGCCGACGCCCGGCGACGCTCAAGACCGGCACGAACAACGACGCGAAGGACCTCAACGCCTACGGCTACATCGCGCCGCCGACCGACAAGGGTCGCAAGGCCGGGGCGTACGCGTTGGCCGTCGGGGCATGGAACGGCAACAGCGACAACACGCCCGTTTCGACCGCGACGCGACCGCTCTTCTCGATCGACGTCTCGACGTTCGTGTGGCAGGGCTTCCTCCAGGAGGCGAGCCGCAAGTGGCCGATCACGCGGTTCCAGCGCCCCGATGGCCTGACGCGCGTCGCGATCGACCCCTGGACCGGCACCAAGGCACGGGCGGGCGCCGAATTGGTCAACGAGTGGTTCATCAACGGCACGGAGCCGAAGGACGCCCTGCCCGAGAACACGTGCGGCGTCGACGTCCTCAGCGCGGTGCCGGGCGCCCTCGAGACCCGGCACGCGGCGTGGATGGAAGCCGACCGCAACTGGATCAAACGGGCCGAGCGCGGACCCGGCACGGCCGGCGGCCCGAACCGGACCCAGACCTCGTACTTCTACAACCGAACGTACCGCCCGTACGGGCGGTCCTGGGGACCGCTGGTCGCGGGTGACTCGGGTTGCGGCTCGCCGAGCCCGTCGCCGTCGTGCATCCCGCTGCCGACGCCGGACGCCAGTGGCGTGATCCCCTCGTTCGTCGTGCCATCGCCGTCCGGGTCGGAACAGGCCGCGCCGCCGTGTCCGCCGGCATCCCCGTCCGCCTCGCCATCGGAGAGCGCGCCGCCCTCCGAGGAGCCGACTGCCACGCCGTCGCCGCCTCCGACCACGCCGCCGACGGCCACGCCGACCCCGACCGCGACGCCGACCCCCACGCCGACGCCGACGCCCACCCCGACCCCGACACCCCCGGAGCCGACGCCGCCGCCGACCCCGGCGCCGTAGCCGTTCGGCTGGTTCGAGGGTTCGAGGCGCTGGGCGTGGCTCGCCCCAGCGTCCGCTACGATCGCGGGCGTGATCGTCGACGTGCAGGGCCTGGTCGTCCGTCGGGCCGGTCGGACCATCCTCGGCCCGCTCGATTGGCAGGTGCGGCCCGGCGAACGATGGGTCGTCCTAGGCCCGAACGGCTCGGGGAAGACGACGCTGCTCTCCGTGATCGGCCTGACGCTCTGGCCGACGGCCGGCACGGTCGAGGTCCTCGGCTCGCGCTACGGCAAGGTCGACGTCCGCGAACTCCGCAAACGGATCGGCTCGGCGGGGAGTGCCATCGAGGCCGTCCTGAACCCGAGCCTGCGACCGGCCGATCTCGTGATGACGGCCCGTCACGCCGCCACCGAACCGTGGTGGCACGAGTACTCGGAGGCGGACCGAGCGCGCGCCCGGGACGTGCTCGGCCGGCTCGGAATGGCGGCCTTCGCGGACCAGCCCTACGGAACGTTGTCGGCGGGCGAGCGGCGGCGCGTGTCGATCGCCCGGGCGCTGATGCCGGACCCGGACCTGCTCCTGCTCGATGAGCCGGCCGCCAACCTCGATCTCGCCGCGCGCGAGACGCTGTTGGCCGACCTCGCCGCGCTGGCCGAGGACGGGAGGCCCGCGGGGATCGTGCTCGTCTCGCACCACCTCGAGGAGATCCCGTCGGGCTTCGACCACGCGCTCGTGCTGGCCGCGGGCCGGATCGTGGCGGCCGGGCCGGCCGGCGAGGTGCTGACGGGCCCGATGCTCTCGGCGGCGTACGGCATGCCGCTGCTCGTCGAGCGACACGACGGGCGGGCGTGGGCACGCCTTGACGGCCACGCTGGCGGCGACGCGCGGCCCGCCGACACGCCAACGTCACACGGAACCGGCACGCTGCCGTCGTGATGACCCCAAAGATTCGCGCCGCGATCGGTGGCGCCGTCGCCGTCCTGGCCGCCCTCGGGACCTCGGAGCTCCTGGCCGGCCTGCTGCCGGGAGCGACGTCGCTCGTCGCCGCCGTCGGCCAGGTCATCGTCGACAACCAGCCGGCCGGCGCCAAGGATATCGCCGTCGCGCTGTTCGGCACCAACGACAAGCTCGCGCTGGAGCTCGTCATCGTCCTGGTCGGCCTCGCCATCGGGGCGGGCCTCGGGATCCTCGCCGCGCGGCAGTACAACCTCGCGGCCCTCGGGTTCGCCGCGTTCGGGGTGCTCGGCTTCCTCGCGGCCCTCGGCGACCCGGAGGCGTCGCCTGCGATCGTCGCGGTCTCGGCCGCGGTGTCGGTCGGTGTCGGGCTGTGGGTCCTCGGCTGGCTTGCGGCGCCCGAGTCGAGCCCGGCCTCCACGACGATGCCCGACTGGTCGCGTCGCTCGTTCCTGGTGCGGACCGGGACGGTCGGCGTCGCGGCCGTCGTCGCCGGCATCGGCGGCCGCCTGCTCCTCGAACGGCAGCGCTCGCCGGGCGGACCCGCGGTCGCGCTGCCGCCGGCAACGGAACTCGCCCCGGTCCTCGATGCGGGTATGGACCTCTCGACCACCGTCGCCGGACCTCACGCCGCTCGTCATGCCGAACGACGACTTCTACCGGATCGACACGGCACTGCTCTACCCGACCCCCAGCACGGCCGACTGGACGCTCAAGGTCCACGGCCTGGTCGATCGCGAGACGACGCTCACCTGGGACGAGCTCCTCGGTCTGCCGATGTTCGACCAGTACGTCACGATTGCCTGCGTCAGCAACGAGGTCGGCGGCAAGCTCGTCGGGAACGCGAAGTGGACCGGGGTGAAGCTGCGCGAAGTCCTGGCGCTCGCCGGCGTGCAGCCGTCCGCCACGCAGCTGGTCGGTCGGTCCGTCGACGGCTGGACGGCCGGGATGCCCACGGCCTGGGTCATGGACCCGGCGCGTGAGCCGATGATCGCGATCCAGATGAACGACGAGCCACTACCGCCGGTCCACGGCTTCCCAGCCCGGCTCATCGTGCCCGGCCTGTACGGGTACGTGTCGGCGACCAAGTGGCTCGCCGAGCTCGAGCTGACGACGCTCGAGTCGTTCGACGGCTACTGGGTGCCGCTCGGCTGGTCGAAGGAGGCGCCGATCCTGACGCAGTCGCGCATCGACACGCCGTCGTCGGGTGCGAGCGTCGCCGCCGGTCGCGTGCCGATCGCCGGGATCGCCTGGGCGCCGGATCGGGGGATCTCCAAGGTCGAGGTCTCGGTCGACGGGCAGTGGCGTGAGGCCCGGCTCGCGCGCCCGATCTCGGACGCGACGTGGGTCCAGTGGGTGCTCGATTGGGACGGGACGCCGGGTAGTCACACGATCTCCGTCCGCGCCACGGACGGCACGGGCACGGTCCAGGAGGAGCGCCGGACGCCGCCCGCCCCCGACGGTGCCCGGGGCTGGGACAGCATCACGGTCCAGGTCGGCTGACCGACCGGTCCAGCGCCGAATCGGTATAGAGTCAGGGCATGGCCCGACGTCGGTACATCTTCGATCCCCCCGAGCGGTTCGTCGCCGGCACCATCGGCGAGCCGGGCGACCGGACCTTCTTCCTCCAGGCCCGTGACGGCGTGCGCGTCGTCAGCGTGGCCCTCGAGAAGGTCCAGGTCAGCGTCCTGGCCGAGCGCCTCGGCGAGCTCCTCGACGAGCTCGACCGGCGCGGGGTCGAGGAGGCCAAGGGGCGGGCCATGGCCGAGGCGCCACCGGACGGTGCCGCCGACACCGAACCGCTCGACGAGCCGCTCAACGAGGCCTTCCGGGCCGGTTCGCTGACCCTCGGCTGGGACGTCGGGGCGGAGCGGGTGCTCGTCGAGGCGAGGGCCCAGGACGAGGATGGCGAGCCGGTCGATCCCGACGAGGACGACGACGATGACGAGGACGGCCCCGACCTCCTGCGCGTGCGCCTGACCGCCGACGCGGCGCGCTCGTTCGTCGCGCGCGCCGTGCGCGTGGTGGCCTCGGGCCGACCGCCCTGCCCGCTGTGCGGGGCGCCGCTGGACCCCACCGGCCACATCTGCCCGCGGCGCAACGGTCACTACGTCAACTAGGCGTCCGCGGCATGTTTGACCCGGCGACCACCCTGGCCGTCCTGCGCGACGGCGAGATCGAGGTGCTCGGGCGGATCGTCGAGTCGAGCAACAACGCGCTCCTGGTGCGGATCTCGCTGGCGTGCCCCGACCCAGAGCCGCCCACTGTTATCGAGGCGATCTACAAGCCGACCATCGGCGAGCGCCCGCTCGACGACTTCCCGCACGGCACGCTGACCCGCCGCGAGGTCGCGGCCTGGCACGTGTCAGAAGCCACCGGCTGGGGCATCGTCCCACCGACGATCCTGCGCGACGGGCCGTTCGGGGAGGGCATGGTCCAGGCGTACATCGAGGCCGACCAGGCCGTGGACGTCGTGGCCATGGTCCTGGAGGACGACGCGCGGCTCCGGCGCATGGCGACGCTCGACGCCGTCATGAACAACACCGATCGCAAGGGCGGGCACATCCTCCCGGTCGATGGCGGGCGGCACGTCCACGGCGTCGACCACGGGGTGTGCTTCTCGACCGTGCCGAAGCTGCGGACGGTCCTGTGGGGCTGGCGCGGGACGCCGTTCGAGCCGGACGAACTGGCGGGCCTGGAGCGGGTCCGGGCCGCGCTGGATGACGAACTCGGCGAACAGCTACGGGCGCTGCTCTCGGCGGCGGAGCTGCGGGCCACGCGTCGGCGAGCGGACTCGCTGCTCGCGGACGGCTGCTTCCCGCTCCCCTCCCCGCACTGGCCGGCCATCCCCTGGCCGCCGTTCTAGGACGGCCGCGCGGCACGGCCTGGGCCGCCCGGGTCCGCGATCCGGACCCGGCGGCCCCTGCCTGGCAGGAACGGTCTCGATACCGGGCGTCAGCCCGCGGTGCGGGTCGCCTTGACGACCATCGAGTTGGCGAAGTGGTCGTGGTAGCCCTGCTTGGTCGGGCTCTTCCAGGTCGTATAGAGCAGGAAGATGAACCAGGCGAAGGCGGCAAGCCCGAGCAAGGGCCCGAGTGCCGGCAGTGGCTGCAGGGCCTGGGCGATGACCGACGGCGCCGCGATGGCCAACCAGCGGCGGATGCCCTGGTTCAGGGTGAGGGTCTTGCCATCGCCGGCATTGCCTACCTGCATGCCGAGGACCTTCATCCCGAGCGTGCCGCGCATGGCGGTCCACGTGTAGATGAAGTAGGCCGCGCTGATCAGCAGGCCGACGACGCCGAGGATGAGGCCGGCGACGTAGTTGTATTCGAACCCGTTGGCGAGGTTGCCCGAGACGATGCTCAGGCCGACGCCGGCCAGGACGGCGAACACGATGATGTTGATGATCCCGATCAGGATCGCGTCGAGGATGTAGGCGATCGCGCGGTTCGGGATGTCGGCATACACGAAGCCGGCGGGTCCGGCCTGGACGGGTGCCGGCGGCGGAGCCCATTGGGTCGTGGGCGCGGGCGCAGCCGGGGCCATCGGCGCGGGCTCTGCGGCCGGCGGGGTCTGGGGAACCTCGGAGCCGGTGCCTTCGCTTTGATCCATCGTCCTCCCTCTCGTGCCGTGTGAGGTCGACGGGACGTTCGCCCGTTCCTGCGCCATCGAGCATACGAGTCGCGAGGCTCCGGTACCAGCCCATTTCGCGCGGCAGTCCGATCCCGGCGCCGCGTTCGGTCACGCCTCTGACGTCAGGCGCGGACCTCCTGGCGCATGAACACGACGTACGCGGCGGCGAAGCAGGCCACCGTCAACGCCACCAGGACCACGATCTGCGGCCAGACCAGCAGCAGGCTCTGGTCGAGCCCGAAGAGGCCGGGGTTGTACTGCGGCGGGATCTGGTACTGCGACTGGACGAGCTGGCCGACCGTCGCCGGCGCCGAGATCTGGGACAGGTTGGGATGCAGGATGACGGTCGTGATCTCCTGGTAGAGCGTGCCGGGCAGGATGCGCGCGACCCACTCCTGGGCCTGGACGCTGCCGAGTTGCTGTTCCACGGTCGCGTTCGCCGCCGGCGTGAAGATGCCGGACACGAGCGTGACGATGAGCTGGCCGAAGATCGTGAAGAGCAGCCAGATCCCGAACCCGACGAGCGCCGCGGTCGCCGCGCGGTGGATGACCACCGAGAGCAGCAGGCCGAATGACAACCACAGGGCGACGTACAGGAACGTCACGGCGACCCAGGCGATCAGCCTGGGAACCTCGGGGCCGTGCGGGACGATGCCCAAACGGAACATGCCGAACCCGGCGATGAGCATCACGACCGAGATGAGGACGATGCCGATGACCCCGAGACCGGCGACGAACTTCCCGTTGATGACGTCGTCGCGGTAGATCGGCTGGGACAGGAGGCGGGGCAGCGTGCCCTCGGACCGTTCGCTGTTGACGGCATCGAACGCGAACGCCAGGCCGAGCAGGGGCGCCACGATCCCCACGAACGAGTCGACGCGCAGGATGTCGATGCCCTCGGGGCCGATCGTGAACAGGTACAGGAAGACGGCCGGGAGCGAGGTCGCCGACTGGGCGGCGTTGCGGATCTGGTCCGAGGCGAAGTAGAGCGGGATCAGGGCCGCGAGGCCGAGCACGAACAGGACGATGACGAATCGGACGCTGACGACGTGGTCCGCGAATTCCTTGGCGGCGATGATCCGCCAGCCGGCCGGCAGCTTCCGGAGCTCGACCCGCTCGGACTCCATGGCCGGGGCCTGCGGAGCTGGGGCGACGTTCGCGCTCATGCCGCGGTCCTTCCGCCGGTGCTCGGGGCGCCGCGACCTGCGGCCTTGTCGGCCATGCCGCGCCGCTGCAGGGCGGTGCGATAGATGTCATCGAGGGACGGCAGGATCGGGCGCAACGCGGTCAGACGGAGGCCGTGCTCGACGGCGGCCGCCAGGACGGCCTGCCGGACAGCGGGCTCCTCGGTCGCGGGTCGGACGGTCAGACGCCAAGCATCGGAACGCGCGGCCGGCGGCTGGACCGTAGCCACGCCGTGGAGCGCGGCGAGGACCTTCTCGGCCTTCGCCCGATCGTCGGCCGTGGGGGTCTCGAGGCCGACCTCGAGGGTCGCCCCGCCGTCGCCGAACAGGCTGGCCAGCCGGGTGACGGTCCCCTCGCCCACCAGCCGGCCGGACGCGAAGATGCCGATCCGGTCGCACACGGACTGGACCTGGGTCAGGAGGTGGCTCGAGAGGAGGATCGCCAGCCCTCGGTCGTGCACGAGCGAGCGCAGGAGGTCGAGGATCTCGACCACACCGATCGGGTCGATCGCGGTGGTCGGCTCATCGAGGATGAGGATGTCGGGCGACTTCACCAGCGCGTCCGCGATCCCCAGCCGCTGCTTCATGCCACGCGAGTACGTCTCGACGCGGTCGTCGGCACGGTCGGTCAGGCCGACCTGCTCGAGGACCTCGTCCATCGCCGTCTCGGCTTCCTCGCCCTTGAGACCGTTGAGACGGGCGGTGTAGCGCAGGTTCTGGCGCCCGGTGAGCCCGCCGTAGAACCCGACCGCGTCCGGCAGGTAGCCGACCCGTCGCTTCACCTCACGCGGGTACCGCGCTGGGTCGAGCCCGGCCACTCGCGCCTCGCCGCTCGTGGGTTCCGTGAGACCCAGGAGCATGAGGATGGTCGTGGTCTTGCCAGCGCCGTTCTGCCCGAGGAGCCCGAAGATCTCGCCGGCCCGCACCTCAAGGTCCAGCTTGTCGACCGCGGTCAGGGTGTCGTACCGCTTGGTCAACGCCCTGGTGCGGATGAGCGGCCCGGACCGCTCCTCGCGAGTCATCGCCGGCCGTAGCGCAGGAAGACCCAACCGAGCCCGACCAGGACCAGCACGATCAGTCCGAGGCCGATCGCGCCGCCCAACAGGCCGGTCTGGATGGTCACGCGGATGTCGGCCGAGCTGCTGGCGAGCTCCGAGGTGGCCTTGAACGTCACGACGTAGTCGCCCGCGATCGCATCAGCCGATGGGGTCATGTGGGCGACCACCGAGGCCTCGCCGTTCGCGGCGACATCGACGGTCTCGGGGGCGAAGGTGACGGTCCAGCCCTGCGGGGCGGTGGCCGACGGCGTGACGCCCGTGATCGGCGCCGTGCCGGTGTTCTGGACGACGAGCGTGAGGTCGGACGCAGAACCCGCCGTCGCCGACGCGCTCAGGCGCGCGTCCGGCGTGGTGAGCTTGAGACTGTAGCTGCCGGTGATCTCGACGCTCAAGTCCATATGTGCGGATCGGGTGCCACTCGTGACGTCGACCGAGATCGGGTAGGCGCCGGCCGTGACATCGATCGCGGGCGTGGCCTTGACGGTCACCGGCGTCGTGCTGCCGGCCTTGACGATCGCGCTCGCTGCCTGGGTCTCGGAGCTCACCTGGGTGGTGATGGTCCAGCCGGCGGGGCCGGTGGCCGTTCCGCCGAACGTCAGGTCCTCAGCGGTGTCGTTGTGCAGCGTCAGGTTGAACGAGAAGGTGGACGAGGATGGGCCCTTCAGCTGCGGGAAGTCGGTCGTGAGGCTGACCGAGCCGGCAGCGGCCGGAGTGATCCGGATGTCGAGGGGCAGGCGGTCCGTGGCGCCACCGGAGGTCGCGACGACGAGGATGCGCTGGGTCGCCGCGGTCGCGTCGGCCGGGACCGTCACGTCGAGCCGGACCGTGGTCGCCTTCGAGCCATCGGACTGCACGCTGTCGACGACAAACCCGCCGCCGAACAGGCTTGCCGTCCAGCTGGCGGGAACGCCTTCCACCTTGAGGTCGACGCGGTCAGCGGTGTCGGTCTCGATCGAGAGGTCGAAGGAGACCTTGGCCCCCGGGGCGACGGCGACGGCCGGATATGGGGTCGTGACCGTGACCTGACCAGCAGCCTGGGCGACGGACGCCCCGGCCATCAAGGTCAGGAGCAGACCGACGAGGCCGGCGGCGCCGAAGCGATGCAAGGTGTGTGAGCGAGCGTGGCCCGCGTCGAGTCGGGGGCGTCCCATCCCGTGTGATACCTCCTCCAGGTGCCGTGCGCAGCGGGTGACGGGGGGAATCTGCGACGACCGGCGTATCGAATCAACCAAGCGAATGTGAAGAGTCGTGAATCATCGTCGCACGGACGGCCTATTCGTGCGAGGCGGCTCGACACGTTGACGATTCAACTTTCGGAAGCTATAGTGGATGGCGATACAGGTCCGTCGTGACGGCCCGGTCGAGCGCTCAGCACTGAGGCTCCCGGTTCCCCGCCCGGACCGATCACAGAACCGCTCCGGTCCGTATGAGGCCGTGGAGCGAAAGACAACGGCCGCGCAGCCGATGGCCCATCCCGCCATTCCCGGCGCGCCAGAAAGCACAAGAGCAACAGCAACCATGATGTCCCGTTCAACCACTTCGTCCGTCGCCGGACGAGCCACCGCGATGCGACGCCTTCGTCGCCGCGCCTCGGCCGCCTCGACGGCCTCCCGCCTGTACTGCCGCACCAACGGCTGTGCGAGCTTCCTCGACGTCGATCCCGTCACCGGCGTCGCCCAATGCCTCGTCTGCGGCTACGTCCGCCGACCAAACTAATCGTCGCCGCGCCGTCGCGTCCCCCGGGATGCGTCGGACGCCCAGCCTGAGGGGCGCCATCCTGCACGGGTGATGACGTCCCGACCGGTCGATCGCGTCCGCCTCGCGTCCCTCATGGCCGACGAGACGGCCACGTTCGTGCGCGACCACCCGCGCTCCGCCGAACTCCACGCTCGCGCCCGCCGGTCACTCCTCGAAGGCGTGCCCATGCCCTGGATGGTCCAGTGGGCCAGTCCCTTCCCGCCCTATGTCGAAACGGCGTCCGGCGCGTCGTTTCGGTGCGTCGACGGCCACGACTACGTCGACTTCTGCCTCGGTGACACCGGCGCCATGGCCGGACACGGTCCCGCGCCGACGATCGCCGCCGTCGAGCGGCAGCTGCGTCTCGGGGTCACCCACATGCTCCCGACCGAGGACGCGGCCTGGGTCGGCGAGGAGCTGACCCGCCGGTTCGGGCTGCCGTCCTGGCAGTTCGCGCTGTCCGCGACCGACGCCAACCGGTTCTCCCTCCGACTGGCACGCCACATCAGTGGCCGGTCCAAGGTGGTCGTCCACGACCACTGCTACCACGGGTCGGTGGACGAAGCGATCGCCGAGCTGGACGAGGACGGAGCGGTGATCCCGGTCCTCGGCTCCGTCGGCCCGCAGGTCGACGTGGCGCAGACCACGAGGGTCGTCGAGTTCAACGATGTCGCCGGGCTGGAGGCCGCGCTCGCCGACCGCGACGTCGCGGCCGTGCTCATCGAGCCCGCCCTCACGAACGTCGGGATCGTGCTGCCGGAACCCGGCTACCTCCATGCCGTCCGCGAGATCACGCGCCGGACCGGCACGTTGCTGATCATCGACGAGACCCACACGATCTGCGCCGGCCCTAGCGGGGCGACCGGCTTCTGGGGCCTGGAGCCGGACCTGCTGGTGATCGGCAAGACGATCGGCGGCGGCATCCCGGTCGCGGCCTATGGGTTCACGAGCGAGGTCGGGGCCCGGATCCACAAGTCGCTCGAGGTGGTCGACTCGGACGTCGGCGGGATCGGCGGCACGCTCGCCGGGTACGCGTTGTCGCTGGCCGCGACGCGGGCGACACTCGGAGAGGTCCTGACCGAGGCGGCCTTCGAGCGGATGATCCCGCTCGCGGAGCGCTGGGAGGCGGGCGTCAACGATGTCCTGCGCGCTGGCGACGTCCCATGGCACGTGACGCGGCTCGGCGCGCGGGCCGAATACCACTTCATGCCGGACCCGCCACGCACGGGCGCTGAGCAGTGGGCCCATAGCGACCCCGAGCTGGAGCAGTTCCTGCACTTGTGGGCGATGAACCGCCGCGTGCTGATGACGCCGTTCCACAACATGGCGCTCATGTCGCCGGCCACGACCGCGTCAGACGTGGATCGGCACACCGACGCGTTCCGGGAGGCGGTCGCGGTCCTGTTCGGCTGATCAGGCGCCGGGCGGCTCGTCCATGCGGGCCAACTCGGCATCGAGGTCGAGCAGGCGGCGATGCTGGCGGATCGTCGGCGCCTCGGTGTTCACCCGCGTGATCGCCTGGTTGATCGCCTCGACCAAGGTCGTCAGCTCGGCCCGTTCGCGCGCCTGGCCCATCGCCGTCGTTCGTCGTGCCCGGGCGAGCAGCTTGTCGCGCTCGTCGAGGAGCCGACGGACTTCCTTGTCGGCCTCGATCCAGGGCGGCGCCGCGCCCGCGTTCTTCAGCATCCGGTGGGCCATCGCCCACTCGCCCGCAGCAGAGTCGTCCTCGATCGGCAGGCGCTGCCCCTGGTAGGGCAGCTCGTCGAACGCACCCTCCTCCATGGCCTCGCGGATCTGGCGGTCGACGAGGCTCTCCCAGGTCGGGCCGACCTGGCGATTCCCTTCAGCATCACGTCGTTGGGCGGGCATGGCCGGAGGGTACGACAACCCGTGACAGACGAGCTGACGCGCCCAGCCGCTAAGGTGCAGCCGTGCAGAAGATCGACGGGCGACCGGTCTACGCCGCCACCGATCTCGTCGCCTATCTCGCGTGTGAACACCTGACGCAGCTCGAGCGTGCCGCACTGGCCGACCTCGTCAAGCGGCCGATGCGCGACGACCCCGAGCTCGACGTCATCCGCCGGCGCGGGTTCGAGCACGAGAAGCGCTTCCTCGCGGACCTGCAGGCCGACGGCCGCACGGCGACGACCATCAAGCTGGATGGCTCCATCTCCGACCAGCGTGAGCAGCTCCGGGCGGCCGCCGAGGAGACGATCGCGGCGATGGCCGCAGGGGTCGACGTCGTGTACCAGGCGACATTCTTCGATGGCACCTGGCGTGGTCACGCGGACTTCCTGCTGCGTGTCGACGACGATTCGCGGCCGTCCGTCTGGGGCCCGTGGCACTACGAGGTCGCGGACACCAAGCTCGCCCGGCACGTCAAAGCCAGTGCGGTCCTGCAGATCTGCAGCTACGCGGACCAGCTGGAGCGGCTCCAGGGCGTTCGCCCGGCGTGGATGCACGTCGCACTCGGCGGCAGCGCACGGACCGTCGAACGACTGCGCGTGGACGACTACATGGCCTACTACCGGAGCGCGAAGGCCCGCTTCCTTGCGACGATGGCCGACGAGACGCCGGCGACCTACCCGCCCGCGACCACCTACCCCGAACCCGTCGAGCATTGCGACGTCTGTCGCTGGGCCGCCGAGTGCGTCGCCCGGCGACGGTCCGACGACCACCTGAGTCTCGTGGCCGGGATCTCGGCGCGGCAGCGGCGCGCCCTCGTCGAGCGCGGCGTGCCGACCCTCGAGGCGCTCGGCGACCTGCCGGTCCCGATGGAGCCACGGCTGGAGGGCACGAGCGAGGGGGCCCTCCTGCGCGTCCGCGAACAGGCCCGGATCCAGCTGGAGGGGCGGCGCACCGGCTCGAACAAGTTCGAACTGCTGTATCCCGAGCCGGGCAAGCCAATCGAGCCAGAACGAGGGCTCGCCTCGCTGCCGCCGCCGTCGCCTGGCGACCTGTTCCTCGATCTCGAGGGCGATCCGTACGCGCTCGACGACGGCATCGACTACCTCTTCGGGATCCTCGAGACCGACGGGACCTTCCACGCCTTCTGGTCCCGCGATGCAAACGGAGACTTCACCCTCGCCGGCGAGAAGGCCGCGTTCGAGCGGGTCATGGACTTCATCACCGACCGCCTCCGCGCCGATCCCGACCTGCACGTCTACCACTACGCGGCGTACGAGCCCACCGCCCTCAAGCGATTGATGGGCCGATACGGGACGCGCGAGGACGAGGTCGACGACCTCCTGCGGCGCGGCATCCTGGTCGACCTCCTGCGGGCGGTCCGGCAATCCATGCGGGCGTCGGTCGAGAGTTATTCGATCAAGCGGATGGAGACGTTCTACGGGTTCGAACGCGAGATCGACCTGCGCGACGCCGGGTCGAGCATCGTCGCGTTCGAGGAGTGGCTCGAACTCGGGGAGGGCGAGCGCCCCGAGGCGTCCCACCTGGAGCGGATCGAGCGGTACAACCGCGACGACGTCGTGAGCAACCAGCGGCTCCGGGACTGGCTCGAGGAGCGCCGCGACCAGCTCGCGCAGGAGACGAGACTCGAGGTGCCCAGACCGGCACCCCGGGAGACGCCGTTGCCGGCGGACCTGACCGAAGCCCAGGCGCGCACGCAGGCGCTCGTGGAGCGGCTCGCCGATCCGGCGTTCGTGCCGGTCGATCCCGCTGACCGCACACCGGAACAGCACGCCCGGTGGCTGCTGGCGCAATTGCTCGGCTGGCACCGTCGCGAGGACAAGTCGATGTGGTGGGAGTTCCACCGCTTGATGAAGCTCAACCCGGACCAGCTCATCGAGGAGAACGCGCCGCTCGGCGGACTCGTGCCGATCGGTCCGCTCGACGAGCCGCACAAGGGCAAGCAGACCTGGCGCTACGCGTTCCCTGACCAGGACTTCGACCTCGGTCGCGGTGACCTCTACGACCCGGCGCGACAGCAGGCGGACCCTGACGCTTCCCCGTTCACATGGGACGTCGGCAAGATGATCGCGATCGATCCGGCTGCGCTCACCATCGACATCCGACGCGAAGCGGAGCAATCGCATCCCGTCGCGGTCGTCGCCCTCGACTGGGTGCGGACCGCGGACCATCAGGCCTCGCTCTACGAGCTCGGCGAGTGGGTCGCAGAGCACGGGATCGATGCGGACGGCCCCGACCGCGTGGCGCGCGACCTCTTGATCGGGCGGCCGCCCCAGGTCGGGCAGGCGCCCGGGGAGCCGCTGATGGAACCTGGCGAGCCCGACCTCGACGGGGCGAAGCGACTCGCCGCGCGGCTCGATTCGACCACGCTCGCCGTGCAGGGACCGCCTGGCTCCGGCAAGACGTACACCGGCGCGCGGATGATCGTGGCGCTGCTGCGAGCCGGCAAGCGCGTCGGGATCACCGGCACCAGTCACAAGGTGATCGGCAATCTCCTTCGGGCCGCGATCGACGCTGGTCAGACTGGCGACATCCGGGCGATCCAGCACGGACCGAAGGACCAGGTGGTCGACGACCCGGCCATCGCCCACGCCAAGGACGCCTCGGACGTCCGGACGAAGCTCGATGACGGACGAGCCAACCTGGCGGCCGGCACCTCGTGGCTGTGGGCGTCCGCGAAGATGGCCGAATTGGTCGACGTCCTCTTCGTCGACGAGGCCGGCCAGATCTCACTCGCGAACGTCGTCGCGATCACGCGGGCGACGAACAGTCTTGTCCTTCTCGGGGACCCGCAGCAACTGGACCAGCCGATGAAAGGCTCCCATCCGCCAGGGGCCGATACGTCGGCGCTGGCCCACGTACTAGGCGATGAAGCCACCATGCCGCCGGACCGTGGCCTCTTCCTGGAGCACACTTGGCGCTTGCATCCGGCGCTGTGCGACTTCACGTCCGAGGTCTTCTACGACGACCGGCTGGACGCGCGACCGGAGCTGGCGATCCAGCGCCTCACTTCCGACGTTGGCGAGCTCGACGGCGTCGGACCGAGGCGGATCGAAGTGGCGACCGAGGGCGCCGACAGCGAATCGCATGTCGAGGCGGCACGCGTCGCTGCGATCGCGACGTCGCTGGCGACCGGCGGTGCCAGGTGGACCGACCAACATGGCGTGAGTCGACCGATCGGCTGGGACGAGGTGCTGATCGTCGCGCCGTACAACGCGCAGGTCGGGGCGATCAAGCGGCTGTTGCCAGCCGCCGCGAGAGTCGGCACGGTCGACAAGTTCCAGGGCCAGGAGGCGCCGATCAGCATCTACTCGCTGACCACCTCGAGTCCGGAGCTCGCGCCGCGCGGCATGGACTTCCTCTACAGCCGGAATCGGCTCAACGTCGCGACGTCGCGAGCCCGGTGCGTCGCGGTGATCGTCGGATCGCCTGACCTGTGGCGGGTGCGTGCCCGAACCCCCGACCAGATGCGCCTGGCCAACGCGTTCTGCCGCTTCCTGGAACTGGCTTCCGCGCCGCGCGAAACCGTGGCCGAGGCCCCTGCCCGCATCGAGGTGCTGACGCTCGGTTTCGACTGACTTTGGCGCCCTGTCATCGCGGTCCGATGGCCGACACGATCGCGCTCACTGGTACGGACCTTGAGGCCGCACGGCGGCGCTCGACGTGGTCGCTCGTCGGCGGCGTCGCCCTCGGCAGCACCGGGCACATCGCCGCCGTCACGGTCGCCGCGATCGTCGCCCAGCACCTGGGCGGCACCGCGGTTTGGAGCGGCGTGACCGCGGCCGCGGTCGTCCTCGGCGCGGCGGCGGGGGCGGTCGCCCTGTCGGCGCTGATGGTCCGTCGGGGCCGACGGGACGGGCTGGCGGCCGGCTACGCCATCGGGGTCGGCGGGGCGGTGGTGGCGACGGCCGCCGTGCTGTCGTCATCGCTGCCGATGCTCCTCGTCGGCATGTTCTTCATCGGCTTCGGGAACTCGTCGAACCAGCTGTCGCGGTACGCGGCCGCCGACATGTACCCGGAACATCGGCGAGCGACCGCGATCGGGCTGGTCGTCTGGGGCGCGACCGTTGGCGCGATCGTCGGGCCCAACCTGGTCGCCACGGCCGGGGTCGTGGCGACCAACCTCGGGCTGCCCGAGCTCGCCGGGCCGTATTTCGTGCCGATCCTCTTCGTCGGGGCGGCGGCGATCCTCTCGTTCGTGATGCTGCGGCCCGATCCGTACGAACTCGCGGACGAAGCCTCCCTTCCCGGTCCGAGCCATGACGCCTCGATCGGCGTGTCGCTCGCCTCGGTCTTCCGGCGACCGAACGTGCCGGTCGCGATCGTGGCGCTCGTCACCGGCCAGGTGGTCATGGTCCTGATCATGACGATGACTCCGCTGCACATGACCGAGCACGGGCACACCCTCGGCGCGGTCGGCCTGGTCATCAGTGGCCACACGTTCGGGATGTTCGGGCTGTCGCCGCTGTCGGGACGCCTGACGGATCGCTTCGGGAGCGTGCCGGTCATCCTGACCGGGCTCGTCGTGATCGCCGGGTCGTCGGTCCTCGCCGCCGCCGCGCCACCCGATGGGGGCGTCCTGCTGTTCCTGGCCCTGTTCCTGCTCGGCTATGGGTGGAACCTCGGGTACGTGGCGGGCTCAGCGTTGCTGACGACCGGCTTGTCCCTCGGCGAGCGGACGCGGCTCCAGGGCCTGACCGACGCCCTCATCTGGAGCTCGGCCGCGGCGGCCAGCATCGGTTCCGGGGTGATCATGGCCGCGGCCGGCTTCGCCATCCTCGGCCTGATCGGGGCGGCGATGATCATCGTCCCGGTCACCCTCACCCTGGCGCGGCGGAACGTCGCTCAGTCCTCGGGTTCGTAGCGCCGAGTCCAGCCGTCAGACGCCGGTCAGCTCCCGTTCCACCCACGCGGCGAGGACTCGGGCGCACGTCTCGACCTCGTCGAGCGGGACGTACTCGTCGGCGCTGTGGGCGACCTTGACGTCACCCGGGCCGAAGATGACGCACGGCGTCCCGCCGACGTTCACGAACATCTGCATATCGGCGCCGTACGGCTCGCCGAGCAGGTCCGGACGACGACCGGTGACGCGCTCGGCGACATCGGCGAGACCGACCGGGAGCGGGTGATCCGAGGGCACGCGCGCCGATCCGAATCGGCCGCCCGTGATCTCGACTGTCGCGGGGTGGTCGCGCAGGAAGTCGTCCGTGGCACAGGCGGCCGCGATCGCCGCCCGCAGGTCCGCTTCGGCATCGGCCGCCGACTGACCCAGCCGGACGCCGTAGCGACCGTCGGCGGTGACCCGGTCGAGCACGGTCGACGCCCAGTCGCCGCCCGACACGATCCCGATGATCGTCGGGTACGGCAGGCCGAGCACGGTCATCAGCGGGTCGGTCTCGGCGGCGTTGCGGCGCGCCTCGTCGGCCTCGAGCGCCTTCGAGAGCACCCACAGCTTGTCGAGCGCGGAAACGCCCTCGCGCCGCTGCGACGCGTGCGCCGCCCGGCCCGGGACGGTCAACCGGAACGTGATGGCGCCCGCGTGGGCGACGACGATGCCGAGGTTCGACGGCTCCGGGATGATCGCCAGGTCGCCGATGACGCCGGCACGGATCGCGGCGAGCGTCCCCTGTCCGCCGTCCTCCTCGGAGGGCACGAGGGCCACGATCAGCTCCCCGTCCAGCCGATCGAGGTCGCCGGCGGCGCCCAGCGAGCGAACCGCGGCCAGGATCGCCGCTACCCCACCCTTCATGTCGCAGGCTCCTCGGCCGTACAGGGCGCCGTCGCGGATCTCGCCGCCCCACGGATCGGCCGTCCAGGTGGCGAGATCGCCTGGCGGCACGACGTCGAGGTGTCCCGACAGGATGATCCGGCGTCCGCGGGCCCGGCCCGCGCGACCGATCACGACCGGCAGCGAGCTCCGCGGCATCTCCTCGCCTGGCCAGTCCGGGTCGTCACGGACCGTGGCCGGGTCGGGGGTCACGACCTCCACGGCAAGGCCGAGTTCTCGAAGCGCGTCCGCCGCCCACGCCGCGACCGCCTCCTCGGAGCCGGTGATGCTCGGGATGGTCACCAGCGACCGCAGGTCCTGGATGAGGTGCGCCTCGTCGATGACGGGCGCGACGACCGCCCGCTCAACCACGGAGGATCGGACGCGTCATGCAAGTAGGGCCGCCGGAGCCGTTGACCCCGATCTCCGTCGCCGGATATGTGTGGACCTCGCAGCCGGCGGCCGTCAGGGCGGCGCGGACGCGGGGATTGCCTTCGGCCGCGATGACGACGCCCGGCCGCACGGCCAGCACGTTGCAGCCGAGGGTCGGGAACTCCTCGTCCGGCACCTCGATCAGGCGGATGCCGAGTTCCGCGAGCAGTGCCCACAACCCGACGGGCAGGAGCGGCAGGTACACCACGGCAAGGTCGTCGGCGATCGGCGAGATGACGGACATGAGGTGGACGAGCTCGGCGGAGCCATGCCAGTACGGGAGGTCGAAGATCCGCACGTCGCCACCGACCAGGTCGGCCAGCTGTCTCGCCCCGTCGTCATTCGTGCGCAGCGTTCGTCCGATGCAGAACAGGTCCGGTCGAAGCCACAAGGTGTCCCCGCCCTCGACCGTGCCGGGCGCCTCGATCCGTCCGAACGTCGGGATGCCGGCCGCCGAGGTCCAGGCCTCGAGCGTGGCCGGTTCGCCTTGTCGATTCGCCTTCCCCGGCCGGAGCGGGATGGCGCCACGGTCCGTGACCAGCAGCGGGTCGAAGGTGTAGACGAGGTCCGGGCTCTCCGTGTCGACGTCGAGGACATGGACCGTCGTGCCCAGGCGGGCGAGGGTGTCGGTGAACGCGTCGTGCTCGCGCCGCGCGACGTCGAGATCGACCGGGTGCAGGAAGCCGTGCTCCGGCCGCTCGAAGGCGGCCCCGAATGCCGGCCCCGGTCGCTTGACGAGGACGTCGAGCAGCGGGGCGGACATGCTCTGGGCGCCGTATCGGCGGGCGGTCACGGCCATGGGAGGAGGATACCGGCCGCGTCGCGACCTCGAACGGCGGCCCCCGACGCGGCGGTGGGACGGGCCACGACACGGCGGCCAGGGACGCCCTACGCCAGAACGATGGCAGACACCTGCCGCGACCGGTTACTCTGTGGGCGTGTCAGGCTATGCGGCGATGGCCCAGATCCGCGAAGCACACCCCCACCGTTCGAGCGCGGGCGACGCCTATCCGCTCGCGTTCACGGCGGTCGTCGCAGCCGATGATCGCCCGGTCGCCGAGGAGCTCGTCGGTCGCTCGTTCGACGATCGGATCGCCGAGTGGTGGAGCTCCCTGACCGAGAACCTCAGCCAGACGACCTTCTTCCTCCTCGACCCGGAGAGTTGGCGCTGAACCTTCGTCGACGAAGCCATGGCGCAGCCTTTGCGCTGGTGGCCGCGCTTGCCCTCATCGTGCCTCCCGCGCCAGCGAGCGCACTCAGCTTGCCAGTGGTCATCACGGGTCTGTCGAGCCCTCTCTACGTGACCGGCGCGCGAGACGGTACGAACCGACTCTTCGTCGTCGAACAGGGCGGGCGGATCAAGGCCTACACCCAGGCAGGTGCCTCCCTCGGGACGTTCCTCGACATCAGCACCAAGATCTCGAAGGGCGGGGAGCGCGGCCTGCTGGGCCTCGCGTTCCACCCGAACTACGAGACCAACCGCAAGTACTACGTCTACTTCACGCGCAGGGGCGGCGACATCGCGATCAACGAGTACAAGGCCTCGACGACGAACCCCAATCGCACCGACATGGGCAGCCGCCGTCGGATCCTGACGATCGAGCACAGCGCGCATAGCAACCACAACGGCGGCATGCTCGCCTTCGGACCAGACAACTACCTGTACATCGGCACTGGCGACGGCGGTGGGAGCGGCGATGCGGCGAACAATGCCCAGAACAAGAACCGCCTGCTCGGCAAGATCCTGCGGATCAATATCAACGGGACGAAGGGTGCGCGCCAGTACCGGAACCCCGGCTCGAACCCGTTCGTCGGCAAGGCCGGCCGCAACGAGATCTGGTCGTACGGCCTGCGCAACCCGTGGAGGTTCTCTTTCGACCGGACGCGCGGCGATCTCTGGATCGGCGACGTCGGCCAGAACAAGTGGGAGGAGATCAACCGCAAGCAGGTCACCTCGACGGGCGGCCCGGCCGCTCGCGGCTCTAATTTCGGCTGGCGCGTCATGGAAGGCTCGAAATGCTACCGGCCGTCGAGCGGCTGCAGCAAGAGCGGCAAGGTTCGACCGGTCGTCGAGTACGGCCACGGCGGCGGACGCTGCTCGGTGACCGGCGGCTACGTCTACCGCGGATCCTCGGCGCCGCTCGTGGGCCAGTACATCTTCGCGGACTTCTGCTCGGGTGAGATCTGGTCGATCCCGCGCGGCGCCAAGACCCCGGCATCGAAGACGCTGCTGCGCGACACGGCCCAGAACATCAGCTCGTTCGGCGAGGGCGACGACGGCGAGTTGTACATGGTCTCGCTCGGCGGTACGGTCTACCGCGTCCTGGCCTGACCGGCCGTCTGGCGCGAGCCACGATCCCGGACACCGGGACTGCCCGGCGCCGCCAGTGCTGTAGCATCGGGGCGCACCATGGCTGTCTCCCGAGCACCAGCACGACCCCTGACGGCGCACGACCCGCGCCTCGCCCCATGGCGAGCGTTCCTCGTCGCGCACGCGCGAGTCTCCCGCCGCCTCGACGAGGAGCTGCGAGCCGAGCACGACCTCTCGTTCGCGGAGTACGACGCCCTCCTGACGATCGCGACCGCGCCGGGGCGACGGATCCGGATGCGCCGGCTCGCCGACCAGGTGCTGCTCAGCAAGAGCGGGGTGACTCGGCTCATCGACCGGCTGGTCGCGGACGGCCTCGTCGAGCGCGACACGTGCATGACCGACGCGAGGGGCGCCGAAGCCGTCCTGACCGACGCCGGCCTGGACCGCCTGCGGGCCGCCTCGAGCACGCACCTGCGCGGCATCGCTGATCATTTCCTCGACGTCCTCGACGCCGGTCAGCTGGCCGAAGTCGGACGGGCGATGCAGACGGTCGCGATCCGGGCGGGGGCCGAACCCGACGAGACGAACCGGGATCTCGCCGAAGACGGCAACCAGGGGCGCGAGGCCTGACGGGTCAGGCCGCCGGCCGGTTGTATGCCGGGACAAGCGGCTTCGCCTACCCCGGCTGGTCGCCCCGTTTCTACCCGTCCGGGCTGGCCGCCGACCACCTCCTCGCCCATTATGCCGGGCGCCTCGACACGGTCGAGCTCAACAACACGTACTACCAGCAGCCGTCGCCCGCCAAGGTGGCGGCGTGGCTCGCGGCCACGCCCGCCGCGTTCCGGTTCACGGTCAAGGCGCAGCGCGGCGGGTCGGCACGCTCGCTCGCGGATCCGGCGACGAGCGTGCCGTGGCTGACTGGTCCATACCGGGCGTTCGGGGCGAAGCTCGGCTGCGTGCTG
The DNA here is from genome assembly GCA_963776545.1 of uncultured Chloroflexia bacterium. Classification (GTDB taxonomy): domain Bacteria; phylum Chloroflexota; class Limnocylindria; order Limnocylindrales; family CSP1-4; genus SPCO01. The sequence continues at coordinate 198,050 of CAVZND010000013.1, read as the reverse complement.
TTCCGGGTCCCGACCGGCGTGAAGCGCAACGACGAACGGCTGGCGGCGTTCCTCGCGACGTGGCCGCGCGACCTGCCGCTGGCGGTCGAATGCCAGGACCCGGCCTGGCTGGTGGACGAGACGTTCGGAGCGCTCGCCGACGCCGGGGCCGCCCTGGTCGCCACGGACCTGCCCGACGACCCGGTACCGCCGACGCTGCGACGGACCGGCCCGTTCCTGTACCTGCGTCTGCGCCGCCATGACTACACGCCCGATGAGCTGGCCGAATGGGCGGCGCGCCTCGAGCCGTTCCTGGCGTCCGGGATGGACGCCTATGTCTTCTTCCGGCACGACCCGGTCGGCCGGGGGCCGGAACTGGCCAGGGAGCTGATCGAGGCCGTGGCCGCGTCGGGCGTTCCGGCGAGCTGACCCTGGCCGCGGCCCGGTCAGCCGCGCTCAGCCGCGGTCATCCTCCGCCGGCCCGAACACCACGACGATCTCGAGGCGTTCGACGATGTCGTGGAATCGGTGCGGAACGCGGGCGGCGACGAAGACCAGGGACCCGGCGCGCACCTCGCGGACCTCGTCGCCGACCGTGACCCGGCCCCGACCCCGGACGACGTAGTAGAGCTCGTCCTCGGTATGCGGGGATTGGGGGTCGAGGGCACCGGCCTCGAGGACGTACAGGCCCGCCGACAGGTCCGGGACGCGGAGGAACTCCTCGTACAGGCGACCGGCCGCGACCCGCGTCGCCTCGACCTCCGCGAGCTCCCAGGCATCCATGGTTCAGGCCTCCTTCGGCACATCTGGATCCACGGTCGAACCGAGACCGGTCTCGTCCAGTAGTTCCGCGGCTGCCCGATCGCGCTGCTTCTCGTCGTCGAACGAGAGCACCAGCGGCCCGGTCGCGACCACCACGCGCAGGGCGGGGCGAGGGCCTCGGAACAACAGCGCGACGCCTGACGTGAGCCGCACGAGCTGCCCGAGACCCAGGGCAACGCCTTCGGGTCGTCCCCGGCGCTCGATGATGAGCGTCGAGTCCGGCTCGCCGCTCGCCGGCTCGCTCACCTGGAAGCGGACAAGGTCGGCCGGGACTTCGCGGACGTGCACGAGCCCTTCCGCCGTTCGGAGCAGGCCGGTGACCCGAAGCGGCAGGCGCTCGCCGAGCGCGAGGCTGGTCGCCGGCGGCGGCGGTCCGTGGCCCGAACGACGGTAGATCAGGTAGCCGCCCGACAGGCCGACCAGCATGACCCCGGCGATGAGGCCGACGACGGCCGCCAGCCCGAAGGCGAGGACCGGGTTCGTCGGCGCCGTGCCCTCCTCGAGGACGTAGCGGTCGCTCACGACGAGCCCCAAGTCCTCGAAGGGAAAGCCAAGAGACATCTTTGCCTCGCTCACCCCGCGCTCGTCACGTCGCAGCATGCCCGTGATCGTCGCCGGGGCGACGGCGTACGTGTCGTCGCCCACGACGGCCTCGGGCGGGCGCGTCGATCGCACGGTCACGCCGGTGTACGAGTCTGGATCGACGAGGAAGTAGAACCACTCCACGGTCATCTCGTCGTCGTTCTTCGCGCCGTCACCGTTCGCGTCGAAGAACGTCTCGACGTAGTCCGGCGAGACCACCCCGTCGATCGTGACATAGGCCCGATCGCTGAGCCCGGGCTCGGTCGTGACGGCGGCGGCCGACAACGCCAGCGGTGACGGGCTGTCGGCGACCTCGAGACCGGCCAGGACGAGCAGGACGGCCAGGATCGCGAGCAGGACCATCACGATGATCGATCCGGGCCGGGTCGCCAACGAGTTCCGTCCGCGGCGTTGGCCGAAGGGACGCACGGCGCGATCGGCGAGGTCGGTCAGGGCACCGGCGCCGGAGATCGATCGGTCGAGCAAGAGTCCTCCGGCAGGCAGGGTAGCAGGGCGCGGTCGGTCCGCGGGACCGGTCGAAGGGTCCGTTCCACGGATGCTTGGTAGCATCCCGCCCATGGCGAGGCGCGAACCGGGTCATCCGCGCCAATTCCTGCACCTGTTGCTGACCGGATCGGTCATCGGGTTGCTCGCCTGCGGCCAGCCGACGACATCGCCGTCCACGACGGCCGCGCCATCCGCCACGCCGCCCATCGCGAGGCTGGACCTGGTGGCCGAAGGCCTCGATCGCCCGGTCGATGTCGTCGCGGCCGATGACGGGACCGGCCGGATCTTCGTGGTCGAACAGGGCGGTCGGATCCGAGTCGTGCGGGACGGCGCCGTCGTCGAGGCGCCGTTCCTCGACATCGCCGAACGACTGACGGCGGGCGGTGAGCGCGGGCTCCTCGGCCTCGCGCTCCATCCGGACTTCCCAGACGATCCGCGCTTCTTCGTCGACTACACGGACCTCGAGGGCGGCACCGTCATCTCGTCGTTCGAGCTGTCCCTCGACGCGGATTCCGCCGACGCCGAGAGCGAACGCGTCCTGATGCACATCGACCAGCCGTTCCCGAACCACAACGGCGGCGCGGTCGCGTTCGGACCGGACGGGATGCTCTACGTCGGGATGGGCGACGGCGGCTCCGGTGGCGACCCGCAGGGCAACGGCCAGCGCCTCGACACGCATCTGGGCAAGATCCTGCGGATCGACGTCGACGTGCAGGCCGGGGAGGGCCCCGCGTACAACGTCCCGCCGGACAACCCGTTCGTCGGGACCGCCGGCGCCTTTCCGGAGAACTGGCAGACCGGTCTGCGCAATCCGTGGCGGATCCGCTTCGACCAGCCGACGGGCGACCTGTGGATCGGCGACGTCGGACAGGGCGCTTGGGAAGAGATCGATGTGGTCCGACGCGGACAGCGCGGCCTCGACTTCGGCTGGAACATCATGGAGGGCTTCGCCTGCTACAAGCCCGCGACGGGCTGTGACCAGTCGGGCCTGACCCTTCCGCTCGCGGCCTACGGCCACGACCTCGGCTGCGCGGTGGTCGGCGGCGTCGTGGTGCACGATCCCGCACAGGCCAAGCTCGATGGCCGGTACCTGTTCGCGGACGAATGCTCCGGGAACATCTGGACGATGGACCCGACCGGGGACGGGCGGCGTGAGCCGACGTTGGTCCTGGAGAGCACGCGAAGCATCAGCTCGATCGGCCAGTCCGAGGATGGCGCCGTGTACGCGGTCGATCTCGGATCGGGTCGGCTGTTCCGGGTCGTCTCGAACTGAGGACTGATCCGCAGGGACGCGGCGTTCAGGCGATCCGGTACGTGACCGTCACGGTGACCGAGATGTCCGTGGTGCCGGCCGAGAGCGGCGTCGCCGCATCGGCGGCGAGCATCATCCGCTCGGCCTTCGCCCGGGGAAACGCCGGCGGCGGACCGCCCTCGACGATGTCCACGACACCCGCGATCGACACGCCGGCCGCGTCGGCCAGGACCTCGGCGCGGGTCCGGGCCGCGGCCACCGCGGCCGTCCGGGCGGCGCGCTCGGGCTCGGTCGCGTCGTCCACGCGGAACGTCAGCCCGTCCATGCTCGTCGCCCCGGCTCGCAACGAGCCGTCGATGACGTCCGCCACGGTCCGGAGGTCGCGCACGGTCACCTCGACGATGTTGGCCAGCTCGTACCCGACGAGGGTCGGGGGCTTCCCGTCGCGATAGTCGTACCGCGGCTGGACGGAGAGCAGCGCCGTCCGGATGTCACGCGGGGCGACGCCGGCCGCGGCCACGGCGTCGAGGATCGCGGTCATGGTGCGAGCGGCCTCGGACCGGGCCTCGGCGATCGAATCGCGGGAGACGGTCACGCCCAGGCGCAGGTCCGCGACATCCGGCTCGACGGTCACCCGGCCGGTCCCGCTCACGACGATCATGCCGGTCCCGCCGTCTGCGCTCATGCGTTGCTCCTGCGTCGAATCAAAGCAGGGCGGCCACGGCCACGGGGCCTGGGGCGCCCGCCGGTCGGGCGAGCTCGAGCATCGGGCGACGCCAGTCCGACAGGCGGGTCCGCTCCCCGATCCGGGCGACCGGTGTCAGGTCCACGATCGTGGCGGGATCGGCCGCGTTGATCCGATGCCCCGGCGGGCCGGGCGGGCAGTAGAAGATGTCGCCGGTCCCAAGGACCTCGACGTCACCCTCCCACTCCATCGCGATGCGCCCGGCCGTGACCATGCCCCAGTGCTCGAGGTCGCACCAGTCGGAGGTGTACCCGCTGGTGGCGCCGAGGCGCGCCCGGGTCAGCACCAGCTCTGACATCCGTTGGTTGTGCGCCTCGACGCGGCCCGGCGCGACCGGTCCGGCAGCGGTCGTCGGCACGGTCCGGGTCGGCGGCACCTCGTTCCGGATCATCTCGAATCCGTACGCCCGGAGCGCGGCGTCGCTCGTGTCAAGACCTGGATCGACGGACTCAAACCCCGAGATCAATGCCCCGCCCGATGCCTCGAGTCGATGCTCATCGCCTCCCGCCGGGATATGGAACGCGTGCCCGGCGGGGATCGCGGTCGAGCGTCCCGCCTGGTGCAGGGTCACGTCGCCGGCCAGCACGAAGCCCCAGTGCGGGCGGGCACACGGGCGCTCGAGCGCGGTGCCGGCCGAACCGGTTGCCGGGACCTCGGCGAGTGCATATGCCACCGGACCGAGGATGCCGAACCGGATCGACAGCCCATCCTGGTGCACCGACTGCAGGTCGGCAGGGGCAAGGTGCATCGGGCCCGATCTCCCTCTCGAGTCGCCCACTCCCCGGGGCGGCCGGTCGGCCTGGGGCCGAAGTATACCGGCGCAGCGGTCCAGGCCCGTCCGCTGCGAGAGGACTGCAATGCCGGAGCCGGGCCGCATCGGGCGCGAGTTACGGGCCTGGTGCCAGAGTCGGCAGCGTGCGGGCGTGCGCCCGCGGCTCGGCGCTGACCCGCCGACCCAGCCCGACCGAGTCGCTCCCCGAGGCAACGTGGAATCTCCGCCGATCCCTGAACCCCACGCCGGTCCCCTCAGGTCGCTCGGTGCACGACCCGCGAAGCCCGTCGACCGGTCCCGCCGGATCGTCGACGCCGTCCACGAGGCCATCGTCGTCTTCGACCCGGACAGCCTGCTCGTGACCGACGCCAACCGCGGCGCGTTGACCCTCTTCGGCACGACGATGGCCGAGACGATCGGCCGCCCGGCCACCGACTGGATGGTCGGGATCGATGGCAAGCGGCTGGCCGTCCTCGTCGCGCCGATGGTGCACGGCACGGTCGAGGCGAGGACCGTGGTCCTCGCCTACCGGCGACGGGACGGCAGCACGGTCCCGATGGAGGCGCTGCTCCAGGTGGTCGAGCTCGAGGGCGGCGCGACCGGTGTCGTCGCGGTCGCGCGCGACATCCGAGAACGGATCGAGTCGCAGGCGCGCCTGCAACGCCTTGCCGAGGCCGAGCACGCCCGCGCGGCCGAGCTCAATGCCGTGATCCGGGCCATGGGCGAGGCGGTGGTCCTGTGCACCGCCGATGGTCGCGTCACGCTCGTCAATCCGGCCGGACAGCAGCTCTTCCCGGACCTCGAGGAGCGCACCTACCCCGAGATCCTTGAGCGGTTCGCCGATGGGCCCGCGAGCCCGCCGAGCCTCGGCACTCGAGGCGGCCCGGTCGAGCTGGCACTCAAGGCGGAGCCGGATCGATGGATCGAGCTCTCGACGTACCCGGTCATGGGCTCCGGCGTGCAGCCGGACGACGACGGGACGATCCTGGTCATGCGGGACGTGACCGAGGCTCGGCGACGCGAGGCGATCCGCGAGACGTTCGTGGGCGTGCTGTCGCACGAGCTGCGGACGCCGGTCACGACGATCTACGGCGGCGCGAAGCTCCTGGCCCGCGAAGGGTCGACGCTCGACGACGAGACCCGCCGGAGCGTGTTCGCCGACATCACCGAGGAGACCGAGCGCCTCCATCGCCTGGTCGAGGACGTCGTGGCCCTGAACCGCTTCGGCGAGAGCGCGGGGGACATCGGGGCCGAACCGGTCCTGCTCCAGCGCATCCTGCCCGCGGTCGTCGGCTCCGAGCAGGGCCGTTGGCCGGGCGTGGCGTTCCGGGCCGAGATCGAGCCGCACCTGCCGACCGTGGTGGCGGATCCGACGTACGTGGAGCAGGTCTTCCGCAACCTGCTGTCCAACGCGGCGAAGTACGGGGGCGTCGGCGCGACGGTCGAAGTCCTTGCATCGACCGCAGCCGACGAGGTCATCGTCCGGATCCTCGATGACGGCCCGGGCTTTCCGGTCGAGGAGACCGATCGGCTGTTCGAGCGCTTCTACCGCTCGCCCGGCACGGCCGGGACCGCGAGCGGTGCCGGCATCGGCCTGTTCGTGTGCGCCCGCCTCATCGCGGCGATGGGGGGCCGCATCTGGGCGCGGCCCAGGTCCGAGGGCGGGGCCGAGTTCGGGTTCGCGCTGCAGGTGCTGCGCGACTGAGTGGTCTCCAGGCGCTCCAGTCGGGTTCTGTCTGACAGGTGCAAGACCGCTCGTGCGGCCGGCAACGTGGCTGCCGCGTTCCGTTGGCTAGCGTGGGCGGGAGTCGCTCCCCAGGGCGACCTCGCATCGGCCGTCGTCCGATGCGGCCCCAATAGGAGGTGACGCATGAAGCGTTTGCTCATCATGCTGGTCCTGGCCACCGCCGCGTTCGTCGCGTGCTCGCCGTCGGGATCCAGCGCCAGCCCAGGCGCGACCACGCCCGTGGTCGAGACCCCATCGCTCCCGGCCGAGACCACGTCGCCCGCGCCGTAGCGGCTCGAGGGTTTCGAACTGACGCCGGGCCGGCTCTCGTGTCGGCCCGGCGTCCTGCCGCCCGGCTACGAACTGGGTGCGAGGTGGTTGATACGTCTCGAGGCCTCGCCGTAGTCGGCCGAGAGCGACCGACTCCAGAACATGGCAACAAGGCCCGGGCTCCGGGACATGAACGCCCAGCGGGCGGGGGCGAAGCCCGTATCCGAGATGGAGGTATCAAGTGAGCATCATCGCGTGGATCGTGCTTGGCGCGATCGCCGGCTACCTGGCCGGTTTCATCGTCAAGGGCGACGAAGGCCTCGGGATCATCGGGCACATCGTGCTCGGCATCGTCGGGGCCGTGGTCGGCGGGTTCCTCGCCAGTGCCCTGTTCAACTCGAAGCCGATCGACGGCCCCTTCGACATCAGCTCGATCGTCGTGTCGGTCATCGGTGCGGTCCTCGTGGTCCTCGTCGTCGGGATGGTCACGGGCCGCAGCCGCACGGGCCGCGGCTCGATCTGATCGACCGCCACCCGCGAAACACCCGCCCTCGGATGGGCGGGTGTTTCTTGTTTCCGGCCCCGATGGCGAGCCCGGACCGTCACGCCCCTGCAAGACCCACGGCGTGCCAGCCACCGCATCCGTGACTGCCGTGCCCCCAAGGTGAACACGGTCGGCCCCCGTGCCACTGGGGGTTCCGGGGGCCGACGTTCTCCCCCAGCAGTGTCTCCGGGCCGTTGTCATGCCGATGCAATGCGCGCCGAGAGCCTGATGCTCGAACGAATGGTCGTGCTCCATATCGTGGGGACCGATCGCGAACTTCCCGTCGGGGTGGCGCTTGTGACGGGGCGTCCATCCTTCGTGGCACGGACGGCTCGAGCCCCCTCCTCGAGCCGTCCGTTGCTTTCCGCCGCAACAGCGCAAGGAGTCCAGCCATGGCGACCACAACCCCCACGAAACCCGGATCCATCGACGATGAGAACGGCGTGCTCCGAACCGCGCGCGACGTCGCCGACTCGGTCGCCGGCGTGGCCGGCGAGGTCGGCGCCCGACTGCCCGAGGCAGCGGCCGGTACCGGCAAGGCTCTCGGCGATGCCGGGCGACTGATCCAGACCGGCTCCGACGACACCCTCCGGCTGGCCGGAGCCATGTCGATCGGATTCGCGCTCGGCCTGTTCGTCGGCGGCGCGCCCCGGCTCCTGGTCGTCGCGGCGCTGCTGCCGACCGGGCTGATCGCGACGACGCTGGCGGAACGGATGCAGGCCACGACGACGTCTCGACGCGGGGTGCAAACGGCCTGAAACGATGCGCCTCGAGGTCTCTGGTCGGCGTCAGCCCCCAGGATGAGCGCCGTTCGGCGGTCCTAGCGGGCCGAGGCGGCCCGTGCAGCCAGCCGCGTCGGCTCACGGTCGCCGGCACGGGCCTCGGTCGCGCCGGCGTCCTCGATCCCCAGCATCTGCCGGTAGAGCGCCTCGTAGCCGTCGGTCATTCGCTGGGCCGAGAAGCGCTCGAGGACGGACGTGCGGATCTCGGCTCGATCCAGGTCGGCGGCGCCCTCGACCTTGTAGGCGAGCTGCGTGACGTCGTCGCCGAAGAAACCATCGACGCCGTCGCGGATGATCTCGGGCAGGGCGCCGACGCGGCGGGCGATGACCGGCGTGCCACACGCCAGGGATTCGATGACGACCAGCCCGAACGGCTCGGGCCAGGCGCCCGGCATCAGCGAGACGAAGCTCTCGGCGAACAGCTCGTCGCGGTCGCGTTGGGTCAGCTCCCCGAGGAACTCGACGTCGCCGCCGGCGGCCTTGAGGGCGGGCTCGAAGACCGCATCGAAATAGGCTCGCTCGGGCCCGATGGGCGCGACCTTGGCGGCGATCCGGAGTGGCCGTCCGACGATCTTCGCGATCTCGAGAGCCTCCACGATGCCCTTCTCCGGCGCGACGCGGCCGACGAAGCACATCGCGTCGCCGCGTCGCCGCTCGAACGGGGCGTCGGTCAGGGTCAGGCCGTTGTGGATCACGGTCCAGGGGACGTCGGGGTGGGTCGAGGCCTGGTTCGCGCTGACGGCGACCAGGCCCGCCGGCGGATCGGCGAACGCCTCCTCGGCCCACGGGAGATCGAGGCGGCCGTGGAACGTCGAGACGACGGGCACCGGCGACAGGCGGGCCAGGAGCAGGCTGGCCCACTCGAGGTGGCTGTGGATCAGGTCGAAGTCCGATGCGCGATCCAGCACGGCCCGCAACGTCGCGAGGAAGTATGGCATCTGGTCGCCTACATAGCCCTCGGGCCGAAGCGCTGCCCGGACCGTCGGGATCAGGCGGCCGGGGACCTCGGAATCCCCGCTCGCGAAGGTCGTGATGTCATGGCCCCGCCGATCGAGCTCGGTGACGAGCTCGTAGACGATCCGCTCGGTCCCGCCGTAGGCCAGGGGCGGGACACGCTCGAGCGGCGGAGCGACGTGGGCGATGCGAAGCGAGCGGGTCATCGTGAGGATCCTGTTCGAAGTTTCGGCGCGCGTTCCACCGCGGCCCCCCTTCTGCGAACGGTACGCCTGAAACGGCCGAAACGGCGTCAACGGCAATCAACGCGCGTTGCAGGCGCATCGCATCCGCCCTTGCCGGGCCTCGGGCGCGCCTGACACGATCGGGCGCGTGTGGTATCCGTAGAGGCACAGCGCACGAAGGAGACGTCGAACTTGACCCAACCCGCCGCCGGAGGCCGCACCACCAGGAGCCTCAGGGCCGCCCTCGGACGGGCGCGGCTCGAGGTCTCCGGCTGGGGTCGCCTGCGGATGGGTCGTGGCGGGCGGATCGTCGTCGGGTGCGGCATCGGCATCGCCGCGTTGCTCACCAAGGTCGTCCTCGATGCGCTGGTCGGCGGCGAGACCGGCTTCGTGGTCCTGATCGCCGCGGTCGCGATCGCGGCATGGGTCGCCGGCCTGGCCGGCGGTCTCGCAACGATGGTCGTCGCGACCGCCGGGAACCTGATCGTCTTCGTCGGGCCGGTCGGCGGGACGTTCGTGCTCGTGCCGATCGATCTCGCCAGGGCTGGCCTGTATGCGCTCGCGGCGTCGGGCGTGGCGCTGCTCATCTCGTCAGTCGGGACATCGCGCGACCGCATGGTCGAGTCCGTCGCCGCCGTGGCCTCGATGGCCAACGACATCCAGCGACGCGACGAGCGGCTCGAGCTCGTGCTCGCCGCCTCGGGCACCGGGTTCTGGGAGTGGGACATCCGGACCGGCGAGCTCGTATGGTCGGATGCCATCTTCCGCCAGCATGGCCTGGATCCGGCCGATGGCGCGCCGACGTTCGAGCGGTATCTCCAGTCGGTCCATCCCGATGACCGGGCGGCGTTCCAGGTGTCGATCAACGAGGCGCTGTCGCGCGGGACCCCCTTCAGCCACCAGTTCCGCCTCCTCTGGCCCGACGGGTCCGTCCACTGGACCCATGGCGTCGGACGGGTCTTCCTCGGGGCCGGCGGCGAACCGATCCGCATGGTCGGGACGGGCCAGGACATCACCGAACAGCGGCGGCTCCAGGAGGAGCGCGACCGACTCCTCGAGGACGAGCGCCGCGCCGGGACCTTCCGCGAAGCGTTCGTCGACGTCATCTCGCACGAGCTGCGGACGCCCATCACGACGATCTTCGGCCTGACCCGGATCCTGGGCCGGCCGGGTCGACTGACGACGCCCGAGGACCAGGCCGAGCTGATCGCCGACATCTCCGCCGAGGCCGAACGCCTGCACCGGCTCGTCGAGGATCTCCTCGTCCTCACCCGCGCCGAGCGCGGTGGGATCGCGGTCGAGTCCGAGCCACTGGAGCTGCGGCGCCTGCTCGGCCGGGTCATCGCCAACGAGGCGTCGCGGCTGCCGAGCATCGTCATCGAGGCTGACCTGCGGCGCGACCTGCCGATCGTGGCCGGCGAGGAGACGTACGTCGAGCAGATCGTGCGGAACATGCTCAGCAACGCCGCGAAGTACACGCCGCACGGTACGCGCGTGATCGTCCGGGCGGACCAGGACGGCGAGACCGTGGCGGTGCGGGTCATCGATTCGGGGCCCGGCATCGATGAAGCCTCGATCAAGCGCGCCTTCGAGCTCTTCTACCGGGACCCGACGCTCGCCCGTTCGATCGCGGGGTCCGGGATCGGCCTCTTCGTCTGTGCGAGCCTGGTCGAAGCGATGGGCGGCATGATCTGGGCGAAGCGACGTCCCGAAGGCGGCTCGGAGTTCGGGTTCACCCTGCGCGTCATCCCGGACGACGAGGCGGCCCTGCCGGCCGTCGCGCGCTCGACCGCCTGACGGGCTTCCGGCGGCCTACAGCGCGAGCGGGTTCGTCTTCTCCGGATCGATCCCGAGCTCCGCGATCGCCTTGGCCGCCTTCGATCCGCTGAGCGCGCCGCAGCGGGCGAGCTCGGACAGCGTCGCCGCGGCGATGTGTGACGGGTCGATCTCGAACAGCGAGCGGAGGGCCTCGCGGGTGTCGCTCCGCCCGAAGCCGTCGGTGCCGAGCGCGACGTAGTAGTCGGGCAGCCAGCGGCTGACCATGTCGGGCAGGGCCTTCATCCAGTCCGTGGCCGCCACGATCGGCCCGCCGTCAGGCCCGAGGACCTGGCTGACGTAGGGCACCCGAGGCGACTTGGCGTCCGGGTGGAGCCGGTTCCAGCGCTCGACCTCGAGGGCGTCGCGGCGGAGGAGCGGGAACGACGGGGCGCTGTAGACCTCGGCGGCCACGCCGAACCGCTCGGCCAGGATGTCGCGCGCCACGAGGACCTGGTTGAGGATCGAGCCGGAGCCGACCAGCCGGGCGGGGTGCGCGTCCCGACCGACGGCCGGCGCCTCCGCGAAGCGGTAGATGCCCCGCAGGATCGCCTCGTCCGTCAGGTCCGCCGGGCGCGGCGGCTGAGCGTAGTTCTCGTTGTAGAGCGTGACGTAGTAGAAGACGTCCTCGGGCTTCGGCCCGTACATCCGCTCGATCCCGTCTCGGATGACGGTCGCCAGCTCGTAGGCGAACGCGGGATCGTAGGCGCGCAGGTTCGGGATGGTCGACGCCTGGATGTGGGTGTGGCCGTCGTCATGCTGGAGTCCCTCGCCGGTCAGCGTCGTCCGACCGGCCGTGGCGCCAAGCAGGAACCCGCGCCCACGCGCGTCGGCGAACGCCCACATCTGGTCGCCCGTCCGCTGGAAGCCGAACATCGAGTAGAAGATGTAGAACGGGATCGTGGCCAGGCCGTGGCTGGAGTACGCCGTACCCGCCGCCTGGAACGAGGCCATCGAGCCCGCCTCGGTGATCCCCTCCTCGAGCACCTGCCCGTCGGTCGCCTCGCGATAGGACAGGAGCAGGTCGGAGTCGACCGGCTCGTAGCGCTGCCCCAGCGCCGAGTAGATGCCGACCTCCTTGAAGAGCGGATCCATGCCGAACGTCCGGGCCTCGTCGGGGATGATCGGCACGATCCGCGATCCGAGCTCCTTGTCCCGGATGAGGTTGCGCAGGATCCGGCTGAAGACCATCGTCGTCGAGACTGGCGTCTCGCTCCCGCTCGTGAACTCGGCATCGACCGCCGGCGGCGGGGCGGGCAACGGCTTGGACCGGACGATCCGCTTCGGGATCGGACCGCCGAGCACGCGCCGGCGCTCCTTGAGGTACTGGACCTCCTCCGAATCCGGTCCGGGGTGGTAATACGGCGCGTCCTTGAGCTTCGCGTCCGGGATCGGCAGCTCGATCCGGTCGCGGAAGACGCGCAGCTCCTGCTCCGAGAGCTTCTTGGCCTGATGGGTCATGTTCCGGGCCTCGACGCCCGGACCGAGCGTCCAGCCCTTGACGGTCTTGGCGAGGATGACCGTCGGCGCGCCCTTGTACTCGGTCGCGGCCTTGTACGCGGCATACACCTTGCGGTAGTCGTGGCCGCCCCGGCGGAGCTTGGCCAGGTCGTCATCGGACAGGTGCTCGACGAGCTTCTTGAGCCGCGGGTCGGGGCCGAAGAAGTGCTCCCGGATGTAGGCGCCGCCCGCGACGGAGAACTTCTGGAACTCCCCGTCGAGCGTCTCGTTCATCTGCTGGACCAGGAGGCCGTCGACGTCGCGCGCCAGGAGGTCGTCCCATTCCCGCGCCCAGATGACCTTGATGACGTTCCAGCCGGCGCCGCGGAAGGCCGACTCGAGCTCCTGGATGATCTTGCCGTTGCCGCGGACCGGGCCGTCGAGGCGCTGCAGGTTGCAGTTCACGACGAATGTCAGATTGTCCAGGCCCTCGCGCGACGCGACGTGGAGGGCGCCCAGCGATTCCGGCTCATCGGTCTCGCCGTCGCCGAGGAACGCCCAGACGCGCGAGCCGGACGTGTCCAGCAGGCCGCGGTTCTGGAGATAGCGGTTGAATCGGGCCTGGTAGATCGCGCTGATCGGGCCGAGGCCCATCGACACCGTCGGGTACTCCCAGAACTCCGGCATCAGGCGCGGATGGGGATACGACGAGAGGCCCTTGCCCGGCTCGGTCTCCCGCCGGAAATGGTCGAGCTGGTCCTCGCTCAGGCGGCCCTCGAGGAACGCGCGGGCGTAGATCCCAGGCGCGGCGTGGCCCTGGTAGAAGATCTGGTCGCCGGGGCCGTCGGCGTTGCCGCGGAAGAAGTGGTTGAACCCGACCTCATAGAGGCTCGCCGAGGAGGCGTAGGTCGAGAGATGGCCGCCGATCCCCGTGAACCGGGTGTTGGCGCGCAGGACCATCGCCACGGCGTTCCAGCGGACGATCCGCCGGATCCGCAGCTCCATGGCCTCGTCGCCGGGGAAGTCCGGCTCCTGCTCGGGGCTGATGGTGTTGATGTAGCGCGTCTGGGTCAGCGGCGGCAGGCCGATCTGCAACTGCCTCGCTCGCTTGAGGAGCTTGTAGACGAGGAACCGGGCGCGGGTCTCGCCCTCCTGCTCGACGACCTGGTCGAGCGAGCTCAGCCATTCGTCCGTCTCGGTCTCGTCGATATCGGGCAGCTGGTGTTTGAACTGGTCGAAATACATGACGGTGGCAGCGTAGCCCAACCCGTCGCCGATGTGCGTTACGAGACGGTTGCGGCCGCTCAGCGACCGTTGATATGCCGATGCAACGGATCTGCAAGGTCGCGCCCGAGAGGTCGCGACGGTCAATGCGCGACCATCGGGGCCCGGCGCCGTGCCCTTGCGGCTGCGCCGATACTCTGACCCAACGGAGGTGTCATGGGCACCCAGCCCCTCGTCCTCGTCGCCGACGACGAGCCGCGCATCACGAAGCTCGTGTCCATCGCCCTCGGCGAGGAGGGCTTCCGCGTCGTCACGGCCAACAGCGGCGAGGAGGCGCTCCAGAAGGCCGAGGAGGTCCGCCCGGACATCATCCTGCTGGACATCGTCATGCCCGACCTCGACGGCATCGAGGTCATGCGCCAGCTCCGCGAGCGACGGCCGGTGGCCGTCATCCTCCTGACGGCGAAGGGCTCCACGGCCGACAAGGCCAAGGGCCTCGACCTCGGCGCGGACGACTACATCGCCAAGCCGTTCCATCCGGACGAGCTCGCGGCGCGCGTCCGGGCCGTCCTCCGTCGATCGTCGGGTGCCCAGCCCGGCGCCGGGGTCATCGCCTTCGACGACATCGAGATCGACCTCGAACGCCGGCTCGTCACGCGCGACGGCGAGATGGTCCAGCTGTCGCGGACCGAATGGCTCCTGCTCCAGCACCTCGCGGGCAACGCCGGCAAGGTCGTGCTCCACACCGAGCTGCTGACCAAGGTCTGGGGACCCGAGTACCGCGACGACCTGCAGTACCTGCGGGTCTGGGTCTCGCGGGTCCGCCGCAAGCTCGGCGCGGAACCGGGTGAGCCCGGCCGGATCAAGACGTTCCAGGGCATCGGCTACCTCCTCGACGTCGATCCGCCACAGCCGGCGGACTCGAATGCCGCCGTCGAATCCGAGCGGCTCGAGGACCCCACGCTCATCGGATAGCGTCGCGGCGACGGCGCCCTGCGATACTCGCGGCATGCAGCGCTACGGCCCGGAGACGGCGCTCATCGTGGTCGACGTCCAGAACGACTTCGCCGACCCGGCCGGCGGCCTCAGCGTGGCCGGCGGCGACCGCATCATCCCGACCGTCAACCGCGAGATCGAGATGGCCGCGAACAACGGTGCCACGGTGGTCTTCACCCAGGACTGGCACCCGGAGCACACGCCCCATTTCGCCAAGGACGGCGGCATCTGGCCGGTCCACTGCGTCGCCGACACGTGGGGCGCCGCGCTCCACCCGGACCTCAGCGTCCCCGCCGCGCGCCACGGGTCCGCAAGGGCGCCAACGGCGAGGACGGCTACTCGGGCTTCACGATGCGCGACCCGATCACCGAGCAGACCGTCCCGACCGAGCTCGAGACCCTCCTGCACGAGCGGGCCATCGAGCGCGTGGTCGTCGTCGGCCTGGCCACCGACTACTGCGTCATGGCGACGGCGCTCGACGCCGCCCGGCTCGGCTTCGCGACCTCGGTGCTCACGGACGCGATCGCGGCCGTGGACCTGCAGCCCGGCGACGGCGAGCGGGCCCTCGAGGCGATGCGCGACGCCGGCGTGACGATGTGGCGGACGGTGATGCGGTGACGGGCTGGGCGGTCGCATGATCCGCCCACTCGTCCGCCTTGGCGTCGTCGGACTCGGGGCCGCCTGGGCGGTCGATCGGGTCCTGCGCTCGCGCCGTCACGGCGAGCCGACCCCGGCGATCGGGTCGCTGGTCGTCATCGACGCCCCGATCGAGCGCGTCTGGCCGGTACTGGCCGACATCGAAGGCCAGCCGCGCTGGATGCACGACATGAAGTCGGTCCGGCTGACCACGCCACCGCCGGTGGGCGTGGGTACCCGGGGTGAATCGACGGTCCGGGTCTTCGGCGTCGCCACGACCGACCCGGTCACGATCACCGAGTTCGAGCCGCCGACCCGCTTCGCGATCCGCCACGAGGGCACCGTCAGCGGCTCCGGCGTCATGACCCTCGAACCGGGGGCAGACGGGACGACGACGATCGTTCGCTGGGACGAGCGACTGGTCGCCCCGTTCCTGCGCGACCTCGGAGCGGTCGTCCTGGACCGGGTCTTCGGACCGATCTTCCAGGCCGACCTCTTCCGGCTCCGGGACCTGGTCGAGTCGGGCGCGGACTGAGGCCCGACCGGATGCAGCTCCACCTTGTCGACGCGACCTACGAGCTGTTCCGGGCCCACTTCGCGCCGAGGCCGCCGGTCCTCGGGCGCGACGAGGTCAACCTCTCGGGCGTGTCCGGGCTGTGCGACCAGCTGCTGTACCTCCTGCGCGAGGAGGGCGCCACCCACGTCGGCTGCGCGACGGACCGGGTCATCGAATCGTTCCGAAACGACCTCTTCCCCGGGTACAAGTCGTCGGCCGGGATGCCGCCCGAACTACTGGCGCAGTTCCCCATCGCCGAGGCGGCCGTCGATGCGCTCGGCATCGTCCTGTGGCCGATGGTCGAGTTCGAGGCCGACGATGCTATCGCGGCCGCGACCGTCCGGTTCGCCGCGAACGCCCGGGTCGAGCGGATCCTGGTCTGCACGCCGGACAAGGACATGGCCCAGCTCGTGCAAGACGAGCGGATCGTGCTCTGGGACCGGCGCCGCGGCCTGACCTACGACGACGCCGGGGTCCAGGCCAAGTGGGGCGTGCCGCCCACCTCGATCCCCGACTACCTGGCGCTCGTCGGCGATGCGTCGGACGGGTATCCGGGGTTGCCGGGCTGGGGCTCGAAGTCGGCCGCAGCGGTCCTCAGCCGATACGGCCATTTCGAGGACATCCCGCCCAAGGCGTCGGCCTGGGAGGTGGCCGGCGTCGGTGGCACCCGCGCCATCGCGTTGGCCGCGACCCTTCGGGAGCGGTGGGGCGAGGCCCTCCTGTACCGCGATCTCGCGCGATTGCGAACGGTCGATGACGGCGTCCCGATCCGCCAGCAGGACCCCGACGAGCTCCGATGGGACGGCGCGCCGCGGCTCGACTGGGAGGCGTTCTGCGACGAGTGGGGGCTCGACCGGCTGCGGCGGCGACCCCATCGCTGGCTGGCAGATCCGTGACCGCCCAGGGTCGAGCGGTGCGCGCTGCCACCACTTCGATCGATCCACGCGGGCGGATCCGCGGGTCCCGGGACTTCTGGACGGGTCCGTCGGCCGGACCGCTGTGTGAGGCTCCGGGCAGAATGGACATCCAGCGGATCGTGTGTCGGACCGGCAGCGTGGAGACCCGGGGGCCATCCCGTCGGGTCGTCTCGGCCATCCTGACCTTGCTCGTCGCGGTCGCGGTCGCGGCCCCGAGCGCGATCCTCGCGGCCACACCCGTCGCGAGCCAGGCCCCGACCCCCCGCGGGCCGGTCACGCTCAACCTGTACAGGTCGGCGGGTTTCCGGTACCAGGATCCGAACTACACGGCCTGCACGGCGACGTCGGTGATGGACATGCTGAACTTCGTGAGCCTCGGCGGCCGCGGCGGACCCGGCTTCCGATGGTCGCGCAGCCTGTCGGCCCGGAAGCGCGACTCGATCCTTCGCTGGGAGCGGGCCCATCACACGATGGCCGGCGGCAAGGGCACGGACATGCACGGGTGGCGCAACGCCCTCAACTACTTCGGCTGGGGGAGTTCGGCCCTGCAGGCCGGCTCACGGGTCTACGACGACTTCTCGTTCACCTCGTACGGGTCGGCCATGAAGGCCGCGGTGCGCGCGATGATCGCGACCCGCAAGCCCGTCGCGATGGCCGCCTGGGCCGGCCGGCACGCGGTGATGATCACCGGCTACTACGACCTCAAGGGCGATCCGTTCGCCAGGGACGGCGCCGGGCGGTTCACGGACAAGTTCAGCGTCGGCGGGTTCTACCTGAGCGACCCGCTCAAGACCGCCGGCCGCAGGAACGCCCGGATCAGCTACGGCAGGTTGCAGTACAGCTCGGATGCGACGCTCCGATTCCGCCCCTATCGCGAGACCGACAGCCCGTACGACGACCAGTACACCCCCGGCGTCGTGGCCTCGAAGAGCGAGTGGTACGGGAAGTTCGTGCTGATCCTGCCGGTGCGCTGACCCGAGCTGAACGGGTGTCCCGGACGCTGTAGCCTGTCGGGGTCGAGAGGACACCAACGTCGGCTGCAAGAGGGGTTGCCTGCACCAGTGTCCGACCATCGCGTTCTCAGGCTGTTCCGGTTCCGGCCGGTGCGCAAGGGGTTCGATGGCATCCTGCGCGACGCGCTGATCCCGGACCTGTTGGCCTTCCCGGACCTGGTCGACGTGTACGTCGGCCGGCATGGCCCGGACGAGATGGGCGAGCGGCTCGTCGCGTCCGTGTGGGAATCGCGAGCCGCGATGACCACGGCCGTCGGCGAGAGCTTCGACCAGCCGGTGTTCCATCCCGAGTACCTCGAGGAGACCGACGATCGCGCGCTCGACATCCACCCCCTGGATCTGACGTTCCGGTTCGATGATGTGCTCGTCGCCGCACAGCCGATGACCGGGGTCCTCCGGCTCGCCCACGGGCAGGTCCATCCGGGCGAGCTCGATGCATACCGCGAGGACGTCCGGCTCGGGACGATCGCCGATGACGAGGCCGGCCACGGGCCACTCGCGTTCTACCTGGCGATCGAGCCGCCCGACCGGTTCGTGTCCATGTCGGTGTGGTCGTCGTGGTCGGTGCTGGAGATCGCGACGGGCAGCGATGTCAACCGTCCGATCGCGACCCGCCACCCCGAGCGCATCCACCGGCTGGAGATCGTCCACTACGAGCTGCTGCCGAACATGACCCATCCGCTGCCCGCCCGGGCCCTGTAGCGGGCCAGCCCGACCCAGGCTACCGGACGAGTGCGAGCAGCGCCTTGTGGTGGGCGACCGGGGCGGCCAGGGTCCCGATCGTCCGCGTCGGCTTGGCGACCTCGAACCACGGCCCACCATCGATGGCGGTGACGCAAGCGCCGCCCCGTTCCGCGATCAGGCCGGCCGCGGCGATGTCCCAGGTCGAGAGCCCGCCTTGCTGGATGAACGCGTCGAAGCGGCCGTTGCCGACATACGCGAGGGCGAGTGCGGCCGAGCCCATCGAGCGCGGGATGCGGATGGCCTTTCGGACGTTGCGCGCCCGCGAGATCGCCGTCCGTCCGTTGAGCGCCATCGAGACGACGAAGTCGGAGAGCTTGTCCTTGTCCGACGCATGGATCGGGCGGCCGTCCAGGGTGGCGGGGCGGTCGGCGGCGGCCGCGAAGGACTCGCCGCGCGTCGGGTCGAGGACGACCCCGACGACGGGCCGGCCGTCGACGACCAGGCCGATCGAGACGCAGAAGAACGGGATCCCGTTCGCGTAGTTCACGGTGCCGTCGAGCGGGTCGACGATCCAGACGCGGCCGTGGCCCGAAGTGGGCGCTTCGCCCGCCACCGCCCGATGCTCCCCGGTCTCCTCGGCGAGGATCGCGTCGGCCGGATAGGTCGCCCGGATCGCGTCGAGGATGAGCGCCTCGGACAGGTGGTCCGCCTCGGTCACCACGTCCCGGGCGCTCTTGTAGTCGATCTGCTCGAGCCGCTCGTAGCGGTCCATCAGGACTTCGCCGGCGCGGACCGCGACCGCCTTCGCGAACGCCAGCTCGCCCTCGTAGGCGGGGGTCGCCGTGGGGGTCGGGGCGGCCGTCATGGCGAGCTGCACTCGACCGTGAGGTCGCGGACCGTGTCACCGAGCTCGGTCACGGTCTTGGTGAACGTGACCGCCGCACCGGGATCGATGCGCGGGCTCAACAGGAAGGCCGAGCCGCCGCCGCTCCGGTCCTGGGGGTCCGTCAGTCGGCAGGTCGTCTGACCGACGGCCGTGCCGTGGTTCGTGACCGACAGCGTGATGGCCAGCCCGGCCCCCGCCGGCACGGCCTCGACCACGGTGCCCTCGAACGGTCCCACGCCCGCGAGCGTCAGCCGGCCGAGGAGCGCGAGCCCCACGACCGCGGTCAGGACACCGATGAAGACGGTGCCGTGCACCTGGGAGGCGGACGAGTCCTTCAGCCCGAGGGGATTGCAGCGCTCACAGAGGCCGACGTCGAGGGGCACGGGTGCGCCGCACCGGATGCAGCCGTGGGTCAGCTGCGGCTCGCCGGGCGCGGGTTCGGACGCCGGGGCCGTGCTGGGCGAGGCGGCCGGGGTCGGGGTCGTCACGAGCCGATGGTGCCACGAAACCGCGAGACGGCGGAGCGGCGAGGCCCCGTGCCCGCCGCCCTACCAGCGACCGGTCGCCTCCACCAGGGCATCGACGTCGGCCGTCGTCCGGGCGAGCACGATCGCGCCGTCGGCACCGGCCTCGCGCCAGCGCTCCCAGGTCTCACGCGGGGAAAGGACCCAGGGCGACTCGTCCAGGGTCTCGTCCGACAGCCACTCGCCCTGGAACCCGACGAAGACGCGCTGGTCCTCGCGTCGCCGGCCGTTGGCCTCGAGTGACTCCAGGTAGCGCGGCAGGTTGGCCTCGAAGTTGTCGTCGAATGCGGTCCAGCCGTCACCGATCCGCCCGGCCAGCCTCGCCCCCGTCGCCGTCTCACCCCCGATGACGATGGGCGGCGGCGGATCGGGGACCGGATGGGCATAGGCATCGGCCAACGGGTACCAGGGCGATGGCCGGGTGACGGGTCCACCCGTCCACAGCGCACGGATCACCTCGACCGCCTCCTCCAGCCGCGCCACCCGTTCCGGGGCGTCGGGGAAGTCGATGCCGTAGGCCGCGTGCTCCTTCGGGTGGCCGCCGATCCCGACGCCGAGGATGAGCCGACCGCCACTCGCGATCTGGAGGGTCGAGGCCATCCGGGCGACGACCGCGGGGTGCCGGTTCATGACGTTGAGCACGAACGAGCCGACCTCGATCCGGGACGTCGCGCCCGCGGCCATCGCGAGCGCCGTCCAGCCCTCGACGACGGGCACGGTGAGATCGCCGCGGCCCATGAAGTGGTCCCAGGCCCAGACGCCCGCATAGCCCGCCGCATCGAGCCGTCGCGCGCTCTCGAGCCACCAGTGCGGCTCGGCCCGGATCGTCCGGAGCGTGACGCCGATCGGCAGCCCGGACGGCCGGCCGAGGACTCCGGATCCGGCGCCTGCCGCCCGGGCGCCGGCCGAACTCACAGCTCGGTCTCGAAGAGCCGGATGTCCTCCTTCGCGATCGTGTGCCCGTCGCCTCGGGTCGGATCGAGGGCGGCCCGCGCGCCGAGCGCATCGAGGCCGATGGGGAACCGCCCGATGAGGTCCAGCACCACCCGCTGGATCCGCTCCGCGTTCGCCGTGAACACCTCCAGGACGTCGGTCGCATTGACCGCATCGGTGCCCTCGTGGACGCCGGCGTCGTAGTCGGTGATGAGGCTGATGTTGACCACCGCCATCCCGATCTCGCGGCACAGCCACGCCTCGGGGTACTGGGTCATGTTGATGACCTCCCAGCCGGCATCGCTGAACCACTTCGACTCGGCCTTCGTCGAGAACCGCGGGCCTTGGATGACCACCACGGTCCCGCGCTCGTGGACCTCGATGCGATGGTCGCGGATCGTGTCGATGGCCAGCCGACGGAGCACCGGGTCGTAGACGTCGGCGGACGAGAGGTGGGTCACGATCGGACCGTCGTAGAAGGTGTCGGCCCGGCCCGAGGTCCGGTCCACGAACTGGTCGCACACGACGAAGTCGCCCGGCTTGACCGCGAGCTGGAGCGAGCCGGCGGCGCACGGCGAGATGACCGCCTTGACCCCGAGCGAGCGCATCGCCCAGACGTTGGCGCGGTAGTTGATCCGGTGCGGCGGGATCGTGTGGCGGCGCCCGTGGCGCGGCAGGAACGCGACCTTCCGCCCGGCGACGTCGGCGAGGAAGAACGAATCCGATGGCGCGCCGTACGGCGTGTCGATCTTGACCTCGCGTACGTCCTCGAGCAGCGAGTAGAACCCTGAGCCTCCGAAGACGCCGATCTCCGCCGAGTCCGCCACGCTCACCCTCCGTCGCTCGTTGTCCGATGCGCTCCTGGCCGGCGATCGCGCCGACGTCCGGCGACCACGGCCGGTCGGCCGATTCTAGGCTGACCGGGCTACGATGGCGCAGATCGCCGGCACGCCACCGACCCGACAGCCCCGAGGACGGCCATGGACGAACCGAATCCCGACCCGACCACCCGCGTCACGACCCCCGCTCCGGACGCGGCTCCGGGCGCTCCGACCGCGCCGCCGGCCCCGGCCGATACGACGTTCGGCGGCCCGCCGCCGGCGGCGCCTTCGACGCCCGCGGGATCGTGGGCCGCGCCGCAGCGGCGCGACCGCGGTGACGGCGGACGGATCTGGACGCTCATCGTCGGCCTGTTCATCCTGGGACTCGGGGTCTGGTTCTTCCTCGACAGCACGCTCGGCTTCGACATGCCGACCATCCGCTGGAGCCAGTTCTGGCCGGTCATCCTCATCGTCATCGGGGCCGCGGTCCTGCTCGGGGCCTTGCGACGCGAGCGCCGCTGAGCGGGTGACCGACCCGCTCGACTGGTCGCAAGGCGACGGCTCGGTCGCCGACCGACTCTGGCTGGCCGACTGGCGTCGGCGGATCGCCGCACTCTATGCCGAGGTCCGGGCGATGGCGATCCAGGATCCTGAGGCGGCGGTCGCCCACTGGCGGGCCGTCCGGGAGCGACTCTTCCGCGAGCATCCCCAATCGCCGGTGCCGCGCGACGCGCGTGCCGGGTTCACGGCCCGTCACTTCGACCACGACCCGCGTCTGCGGTTCGAGCTGCCGCTCGAGCCCGTGCCGCCACCCGCGCCGGGTGCCTTCGCGCTCCAGCTGCCGAACAGCGGCGCCGACACGCTGTCGTTCAGCCGGGTCGGA
The DNA here is from genome assembly GCA_963776545.1 of uncultured Chloroflexia bacterium. Taxonomy (GTDB): domain Bacteria; phylum Chloroflexota; class Limnocylindria; order Limnocylindrales; family CSP1-4; genus SPCO01. Next base: position 175,563 of record CAVZND010000013.1, on the reverse strand, counting down.
ACGGTGACCGTGCCACTCGCCGAGGGTCCGCGGCGGCTCTCGGCGTTCTGGATGGGGGGCTACGCCGGAGGGCTCTTCATCCCGTTCCGCGATGCGACCAACGGCGTCGAGACGTACGGGGCCGGCCGCTACCTCGTCGATGCCGCGAAGAGCGCCGACCTCGGCGGCGACCCCGCGAGCGGCACCGTGATCCTCGACTTCAACTTCGCCTTCCAGCCCTCGTGCGCGTTCGACCCGCGCTGGGCCTGCCCGCTTGCGCCGCCGGAGAACCGGCTCGATGTCGCGATCCGCGCGGGCGAGCGCCTCGCGTGAGCGACGCGCGGGTCCGGCTCGCCACGGCTGACGACGCCACGGCGATCGCCGACATCCACATCCGGAGCTGGCGGGCGACCTATCGCGGCCTCGTGCCCGACGCGTTCCTCGACGGGCTCGCGATGGAGCGCCGGATCGCGGGCTGGCGCGAGACCATCGGGAGCCAGGAGCGCCAACCTGCGGCGGGCTCGGTGGCCGTGTCCGAGCGGACGTGGGTCGTCGAGGCGGACGACCAGCTCGTCGGCTTCGCGGCATCCGGCCCGGGGCGCGACGAATCCGCGCCACCTCCGGACGGCGCCGGGGAGGTCTATGCGATCTACCTTGCGCCCGGGGCGAGCGGCCAGGGGTACGGACGAACCCTCTTCGTGGCCGCGGTGGAAGACCTCCGCGAGCGGACCTTCGACCCGATCGTCGTGTGGGTGTTCGAGGCGAACCCGGTGGCCCGCCGGTTCTATGAGGCGGCCGGCTTCCGCGCTGACGGCGCCCGGTCGACGATCGACTTCGACGGCACGCCGATCGACGAGATCCGCTACCGGCTGGACAGCGCGTAGTAGCATCGCCGGAGAGCGTGACCCACGCCGAACCTCCTCGTCGGTCCCCACGCGACCGGCCCCGCGGAGGCAAAGGGGATGATGTCCTCGGGTCGGATCGATCGCGCGCCATCTCGTCCGTTCAGCACGGCCGTGGCGCCCGATGGGCGTGGGACATGGGCCGCCGGCCGGGAACGAGGCTTGAGATGACCGACCGAAAGCACCTGAAGTCCCGCGTCCGGGCGCGCATGGAGCGCACCGGCGAGCGCTATGCGGCCGCGCGGGCCCACGTCGTCGCCGCGACCGGGGCGACCACCGCGATCGACCGATCCGCGGCCGGCCCGGGCGCCAACGCCGGGGCCTCCGCGCTCCGGATCCTCCTTGCCGACGTCGGGCTGGACGTCACCGAGTCGCACGCGCTCGTCATCGGCGGCGGCATCGGTCTCGGAGTCTTCCAGTTCCACTATGCCGCCGAGGGGGTCAGCACCTTCTTCCTCGCGGGCCGTCATCGCTGGGACGACGACCTCGCCTTCCTCGCCGGGGGGCTCCGCCGGCTCGGCCTCGAACCGACCGTGACCGAGACCTCGTCCCCGAAGCTGGCCGACAGGCAGCTCCGCGACGCCCTCGACGGCGGCCGGCCGGTCGTCGCCTGGGTCGACGCGGCGGTCCTCGGGACACGCGGATACCCGGCCGACTGGGAGGGCGGCGGCTACCACGTCGTCGTCGTCCGGACCATCGACGACCCGCGAGGCGTGGTCGTCATCGACGACCTCGCCGAGGTCCCGATCGAGATCCCTCTCGATGTCTTCGCGCGCGCCCGGGCCCGCATCTCGAAGCAGAAGCACCGCTTGCTTTGGCTGGTCGGCGACGCCGGCCAAGTCACCGACCCAGCGGTCGTCCGGGCGGCCGAACGGGCCGGCCTGGCCGCGATGGTCGACGGCTTCGACCATCCGCGGACGAGGCAGTTCTCGCTGGCGGCGCTGACCGATTGGTCGGCGCGGATGCGGGGCGCAGGCCGGGATGGCTGGGCGACGGTCTTCCCGCCCGGGGAGCGGCTGTGGTCCGCGCTGGCCGCGATCGACGAGTACGTCCGCACGACCGGCTCCGGCGGCGGCTTGCTGCGGACCATCTTCGGGCGTGGCCTGGCCGAGGTCGCCGAACGACAGGGCGATCAGCGCCTGGCCGAGGTCGCCGGGCGTTATGCCGCCGCCGCCGCCCCATCGACGATCGCGCACGGGTGGGACCAGCTCGCCGCGCACGCCCTGGTGGACGCCGTCCCGGCGTTCCGCCGGACGCGAGAGCTTCAGGACGTGCGAGCGACCGCGTACCAGGCGCGAGGCGTCGCCGCACTCCCCGAGGTCCGCGCCGCCTGGGACGAGCTCGCGACGATCCGCGAGACGATGCGGGACAGCTTCCCGCTCACGCCGGACCAGACCTCGGGCTTGATGGGTGACCTCGTGGTCCGCGTCGATGCCATCGCCGCCATGGAGCGCGACGCACTTGAGGCGTTGCGTGCCGTGACTGCCTAGGCAGCTCGAGAAGACGTGCGCGGCCGACCTGACCGCTTCCGCTCGGCCGCGCACTAGACGTCACTCACCCACTCCGCACCCGTACCAACGTCCCACGAGGACCGGGACCCTCGGGTCCGGCCGCGTTCGGATCCGGAAGCGGATGATGGCCGGGTTCGCGATGCGATGCACCCAGGGCATCGGTTCGCAATGTAGTGATTGGTGGCCAGTGCGCCTGTTCAACGCAAGCCGGCCCGAGGCCGAGCGGCTCCTGTGGTCACGTGATATCCGGTTCGCCAACCGGCTGGCCTCGGTCGTTGCGGGTGCCCGGATCGTGGAACTCGAGTCCGGGACAGTGCTGATCGCCCCGGCCCATCTCCTGACCGAGAACCTCGTCAAGGAGATCGCGGACGGAGCGCGCGACCCGGAATACGGCCTGGTCATGGTCGACTGGACGCTGCCCGTGTCCGACCGGTACCTGATCGCCGCCTCGGCCGCGATCCAGCTCAGCGGCCTCGCCGATCGGATCGGCATGGCCCAGTCGAGCATGGTCGTACAGACCAAGATGCTCGACTACTTCTTCAGCCTGCGGACCCTCCACCAGGTCGCCTTCCAGCCGATCGTCGAGCTGGACACGCTCGAGTTGCACGAGTACGAGTGCCTGTTCCGGCCGCAGATGCCGATGCTGCCCCAGTCGATCTCGTCGATCGTCGCGGCCGCGATCTACACGGAACGGTCGATCGAGCTCGACCTGTTCATCATCGCGACCATCCTCGAACGAGCCGGCGAGCTCGAGGCCGCCGGGCGCGAGGCCGGCAAAGAGCCGCGCCGATTCGGGATCAACTTCACGCCCGCGAGCTTGCTCGACCCGGCGTTCGAGGCGAAGGCGTTCGCCAAGATGGTCCGGGCTGCCGGCCTCTCCCCATCTCGCATCACGGTCGAGTGCACCGAGCAGCAGTCGGTCTCGGACCTCGGTCCGCTCAAGCGCCAGGTCAAGGCCCTGCGTCGCCTCGGCTTCGGCTTCGCGGTCGACGACGCAGGGGCCGGCTACGCGAGCTTCGCACTCGTGGCGGCCCTCCGGCCGACGGTCATCAAGATCGATCGAGACATCACCCACGGCGTCGCCACCGACGACGCGAAGCAGGCCCTGGTCGAGGCGTTCGTCTCCTTCGGCCGGCGGATCAACGCCAAGCTGGTCGCCGAGGGGATCGAGACCCGCAAGGACCTCGCCAAGCTGCGCGAGTTCGGGGTCGACTACGGCCAGGGATACCTCTTCGGCAAGCCGTCCACCGAGCCCGCCCGGGCCCGCAAGGTCCAGATGGCCAGGCGGCGGACGGCTCGCGTACCATCGAGGGTATGACCCCGACCACGGTCGTCGCCCCCTCGGACGCCATTCGCACCTTCCTCGCCAGTGGGCTCCATTTCGCCACGATCGCGACGATCGACCCCGACGGCGCGCCGCGCCAGGCGCTCATCTGGTACACGTTCGACGGCGACGAGCTCATCATCAACAGCGCCGTCGGACGGCGTTGGCCGGCCAACCTCCTGCGCGACCCGAGGATCTCGATGGCGGTCGCCGACGAGGCCGACGGCTACCGCTGGATCGGGCTCACCGGCATCGCCGAACCGGTGACGGACCAGCCGACCGCCCAGGCCGATATCGCGGCCATGGCTCGCCGATATCACGCCGATGAGCCCGAGGAAGCCGAGCGCCTGATCACCGACCGCTTCCAGCGCCAGGAACGGATCAGCTTCCGGGTCCACGCCAGCGCGTTCCACGACCACCTCGAATGACCATCGGATCGGGGACCGACTGATGCGGTTCGGGCTCCAGCTCTGGTCGCAGCACACGGACTGGCCGAGCTTCCGCGACGCGGCTCGATCGGCGGAGGACGCCGGCTGGGACTCGATCTGGACGTGGGACCACCTGCTCGCGATCTTCGGGCCGTGGGAGCAGTCCATCTTCGAGGGCTGGAGCGTGCTGTCCGCCCTCGGCCCGATCACCTCGAAGGTCCGCCTCGGGCTGATGGTCGGGGCGAACACGTTCCGCAACCCGGGCCTGACCGCCAAGCTCGCCACGACCCTGGATCACGTCTCGGGCGGTCGTGCCGTCCTGGGCATCGGCGGGGCCTGGTTCGAGCGTGAGCACGACGCCTTCGGAATCGACTTCGCGTCCGGGGTCGGCGAGCGGCTCGACCGCCTCGACGAGTCGGTCATGCTCCTTCGCCGCCTCCTCGACGGCGAGCGCTTCAGCCACGAGGGCCGCTTCTACACCTTCCATGACGCCCTGTGCGAGCCGCGGCCGATCCAGGCGCACCTGCCCATCCTCGTCGGTGGATCCGGGCCGAAGAAGACGCTGCGCACGGTGGCCGAGCGAGCCGACGCCTGGAACACATCGGGCACGATCGACGAGGTCCGGGCCAAGCTCGAGATCCTGACCGCTCACGGGGCGGACGTCGGGCGCGACATCGGCGGCATCGAGAAGACCATCAGCTTCCCGATCATCCTGCGGGACGACCGGGCTGCGGCCGAGGACCGATTCATGGCGCTGCTCGACCAGAACGGGACCGACTCGATGGGCGCCGGCCCGATCCTGTTCGGGAGCCCGGCCGAGGTGGCCGACGCCATCCGCCCGTACCGGGATCTCGGTTTCGAGACGGTCATCGTCCGGATGCCCGCTCCGTACGACCCGGAGACCATCCAGCGGATGCCCGACGTCCAGGAACGGCTCCGACCGTGAAGGTCGTCGCCCTCGCCGGCGGCACGGGTGGGGCAAAGCTCGCCCACGGCCTCCAGCTGGCGCTCGAGCCCGGCGAGCTCACGGTCATCGTCAATACCGGTGACGACGTCGAGCGGCACGGCCTGCTCGTCATGCCCGACCACGACTCGGTCATGTACATGCTCGCGGGACTCTTCGACGAGGAACGGGGCTGGGGCGTCGTCGACGAGACGTGGACGACGATGGCGATGCTGGAGCGATACGGCGAGGAGGCCTGGTTCCGGCTGGGCGACCGTGACTTCGCCACACATATCGCGCGAACGGCCATGATCCGGGAGGGCCGGTCGCTCACCGAGGCTGTCATCGAGCTGCAACGGGCGCTCGGCATCCCGAGCACGATCCTGCCGATGGCCGATGAACCGGTTCGGACCCAGCTCCGGACCGACGAGGGCTGGCTCGAGTTCCAGGAGTACTTCGTGCATCGCCACCAGGCGCCGGAGGTGCACGAGGTCCGCCACGCGGGTCTCGATGCGGCCCGCCCGACCGCCGAAGTGCGGACGGCCATCGGCGACGCCGACGTCATCGTCATCGCGCCATCGAACCCGATCGTCTCGCTCGGGCCGATCCTGGCGGTCCCGGCGGTCGGCGAGTTGCTCGGACGGGCGCGCGTGCGGGGCGTGCCGGTGGTGGCGGTGAGCGGCATCGTCGGCGGCAAGGCCCTTAAGGGCCCCGCCGACCGGATGCTCACCTCGCTCGGCCACGAATCGAGCGCACGAGGCGTCGCCGCGTTGCTCGGCCGCTATGCGGATGGCTTCGTCCTGGACCAGGTCGATGCCGCCCTCGAGCCGTCGATCGCGGCGCTCGGGCTGCAGACGTTCGTCACCGACACGATCATGGCCGACGCCGACGGTCGGGCGCGCCTGGCCCGGGCGGTGCTCGGGTTCGCGCTCCCGCCGGCCGACGAGGACGAGTCTGTACCATCGGAGGCGTGAGCACGCCTCATCCTCCCCCACACGAGCCCCAGGTCGCCGCGATCATCCCGGTCGGGACGCTCGAGGGTGCGAAGACCCGGCTCGGCGACACGCTCGACGCGGAGGAGCGGCGCGATCTCCTGACCGGGCTCCTGCGGCGCACCGTGGTGGCTGCCCTGGCAGTCGATCGGCTCACCGACGTCCTCGTCGTCAGCCCGGACCGCGAGGTGCTCCACCTCGCGACGGGGTTCGGGGCTCGCACCCTGCGCCAGCGCTCGAGCGGCCTCAACGCCGGGTTGCGCGAGGCGCGCGGGGACGTCGTTGCCGGCGGCGCCGAGGCGATGCTGGTCCTGCCGGTCGACCTGCCGTTCGTGACCGCTGCCGCCATCGATGACATCGTCTCGGCCCTGCTCACGAAGGAGGCGACCGTCGTCCTCGTTACCGACCGGCACGCGACGGGCACCAATGCCCTCGGCCTCCGGCCGCCCGATGTCATCGACGTGGCGTTCGGGCCCGGCAGCCGGGCCGCCCATCGGGCGCTCGCCGAGGCCGCCGGCGTCCGCTACGTGGAGTCGGCCGGTCCCCTCGCGATCGACCTCGATACGCCCGACGACCTGGTCTTCATCGAGTCGGCAGCGCCGGAGCGGCTGGGTGTCGGCTGACCGACCGGCCACACCGGGCGCGATCTCGGTCCTGGCACTCGACGACATCCCGGAGGTCCGCCTGGGCGACGATCTGCCGGGGCTCATCGGCGACGCGATCGCGAGGACGCCGGGCGCGCTGCCCCTTCGGGACGACGACGTCCTCGTCGTCACACAGAAGGTCGTCTCGAAAGCCGAGGGAGCCGTGGTCGAGCTCGATGGCGTCGAACCCCGGCCCGAGGCGGTCGAGTTCGCCGAGCGATACGACCGGGACGCGCGCCAGGTCGAGGTCGTCCTGCGCGAGGCGCGGCGGATCGTCCGGATGACGAACGGGGTGCTCATCACGGAGACGCCCCATGGGTTCGTGTGCGCGAACGGCGGCGTGGACGCGTCGAACGTCGGCCCCGACTCCGGCGCGCTGGTGACACTCCTCCCGCGCGACCCGGACGCGTCCGCGATGCGGATCAGGGCCGCGTTGCGTGACCGGTTCGGGACGGACATGCCTGTGGTGGTCTCGGACTCGTTCGGGCGGCCATGGCGTTGGGGCATCGTCGACGTCGCGATCGGCGTGTCCGGGCTCGTGCCGCTCGACGACCTGCGGGGCATCCCGGATGCCGACGGCCGGGTCATGCGCTCGACCGTCCGGGCCGTCGCCGACGAGCTGGCCTCGGCGGCCGAGCTGGTGCTCGGCAAGACGGCCGCCCGTCCCGTGGCGATCGTCCGTGGAGCCTCGTTCACCCGGGGCGAAGGCTCGATCCTCGAGCTCGTGATGCCGGCCGCGAACGACCTCTTCCGCTAGCGATCCCGGCGGGCGGCGGGGCCGTGCCGACAACACCGCACGGCGCGGCCACAGGCGTTGATGCGTCCGACGCGGTCGCGCCACGCCCGGCTCGGTCGCCCGTCCCGTTCCGCCCGATTTCGGCATATGGGCTATCCCCCTATGGCGAGAAGCGGTGGTGGAGCGAAGGGTGGGCGTCCCCTAGTGTCCCGAGGTGGACAACACCGCTCCCGAGCGGGACCTTGGACCGGCAGCCATGGGAGAGGTCGCGCTCCCGGCGGCCGATGCGTCCGCGCTCCGCCCGAGCCGTCGCCTCGGTCCACGATCCTGGCGCCGCGTCGCCGCGCCGGAATCGGTCGCCCTGCGGATCGGCATCCTCATCGTCGGGCTGCTCATGGCCCTGACCGCATTCGATGTCGGCGGTCAGGCCGTCCTCTGGGAGAACGCCCACTGGACCGCGGCCGGCGGCCTCGCTGCCCTGTATGCCGCGCTCGTCGCCCGCAAGGCGACAGGCCCACATCGGCGGATCGCCATGCTGGTCGCCGCCGGGACGCTCGCCTGGCTGATCGGACAGGTCCTCTGGGTCGTGCAGACGGCGGTCGGCTACTTCAACGTGCCGGCGCCGTCGGACCTGGGCTTTCTGATGATCGCCCCGCCGATCGGAGCGGCGTTCGTCATCGCCGTCAACGGCCGACTCGCACGGGGCGAGAAGGTCGCGGTGTACCTCGACGCCGTGGCCATATTCCTGGCCCTCACCGCGATCATCCTCGCGATCTACGGGGCACAGATCGGGGCCGGAGCGACGTCGGCCGGCTTGGTCGCGATCGCCTACCCCGTCGTGCACCTGGCGCTTGCGGCAGCCGGCGTCGTGGCGATGCTGGCCGCCCGGGCCTCTCCGCGCGGCGGCGGCTACGGGCTGCTCCTCGGGCTCGCGGTCCTCGGCTTCGCGTGGGTCGACTGGCTGCGCCAGGCGGTCGTCGCCCTGCCGCCCCCCGGCAGCATCGGCAACTACGGCTTCTCGATCGGGATGATCCTGGTCGGCCTAGGGGCGAGCGACTGGCGGCTGGGCGAAGGCCGCGGACGCGTGTTCCGTGAAGCCTCGTCGGCGGTCCTCGGCGGGCTGCCGCTGGTGGCCCTCCTAGCCAGCGCCCTGCTGCTGATGCTGCGGACTCCGGCGACAAGCCAGCTCGGCCTCATCTGGCTGTGCTCGCTTGCGGTGATCCTCCTGGCGGGCATCCGCCAGTCGCTCCTCGTCCACGAACGCGGCCGCCTGCTCGACGACTCGCGCGATTCACGCACCGACCTCGAGATCGCGCTGCTGCAGCGCGCCGAGGCGGACACGCGCTACCAGACCCTCGTGGAGCGGGTCCCCGCGGCCGTCTACATCGACGTCGCCGATCCGGGCGTGACCGACGGCGGCCATCTCGCCTACATGAGCCCCCAGATCGAGGCCATCCTCGGCTACCCGCCCGAGGCCTTCCTGCGCGACCCCGAACTGTGGCCACGGCTGACGCACCCCGACGACGTGCCCGCGACGCTCGCCGCCCTGGCCGAGCACTGGCGGACCGAACAACCGCTTCGGCTCGACTACCGAATGATCGCGGCGGACGGCTCCATCGTCTGGGTCCACGACGAGGCGTATGCGATGCGCGACGAGACTAGCGGTGGCCGGCGGGTCTCGCAGGGCCTCCTCGTCGACACGACCGAGCAGAAGCGCCTCGAGGCGCAACTGCTCCACGACGCGTTCCACGATCCGCTGACCGGGCTCGCCAACCGGGCCCTGTTCCGGGAACACCTGGACCGGGCGCTCGACCGGTCGCGCCGACGACGGGCCGGGATCGCCGTCCTGTTCCTCGACGTCGACGACTTCAAGGTCGTCAACGACTCGCTGGGCCACGCCGCCGGCGATCGGCTCCTGGTCGAGGTCGCGGAACGGCTCACCAGCACGATCCGGAGCGAGGACATCGCCGCCCGCCAGGGTGGTGACGAGTTCACGATCCTCGTCGAGCGCGTCGGTGGCGAGGGCGAGGCCGTCGAACTGGCCGAGCGGCTGGCCGCGGCGATCCGCCGGCCGATCGTGCTCGATGGTCGCCCGCTCGTCGTCGGCGTGAGCATCGGGATCGCGCTCGGGCGCGGCCGAACCGCGGTGGCCGGGAACCTGCTGGCCCACGCCGACGCCGCGATGTATGCAGCCAAGGAACAGGGCAAGGGCCGGCACATCGTGTTCGACCCGTCGATGCAGCACCGGGCCCAGAGTCGCCTCGAGATGGAGACCGAGTTGCGCGCCGCCATCGAGGCGGAGTCGTTCGACGTCCACTACCAGCCCATCCTCGAGTTGCCGTCCCAGGAGATCGTCGGCTTCGAGGCCCTGGTGCGCTGGCGCGACCCGGTGCGCGGTCTCGTGCTGCCCGGGGAGTTCATCCCGCTCGCCGAGGCGACCGGGCTGATCGTGCCGCTGGGCCGCCTCGTGACGCAGACCGCGTGCCGGCAACTCCGGGCGTGGCGGGATGCGGGGATCGGCCGCCCGGACCTCACCATCAGCGTCAATGCGTCGGCTCGGCAGGTCGTGGAGCCGGGCTTCGCGACCGAGGTCCGCGCCATCCTGCGTGAGGCCGGCCTCGAACCGTCGGCCCTCGAACTCGAGATCACCGAGTCCCTGACGATGCGCGAGACCGCGACCGGCGACGGCGCCCTGCGGCAACTCCACGAACTGGGCGTCCGGCTCGCGATCGACGACTTCGGGACCGGCTTCAGTGCCCTCGAGTACTTCAAGCGATTCGCGGTCCATGGCCTCAAGATCGACCGCTCCTTCGTCGGCGGCCTCGGGACCTCGCGCGAGGACACTGCCATCGTGACCGCGACGTTGTCCTTCGCGGCCGCGCTCGGCCTCGTCGTGACGGCCGAGGGCGTCGAGATGGCGCACCAGCTCGAGCGGCTCGAGGCGCTCGGTTGCCACCGCGCGCAGGGGTTCCTCTTCTCGCCGGCCATCCCCGCGTCCGAGGTGCCCGCCCTGTTCGCCCGGTCCGGTCCGCGGTCGATGGCCCTGCCAGCGGACGACCAGGTCGCCTGAGGGTCGAAGCCCCAAACCCGTTACCCTGCCGACCCATGAAGCTCGGCCTCCAGATCTCGTCGTTCACGTGGCCCGGGGGACCGGAGCAGATCGGTCCGACCCTGGCACGGATCGTGCGCCAGGCAGACGACGTCGGGTTCGACTCGATCTGGGTCATGGATCACTTCTTCCAGATCCGCAGTGTCGGACGGCCCGAGGAGCCGATGCTCGAGGGCATGACGGCGCTCGGGTTCATGGCCGCCCATTCGTCCCGCGCCCGCCTCGGACTCATGGTCGGGGGCGTCCACTACCGGGCGCCCGGGCTGTGGGTCAAGGCCACGACGACGCTCGACGTGCTGTCGGGCGGCCGGGCCTGGCTCGGGATCGGCGCGGCCTGGAACGAGGACGAGTCGCGCAGCCTCGGTTTCCCCTTCCCGCCCCTCGGCGAGCGCTTCGAGATGCTCGAGGAGACGCTCCGGATCGCCCACGGCATGTGGACCGGCGAGCGCGGCACGGAGGCCTCGTTCGAGGGCCGGCACTTCCAGGCGAGGCGCCTCCTCAACTCCCCGCAGTCGCTGTCACGTCCCAGGGTCCCGATCATGATCGGGGGCGGAGGTGAGAAGAAGACCCTGCGCCTCGTGGCCCGATACGCGGACGCCTGCAACGTGTTCGGGACGCCCGAGGCGATCGCTCGCAAGTACGCCATCCTCGCCGAGCACTGCGCCGCGGTCGGCCGCGATCCCGACGAGATCGAGCACTCGACACTCCAACACTTCCGGATCTCGGCCGATGGTGGCGGCGGAGGCGAGTCGCCGGCCAGCATCGTCGAGCGGTTCGGCGACCTCGCCGACGCGGGCGCACAACACGTCATCGTCGGCATCACGAACGTCACCGATCCCCACGCCCTCGACCTCGTCGGGCGCGACGTCATCCCCGCCCTGCGCCGCCTGTGAGGCCGTCGCCGCACGCCGTGCACGATACCCCTGGGGAGTATCTTCTGCATGATACGATGACCGCATGAAGGACGAGTCCTCGAGCAACGGCAACGAGCCCGCGACCTCGAACCCATTCGGCGGGCTGACGATCTCGATGATCGACGCACCAGCCGCTCCTTCGGACGCGAGCGCGATGCCGATGCCGGGCGGCCCGACGACGGTCCGTTCGGGCGAGGGCCGGGTCGATGCCAAGCTCGTGATCGTCGGGTCGGGTCCGGCTGGACTGACGGCCGCGATCTACGCCGCCAGGGCGAACCTCGAGCCGGTCGTCCTCGCCGGCTCGGCACCGGGCGGGCAGCTGATGCTGACCTCGGACGTCGAGAATTACCCCGGATTCCCCGACGGCATCCAGGGCCCGGACCTCATGGCCGCGTTCCGGTCCCAGGCCGAGCGCTTCGGCAGCCAGATCGTGGACGTCGACATCGACCGCGTCGACTTCTCGGAGCGACCGTTCCGGCTGTGGGCGCGCGGCACGGAGTACCGAGCCGAGTCGGTCATCGTCGCCACCGGCGCGTCGGCCCTCTGGCTCGGCCTCGACTCGGAGACGCGCCTGCGGGGCCGGGGCGTCTCCGCGTGCGCGACCTGTGACGGGTTCTTCTTCCGCGACCGCGAGATCGGGGTCGTCGGCGGGGGCGATACGGCATTCGAGGAGGCGACCTTCCTGACCCGCTTCGCGACCCGGGTCCACCTGTTCCACCGCCGCGATTCGTTCCGGGCCTCGAAGATCATGATCGACCGGGCGCGGGCCCATCCCAAGATCGAGATCCATACGAATTCGGCGATCGAGGAGGTCCTCGGCACGGCCAAGGTGGACGGCGTGCGGCTGCGCGACACGGTGACCGGCGACGAGACCCGCATGGCGCTCGACGGCCTGTTCATCGCCATCGGCTACCGCCCCAACACCGAGGCATTCCGCGACTGGCTCGAGGTCGACAAGGCGGGCTATCTCGTCGTCAACGACGAGACCGGCTCGAAGGTCGACGGCGTCTTCATCGCCGGCGACGTCCACGACCACCGGTACCGCCAGGCGGTCACGGCCGCGGCCGACGGCTGCAAGGCCGCGATCGATGCCGAGCGGTGGCTGGAGTCCCAGGGCATCACGGAGTCCGCGACGGCCACGGCCTGGTAGCGGTCGTGCCTGAAGCCGGTCGGTTCGCGGTCCTGCCACGCCTCGGCATCGCACCGACCGTCCACCAGCTGGTCCGCGAGGCGCTGGCGGCGGCGGTCGCCCGAGCGGAAGCCGCCTCGCCGGGCGCGGTCGCCGCGCTCGACGCCGGTTGCGGCAGGACCTCGCGCCTCCGGCGGTTCCGCCGACGCATCGGCCGGCTGGTCGGGGCCGACATCCACGCGCCCGAGGTGCCCGTGCCGTATTTCGACGAGTTCGTCGTGGTCGACCTGTGCGGTCGGGCCGACGCGTTCGCGCCGGCCTCGTTCGACATCGTCCTCTCGGCGTTCACGTTGGAGCACTTCGCCGATCCGTCCACGGCGCTGTCGAACATGCACGCGTGGCTCCGGCCGGGTGGCACGCTGGTCGCGACCACCGTCAACCGGCGGCATCCATTCGTCAACGCGTACCTCAGCCTTCCGTCGGGGGTCCAGGCGCGAGTGCAGCCGTGGGTCAAGGCCACAGCCGCCGATGCGCATCCGCTCGTCGGGGCGTGCAACGATCCCGCCGTGATCCGCGCCTCGGTCGAAGCGGCCGGGTTCCGCGACGTCTCGCTCCAGACGGTCGGCCACCTGGCCCGCGCCTGGGGCCGGCACTGGCCGACGTTCCTGCTGGGATTGGCCGGCGACCTGTTGACGCGCGGGCTGCCGTCCCGTCGCTCGACCATCGTCATCGTGGCGAGAGCCTGATCAGCGGCCCGACCGCCGACCGCGCACGTTCGTGGTAGCGTCGGAGCGATGAACAGGGTTCGCGGGACGAGCCGCGCTGACGAGACCGCATGAGTTTCCCGAGAGGCCAGACGCGCCAGGCGACGGGTGGCGCGTCAGGTGGTGGTCGCGGCGGGGGCGGGGGCGGGGGCCGGATGATGGGCGGCGGCGGCATGTGGGGAGGCGGTCCGTCGCGCGAGTTCACGCCGGTCCCGAAGGAGCGTCGCGGCAAGACCGTCCGGCAGATCGTCGCGTTCTTCGATCCGTACAGGCTCCAGGTCTCCATCGTGCTCGTCGCCATCATCGCGACGAGCCTGATCGGCCTCGCCAACCCGATCCTGCTCAAGCTCCTGATCGACGACGCGATCCCGGAGAAGGACTTCGCCAAGCTGACCTTCTACGTGGCGTTGATGATCTTCCTGCCCATCGTCACCGGCCTCATCGGCGTGGGTCAGGCGTACCTCAACAATCTCATCGGCCAGAACGTCATGCAGGACCTGCGCGGCGCGCTGTACACCCACCTCCAGCGGATGCCGCTCCGGTTCTTCACGGAGACCCGGACCGGCGAGATCCAGAGCCGCATCGCGAACGACATCGGCGGCGTCCAGGCGGTCGTCACCGACACCGCGAGCTCGGTGACCTCCAACTTCGCGATCGCGATCAGCACGATCATCGCGATGTTCCTGATCGACTGGCGGCTCACGCTCCTGTCGCTCGGGATGCTCCCCTTCTTCATGTACCTGACGTTCCGGGTCGGCAAGATCCGGCGCGAGGTCAGTGGGGAGACCCAGAAGTCGCTGGCCGAACTGACCGCCCTGACCGAGGAGACGCTGAGCGTGAGCGGCATCCTGCTCGCGAAGACCTTCGGCCAGCAGGACTCGTCCATCAAGCGGTTCCGCGACCTGAACGCCCGACTCGCCGCCCTGCAGATCCGTCAGGCCATGGTCGGGCGCTGGTTCTTCATGATCATCGGCACGATCTTCAGCATCACGCCTGCGTTCGTGTATTGGCTCGCCGGCTGGCTGACCATCCAGGGCGACCCATCGGCCCCGACCATCGGCGACATCGTGGCGTTCACGACGCTGCAGTCGCGGCTGTTCTTCCCGCTGGGCCAGCTGCTGAACGTCCAGGTCGACATCCAGGGGGCCCTGGCGCTGTTCGACCGGATCTTCGAGTACCTCGAGATGGATCCGGAGATCGTCGATGCACCCGATGCAGTCGCACTCGATCCGGCCAAGGTCCGCGGCGGCGTGCGGTTCCACGACGTGTCGTTCCGGTATCCGACCGAGGCGGTGCCGTCTTCGCGCGCCCATGACGCCGTCGCCCGCGGGCACGACCACGCGGTCGAGCCGATCGAGGCCATCGGGGCGGTCGAGACCGCCGAGCCTTCGGAGCGAGCCGAGCCGATCGAGGTTCTGCCGACGTTCGCGCTCGAGCATGTCGACTTCGAGGCCGATCCGGGCGAGCTCGTCGCGCTCGTCGGCCCGTCGGGTGCCGGCAAGACGAGCACGACGTACCTGATCCCGCGCCTGTACGACGTCGACAGCGGGGCGGTCGAGATCGATGGACTCGACGTCCGGCGCATCAAGCTCGCCTCGCTCGGCGAGGCGATCGGGGTGGTGACCCAGGAGACCTACCTGTTCCATGCGTCGGTCCGCGAGAACCTCCTCTACGCGAAGCCCGAGGCGACCGAAGAAGAGCTCCGGACGGCGGCGCTCGCCGCGGCGATCCACGACCGGGTCATGGAGCTCCCCGAGGGCTACGACACGGTCGTCGGCGAGCGTGGCTACAAGCTGTCGGGTGGCGAGAAGCAGCGGATCGCGATCGCGCGGGTCCTGCTCAAGGATCCCCGGATCCTCATCCTCGACGAGGCCACCTCGGCCCTCGACACGGTGTCCGAGCGGCTCATCCAGGCCGCATTCGAGCGGCTGATGGAGGGCCGCACCACGATCGCCATCGCCCATCGGCTCTCGACGATCCTGCGGGCCGACCGGATCCTGGTGTACGAACGAGGACGGATCGTGGAGCGCGGCACGCACGAGGAGCTGTTGGCGCATGACGGCCTGTATGCCCGGTTGTACCGCGAGCAGTTCCTGGCCGAGCGCCCGGTCCAGGCCGAGGCCGAGCTGGAGGACGGGACCGAGGACGGGTTCCTGGGTCGCAGCCTCGTCCGGGACGTGCCCGCATGACCCGGGAGCGACGCGCCCACATCGTCTACGAGGGCGAGTCGCGGTTCTCCGTCCGGACGGGCACGGACCGGACGCTCGTCTACGGCGATCGAGCCGACGTGAACGAACTGTCCCCGGTCGAGACGATCGTCACGGCGCTCGCCGCGTGCTCGGCGATGGACGTGGTCTCGATCATGGCCAAGAAGCGCCAGCCGATCGAGCGGTACGAGATCTCAGCGGTCGCCACCCAGCGCGACGAGTTTCCACAGGTCCTGACCGAGGTGACCGTCACGCACGAGTTCTGGGGCGTCGGACTCTCCGAGACCGCGATCCGACGCAGCATCGAGCTGTCGGCGAACAAGTACTGCCCGGTCAACGCGATGCTCTCCGCCGGTGACACGAAGGTGCATCACCGGTACCGGATCCACGACACGGGCGCGGCGCTCATCGAGACCGAAGGCGAGGCCTGCTCGACTGGTCCGTATCGCCGTCCGGACGTCGCGGTCGACTAGCGCGCGGCGCGTGCATCGCGCCTCCGTGCGTCCCCACAATCCCTACTAGACTTGTCGGAGTTGTCTGGTATGCTGCCGCGGACGCTCGACGCCCGACAAGGAGACCCAGCCGATGCCGTCCGCCATTCCTGCCGACGCCGCCGCCCGCCTGCCGAACGCCCGGATGATCGACCCGCGAGGCCACCGTTTCGGTGCCGGCGTGTCGGCCGTCCTGCTCATCATCGCCTTCGTCACGAACACCCCTTGGCTGGTGGCCCTGGTCCTGCTGTCGATCGGGACGAGCGCCGCGTTCGGCCTGCGCTACTCCATCTATGGCGCGATCTGGCGCCGGATCGTCAAGGTCGCCCGTCTCGGCCCGACCGAGCCCGAGCATGAATACCCGCCGCGCTTCGCGCAGGTCCTCGGCTCGGTCGCGCTCACGCTGTCGCTCGTGTCGTTCATCCTCGGCCAGCCGACGCTCGGGTGGATCTTCGCGCTCGCGGTCGCCGGCCTGCAATCACTCCTCGCCGTCACCGGCTACTGCCTGGGCTGCCGCCTGTACTTCCTCCGATGGCTGGTGCCGGACCTCGTCACGCGGATCTGGACCCGCGGCGCGAGCTCGGCCAACACCCTCGTCGTGGAGCCGATCGCCTACAAGTAAGGCGCGCGATGCGCCAAGTGCTTGCATGACTATGCAGGGAGGCTGTATAGTCATCCGACCATGACGGCGGTCCACCCTTCCCCAGGCCCCCGCTCGCTGCGCGGCGTCGATCCCGGCGGCGGACCACGCCGGATCCGGGTCGGCATCATCGGGGCGACCGGGTACGTCGGTGCGGAACTCGTCCGGATCCTCGCCCGCCACCCGAACATCGCGCTGGTCGGCCTCCAGGGGCGGGACCGCGACGGCGACCCGCTCGGCGGGATCCACCCGCACCTGGGCACGACCGAGCTCGCCGTCCACTCCACGCTCCCACCGGTCGACGCCGTCTTCCTGGCCCTCCCCCACGGCACCGCTGCCGCACTGGTCCCGGAGCTGATCGGGGCCGGCACCGCGGTGATCGACCTCGGGCCCGACTTCCGCCTGCACGATCCCGCGGACTACCCGCGCTGGTATGGCTTCGAGCACCCTCGGCCCGACCTGCTCGAGCGCGCCGTATACGGCCTGCCCGAGCTCCACCGGGTCGAGCTCGAGGCGCTGGTCGATGCCGAGGTCGCGATCGTCGGGTCACCCGGCTGCTACCCGACCGCGACGATCCTCGCGCTGGCGCCACTGGCGCGGGCCGGGCTGATCGGCGACCTCGTCGTCGACGCGAAGAGCGGCGTCTCCGGCGCGGGCCGCGAATCGAAGGCCGAGCTCATGTTCGGCGAGGTCAACGAGAGCGTGAAGGCGTACGGCCTCGGGGGCCACCGCCACGTCGCCGAGATCGAACAAGAACTGGCCGACGTCGCAAGCCGCGAAGGCCTCGATCCCGGGGCGAACCCCGGCGCGGCCGCGGTCGACTTCCTCCCGCACCTGATCCCGATGACCCGCGGGATCCTCTCGACCAACCACGTCCGTCCCACGCGGCCGGTCACCCAGGCCGAGCTGGATGCGCTCTATGCCGCCGCGTACGCGGACGAGCCGTTCGTCACGGTCGTCGCGACGCCGCCGGCCACCAAGCACGTCACCGGCAGCAACGAGGTCCGGATCCACGTCCGGCTCGACGAGCGGATCGGACGCGTGCTCGTCATCGGGGTCGAGGACAACCTCGTCAAGGGCGCCGCCGGCCAGGCCGTCCAGTCGTTCAACCTCGTGCATGGCCTGCCGGAGACGACCGGCCTGCTGCAGTTGCCACTGGCGCCATGACGACCGTGCATCCGTCCCCGGTCCAGTCGCCGTCGGAGCGGCTCCCGTCGGTCGAGCGTCGGTCGACCATGCCGGGCGGCTTCCGGGCGAATGGACTCATCGCCGGGATCAAGGCCTCGGGTCGGCCGGACCTCGCGGTCCTCGTCGCGACGAACGGACCGGCCGCGGCGGCCGCGGTCTTCACCCCGAACGCGTTCGCGGCCGCGCCCGTCCGACTGTCGCAGGAACACCTGGCGCGGACGTCGGGCGATCCGCGGGCCGGGTTCGGCTGGGCCCAGGCGGTGATCTCGACGAGTGGCTCGGCGAACGCGGCCACGGGCGATGCCGGCGACGCCGACCAACGCGCGATCGCGACGACCCTCGCCGAGGCGGTCGGGATCTCGGAGGAGCTGACGCTCCACCTCTCGACCGGTGTCATCGGGACCCGATTGCCGCTGGACCGCGTCTCGGCCGGCATCGCCTCGATCGTGCCGACGCTCGATCCGACCGACACCGGACTCGACGCGATGGCGACCGCCCTGCGGACGACCGACTCGGTCACGAAGGCGGCGACGACCTCGGTCACCCTGCCCGACCCCGACGGCCGGCCCGTCACCGTGACGGTCAGTGGCATCGCCAAGGGCGTCGGGATGATCCATCCCCGGATGGCCACGATGCTGGCGGTCATGCTGACCGATGCGAGCGCCGCGCCCGAGACCCTCTGGGGACTCCTGCGACCGGCCGCGGCACGGACCTGGAACCAGCTCAGCGTCGATGGCGACACGAGCACGAACGACACGGTCTTCGTCCTCGCCTCGGGCGCGTCGGGGGCCGCTCCCGTTCGCGACGGGAGCCCGGAGGCGACCACCCTGGGCGCGGCCATCGAGGCGGTGGCCCGGGACCTGGCGCGACAGCAGGCCGCCGACGGCGAGGGGGCCGCGACGCTCATCACGGCCGTGGTGACCGGTGCGGCCGATGACGCCGAGGCACGGGCCGTTGCCCGAGCGGTCGTGTCGTCCAGCCTGGTCAAGGCGGCCGCCCACGGCCGTGACCCCAACTGGGGCCGGATCGCGGGCGCGGCCGGCAACGCGCGACTGGCCGATGCCGCGGTCCTCGAGGCGTCCGGGATCTCCGCCGCGGATGCGGCGCGCCGGGCCGGAACGGCCGCCCGGCTCGATCCGGCGCGATTGCGCATCGCCATCGCCGGCCATCCCGTCTTCGATGGCGCTGCCGGCGGGCCGATCGCGTTCGACCGGGACGCCGCCCGGGTCGCGATGACGTCGCCCGAGGTGGTCGTCACGCTCGACCTCGGCCTGGGCGAGGGTGTCGGCGAAGCGTTCGGGTGCGACCTCACCGAGGCCTACGTGATCGAAAACTCGGAATACACGACATGAGCGAACGCGCGCGGGTGGCGACCGATGTCTGAGATCCTCGTCGTCAAGCTGGGCGGGACGACGATCGCGGAGCAGAGCCAGGTGCTCGAGGAAGTGGCCGCGGTCGCGCGCCGACGTCCCGTGGTGCTGGTCCACGGTGGCGGGAAGCGCATCACCGAGTGGCTCGAGCGGCTGGGCGTGCCGTCGCGGTTCGAAGGCGGCCTCCGCGTGACCGATGCCGCGTCGCTCGAGGTGGCGGCCGCGGTCCTCCGGGGCGTGGTCAACAGCGAGCTGGTCGCCGGCCTGCGTGACCTCGGCGTCGATGCCGTCGGACTCTCTGGCGTCGATGGCGGCCTGCTGATCGCCGAGCGGATCCCGGACCTCGGGCTCGTCGCGCGCGTCGTCGGCCTGCGTCGCGACCTGCTCGACGCGATCCTCGTCGGTGGCCAGGTGCCCGTCGTCGCGCCGCTCGCACGGGACGCGGACGGGATCGTCTGCAACGTCAACGCCGACGATGTGGCCGCAGGCATCGCGGCCGGGCTCGGTGCCCGCCAACTCGTCCTGCTGACCGATGTCGATGGCGTGCGCGACGCCGACGGCCAGCGCCTCGACACGTTGACAGTGGCCGAGGCCGAGCAGCTCATCGCGTCCGGGGTCATCGCGGGCGGGATGGTGCCCAAGGTCCGGGCCGCGCTCGGGGCGCTCGGCTGGGAGGGCGCCGAGGCGATCATCGCCGACTCGTCCGCCCCGAACGCCCTGACCCGGGCGCTCTCGGACGAGTCCTTCGGGACCCGCATCACGTCGAGCCGGGCCGCCGGCGTCGGCGCGGCGTAGACCTGGGACAAGGAACGAGGTGACCGCCACGCAGGACCTCAAGCGACTCCGCCAGCGGGCGATCCGCGAGCTCGTCCTGGCACGCCCGGTCGGCAGTCAACGGGAACTCGTCGACGCGCTGACGGAACAGGGTTTCGCCGTGACCCAGGCGACGGTCTCACGCGACATCACCGAGCTCGGCCTGCTGAAGGCGCCCCGTGCCGACGGTCACGTCTACGTCACGCCCGAGGACATCGGCTCCGCCAATGGCCGCACGCCGTCGGTGTCGGACGAGCGCCTCGCCCGCATCCTCGCCGACATCCCCGTCACGATCGGCCGGAGCGGCCTGATCCTCGTCCTGACCGGGACGCCAGGCACTGCCAGCGTCATCGCCCAGGCCATCGACGAGTCGACCCTGCGGGAACAGGAAGGCACGCTCGCGGGCGACAATACCCTCCTCGTCCTCTTCGCCGACGAGCGACGCCTCGAGCGCTGGCTCGATCGCTTCAACGCCATCGCGACCGGGGCGTCGCCGGCCACCCCGGCCGTCGGCGGTGCCCGCAGCCATTGATCCGGAGGTCCAGAGTCCCGTGAAGAAGGTCGTCCTCGCGTATTCAGGTGGACTCGACACGTCGGTCGCCGTCTCCTGGCTCAAGGAGCAGTACGACGCGGAGGTCGTGACCCTCACCGTCGACCTCGGCGGCGGCTCCCTGCGCGAGGGGGTCGAGCGCCGGGCGATGTCGGCCGGCGCGTCGCGCGCGTACGTGGTCGATGCACGGGAGCGGTTCGTCACCGACTTCGTCTGGCCGCACCTCCAGGCGAACGCGCTGTATCAGGGCGCGTACCCGCTGGCCACCGCCCTGGCCCGCCCGTTGATCGCGCAGCTCCTCGTCGAGGTCGCGGCGCGCGAGAAGGCCGACGCGGTCGCCCACGGTTGCACCGGCAAGGGCAACGACCAGGTCCGCTTCGACGTCGCTACCCACGCCCTCGATCCGGGGCTCGAGGTGATCGCCCCGATGCGCGTCGGGATGGGCCTGACCCGCGACCAGGAGATCGACTACGCGAACGAGCGGGGCATCGAGATCCCGATCACCAAGGCGTCGCCCTACTCGATCGACGTGAACATGTGGGGCCGATCGTGCGAGACCGGCGTCCTCGAGGACCCCTGGGTCACGCCGCCTCCCGATGCCTACGAGTGGACCGTGGCGCCGTCGGACGCCCCGGATCCCGTCGAGATCGTCATCGAGTTCGAAGGCGGCATCCCGGTCGCCCTTGACGGTGAGCGGCTGCCGGCGGTCGAGCTCGTCGAACGGGTCCATGCGCTTGGTGGGGCCCACGGCGTGGGCCGCATCGACCACGTCGAGGACCGGCTCGTCGGCATCAAGAGCCGCGAGATCTACGAGACGCCCGCGGCCACGATCCTGCACGCCGCGCACCATGCCCTCGAAGGGCTGACGCTGTCGCGCGACACGCTCCGGTTCGACCGGTTCGTGGCCGACGAGCTGGCTCGCCTCATCTACGACGGGCTGTGGTTCAGCGCCCTGTCGCGCGACCTGCGCGGGTACGTGGCGTCGTCGCAGCGCGTCGTGTCGGGCGAGGTGCGCATCCGGCTCGATCACGGCCAGGCGATCGTGGTCGGGCGGCGCTCGCCGCTGTCGCTCTACGACAAGAGCCTCGCGACCTATGACGAGGGCGACGCGTTCGATCACGCCTCCGCCGTCGGGTTCATCGAGATCTTCGGGCTGCCGCTGCGCGTGGAGGCCGCTCGACATGGCGCGGTCGGCGCGCGACATGGCGCGGCCTGGTCGTGGACCGACCCGCTCCTGGAGAACCTGCCGACGACCGTCACCGACCCGGAGCCCGCCGCGGTCTAGCGCGCGATACGTCCGACGGCATCCCGCCGGACGCCACGGCACCGCCGACGCGGCGATGCGCCATGATTCATCCGATGACCCACGACGCGGAACGGCAGCCCGACGCGCCCGACCGACTCCAGATCCAGGAACTCGCATTCCTCCACGAGATCGCGAGCCTCGCGACGCAGGCCCGTGACTGGGACGAGTTGATGCGCTCGATCATCGATGGAACGACCGCGGCGATGGGCGTCGAGGTCTGCTCGTTCTACCTCGCCGACCACGAACACGTCCGCCTCACCCTCGCCGCCACCAATGGCCTCGATCGCTCCCAGGTCGGCAAGGTCAGCCTCGAGTGGGGCCAGGGCATCACCGGCCGGGTCGCCGCCACCCGCCAGCCGATCGCCGTTCCCGACGTGACGGTCGATCCCCGCTTCGCCTGGGTCCGCGGCTTCGATATCGAAGGGCTGTCGGGCATGCTCTCGGTGCCGCTCGAGTGGCACGACCGGGTCGTCGGCGTGCTCAACGTCCAGACGCGCGAGATCCGCGAGTTCGGACGCGACGAGATCGAGTTCCTGCGCACCATCGCGGCCCTCCTCGCGGGCATCGTCGAGAAGGGACGCCTGACGGCCGAGGTCGAGGCCCGGCTCGCCCAGCTGACCGCCCTTGATGCCGCGCGGGCGGAACTCCTCTCGGTCGTGACGCACGAACTGCGAACCCCGTTGTCGGTGGTCCGCGTCTATGTCGACCTCCTCGCCGATGCCGCGACCGGCGAGACACCACCGGCCGACCCAAGCGACCCCGCGGCCTGGCGTTCCGCGGCTCTCGACCAGCTCGGCCGCCTCGACCGGCTCGTGGACTCGATCCTGGCGTCGGTCCGGGGCGAAGGCCTGACCGGGCTCTCGCGGGCGCCGTTCGACGCGGTCGCGGCCGTCGACGAGACCGTCGAGACGCTGCGCCTGCTCCTGCGGCCGCATCCGATCCGCTGGCAGCGACCGGAGGGCTCGATCGTCGCGATCGGCGACGAGAGCCGGTTCCGCCAGGTCCTCGAGCAGATCCTCGAGAACGAGTCGAAGTACGCGCCGAGCGCCGACGGCGTGAGCATCGGCGTGTGGCACCTCGGCGACGAGATCCAGGTCTACATCACCGACGACGGACCCGGCGTCCCGCGCGAGGACTGGGAGAGCGTGTTCGAGCCGTTCGTCCGGATCGGCGGTGGGGGCGGCAGCCGCGGGTCCGGGATCGGGCTGTTCGCGGCTCGCCGGTTGATGACCGCGATGGGCGGCCGCATCTACCTCGAGCCGAACGGGTTCGCGAGCTCCCGCTTCGTGGTAGCGCTGCCGGCCGGCTGACCGCCGCCGGTCAGGGCCGGCCCTTGACACCGGTCCTGGCGCCGCGTATATATCGCATCACGATATAGCGGCCAGCGGAGGAACTCGGCGATGGGGATGGCAGCACGCAGCGCGATCTGGGTCCTCACGACGACGCTCGGCCTGGCCGTCGGCGGGTTCATCTTCCACTTCCCGGGGAGCTTCGGCGGGCTCTCCGAATGGGACGTGTCGGCCACGATCTTCGGCGGCCTGATCGGGTTCGTCTCGGGCGCGGTCGTCGGCCTGGCACAATCGGCCGGCCTGGGGCTCCAAGGCCGGGAAGGGGCCCGGCTCGTGCTCTGGATGGGCGTCGGTATCGGCCTCACCCACGCGCTTCACGATGGCGGGCCGGACGCGATCACCAGTGTCGGCGTCTCGGCCCTGAGCGGGCTGGCGATGGCCGCCGCGTACGTCTGGGCGATCCGTGACCGCCGACCGGTGCCGGCGATCGTGATCGGCGTGGCCTGGGCGGTCGCCCTGTACGTCGCCAACGAGGCCACCAACCGGATGGGCCTTCCGTGGGAGGAGACGCCGATCGGCTGGTCGACCGACCACCTGTTCAGCGGCTTGATCGTCGGCCTCATCTGGGGTGTCGCGAGCGCGGCCGCGGGGATCCCCGAGCGCGTGCGCCAGCCCGCCGAACCGACGGCCGGATCGGCGTCCACGCCGGCCTGACGTGGACCGTCCGTCGGCCCACCCCGTGGGCACCGCGTTCGCGACGTTACCGCTCGTCGCCGACGCCCCGCCCGTGTCGCGGATCGACGAGATCCTGCGCGACATCTCGCGCGGCGGCCTGGCCGGGATCCTGCTCGGCGTGTTCGGCGGCGTCGGAGCGCGGATCGTGATGCGGCTGGACGCACTGTTGCTCCCTGACACGGTCGGGGGGTTCACCTCGAACGGCAACCGGATCGGCGACATCACGGTCGGCGGGACGATCGCGCTCGTCCTCGGCGGCGTGATCGCCGGGCTGCAAGCCGGCACGATCTGGGTCGCCATCTCGCCGTGGATCCCTCGGACCGGCCTGGCCCGCGCGGTGCTCGCCATGCCGATCGCCATAGCGATCGCGGGACCTGGGCTGATCGAGGGGGACAACCCCGACTTCCTGCTGCTGCACTTCGATCCGATCGTCGTCGCCCTGCTCATCGCGCTGGTCGGGATCTGCGGATTCGTGTTCGCGCTCGTCGACGACTGGCTCGAACGTCGGATGCCGCACCTCGAACCCGGTCAGGGGCGCGTGACGCCGATGTACGCGATCGTCACCGTCCTCGGCCTGCTGACCCTGCCGATCAACTTCATGCTCATCGTCTTCGACGAGGGGGTGGTGCAGCCCGTCGGGATCACGTTCGTGTCCCTTGGGCTGGTGACGGTGGCGTGGTGGGTCCTCCGCCTCTTCGGCCGACCCGGACGGCCGCCGATCCTGGTGTGGGCCGGGCGGCTGGCGCTGACCGGCGGGGTCATCCTCGGATACGCGGCTTTGTGGCCCGAGGTGCTCCAGGCCCTGGACCTCGCCTGAGGACGAGGATCTGGCCCGACGGCGGTTCAGTCGCGCCGCTTGACGGCCGGTCGGAGCTCACCGAGATCGAGCTGCGCCGTGGTCCCGCCGTCGATCCAGACGACGGTCCCGGTCATCCACGACGCCGTGTCGGAGACGAGGAACGCGACCAGGGCCGCGACGTCTTCGGGCTGTCCGACGCGACCGATCGGGACGACTCGGTCACCTCGTTCCGTGGCATAGGTCGGATCCTCGAAGTAGCGCGGCACCTCGACGAGCCCCGGGCCCACGGCTAGCACGCGGATCCCGTCCGGCGCGAGCTCCATGGCGAGCGACCGCGTCATCGCGACGAGTGCGCCCTTCGTCGCGGCATACAGGACGTGGTCGGTGGCGCCGTGGCTGGCCAGCACCGAGGTCATGTTCACGATGACCCCGTGGCCCGAGCCAGCGAGGGCCGGCCGGGCCGCGGCGGCGGCGAAGAACGCCGAGCCGAGGTTGAGCCGGACGAGCGCATCGAACGCCTCGGGATCGACGTCGTCGAACGGCCGCGCGTCGGTCCGGCCCGCGTTGTTCACGAGGATGTCGAGGCCGCCGAGGGCCCCGATCGCGCGAGCGACGAGGTCCGTGGCGGCCCCGGGAACGGCCAAGTCCGCGGCGAGGCCGACGGCTGACCCGCCGGCGGCGGTGATGCCCGCGGCGGTCGCCTCGGCGTCGGCGGCGTGGCCGTGGTGATGGAGGGCGACCGAGGCGCCGCGCTCGGCAAGGCGGACCGCGATCGCCCGGCCGATGCCGACCCCGGCACCGGTCACGAGCGCGCGGCGGCCATCGAGTCGGGTGTCGTCGGCACCAGGCACGGCGGATCGCTCCTCAGCTCCCGGCGACGACCTTGGTCTCGCCCGCGCGCAGGTGGGCGTAGCCCGGCTTCACGACCTCGTTGATGATGCGCAGCCGTTCGTCGAACGGCGCGAACGCGCTCTTCATCGCGTTGATCGTCAGCCACTCCATCTCGCCCAGGCCGATCCCGAACGCCGCGTCGAGCGCCGCGAACTCGCTCGAGAGCGAGACGCCGCTCATGAGCCGGTTGTCGGTGTTGAGCGTGACGCGGTACCGGAGGCGACGGAGCAGGTCGATCGGGTGCTCGGCGATCGACGGTGCCGCGCCCGTGTGGACGTTCGACGTCGGGCACATCTCGAGCGGCACGCGCCGGTCGCGCACGAAGGCCGCGAGCCGGCCGAGCGCGACCGAGCCGTCGTCGCGGATCGTGATGTCGTCGACGATGCGGACGCCGTGCCCGAGGCGCTCGGCGCCGCACCACTGGAGCGCCTCCCAGATCGAGGGAAGCCCGAACGACTCGCCGGCGTGGATCGTGATGTGGAAGTTCTCGCGCCGGACGTACTCGAAGGCATCGAGGTGGCCCGTCGGGCGGTAGCCGGCCTCGGGGCCGGCGATGTCGAACCCGACCACCCCGGCGTCCCGCCAGCGGACCGCGCACTCGGCCACCTCGACCGACCGCGCGGCCTGGCGCATCGCCGTGACGAGCATCTTCATGACGATGGGTCGGCCGGCCTCGGCGGCTCGGGCCGAGCCGACGCGGAACCCCTCCAGATTGGCCTCGACGACCTCGTCGAGGGTCAGGCCACGTTCCGTGGAGAGTTCCGGTGCATACCGGACCTCGGCGTACGCGACGCCGTCGGCGGCCAGGTCCTCCGCGCACTCGGCAGCGACCCGGATGATCGCGTCGCGCTCCTGCATCACGCCCGTGGTGTGCGCGAACGTCTCGAGATAGAGCTCGAGCGACTTCCGGTCCGCGCCTCGGCGGAACCAGGCGCTGAGCGCCTCGACGTCGGTCGTCGGAAGCCCGTCGTACCCGAACTCCGCGGCCAGGTCGACGATGGTCGCCGGGCGCAATCCCCCATCGAGATGGTCGTGCAGGAGCGCCTTGGGAGCGTCGTGGATGGTCTCGGGGGTCAGCACACGGTCACCCTCCCGTGCCCACGCGCTTCCGGGCCGCGGCGAGCGCGGCCTTGACCCGGCCGGGTGCCGTGCCGCCGGTCACGTCGCACGCGGCGAGGGCGCCGTCAACGGACGCAGCGGACCGAAGCAGGTCGCCGATCCCGGGGTCCGCCGCCAGCCCCTCGGCGTCCGGGTCGCCGCTGACCCCGAGCGCCATCCCGATCATGGCGTCGTCGGCGGCATCCAGCGGCACGCCGGCCGCCTCGGCTTCGGCGACGAGCGATCCCACGACGTGGTGGGCGGCACGGAACGGGATGCCGCGACGGACCAGGGCGTCGGCGACCGCGGTGGCCGTCGTGTAGCCCGCGTCCGCGGCCGCGCGCATCCGCCCGGCATCGACGGTCAGGGTCTCGAGCATGCCCGCCAGCACGCCCAGCGACGCCTCGTAGACCGCCACCGCGTCGAAGAGCGGAGCCTTGTCCTCCTGCAGGTCGCGCTGGTACGCGAGCGGCAGACCCTTGAGCATCGCGAGCACGCCGGCGAGCGCCCCGATGACGCGGCCGGCGCGGCCGCGGACCAGCTCGGCCGGATCGGGGTTCTTCTTGTTGGGCATGATCGAGCTGCCGGTCGAGAACGCGTCCGAGGCGCGCACGAATCCGAACGCGGGGTTCGACCACCACGTGAGCTCCTCCGCGAGCCGGCTCAGGTGGACCATGCCGAGCGCGATCGCCGCGAGGACCTCGACGACGAAGTCGCGATCGCTGACGGCATCGAGCGAGTTGGCGGTGACGCCGTCGAAGCCGAGCTCGCCTGCGGTCGTCTCGCGATCGAGCGGGTAGCCCGCGCCGGCCAGGGCGCCCGCGCCGAGCGGGCTCACGTTCAGGCGGCGCCGCGCGTCGGCCAGCCGGCCCCGGTCGCGCTCGGCCATCTCGACGTAGGCCAGCAGGTGGTGGGCGAAGAGCACCGGCTGGGCCGGCTGGATGTGGGTCGTGCCGGGCAGGATCGCGTCGCCCTCGCGCTCCGCGAGGTCGACGAGGGCCCGTTCGAACGCGAGGTTCGCGGCGTCGAGCCGGTCGATCGCCCGTCGGGTCCAGAGCCGCAGGTCCGTCGCGACCTGGTCGTTGCGCGAGCGCCCGGTGTGCAGCCTGCCGGCCACCGGCCCGATCCGGTCGGCGAGGGCGGCCTCGAGGTTCAGGTGCACGTCCTCGAGCGCCGGGTCCCACGCGAGCCGGCCCGCTTCGACGTCCTCTTTCAGGGCGTTCAGCCCGCCGACGAGCTCGTCGACCTGCCCCTGGGTCAGGAGCCCCGCGCGACCCAGCCCGCGGACGTGGGCGATCGAGCCGATCAGGTCGTCGGCCGCGAGCTCGCGATCGACGTCGATCGAGGCCGTGAACGCCTCGACACGCGGGTCGTTCGCCTCGCTGAATCGCCCGCCCCAGAGCCGCATGCTGCCTCCGTCACGTGTGGCGCCATGCTAGCGGGCCCGGAACGGGGCCGGTTCGTGCCCAGGTCCGGCTGCGGCCCGACGAGTCCTGACAGCCCATCGATGCACCAGACGCAAGGATCCGACGAGGCCTTGCATCAGGTGCACGTCCCGTCGCCGGCGGGTCCGGAGCGAGCTCGTTCGTTGCACCCGGCGCACGATTCGGGCAGTGCCACCTGTCGACATGCCCGGACATTGCTCACGACGCAACGGACGCACGCGAATCGGGCATCGCCTCGCCTTCGGGCGACGTTGGTTGCATCTCACGCAAGCGGGCCCCGGATCGGGCCCGGGACGATCCGGCATCAGGTTCGGACCCGGCCGACTCCGAGCGCGGGACGCAGTCAGGCCGGGGCCGCCCGTGCGGGGGTCACGGGCGGCCCGGCCGAGGAGGACGGCGAGGGTTCAGCCGGCGTCCGCGTCGGGACGACGGCGCGCAGGCGTTCGGCGGCGTCTTCGGGGGTCAGGTCGCGCTGTGTCTCGGCCAGCAACTCGTAGCCGACCATGAACTTGCGGACGCTCGCGCGCAGGAGCGGCGGGTAGAAATGGGCGTGGACCTGCCAGCCCTCGATGTCGTCGGATCCCCCGAACGGGGCCTGGTGCCAGCCCATCGAATACGGGAACGGCCGGCGGAACAGGCCGTCGTAGCGTCCGAGCAGCTCGACGAGCGCGGCCGCCAACCCATCCCGTGCCGCGTCGTCGAGGTCCGGCAGGCGGGCGGCCGGCCGTTTCGGGATCGCGAGCGTCTCGAACGGCCACGCCGCCCAGAAGGGCACGACGATCTGCCAATCGTCGCTCTCGACGACGGTCCGCGGTCCGCCGGATTCCTGGCCGACATAGTCGAGCAGCAGGCGCCGCCCGGTCGCCGCGGCGTGGCGGGCCTGGCTCGCGCCTTCGCGCTGGGCGGCCCCGGGCAACGCGGTCCCGGCCCAGATCTGGCCGTGCGGGTGGGGATTGGAGGCGCCCATCGCGGCCCCGCGGTTCTCGAACACCTGGACCCAGCGGAAGTCGGCCCCGAGCTCGCTGGTCTGCTCCGCCCAGACGTCGACCACTCGCCGGATGTCGGCGAGCGGCATGCCCCCGAGCGTCAGGTCGTGGCGGGGCGAGAAGCAGACCACCCGGCACACGCCCCGCTCGCCCTCGGCGCGGAGCAGGCCGTCCTCGACGGCCATCTCCGAGGTGTCGGTGCGCAGCGCCGCGAAGTCGTTGTCGAACACGAACGTCGAGGGGTACGCGGGGTTGCGGCCGCCATTCGCGCGCACGTTGCCCGGACAGAGGTAGCAGTCCGGAAGGTACGTCGGCCGCTCGTGGGTGACCTCCGGTTCCTCGGCACCCAGCCACGGCCGCAGCGTCCGACCGGCAGACACGAGGACCCACTCGTCGTTGAGTGGGTCGTAGCGCCGGTGGGGGTCGTGCGCGAGCTCGCTGGGCAACGTGCCGGCCGGCATCTCAGATGGCACGATCGGCGGACACCTCCAGCGCGGCCATCGGATCGACGACGATCAGCTGGCGCACTTCGGCCGCGAGCGCGCGGCGGGCGTCGAGGTCGAGGCCGGCGTCCGTGATGAGGACGTCGACCTGGTCGAGTCGGGCGATGGAGCTGATACCGATGACGCCCCACTTCGAGTGGTCGGCCACGACGACCAGGCGGCGGCCGGCCTCGATGAGCGCGCGGTCCGTGTCGGCTTCGAGGAGGTTCGGGCACGTGAACCCGGAATGCGGGTCCATGCCGTGCACGCCGACGAACACGAGGTCCATGTGGACCGTGCGCAGGGCTGCGACCGCGAAGGGACCCACGAGCGCCTCGGACGGCGTGCGGACGCCACCCGTCAGCACGATCGTCTGGTCGGTGCGACCGACCTGGTGGAGGACGTCGGCGACCCGGATGGAGTTGGTGACCACGGTCAGCCCCGGCACGTCGGCGAGGCGCTGGGCCAGGGCGTACGTCGTGGTGCCGGCGGACACGCCGATGGCCATGCCCGGTTCCACGAGGGCAGCGGCCGCGTCGGCGATCGCGTCCTTCTCGGCCTGCTGGAGTGACGACTTCGCGGCGAAGCCCGGCTCGAACAGGGCATGGCCGACGAGCGACGTGGCTCCGCCATGGACCTTCTCGAGGAGGCCACGATCGTCGAGGATCTCGAGGTCGCGGCGGACGGTCATGTCCGAGACGCCGAGCTCGCGGACCAAGTCGGCGACGCGTACGGCCCCGTCCTCGCGCACCCGCTCGAGGATGAAGGCCTGGCGCTGTCGGGCGAGCATTCCCGCTCCCCCTTTCGATGCGACGGAGCCGTCCGTCATGCTCACCTCGCCACCGTTCCCCTTGTTCGAACAGAGATTGCCGCGCCTCCGCACGAAAGTCAACGGAACTGCACGTCGATTTTCGCAGATCGTGACCGAATCTCCTTGACACCGCCCCCCGGGGTGCCGACAATCCGGGTGAACCTGTTGGATTTTGTCGGACAGGGTCCCGTGGAGGAGCAGCTATGGCCGAACCCATCGAGACGCGTTCCGTCTCCCGCAGGACGGTCCTGAAGGGCGTTGCCGGCGTTGCCGGCCTCGCGACCGTTCCCGCGATCATCGCGGCGTGCAGCTCATCGACTGCCTCGACCGCACCGAGCGCGGCGGCACCAAGCGCCGCTGCACCAAGCGCCGCTGCGCCGAGCGCAGCAGCCCCGAGCGTCGCCACCGGCTCCGTTTCCATCGGGAGTTACCACACCGATGTCAAGGAGCCGGACGGGATGGCGGCCGTCAACAAGGCGTTCACAGAAGCGACCGGCATCGAAGTGAAGATGAACACGGTCGATCACAGCACGTTCCAGAACCAGATCGCGAACTACCTCGGCGGCACTCCGGAGACGGCGTACACGTGGTTCTCCGGCTTCCGCATGAAGTTCTTCGCCGAGAAGGGGTTGACCGCACCGATCGACGACGTCTGGGCGAAGGTCAAGGGCAACTTCACGGAAGGATTCGCCCAATCCGTCGTCGGCAACGATGGCAAGGTGTACGGCATCCCGGTGGACTACTACCCCTGGGCCGTCTTCTATCGCAAGAGCCTCTTCACCGACAAGGGCTACACAGTCCCGGCGACATGGGACGACCTGAAGGCCCTGTCCACGAAGATGCAGAGCGACGGCCTGGTGCCGATCGCGTTCGCCGACAAGCAGGGCTGGCCGGCGATGGGCACGTTCGACATCCTCAACCTCCGGCTCAACGGCTACGACTTCCACGTCGGCCTCATGGCCGGGTCGGAGAAGTGGACGGACCCGAAGGTCACCGCGGTCTTCGACAAGTGGAAGGAGATCCTTCCCTTCCACGCCAAGGACTACGCCGGGCTGGATTGGACCGACGCGGCGAACACCCTGATCAAGAAGACGTCGGGGATGTACCTGCTCGGGCTGTTCGTGTCCGGCGCGTTCACCGACCCGGCAGACCTGGCCGACCTCGACTTCTTCCCGTTCCCGACCCTCGGGACGTCATTCGACGCCGAAGCGGCGCTCGACGCCCCGATCGACACTTGGCAGATGGCTGCGAAGGCGCCGAACCTCGAGGCCGAGCGGGACGCTGCCAACGCCTATCTCGAATTCTGGTCGAAGGGCTCGACGCAGGGCATCTTCTTCCAGTACCAGCCCGGCGTCCTGCCGACCGCGAACGACAGCGACACGAGCACCTACACCGACCTCCAGAAGAAGGCCGTCGAGATCGTCAGCAAGGCCAAGCGGATCACCCAGTTCCTGGACCGGGACACGCGCCCGGACTTCGCGACCCAGGACGGGATGCAGCGCTTCCTCCAGACCTGGCTCGCCAAGCCGGATCAGGACATGGTGGCCTATCAGAAGTCCATCCAGGACTTCTGGGACCAGCTGCCGCCGCTCTAGCCGTCGGACTATCCTGACGCCATGTCAGGAACGACCCCGTTGTCTGGCGCATCCGCCCCGCCCGGTCCCGTGATCGGCGGGGCGGATGTCCTTGCGAATCCGCGCCGCAAGTATTCACTCCTGACCCGCCGCGACAAGGTCGTGATGGGGCTGATGGTCGGCATCCCGACCTTCCTGTGCATCTCGCTGATCTGGTTGCCGACGATCTTCTCGATCGGCCTGTCGTTCACGAACTGGCAGGGATACACCGGCCTCGAGGCCAAGAACTTCATCGGCGTCAAGAACTACGTCACGCTGTTCACCGTGTACCAGCCCTTCTGGCCGGCGGTCTGGCACAACATCCTGTGGCTGCTCGTGTTCGTCTTCATCGCGACGCCGATCGGCATCTTCCTCGCAGTGCTCCTGGATCGCGAGATGCGCGGCACGCGGATCTACCAGAGCGCGTTCTTCATCCCGGTCGTCCTGTCACTCGCGGTCGTCGGCATCATCTGGCAGCTGCAGTACACGTCTCAGGGATTCATCAACAGCGTCCTCGGCCGGACCAGCCAGGACAACGTCATCAGCTGGCTGGGTGACCCGTCGCTAAACATCTGGGCCGTCCTGGTGGCGGCCAGCTGGAGACATGTCGGGTACGTGATGGTGCTCTATCTCGCGGGACTGAAGAGCGTGGACCCGACCCTGCGTGAGGCGGCATCGATCGACGGCGCGAACGCGCGCCAGACGTTCTTCCGCGTGGTCTTCCCGGTCATGCGGCCGATCAACGTCGTCATCATCGTCGTGACGACCATCGAGTCGCTGCGCGCCTTCGACATCGTCTACATCATCAACCAGGGCAAGAACGGGCTCGAATTGCTCTCCGTCCTCATCACCAACGCCAGCATCGGCGAGGCGAGTCTCCTCGGATTCGGGTCCGCGATCGCGGTCGTGCTGCTCGTGGTCTCGCTGGTCCCGATCGTGATCTTCCTGACCCGGACCACGCGAGCTGACCAGGCATGAGCACGACCACCGCCACGGCGACCGCGGCGACCGTCGCCGTCCAGCACCGGCGACGGATCCGCTGGCAGCGAGTGCTGCTCCATGTCGTCCTCATCAGCCTCGCGCTGGTGTGGCTCTTCCCCATCCTGTGGACGCTCTACACCGCGCTCCGACCGTACGCCGACACGTCCCACGACGGCTACGTCTCCATCGCGAAGACGCTGAACTTCGACAACTTCGTGACGGCGTGGAATCGCTCCCAGATGCCCAAGTTCTTCCTGAACACGCTGATCATCGCGATCCCGGCGGTCACGATCACGCTGTTCGTCTCGTCGATGCTCGGCTTCGTGTTCTCGCGGTTCAGCTTCCGCTTCAACCTGTTCCTGCTGATGATGTTCACGGCGGGGAACCTCCTCCCTCCGCAGGTCATCATCGTCCCGCTCTATCGCATCTACCTGTTGCTGCCACTGCCGAAGCCACTCAGCGACTTCGGCGTGATGTACGACTCGTACTTCGGGGTCATCCTCATCCACATCGTCTTCCAGACCGGCTTCTGCACGTTCGTGATGAGCAACTACATGAAGACGATCTCGCGGGAGCTGACCGAGGCGGCCCTGGTCGATGGGGCGTCGCTCTGGACGATCTATCGGAAGGTCATCCTGCCGCTCTGCCGCCCGGCTCTCGCGGCCCTGGCAGTCCTCGAGTTCACGTTCATCTACAACGACTTCTTCTGGGCGCTCATGCTGATGAAGACCGGCGACAAGCGGCCGATCACCTCGGCCCTCAACAACCTCCAGGGCGCCTTCTTCACGGATACGAACCTGCTCGCGGCTGCGGCGTTCATGGTCGCCCTGCCCACGATCACCGTGTATCTCGTGCTCTCGGCCCAGTTCGTGCGAGGCCTGACGCTGGGGTCGACCAAGGGCTAGCCGGCGCACCGGCCGCGGCTATCCGTCCGCGTCGAGGACGAAGAGGCGCGTCCAGAAGTCGCCTCGCAACATCGTCTCGTTTCGGCCCAGCTCGAGCGCGATGCCGGCCGCCATCAGTTCCGCGCCGGTCTGCCGGCCGCTCGGTTCTCGGACGAGGTTGGGGCCGCCTTCGGACGGCCACGGCGTGACCACGTAGGTCGTGCCCGGGTCGAGGCCGCGCAGGCGCAGGCGCACAGGCCCCGGGTCGGGCTCGCCGAGGATCCGGTAGTAGCCGACGACCGCCTTGCGACGGTCCTCGCCCACGGCCATCCAGGCGACCTCGTCGCGGTCGGCCTCGAACGGGCTCGACAGGCGGACGAACCGGCCGTACTGGAGGACGTCGCGGTGCCGGACGTAGAGCGCGATCTGGTCGGCGATCTCAGCCCGCTCGGCCGCCGTCAGGGCGGTCGGATCGAGCTCGTAGCCGAAGACCCCGAAGAACGCGACCGCTGCCCGCGTGGCCAGCGGGGTGACCCGCCCGACCTGGTGGTTGGGCACGGCCGAGACATGAGCCGCGATCGAGCTCGGCGGGTACACGAGCGATGTGCCCCACTGGATGCGCAGGCGCTCGATCGCGTCGGTGCCGTCGCTCGTCCAGGCCTGCGGCGCGAAGGCGAGCATGCCGGGGTCGAACCGCGCGCCGCCGCTAGCGCACGACTCGAACAGGATGTCGGGGAAGCGCGTCGTCAGGCGCCGGTAGAGCTCATAGACGCCCAGGATGTAGCGGTGGAAGAACTCGCCCTGCCGGTCGGGCGGCAGCGACGGCGTCCACGGCTCGGTGATGTTGCGGTTCATGTCCCACTTGACGTACGCGATCGGGGCGCCGGCGAGGACCTCGGTCAGCACGGTAGTCAGGTGATCGACGACCTCGGGGCGCGCCATGTCGAGCACGAGCTGCTGGCGACTCTCGGTGCGCGGCCGACCGGGGATGCCGATGGCCCAGTCCGGATGGGCCCGGAACAGGTCGCTCTCGGCGCTGACCATCTCGGGCTCGATCCACAGGCCGAAGTCCATGCCCAGCGCGGTGATCCGCTGCGCCACGCCGTCGAGGCCGTCGGGCAGCTTGCGCCGGTCGACGACCCAGTCGCCGAGTGACGTCGTGTCGGTGTCGCGCTTGCCGAACCAGCCGTCGTCGAGCACGAAGAGCTCGACGCCGAGCTCGCGGGCGGACGCCGCGATCCGGACGAGCTTGTCGGTGTCGAAGTCGAAGTACGTCGCCTCCCAGTTGTTGAGCAGGACGGGCCGCGGGCGATCGCGCCACGTGCCCCGCGCAAGGCGCTCCCGGAACAGGCTGTGGAACGCATTCGAGAGCGCACCGAGACCGTCGGCCGAGTAGGCCACGACCGCCTCGGGCGTCGTGAACTCGGCCCCCGGCTCCAGCCGCCAGCCGAATGTCTCGGGCTCGATGCCCAAGCGCACGCGGGTCGTGTCGAAGGAGTCGACCTCGACCTCGGCCAGGAAGTTGCCCGAGTAGACGAGGCTGAACCCGTACGCCTCGCCGTGCGCCTCGCCCGTCGTCGGCCGACGGAGCGCGATGAACGGGTTGTGCTGGGCGCTCGAGGCGCCGCGCGTGCTCGAGGCGGATTGGCGGCCCGGGACGATGGCGCGCTCGACGACGTGCCGCTCGCGGGCCCAGGCGCCGGCGAGCCCGATCATGATCCAGTCGGCGTCGGGCAGGTCCACGGCCAGGCTCATCGCGCAGCGCAGGTCGGCCGGGGCGCTCGCGACGTTGCGGAGCGTGGCGCTCCGGGCGATGACCGCTCGATCGGCGTAGATCGTGAAGCGCAGGTCCACCTCGATACCCGCCGGCTCGTCGACCAGGGTGACCTCGAGCGTGTCGGCCTCGGCGTCATCCTCGACGTACGTGGCCGGGAGCGGCTCGAGCGACGGCTTGCCGGCGACGATCCGGTGGTCCCGGTAGCGCAGGGTCAGCGCGGTCGCGCCGTCGGCCGTGGCCGCCACGAGGGCCGGCACGCGGAAGTCGCCGGTGCCGCTCGTCGGGTACGCGAGCGGGATCGGCTGCCCGACCCGATTGGGATATCCCTCGAAGGGGTCCGGACCGAGGTGCCGGTACGACCGTCCGAGCGGGACTGGCGCGCCGAGGTGCAGGTGGCCGAGCTCGCCGTCCTCGTAGACCCGCAGGACGAGGCTGATCCGCTCGTTGTGCAGGTGGAACTGCCGCTCGTCAGCGAGCCATTCGACGGCCATTGGTCAGGCGGGCAGGAGCGGGTGCAGCGACCACGACCACTGGTACGTGCCGGATCCGACGAGATACGCGGGCAGGGTATCCGGCCCGCAGCTGGCCGTGCCCAGACCGCGGTGGGCCACGTCGAGGTGGACGATCGTCTCGGGCCGTGGCGTGATCTCCACGTCGTGGGTCGCGGCGGCCAGGTCGGCCGCACGCACGTGCGTCGCCGACACCTGGCGGGGTTCGTCGAGCACGATGCGCAGGCCGCGGCCCTCGGCATCGGCCAGGCTGAGCCAGCGCACGTCGGCGTGGCCGCCGTTCTCCTGCGGGCGGATGTACGGCACGTACTGGTCCGTCACCGTCGAGCGCCAGCGGCCGACGAGGCCGCCGCGCTTCCGATCGGGATACGTCTCGTGCGGTCCCGTCCCGAACCATTCGAGCGCCTCGAGCCCGGCGACCGTCTCGAGCACCGTCCCGATCCGGGCGAGATCGGTCAGCGACTCAGGGATGACCGCGGTCTCGTCGACCCCGATGCCACCGTCCGCGAGGGCCGTGTACCGCTGCTCGTGGGGCAGCACGATCCCGGCGCCGGTGCGGATCTCGGCGCGCACGATGGTCGTGTGGCCCTCGCGGCGGATGTCGAGCAGGTGGCGCTCGAGACGGTCGAGGCCCCAGTCCGTCCAACGGCGGCCCATCCCGCCGATCCGGTCGTTGTCGGTCGGCGCGCGCCAGAGGGCCAGGGCCGGCGGCGACGCGAGCAACGGGTGGATGAGCCGGCCGGCGCCGTCGAGCGAGACCGGCACGTCGTCGCCCGCCGGCACGGGTCGCGACGCATGCGGCAGTGCGGCACCGAGCGAGACCGGGATCTGGACCTCGCAGACCTCGAAGCCCTGCGGCGCCCAGTCGCTCGCGGCGGCCGTGCGGAAGCCGACGGTCAGCCACGCCTCGCGGCCGGCCGGCAGGCCCTCGGCGGGCCATCCGGGCAGCGTGATCGGGGCGTGCTCGCCGGGCCAGATCGCGGGCAGCTCGAAGGCGGCAGAGCTCACGACGTCACCGTCGACCACGAGCTCGTACTGCGCGACCAGCCAGCCGAGGTCCCGGACGTCGCCGCGGTTGTGGACCTCGATCCGGCCGTGGATGACGTCCTCGGGCCGACCGCCGATGGCGACCGGCGCGGCGAGCGCCCGATGCTCCCAGAGCGCCGGCTTCGGCCGGCGATCCGGCCAGACCAGGCCGTCCGTGCAGAAGTTGCCGTCGTGCGGCTTGTCGCCGAAGTCGCCGCCGTAGGCCCACCGCTGGGTGCCGTCAGGCAGCGTCTGGACGAGGCCGTGGTCCCACCACTCCCAGATGAACCCGCCCTGGAGCCCCGGGGTCGATTCGATGGCGTCCCAGTACTCGGCGAGGGTCCCGTTGCTATTGCCCATCGCGTGCGAGAATTCGCACATGATCAGCGGATGGCGCTGGCGCCCGGACCGGGCGTGCTCGACGATCGCCGAGATCGCCGGGTACATCGGGCAGGTCAGGTCGGTGCCGTCCTGGTCCGCGGTCCAGTCCCAGCGGATCGCACCCTCGTAATGCAACGGTCGCGACGGGTCGACACGGCGGACCCAGGCCGCGGCCGCCTCGTGGTTTGACCCGAAACCGGACTCGTTCCCGAGCGACCAGGCGAAGATCGACGGGTGATTCCGGTCGCGCAGCACCATCCTCGAGACCCGGCTCACCCATTGGTTCAGGTACCGCGGGTCGTCGCACAGCGTGCTCTGGAACGCGTGCGACTCGATGTCGGCCTCGTCGATGACATACAGGCCCAGCTCGTCGGTGAGGTCGAGGAAGACCGGGTCGTTCGGGTAGTGCGAGGTCCGGACCGCGTTGAACCCGAACTGCTTCATCGCCACGAGGTCCGCGCGCATCGACTCGGGGGCGATGACGCGGCCGGTGTGCTGGTCGAAGTCATGGCGGTTGACGCCCCGGATGAAGACCCGCTGCCCGTTGAACAGCAGGTCCAGCCCACGGATCTCGACCCGACGGAAGCCGATGCGGACGACCTGGCGCTCCACGACCTCGCCGTCCGCGGACCGCAACGTGATGCGCAGGTCATGGAGGGCCGGGGTCTCGGCTGTCCAGCGGGGCACGTCCGGGATCTCGAGGTGCCACTCGACGCGTCCGGGCAACGGCGGTGCCTGCCGGCGGAATTCCTCGTCCCAAGCCTCCCGGTCATCGGCCACGGCCGGCGGACCACCCACGATGTGGCGGACGACGACGTCGGGGAACGGCCAGCTCGACGCGCCGGGCAGCTGGTTCGTCGCCCGGACGATGGGGAGTAGCCCGTCGATCTCGGCCTCGACGGTCCAGCCGGGTGTCGGCGCGACCCCTTCGAACCCGATATCGACCGTCAGGTCGAGCGTCCCGGTCGTGAGGTCGTCAGCCAGGCCGCCGATCGCGGCGATGTCGGCCACGTGGACGGCGCCAGTCGCGTACAGGTACACGGAGCGCGTGAGGCCGCCATGCCACCACTGGTCCTGGTCCTCGACGTAGGTCGCATCGGACCACTTCACGACCCGCAGGGTCAGGGTGTTGGTCCCGGGTTTGAGCCGGTCGGTGATGTCGAACTCGGAGGCGAGGTGGGCGTCCTTGCCGACCCCGATCTCCTCGCCGTTGAGGGTCGCGATCAGTACGCTCTCGGCCGCCCCGACGTGGAGCACGACCCGTTTCCCGGACCAGGCCTTCGGGGTCTTGAACGTCCGCTCGTAGAGGCCCGTCGGGTTCGCCTCGGGGATCTCGGGCGGGCGACCGGGGAACGGCATCTGGACGTTTGTGTAGTGCGGCTTGTCGGACGTGTCCTGCATCGTCCAGCAGCCCGGGACCTCGATCGCGCGCCATCGGCGGCGCGGTTCGGCGTCCGGGCGCGGGAGGAGCTGGAAGCGCCACGTCCCATCCAGATCGAGGCGGTCGAGGTGCGGGACGCTGTGCATCGGGATCCGCCCGACGCCAGTCAGCTCGGGGGTCGTCCAAGGGTGGGTCACGAGCGTGATTGTCGCACTTCGGGACCCGCCGAACCGGCTCCGACGCGGTCGTGGGTGTGGGCGCGGCAACGGTCGGCGACCGGCGCGGGTTCTGGAGGGTGCTGACGAATCTCACGACCAGGAGACCGCCTTGGACCGTCTCGCCCATCGGGCTTGGCCTAGCGGCGTAGGCCAAAGCCGAGTATCATCCGCCGATGAGTGAGCGAGGGTCCAGGGTCGACTGGCTGATCTTCCTCGGGCTGGGCTTCATCTGGGGCTCCAGCTACCTCTTCATCAAGCTCGCCGTCGACGACTTCGGGACCTTCACGCTGGTCTTCCTGCGGCTCCTCGTCGGGGCCGCGCTCCTGTGGGTGTGCGTCCGGATCGCGAAGCAGGCCCTGCCCCGAGAGCGGCGCATCTACGGGCACCTGCTCGTGATGGCCATCATCAACATCACCATCCCGTTCCTGCTCATCACCTGGGCCGAGCAGTCGGTTGACTCGTCGCTGGCGGCCATCCTGACGTCCCCGGTGCCGCTCTTCGCCATCGTGTTGTCCGCCCTCTTCCTGCACGACGAGCCGCTGCGGGTCAACGGCGTCGTGGGGCTCGTCGTCGGGTTCATCGGGGTCATCATCGTGACGAGCCGCGGGCTCACGGCGGAGGGATCGTCGATCAGCGGAGAGCTGGCCCTGCTTGGCGCGGCATTCAGCTACGCCTGCGGCGCGGTCTACTCGCGGCGCAACGTCCGCGGGCTCCCGCCGATGATCCCGGCGGTCTTCCAGGTGACGTTCGCGACGATCATCGCGGGCACGTTCGCGATCCTGTTCGAGCATCCGTGGACGGCCACGCCGGACGCGCAGGCAATCTTTTCGATCCTGTGGCTCGGCCTGCTAGGTTCCGGGATCGCCTATCTCGCCGTCTTCCGGCTGTTCGCCGCCTGGGGCGCGACGCGGACGACGCTCGTGGCCTACCTGATCCCGGTCGTCGGGATCGTCCTCGGCTATCTCGTCCTCGACGAGCCCGTCGACGGTCGGATCATCATCGGGACTGCGCTCGTCATCTCCGGGGTCGGCCTCGTGAACAGCCGGTTCGGCCGCCGGCGGTTGTTCAGTCGCGTGCCGCCGATCGAGGCGACCTGACCGTCAACTCCCAACGGCGAGCAGCAGCGCTCCGCCGACGATCAGGACCGAGGCACCCACGCGCCGGACCGCCTCGCTTCGGTCGCTCGCCTCACCCAGCCTGACCGAGCCCCAGGCCGCGGCGAGGACCGTCGCCGACTCGCGCAGCGGGGCCACGCCGGACAGCGGCGCGACGCTCAGCGCGGTCAGGATCAGGAGGTAGGCGCCGAGCGTCAGCCAGCCCCCGACGGCGGCCCGCCGCACCTCGTCCCGGCCGCCAGAGAAGATGCCGCCGCCCGCGGCGAACGTGACCCACAGGACCAGGCACACGGCCGATGTGACAGTCAGGATCGCGGCGTACGGGATCGGGTCGATGATCCGTGTGCCGACCCGGTCGATCGCGCTATAGGTCGCGATCGTGACGCCGGTCGCCAGCGCGAAGAGGATGGCCGTGTCGACCGCCTGGCGACGCTGACCGGCCGGCGCGGCCCGGGCGGCCGCAAGCACACGCCACGGCCGCTGGAGCACGAGGAATCCCGCCAGGAGTGCGGCGACCCCGAGCCATCCGGCGATCCCCAGCCGTTCCCCGAGCAACCCGACGCCGATCGCGACGGCGAGCAGGGGCGCGGTGCCCCGGGCGATCGGGTAGACCACCGACAGGTCGCCACGTCGGTAGGCCGCCGCCAGCAGGACGAAGTAGCCGGCCTCGATGACGCCGGAGAGCAACCCGA
This sequence comes from uncultured Chloroflexia bacterium, assembly GCA_963776545.1. Classification (GTDB taxonomy): domain Bacteria; phylum Chloroflexota; class Limnocylindria; order Limnocylindrales; family CSP1-4; genus SPCO01. Next base: position 134,510 of record CAVZND010000013.1, on the reverse strand, counting down.
GCGCGACGCCGTCGGGCGGCAGCGCGACTCGCCCGCCGATGGCCCAGACGACGACCGCCGCGGGCACGATCCCGACGGACGCCGACAGCATGCCGATCGTCGCGGTCCGGATCGGATCGCCGGCGGTCTTGAGGCGGACGTTCCAGGCGACATGCAGGACGGCCGAGATCGCGACCAGGCCGATGACGAAGGGGTCCATCCCCGGACGTTACCTGTCCGGGTCGCTCCGGTGCATGCCCCCCGCGTCGAGGCCCTGGGAGGGGCCGGGGCGTGCTACGCGGCCGGGTTGGCCGAACGCTCGGTCGCTTCGGCCCGCTCCTTGAGCACCCGCAGGTGCGCCTCGACCCGGCTGCTCAGCGACGCTCGACCGAGGCGCACCAGCAGCCCCGTCCAGCGATCGTACGGCTCGAATGTCGCCCCGTGGATCACCCGCGTGCCGCCCGCCACCGGCTCCAGCTGCCAGCTCCACTCGCTGTCGAAGCCGGACCCCGTGATGCGGAGCCGGAAGCGCGAGTCCGGCCGCGCCTCGAGGCTCTCGACCCGAGCCTCCTCACGGAGCAGACCCATCCGGGTGTGGGCCGGCCGGGTCGTGGCGGCGGCCGGCCAGGACGGGGCGGCTGGGCCGAACTGCAGCTCCGGGAACATGGTCGCGCCGGCGGCCGGATCGTGGAGCGTGGCCCAAACGATGCGCGGCGGGGCCTGCACGAACACCCGCCGCTCCACCAGCCCATCGGCGCGCCGATGGTCTCCCGGCCGGCGGTAGCCGACCTCCGGGTCAGGTCGGAGCGCCATCCCCTACACCCCGATCGGGTGCCAGACCGTCTTCATCTCGAGGAAGGCGGCGATCCACTCAGGCCGCTCGGCCGCCCGGTCGTCGAGCCAGTCGAACCGGGCCTCGGCGACCGTCGTCGGCCGACGGGCGAGGCGCTTGATGTCGTCGGCGATGAGCAACTCGGTCTCCGTGCGCATCGAATCGGGCACGCCCCATGTGTCGAGGGCGTCGACGTCGCCATGGCCGGCGAGGACCGGCACGAGCTCCTTCTTGAGCCCGGTGAGGACGTTGACCACGCCACCGGGCACGTCCGAGGTCGCGAGCACCTCGGTCAGCGTGACCGCCGGCAGCGGCCGGGTCTCCGAGGTCAGCAGCACCACGACGTTGCCGGCGACGAGCGGCGGGGCGAGCCGGCTCACCAGCCCGAGCAGCGAGGACGTCTCCGGTGCGACCACGCCGACCACCCCGGTCGCCTCGGGGATCGTGAAGTTGAAGTAGGGCGCCGCGACCGGGTTCGACGAACCGAGCACCTGGGCGATCTTGTCGGCCCAGCCCGCGTACCAGACCCAGCGGTCGATGGCCCGGTCCACGGCTTCGCGGGCACGAGCGTCGCGGATCCCCTCCGCGGCCGCGACCTCGGCGATGAACTGGTCGCGCCGGCCCTCCATGAGCTCCGCCACGCGGTACAGCACCTGCCCGCGGTTCATCGCGGTCTTGCCGGCCCAGCCGGGGAACGCCTTGCGCGCGGCCCGGACCGCGTCGCGCAGGTCCTTGCGGGAGGCGCGGCAGGCGTTGGCCAGCGGCGAGCCGTCCGCGGCCTTGACCAGGTACGAGCGGCCGCTCTCGCTCCGCGGGAACGCCCCGCCGATGTACAGCTTGTAGGTCTTGCGGACCTCGATCCGCGCGGCCGGGGTCGGCGTCGGCGCGACGGCCCGCGTTCGGGTGGGGCGCGCGGGTCGGGGCGTGCGGGTGGCCATGGTCAGCGGTCCTCGAGCCGGACGTAGGCGTGCAGGCCGTGCATGCCGCCCTCGCGACCGAAGCCGGACTCCTTGTATCCGCCGAACGGCGACGTCGGATCGAAGCGGTTGAACGTGTTGGCCCACACGACGCCCGCCTTGAGCTCTGACACCATCTTGAGGATGCGGCTGCCCTTGTCGGTCCAGACGCCGGCGGACAGGCCGTAGGCGGTGTTGTTGGCCTTCTCGACCGCCTCCTCGGGCGTCCGGAACGTCAGCACGGACAGGACGGGCCCGAAGATCTCCTCGCGCGCGATGCGATGGCTCTGGGCGACGTTCGTGAAGAGCGTCGGGCGGAAGAAGTAGCCGCGCTCGGGGAGGTCGCAGGCGGGCTGGTACAGCTCGGCACCTTCGGCCACGCCCGACGCCACGAGCTCGGTGATGCGCTCGAGCTGGTCCTTGGAGTTGATGGCGCCGACGTCGGTGTTCTTGTCGAGCGGGTCGCCGACGCGGATGGTCGCGAGGCGGTCCTTGAGCTTGTCCACGACCGTCTCGGCGATCGACTCCTGCACGAGCAGGCGCGAACCGGCGCAGCAGACCTCGCCCTGGTTGAAGTAGATGCCGTTGACGATGCCCTCGATGGCCTGGTCGAGCGGCGCGTCGTCGAAGACGATGTTGGCCGCCTTGCCGCCGAGCTCGAGGGTCAACGCCTTGTCGGTCCCGGCCACGCCGCGGAAGATCTGGCGGCCGATCTCTGTCGAGCCGGTGAACGCCACCTTGTCGACACCCGGGTGTGTGACGAGCGACATGCCGACCGCACCCGGCCCCGGGACGATGTTCACGACGCCGGGCGGCAGGTCGGCCTGCCGGCAGACCTCGGCGAAGAGCAGCGCCGAAAGTGGGGTCGTCGAGGCGGGCTTCAGCACGACCGCGTTGCCGGCTGCAAGCGCCGGCGCGATCTTCCAGGCCAGCATCAGCAACGGGAAGTTCCAGGGGATGATCTGGCCGGCCACGCCGAGCGGTCTCGCGACGCGACCCGGGAACGCGTAGTCGAGCTTGTCGGCCCAGCCCGCGTAGTACCAGAAGTGGGCCGCCGCGAGCGGCACGTCGACGTCCCGGCTCTCCTTGATCGGCTTGCCGGAATCCATCAATTCGAGGACCGCGAACTCGCGGCTCCGCTCCTGGAGGATGCGCGCGATCCGGAACAGGTACTTGGCCCGCTCCCGGCCCGGCAGCGAACCCCACGATCGACGCTGGGCGCGCCGCGCGGTGCGGACCGCCTTGTCGATGTCGGCCGCGGTCGCGCGGGCCACCTCCGCGAGCGGCTCCTCCGTCGCGGGATCGACGGTCACGAACGTCGTGCCGTCGCTCGAGGGCACCTCACGCCCGCCGATGAACAGGCCGTAGCGCTCCTTGAGCGTGACGATGTCGCGCGCCTCGGGGGCGGGCGCGTACTCCCAGGGGATCGCCTGTCCGTCGCCCAGCCCCCAGCTGGATGGCGCGCTCGAGGTGCCGGTCGCGATAGGGAGTCGCGTGTCAGTGGCCATCGGGAGGCATCATAGCGCCGGAACACCCGGCGGCCCGGCGGCGCTCCCGCGCTCGGTCACCGGCAGGAGGACATCATGATCGGCCGCATCATCCGCAGCATCCTGGTCGCCTTCGTCACGCTGATCGGTGTCTCGGCCGGCGCGGCGGCGGTCGCGAAGCGCTCGATCGTGTCGGTGGGTGACGCCGACTCGAACGACATCGAGCTTGCGGCGATCTTCGACTCGGTGGACCTCAACAGTCGCGCGACGGCGTTTCGCGGCGGATCGATCCTGACGTGGTTCGGCGGCAGCAACGTCGACCTGCGCGGTGCGACCCTCGATCCGGCCGGCGCCCACCTGACGATCCGGGCGATCTTCGGCGGCGGCCAGCTCGTCGTCCCAGATGACTGGCAGGTCGACCTGCGGGTCATCGGCATCATGGGCGGCGTGGGCGACGGCCGGGACGCGCGCGGCCGTCACGCGGACGGGCCGCGCCTCATCGTTGACGGGTTGGCGCTCTTCGGCGGGTACGGGATCACGTCGCGGCCGCCCGACACGGTCGACTGAGCTCGCTCGCGTTCCGGCGACGCCCGTGTCGGATCGGCGCCTTGCCCCAGCATCCTGGATCGCGCTCGTCCTGGTCCTCGCGGCCAACGCCTGCGGCGGGCCAGCCCTGACGACGACCACGCCGACCGCGCGTCCCGCCGACCCGAACCCGTCGTCGTCTCAAGTCGGCGTGTCCGCGACGCCGACCGGATCGCCGGCCGAGGTCACGCCGGGGCCGACGCTCGCGCTCGCCTGGACCGAGCGGGCCCCGGCGCCGGACGCGCTGACCGAGGTCGCCGTCGCCGCGCTCGGCAACCGGATCTGGGCCGCCGGCGGCTTCCGAGAGGACGGGTCCGCGACCGACACCGTCAACGTGTACGACCCAGCGACCGATGCCTGGAGCCGGGGGCCGACGCTGCCCGAGCCGGTCCACCATGCGGCGCTGGTCGCCGACGGCGAGCGCCTGTGGCTGATCGGCGGGTACACGGGCGACGGCCTCTCCGTTCCGACGGCCGCGGTGCGCCGGCTCGATCCCGGCGCCGACCGGTGGGTCGACGACCGGCCGCTGCCGGAGCCACGCGCCGCCGGCGCCGCCGCCTTCGACGGCAGCCGGATCGTCTTCGCGGGCGGCGTCGAGCCCGACAGCGTCGCGGTCGAGGTGTTCGCCCTCGAGCCCGACGGCTGGAAGGTCCTTGGCCGGCTGTCCAAACCGCGAGAGCACCTCGCGGCGACCTCGGACGGCCAGGGCCGGACCTTCGTCCTCGGCGGACGCGTCGGCGGGCTCACCGGCAATCTCGCCACCGTCGATGTCGTGGACGGCGGATCGGTGCGCTTCATCGGCGACCTGCCGACCCCGCGTGGCGGCGTCGGCGCATTCTGGTGGCCGGCCCTCGGCGGGTGCCTCGCGGGCGGCGAGTCGCCGGGTGGCACGAACGCGCAAGTCGAGTGCATCGATCCCGAGGGGACCGTCCAGGCCCTGCCCGACCTCGGCGTCGCTCGCCACGGACTGGGTGCGGCGGTCGTCGGGGAGACGGCCTATGTCGTGCAGGGGGGTCGCCAGCCCGGCCTCTACACCAGCGAGGTCATCGAGGCCCTGCCGCTGACCGGCCGGTGATCAGCAGTCGTACCGCTTGAGCGGGTGGGTCTTCTCGCAGTAACGGATGTGGAGGTGGTCGTCGTGGCCGGCGAACCGCTTCACCAGGCCCTCCTTGATCAGCACCGGATCGTTGAAGTAGATCAGCTTGACGTGCCCCGGGGCGGTGGCCCGGATGGCGACGATGAGCGCCCGTGTCGCCGCCCGGTCGTACGTGGAGGCGCGATAGTTCCCGCCCCAGCGGCATTGGTCTTCGGCCTTGCGCATCAGTCGCACGTCGACGTCGAGGCCCTGTTCATGGGTCTCGTGGCCGACGATGTCCCCGCCGTGCTGCTTCGAGACGTCGCCGACCGCGACCCGGCCGTGCCCCTGTGCCGCGACGACCCGTGCCGCCGCCTCGAGCTGGTTGATGGCCGCCGAGGTCCCCCAATTCGCCTTGCCGTTGCCGACGCTGTAGTCGCACAGGGAGGTCTTGTTGAACGACGGCAGCTCGTAATGCCAGACGAGCCAGCGCCAGGTCGTCCCGTTGACGATGCCAGTGACCGGCAGGCCCTGGTGCTTCTGGAACGCGCGGACCGCGGTTCGCGTGGTGGCCCCGAAGACCCCGTCGACCGGCACGTCCAGGTGGCGCTTGGCGCGCAGTTCGCGCTGGACGGCCGAGACCGCCGGTCCCGTGCTGCCGAGGCTGACCCGCACGATGAGCGTCCGCCAGGTGGCGTCGTCGACGATGCCGCTCGGGGCGAGACCGGCCGCCGTCTGGCGCGCCTTCACCGCGTCCACCGTCGTGGCGCCGAAGACCCCATCGACCGTGACGCGGTAGCCGCGAGCACCGAGCAGCCACTGGATGGCCTTCACGTCGGCGCCACGGTTGCCGAGGCTCTGGGTCGGGAACATCGCGGCGGTCTTGGCGGCCGTCGTGGGCGCCCCGAGGACGAGGAGCAAGGCGGCGATCGTGAGGGGCAGGAGGCCCCGGCGCAGGGTCGTCATGGCGCGGAGGGTACCGGGTGCGGCCGTGGGTCTGCCATCACCCGTTCGGCGGCGACCGTCGCGTCGTGTAGCCTGCGGGCTACCCGATGGACCGCCTGACCGATGCCGTCGAACTGCTCGACGGCCCGCTGGACGACCCGACCGCGCTCGCCGGCAACCTGCGCGACCTGCGGCGGATCAACCGCTGGCTCGGTGGCGTTCGGATCTCATCGGCGGCGATCGACGCGCTCGCGGCCCATCGCGCGGAGCTGTCCCTGCTCGACGTCGGGACCGGTGGCGCCGACATCCCGGTCGCGCTGCTCGCCGAGGCGACCCGGCGCGGTCGGACGCTCCACGTCGTCGGACTCGACAGTCGGCCCGAGGTGCTCGCGGCGGCCGAGCGCGCCGCACCGACGGTCGCCACGACGGCCGGCCTCACGCTGACGGTCGGTGACGGGCGTTCCCTGCCCTACGCGGATCGCTCGTTCGATGTCGTCCACGCGTCCATGGTCCTGCACCACCTCGACGGCGAGGAGGCGCCGCGATGCTCGCCGAGATGGGTCGGGTCGCCCGGCTCGGGATCGTCGTCAACGACCTCGACCGAAGCCGACTGGCATGGCTGGGCGCCTGGCTCATCGGGCACCTCCTCACGGGCAATCGGTACACCCGATACGACGCCCCGCTGTCGGTCCGGCGGGCGTACCGGCTCGACGAGGCCGTCGTGATGGTTCGGGCCGCCGGCCTGGCGCCGGTCCGCTCGATCCGCGGCCCCTTCCGGCACCGGTATGCCATCGCCGCGGTCCGCCCGACCGAGCCCGATCTGCCAGGGGCCGGGGGCATGGATGGCAGCGACTGAGCGTGTCGAGGTCGCGATCGTCGGAGGCGGGCCCGCCGGCGCGAGCCTGGCCGTGCGGCTGGCGCGGGCCGGCCGCGAGGTGGTCGTCCTGGAGCGATCGCCGGCGTGGCACTGGCGCGCCGGGGGCGTGTTCGCGTCGCCGGCGGCGGTGTCGGCCCTGCGCGACGTCGGGCTCGATCGGGAGACGCTGGAGGCGGTCGCCCGGCCGATCCCGGCGATGCGCGTCGAAACCCCGACGCGGGACGACGTTCCGCCTGACCTACGGCGCCGAGACCGGTGGCGAGCCGGCCGTCGGGTTCGATCGGTCACGGCTCGATCCCGCCCTGCTCGATCTGGCCCGTGCGGCGGGCGCGCAGGTCCGGACCGGCTGGACGGTCGTCGGCGTCGATGCCGAGCGCGGGCGGCTCGACCTCCGCGGTCCCGATGGGACCGCCACGATCGAGGCGAACGTGGTCGTCGGCGCGGACGGGCTTCGATCCGTCGTCGGGCGGGCGGCCGGCGTCGAGCGGGCGGCCCGGCTCGCGCCGCGGCTGGGGCTGACCTACCACCTGGCCGATCCGGGCAGATCGGCGGCGCGCGATGCCCGGATGCGGATCCTCCGCGACGGCTACATCGGCATCGCGCCGGTGCCCGGCGACCGGGTGAACATCGGGATCGTGCTGGGGTCCTCGTGGCAGGCCGAGGTCGCCCGCGACGGGGCGCACGTCGTCGCGGACCGGCTGGTCGCCGGCATCCCGCCGGCCGCTGACGATCCCGCGGCCTGGCGCGACGGCCCGCCGCTCGACGCCGTGGCGGGTGCCTGGCCGGTCGGCCATCGCGTGCGTCGTCGGGCCGGTCCGGGCTGGCTGCTGGTCGGCGATGCGGCCGGGTTCCTGGATCCGTTCACCGGGGAGGGGCTGCATCGCGCGCTGGTCTCGGCCGAACTCGCGGCCGCGGCGATCCGGGCGAGTGCCCGCGGCCGCTCGGGCGCCTTCGACGCCTACGAGCGGGCGATGACCCGCCGCTTCCTCGCCAAGGACGGCGTCTCGTGGCTGGTCCAGGCCTTCCTCGCCCGTCCGGCCCTTTTCGAGTACGCAGCCCGGCGCGTCGCCTCGCGGCCGGCGGTCCGTGCGACGATGGGCCTCGTGATGGGCGACCTGGTCCCGGCCGGACGTGCGCTGGATCCGCGCTTCCTCGCGGCGCTGCTCGCGCCGTGAACGGGACACCTGAGCCGTGCACAGCACGATCGGTGTCGACGTCGCCGCTCCGGCGGACCTCGTGTTCCGGCTCGCCCGTGACGTCGAGCGCTGGGAGCGGCTCCTCCCCCACTACGCTCGCTCGCGAGCCCGCGAGCGGCTGCCGGACGGCTCGCTCGTCGCCGACTTCATCGCGCGCCGGCCGTTCATTCGGGTCATCGGGCTCGGCCTGCCGGTGACGTGGCGTTCGCGGACGTGGTCGGAACCGGCCACGCGCCGCCTGCGCTTCGTGCACGTCGCCGGGGCGACGCGCGGGATGGACGTCACCTGGCGCATCGAACCGACGACGGACGGCTGCCGCGTCGACATCGACCACGACTTCCGGCCGCGCCTGCCGCTCCTGGCCGCCATCGTCGACCGCTGGTTCACGCGACCGATCGCGGGCCGCACGCTGGCCACGTTCAAGGCGCTGGCCGAGGCGCTGGCCGCCGACGAACAGTCCGGCCCGGCCCCCGCGACGAACCCATCGACATGACCGCTCGACGACGCGTCTGGATCACGGGCATCGGCGTCATCACGCCGATCGGCACCGGGCTCGAGGCCTTCCGGGCGGGGCTGCGAGCCGGGCACTCCCCGGTGAAGCGGATCGACCGTTTCGATGCCAGCCCGTTCCGCTCGCAGGTGGCCGCGCAGGTCGACGACTTCGACCCGCTCGCCTGGATGCCGGCCAAGACAGCCCGCCAGCTCGACCGGTTCAGCCAGTTCGGGTTGGTCGCGGGACAGCTCGCGCTCGAGGACGCCGGGCTCGTGCCGGGCGAGCGGGGCGCGGCCGCTCCGGAACGCATCGGGATCTACCTCGGCTCGGCGCTCGGTGGCATCGCCTACGCGGAGGAGCAGCACGAGCGCTACCTCGCCAAGGGAATCCGCCAGGTCGCCCCGAACCTCGCGCTCGCCGTGTTCGGCGGGGCGGCGCCGGCCAACCTCGGCATCGCGCTGGACGTGCGCGGCCCCATCCTCTCGACGGCCAACTCGTGCGCGTCGGGTTCGGTCGCGCTCGGCGAGGCGCTTGGCGACCTGCGCGAGGGCCGGGTCGATGCGGCCATCGCCGGCGGTTGCGAGATCCCGCTCAGTCCGCTCGCCTTCGGGGCGTTCGACATCATCCGGGCGCTGTCGGCCGGGCACAACGACACGCCCGGCACGGCGGCCCGACCGTTCGACGTCGGCCGCGACGGGTTCGTCATGGGCGAGGGCGCCGCATTGCTCGTGCTGGAGGACGCGGAGGCGGCCCGCGCCCGCGGTGCCACGCCATACGCGGAGCTGCTCGGCTACGGCGCCACGTCCGATGCCTATCACATGGTCCAGCCGCGGGCCGACGGCCGCGAGGCCGCTCGCGCGGCGACCATCGCGCTCGAGGACGCCGGCGTCGACCCGGGCGAGATCGACTACGTCAACGCCCACGCGTCGTCGACGCCGATCGGCGACGTGGCCGAGGCGCGGGCCATCGCGACGGCCCTCGGCGAGCGAGCGGCGACCGTCCCGGTGAGTGGCACGAAGGCCCTGTACGGCCATCCGCTGGGAGCGTCGGGCGCCATCGAGGCGGCGATCTGCGCGCTCGCCATCCGCGATGGCTGGGCGCCCGCGTCGGTCAACCTCGAGGAACCCGACCCGGACTCGGCGGCGCTCCTGCCGGGCCTGCTCCGGACAGGACGCGACGGCACGTACCGGCGGGTCCTCTCGACCTCGTTCGGGTTCGGCGGCCTCAACGCCGCGCTGGTGCTCGGCGCACCGGACGCCTAGGTCGTCAGCGCGGGCGCGCGCCCTCGGGCAAGGACCCGGTCATGGCCGGGGCGGTCGCCTTGGCGGGCAGCCACGGCCGGACGGGCCGATCGAGGCCGCGCCGGCGGATCCAGGCGAACGCCGCGACACCGACCGCCAGCGACAGGACCCCGCCGACGACCATCGCGATGGCGATGCCAAGGCCCGAGGCGATGGCGCCCATCAGCAGGCCGCCGATCGGGGTCGAGCCCGCGAAGATCGTCGTGTAGAAGCTCATCACGCGGCCGCGCAACTGGTCGGGCGACGCAAGCTGGAGGGTCGTGTTGGCCGTGGCCGCCATCGCGATCGCCCCGAAGCCGACCCCGACCATGAGGAGCATCGAGAACGCGAAGACGTGCGAGTACGCGAGCACGACCTCGCCGATCCCCAACATCACCGCGCCGAGGGCCATCCGCGACGGCCGCGGGCTCTTGCCGAACGCCAGCCAGAGCGCCGCGAGCAGCGAGCCGACGCCCGACGACGCCATCAGGAAGCCGTAGCCGGCGGCATCGCTCTGCAGCGTCTCCTGGGTGAGCGTCGGGATGACGACGCCGAAGTTCATGCCGAAGGTGCTCACGAGACCAACGACCAGGACCGCGAGCAGGACGAGCGGGGTGTTCCGGACGTAATCGAAGCCCTCGCGCAGGTGCTCGACGACGGCGCCGACGGAGCGCGGCCGATCGATCGGCGTCGGGCTACGCAGCTCCGAGTCGCGCATGGCGAGCAGGCCGATGATGACCGCCACGAAGCTCAGCGCGTTGAGCGCGAACGCCGCCGCCACGCCGACGAGCCCGATCGTGATCCCGGCGACGGCCGGGCCGATGATCCGCGCGCCGTTGAACATCGCCGAGTTGAGCGCGACCGCGTTGCCGATGTCGTCGCGCCCGACCATCTCGACGGCGAACGACTGGCGGACCGGCATGTCGACGGCGTTCGCGCAGCCGAGGAGCAGAGCCAGCAGGATGATGATCGGGACCGTCACGAGGCCCGTGTAGGTCAGGATCGCGAGGATCGTGGCCAGGCTCATCATCACGACCTGGACCGCGATCAGCGTCGGGCGCTTCGGGAGGGTGTCCGCGAGCACGCCCGCGAACAGCCCGAACACCATGACCGGGACGAACTGGGCGGCGGCCACCACCCCGAGCCAGAGCGGGTCGTGGGTCAGCTGGAGGACCAGCCACGCCTGCGCGACCTGCTGCATCCAGGTGCCGACGAGCGAGATAGCCTGGCCGCCGAAGAACAGCCGGTAGTTGCGATGGCGGAACGCGGAGACCCCGCGGGCGCCCATCATCGGCGGCCCCGCTTCGGGACTGGGGTGGCACCACGCTCAAGCTCGGCCAAGCCCGCGCGGATGCGTCGCTCGCGGGCGCGGGCGTCGTCGATCATCGAGGCGATCCGGTCGGCCTTGGCGTCGAGCAGCGCGATCTGGCGCTCGACCCGGGCGAGCGCCTCATCCAAGTAGAGCTTCCGCTCGGCCGGGTCGGTCGTGTGCGCCAGCCGCTCGCGGTTGCGCGCCCGGGCGGCCTCGTCCTCGAGCATCTGGCCGACCTGGGCGAGCGAGAACCCCGCGTCGTCGCGCAGGCTCTTGATGAACCGCAGGCGCTCGAGATCCGACGCGTCGAACAGGCGGTAGTCGCCGTCGGAACGGGCAGCCGGCTCGAGCAACCCGATCTCCTCGTAGTAGCGGATCGAACGGGTCGTCAGGCCGACCTCGGCCGCGACCTCCTGGATCCGGAGGAGTCGGGGTTCAACGGCAGGCGTGGGCGCACGGGTGGACATTCGACCCGTATCGTACCACAACCTTCACGTTCACGTTAATGTGAGAGTCCGCGAAGCAGGCCGTCACTCGGCGAATCGTCACCGTGGCGGCGCGTGTACGCGCCGATGACGACCGACACGCCGAGCAGGATGACGAGGATCGGCCAGATCGGGTCCCAGTCGAGCTCGCCGATGTCGAAGCCGAGCGTGTTCCGGAGCATGTAGTACAGGCCGACGAACAGCAGGATGCCGCCGAACACGAACCCTCCGAAGTCGAGTCGGCCGACTCGTCGCTGGCGCATGGGATGCCTCCCCTTGCGGTGGATCACTGGGCCATTGCAGCCCGCGGATCCGGACCGGGCAAGTGCCGTCGGCCCGAAGAAGGAACATTCGTCCATCGAACCCGCCAATAGACTCTAGACGCGACCAGACCGGCCGCGCGGAGACCGAGGACGACGTGGAGCGAGACCTCGTGGAGCGAGCGCGGAAGGGCGATCATGACGCCTTCGCCGTGCTGGCAGGCGCCACGATCGGTCGGCTGGACGCAGCGGCTCGACTCATCCTCAAGGATCCCTACCGCGCCCAGGACGCCGTCCAGGAGACGCTCGTCCGGTGCTGGCGGGACCTGCCCACCTTGCGCGACGTCGACCGCTTCGACGCCTGGCTCCACCGGCTCTTCCTCAACGCCTGCCGCGATGAGCTCCGGTCGGTCAAGCGCCGAAGCATCGAAGTCGAGCTTCCCGAGATCCATCCCCTCTCGGTGTCGGACTCCCAGTCGGCCTCGGCGGACCGGGACCTGATCGAGCGTGGCGTTCGCCACCTCGAGCCGGAGCATCGCACCGTGATCGTCCTGCACTACTACCTTGGCCTGCCGCTTCCGGACGCTGCCGCAGCCATGGGGATCCCGCTGGGGACCGCGAAGTCGCGCCTCCATCGGGCCACCCAGGCGCTGCGCGCGGCGCTCGATTCGGATGCGCGATCCCACGCCTGGGCTGACGGAGGGTCGTTCCTGATGACACAGCGCGACGACCTCGACCGGATGCTCTCGGCGTGGCTCGACGATCCGTACACGCCGCCCGCTCCGCGCTACCTGGGTCAGGTGCTCGAGCGGACCCGGCACACACGACAGCGACCGGCCTGGGCCAGCCTCGAAAGGTGGATTCCCATGGCTGACAAGGTCCTCCAACCGACCACGGCGCCGCCGATGCGGCTCGCCTGGGTCCTGCTCATCGCCCTGCTCGTCGTGGCCGTCGCCGCGGTCGCGGTCGTGGGCGCTCGACTCTTCACGTCAAGCACGATCCCCCAGGGCGGCGCGGCCGTCTTCACCTTCGGCTCGATCTCCGGACAGTCGACGACCAAGGACATCCTGACCGTCCGGGCGGACGGCACGGACCTGCGTCAGCTGACGAGTGGGCCGGGCATCAAGTCGCACCCCGCGTTCTCGCCGGACGGCACGAGCATCGCCTACCGCTCCTGGGAGAACGGGACCGATTCGATCGTCGCCATCGACGCGGGTGGCGGCCACCCGACCACGCTGGCCACGACCCGGGCGTCGCAGGAGGATTGCGTCCGGGGCAATCTCGCGTGGTCGCCGGACGGGAAGAGCCTCATCTTCCCGACTAATCCGTTCTGCGACAGCCAGGTCGACCTCTTCATCGTGGCCACCGATGGCTCATCGCCGGCGACGCGGCTCATCGCCGCAGGGACCAATAGCACCACGCCCCACTGGTCCTCGGACGGGAAGCGGATCGCCTTCCTCGGGAGCGAGGCCGGCGGCAGCATCGGCACGTACGTGGCCGACGTGGGATCAGATGGCGCCCGTTCCGGCGGGCTCCAGGCTCGTCGGATCGGTCCAGGTCCGGCAGGCCTGCTACAGGAGACCGCAGTCGGACCACAATGGTCGCCCGACGGGAGACAACTCGTCTCGGCGAACGAAACGGGCGGTATCTACGTCATGCAGGCCGACGGCTCGGATCAGCGCGTCGTCGCTGAGCCGCGCGGAGGCGCCGAGCCGATCTGGGCGCCGGCCTGGTCGCCGAACGGGCAGCAGCTCGCGTACTACCAAGGCGTGGATCCCGCTGAGCGACTCGACGACCGACCGTGCACCGTGCGTACCTGGATCATCGATTCGGACGGCACGGACATGCGCCGACTCGAACCGATCGGAGACGGTTGTGACCTCCAGGTGTCGTGGTCGCCGGACGGAACCCGGCTCGCGGTGCTGCTGATCGACATGGCCGATCCGAGCCACGCGTTCCACCTCTCGATGATCACGCTCGACGGCAGCGAGCCGGTCGTGACGCTCCAGGACGCGACGTCCGGTTCCTGGCAACCGGTGGCCGCCCCGCTGCCGCCGGCACCCTCGTTCGGGGCGCCCTGACGATCTTTGGCTGCATTCGACGACCCCGCGGGCTCGAATCCCCGGGGTCGTCGCTCTGCTCAGGCTCGGATTCAGTCGAGCGTGAAGTGGTCGGGATCCTGGTAGCGGCCCGTGCGCTGGAACTCGATCTGCATCAGCACGTCGTTGAGCAGCGACGAGGCCCCGAACCGGAACCAGTCCGGCGACATCCAGCGCGGCCCCATCGTCTCGTACAGGACCACGAGGTACTGGATCGCCTCCTTGGCCGTCCGGATCCCACCCGCCGGCTTCATGCCGACCTGGCGGCCCGTCGAGCGCTCGAAGTCGCGGATCGCCTCCAGCATGACGAGCGTGACCGGCAGCGTCGCGGCCGGCTGGATCTTGCCGGTGGAGGTCTTGATGAAGTCGGCGCCGGCGGCCATCGCGAGGACGCTCGCCCGTCGCACGTTGTCGTAGGTCTCGAGCTCGCCGGTCTCGAGGATGACCTTGAGATGCGCCTCGCCGGCGGCTTCCTTGACCTCGACGATCTCCTCGAACACGGTCAGGAAGTCGCCCGACAGGAAGGCGCCCCGGTCGATGACCATGTCGACCTCGTCGGCGCCCGCCGCGACGGCGGCCCGCGTCTCGGCGATCTTGATGTCGCGGAACGTCTGGCCGGACGGGAAGCCGGTGGCGACCGAGGCGACCTTGACCGTCGAGCCCTTCAGCGCCTCCTTCGCCTCGGCGACGAGCGCGGGGTAGACGCAGACTGCCGCAACGGAGGGGATCGTCGGGTCGCCCGGCTGCGGCCGCATCGCCTTGACGCACATCGCGTGGACCTTGCCGAGCGTGTCCTTCCCCTCGAGGGTCGTCAGGTCCATCATCCGGATCGCGAGGTCCAGGGCCCACATCTTGGAGGCCTTCTTGATCGACCGGCGCTTGAGCGCGTCGACCCGACCCTCCACGCCGACCTGGTCGACCGGCGTCACCCGCCCGAGCAGGCTGCCGAGCGGACCCGGGCGCCCGTCCCAGGCCGCGATGAGCTCGTTCGCACGCTCACGGGCCGGGCTGTCGGGACGTCGCATCGTCGTCATGGGAGCGAGAGGATACACCGGCCCCGGCGCAGAACCGCACACCCATGTCGCGGCGTATGGGCCGGTGGGAGCGCCTGCTGGCGCTCGGAGGTCGGGACGGAGCGGAGGGTCGGCCATGCGCGGTTCGATGCGGCGGTCGGTGGGGCTCACGTTGGCGACGGCGATGCTGGCCCTCGTGGCCGCGCCGGTGGTCCTCGCCGCGGATGCCACGATCCCGATCGCGGACTTCGCCTACCCGCCGACGACCAACGTCAACGTCGGCGATTCGGTCACCTGGAACAACACGAGCGGTGTGACCCACACGGCGACCGCCGATGGCGGCTCGTTCGACACGGGCAACATCGCCGACGGCGCGTCAGCCTCGGTCACCTTCGACACGGCCGGCACGTTCCCCTATCACTGCACGATCCATCCGTCGATGGTCGGCTCGATCGTCGTCGCGGCCGCTGGGGGCGGTGGCGCGGCGGTCACGCCGGCCCCGACGGACACGGAATCGGCGCCCGAGCCACCGCGCGGCGACGCGACGGCGTTCGTGCTGGCGCTGCTGGGCGTCGTGATGCTGGTCGGCACGTTCGTCACGAGTCGCCGGTTCGAACCCGCGCCCGACGCTGTCGACGACGACCAGCCCTAGCGGCCGCCTCGGACCTTGGGGAGTGGCGGCAGGCCGGCCTTGCCCTCGACCAGGTAGTGCCGGAACCAGCCCAGCACGATCTCGAGGTTCTCGATCCGGCGGAACGGCGTGCCGGAACGCGTGAGCTCGTGGCTGTCCTCCGGCACGCGCAAGAGGCGGACCGGCCGGTGCAGTGAGCGCAGCACCGTGAACAACGCCTCGGCCTGGCCGACGGTCGTGCGCAGGTCGCGCTCGCTGTGCTGGATGAGCAGTGGCGTCCGGATATCCCGGGCGTAGGAGAGCGGCGAGATCTCGTGGTAGTAGTCGGGGTCGTCCCAGGGCGTCACGCCGAATTCGAGCTTCGCCCAGTCACCGCCGCTGATGTCGCCCGTCAGGAAGAGCTGGCCCATGTCGGCGACCGACCGGCACGTCATCGCCGCCTTGAAGCGCTGGTCGTGCCCGACGATCCAGGTGGTCAGGTAGCCGCCGTACGAGCCGCCCGTCACCCCGAGGCGCTCCGGGTCGGCGAGGCCGTCCTTGACGAGCGAGTCGATGCCAGCCAGCACGTCGCGCGTCGGCCCGGGACCCCAGTCCCGGTGGTTGGCATCGTTGAACGCTTCGCCATAGCCGGTGGAGCCGCGCGGGTTCGAGTAGAACACCCCGATCCCGTTCGCGGCGAGGACCTGGAACTCCCAGACCGGCGACCAGCCGTAGAGCGTGTGCGGGCCGCCGTGGATCTCGGTGACGAGCGGCTGCCGACCCTTGCCGGCCGGGATGAACCAGCCCTGGATGTCCCGACCATCGACCGTGACGTGGCGCTCGAGCGGCTTGCGCAGCTCCAGCTCGGCCAGGACGTCCGCGTTGAACGACGACAGGCGCCGCGGCTTCTTCGAGCCGTCGATCAGCCACACGTCCGCGGGCTTGGTCGGGGTCGAGCGCAGGTAGGCGATCCGGCTGACGTCGCGCGGACCCGCGACTGCGTCCCAGCCCGAGATGTAGTGGCGACCGTCGGTCAGGCGCTGGAGGCGGCCGTTGGCGACGCCGATCCGCCACAGCTCATAGGAGCCGTCGATCGGAGCGCTGAACAAGATCGCCCGGCCATCCGCAGTCGGGACGAGTCGGTCGGCCTCATTGGGCGTGACGTCGCTCGTCATGTCCGAGGCGGGCATCCGGTCGTGACGGGCGGAGAGGTTCCGGCCGCCCCTTGGGTTCGCATCGGAGCCATCGGCGGCGAACAGCCAGATGTCGCTGCGGATGCCCGCCGTCCGCTCGATTCGGTTGCCGAGCGCGGCGATCGTCCGGCCGTCGGGCAGCCACGTCGGCACGCCGAATACCGAATTCGGCCCGGCCGTGACCGGCGAGACCACGCGCGTCGCGACGTCGACGACGTACAGGTCCGGGCGCCAGCGGATGTCGTGGTCGCGGCGCCGGTTCGAAGAGAAGGCGATCCGCTTGCCGTCGGGCGACCAGGCCGGCTCATGGTCGGAGACCGGCCCGTCGGTCAGGCGTGTCGCCGCTCCGGTGGTGGCGTCGACCAGCCAGAGGTGCTCGACGTGGTCGTAGGTGAAGCCCGCGTCGTTGAGCATGTACCTGAGCCGGTCGATGAACCGGTAGTCGGACGGCGGCGGCGTGCCGGGCTCCCGCTTCGCGCTCAGTCCGCGCCGGCGACGATCGTCGTCGCGGGTCGCGCCATGCGAGGTCGTCGTGACGACCAGCCTGGTGCCGTCGGGCGACCACTCGAAGCCGGTCACGCCGCGGGGCAGGTCGGTCAGCCGGCGCGCCTCGCCGCCGTCGAGCGGCAGCAGGTGGATCTGGCTGATGTCCTCGCGTTCCTTCGATTCCTTCGGCCGGTCCGGCTCCTCCTCGACGAGCGCCCGCCGGTCCGACAGGAACGCGAGCGTCCGGCCGTCGGGTGAGAACCGTGCGTGGCCGTCGTGGCGGGCGCCGATCGTGAGTCGACGGGGCTCGCCATCGCCGTCGGTCGTCGGGACGAGCCAGAGGGCGGTGCGGTAGCCGTCGTAGGTGGGCGCCACGGTCTGGAGCGTGACCACTACGAATCGGCCGTCCGGCGAGAGGCGCGGGTCGGTGGGGATGCGCAGTCGGTAGAGGTCGTCGGGGCGCGGCGGGCGGGGCACGGACCCTCCTTGTGGTCTCGTCGCGGCGGACGCACGCAGTCTAGCGGGCTACCATCGAACCACGATGTCCGACCAGCTCTCGCTGCGGCTCGAGATCGACCGCCTCCCGGACCTGCCGGATCTCCGGCCGATGCAGCCGCGGCTCCTGCCCGAGCCGTTCGACTCCGACCAGCACCTGTTCGAACCGTGGTGGGGCGGCGTCCGGGCGCTGGCCCTCATCGGGCCGGCGGATTCGCCCGGCGACGGGGTTGTCCGGATCGTGGACGCGGAGGGGCTGGACCTTTCGGCGGCACTCCCCGAACTGGCCGGCATGGCCGTGCGGGTGGCGGCACGGTCGGCGGTGCTCGACGGGGAGCTGGTCGTCGTGGACGCGGCGGGGCGCGCGGATCCGGCGACGCTGGCGGCCCGGCTGACCGGCGCTGAGGGACGGCCGGCGGCGTTCCTCGCGTTCGACCTGCTGCACCTCGACGGGCGCTCGCTGCTGGGCTGGCCGCTGGGTCGCCGGCGCGAGGCGCTGCGCAAGGTCCTGCGGCCGGGCGACGAGGTCGTGGCCGTGCCGGCCATCGCGACCGAGGGTGTGGCTCTCTACGACGCGGCCGTGGCCCAGGGCATCGCCGGCATCCTGGCCCGCCAGCGGATGAGCCCGTACTTGCCCGGGATCCGCAGCCGGCTGTGGCGGTTCGTGCCGGCGACGCCGGGGAGTGCCGCGCCGGGCCCGGAGGGCGAGCCGAGCGCCGAAGGGGAAGTCCCGCCGCCGACCGCCGCGGCGCCGGTCCTGGCGCTCATCAGCCGACTGCCGCTGGACGAGGAGCTGTAGGCCCGGTCCGCCGGGCCTGGTTGTCAGCTGGCCCGGCGTGCCGCCGCGACGAACGCTCGCAACCCGGGGCGCTGCCCGTAGAGCAGGACGCCCGCCTCGTACATCCGGGCCGCGACCACCGCGACGATCGCGACCGAGGCGACCAGGATCGCCACCGACAGCACGACCTCGATCGGCTGGACCTCGCTGATCATCAGGCGGGCGAGCATCACGAACGGGCTGAACGGCGGCACGAACGACACGATGACCGTCCACGTGCCGACGCCGCCGGTGAGCGCGACGACCGCCATCAGGTAGCCGGCGATGGCGACCAGGCTGAGCGGCAGGGACAGGACCTGCAGGTCGTCCGGGCGGCTGACGAACGAGCCCATCGCCGCGTAGATGAGCGCGAACAGCGTGAACCCGAGCAGGAAGAAGACCCCGTAGCCGAGCAACAGGCCGGGCGTCAGGCCGACGATCGGGGCGCCGGCGGCCCCCGCCGGGCCCATGAGCGCCTCGGCGATGCGGTCCTGCACGGCGACCACGAACAGGGCCGGGACGGCGATCGCGACGTACTGCGTCAACCCCGCCCCGCCGATGCCGACGACCTTGCCGGTCAGCAGCTGCCGCGGCGAGGCCGCACTGATCATCAGCTCCATGACCCGGCTGCTCTTCTCCGACGCGACGCCCGTCGCCACCCACATGCCGTAGATGATCACGCTCAGGAAGAGGAGCACGACGAACACGACCCCGAGGAACCCGCGACTCGCGACCTCCTGCGGGTTGATCGGCTTGCCGCCGTTGGTCGGGACGCTCGTCGAATCGACGTGATAGGCGGGCGTCTTGAACTGGCCGAGCTCGACGTCCTCGGGCAGCGCCGAGGTCCAGTCGAGGATACCGGCCGCGACCGCCGCAAAGCCGACGAGCTGGCTTCGGACGCCGTCGGGCGGGCCGTTGGTCCGGAAGGTGATGTCGAGCTGGCCGGTGGGCAGGCGCGTCACGATCATCACTCCGCCGAGCTCACGCGCGACGAGGGCGGCATCGGCGTCATCGAGGCTCTGGATGACCTCGAGTCGGAATGGCTTCTCCCATGTGGCTGGGTCGATGCCGCCGGGTGGCACGTTGAGGATGCTGTCGGTGACGGCGATCATCATCGAGGCCAGCCGGGCGTCATCCGCGACGACGGCGATGCGCGTCACCGTCTGGCGGTCCAGGTAGCGGATCGCGACCGGCGCCAGCGCGACGCCGAGCGCGAGCGCCATCAACAGGATCGTCGAGGCGACGAACAGCGGGCTCTTGACGCGATCGCGGTACTCGCGCCTGGCGACGATCGCGGCATTCGGCAGGAGCGGGTCACGGCCGGGCGATCGACCCTCGCCGGTCATGCCAGCCCCGCCGTCGGTCGTGCCTCGGCGGCGTCCGCGACCGCCTCGGCTGGCGGCGTCGCCACATCGGGCGAACGGCCGACGTGCTCGATGAATAGCGTCTCGAGGCTCGGCTCCGCGACGTCGAACCGCGTGACCGACGCGCCCCGGCCGACGATGGCCGCCAGGATCGCCGGCGGGTCCGCCCCGGGCCCGAGCGTCAGCTCGACGTGCCCGGCGCGCGGGTGGACGGCCGTGACGTCCGGCAGTGTGCCCAACCAGCTCGGCAGGACTTCGTCCTCGAGACCGAGCCGGATCGACCGCCGGCCGCTCGCCCGCTTGAGGCCGGCGACCGTGCCGCCGGCCACGACCCGGCCGCGGTCGACGATGGCGACCGATTCGCACATCGCCTCGGCGGCCTCCATCTGGTGGGTCGAGAAGACGAGCGTCCGGCCCTCGTTCCGCAGCTCGAGGAACGCCTCGCGCAGGATGCCCAGGTTGACCGGGTCGAGGCCCGTGAAGGGCTCGTCCATGAGCAGGATCTGCGGCCCGTGGAGGATCGCCGCGATGAACTGGACCTTCTGCTGGTTGCCCTTGGACAGCTCCTCGGCGCGGCGTGGGGCCATCTCCGGGATGAGGAACCGCTCCAGCCAGCCCTGGGCGGCGCGGCGCGCGGCGTCCGGCTGCTCCCCGTAGAGCGAGGCGAAATAGACGAGCTGGTCGAGCACCGGCATGCGCGGGTAGAGGCCGCGCTCTTCGGGCAGGTAACCCCACGTGCGGCGCGGCAGCGAGGCGGCGGCGACCCCGTCCCAGCGGACCTCGCCCGCGTCCGCGTGCAGGATGCCGAGGCAGATGCGCATCGTGGTGGTCTTGCCCGCCCCATTGGCGCCGAGGAATCCGAAGATCTCGCCGCGCGGGACGTCGAAGGTCAGCGCATCCAAAGCCAGCGTCGCCGCGAAGCGCTTCGTGACGCGATCGATCTCGAGGCTCACCGCCGGAGGATAGCCGGGGCTCGTTCGTCGCGCCGCTGGCTCGAAGGTCCGGGGTGGCTGACAGCGGCGCAGCCCGGGCCACAAACTCGCGCGTGCCACAATGACCGGGTCATGATGCCCGCCACCATCAACGCCGACCGCGCGGCTGGCACGCTCCAGCTCGAGTGGCCCGACGGCCACCGGACGACCTACGACACCGTCGCTCTCCGCTGGCTGTGCCCGTGCGCGTACTGCCGGGGCGAGGCGGGTCTCCCGGGCTGGCTCGACACGGCCCCGTCGCTCACCGCCGAGCAGACCCGGCTGACCGACGTCCAGCTCGTCGGCAACTACGCCCTTGCCCCGTCCTGGGCCGACGGCCACCACACCGGCTACTACACCTTCGACCTGCTCCGTCACCACTGCCCATGCCCGGACTGCCGGGCCGACCGCGAGAAGGAGTCCGCATGATCGTCGTGACCACGCCATACCTGTCCGGCCACCGCATCGTGGAATCGAAGGGCATGGTCTTCGGGCTTGTGGTCCGCAGCCGTGGCCTGAGCGGCAACGTCATGGCCAGCCTCCGCTCGTTGGGCGGCGGCGAGATCCACGAGTACACGAGCCTGCTCGAGGACACGCGGCGGCACGCCCTCGACCGGCTGGTCAAGAACGCGACCGTGGTCGGCGCGAACGCCGTCGTCTCGATGCGCTTCGACAGCTCCGAGATCGCGGGCTCGATGAGTGAGATCGTCGCGTACGGGACGGCCGTTGTCGTCGAGGCCGACGCCGGCGCACCGACCGCCGCGGAATAGGCCATGGGCGCGGATGTCATTCGCGGCCTGATCCTCATCCTCGGCGTCCTGATCGCCCTGGGCGGGATCACGGCCATCGCGTTCGGCGGACCGTCAGGGATCGCGGGCATCTGGGCCGTGATCGTCGGCATCGTGTTCATCGTGGCCCCGCTCATCGAGCGGACCCGCTACCGGTCCGCCCAGGCGGAGTTGTCCCAAGGGGCGCCCGGACCGGGCGGAGGCGAACCGACAGATCAGCCGATGGAGCAGCGCTTCCGGCGGACCGATGAGCGGTTCATCGATCCGACCACCCACGTTTCGATGCGCGTGTGGATCGATCCCGACACCGGCGAGCGGCGGTACCGCGCCGAGGAGTGACCGGATTGGTCCTTTCGAGCAGGGTCGAGCGTTCGGCTGAGCGTGCTATCCTCGCTCGCCGGGGCCCTACGGGGCCCTGATCACTCGAATCAGGAGCCCATCCGCCGCATGGCCGCCGTCGATCCCGGCGCACGAATCCGCCCAGCCACCGCGCCCCGTCCACGCCGCGCGCCACGGGTCGAGCCGCCGCTCCCGTACCTCAACCGCGAGCTGTCCTGGCTGGAGTTCAACGCGCGCGTCCTCCACGAGGCGCGCGACGAGCGGAATCCGCTGCTGGAGCGGGTCAAGTTCCTGACGATCTTCGCCAGCAACCTCGACGAGTTCTTCCAGGTGCGAATCGCGGGTCTGCGCCAGCAGGTCGAGGCCGGCAGCGTCAGCCACTCGCCCGACGGTCGGACGGCCGACGAGCAACTGGCCGTCGCCCGGGCGCGGATCCTCGAGATGGTGGCCGACCACTCGTCGATCTACCTCGACGTCCGACGGGCGCTCGCCGAGGCCGGCGTCGAGCTCGTCGACTACGCGGCGATCCCCGAGCATCACGAGGCTCTCCGCCAGCGGTACTTCGATGAGATCTTCCCGGTCCTGACGCCCCTGGCGGTCGACCCGGGACACCCGTTCCCCTACATCTCGACGCTCAGCCTGTCGATCGCGGTCGGCCTACGCGACCCGGAGACCGGCGAACGCGGCTTCGCACGCGTCAAGGTGCCCGAGATCCTGCCGCGCCTGCTCGAGGTGGAGCCGTCGCGGTTCGTTCTCATCGACCAAGTGATCGAGGCCAATCTCGACGCGCTGTTCACGGGGATGGAGATCCTCGAGCACCACCTGTTCCGGGTGACCCGCAACGCCGACCTGGCGCTCGAGGAGGACGAGGCCGACGACCTCCTGATGGCCATCGAGGAGGAACTGCGGCGGCGGCGCTTCGGCGAGGCCGTCCGCGTGGAAGTCGAGCGCTCGATGCCGGCCGGGACGCGCGTGCTCCTCATGCGCGGTCTGGGCCTGAGCGAGGCGGATGCCTACGAGGTCAGCGGCATGCTGGACCTGACCGGCCTGCGCCAGATCCTGGACCTGGCCCGCCCGGACCTGCAGGTCCCGGCCTGGACGCCCGTCACGCCGCCGCGCCTGATCCCGCCCGACGAGGACGTGCCGGCGGACACGTTCGCAGCCATCCGGGCGGGCGACATCCTCGTCCATCACCCGTACGAGTCGTTCGGGGCGTCCGTCGAGCGGTTCATCACCCAGGCCGCCGACGATCCCGACGTCCTCTCGATCAAGCAGACCCTGTACCGGACGTCGGGCGACTCGCCCATCGTCCAGTCGCTCATCCGGGCCGCGGAGCGCGGCAAGCAGGTGGTCGTGCTGGTCGAGATCAAGGCCCGCTTCGACGAGGAGGCCAACATCGTCTGGGCGCGCAAGCTCGAACGCGCGGGCGCCCACGTCGTGTACGGCCTGGTCGGGCTCAAGACGCACTCGAAGACGGCGCTCGTCGTGCGGCGCGAGGGTTCGGGCCTCCGGCGGTACGTGCACATCGGGACCGGCAACTACAACCCGAAGACGGCCCGGCTCTACGTGGACCTGGGCCTGCTGACGGTCCGGCCCGAGATCGGCGCGGACGTGACCGACCTGTTCAACGTCCTGACCGGCCTGTCCCGCCAACGGACCTTCCGTCGGCTGCTGGTCGCGCCGCACAGCCTTCGGTCGCGGTTCCTGGAGCTGGTCGAGCGGGAGGTGGGTCACGCCCAGGCCGGCCGCCCCGCGCGCATCGCGCTGAAGCTCAACGCGATCGTCGACGTCGCCTCGATCGAGGCGCTTTACCGGGCCTCGCAGGCCGGCGTCCAGATCGACATGATCATCCGCGCCGGGTGCTCGCTCCAGCCGGGCATCCCGGGCGTCTCGGAGAACATCCGCGTCCGCTCGATCATCGGGGAGTTCCTGGAGCATTCCCGCATCTGGTCCTTCGAGAACGGTGGCGACAGGGAGTGGTACATCGGGTCGGCCGACCTGATGGATCGGAACCTCGACCGCCGGGTCGAGGCGATCGTCCCGGTCGAGGACCCCGACGCGCGGACCCGTCTCGCCCATATCATCGACCTGATGTTGGCCGACGACCGCCGCTCGTGGCAGCTCCTGCCCGACGCGACGTGGATGCGCACCGAGGTGTTGAGCGGGGTCCCTGGCACCATCGACACGTTCGAGGCCCTCAAGGCCGAGGCGCTGGCGCACGGCCACGTCGCCGACACCCCACGCCGCCCGGGCGCGGGCGCCGGATCGCTGGACCCCCGCGCGTGACCGAGACCGCCCGACCCCCGGGTCGCGAGAAGCCCGCCGCCCGTCCGGTCGAAGTCGAGCTCAAGTACCGCGTCCTCGACCTCCCGGCCGCGGAGCGCTACCTCGCGGCGGCCACGATCGGGCCGTTCATCGGGGCGTCCCAGGCGCGCTCGACGCAGATGGAAGACCGCTACGTCGACACCGCCGATCGCGCGATGGAACGGGCGGGATTCGCGGTCCGCCTGCGCAGCTCCGGCAGCGGCGTCATCGTGTCGGTGAAGTCGCGGACGAAGCGCGAAGGACCTGGCGGGGCCATCGGTCGTGAGGAGCTCGAGGGGCCGGCCGATCGCACTGCGGGCCCGGCCGACTGGCCGGCATCCGACGCTCGCTCGCTCGTCATGGAGCTCGGCGGCGACGCGCCGCTCGTCGAGGTCGTCACCATCCGACAGCTCCGGCGCAAGCGCCAGCTGCGTGACGGTGCAACGCGCGTCGAGCTCAGCCTCGACGAGGTCGACGTCGTCGCAAGCAAGCGGGTCGTCGGCCGGTTCATCGAACTCGAGGCCGAGCTGGTCAAGGGCGACGAGGCGCTGCTGGCCGGCCTGGCGACGGCCTTCGGCAGCGATGCGGCCCTCAGCCTGGCGAGCGAGAGCAAGCTCGATGCGGCCATGAGCATGGTCCGCGGTGCGGCGTCCGAGAACGGCGGCCGTGCGCGGTCGAGGGATCGATCCGATGACGCCGACGAGGAGGCCGAAGTCGCGGCGGAGGGCGAGGCGGCGCTGATCGACGATGGCGGCGCGAGCGACGACGTCCTGGAGGCGGGCGACGCGGAGGCCGGCGACGTGGCTCTCGCCGATCACCATCCGACGACCTCCGACGACGTCGACGAGGATCTGGCCGGCGCACCGTCGGCGGACGCGCCTCGCCTGTCGATCAGCAAGACCGCCGGTGTCACCGCCGACGATCACGTCGCCGAGGCCGGCCGCAAGGTCATGCGCTTCCACCTGGCCCGGATGCTCGCGCGCGAGGCCGGGACCCGGGCCGGCAAGGACCACACCGAGCTCCACGCGATGCGCGTCGCCACGCGACGCCAGCGAGCCGCCTGGCGGGTCTTCGGGACGTCGTTCCGGGCCGCGCGGACGAAGCGGTTCCGGACCGGCCTACGCGAGACCGCCGCTCGATTGGGTGCCGTGCGCGATCTCGACGTCCTCCTGGAGGCGGCGGACCTGTACCGCGCCGACCTGCCCGTGACGGAGCAGCGCGCCCTGGAGCCGCTCCTCGCCGACTGGCGGGCCCATCGCGAGGATGCACTCGTGTTACTGAATCGCGAGCTGGACTCCGATGGCTATCGGCGCTGGGTCGACGACTACCGCGATTTCGTGCGGACCGAAGGCGCTGCGGTGCTGCCGGTCGGGCCGGTCGACCCGCATCGCGTTCGCGACACGGCGCCGTCGCACATCTGGGCCGCCTACGAGCAGGTCCGCGCGTACGAGCCGGTCCTGCGCTGGGCCGACGTCGAGACGCTCCACGACCTCCGGATCGCCGGCAAGTGGCTGCGCTACACCCTCGAGTTCGTTCGCGAGGCACTGGGGCCTGAATCCGCGCCGCTGATCGCCCGGGTCACCGTCCTCCAGGATCACCTCGGCCTGATGCACGACGCGGACGTGGCCGCTTCGTTGTCACGGGCCTTCCTGGTCGAGCATGCCGGCGACCTGTCGCCGCTGGAGGGGGCGGCCATCGGCCGGTACCTCATCAACCGGGAGCGAGAGGTCGCCCGGTTGAAGCGGACCATCGGTGGGCCGTGGCGTGGGGTGGCCGGGGTCGGGTTTCGCCGCGCGCTCGGACGGGTGGTCGCGGGACTCTAGGGGGTTCCGGGTCGGCGCCGCGAACTCGCGTGCGCGCGTGTCAGGTGCAGATTACCGAACGAACGAGCGTGGACGAGGCTCGGATCTTGGTGATCCTGCCGTTTGGGAATCGGTCCACGAGGGATCGGTGCCGGATGTGCACCTAGGGGATGCGCCGCGGCAACCCTCCCCTAGCCGCGCCAGCCGTGCGCGAGGACCGGCAGCTGGTCGCGCCACGCGTGTCCAGCATGCGCCGCCGCCAGGATCGCGCCCTCGCGGATGCCGGCATCCGAGACCTGGAGCTCGTCGGCCCCGTAGTGGTCGAGGATGGCCTCGACGATGACGGCGCCTGCCGGCAGCATGCGTGCCCGGACCAGCCTGACACCGTGGCGTTCGGCGGCGAGCTCGGACGGCTCGGCTTGGAGCAGTGCCAGGGCGCGGGCGTTCTCGTCCCGGCTCAACGTTCCCTCGGACGCCCCGGATCGCACGACCTTGATCAGGTTCTGGACCGTGCCTCCCACGGCGACGATCCCGCGCGGGGACCCGTCCGGCGCACCGTCGAGGGCGCGGTGGGCCTCCGCGGCCATGGCCGAGATCTCGTCCGCAGTGGGTGGATCGCTCGAGACGAACCGCTGTGTCAGACGGCCGGCACCGAGGCGAACGCCCCGTGCCCGCGGCGGTTCGTCGGGGCCGACGAGGCAGAACTCCGAGCTGCCGCCACCAACGTCCACGACGAGCGTCTCGTGGGCGAGCAGCCGACCCTCGGTCACGCCGATCACGGTGAGGTAGGCCTCTTCCTCGTGGGTCAGGACGTAGAGCGGCACGCCGGCCGCTTCGCCGACCTCGTCCACGATGCTCAGGCCGTCCGCCGCGCGCCGGATCGGCTCGGTACCGACGACCGTGATGCTGGTCGCCCCAAGACCCCGGGCGGTGGCGGCGTACACCCCCACCGCGTCGGCGAGTTCGGCTCGGGCGACCGGGCCGAGATGCGCGTGCTCGGCGACACGGCCGCCCAGACCGAGGAAGGCCGACTCGTCGGCGACCGACGTCAGGTGATGCTCACCGACCCGGGCAACGAGAAGATGGACCGAATTCGAGCCGACATCGATCGCCGCGCCGATCGCGCCGCTCATGGCCGGCTGGACCGACGGCGGTCGATCAGGCGGGCGGGTTCGCGCCGGTCGATCGCGGCCGGGTCGTGGACGACTTGGCGGTTGACGGGCGCTTCCGGGTCGACGCCGCGGACTTGGCGGCCGGCTTCGCGGCCGGCTTGGCTGCCGCTGGCTTGGCGGCGGCCTTCGTGGCGGGCTTGGCTGTCGCGGCCTTGGTGGCCGGCTTGGCCGCGGCCTTCGACGCCGTCGCGGCGCCCGTGGCCGATGCCTTCGTCGACGCGGCGCGCGGCTTCGCCGATGCGGCCGGCTTGCGGGTCGTGGCGGCCTTGCGCGTGGCCGGCTTCCTCGCCGCGGGCTTCCGTGCGGCCGGCTTCCTGGCCGCGGCCGGCTTGGCGGTCGCTGCCGCCTTGGCGGGGGTCGCCTTCCGGCCGGTCACCGCCCTGGCGGTCGAGGCGGCCCGTCGGGTCGTCGCGCTCGTGGCGGCCTTCGCCGAGGAGGCGGCCTTGCGAGTGGTCGTGCCGACTCGACGCGTCGTTGAGCTCGTGGCGGCCCGCGCGGCCTTGGCGGTCGACGCCGCCCTCCGGGTCGTCGTGGTCCCGGCAGTCTTGGCGGCGCCCGCGACCCTGGTCGCGGTGGCGCTCACCGACGACTTCGCCGCCGCAGCCTTGTCGCCGACGACGACCGCAGCGCCACCCGCGGCGGAGCCGGCCAGGTGGGCGATGCGACCCGCGATCGCGGCGACCTCGGCGGCGGCCTCACCGGCCTGCTTGCCACGCTTCGCGATCTCCTTCTTCCCCTTCGACGACTGGGCTTTGGCGAGCTGGCCGAGGCGCTTCGTCTCCTTCTGTCGCGCGGCGGCCAATTGCCGCTCCAGGCCGCGCAGTTCCTTGGCGGCGCTCTTGGACAACGGCACGACCACGCCCCGCGCGTCGCCGACCAGCCCACTCGCGGCCCGCGCGGCATCGGCCGGGGCCGCTCGCTTGCCTGACCCCCCGGTCGTCTTCGCCATGGTGCGTGGCCTCCCTTGTCGTATGCATCTCAGGCTCCGGCACGCTCGTGTGCCGGCCGCCGATCCTCACCGTAGCACGTCGACATGCATGACCGGGGGCGTGTGCGTGCCGCCACCAGGCTCTCCCGCCCGTCGACGCGGTTCGGACGACGCAGCTCGCTAACCGCTCGTTAACACGACGACCGACATCCGGTTATCGGTCGCCGCCGACGCTGGCCGGCATGCGTGAGCCCGACACCCACGATCTCGGGGTTCGACCGACCTGCATCGCCCTGGCGACGGATGGTCCAGTCCTCGCGTTGCCGATGGCGGTCCGGGTCGTCGCCGATCCCGCGGCGTTCGTCGCCCTGCTGGAGCGCGCCCGCCCGCGCGTCGCGGTCGTCAGCGAGCCGCCGGCGAGTCAGGCCCTGCTGGACCACCTGGCGCTCGAGCGCCGCCGCCGGCCGAGCCTGCGGATCGTCCACCTCGCGGCCGTCGATGCGGTCGAAGCCCGGCTCCACGCCCTTCGCCTCGGCTTCGATGCGTCGCTGCCGGGCTCCATCGACCCCGACGAGCTCGGTGGCCGCCTCGCGCTCCTGGCCGAGCGAGCGCCCCCGCGGCCGACCGATCCGATCCCCGTCGGCGACGATCTCATCCTGGACCTGGTCGCACACGAACTTCGTCGCGATGGGCGGACCGTCCACCTCCGCCCGAAGGAGTACGGCCTCCTCGCGATGCTCGCCGCCCACCCCGGCCGCGCGTACACGCGCCGCCAGCTGCTCGATCGCGTGTGGGGGCATGACCACGACGGCGACCCGCGCACCGTCGATGTCCACGTGCGCTGGTTGCGGGCCAAGATCGAACGCGAGCCGGCGCACCCGGTCCACCTCGTAACGCTGCGCGGGATCGGCTATCGCCTCGATCCGCCCGATCGCGACGGCGGACCGGCCGCGACCGCGTTAACCGAACGCTAACGAACCAGCAAACACCCGTTGATGGCACCGCCCGACGGTGAACCTGGTCCGGCAGGAGGCCGGGCGCCCCCGAGAGACGAGCCACCAAGGACCGCGCGCGGACGTCGCGCGGCGAGACACGGAGGAATCATCGACGTGACGACCACGAGCTCCAAGCGCCTCGGCGCACTAGCCCTTGGGGCGGTGCTCGTACTGAGCGCCTGCTCCAGCAGCGGCGCCAGCACCGCGCCGTCCACCGCCGCCTCCACGGCCCCGACGAGCGCGCCGGCATCGAGCGCCGCCGGGTCACCGGCCGCGGCCGGCGTCGCCGGCTCGATCATCGTGTCGGGCTCGTCCACGGTAGAGCCGATCTCGAGCGCGATCGCCGAGGCCTTCAAGAAGGCGAACCCCGACTTCAACTACAAGGTCACCGGCCCAGGCACCGGCGACGGCTTCAAGACGTTCTGCGCCGGCGACACCGACATCAGCGACGCTTCCCGAAAGATCAAGGACGACAGCAAGGCCGCCACCTGCAGCCAACGGCATCGAATACGTCGAGCTGCCGATCGCGATCGACGGCCTGTCGGTCGTCGTGAACCCGGCCAACACGTTCGCGAACTGCCTGACCGTGGACCAGCTCAAGACCATCTACGGCCCGGACTCGCCCAAGGACCTGCTCTGGTCGCGAGGTCGATCCCGCGTTCCCGGCCGAGAAGGTCGTCCGGTTCATGCCCGGCGCCGACTCCGGAACCTTCGACTACTTCACCGAGATCGATCAACGGCGAAGTCGACGCGGCCACCCAGAACGCGACCCAGTCCGAGGACGACAACACCCTGGTGACCGGCGTCGCCGGCAGCCAGTACGCCATCGGCTTCTTCGGCTTCGCCTACTACGTCGAGAACACGGACAAGCTCAAGGCGGTCGAGGTCGACGGCGGCAAGGGTGCCGTTGCGTCGCCCCGACCGACGAGACGATCAACGACAACACCTACGCGCCGCTCTCGCGCCCGCTGTTCATCTACCCGAATACCAAGAAGGCGAAGGCACGGCCCGAGCTGAAGGCCTTCGTGGACTACTACCTCGCGAACACGAACGCGCTCTCGGCGGAGGTCGGCTACGTCGCCCTCCCGCGACGCGCTGCTCGCAGAAGTCGAAGGACGCGTGGGCGACCGCTGCCGGCGGTTGACCGACCCGAGTCCTCTCCTCCTGACGCACCGGCTCGAAGCTCGGATCGAGCCGGTGCGTCTCTCCTCACGTCCGCCGTGACGGGAGCCACCCGATCCAGATGAGTAGTCAGCCGATGTCCCTGGTCCGCCGACGACCGGCGAGCGAGCGGATCATCGAGGTCGCTGCTGTTCCTGGCCGCGGCCCTCGGTGTCGTCACCACGATCGGGATCGTACTCGTCCTGGTCGTGCAGTCACTCCAGTTCTTCGCCCTCGTCAGTCCGGTCGACTTCTTCACTGGGACCACATGGTCGGCCTCGATCAGGCCTTACGCGTTCGGTGTGCTGGCCCTTGTGTCGGGCACTGTGCTCGTCGCCGGCGATCGGAACGCTGATCGCCGTCCCGTTGGGACTCCTGTCCGCGGTCCTGCTCTCCGAGTACGCCAGCTCGAGGATCCGGTCCGTCGTCAAGCCCACGCTCGAGACGATCGCCGGCATCCCGACGATCGTCCTCGGGTTCTTCGCGCCTCTACTTCCTGACACCGAACATCCTCCAGCCGCTGATCGGCCCCGGCCGGATCGGGACGTTCTCGGCCCTGGCGGCCGGGATCGTCGTGGGCGTGCTGATCACGCCGCTCATCGCATCGATCTCCGAGGACGCGATGCGCGCGGTCCCACGCGGACTGCGAGAGGGTGCTTATGCGATGGGCGCCACAAGGTTCGAGGTCGTCCGAAAGGTCGTCTTTCCCGCAGCGCTGTCCGGCATCATGGCCTCGATTATCCTCGCGGTCAGCCGTGCCATCGGTGAGACGATGGCCGTTCTGTTGGCCGGAGGCACGCAGCCCAACTTCACGCTGAACCCGCTCGAAAGCGTGCAGACGATGACAGCGTTCATCATCCAGATCAGCCTAGGGGACACCCCGCAGGACTCGATCCAGTTCAAGGCACTGTTTGCCGTTGCAGGCACGCTCTTCGTCATGACGCTAGTCCTGAATATCATCAGCAACAGGATCGTGCGCCGCTTTAGGGTGGCGTACTGATGGGCAGCGCAACTGCGCAGCCGGCGGTGCCGGGGTCGGCGCGATTCGAACCGGCTCTCATGCGGCGGAAGCTGACCGGCACCCTCTTCTACGGCGCATGTCTCGCGGCGGTCGGGGTCCTGCTCCTCACCCTGTTCCTGATCCTGTACGACATCCTCGTCCAGGGCTTGCCCTGGCTGGACCTCGACTTCATCACGTCGGTCCCGTCCAGGCGGCCCGAGCGTGCCGGTATCTTGCCGGCCCTCATCGGGTCGATCCAGATCTGCATCATCGTCGGTCTGCTCTCCTTCCCGATCGGCGTGGCAGCAGCGGTCTACCTTGGTGAATACGCCAGTGACAGCTTCGTGACGCGAGCACTGCGGACGAACATCTCGAACCTGTCCGGCGTGCCTTCAGTCATCTACGGCATCTTCGGGCTGGCGTTGTTCGTACGGTTGGCGGGCTTCGGCTTCACCGTCATCTCGGGGGCGCTGACGTTGACGCTGCTCATCCTCCCGGTCGTCATCATCGCGTCCATCGAAGCCATCAAGGCCGTGCCTGACGCCCAGCGCGAGGGCGCGTACGCGCTCGGCGCGACCCGCTGGCAGATGGTCCGCGGGGCCGTCCTGCCGGCCGCCGCGCCTGGGATCATGACCGGCGTCATCTTGTCCATGGCGCGCGCCATCGGCGAGGCCGCTCCGCTCATCCTGGTCGGTGCCTTCACGTTCGTGACCTTCGTCCCGTCGCCCTTTGCGGGCCAGTACACTGCCCTGCCGATCCAGATCTTCGACTGGGCGACCCGTCCACAGTCCGATTTCCACGGACTGGCCGCCGCGGCGATCATCGTCATCCTGCTTCTCGTGTTGATCCTGAACGGGCTGGCCCTGATCATCCGAGCCCGCCTCTCGAGGCACATCCAGTGGTAGAGGAGTCCCCGTTGAACGCCCAGTTGACCGAGGCCCCAGAGCGCGAATCGTATCGTGACGGCGCCGGACCATCGATCCGGATCGCCGCCGCGCAGGAGCGCGGGCCGAGCGGCACCGCGTCCGATCGCCAGACCGTCATCGAGCTCCAGGACGTCTCCTGCTATTACGGCTCGTTCCGCGCCGTCCGGAACGTCGACCTCAAGGTCGCGAAGCAGCAGATCACCGCGCTCATCGGTCCGTCGGGGTGCGGCAAGTCGACGCTCCTGCGCACGATGAACCGGATGAACGACCTCATCCCGGCGTACCGGTCTGACCGGCCGATCTCGAGCTTCCACGGCCAGGACCTGTATGCGTCGGGCGTCGACCCGGTCGAGGTGCGGCGGCGGATCGGCATGGTGTTCCAGAAGCCGAACCCGTTCCCCAAGATCGATCTACGACAACGTGGCCTTCGGGCCGCGCCTCACGGGTTCAAGGGCGACCTCGACGACCTGGTCGAGCGAAGCCTGCGTCGTGCCGCGCTCTGGGACGACGTCAAGGACAAGCTCAAGCAGTCCGGGATGTCGCTGTCGGGCGGTCAGCAGCAGCGGCTGTGCATCGCCCGGACGATCGCCATCGGAGCCCGAGGTGATCCTGATGGACGAGCCGTGTTCCGCCCTCGACCCGCGCTCGACGCTGCAGATCGAGGAGCTGATGGTCGAGATCAAGCAGAACTACACGATCGTCATCGTCACCCACAACATGCAGCAGGCGGCGCGCGCCTCCGATCGCACGGTGTTCCTGACGATGGCCGAGGATCGCGCGGGCTACGTCGTCGAGCAGGGCGACACGATCGACATCTTCACCAACCCGAAGGACCAGCTGACCGAGGACTACGTGTCGGGTCGGTTCGGGTGAGCGGCGAGGAGAACGGGATGACCGATCAGGAGCGAAGCGCGACATCGGATGCGCTCGACGAGCAGCTGAACGAGATCATGGGTCGCGCCGAGAGCGCGGCGACATCCACCGAACCGCATCCGCCCCGCGAGGCCCTCGATCGCGAGCAACGCGAGGTCAAGGACAGCGTGCTCCGGATGGGGATGCTCGTCGAGGACCAGATCCGCGCGGCCATCGACGCGCTCGCGGCGCACGACGCCGATGCCGCCCTCGCGGTCATCGCCGGGGACGGCCGGATCAACGAGGCGCAGCGCTCCGTGTCCACGCAGATCGTGCGGACGATCGCGACGCAGGGACCGGTCGCGCGCGACCTGCGATTCCTGCTGTCGTTGGACCACGTCACCTACGAGCTCGAACGGATCGGCGATCACGCCGCTTCGGTCGCCAAGCAGGCCCGCAAGCTGGCCCCGGACCCGCCGCTCAAGGCGTACGTGAACCTGCCCGAGATGGGCGAGCTCGCGGCGCAGCTGGTCCACGGCATCCTGCGGGCGCTCGTGGACATCGACCAGGTCCAGGCCCGGGCCGTGGCGGCCCGCGACGACGAGATCGACGACCTGTACCACCAGACGTTCGCGGACGTCGTCGAACTCATGCGCCAGGACCCGGACAACGTGGAGCGCGGCACGCGCATCCTGTTCGCCGCGCACTACATCGAGCGCATCGGTGACCGCGTGACGAATATCGCCGAAGATGTGGTCTTCCTCGCCAGTGGCGAAGTGGAGGACCTGAACCCGTGACCGATCCGCGGCCGATCCGCGTGCTGTTCGTGTGTACCGGCAACTCGTGTCGGAGCATCATGGCCGAGGCGCTCCTGCGCCAGCAGGGCGGCGCCGACTTCGAGGTCCACAGCGCCGGCACGCACCCCAAGGGCCTCAACCCGCGGACGATGATGCTCCTGGCGGAGGTCGGGATCGACGCCTCGTGGGCCCGCTCCAAGTCGGTCGACGAATTCCTCGGCCAGGCCTTCGACTACGTCATCACCGTGTGCGACCAGGCCCGCCAGGTCTGCCCGGTCTTCCCGGGCGCCGGGCAGTCCCTCCATTGGGGCTACGAGGACCCGGCCGAGGCGACCGGCACCGACGCGGAGATCGATGCCGTGTACCGCAGGGTCTTCACCCAGATCG
The DNA here is from genome assembly GCA_963776545.1 of uncultured Chloroflexia bacterium. Taxonomy (GTDB): domain Bacteria; phylum Chloroflexota; class Limnocylindria; order Limnocylindrales; family CSP1-4; genus SPCO01. Next base: position 100,249 of record CAVZND010000013.1, on the reverse strand, counting down.
GCGAGCGGATCCACCAGTTCGTCCCGCTGGCGCTGCGCCATCGGTCGGAGTCGGACGCCACCACGACCCTCGCCTGAGCGGGTACGCTCCGGACGACACGATGGAGCTCTACCCCCTACGTCACGCACATGCCGGCAACCCGGCAGACTGGGACGGCCCGGACGCGGCGAGGCCGCTCTCGGAGAAGGGTGAGCGCCAGTCGCACCGGTTGGGTCGCTACCTCTTGAGCGTCGGCTTCGCCCCGGACGCCATCATCACGTCGCCCAAGGTCCGGGCGGTGCGGACAGCCGAGCTCCTGGCGCTCCACCTCTCGGTGCCCGTCGGCATCGACGATCGATTGGGCGGCGACCTGTCGCTCGAGAGCCTCGAGGCGCTCATCCACGACGCCGGCGATCCGGCCAAGGTCGTCATCGTCGGCCACGATCCGGACTTCAGCGAGCTCGTCGCGGTCCTCGCCGGCGCGCTCCGGGTCCCGATGCGCAAGGCGACGCTCGCGAGGATCGATGTCGACCTGCCGCTCCGGCCAGCGGGAGGCATCCTGCGCTGGCTGCTGCCGCCCGAACTCGTCATCGACCCCTGAGGTCGGGCGAGACCGTTACGCGTTCGCGGCTTGCGTGACGGCGGACGTGGCCGGGGTCGAGTTGCGCGGCTCCAGCGAGATCAGGCCACCCGGGACGAGGCCCCGGGCGAGCTCGGCCAGGCGGGTCGATGTCTCGGGTGTGAGCCAGTAGTAGATCTGCTGGCCGCGGCGCTCGGACGCCACGATCCCCGCCTCGCGCAGGACCCGCAGGTGGTGCGAGACGGTCGGCTGGCGGACATCGCAGCATGTCGTGAGGTCACAGGCACAGGTCTCGCTGCTGCCCGCGAGCTCGCGCACGATCGCGAGGCGTGTCGGGTCGGCGAGGGCGCTCAGCAGGCGGATGTCGGGGTCGAGGTTGGTGGGGCGAGCTTTCGGCATGCCGCCATCATATCGACGAAAATCGATATTGACAAGCATCGATATATCGGGCAATATCGACGCACATCGATATCCACCGTCACGGAGACAGCCCGATGAACGACTCCTTCGCCTCCTGGATGATCGCCGGCGGCCGACGCGGCGCCGTCGCCGTTCGCCATACGGAGCACCTCATCGCCCTCCGGGATGCGCGCGAGGCAGCCAGGGCTGACCGACCGGGCATCGTGGATCGCGTCCGGGCACGCTTCGGCACGTCGACTTCCCCCGTCGCCGACTGCCCGGCCTGACATGACCGAGCTGGTCGATCCCGAAACGATCACCGACGACGTCCGCGACCGCTACGCCGACGCCGCCAGGGCGGTCCTCGACCGCGAGGCCGACCCTTCCGCCGCCGCCGCGAGCTGCTGCGGACCGGATGGCGACCCCGTCTTCGGGACTGTCCTCTATGGCGCCGCCGACCTGGCCGGTCTGCCCGACGACGCCGTCCTGGCCAGCCTCGGCTGCGGGAACCCCACGGCCGTCGCCGAGCTCGCCGCCGGCGAGACCGTCCTCGACCTCGGCTCGGGCGGTGGCATCGACGTCCTGCTGTCCGCCAAGCGGGTCGGTCCGACCGGCTTCGCGTACGGCCTGGATATGACCGACGAGATGCTCGAGCTGGCCGGCCGCAACGCCGCTGAAGCGGGCGTCAGCAACGTCGAGTTCCGGAAGGGCCGGATCGAGGCGATCCCACTGCCTGACGCGTCGGTCGACGTCGTAATCAGCAACTGCGTCATCAACCTCTCGGCCGACAAGGGTGCCGTCTTCGCGGAGATCGCCCGGGTGCTTCGACCCGGTGGCCGCGTGGGCGTCAGCGATGTCGTCGCCGAGGACCACCTCTCCCCCGCCGAGCGAGCGACCCGGGGCAGCCTCGTCGGCTGCATCGCGGGCGCACTGTCGTTCGCGGAGTACCGGGCCGGGCTCGACGCCGTCGGCCTTGAGTCCGTGGAAGTCGTCCCGACCCGCCTCGTCGCGGACGGCCTGCACTCAGCGATCGTGCGTGCCGTGAAGCCGGCCGACTGGACGCCGGAGCGCATTCGGGCCGTGGACCTGCCGCGGCCGGTCGCGGACCTCCCGGTCGTTGCGGGGGAGGGCTGCTGCGGCGGGACGGGCTGCTGCTGACGCTCGGTCGTCGCTAGTCGGCGGCCACCGGGAACGGCAGCGCGATCGGGTCCGACGCGAGGCGGCTTCGCCCGGCGGCATCGAAGCGGTCCAAGCCGAGGTCGCGCACGTCGATGACCTCGGTCCGGCCGCGGGTCACGAGGTCGGCCGCCACGCGCGCGACGCCTGGGCCCCACATCATCCCGTGGCCGCCCGCCGAGGCGACCGACACGCCTTCCACGCGACCGCCATCCGGCGTGAGCGCCGGGCCGAGGATGGGCAGGTGGTCGGGCGTGTAGTCGATCGTCGCGGCCCAGATCCGGCGCAGCGCCAGCCCGCGCGTCGCCGGCACGAAAGACTCCAATCGAGCCCGCATCCGCTCCTGGAACGGCCAGTCCACCGCGAGGTTCTCGCCCGGCGGCTCGTCGGGGTTGCTCCAACCGAACAGCAGGCCGCCCTCCTCGAGCCGCCAATACAGCCCGGCACCGATGTCGAACACCATGGGCATCCGCGGGACATCGAACACGGGACTTGGCTCGAGCACCGCGACCGTGTGCCGCACGGCGCCGGCCGGGATGCGCAGCCCGGCCAACCGCCCGACCTCGCGGAGCGATGGCCCGCCGGTCAGCAAGACCCGCTCGGTCTCGATGACGCCGGCGTCGGTCTCGACCGCTGTGACCCGGGCGCCATCCGCGGTCGGGATCGTGCGAACGCCGGTGAAGGTCGTGCCCTCGCGCAGCTCGACCCCGGCCTGCTGCATCGCGAGGCCGTAGGCGCGCACGTTGCGCTGCGGATCGATCGCGCCGTCGGTCTCGATGAAGCTGCCGCCGCGGTGGCCATCGGGTGACAGCGTGAGCGCGGTCGCGGCGGCCTCGGCGGCGTCCAGCCAGCGTACGGCGAGGCCCTCGGCCTGCTGCATCGCGACCCGCTCGCGGCCGGCCCGCTCGTCCTCCTCGGTGACCGCGAGGATCAGGTAGCCGAGCTCGCGGAAGCCCGAGTCGGTGCCGTAGGCGGCCTGCTGGCCGTTGTAGAAGTCGATGCTCCAGCGCCCGAGCGCCACGGTCGCCGGCGTACCGCCCTGGGCCCGGACGATGCCGGCCGCCCGCGACGAGGCGCCCATCCCGGCCAACCCGCGCTCGACCACGACGACCCGCCCGACCCCGTCCGTCTTCGCGAAGACCGACGCCCATCCGCCGATCGTCCCGGCCCCGATGACGACGAGATCGGCGCGATCCGCCACAGGATCCTCCATGAACGTGTCCGGGCAGCATAGGCGGCACGTCTCGGCCGCTCCGAGCCCGTCGCGTGCCGCGCTACCCGTCGAGGGCCGCCGCCTCCACGCAGATCGCCGCGACCCCGAGGCGCGTGAGCCGATCGAACGTCGCGCGGCGGCGTACGGTCCAGGCCACCACCTCCAGTCCGGCCGCGCGGGCCATCGCCATCGAGCCCTCGTCGATGGCTTGCCACTCGACCGACACGGCGCGGCAGCCGAGTGCCACGGCACTCGCGACCACCTCCGCGTCGAGCGTGTGGGCATTGAGCCAACGCGGCCACAACGGAGCGAGGCCGCCGATCCGCTCGAGCGTGTCGGCATCGAACGACGAGACGACCGCGTTCCGCAGGTCCGCCCCACGGCCGGACGCCAGCACCTCCACGACCGCCCGGTCGTGATCGCCCTTGAGCTCGACGTCCAGGAACGCACGGCGCGGGATCGCCGCGAGTGCGTCGACGAGCATCGCGATCCCCAGACTCTCGAGCGCACTCGCTGTCAGCGACTCGACCCGGTCCGGCCGCCCGTGGACCCGCTTCAGCGTCTCGTCGTGATTGAGGACCGGCACGCCGTCGCTCGACCGTCGGACGTCGAACTCGAGTCCGTCGCGGCCGGGCACCGCGACCGCCGCCAGCAACGCCTCGAGGCTGTTCTCCGGGGCGTGCCGCCAGTCGCCTCGGTGGGCGAGCCGGAGCGTGCGCGCCGGCATGGTCATCGCCGCCACGGGCTAGCCGATCTCCAAGTGGGCACTGATCCCGAGGTGGTCGCTCGGAAAGAGGGTCGGGTCCTCCGGGTCGGGCCGGTCGAAGGCGAGCCGGGCGTCCACGACGCGGACGGCCCCGCGGACCCAGATGTAGTCGAGACAATCCGGGTCGCCGTCGGTGTCCATCGCGGGCGCCTGGAGGCCGGACGGCCAGGTGACCGGCGGCTCGGCGCCGTTCGCCTCGGCATACGAGGATCGGAACCCGGCCGCGACCATCCGGGCGTAGGTCGGCTCGCGCGGGTCGGCGTTGAAGTCGCCCATCGCGAGCGTGGCGTCCGTCGCCGGCGCCGTCGACAGCCAGTCGTGGATCACCGCGGCCTGGGCGTCACGCTCGGCGGCCCCGTCGGCGGCATGGTGCAGGTGGGTGGCGACGACGAGGACCGTGGCGCCGTTCGGCAAGGCGACCAGCGTCCGGTGCGCCGAGCGGCCCATCGAGAGATCGAGGCGCTCGACGTGGGTCCCGCTCAGCGGCTCCTTGACGAGCAGGCTGTTGCCGTATTCCGGGCGCCCCGCCCAGCCACGGATCGCCGCGTATCGGCCCTCCCCCGCCGCGCCGATGAGCCGGTCCTGCTGCATCGGGTAGACCACCTCCTGGAGCGCGAGCAGGTCGGGCTGGAGCGCCGCCATGTCCGCGAGGATGAGCGGCAATCGCTCCGGCCAGCGGTCGGCGAGGTTGAGGATGTTGAACGTGGCGACGTGCAGGCGGTCCATCGGGCGTTCTGACTCCTCTTAGCCCGGGTTCGACGGGATCGGCAGGGCGAAGGAGAAGGTCGAGCCGGCGCCCTCCTCCGATTCGACCCAGATCCGACCGCCGTGCTGTTCGATGACGTGCCGCGCGATGGCCAGACCCAGGCCGGTCCCGCCGGCCTCGCCTCGGACGCGGGCGCGATCCACCTTGTAGAAGCGCTCGAAGATCCGCGCCTGGGCGGCCTTCGGGATGCCGACACCGTGATCGGCGACCGACGTCAGCACGTCGCTCCCGAAGACCCGCACCGTGACGGTCACGTCACCGCCGTCCGGGCTGAACTTGACTGCGTTGTGGAGGAGGTTGACGAGCACCTGGCCGAGCCGCGCCTCGTCGCCGCGGACCATCGGGACGGGCTCAGGCACGTCCACGGCCAACGTGACCCCCTGGCGCTCGGCGAACAGGCGCAGCCGCTCGATGCTGGCGGCGGCGATCCGACCGAGATCGACGTCGTCGAGCAGGATCGGGCCGACGCCGGTCTCGATCCGCGAGAGGTCGAGCAACTCGTTGACCATCTGGACCAGGTGCCCGGTCTCGACCTCGATCTTGCCGATCCGGTCGCGCATCTTGGCGGGGACGGCGTCGCCGGCCGCGACCGCTTCGCGGGTCAGCGTCTCGGCGAGGAGGCTGACGGTCGTCAGGGGTGTACGGAGTTCATGGGACAGGTTCTCGATGAACTCGGCCCGGATCTGCTGCAGGCGGCGGAGCTCGGACACGTCCTCGAGGACGAGCCAGAGGCCGTGGGTCGGCGAGCGCCGGGCCCGAACGACGAGCACGGCACCATCGGGCCGCAGCCGGACCTCGCCCGAGGCCGACCCCGTCTCGTGAGCGCTCTCGACGATGGCCTCGATCCGGGCATCGAGGAACGCGCTGGTCATGGTCAGCCCGCGGAGCGCGCCGGCGGGACGGTCCAGGAAGGCATGGGCGGCGGCATTGGCCAATTCGATGCGCCGGTCGTCCGAAACCCTGACGATGCCGATCCCGATGAGCTCGATCAGATAGGCGAGGTCACGGCGGACCCCTTCGAGCTTGAAGTCGGCGGCATCCGCCTCCTCGATGAGCTTGCGCACGCGCCCGCCGAGATCGGCGCCGGTCGCCCGTGCCTCCGTCGCCTCTCGGATGTCCTCGAGGGCGCGGCCTCGCGCGATGGCCACGCCGATCGCGAATGCCAGCAGGACCGCCTGCAGCACGATGAACAGGATGACCACCGGGTCCACGTTGCGAGCATCGCACACCGACGGCCCACTCGACCGACCGCCCGATGGGCCGACCGGCTACGCTATCGCCGTGCGACTTCGTCTGATCCCGCGTGAAGAGCGCTTCTTCGACCTGTTCGTCGAGGACGCCGCGAACGTCCTCGGGGCGGCTCGGCTGCTCGAGGCGATGCTCCGGTCATGGGACGAGATCGAACGGCGGGCGGGCGAGATCCACGACGCCGAGCACCGTGGCGACGAGATCAGCCACAACATCGGCCGACGGCTCGAGGCGACGTTCGTCACCCCCTTCGACCGCGAGGACATGCACGCGCTCATCAGCGGGCTCGACGATGTGCTTGATGGCATCGAGGAGATCGCCGACACGTTCATCCTGTACAAGATCGATGCGCCGACCGCGGCGGCGGTCGAGCTCGGCTCCATCATCGTCCGCCAGTGCGAGCAGATCCACGAGGCGCTCGCCCACCTCCGCGGCTTCAAGGGCCTCGACCGCTACCGCATCGAGATCCACCGCCTGGAGAACGAGGGCGACCGGATCGGGCGTCAGGCGATCGCCGCCCTCTTCGAGGTCGGCGACCCGATCCACATCATCAAGTGGCGGAAGGTCTACAACGTCCTCGAGGAGACCATCGACCTGGCCGAGGACGTGGCCGACATCCTCGAGCGGATCACGCTCAAGAACTCCTAGCCGGCCGGCGCACCCGGGCGGGCGGCGCGTCGGGCGGCAACAGCCACGGACGCCACGGCGCCGTCTGGTCGGCGAAGGCCGCGGGCGCGAACGCGTGACGCAGCACGAGCAGGTGGGCCAGGCGAGCGGCCGCGCGACGAGCCCGGGGCGGGGCCGGTCCGTCCGCTCCGACCGGGATGGCGGCCTGGGCATCGCGCCCGGCGAGGGCCGATGAGACCCGCAGCCCGTCGTCGTCCTCGGGCGTGAGGCCGGCTGGCCAGGGGTCCTCGGAAGGCAATCCCACGCCGGTCGCGGCCAGGCGTGCCACCCCGGTCGCATCCAGGCCGCCGAGTCGCCGCAGGAACGCCTCGACGCCGGCACCGTTGGGCCCGTAGCGCGGTCGGTCCACGGCCGCCTCCCAACCCCGGGTGAGGCGCTCGTGGGCCCGGCTGCGGAAAGGCTCGGTGAGCAGCTCGTCGAGGAACGAGCCCAGGACGAGTTCCGTCGCATAGCCATCGATGGCGTCGCGGATGGTCGGCCGCTCGGCGCCCGGCGGCAGCGTCTCGGCGATCCGCGTCTCGACGTCGTCGAGGGCGGCACGCTGGGCGGGCGGCAGGAACCGGCGGATCGTCGCGCCGAACGCGATCGGCGGCGGCTCCGCGAGGGCCAGGCGGTCGAGGTCGGTGGGAGTCAGCGACGCGACCCGCTCGAGGAACCGCCGGATCGCCGCGTCGGGATCCTGCGGACGGGCGCGACCCGCGGGCTGCGACTTCGGCGGCGCGGCGCCGTCGCTGCTGGCTCCCGGATCGCGTGCGTGCCACCGCCCACCCTGCGCGTCGCCGCGCGGTCCGACGGCATGCCGCAGTCCGCGCTCGCGGTCGTAGCGGGCACGCAGGGCCGGGTCGCTCAGCCAGTCGTGGGCGACATTGATCCGCTTGGCCACCTCCAGGCCTTCGTCGCCCGCCACGTCGGGGTGGTGGCGGCGGAGGAGGCCGCGCCACGCGATCTCGATGGCCTCGACGCTCGCGTCGGCCGGCACGCCGAGGCGCGCATACAGGTCGTCGCTGGGCAGCGGCGGTCGTGGCATCCGCACCATCGTAGGCATTCCCAGTGCCGAGGCGGGCGGCTATGCTGCCGGGGCCGGGCGGTGTGGGGTCCGGGGCGTTGGAGGGTGGTGCGGTGAGCTTCATCAAGCGCGCAGCCGAACAGGCGCAGCAGGCGGCGGATGCGGCCCGGGCCATGGCCAGCGACGCGACCCGCAACGCCAACGATCCGGCGACCCAGGAGCGCCTCGGCAAGCAGGCCCGCGAGGCGATGGGGATGGCCCGTCGCGGCATCTCGACGGTCGTCGAGCGGATCGATCCCGGCACGCTCGCCGAGCTGGTCATCAAGGCGACGGCCCTGCAGGAGATGACGAACAACGCGCTGCGCAAGAAGAACTCGCCGTACCGCGTCTCGGAGATCTCGATCGCCGCGTCCATCCCGCCCGGGATCACCTTCGCCATCACGCGGATCGACGACGTGAGCGAAGCGATCACCGGCGAAGGCGTCTCCTCGGCCGAGCTGGTCGAGGCGCTGCCGGACGACGGTGAATCCGTCATCGCGCTCGACGGGACGACCCTCGACGCCGCACAGATCGACGCCGCCCGGGCTGCCCTCGCCCGGGAGCTCCCCGACGAGCTCACCGGCGACTGACCGCGAGCTCCCGCTCCGCGCCACGGCCGGGGGCCTATCCCTGCCAAATGACACTCAGGCGGTCACTCGTCAGCGGATGCGGGCCCCGAACCGACCGGGCTCGGTCGCGCTAAGCACGGCGCGAGAAGCGGGGGCGGCCGTTCCTGACAGATGGCACCCACGCGGTCCGATGCCACCTGGGTCGGTGACCAACGACCGCCTGAGTGTCGATCGCCGGAAATCGGAGCCGAGGGCGGCGGATCGCACGCGGCGATCGCGATGACCGAGGTGGTCCCGACATCTCGGTAGCTCTAACCGCGCCTAGCGCGGACCGGTCAGCCAAGCCTCCACGTCCTCGATCGGCCGCGTCGAGCGCTCGCCGGTCGCGCGTTCCGTGACCTCGACCCCGCCGGCCGCCAGCGAGCGCGGGCTGACCGTCACGATCCAGGGCATGCCGAGCAGCTCCGCGTCCGTGAACTTGACCCCGGGCGATTCGTCGCGGTCGTCCCAGAGGATCTCGTGGCGGTCCCCGGCCGCGGCGGCGAGGTCGTGCAGTCGTTCGGCGACCTCGTTGACGCGCGGCTCCTTGGCGGCCCCGAGCGTGACCAGGTGGGCCGCATAGGGGGCGACCTCGGCGGGCCACACGATGCCCTTGTCGTCGTGATGCGCCTCGACGATGCACGCGACGTTGCGTCCGACGCCGATCCCGTACGAGCCCATGACGATCGGATGCGCCTGGCCGTCCTCGCCGAGGTAGGTGGCGCCGAACGCGTCGGTGAACTTCGTGCCGAGCTTGAAGATGTTGCCGACCTCGATGCCGTTGCGAAGGATGACCGGCTTGCCGCAGGTCAGACACGCATCGCCTTCCTGGGCGTTGGTGATGTCGGCCGTCGCATCCGCCGTGTAGTCGCGGCCGGCGTTGACGTTGCGGTAGTGGAAGCCTTCGCGGTTCGCCCCGGCGACGAGGTTCGGTGACCGGGCGATCAGGTCGTCGATGACGACGGTCGTGTCGTGGGCTCCGATCGGCGAGCCGTAGCCCGGCTCCATGCCGGCCGCCTTGATCTCCTCGACCGTGGCCGGCCGGATGCCGCCGACGGCCTTCGCGGCGTTGCCGAGCTTGGTCTCGTTGACCTCGTAGTCGCCGCGGACGATGGCGGTGACCAGGCGGCCGTCGCCGGTCATGAAGAACGCGGCCTTGGCCGTTCGCTTGGCGTCGATGCCGAGGAAGGCCGCGAGCGTGGCGATCGTCGTCGTGCCCGGCGTGGCGACCTCTTCGAGCGGCAGCGTGTCCTCCGCGACGCCATCCGGCTTCGGCACGACCGCGACCTGGCGATTGGCGGCATAGCCACAGGCCTCGCACAGGACGAGCACGTCCTCACCTGCCGGGTTGAGGACCATGAACTCGTGAGCCCCGGTGCCGCCCATGATCCCGACGTCGGACGAGACCGCGACGACCTCGAGACCGAGCCGCTCGAACGTCCGCACGTAGGCGCCGTACTGCGCCTGGTAGCTCGCGTCCAGCCCAGACTCGTCGAGATCGCAGCTGTAGGCGTCCTTCATGACGAACTCGCGCACGCGGATGAGGCCGCCGCGGGAGCGGGGCTCGTCCCGCCACTTGGTCTGGAAGTGGTAGACCATCATCGGGAGCTGGCGGTACGAGCGGACGATGTCGGCGAGCAAGATCCCGACGACCTCCTCGTGGGTCATCGCCAAGACCATGTCGCGCCCGCCGCGGTCCTTGAACCGGGTCAGCTCCTGGCCGATAGCGTCGTAGCGACCGCTCGCGCGCCAGACGTCGGCCGGATGGACGACCGGCATCTCCATCTCCTGGCCGCCGATCGCGTTCTGCTCCTCGCGGATGACCTGCTCGACCCGGTCGCTGACACGCTTGCCCAGCGGCAGCAGCGAGTAGATGCCCGAGCCGAGCTGGCGCAGGTAGCCCGCGCGCAGCAGCAGGCGATGCGACGGCATCTCGGCGTCAGCCGGGTCGTCGCGAAGCGTCGCGAAGAACAGGTGGGAGAGGCGCATGGGCGACAAGGATAGCGGCGCGCCCCCATCGGCACGGGTCTGGCCTGATAGGCTTCCGCTCCGTGGCCGAAGGCGTGACGCTCCTATTGCTCGTCGTGCTCGCGCTGTCCGTCGTCTTCGACTACATCAACGGCTTCCACGACACGGCGAATGCGATCGCCACGTCCGTCTCGACCCGGGCCCTCAAGCCCGAGCATGCCATCCTCCTGTCGGCCACGGCGAACTTCGCCGGCGCCCTCACCGGGACCGCGGTCGCCAAGACGATCGGCGCGGGGCTTGTCGAATCCACCGACACGGACCTGGTCGTGCTCGCCGCGTCCCTGCTCGGCGCGATCACGTGGAACCTCATCACGTGGCGTCTCGGCATCCCGAGCTCGAGCAGCCACGCCCTCATCGGCGGGCTGCTCGGGGCGACGCTCATCGCCGCCGGTCCGACGGCGATCCAGTGGGACGGCGTGTTCTGGAAGGTGCTCGTGCCGCTCGTCGCGTCCCCGATCCTCGGCATCACGATGGGCTTCCTGTTCATGGTCGTGCTGCTGAACCTCTTCCGAGGCGCGACGCCACAACGCCTGAACTTCCGGTTCCGCCGGCTCCAGGTGGTGTCGGCCGGGTATATGGCCTTCAGCCACGGATCGAATGATGCCCAGAAGACGATGGGCATCATGACGCTGGCCCTGTTCACCGCCGGGGTGATCGACGAGTTCGTGGTCCCGCTCCCGGTCATCCTGATCGCCGCGACCGCGATCTCGCTCGGCACGGCGGCCGGCGGCTGGCGGATCATCAAGACGATGGGCCAGCGCGTCGTCAAGCTTGACCCGATCCACGGGTTCGCCGCGGAGACGACGGCCGCGACCATCATCCTGGCCGCCTCGCATGTCGGCGCGCCGGTGTCGACGACCCAGGTGATCTCCACGGCCATCATGGGCGTGGGCTCGAGCCAGCGCCTCTCGGCTGTCCGCTGGGGCATCGCCGGCGACATCGTGACGGCCTGGATCCTGACGATCCCCGCATCGGGCGCCGTCGCCGCGGGCGCCTATCTCGTACTCAACATCTTCCTGTAGGGCAGGTCCGCCCAGGCCGGTCGTGGCCGGCCGTCGCCGAGTTCGAGCCAGCGAAGCGCGTAGGCCAGGCGAACGGGTCCCGGCGGAGGGGGTTCGACGGCGCCGTCCGGGCCACGGTACGTGCTCACACGGCGGACATGGAAGGCTTCGCGGCTGAACGACGCGGCCAGGCCGGAACGGGAGTGGATCGGGGCCAGCTGGCGTCGGATCGCGTCGATCTCGCGGCCGAACGCGACGTCGGCCCAGGCCGGTTCCGTGACGACTCCAGCGCGCATCTGTCGAAGGACGCGGAGGGCGTCCAGCGCCAACACCCGCTGGGGCGTCGGCGCTGGGGCGGGAGCGGGTGCACCGCCCGAGGGGAGGAGCTCCCCGGACGGTCGGAGACCGCCGACCGACGTCGCGGTGCCGGCCCGCGACCCTCGCGTCGGGTGGGAGCCGGGCCCACGGACGTCGATCGACATGCCCGCATCGTGCGCGGGCGACATCAACGGCGGCTTATCGGCCGGTCAACGTGGACGCGGATGTCGCCGACCTGGCCGGTCGTCTGCCGCGGTCGGTCAGTCGAGCTCGACGACGCGACCGCCGATCGGTCCCGTGTCCGCGTACTCCTCATGGTGCGCGAGCCCGATGTCGGGCACGCCGAGGGCCGACGCCGCGGGGTCGGTCAGGAGCAGGTACGGGCGGGCGCCGATCTGCGCCCGAACGGTGTTCTTGAGCAGTCGGTGGGCGACGGTGACGGCCGGGCCGAGCAGGTCGCTGCCCGAGCCGACCGCCTGGCGCACCGTGTGTCCCCGGTGGAGGACCACCTTGAGGTCGAGGTGCGCGACGGCCGGGCAGGCCGTGCAGATGTGGTCCTTGGACGGGATCGCCAGGGTGCGACGCTCGACGAACGACCGGTACATCGCCCCGAGGTCCCGCACGATGCGGTCGCCCTCGCCATCGAGTCCCTGGGCCGGGGCCGCGGCGAACACCGCATCACCCTCGAGCTTGACGACCGCGAAGTCGGGCTCGACCCCCTCGATGACGGCGTTCAGGAGGTCGCCGAGCATACCGTAGGCGGCCGGGATTCCCGCGCTGAAGTCAACCCCGTGTACCTCCTCGACGCCGGCCATGAATCCCGTGTAACCGGAGATGTCGGCGAGCAACAGGTACCGCTCGCCGGCCGGCGCATCTGCTCCTGGCGGTGACCCGGATCGCCCTGTCTGCTGCACGAGCTCCTTCGTCGGTGCCGACGCGAGCGACGGTGGTCTCGCGGTCGGTTCATGGTACTGGTATCGCGCACGGAGGTGACGTGGCCGACCGACTGCTGACGATCGACGAGATCATGGACATCCTGCGGACAACGGTGCCGCGGCTCGAGGAGCTTACCGACGGACTCCCGCCGGCGCGGCTCCACGTCGCGCCCGACGACGGCTGGTCGGTGAACGACGTTCTCGCTCATCTGCGTGCGTGCCACGATGTCCTGGGCGGATCCGTCCTGCGCATCCTCCGCGAGGCCCACCCGTCGTGGCGGCGGATGAGCCCCCGGGCGTGGATGCGCCGGACCGACTATCCCGGGTGGGCATTCGGCCCGGCGTTCGCGGCGTTCCGCGCCCAGCGCGACGAGCTCCTCGCTGTCCTCGAACCGCTTCCGTCCGAGGCATGGGAGCGGACCGCGACGGTGTCCGGGGCGACCCGCGACGTTCACGAGCGTTCCGCCCGCTACTACGGGGCCTGGATGGCCCGCCACGAACGCGAGCACATCGCCCAGGTCGCCCGGATCCTCGAGCATTCCTGACGGGGCTGAGGACCGGCTGCCAGGCCCGGTCGCGTCAAGCCGGGCGGCGGAACACGTAACCCACGCCGCGGACGGTATGGATGAAGGCCGGATGCCCGGCATCCTCCTCGATCTGGCTGCGCAGCCAGTGGACGTGTACGTCGACCGTCCGGGTCTCGCCCGCGTAGTCGTAGCCCCAGACGTGCTCGAGGAGCTGGTCCCGGGTGAACACCTGGCCCGGGTGGCGGAGGAGGAACGCCAGCAGCTCGAACGCCTTGGGCTTGATCGGCAGGACCTCGCCATCGTGCAGGAGCCGATGGCCGCCCAGGTCGACCTGGACGCGGCCGAGATCGACGACCGCCGGCGGTCCCTCGACCGCGACGTTCGCCTCGGACCGGCGGAAGAGGGCGCGGATGCGCGCCGAGAGCTCACGCAGGCTGAACGGCTTCGTGACGTAGTCGTCGGCACCGAGCTCCAGCCCGACGACCTTGTCGAGCTCCGAGTCCTTCGCGGTGAGCATGACGATCGGCACGCCCGACTCGGACCGGATGATGCGGCAGACCTCGATGCCCGACAGCTCGGGGAGCATCAGGTCCAGCAGGACGAGGTCCGGGCGCTCGGCGCGAAACAGCGTGAGCGCCTCGCGGCCATCTGCGGCGGCGACCACTCGAAACCCGTCCGCCTCGAGGGCATCGACGAGCGTCTCGCGCAGCGTGGGCTCGTCGTCCACGACGAGGATCGTGCGTGCCATCTGCGCCAGAGCTTAGCGGCGCGTGTTAACGACGCGTTAGCGCGCGGTCAAGGGTGGGCCCACGGTCGGCGCCAGCGCGCGAACGGTCGAGGTGGTCGCGCGGCGACTAACGGACCGTGCCGCCGCCGAACACCATCACCATCACGATCACGAGGACGGCGAGGATCATCCCGATGGCCAGGATCGTGAAGAGCACCTTCATGACCCCGAGCCTAGCAGGCTCCTCAGCCGGGTTCGCGGCCCTTCGGTAGTTCCACGAAATACTCGACGAAGTCCGCGCAGCGGCCCGCGTCGTCGAAGCGCAGCGTCCAGATGTTGTGGTAGAGCGCCCGGAACGAGCCATCCGGGTGCAGGTACCGGCTCTCGCCGACGGCGACCGCGCGGTCGCCGTCGATCGCGTACGGCTCGTAGTGCGCGTCCCACGAACCGGCCGCGTCCGGCGACTCCAGCCAGTCGGCGACGATGGCCTCGCGGCCGATCAACGGCTCGTCGTAGGGGTGGTAGCGGTAGGTCGCATCCGGGCCGAACAACGCTCCGATCTCGGCCGGGTCGTAGCTTCGCCAGGCCGAGACGTAGCCATCGAGCCAGCGTTGCACGTCGTCGCGGGTCACGGTCAGTCCTCCCATCGATCCTGTCGAGGTGGCGCCAGCATGATGCCGCGTACCTGACACCGGCTGCCATGTTCTGCCCGCGGCCGCGGCCCGGCCGGTCGCAGACCGGCCTCAGTCGGCGAGGAGCGTGATCGCGCGATCGATCCGCGCCAAGGTCCGATCGCGGCCGAGCGCCACGAGCGTGTCGAACAACGGCGGGGTCGCCGTTCGGCCGGTCACCGCGACGCGGATAGCCATGAACAGGTCGCCCGCCTTCCAGCCCCGCGCCTCCGCGAGCGCGCGCAGCGGCGGTTCCAGCTCGTCGGCCTCGAACGTGACCTCGCCGGTCTCGGCGATGACCGATCGCGCGGCCGCCAGCCCATCGCGCGTCGTCGGCGCGTCCCAGCGCTTCGGCACGAGGACGGCCGGGTCGACCTGCAGGTCCTCGACCCACAGGAACCCGACGAGGTCGCCGATCGCCCCGAGGGTCGGTAGCCGTTCCTGGACCACGGGGAGCAGCGCGCTGATCTCGTCGTCCGTCGGCATCCGGTCGATCCGCCCCGCGTCGAGCTCGGCCTGGATGAACGGCCGGACCCGCTCGATCAGCTCGTCGGGATCCAGCCGGCGGATCCACTGCCCGTTGAGCCATTCGAGCCGCTCGCGGTCGAAGACCGCGCCGCCCTTGTGGACCGCGTGGATGTCGAAGCGCGCGACGAGCTCGTCGAGCGAGAGGATCTCGTCTTCGTCGCCGGTCGCCCACCCCAGTAGCGCGAGGTAGTTGACGAGCGCCTCCCGGATGAACCCCTGCGCGATGTAGTCCGCCACCGCGGTCTGGCTCTTGCGCTTGCTCATCTTCGAACGGTCCGGGTTGAGGATCAGGGGCAGATGGGCGAAGCGGGGGACCTCGTAGCCGAGCGCCCGGAAGAGCAGGATGTGCTTGGGCGTGTTCGAGAGGTGGTCCTCGCCGCGGATCACGTCGCTGATCTCCATCGCCGCGTCGTCGACGACGACCGTGAAGTGGTAGAGCGGGCTGCCGTCGGCGCGCACGATGACGAAGTCGCCACCGAGGTTCGATACGTCGATCTCGACGCGGCCGCGCACGATGTCATCGAAGGCGACCACGCCCTCGCCGACCCGGAAGCGCAGGACCGGCCGGCGGCCATCCGCCTCGCGCTGCGCCCGCTCCCCGGCGCTCAGGTGGGCGCACCGGCCGACGTAGCGGGGCGGCAGCTTGGCCGCCTCCTGCGCGGCCCGGTCCGCGGCGAGTTCCTCGGTCGTGCAATAGCAGGGATACGCCCGATCCGACTCCAGGAGCCGTGCCGCGGCGGCCGCATAGGTCGGCAGGCGCTCCATCTGGCGATAGGGCGCGTGGGGCCCGCGGGCCTCCTCGCCTGCGACTTCGGGACCCTCGTCCCAGCCCAGGCCGAGCCAGTGCAGGCCGTCGAGGATGTCCTTCTCGTACGCGATCGAGCCGCGGGCCTGGTCGGTGTCCTCGAGCCGCAGGATGAACGTCCCGCCCACGTGCCGGGCGTGGAGGAAGTTGAACAGCGCCGTCCGCGCGGTCCCGATGTGGAGAGGCCCGGTTGGGCTCGGCGCGATGCGGACGCGCACCTGATCGCGGTTCGTGAGGTCGGTCATCCCGCGACGCGAACGACCTGCTCGGGGACCTGGTGGAACAGGGCCGGATCCGCCTCGCCGGGCAGGACCCGCACCAGCGCAGCCGGACGCAACCCGAGCGTGGCTCGACCGCGCGGCCCGTCGAGGGTGAGCGAATCGAGCGATTCGGAGCGGGCAAGGATCGTCACGTGGGCGCCGGGCATCAGCGCCCGCGCTTCGAGATATGACAGCAGCCCGGCGTCCTCTTCGGCCTCCTCGGTGATCCGATAGACCGTCGCCCGCTCACCGGCGGCGACCTCGCTGAGCCGGATGCCGGCCGGCCGGCGCTTGGCGGTCTCGGCGTCGATCGGGTTCCCGTGCGGGCATGTCTCGGGATGCCCGAGCATCTCGTCGAGGCGGGCTTCGACCCGCGGCGAGATCGCGCCCTGGAGGCGCATGGCCTCGTCGTCGGATTCGGCCCAGCCGAGGCCGATGACCGTCGTCAGCAGCCATTCGAGCAGGGCATGTCGGCGGAAGATCCCATCCGCGGCGGCCCGCCCGGCCGAGGTCAGGTGCAGCTCGCGACCCCCCGCCTGGGCGACGAGGCCATCGGCCACGAGCCGGCGGAACATCTCGCTGGCGGCCTGCGTGGTGACGCCCAGGCTTCGCGCGATCTGGGCGGCCGTCACCCGACCGCCATCGGCGGAGCCGGCCATCACCCGGAGCGCCAGCAGGTACTGCTGGGCGGCCGTGGACAGGTCGTGGGGATCGTGGCGCGGAGGCATGGGCTCAGGATACGGGACCGGCGCGATCCGACGGCACCCCGACCGGGCGCATCTGCCGGGCGAGCCCGATGACCAGCCCGACGACCCAGGCGATGACGACCACGACACCGAGCGCGGCATTGCGGGCCTCAGCGGTCGCAGCGGAGCCGGTCGCGGAGAGCAGCAGGGTCGTCGGAACGGCGGCGACGATGATGGCGATCGCGCCCGCCGCGGCGAGGGCAGCGAGCCTGGGCACGAGCAGTAGGACCGCGAAGGCCACCACCGCCATGATCGGCGTGAGCGCCCGGGCGCCGCCATCGCACGTGGCCGCGAACCGCCCGCAGCCGGTCAGCTCCCCGACGAGCCAGTCGGCGCCGATGACGATCGGGAGCCAGCCGACGATGACCTGGATGAGCCGCCAGCGTCCGCGCGCCGTGCGCTCGTCGGTCAGAGCCCGGCCGAGGTCCGTCGCGGCAGCCGCGAGGTCGGGCGGCGGGGGTGGCGGCACGCTCGACGATGTCGCCGCGGGCGACGGGCGACCCGCCGCGGCTGATCGCGCGGCAGGCCGCTCGGGTGGCGGGCCTGCCTCGGGCGGAGCGCCGGCCGGACCCGCGGTCGACCGCCACCAGGACGACGTCGTGTGCGTGGGCGCCGGCTCGTCCGGATGGCGAGCTTCCGTCGACGGGCGGGGGCCGGGTGCATCCGCGTCGGTGCCGGTCGCCTCGGTCCCGCCCGGCGTTCCCCCGTCGCCAGACGCGGCTCGCGGCCCCGCCGCGGCCGCCCGGCGGGCACGGGCCTGGTACTCCGGCCCGTGCTTGCGGGGATCCGCGTATTCCTTGGGGTTGATCGTCCAGTACGTGCCGCTCGTCGTCCCGTACCAGCTGGCGCCGCCCCAATCGGGTTCGAACGGGCTGGCGTCGGCGCCGTCGTACGACGTCGAGCCGAGCGTCGCCTTGTTGCGGCCGCGGCCGCTTCGTGGCGACTCGTCCGACGCCGTCCGACCGGCGTCCGTGCCGGTCGAGCCGCTCGTCCCGGTCGATCCCGCGCGCGATCCCGGTCGCGTCGAGCCCGGCGGACGGCTGCCGATCCCGCCGGCACCCGGTGTCGCGCGCGTGCGGCGCGTGCGGCCGCCGTAGGCCCGGTGGGTCGCGTCGGCGCGATCGGGTTCGGCCGAACTCGGCCGCGGGGGCGTGGCGCGCGCCTTGGCCGGGTTCTTCCCGTGGACGAGCTGCTCATAGGCTGCCTGGATCGCCAACCAGCGCGGCAGCGCTGTCGGCCCGGCCGCATCGGGGTGGTGCTTCTTCGCGAGCGCCCGATACGCGCGCTTGACCTCCTCGAGCGACGCCCCGCGCGCCAGCCCCAGCGTGCGATAGGGATCGGAGGCGGGAGTCATGGGTTCGTGGATCGCTCCAGGGTCGGTCGGCTGGCGGTCGCCGGCACCTGGTGGTTCAGCCGATCAGCTCGCCCACCGGCGCCAACTCGAACTCTGCCACGGCCTCGGCACCGACGCGACCGTGCGGATCCAGGAGGACCGGCCGGTGGTACCGGGCCAGGGCACGAAGGGCGCCCCCATCGAGCACCCCGGCCTGGCGCAAGGCTTCGATCGAGGCGGCCCAGGTCCCGCGGTCGTAGCCGTCGCCGTCCTCGATCTTGACGACCAACCCCGACGGTCCCGAGTTCGTGGACCCGGCCCGGGGACCGGCCAGGATGGCGATCCCGCGCAGCGCCTCCATGCCGGCCTTGCTGATCAGCCGACCCGGGGCCGCCTTCATGAGCGACGTATCGAGGCGGTCGTGTCGCCCGGCGACCATCTCGGGCTCCGCGAGCATCGCATCCCGCACGATCGTCAGGCTCGCCGCGAGCGACCGCCTTGGGTCCTTCGCGGGCAATGCCGACGGGTCGGCGAGCATGGCGTAGGCCCGCGCGACCTCGCGGAGGGCGAATCCGTACGTCTCGACGCCGCAGCCATCGATCGCTGTCTGCAGGTTCTCCGGCTTGACCGCGTAGGCGCGCGCGACCGCGGCGCGGTAGGCGACCTGCGAGGGGTGGCTCGGCAGCCAGTAGTCGAGCGGCTCCCAGCCGTGGAGCTTGCACAGGAGCAACGAGACGGCGTGCTGCCCCGAGCACATGTGCCGGATCGGTCCGGCCTTCTCGCCGTCACGGGCGAGGCGCGCCGCGGTCAGCTGATCGAGCGGCATCCCCTCCGACCCGCAGGCCAGCAGCGCCTGGGTGATCCCGACCCGCCGGAAGATGCCCTGGATGGTCCGGACGTGGAGGTCCTCGCCGGAATGCGAGCTGGCAAGGATCGCGATCTCGGCCGGCCCGAGATCGAACGCCTCGACGCCGCCCGCTTCGATAAGCGCGAGCGCCCCGAATGGCTTGACCGTCGAGCGCAGCGTGACGACCCGATCCGGATCCCCGAGCACGCGGATGAGTCCCCCAGCGGCGTCGGCTTCGACGATATCGCCGCGATGGACGCTCTCCTCGATCCCGTTGCGAAGCTGGCGGACCAGGATCGGCGTCGGGGGGGCCCGACGGGCCGCGGCGCGGGCCGTGGTTCGACGTGGACGCTGGGCCGCAGGTGCGGTCACGGGTGGGGATCTCTCCGCTGGTTGGGGCCGGGCACTGGAACGTCGAGGATACCGCGGCGAAGGGTCCGGTGGGTCAGTACGATGAGCCCCGACGACGCGCTATTCGTGCCACCACGCCGGAGAGGAGGCTGCCGTGCCCGCCCCGAACCTCCACGTCTCGCAGCATCCGGCCGTCCTCCACAAGCTAGCGATCCTGCGCGACCAGGACACCGAGCCCAAGAAGTTCCGCGAGGTCGTGCGCGAGCTCTCGTGGCTGCTGGGCTACGAGGCCCTGGCCGACGTCAGCGTCAAGCCGATCGAGATCGTCACGCCCATGGAGCCCATGACGGCGCACGAGCTGGGTGAGCGGATCGGCCTGGTCCCGATCCTGCGGGCGGGCCTCGGCATGGTCGATGCGATGCTCGAGCTCATGCCGACCGCCCAGGTGTGGCACCTGGGCCTGTTCCGTGACGAGCGGACGCTGCGACCGGTCGAGTACTACAACAAGCTGCCCGACTCCGCGACCGTCGACCTGTGCCTGATCCTCGACCCGATGCTGGCGACCGGCGGGTCTGCGACCGCGGCGATCGAGGTGCTCAAGCGCTGGGGCGCGGTGAAGATCAAGCTGGTCAACCTGATCGCGGCACCGGAGGGCGTCGAGGCAGTATCGAAGGCCCATCCGGACGTGGCGATCTTCTGCGCGGCGCTCGACCGCGGCCTCAACGAGAAGGGCTACATCCAGCCCGGCCTCGGCGACGCCGGCGACCGCCAGTTCGGGACCGGCCACACGGGCTGACGACGATGAGCGAGCAGGGCTGGCGGGACTTCCTCGCCGCGGACGGCGTCGACGACTGGGTGGTGCTGCATGGCGGCGCGACGGCGGTCTTCCGTGTTGGATCGATCGACGAGGCCGCCCGGCTGGCCGAAGCGCTCGCGGCGATCCCCGGGTTGGCGGGGTCCGGCACGCTGCTGACGGTCGCTGACACCCGGCTCACCGTTCGGCTGACGCGCGACCTGTGGTGGCTCGAGCCGCGGCACGTCGAGCTTGCCCGGGCGGTCTCCGCGGTCGCTCGGGCGCACGGTGCGCCCGCCGACCGCGCGGCGGTCCAGGAGGTCCAGCTGGCGATCGCCGCCAAGCCCGACGCGATCGACCTCGGGTTCTGGCGCGCGGTGCTCGGCTTCGACCCGATGAGCGACGACAACGGGGTCGACCCGCTTGGCCACGGCTCGACGGTGTGGATGCAGGACCTCGACGAGGCGAAGCCGTTGCGGCACGCGATGCACGTTGACGTTTCGGTCGCGCACGAGCATCTCGAGGCGCGGCTCGCGGCGGCGCTCGCCGCCGGCGGCCGGATCGTGCAGGAATCTGGAGCGCCGGCCCACTGGATCCTCGCCGATCGCGCCGGCAATCGCGTCTGCATCACCGCGTGGCCGGACGGGTCGGTACCAACGTCTGACGAAAGGCGTGGCAGCTAGCCGCTCATGCGTCGAGGGCACGCTCGTCCGAGATCGTCCGGATCCGCGGCAAGGGCGAGAGCACCAGGAACAGGATCGAGACGGCCATCCCGGCCCAGCCCAGCGCGATCCCGCCGCGGACGCCGATCACGTCCGCGACGACGGCCGCCGCGAGCGCACCGATCGGATACGCGATCCCGTGCGAGAACACCTCCAGGGTGGCATTGACCCGGCCCAGGACTCGATCCGGGCTGAGACCCTGGATCAGTGAGAGTTCCGCAACTCCCTCGATCGTCTGCAGGCCATCGCCGAACAGTTGCGGGATGAACACCATGATCGTCGCGAGCAGGAGCGGTCCCTGAGCGAGGGGCGTCAGGACGCCGAGAGCCGATGCGCCGACCGCCGTCCAGATCAGTGCCGGGCCGAGCCCCAACGCGCGGATGACACGCGAGGCGAAGAGCGAGCCGACCAGCGATCCCACGCCGCCTGCCGAGATGACGACGCCGAGCAGGAATGGCGTCAGGTGCAGGTCGTCGATGAGATAGATCGTGTAGAGGACGCCATAGAACGACCCGGCGACGTGGGCGACCACTGATCGCATCACGATCGGAAGGAGCACCCGATGGTGCCGGACGAGCCGAAGACCCTCGACGATCTCCTGCCGGATCGCCGTCGTCGTCGTCCTCGCCGGCCGTGGTGGTTCCGGCGTCCGGATGAGGAGCAGCGACACCGCCGACACGGCGAACGACACCGCATCGACCAGGATCGCGAAGGGCGCGCTCACCAGTTGGACCAGGGCGCCGGCGAGCCCGGGCCCGCCGATCTCGGCCAGCGACGAGCTCGTCGCGAGCTTGCTGTTCCCATCGACGACGCGGTCGACGCCGATCAGCGACGGGACATAGGCGGGATAGGCCGCGTGGAACAAGGCGCCCAGACACCCCTCGAGGAACGTGACGAGATAGAGCTGCTCCATCCGAAGCGAACCGGTGGCGTACGCGATCGGGATCGAGACCAGGAGCAGCGACCTGAGTGCGTCGGTGCCGATCAGCAGCGGCCTGCGCCGGAGCCGGTCGACCCAGGCCCCCGCGAAGAACCCGACGAGGAGGATGGCCAGGCTGCCGGCGACCACGAGGAGCGCCATCTCTGTCGGACCCGCGCCGAGGACGAGCAGCGCCACGAGCGGGACCGCCGTGCGAGTCACGACCGAGCCCATTTCGGACACGGTCTGACCCGTCCACAGCTTCAGGAAGTCGGCGTGTCGCCAGAGTGACGGAGCCGTCTCGGCGTCGCGATGTGTCACGATCCCTAGCCTAGGGGCTGCGGTGGCGCCGGTCCGGACTCCTGGCCGCGTGCGTTGTTGAGGCGGACCCGGCGACGCTGGCGAGACTGACGATCCGATCGCCAGTTCGGCACGGCCACACGAACTCGATGCGCGCCGGTCGGCGTTGGGTCACCATCGGACCATGGCGCAAGAGGAGCGGCTCGAAGGAGGGATGGATCCTCGCTTCGCGCCGGTCCGTGTCGGGGACACCGTCCGTCGCACGCCCGGATCGTCTCGAGCGGCCGTCCGCGACCTGCTGCTCCACCTCGAATCCGTCGGCTTCGAGGGTGCGCCCCGCCATCTCGGCATCGACGACCAGGACCGCGAGGTCCTGTCGTGGATCGACGGCGACGTGCCGCTGCCACCGTACCCCGCATGGGCGATGACGGATCAGGCCCTCTCGGACCTCGGTGGGTTGGTGCGGCGACTCCATGAGGCGACGGGGACGTTCCGTGTCACCGCGGCGGACTGGTCGTCCGAGTGGGCCGACCCGGGCGGCGGGCCGGTGATCTGCCACAACGACCTGTTCCCGGAGAACGTGGTCTTCCGCGACGGTCGAGTCGTCGCGCTCATCGACTTCGCGATGGCGGCGCCTGGGCGGCCGTTGTGGGACCTGGCGATCGCCGCTGAGATGTGGGGCCCGTTGGGCGACCCTGATCGCCGCGACCGGCACGGCACCGACCTGGATGGGATCGCCCGGCTCGGGGTGCTCACCCGCACGTACGGACTTGACCCCGACCGCGCCGAGGAACTGGTCGACGTCATCATCGAGGAACGGGCCCACGCAACGGCGAACATCCGAGCGGAGATCGCCGCCGGGAACGAAGCGGCGATCCGGAACTGGGCGGATGCCGGTGGCGACGACCGAGCCGCCGCGGACGAGACCTGGGTGGCCCGCCACCGCGCGGCGCTCGTCCGATCGGCTCGAGGCTGACAAGACGGTCGTGCGGGCGGCAGCCCGCTCGCACCGACGCGGCGGACGTAGATCTCGCCGAATGTCTCCCCGCCTTCGGACAGGCGCCAGTCCGCCCGAGCCGATCGGCACTTTTCGAGTGCCGGCTCTTCGACCTATGATTCAGCCGCATCATGAAAGGGAGTGGCATGCCCGCCGTCATCCGCATCGAGCGTCTCACCAAGAGTTACGGCACCAACCGCGGGATCGTGGAGCTCGACCTCGAGGTGCAGGCGGGCGAGGTGTTCGGATTCCTCGGACCGAATGGGGCCGGCAAGACCACGACCATCCGGACGCTGCTCGACCTCATCCGGCCGACGTCCGGGCGTGCCTTCGTGTTCGACATCGAGACGACCGTCGACCCCATCGCGATCCATCGGCGGATCGGGTACGTCCCCGGTGAATTCGCGCTCTACGACCGGTTGACCGGCGGCCAGACCATCGAGTACTTCGGTAACCTTCGCGGCGGCGTCGATCGCGCCTACCGGGACTCCCTGATCGAGCGCTTCGACCTCGATCCGTCCCGCAGGTTCAAGGAGTACTCGAAGGGCAACAAGCAGAAGGTCGGCCTCGTCATCGCTCTCCAGCACCGGCCCGAGCTGTTGGTGCTCGACGAGCCGACATCCGGCCTCGACCCGCTCATGCAGCAGTCGTTCTACGCGCTCGTCCGAGAGGCCCAGACCGAGGGCCGATCCGTATTCCTCTCGAGCCACATCCTCTCCGAGGTCGAGCGCACCTGCGAGCGCGTCGCGATCATCCGCGACGGCGTGCTCGTCAAGGTGGACTCGGTCGAGGGCCTCCGCGATCTGGCCCACCATGAGGTGGAGCTGCGGTTCACGGATGGCGTCCCCGCGGACGCGTTCCGGGACCTGCCCGGCGTGTCCGAGGTCAAGGTCGACGGCCACACGCTCCGGATGCGCGTCTCCGGGCCGATCACGCCGGTCGTCCAGGCGGCTGCCGCATACGAGTTGCTCGACTTCGTCAGCCGGGAGCCCACGCTCGAGGAGACGTTCCTGGCGCAATACGGCGTCGCGGCCGTAGAGGCCAACAGCCATGGCAGTTGAGGCCGGCACGCCGCGTCAGCCCTCGGCGACCTTCCCGCCCATCCCGCTCCACCGGCGCCTGTACGGCTTCGGAAGCATCTACGGCAAGACCGTCCGCGATTCGCGGCTCGCCTTCATCATCGCCGCCGGCTTCCTGGGTGGGCTTGCCCTCGTCATGAGCACGGCCGTCGGGACCGTCTTCCCGACGCCCGAAGCCCGCCTGGAGGTGAACAAGCTCGTCCAGACCATGCCGGCGTCGATGGTCAACCTCTTCGGCAACGCGACCCTGATGGGCGAGAAGCTCGGCACGCTCGGCGGCTACATGACCTGGAAGTACGGCGCGGTCTTCGCCCTCGGCACGGCGCTCTGGTCGATCCTCGCCCTGTCCGGAACGCTCGCGGGCGAGGCGGCCCGGGGCAGCCTCGACCTCGTCGCCGCGGCGCCGTTCGGCAAGCGCCGGATCGCGCTCGAGAAGCTGGCCGCCCACCTGACCATGCTCTGGCTCGCGATGGCCATCGTCGCGGTCATGATCGTGATCAGCTCGAACGCGTTCGGCGACGCGCAGTTGGGTGACCCGATCCCGCTCACCGATGCGATCGGCTTCGCCCTTTGGGTCGGGTTCATCGCCATGTTCTTCGGTGGCCTCACATTCGCCCTCGCGCCGGCCCTCGGCCGCGCCGGCTCGGCCGGCGTCGCCGGGCTCGTCATGGTCGGCCTGTGGGTGGCCAGCGGCCTCGACGTCGGTGGTCCGCTCGTGGCCCTGAGCCCGTTCCACTGGACGGTCGCACACATCCCGCTCATCGGCGTGTTCGACTGGCCGGGCCTCGCGCTCGTCGGGGTCGTCGGTGTGGTCTTCCTCGCGCTCGGCGTGGAGCTGTTCATGCGCCGCGACCTCGGGGTGACGGCCGGCCTGTCGCTCCCGACCCTGCCCGCGGCCGTCCTCGGTGTCCGCGGCCCGACGAGCCGAGCCTTCGGTGACGAGCTGCCGCGAGCTCTCGCGTGGGGGTTCGGCTTCGGCCTGATGGGCGCGCTCCTGGCGTCGCTCGTCGGCTCGTTCGCCGACCAGATCGGGACAGACACCACGCTCGTGAAGACGTTTGCCCAGATCTTCCCCGGCATGGATTTCGCGACTGCCGGCGGCTGGCTCCAGCTGTACGTCGCGCTCTTCTACATCGGCGCCGGCTTCGCCGGGGCCACGTTCGTCTCGAAGTGGGCGTCAGACGAGACCGATGGTCGTCTCGAGATGGTGCTCGCGACACCGATGGCGCGCGCCCGATGGGTGATCGCCGGCGGGGTCGCCTCGATCCTGGCAATCGTCGTGATGACCGTCATCCTCGCTGCCGGCATCGGTCTCGGGGCCGCGGCCGGCGGTGTGGCGGCGGACCAGGCGATGCTCGGCTCCGCGGCGCTTGGGATCTACGCGGCGGCCATCGTCGGCGTCGGCTTCGCGATCGGTGGGCTGTGGCGGACGTCGCTGGCAGCCGAGATCGCCGCGCTGGTCGTCGTCGCGACGTACCTCATCGACCTGCTCGCGCCGGCACTCAAGCTGCCGGACTGGTTCCACCAGCTTGCCCTCACAGCCCATCTCGGCCAGCCGATGATCGGGCAGTGGGACATCGCCGGCGTCGTCGCCTGCGCGGTCATCGCGGTCGGTGGGATCGTGCTGGGAGCGTTCGGGATGAGCCGCCGGGACGTGACGCGCTAAGGAATGGAGGGCGCCGGGGGACGCTTCAGGCCGTCGCGGCCGCGGCGAACGAGGCCATGTCGGGGAAGGTCCGGTCCGGGCTGGCGTTCGCGGGTGGCGTCGCCCCCGCGCCGGCGCGATCGTGGCGTCGGTCGATCCAGATCGTGCTCAGGCCCAGGGCCTTGGCCGGGACGTGGTCGTGAAACAGGCTCTGAGCGACGTGCAGGATCCGCTCGCGGGGAAGCCCGAGTCGCTCGAACAGGCGCTCGAAGTTCGCGATCGCGGGCTTGTAGCCACGGGCCTGCTGGGCCGTGACGACCCAGTCGAACTCGACGCCGAGGCGCCGGTTCGACGCCGCGAACAGGTCGTCGTCGCAGTTGGTCAGCACGCCGAGCCGGAATCGGGTCTTGAGCGCGGCGAGCGCCGCTGACGAATCCGCGAAGGCCGGCCAGTCCACCACGGACCCCGCGAACGTCGCGATCTCCGCGTCGGTCGGTTCGACGCCGTAAGTGGCGGCCGCGCCGCGCCCCGCGAATGCGAGGACCTCGCGATAGGTTCGGTAGGGCGGTCGCTCCGCCTCGGCTTCGAAGGCGGCGTACGTCTCGAGGAGTGCGTCGTGGTCGGGGGTCGCGCCCCGCGGGTCGAGGATGGCCCGCAAGGCCGCGGACAACCCGGTCTCCCAGTCGATGAGCGTGCCGTAGCAATCGAACGTGAGGGCGTCGAAGCGCCCGAAGTCGAACGTGTCGGTCATCGCCGAATGGTGCCGCATCGACCAGAATGCGTGCATCGCCTGGTCGCCGACGACCCGTTTCTGGGATCCCGGCGATACTCGCGACGTGCGTCCCAGGACCCTCGCGCTCGCGCTGCTCTCGATCGTGGCCGTGGTGTCCGTGAGCGCGGTCCTCATCGCCTCGAACAGCTTCGGCGCCGATCGTGATGACACGCCCCCGATCGCGCCCGTCCAGGGACCGCCGGCGCTCGGCCATGTCTGGCTCATCGTGCTCGAGAACAAGTCGTTCGACGCCATCATCGGCTCGCCAGACGCGCCGTATCTGAACGAGCTCGCGGCCGCCTCCGGCCTGGCGACCCGATACGTGGCGGTGGCCACCCCGTCGCAGCCGAACTACATCGCCCTCTTCAGCGGATCGACGCAGCGCGTCCTGGACAACGAGCGACACGACATCAAGGCGCCGAACCTCGCCGACCAGCTCGAGGCCGCCGGTCGGACCTGGCGCGTCTACGCCGAGAACCTGCCGCCCGACTGCAGTCAGGCCGAGACGTGGGTCGATGGGCCCGACGCGCCCGATGGCGCTGGCACGTACGCGCGAAAGCACGAGCCGGCCATCAGCTTCTCGTCGATCGCCCGCGACGATGAGCGCTGCCTGAACATCCAGCCGCTGGCCGCGTTCGATCCGGCCGCCTCGGACTTCTCCTTGATCATCCCGAACCTGTGCCACGACATGCACGACTGCGGAGTCGCGGCGGGCGACGCCTGGCTGCGGACCTTCGTCCCCCGCATCACGGGGTCCGCGGCGTGGCACGACGGCGGCACGCTCTTCGTCACGTTCGACGAGGGCGTTGCGTCGACCACGCCGCCAAACCGGATCGCCACCATCGTCAGCAGCCCCTTGGTGCCGCCCGGAACGACGTCCGACGTGCCGCACGACCACTATTCGCTGCTGCGCACCGTCCAGGACGCGTTCGGACTGGACTGCCTCGAGGACAGCTGCTCGGCGAACACGCTCGGGGAATTCTTCAGCAAGTCGCCCTGAATCGGAAGGACCGGCCCGTCGGGCCGGTCCTTCGCAACATCACGGGGACGAAACATCAACGGCTACTTGCCGCCCTCCGTCGGCACGACGACGGCCTTCTTCCAGGAGGCGCCCTTCGTGTCGGCGCTGCCGAGCGCGTCGAGTGCCTTCTGGGCGAGGTCGTTGCGCCACGGCGTCCCTTCGACCGGCTTGGTCAGGATCTTGCCGTCGAGCGCGACCTGGACGGTCCGATCGAACGCGGCCTTGTCGGTGATCCCGATCCCGTTCGGGGCCGGCCAGATGATCCCGTTGACCTCGTTCAGCTGCCAGGTCTGGTGACCCTTCGGCAGCTTGGCGTCTGACCGCAGGACGATATCGACGCAAGGCGCAGGGTTGTCGCGGCAGTAGATCCAGCCACGGAACGACGCCTTGAGGAACTTGACGGCCACGTCCTCGTTCCCGGTCTGCTTCAGCCAGGCATCGGAGGCGAAGATCGCGTCCTGGAGCATGGCCGTGCCGTACTCCTCCCAGGAGATCACGTTGAGATCCTCGGGCGTGTACAGCTTCCCGGTCGCCGGGTTCTTCGATTCGAGGACCTGGGCGTACTCGTTGTAGATCATCGCCTGGGCGGCGTCGATCTGACCGGCCCCGAAGGCGACCATGTCGAACTGCTGGGCGATGATGTTGACGTCGGCCTTGTTGGCGGGATCGATGCCCGCCTTCCGGAGACCGGCGTACAGCTCGGCTTCGTTGCCGAAGCCCCAAGCCCCGACCTTCTTGCCCTTGAGGTCCTCAGGCTTGGTGATGTTCTTGTCCTTGAACGACACCTGCAGCGTCGGTGAGCGCTGGAAGATCTGGGCGATCACGATGCCGTCGGCACCGGACTCGCGCGGCGCGAGCATGCGCGGCACCCAGCTGATGCCGAACTCGGCCTTGCCGCCCGCGACGACCGTCGCTGGAACGATCTCGACCGCGCCGGGCAGGATCGTGACGTCGAAGCCTTCTTCGCGGTAGTAGCCCTGGTCGAGGGCGGCGAAGTAGCCGGCGAACTGGGCCTGCGGGAACCACTGCAGCTGCAGCCGGATCGGCTTCAGCGCCGCCGAGCTCGGGCTGGCGCCGCCACCGCTGGAACAGGCGGCGATGACCAGCATCGTCGCGCTGAGCAGCATGGCGAAACGACGGACGCGCATGGAGCTACCTCACGTTGTCGGACCGCGAGCGGGAGCCGGTCCTCCTCCTCCGACCTCGCAGTCTAGCGAACGGCGAAGACCGGTGGACGGGACTCAGCCCTGGGCGCCCCGACGGGCCTGCCACGGCATCACGAGTCGCTCGACGATGGCGACGAGGGCATACAGCCCGAGGCCGATGGCACAGGCGAAGACGATGGCCGCCCACGAGCGCTCGAAGTTGAGGAACGCCGAGTACGTGGCGATGTACTGGCCAAGACTGGCCCGCGGCGCGGCGAAGTATTCCCCCACCACCGCCCCGATAGTGGCCAACGTCACGGCGAGGCGGAGCGCCGTGAACACGTAGGGCAGGGCGTTCGGGACCCGCAGCTTGCGGAACACGACCGTCTCCGAGGCGGCGTACGAGCGCATGAGCTCGAGCGCCTGCGGATCGACGGTGGTCAGGCCGCGGACGGTGTTGATCATGACGGGAAAGAAACACAGGGCCGCCGCGATCATCGCCTTCGACAGCTGCTGGTCCAGGCCGAACCAGTTGTTGAACAGCGGCGCGAAAGCGAGGATCGGCACAGAGCTCGCCGCGACCGCGAACGGCATCAGCGAGTCCTGCATCGAGCGATATCGCGCCGTGATCGCCCCGACGATGATCCCGGCACTCGCGCCGATGACCAGGCCGCCGATGATCTCGAGGAACGTGTAGCTGGCCGCATCGAGGAGCTCGGGCAGGTAGGTCTGCCAGGCGACCGCGATCTCGAGCGGCCCCGGCAGGATGAACTGCTTGATCTGGAAGACGCGAACGGCGAGCTCCCAGACCACCAGGATGGCCGCGAGCAGGACGACCGGCGGGCCCCAGTCCCGCGCCCGGCCGACGGCGCCTCCGACGAACCCGGAGGCTCCCGGGCCCGACTCCACCGGGGTCGCCGGACTCGTCATCCGGAGATACCCTCGGCGGCGACCCGCCGGCTGTCGGTCAGGGTCGAACGACCGCCCTCATCGCGACGAAGCGCCTCGCGCACCGCCGTCACCAGCCGGAAATACGCCTCGGTCTCGCGCGTCTCGTTGGTCCGTTCGCTGGGCAGGTCGATCTCGATGATCGACTCGATCCGGCCCGGTCGGGCCGACATGACCACCACGCGCGTCGAGAGGAACACGGCCTCGGCGATGGAGTGGGTCACGAAGATGACCGTGGTCTGGGTGCGGTGCCAGATCTTGAGGAGCTCCATGTTCATCCGCTCGCGCGTCATCTCGTCGAGCGCCCCAAACGGCTCGTCCATCAGCAGGATGGCCGGATCGACCGCGAGAGCCCGGGCGATGGCGACCCGCTGTTGCATCCCGCCCGAGAGCTGCCACGGATAGTGGCCCGCGAAGTCCCCGAGCTCCACGAGATCGAGGTGCTCCGCCGCTCGACGGGCCCGCTCGGTCCGCGGCGTCCCGTTGACCTCAAGGGGCAGCTCGACGTTCGCCTGGACGGTCCGCCAGTCGAACAGGATCGGTGACTGGAACACCATCCCGTAGTCGCGATCGAGGCGAGCCTGGTGAGCGGTCTTGCCATTCACCATCACCCGGCCATCGGTCGGTGACGTCAGGTCGCCGACGATGCGCAGCAAGGTCGATTTTCCGCAGCCGGATGGTCCGATGAGCGAGATGAACTCGCCGGCCGCGACCGAGAGGTCGATGCCGACGAGCGCCTCCACGCTCGCGGCGCCTCCGCCGGTGGCGTTGAAGACCTTGGACACGCCGTCGATCTCGACCACCGGGCGCGTCGCGTTCGAGCCAGGCTGCACGCTCATCCTCCTGCACCCACCGGTTCCGGGCGACGCTCGTGGCGGAGGACGAATGCCTCGGCGCCGACCACGAGGAGGTATACCCCGATCCCGAGGATCGACGACATGACGATGGCGGCCCACAGGTATTCGGCGTTCAACGAGTAGTACTGCATGCCCGTGATGATCTGGCGAGCGAGCCCCTCCTGGATAAGCGACGGCAGCTCGCCGACGATCGAGCCGACGACTGCGGCCGGGGCCGCGATCCGGAACCCGGTGAAGAGATAGGGCCTCGACGCCGGCAGGCGCAGCTTTCGCAGGATCGCCGACCGCGACGCCGCATACGACCGCATCAGTTCCATCGCGCGAGGATCGTAGGCACGCAGGCCGCGCAACGCGGCGATCGTCACCGGGAAGAACGTCAGGTACGTCGCCACGATCGCGACGCCGAACCAGTCCGCCTTGAGCCCGATCACGATGAGCGGGGCGATGGCGATGATCGGGATCGTCTGGCTGGCCACGATGATCGGGACCACCGATCGCTCGAGGATCCGGACGTGGATGAGGACGATGGCCAGGCCGAGGCCGAGGATCGCCCCGAGCGTGAACCCGATGGCGGCGTTGCGCAGCGTGAACAGCGCCGCGTGGAACAGGCGCTCCACGGTCGTCATGCCGGCGTTGTCGACCGCGACGAACTCCGCGGCGATGTCCCAGGTGTGCGGCAGCTTCACATCGCTCGCGAAGTCGAAGTGGAACGGCGGCGTGAAGTCGATGACGATGCCCGTCCCGAGGAACGAGTCGATATGCCATCGGTCGCCGCCGATCGCCTTGAGGAGCTCCCACACGATGAGGAGCACGACGAGGACCGTCAGGAAACCGATGACCGGCCGCATCCGGCGCCGACGCGCCGACGGGCCCGCGGAGGCGGGCGCGGCCGGGCTCGCCGGTGCGACGGCGATCGATCCAGCCATCGGCGCCGGGTCGCCCTCCGGGCCGAGGTCGACTACCTGGTCACCGCCTGGTCGGCGATGTCGAGCGCCCGGCCTACGATCTCGAAGCCTTCCGCAAGCTGCTCCTCGGTGATGCACAGCGGCGGATTCGTGTGGATCGAGTTGTTGGCGATCATCGTGTACAGGTGGTTCTCGCGGAAGGACTTGCCGATAGCCTTCATCTCGTCCGATGAGCCGTTAAAGGGCGTCATCGGCGTCCAGGGATCGCGCGACCGCACGAGGTCGATGATCCCGAACAGGCCCAGGTTGCGGGTCGCCCCGACGCTCGGGTGCTCGGCGGCCAGGCGCTCGTGGTGGGCGCGCATGACCGGCCCCAGTCGGGCCGCGTTGCCGATGAGGTCGTCCTCCTCGTAGACCGAGATGGTCGCGAGCGCGGCCGCCAGGCTGACCGGGTGACTGCTGTAGGTCAGGCCGCCGTAGAACATCCGGTCGTTGAACTGCTCGGCGAGGCCGTGGCGCATCGCCACCGCGCCGAGGGGCAGGTAGCTCGAGGTCAAACCCTTGGCCATCGTCATGAGGTCGGGGGTGACGTCCCAGTGGTCGACCGCGAACCATCGGCCGGTCCGGCCGAAGCCCGCCATGACCTCGTCGGCGACCATCAGGATCCCGTGGCGGTCGCAGATCTCGCGGACGCCGGCGATGTACCCGTCGGGCGGGATGAGGATGCCGTTCGTGCCGACGATCGTCTCGAGGAAGACCGCCGCGATCGTGTGGGGGCCCTCGTAGCGGATCACGTCCTCCAAGCCCTGGAGGCTCTCCGCCACCGGCCGGGGCTCCGCCTCACCCCAGCGATGCGTGTCCGGGTATCGCACGACCCCGACGAGGCCTGGCTCATTGGCCCAGCGTCGCGGGTCGCCGGTCAGGGTCATCGCCCCGAGCGTCGCCCCGTGGTACGAGCGATACCGGGCAAGGACCTTGTAGCGTCCGGTCGCGTGGCGGGCGAACTTGATGGCGTTCTCGATGGCCTCGGCGCCGCCGAGCGTGAAGAAGACCTTGTCCATGTCGCCGGGCAGGATCTCGGCGAGCTTGGCCCCGAGCCGGGCGCGGACCTCGGTCGCGAACGCGGGCTGGACGTACTGCAGCTTGAGCGCTTGTGCCGTGATGGCGTCGATGACCCGTCGATCGCCGTGGCCGATGTTGACCGACATCAGCTGGCTGTTGAAGTCGAGGATCCGCTCCCCCTCGGGCGTGTAGAGGTAGACGCCCTCGGCGTGATCGATGGCGATCGGGTCGACAGCCCCCTGGATCGACCACGAGAAGATCGTGTGCTGCTTGGCGAGGGCGGCGATCTCCGCGCTCGTCATCGAGCCGGAAGCGGTGCTGGTACCCATGGGTCACCTCGGGACGGACACGGTCGCGGTCGGATCCGGGCCCGCTCAGACGTTCATGTCGGGCGACTGCCGGGACGCCGCCGCCGGTGCGCCATTACAGCACATCCGCGGCCGCCCGAACGATTCCGCTAGGTCGCCCGGCGGCGCAGCTCCCCGAGGTTATCGGCGATGAGCAGGACCCCGAGCCCGAGCAGGCCGGCGAGGACGAGCTCGCGCAGGAACGTCACGGCCAGGATGACCGCGCTGATGAGGGCGAGGGCCATCGAGATGCGCAGCACGAGCACGCGAACGTCGCGCCGGAAGAAGGCCTCGATCGCAAGATACGTGCCCAGGAGCACGACGATCGCGAGGACAGGTGGCAGGATCCGGAACCAGACGATGACCGCGAGCGCGGTGATCAGGATCCCGACGCTCAGGGCGGCCCAGGCCTCGGCCAGGCGACGGCGTCGGGTCTCGACCGGAGGCTCCGGCTCGGAGGCGTGTTGTAGGTGTGACCTCGGGTCGTCCAGGTGGCCGGCACGGAGCAACTCCAGCCGGCGAGCGCCGGCGGCGATCGCGGTGCCGAGTTGGACCGACTCGCTGCGCAGCGCCGCCAGGCGCGCCTCGCCATCGTGCAGTTCGAGCGCCCGGGTGGCCCGGTAAGTGTCGGCGCCGGGTGTCTCGCGGACGGCACCGACTTCGGCATCCAGCATCGGCAGGCTGGCTTCCAGCGCGGCCGCCTCGTGCAGGACCGTCTCGCGCTGCGCGGCCAGCTGCGCGACCCGCGCCTCGAGGGCCGGGATGGCCTGGGACGGTGGGGCGACCTTGTCGAGCCCGGCGAAGCCGAGCGGGTCATGCCAGGACTGGCGGACGGTCCCGACCCGCGTGTACTTCGGGCCGGCCGGCGCCCGTTCGCCGGCGAACCGGTCCCCGGTGTCGAGGCCCCACAGGCCGTGATAGCGATCGACCCAACCGTCCGAGTCGCCGATGATCTGCGGCGTCCAGCCGATGTCGCCCCCCGGGCCGATGGCGATCCCGTCGCCGCGGGCGTAGTCGACGAAGGGGACGCTGAGCGCCCGCCGCGCCTTCTCGGCGAGGTCGCCTGGATCGGGCTGGTCGAGGGTGTCGCGCCAGATCCGGCGCACGAGGTCCAGCGGGCCCCGGATGTTGCGCTCGCCCGGGAACGGGAGCCGCATGATGTATTCGCCGGGTTCCAGGTACGTCGCGTGCGACCCGGCGCCCGGATAGACCACTGGGTGGCCCTCCTGGACCTCGAGCCGTGGGTCGTCCCAGCGGCGGCGAAGGTCATCGCCCTTCTCGTCATGCGCCGCGGCACAGAACCACGCCGGTCGCAGCTCGCCGTCGTCCAAGGCTTCCAGGACGACGAAGCACTGCTCCCAGTCCGCCTCGTGGTCGTTGGCGCCCTCGAACGTCGAGCGCCAGTCGTTCATGGCGTACAGGAACATGTAGTGCAGGACGACCCATCGGCCCTCGCGGATGACGCGGCCGTGATAGACGACCCGCGGGTCCTCGGCGCGGATGGCGTCGTAGCGGACGGCAGCAGCCGCCGCCGTGCCGCCCGGGACCCGACCTCGAAGGAGCAGCGACATGACCAGGCCGGCGTCGACGAGTCGTGCCGCGAGGCCGACGCGTGCCAGCCGACCCGGCGCCGAGAAGTGCTGTCGATCCGGCCGGCTCCGCCAGCGTGTGAGCTCGAGCGCGTCGAACGGCTTCGGCACGAACCGTAGGAACTGGGCCTGCCCGGGTGGCGGATCGCCCGCGGCGGCCAGCCGCTCCAGGTCCAGCGAGCCGTCCGGGATCGCGACGACTGCCTCGCGCAGGGTGGGACCCTGCAGGAGCTCGCATTGCTCGACATATGCGCCCGCGGCCATCGGGAAGAACAGTTCGGCGTGCGTGAACCGCAAGAGCGGCTCGTGCCGCTGGAGCAGCTCGAGATCGGTCGGCTTGTCCATCACGCGAGGTCGCCGTAGATGGCGCGCACGTCACGCTGGTTCAGGTACAGGAGCAGGACCGCGTTGATCGCCATGGACAGGTAGCGCGGCTCTCCGCTCGCCCACCAGCCGAGGTTGATCGCGAGGATCGCGCCGCCCGTGACCACCGCCAGCACCCACCCGGTCGCGCTCCGACGCAGCAGCCCGACGGCGGCCAGGACGCTACCGACGAGCAACCCGATGGCGAGCACCAGGATGACGATGCCGACCGCCGTATCGGGCGTCGCCGGCGGGACCGGCGCGCCCTCCGCGAGCCGGGCGAGCAGACCCTCATCGCCGGGCGCCAGCAGCAGGACCGCCACGATCGCGGCGATGCGGCCGATGAGTCCGATCAGGACGATGACGATCCCGAAGGGATAACCCGACACCCGGGTCTGACCGGTGGTCTCCATCTCGCAAGGCTAGCAGGCCGGCAGGCCGGGTTGGCGGTCGCGGCGACCCGAGTCAGCGAGCCGGGGCGAGCACGGTCAATGCCCCCGGCAGCACACGCGCCTCGAGCCTGCCCGGTAGCTCGTGGTCGCCGTCGACCTGGATCGGCTGGGCTGGCTCCGCCTCGACGCGAACCTCGCTCACGGACCGGCGGATGACCCGGCCGTCGAGCTCGTCCTGGCTGAGCAGGAGGGTCATCGCCGCACGCAGGCCGTCGACAGGGTGATCCGCCCCGAGGACGATCAACTCGAGCCGACCGTCCGACGGGTCGAGCGGCCGTCGCGGACCGATCCGACCCGGGATGATGTCGCCGACATTGGCGACCAGGACGAGGTAGCCGCGGATCTCGAGCTCGCGACCGTCGGCGGTGATCCGGAAGACCGCGGTCCTGAGGCGGGTCAGTTCGCCGAGCGCGGCCCCCACGTAGGCGCCGAACCGCATGCGACGTTTCCATTCATGCTGCGCGGCCGCCATGATCCGCGCGTCCAAGCCCATCCCGCACGCGACCAGGAACAGCCCTTTGCCTTCCGATGCCGAGGCTTCCGAGGTCGTCGGGCCCCACCGTGCAGAGCCGAGGTCGATCGTCCGCTCTTGCCCGTGACGGATCGCGTCGAGCGCCGCCCGGTGGCTCGCGAGCCCGAGCGCCGATGCCAGCACGTTTCCCGTGCCCCCCGGGACGATCGCGAGCGGGATGGTGCCTCCAGC
Organism: uncultured Chloroflexia bacterium; assembly: GCA_963776545.1. GTDB lineage: Bacteria > Chloroflexota > Limnocylindria > Limnocylindrales > CSP1-4 > SPCO01. Next base: position 64,086 of record CAVZND010000013.1, on the reverse strand, counting down.
GAGGCGCGAGGCGGCGTCGCGGATGGTGCCGTCGCCCCCGACAGCCACGACGAGCGGAGAGCGGGCCGCCGCAGCGAGCGCGACCGCGGCCTGGGCCGCGGCCATATCCCCGTCGACCACCCGTGCCGATCGCCCGGTCCTGGCGAGGACCACGGTCGAGATCGTGCGGACGATCTCCGCACGTCGCCGCGCGTCCGCGAGCCTCGCGGCGCGCGGGTTCACGATGATCAACGGCGCCGACCCATCATGCGGATCGGCGATGGGTGCGTGGCGGTCCGTTGGCATGGCCGACCGATCGTAGCCGACACGACGGACTGGGCCGTGGGCACGAATTGGCGTCCACGGCTAGACTTCCACCCGCCGACCGGCCCTCCAGGTCAGATGGGACGACAACTCAAGAGCCCCGCGCGCCCGGCTCGTCGAGTCGTCTCCCGATTTCGACCACTCCCTCGAGGGTCTCGTGCCCCCGTCATCTCCTGCCGTCTCGCCTGTTCCCGTGCGCGCCCGTGGGCTTCAGGACCACCGCCGTCGCGCCGACACGCGATGTGCTGGCAGAAAGGCCTTCCATTGCGCACGCCACCCATGGGCGCACGAGCGTTCATCCCCGCCACCCTCGCAGGTGCCATCCTCTTCTCGATCGCCCCGGCATCCCCCGTGGCGGCCACCGAGCCGGTGGTCACGACGCCCGCCGCGGCCGTCACGGTGCCGAAGCCGCCGATCAGCGAGGCCCGACAGATCATCCGGATCGCGCGGGCCCAGTTGGGCGATCCGTGGCGCCACGGCGCCCGTGGCCCTCGGGCGTTCGACTGCTCCGGCCTCGTGATCTACGCGTTCCGCAAGGCCGGTGACGCACGGGCCGTCCGGTACGGCCGCGCGCGATCAGCCCAGGCGCTGTATCGCTGGTATCGCGCCCGCCACCTGGCGAGCCGGACTCACCCCAAGCCCGGGGACCTCGTGATCTGGGGACGAGGCACCCATGTCGGGATCTACATCGGCCACGGCAAGGCGATCAGCACGCTCACCCGTGGCGTCCGTGTCCATCGCGTGCATGCGGTGAGGGCCAGGTTCACCGCGTATCTGCACACCGGGATGTGGAGGCGATACACGCCCTGACCCGGTCGGCAGCCGGGTCCAGCTCAGCCCAGTCCGATCAGCCGTCGGCCGCCGCGACGCTGCGCAGGATGGCGGCCGCCGAGCGGTCGAGGTCGGCCTCGGTCGTCTGCCAGCTCGTGACCGAGACGCGCATCGCGGCGCGGCCCTGCCAGGTCGTGCCGCCGAGCCAGCACGTGCCGTCGCGCTGGACATTCGCGATGATCGCCCGGGTCCGGGCGTCGCCGGCGGCGTCGTCAGTCGGGTCGACGCCGTCGAACCGCACCAGCACCTGGTTGAGCACGACGTCGTTGAGCACGCGCGCCCTGGGCGCCGCCCGGAGGTGGTCGGCCATCCGTCGAGCCAGGGCGCTGTCCCGTTCGATGAGGTCGACCAGCCCCGAGCGACCCAGCGACCGCAACGCCGCGAGCACGCTGAACCCGCGGGCGCGGCGCGACGACTCGGGCGCCCAGTTGTAGTTGTCCCGCTCCGACCCGGCGGTCTCGATGTAGTAGGACGCCCCGAGCGTCATCGGGGCATGGTGGGCCGCGGCATCGCGCACGAACACGAGCCCGCAGTCGTACGGGACGTTGAGCCACTTGTGCGCGTCCGTCGACCACGAATCCGCGCCTTCGTACCCGCGCATCCGATCGCGCATCGACGGGACGACCGCCGCCCAGATGCCGAACGCCCCATCGATGTGAACCCAGGCGCCCCGCTCGTGGGCGATCGGGATCAGGGTGTCGAACGGGTCGAAGGCGCCGGTATTCACGTTGCCGGCCTGGGCGCACACGATGGTCGGACCGTCGATCCCGGCCAGGGTCTCGCGCAGCGCCTTCGGGGTGCATGCGGCCCTGGTCGTCCGCGGCGACCACCCGGACGTGCGCCCCTTCCCGGCCGAGGCCGAGCATCTGGAGCGACGCGTAGACCGTGACGTGCGAGCCCTCGTGGGTGACGACCGTGACGTCCGGCGCGCCCTGGAGTCCGTGCCGCTCGACGTCCCAGCCGACCTTGGCGAGCACGCCATGACGGGCGGCGGCGAGCGCCGTGAAGTTGGCCATCGTCGCGCCGGTGACGAACCCGACGCTCGTCCCCTCCGGCAGCCCGAGGAGCTCGACGAGCCAGGCGCCCGCGACCTCCTCCGCGACCGCGGCGGCCGGCGAAAGCGCGTACAAGCCGGCGTTCTGGTCCCACGCGCTCGTGAGCCAGTCGGCGGCCAGCGCGGCCGGCAGGCTGCCCCCGACCACGAACCCGAAGTAGCGCGGGCCGGCGCTCGCCACGAGGCCCTGGTCCGCGGCAGCCGCCAGGTCGGCAACGACCGACGCCGGATCGGACGGCTCGTCCGGTAGCGGCCCGCCCATCGCCGCGCGGAGCGCTTCGAGGTCGACCGCCTGGGCGACCGGGCGGTCCGCGAGCGAGTCGAGGTAGTCGGCCGCGAGGTCGGCCGTGTGGTGGAGCAAGTCGGAGCGAACGGGGGCGTCGACCATGGGGATTTACCTGCCCTTCATCGATGGGCGACCAGCGTAGCGCCTCGTGCTACCGTGAGCGTCGGAACGCTCGGGAGAACCCCATGGACCGCGCCGCCTTCGGGGCCTGGCTGCACCGCTACATCGACGCCTGGCGTCTCAACGATCCGGTCGCCATCGGCGATCTCTTCAGCCTGGACGTCCGGTACGCCTTCGACCCGTTCGAGGAGGCCGTGACCGGCCGTGCGGCAGTCGTCGCGGCCTGGGTCGCGAGCCCCGATGAGCCGGGCTCGTGGGAGGCCGACTACGAGGTCCTGGCCATCGACGGTGACACCCACGTCGCGCACGGCCGGACGCGCTACCTGACGGACGACCGGTCCGGCGTGGACCGCGAGTTCGCCAACGTCTTCGTGTGCCGGTTCGACGACGAGGGCCGGTGTCGCGAGTTCACCGAGTGGTACATGCGCCGACGGCCCGAGGCCATCCCGGACTGACCGCGGGCGATTTCCCGACCGAGTAGCGCCGGTGTACCCTCACTCCTCCGAGGTCCACCCCATCGTCCAAGCCCAGCGAGGTGCAGCGTCCATGCCGCGAACCGTCCGAGGCGCGCTCGTCCAGGCCAGCTGGACCGGCGACAAGGAATCGATGATCCAGAAGCACGAGGCCTACGCGCACGACGCCGCGAAGGCCGGGGCGCAGTTCATCCTGTTCCAGGAGCTGTTCTACGGGCCGTATTTCTGCCAGGTCCAGGACGCGCAGTACTACAGCTACACCGAGCTGATCCCGGACGGCCCGACGACGAAGCGGATGCAGGATCTCGCCAAGCAGACCGGCATGGTCGTCGTGGCGCCGATGTACGAGGAGGACGAGACGGCCTCCGGCATCTACTACAACACGGCCGCCGTCATCGACCCGGACGGCAAGTACCTCGGGAAGTACCGCAAGACGCACATCCCGCACGTCAAGGGCTTCTGGGAGAAGTTCTACTTCCGCCCGGGCAACCTCGGGTATCCGGTGTTCGAGACGGCCGTCGGCAAGGTCGGCGTCTACATCTGCTATGACCGCCACTTCCCGGAAGGCGCCCGGGCGCTGGGGCTCAACGGCGCCGAGATCGTGCTGATCCCATCGGCGACCTCACGAGGCCTGTCGGAGTACCTCTGGCGGATCGAGCAGCCAAGCCACGCCGTGGCGAACGGCTACTACGTGGGCACCATCAACCGGGTCGGCATCGAGTCCGACTACGGCGACGACGATTTCTACGGTCAGAGCTACTTCGTCGACCCGCGCGGGCAGTTCGTCGGTGACATCGGATCGGCCCACGACGAGGAGCTCATCGTGCGCGATCTCGACCTCGACAAGATCGCCGAGGTCCGGAACACCTGGCAGTTCTACCGCGACCGGCGACCCGACGCGTACGTGGACCTCACAAGACCGTAGAACGCGCTATCATCCCCGCCGGCTCGGCCGTCTGGAGGAGGACGGCCGAGCCGGTTCGTATTCCGGTCCCTGGTCCTCGTCGAAGGCGTCGTCCCACTCGTCGAACCCGCCGTCGGGCTCGCCGTCTGGCTCGTCATCGAGGTCGGCCAGGACGACGAGCAGCCCGATGACGAGACTGCCGAGCGCCGCCGAACCGGCCAGGAAACCGGCCAGCCGGCCGCCGCCGAGTGCGATCGGCCGCTGGATCGAAGAATTGATGGTTTGCATCGGGGCCCTCCATACGATGTCCGTCTCCTCGAGACTCGACCCCGCGTGTTGGCCCGCGGTCAACCGAGGGTCAACGTTCCGCCGACGACCGGCCGGGCCGCCGTTGTAACCTCTGGCGGTCCGCGCCCGTCTTCAGCGCCGGAGGCCTCGGCAGCATGCAGTTCGGTTTCACGCTCAAGCCAGACCACACGATCGAGCGGACGCTGGCGTTGACCCGCCAGGCGGAGGCCGCGGGGTTCTCGTATGGCTGGCTGTTCGACTCGCACGTGCTGTGGCGCGACCCGTACCCGCTCCTGACGCTGATGGCCGGCGCAACCGAGCGGCTGCGCCTGGGGACGTGCGTGACGAACCCCGGCACCCGGGAACCCACCGTCACCGCGTCCGCGCTGGCGACGCTCGACGAGATCAGCGGCGGGCGGATGGACCTCGGCATCGGCCGCGGCGATTCGGCCCGCCGGGTGCTGGGCAAGCCGCCGATCACCCTCGCCCACACCGAGGAGGCGATCCGGGTCATCCGGGCGCTCGTCGCCGGGGAGCGCATCGAGTACGAGGGGACGGAGATCCACTTCCCGTGGACGGCCGGCTGGACCCTGCCGGTCTGGGTCGCGGGCTATGGACCGATGGCCCTCGCGATGACCGGTCGTATCGCGGACGGGATCATCCTGCAGCTCGGGGATCCGGATCTCATCCGGTGGTTCGGCGCCCAGGTCCGCGAAGCGGCCGTCGCCGCAGGGCGCGATCCCGATTCGATCTCGATCCAGGCCGCGGCGCCGGCTCATGTCGGACCCCGGGACGTCGGGCGCGATCGGACGCGCTGGTTCCCCGCGCTCGTGTCGAACCACGTGGTCGACCTCGTGAACAAGTACCCGCGCGAACGGCTGCCGGCCGCCCTGACGGGCTACATCGAGGACCGGGAGAGCTACGACTACACACACCACGCCGAGGTCGGATCGTCCAATGCGGCCTTCGTCGGGGACGAGGTGACCGACCGCTTCTGCGTCCTCGGCACCGCCGACGAGCACATCGCGAAGCTGCGGGAGCTGGCAGCCGCGGGTGTCGACCAGTTCAACCTGTACCTGATGAACGGCGACGAGGAGGACCAGCTCGCGTTCTACGCCCGCGAGGTCATCCCGGCGCTGCGGGACGTCGCCGCGAGCCGATGAGGCCGGGGGCGATCGCCGGACGCGTCATGGCCCGGGCCGCGCCGCGGGTCGCGGTGCGATGACCAGGCGCAGGGTCGGCCGCCGGACGCCCAAGCCAGCCGTGCCTCCGGCCGACGAGCCGACGACGGAGCCCGCCGCCGGGGCCGCGACCGAGCCGGGTGTCGCCACCCAAGCCACCGAGCTGACCCTGTTCGAGACCGCGCCCGACTCCGATCCGCCCACCGGTGCCCCGGTCGCCGAGGCGGTGGCGACGGAGCCGGTCGTAGCCGAGCCGGTCGCGGCCGATGCGGTGGCCGAGCCGGTGGCGGCCGATGACGGTGGAGTGGCCGCGTCGAGCGGCACGGCCTGGTGGTCGTCGATCCGCGAGGTCGTCGCCGGCTGGCGGAACCTCCTCGAGCTCAGCCGGCCGCGGTGGTGGGCCGCGACGGCGCTGCCGTTCCTCGTCGCCGGATACGACGCACAACGGGGGCTCAGCGCCGCGCTCGTCCTCGGAACCGTGTACTTCCTCGGTCCCTACAACCTGCTGATCCACGGCCTCGAGTCGGGACCGACCGAGGCTGCCTCGCGGACCATCCGGCTGGCGATCGCACTGACGAACCTGCCGCTCCTGGCCATCCTGGTCCTGCTCGGCGGCCCGACGGCCGGGCTCGCGATGCTCGTCGCCGTCGCCACCGCGCTGGCCTACTCCGTCCCGCCGGTCCGGGCACGGGGCCGGCCGGTGCTCGACGTTGCCGGCGGGGCAGCCCTTGTCGTGTTGCCGGCCCTGTGTGGCTCGCTCGCGGCCGGCCTCGCCCTGGCGAGCCTGCCCTGGCTGGCCTTCGCCGCCTTGGCGGTCTGGGCGACGGCGGCCTACGCCATGCGAGCCATCGCTCAGCTGGGCGCCGACCGAGGCGCTGGCGTCGCCTCGATCGCGACCGCGCTCGGGGCTCGGCCCACGGCGCTGGTCGCACTCGCCGGGTTCGCTCTCGCGATCGTCCTCGTCGCCGGGCTCGGCCGGCTCGGCGGGGCCGCGGCCGTGGGGCTCGCCCTGTACCTCTTCCTGCCGCCGATGCTGCTGCTCGCCCCGCGCCACGATCCAGCGGCCCTCGAGGCCGCGGGGCGACGGGCATGGTCGGGCTTCCTCAGCCTACGCTTCCTGATGGGGCCCTGGATCGCGCTCCTCCTGTTGCGCCACTGGGGCGTCCTCGCCGACATCGCTGGGGCTGAGCTGGTCGTCGCGCTCTCGGCGGGCGCCGCCGGACTCGCGGGCTGGAACATCGTCGCCACGCGGCTGGCGACGCGACGGCACCGCATCCGGCCGGACGCCGAGCGCCCGGTCCCACCGCTGACCATCGTCGTCACCTCCCGCGACGATGGCGACCGGCTGCTGGCCTGCGTGGAGGCACTCCTCGAGCAAACCTACGCCGACACGTGGATCCTCGTCGTCGACCAGGGCTCGACCGACGGATCGCCCGAACTGGCGGCCGGCATGCTCGGGGGCGCCGGCCAGGTCCTCGCGATCGAACCGCCACCCGACGATCGGTCGGCCGTGGCTGTGGCACATCGGATCGGCGTGGAGTCATCGGAGGACGAGCTGATCCTGTTCGTCGACGTCGACACGATCCTCGTCCCGGTCGCGACCCGGATCCTCGTCGAGCAGATGCAGAACGGCCGGTGGGAGCTGCTCTCGGGTATCACCCGCTACGACATGCCGACCGCCGGCGAGCGCGCCACCGTCCCGGGCTTTGCGCTACTGCTCCTCGGCTTCCGGCCGATCTGGTGGTCGGCGCTGACCGCCGGCCGGCCGGCCCGCACGGCCTTCGCCGACGGGTCGCTGATGCTCATGCGCCGGGACGCCTACGTCGCGGCCGTGGGCGACGAGCGCGCGCCCGAGGGCGTTCACGAGGATCTCGTGCTCGCCCGGTCGTTCGTGCGCGCCGGACACCGGGTCGGGACCGTGCACGTCGCCGATCTCGCTGCGACCAGGCGTGTTCACGGCGCGGGCGCCATCGTCACGGCCTGGCGCCGTGCGTTCCTGCCGTCGGTCGGCGGATCGCTGGCGGCGGCCATCCTGGCCATCGCGGCCCAGGTCCTCGCGTTCCTGGTCCCGATGATCCTGCCCCTGCTCGCGCTCGTGTCGGGCGCGGACATACGAGCGGTGGCCGGCTCGTTCATCCCGCTCTTCCTCCTTGGGTTCAGCCGCTTCGCCCTGGTCCTCACCCAGCGTCAGCCCCTGTCAACGGTGCTGTGGCATCCGGTGACGATCGCGGTGGCGCTCATCGGTCAGTTCGTCGCCCTCGTCGACCACGTCACCGGACGTGTGCCGGCCGCGCAACGGCGGGAGGGGGTGGTGCCGGCCGCCGTCGCGTCCGACCCTCCCGGCTGATCGAGCCCCGCGACCGCCCCATCGCCTACCATCGGCACCTGACCGACCGAGGCGCTCCGAGTCGAGGAGGGACCGATGCGCACGCTGATCGTGAACGGCACCGTCGTCACCGCGGATGGTTCGTCTGCCGCGGACCTGCTCATCGACGGCGAGACGATCGCCGTGATCGGCGCCGACCTGGCCGGCTCCGGGCTGACCGCCGACGAGACGATCGACGCGGCCGGCAAGTTCGTCATCCCGGGCGCTATCGACGTCCACACTCACATGGAGCTGCCGTTCGGGGGAACGTTCGCGAAGGACACGTTCGAATCCGGGACGCGCGCGGCCGCCTTCGGCGGGACGACCTCGATCGTCGATTTCGCCGTGCAATCGCGGGGCAAGACCCTGCGCGAGGGCCTCGACGCGTGGCACGCCAAGGCCGAGGGCAACGCGGTCGCCGACTACGGCTTCCACATGATCATGAGCGACGTCAACGACGGGACCCTGGCCGAGATGGACGGGCTGGTCGCGGAGGGCGTCCCGGACTTCAAGCTGTTCACGGCGTATCCGGGCGTCTTCTACAGCGACGACGGCGCCATCTTCCGGGCGATGCAGCAGACCGCGAAGAACGGCGGGCTGATCATGATGCACGCCGAGAACGGGATGGCCATCGATGTCGTGGCCGAGCAGACCGTGGCCGCCGGCACGACCGACCCGATCGGACACGGCATCGCTCGCAAGGCCGTCTTCGAGGGCGAGGCGACCAATCGGGTCATCCGCCTGGCCGAGGCCGCGGGCGTCCCCGTCTACATCGTCCATCTCTCCGCCCGTGACGCGCTTGCCGAGGTCCGAGCGGCGCGCGACCGCGGTTCGATGGCCTTCGCCGAGACGTGCCCGCAGTACCTGTTCCTCTCGCTCGACGACCTCGGCAACGGGTTCGACGGGGCCAAGTTCGTGTGCTCACCGCCGCTACGCCCGAAGGACCACTGGGACGACCTCTGGAGCGGCCTTGTGAAGGACGACCTGCAGGTCGTCTCGACCGACCACTGCCCGTTCGATTTCCACGGCCAGAAGGATCTCGGCGTCGCGGACTTCCGCAAGATCCCCAACGGCCTGCCCGGCGTCGAGGACCGCGTCGACCTGCTCCACGACGGGGGCGTGCTGGCCGGCAAGATCACACGGGAACGCTGGGTCGAGATCGTCTCGACGGCGCCGGCCAAGCTCTTTGGGATGTACCCCCGCAAGGGGGCGATCGCGGTCGGCTCGGACGCCGACCTCGTCGTCTACGACCCGAACCGGTCGCACACCATCTCGGCGGCGACTCACCACATGGACGTCGACTACTCGTGCTACGAGGGGCGGACGGTCCGCGGCGGCAGCGACATCGTGCTGAGCCGCGGGTCGGTGATCGTCCGTGACGGCACCTTTACGGGCGCGAAGGGGCACGGGCGGTTCATCAAGCGAGCGACCGCGGACTACGCTCGGAGTCACTGACTCGCGGCGGTCAGATCGAGCCGGCCTGCCTCCCGTCGCGCCACTTGTTGGCCCGGCGCACGAGTACGTCCACCAGGGAACGGGCGATCCGGACCGGGCCGTCCTCCTCGAAGATCCGGTAGGTGAGGTGGGGCTGCTGACGGTCGTCACTGAGGGCGCTCGGGGCGAACATCGCCTGGACCCCGCAGGTCCGCTCGAGGAGCCAGTGCTTCGTCCGGCCGATCCCCAGGCCGGCGCCGAGCGCGGTCGGGACCGGCGCGTCCAGGAGTCGATCGGACAGCTCGAGGGTCATCGACAGGGTGGTCCGCGCCCCGATGGCGCGGGCCTGCGACAGCACGAACCCGATGTCGAGCTCCGACCCGGACCGACGCAGCAACTCGGCGATGTCGACGATCCAGCGCAGGCGCAGCGGCGCCCGCGCCCGGTGCACCGCGAGGTGCAGCAGCGTGTCCTCGGGCCCCAGGACGCGCACCTGGCGACCGAACAGCTCCGTCGTCACGCTGCGCTCCCAGAGTGACGCCGCGTCCATCCGGAACTGGCGCGGCGCGGCGAGGCCGTGGTGCAGCTCGAGGGGCGTGTCGCGGAACGTGCCGGGTCGGTAGTACGGCGCGTCGTGGAACGGGTGATGGCGTTCCTCGTAGGGGGCCGTCGCCGACTGGGCGTACCCGAGCCCCCGCAGGGCGTCGCGCGCGGCCGGGAGGTCGTCGGAGCGAACGAGGATGTCGATGTCGCCCGCTGGCCGCAATGCCAGGTTGCCGTACAGCATCTCGCTGAGGACGAGGCCCTTGACCGGGATCGCCTCGACCCCGGCCGCGCCGAGGGCATCGAGGGCCGCCAGGAGCTCGGCCAGGAGCGAGCGGTTCTGCAGCAACGTGGCCGAGCGCCGCCGTTGGGCGTCGGCGGTCCACGCCTCCGGGATGTCGACCGATCCGCCGAGCGCACCGATCGACGTGACCAGCATCGGGAGCACCTCGTGGAGGTGCCCCAACCGCCACAGGCGGTCCCAATCGATGCCGTCGGACAGGATCGCGGCGAGTCGTTCGGTGGCGGCCGCGTCGGGTGCGACGCGTGCGGCGAGGCACATCGCCTCGGCCTCGGCCGTGAGTCGACGAGGGTCGGCTGGAGCCACGGTCCGACGCGCGACCGCGATCGGCTCAGAACTCGGCGAGGCTGCCATCTTCCCGGGCCCGGTCCACGGCGACATGAGAGACCCAAAGGCCGATCGGCAGGTAGATCGCGACCAGCACGATCAGCGCGACGAACCGAGGCCACAGGGTGTCGAGCCCTTCGCCGAGCAGGAGTGAGCGCCGGAGGATCTCGAGCGCGTGGGTGATCGGCAGGACCTGGCTGACGGTCTGGAGAGCATCGGGCAGGGCGCTCGTGGGGTAGAAGACACCGCCCAGGACGAGCGACGCGCCCGACACGATCCAATTGACCGGATTGCCCTGCTTCAGGACCAGGACGGCCGCCGCACCGATGAGTCCCAGCGCGTTGCAGGAAACGACGAGCAGGATGAACCCGGCGAGCGCGACCAACACGTTGGCGTCGTCGAACCGGAGGCCCAGCAGGACCCCGACCCCGAGGTAGACGAGGATCGTGCCGGCGGCCGAGATGTGGCTGTAGAGCCCGGACGAGATCAGCGCCGTCGACGATCGGGTCGGGCTGGTGAGCATCAGCTCCAGCGTCCCTGTCACCTGGCCCTGGCGGACGCTGCCACCCATGGCGCCGAGCCCGACGCTCACGACCTGGGTGAAGGCGATCCCGATGACGACGAACCCGAAGTAGTCGGACGCGTACGGGGAGACGCTCGAGTCGACCGCGGCGCCGATCGCCCGGCTCAGGAAGTAGAAGATCAGCACGCTGCCCACCGTGCTGCCGAGCGTGAGGATGAACCCGATCCGGTAGCTACGGGCGATCAGGAAGTCGCGGACGACGAACGCCCACGGCAGCGACAGCGCGGTCATGACGCCAACGACTCCGGCGTCGCCGACGCGTCCGCGCCCAGGGTGCGAACGAAGATCTCCTCGAGTGACGCTTCGGACGTCCGGCAGTCGAGGATCTCGGCGCCCGCGACCATGATCGCGCGAAGGACCTGGTTCAGCGCCCCGGATGCCTCTTCGAGGATGATCCGGATGTGCTGGTCGTCGTCGGAATCGTCGACCGCGATGTCGACGAGTGGGACCGCGGCCCGCAGCGCGGTCGCGGCGCCGGCGGGGTGGCCGCGCACGACGATGTCGCAGCGGATGCCGGGGTGGAGCGTCCGGCGCAGTTCCGCAAGCGGTCCCGCAGCGACGATCTCGCCCCGACGGACGAACGCGACTCGATCGCATAGCGCCTCGGCCTCGGCCATCGAGTGCGTGGCCAGGATGACCGCGCGCTTCGGGTCGCTCATGACGTGGTCCTTGACCAGGACTCGGACGTCGCGCGCGCTGATCGGGTCGAGCGAGCGCGTCGGCTCGTCCATGAACAGGACTTCCGGCTCGTTGAGCAGGCCGCGGGCGATCCCCAGCCGCTGGCGCATGCCCGTCGAATAGGTCCGGACCGGGCGATCGGCATCCGCGGTCAGGTTGACTCGCTCGAGCAGCTCCTCGATCCGTGCCGTGCGCATGCGCAGCGGGATATGGGCGATCGCCGCGAAGAACACGAGGTTCTGGCGACCGGTCATCCGCCAGTAGAACGAGCGCTCCTCGCCGGAGATCAGGCCGATGGACCGACGGACCGCCATCGTGTCGCGCTCGACGTCGTGGCCGGCCACGCGGGCGGTGCCGCTTGTCGGACGGAGCGCGGTCGTCAGGATGCGGATGAGCGTGGTCTTGCCCGCGCCGTTCTGGCCGAGCAGCCCGAACAGCTCGCCCGGCTCGATGCGCAGGCTGACGCCACCGAGCGCCGGGCGCGCCGTATCGGCGCCTGACGCTTGGCGCGATCGGCGAATGGCGTCCCGATAGCCCGTGGCTGTGGGGTAGCGCTTGACGAGGTCGACGACCTCGACGGCCGGGGTCATGCGGTTGCTGGCTCCTGGGTCGGCGTTGGACGCCGACCGGGGAGGTGGAGCGGACAGCCCGACCACGCACCCCCGATCGGCATGGCCTTAGGCCTCTGGGTTCTTGTCAGGGCAGTACACGGTGCACACTGCCGCGTCCTTCATGAGCTCCTCGACCTTGTAGGTCGCAAGCACGGCGGGTCGCTGATATGTCATCGGATCACCTCCTTTCCTGTTTAAGTCGACCATCCCCGCCGAAGCGGGTCTGCGTCCGATGGAAGGGATCGATCCGATGCGGTTCGTTCCCGATAGTCATGCGTGCGTCAGATGGTGAAGGGGCGTCCGTGATAACTCAGGGCCGCCCCTTCGATCGCGGAGGCCGACTAGACGTCCTTCACGCAGTAGATGGTACAGACCGCAGCGTCCTTCATGAGCTCCTCGACCTTGTAGGTCGCGAGCACGGCCGGTCGCACGTACGTCATTCCTGTATCACCTCCTCGCCCCTCGGTTCGACCCGTCCTCGCAAGAACGCGAGGCTTCGAGTCCGATGAAAGCATCGACCCCGATCGGGGTCGCGATCATTCGATCAGGCCGTGATCAGCCTTCGGCCGGTCGCGCGCAGTACACGGTGCAGACCGCGGCGTCCTTCATGAGCTCCTCGACCTTGTAGGTCGCGAGCACGGCGGGTCGCTCGTATGTCATTCCTGTATCACCTCCCCTCCCCTCGGTTCGACCGTCCTCGCGGGTGCGAGGTTCGTGTCCGATGAAGAAGTCGACCCTGATGGGTCGGGATCATTCGATCAGGCCGTGATCAGGCCGGGTCCGGTCGCGGGCAGTAGACGGTGCAGACCGCGGCGTCCTTCATGAGCTCCTCGACCTTGTAGGTCGCGAGCACGGCGGGTCGCTCGTACGTCATTCCTGGATCACCCCCTCTCGTCGAAGCTGGGAGATGGATCTCGAGTCAGAGATCAGGCCCCAGGCAGCTTCTCGCAGTAGACGGTGCAGACAGCAGCGTCCTTCATGAGCTCCTCGACCTTGTAGGTCGCGAGCACGGCGGGTCGCTCGTACGTCATTCGGTATCTCCCAATCCGTCAGATGGGGAGGCGACCACGACCTGGGTCGAGATCGCCCCCTCCCTACGAGTTCAGTCTGTCGAAGGTCACTGCGGTGCTTCCTTCGCGCAGTAGACGGTGCAGACAGCAGCGTCCTTCATGAGCTCCTCGACCTTATAGGTCGCGAGCACGGCGGGTCGCTCGTACGTCATCCAGATCACCTCCTCTCGTCGAAGCTCGAAGATGGATCCCGAGTCATCGATCAGAGAGGCAGCTTCTCGCAGTAGACGGTGCAGACCGCTGCTTCCGTCATGAGCTCCTCGACCTTGTAGGTCGCGAGCACGGCGGGTCGCTCGTACGTCATCCAGACCTCCCATTCGTCGGGTCGGCGGCCCCCGCAGGATGCGAGGGCCGCTCCCCGGATCTATCAGCCGGTGATCAGCCAGCCGGCTTCGCGCAGTAGAAGGTGCAGACCGCTGCGTCCTTCATGAGCTCCTCGACCTTGTAGGTCGCGAGCACGGTGGGTCGCTCGTACGTCATCCAGATCACCCCCTCTCCAGTGGGCTCGTCCCCCCATGCATACAAGGGATGAATCCCCCCAAGGAAGGATCAGTCCGACATCGGTTAGCGGCCGAAGAAGTTGTGCTGGTTCTCCTTGTTGTCGCAGTACCGTGTGCACACGGCTGCGTCCTTCATCAGCTCCTCGACCTTGTAGGTCGCGAGCACGGCGGGTCGCTCGTACTTCATGGGTTCTCACCTCCTTTCGTCGGGGATTCGACCTTCCTCGACGATGCGAGGGTTCGGGTCCAAAGGGAGAGCGCGGAACGGGCCACGGATGCGGCCCCCGCGATGGGCAGGCTCATGAATCCCGACGAGCGGCGGGCGCTCGCTCGGGCCAGGGATCCGCTCGTTCGGGACATGCGGGCCGTCACGCCACCGCTGACCCCACCGAGGCCCCGCGACGAGAGACGGCCGGAACCGCGATCGGCGGCGCGTACGACACCGAGGAGATCGGCAGGCCGGACGTCCTCCGTCGCTCTCGGCTCGTTGTCACCCTTGGCGATCAGTCGGTGCTCGCCATCGAGCTGACGGCTGCCGACGACCCGATGCGCCACGATCAGGCCGTCATGCCGGAAGACGATCACCTCGCCACGGCGGACCGCGGTCTCCCCGAACCGCACGAGGAGCCGATCGCCCGGGCGGATCAGGGGCAGCATGCTGTTGCCGGTCGCCTCGATCCAGTCCTGTGCGCGGTCTCGGCGCCAGGTCTCGAGCACCGCGCTGCGGGCGAGATCGCGCGGGTCCATCGTCGCGTTGAGCTCGATCACTGGACCGCCCTCGACGTGAGGCCCGTTTCGGCCAGCCACTCCGTCACGACGTCCAGGGTCTGCTCCAATGGACCGCTCTGCAGGCGGGCCGCGGGCACGGTCGAGGCGGCCGTCGCCAGCCGCGCCAGGGTGCCGCCGAAGTCGACCGACGCCGCCCAGCTGCTGCGCGCGAGCTCGAGGGACGCGATGGCGGGCGAGACCGATGCGAGCGCGGGCATCGAGGTGCCGGGCGCGCCATCGAGCAGGAGGATCGCGGCGAGCGGGCCCGTCGTCGGCGGGGTGCCACCCCAGCGGTCGCGAAGCTCGGCCGGCGTCAACGCCCATTCGCTGCCGCCACCGAGGGTCAGGCGCGGACGGTCGGCGAGGAACCCCAGCGCGGGGATCAGGTCGAGCGTGGCCGGGCGGACGTGGACGCTGCGCGGGTACGGGAGCACGGTCCCGTCGCGATCGACGATCGCCAGCTCATCGGACAGCAGGCCGAACCCCCGATAGGCCAGGCCGAGGGCGAGGGTCGACTTGCCCTGGCCGGACGCCCCGGCCAGGACCACGATCCCGCCCGGGCTCGCGACGGCCGCGGCATGGATCGTCGTGAAGCCGCGTGCGTGGAGGCCGCGCTGGACCGTGTCGACCAGTCGGTCAAGCGTGTGGATCGCCGCGATGTCGGCCGAGTGGCAGATCATCGGCTCCGCGGTCCCGCCACTGACGAGCCAGGTCGACCCGGTCCGCTCGACGCGGAGGCGGGCGGCGACGGCCGCACCGGCGTCGGACCGGAAGATGCCGTAGGACGCCTCGATGACCTCGACGACGTCGGGATCGTCGGAAACGAGCTCGATCGTGACGCCGAGCACGTCGTATCGGGTGCCCGCGTGCGCGTCGAGCCGGGCGGATCGGAGCGGTGTCGGCTCATCCATGCCCACGACCGGAGCCACGATCGCCGTCATCGGCGAGTCCCGTCGATCCAGCGTCACGCGCCCGCCACGGCGGGCGACTCGACGAGCTTGAGCCGCACGAGCTCGTCGACGACTTCGCGGACATCCTCGATGACATCGGCGGCGGACAGTTCGTAGATGGCGCCGAATTCGGCCGCCAGCTCGTCCATCGACCGCTCGCCGTCGCACAGCTCCCAGAGCTTCGCGGCGGAGCCATTCAGGACGTGCGCCTCATCCGTTCGCGGATCGATGAGGATGGCCTCGCCGCCGACGTCCTGGAGGACGATGTCGGCGCGACGGCGCGGTCGGGTCGAGGAGGTGGGAGCCAGGCCGATAAAGGTGGCCTGACCCTCGGATGGATCGGACAATGGATGACCCCCTATTCCGAAGACGCCCGGCGGGTTCCAGGCGGCGCCAGCATAGTACCTATGGGTACCTTGCAAACCACCGAACGTCCCGCTTCCTAAGCGTGCAGAGCGGGATTCTGGTGCCTGTTCGCACCGCGCCGTGGGGTCCGGTGGAGTCCGGTGCGGACAGGCGGTCAGCCGAGCAGCGGTCGGCCCATCTCGCGGCGGTACTGCTCGTTGAACGCGAACAGGAATCGATCCTTGCGGGGGAAGACGCCGGTCTTGAAGGCGCGTGAGCGCACGCCCGTGTGAGCCCGTTCGCAGACGGCCCAGTCCTGGCGCGAGATGAGGTCCCAGAGCTGGACCACCGGATCCGGGTGGAAGTCGGGCGCTGCGATCGTCTCGGACCGGAACAGGAACTCCGACACGACGGTCGTGTGGCTCGCCCCGCGCGGGAAGGCGATGTAGTACATCGCGCAGTCCGGGTGCAGGTTCAGCATCAGGTTCGGGAACTGGAAGGTCCCGTAGTACATGCGGTAGTCGTCCGGCAGCAGGTCCGGGAACCGGGGCAGGGCCGACGCCCCTGTGGCCGTGAAGCTGGTCGCGCCGTCGCGCATCCAGTTCCCGTCATCACGGGTCTCCTCGTCCCAGACCTCGCCGAAGCGGTAGAGCGGGACGACCTGGACGAGCTCGGGGTGGATCGTCGGGCAGTGGAGGCACTCGTTGTAGTTCTCGACGACGATCTTCCAGTTGGCTTCGACCTCGTACACGAGCCGCACCCCGATGCGCAGCTCGTCCATCCGGTAGCGCTCGAAGTTCGTGATGCTCTCCGTCCCGCTCCGGAGCGAATCGAGCAGCGGGTGCGGTTCCTGGGCCATGTTGATGAACAGGAAGCCGGCGTAGGCCTGCACGGCGATCGGATGGAGCGGATAGGCCGATCGCTCGAAGCCCTCGTCCTCCGCGACGTTGGGCGTTCCGACGAGCCGGCCCGCGAGGTCATACGACCAGGCGTGGTACGGGCACTTGAAGACCTTGCTGACGTGCCCGCATGCCGGTTCGTCGTCGAGGAGCCTGGTCCCCCGGTGGGCGCAGACGTTGTAGAACGCGTGCAGCTCGCCCGCGCGGTCGCGAGTGACGAAGATCGACTCGCCGGCCACGTCGCGCACGAGGTAGTCGCCTGGCGTCGGGATCTCCTCGGCCCGACCGACACAGACCCAGCCGCCCCACCAGATCCGCTCGCGCTCCTCGGCGTAGGTCGCCTCGCCGGTGTAGTCCGCACCGGCCAGGGTCGGGCGCGGCTGCCACGTCGGGATCGGCGTGCGCGGCGCGTGTCGTTCCGTCGGTCGCGACTTCGTCTGCACGGGTCGTCGAGCCGTCAGCGGGTGCGCGGGAAGCCGAGGTCGACCTTGCTCGTGCCCGGATCCGGCCAGCGGCTGGTCACGATCTTGGCCCGCGTGTAGAACTGGATGCCCTCGGGGCCGTACATGTGGAGGTCCCCGAAGAGCGACGCCTTCCAGCCGCCGAAGCTGTAGTAGGCGACCGGGACCGGGATGGGCACGTTGATGCCGACCATGCCGGCCTGCACGTCGAACTGGAACTGGCGGGCGGCCCCGCCGTCGCGGGTGAAGATCGCCGTGCCGTTGCCGTACGGGTTGTCGTTCACGAGGCGGACCGCCTCGTCGTACGTCTTGACCCGCATGACCGTCAGGACCGGCCCGAAGATCTCGTCGCGATAGGCGTCCATCTGGGGCGTGACGTGGTCGATGAGCGAGACGCCCAGGAAGAAGCCGTCACTCTCGCGGTACAGCGGGTGCTCGCGGCCGTCGGCCACCAGGGTCGCGCCCTGGGCGGGGCCGGAATCGAGGTACGACGCGACCTTGTCGCGGTGCTGGCGCGTCACGAGCGGACCCATCTCGGCCTCGGGGTCGCTGCCGGGTCCGACCTTCACCTTCGGCAGGCGCGCCTTGATGGCTTCGACGAGCGGATCCGCGACGTCGCCGACGGCGACCAGCGTGGCGATGGCCATGCAGCGCTCGCCGGCCGATCCGTAGCCGGCCGACACGGCAGCGTCGGCGGCCATGTCGATATCGGCGTCGGGCAGCACGATCATGTGGTTCTTGGCGCCGCCCAGGGCCTGGACGCGCTTGCCGTTGCGGGTGCCGGTCTCGTAGATGTAGCGCGCGATCGGCGTCGAACCGACGAAGCTCACGGCGGCGATGTCCGGGTGCTCGAGGATGGCGTCGACCGCGACCTTGTCCCCGTGGACGACATTGAACACGCCGTCCGGGACTCCGGCCTCGGCCAGGAGTCCGGCGAGGAAGATCGAGGCCGACGGATCCTTCTCGGAGGGCTTCAGGATGAACGTGTTGCCGCAGGCGATGGCTGTCGCGAACATCCACATCGGGACCATCGCCGGGAAGTTGAACGGCGTGATGCCGGCGACCACGCCGAGCGGCTGCCGGATCTGGTACACGTCGACACCGGTCGAGACCTGCTCGGAAAAGCCGCCCTTGAGCAGGTTCGGGATCCCGGTCGCGAACTCGAGGTTCTCGATGCCGCGGGCGATCTCGCCCAGGGCGTCAGAGGGGACCTTGCCGTGCTCGGCCGTCAGGTGCGCTGCGAGCTCGTGGCGATGCGTCTCGACGAGGTTCCGGACCTTGAACAGGATGTCGGTGCGCTTCGAGAGCGACGTGGCGCGCCACGCGGGGAAGGCCGCTTTCGCCGCGGCGACCGCCGCGCCGATCTCGTCGACGGAGGCGAAGTCGACGTGGCGGGCAAGCCGACCGGTGGCTGGGTCGTACACCTCGCCTTCGCGGCCGGATGTGCCGGCGACGCTGCGTCCGCCGATCCAGTGCTGGACCCGACCGGTGGCTGGTCCGTCGGCGCGGACGGCTCCCGGTTCTGCGACCTGCGTCATGGAAGGAACCTCATCTGGTGGGTCGCCGCGGACGGCGAGCGAACTGACTGGCGGTTCACGTCACGATACTCCGTCCTCGCGACGAGCCGGTTCGCGTCCCACGCTCAGATCCGCGGCCGCTCCTCCGGATCGGCCCACTGCGGGATGGGGGCCGGCGGCGGCGCGGTGGTCATGGTTCCGGTGGTCGCGTCGTTCCGGCTCCGGCCATGAGCACACCGACGGCGCCGAGGCAGAGCGCCATCACGCCGAGCGCGATGAGCGTGCCGGCGTTCAGCGGCCCGACGACCGCCGGATCGCGCCAGGTCAGGCTGGCCGCCGCGCGGACGAGCGCCCAGGCCGCCACACCGAGGAACAAGGCGCGGCCGTCGGGCGATCCCGAAGGGTGGGCTCGGGCCGCGAGCACGGACACGGCGAGGACGAGCACGACCAGCGTCCCGACCCCTTCATAGGCCTGGGAGGGGTGCGACGGAAGCGACGGAGCGAGCGAGCCCCACGGCCCGGGACCGAGGTACGCCGTCGCCCAGGCCGCGCTGCTTGGCTGCCCCTGGCCGGCACCGCCGAGGACCATCGTGAGCTTGCCCGCGCCGAGGGCGAACAGGAGGGGCAGCACGGCGACGTGAAGCCACGGTCCGATCGGGGCATCCAGCAGCTTCGCCACGTAACCGGCCGTCAGGAGGCCGCCGGCGACCGCCAGCCCGAGCTCGAGGCCGCCGCCGGCGGGATCGAGGATGGCGAGCGGCGAGGCGCCGTAGTGATCGAGGTGCAGGAGCGCGTAGCCAAGCCGGCCGCCGATGACCGCCCCGGGGACGATCCCGACCGCGATGAACAGCAGGTCGTCCGGTCGCAGCGCCGCGCGCCTGGCCATCGCACCGGCGGCGAAGAGCGCGGCGGCGATGACCACCGCGAGCGCGATCGTCTGCCAGCGAACGACAAGGGCGTCGGCGATCCGCAGGAGCGGGTCGAAGTCGAACGCGATGACGGCGATCGGCACGGTGTCGGTCAGTGTATCGAACCGTTCGCGGGCGGGCCGCCGCGGTGTCGGCTGGCCGACACCGCGATTGTCAGGTAGAGGGTCGCCCGCCCGGTCGCGTCGCGGACATGATTCGAGCAGAACCGGCGGCCGCGCGGGGGCGCGGTCACCCGGTCGGGGGCGGCGCGGTGCGGCGGGTCTGGGGCCCGCCGCACCCGGTCCGGCGTCCGGCCCACGGGGGGACGGGCCGGGCGTCGTGGGTCTTCATGATCGTGGGATGTCATGCCGCGAGACGCATCGATCCAACGAACGATCCTGCGGGTGAACCTGCTCGGGCGACTGGACGTCAGCGCAGCCGACGGCGCCGCGGTGCGACTCGGGGGCCGCCACGCGCCGGCGCTGTTCGCCCTGCTGGTCCTGGCCCGCCGGCCACGGACCCGCGAGGCCATCGCGGCGGACCTGTGGCCGGACGCCGACAGCACCTCGGTCGGGTCCCTGCGGCAGGCCCTCTGGCTGGTCCGTCACGGGCTCATCGACGCCGGCGTGGATCCTGACGCGGTACTCGACATCCGCTCGGAGGCGGTCGCCATCCGCGAGGAGGCCCGCCTCGAGGTCGACGCGATCGCCTTCGAGCGGAACCTCGACGACGGCGAGCGCGGCGCGGAACTCGCGGTCGAGCTGTACCGCGGCGACCTCGTCGAGGCCCTCGCCCACGATTGCTTCGCCGCGGAGCGCGAGCGGCTGGCCGATCGCTACGAGGACGCACTGGTGGACGTGGCACGCGCCCGGCTCCGCCGGGGCGATGTCCGCGGCGCCCGACGGGCGGCCGAGGCGGTCCTCGCCCGCGATCCGCTGCGCGAGGAGGCGCACGCGACCCTCATGTCCGTCCTGGGCATGACCGGTTCGCGCTCGCAGGTCGTCCGGCAATACCGACGCCTCCAGGACGTGCTGGCCCGCGAACTCGGCGAGCCCCCGTTGCCCGAGACGGACGTGGCCTACCGCCGCGCGATGACCCAGATCGTGCGCCGATCGGTGGAGCGCGCCTCGATGCTCGAACCGGAGCGTGTCCCCAAGCTCGTCGCCGTCGGGCGTTGAGCTGGCACCCGAGGGCTGCCACCGTCGAGCCCGTCGCCGGCCCGTTTCGGCGGGTCGCTGTAGCATCGGGGAACCATGGCCTCGCGCGTCGGCTCCCCCACCCGCTCCGCCGCGATCCTCGGCGCGCCAGCCTTCGTCGTAGCAGTCGCGACGCTGGTGATCGCCTGTAGCGGGTCGGCAGGGACCTCCGCGAGGGCGACCGGTTCCGCCACCGCCACGCCATCCGAGCCCGGGAGCCGCCCGTCGGGCCCGGTCTCCATCCCGCCCTCGGCCGATGTCGTGCCCGGCAAGGTCCCGGCCGCGCTGGTCGATCGGATCGTGGCCGACGCGGCGGCCGTCGCCAAGGTCGAACCGGCCGACGTCGTCGTCGTCAGCACCGAATCCGTGACCTGGAACGATGGCTCACTCGGCTGTCCGAAACCCGGCGTGTCCTACATCCAGATGATCATCCAGGGCTACCGGGTCATCGTCGAGGCCGGTGGGCAGCGCTACGACTACCGCGCCGGTTCGTCGGGTGAACCGAAGCGCTGCGAAGGGTCCCTGCCAAGCGGCGGGAACAGCTGATGGCCCGATCCCGGCCCACGACATGACGAAGCCCCCGGCGGCGCCGGGGGCTTCGAACGTCTGCGGGTTCGGGACGGCTATGGCGTCGGCAGCGTCCCGATCGGGATCAGGTCGGCTTGGCGGCGTCCGTTGGCATCGTCGTTGGAGGCGATGAGCCACCCGAGCGCGGGGTCGGTGGCGAACTTGGCCAGATCGACGGTGAGCGGGAGCTGCACCGACTGGCCGTGGGTCAAGGGGATGTACTCGCCCGTCGAGAGCGCCGGCGCAAGAGCATCGAAGTGCCCGGTTCCGGACGCCTCGTCGGGGGTGGAGTGCACGTCCCCGGTCGGGTCCGCGATGGCCGGGTACGTGAACGTGTCGTAGTCGAACGACGACGCGCCGTCGGCCAGCCCGAGGCTGCTGGCCGCAGTGGCCAGCAGGTAGGTGGAGCCGTTGGTCGGTGCGACCGCGGGCCACAGGTCCACGAGGTTGAAGTCGGCATCGAACAGGAACGAGAGGACCGCTCCGTCGAAGGCGCCGGCGAACAGGGCGCCGCTGTCGAAGCCGACAAGGTAGAAGTCGGTGACGGCGTCGCCGTCCACGTCGATCTCGACCTCGACATCGAGGTCGGATGGCGTCGACCATCGGCCGTAGGTGTTGACCGCGAAGACGAGCAGGCTGTCGCCCGGCGGCAGGATGCCCGGCAGCGTCTGGACGCCGGTCGCCCGGATGTCCGTGACGCCGTGGTGCTCGTTGGCGTCCCATTCGCCCCAGGCGTACTGGTCCGCGATTCCGGCGTGGTTGCCCTGGTTCTTGATCTTGGTCGACGACGACGCGATGCCGCCGGCGAGCGACCACTTGAGGGTCTTGGTCGCCTCGACGTTCGAGAGGCCGCGCGGGACCAGCAGGAACGGCACGCGCAGGGCATACCGCCCCGGCGCACTGCCCTGTGGCGTCGCCACGACGGCGCCCCGAACGCTGTTCAAGGTGGTGCCGTCCGGGCCCTCATCGGCGCCCGGCAGCGCGGCCAGGTCGGCCTTGCCGAGGCTGATCGTGACCCAGACCGTCCGCGACGAGTGCGCCCCGACGCGGACGTGGCTCGGGCTGAACGAGAACGACGCGCCCCAGTCGTCGCCGACGAACCCGGCCGACAGGTCATAGGTGATCGACCGGTTGCCGGTGTTGGTGAGCTTGACTTCCTTCGTCTCGCGGTACGAGCTGCCGTGCGGCTCGTAGCCGAACGACAGGGTCGACGTGCCGCCAGCCAGGGTCGCGAGACCGACGGTATCGACCGCGCGGCGAGGCTGGATCCCGCCCGAACCGGCGAGCAGCGGCTCATAGCCGCCGACCGCATCCGGATCGGCCGTGTTGACGATCGCGGCCTTGACCCGGGCCGGCGACCACGAGGGATGGGCCTGAAGGACCAGGGCCGCGACACCCGCGGTGAATGGCGAGGCCATCGAGGTGCCACTGTAGGTCGTTCCCTGATCACCGCTGCCGACGAGGGCCGAGGTGATGCTGACACCCGGCGCGGAGACGTCCGGCTTGAGGGCGCTGTCCACATGGCGCGGGCCCATCGAGGTGAAGCCTGCGGACTGGGTGTAGGTCGGATTGACCGCGGTGCCGTTCGACTTGAGGGTGATGCCCAGGCCGTCCGAGGCCAGCAGCGCGGGCTGGGCGTCCTTCGCGAGCCCGATCATCGGGATCGCGAACAATTCGGGGTTGTTGCCGAGGAAGACCGGCAGCTCGCCGCTCGGTACGTCGTCACGATTGATGACGATGACGCCGGCCGCACCCTGGCCCTGGGCGATCGCCCCCTTGTCGACGAAGGCACAGACACCACGTTTGATGGCGACGATCTTGCCCGTGACGTCGAAGCCGTCGTAGTCGGCCGCCGTGCAACCGAGTCGGACCGTGGTCGGCGAGGCCTTCAGGACGATGAGCGACTTCGAGAGCGGCAGCGGCCCGGCATTCATGTTGATGCCCGCCTGGTCCGGCTGCACCGGCAGGTCCACGAGCGCGAGCGGGAAACTCGGCAGGGCGTCCTGCGCGGACACGGTGATGGCCCGGGTGGCCGTGCCCGGCGACCCGATGATGTACGGCACGGGGCCGGCATTGCCGGCCGAGATGACGACCGCGATCCCGGCCTTGCTCGCATTGTTCGCGGCCACGGATTCCGAGTCGCTGGGGTCACCAAGGTCGGCGCCGAGCGACATGTTGATGATGTCCACGTCGGCCGCGACCGCCGTGTTGATGGCGTCCACGATGACGTCGGAGGAGCCCTCGCAACCGAAGACCCGGATCGCGTAGAGCGTCGCGTCGGGGGCCACGCCCGGCGCGACCGTGAACGTGCTGAGGTCCGTCGAGGCGTCGTACGGACCGGTGTAGGTGGTTCCGTCCTTCTTCACGCCCTGTCCGGCCGCCATGCCGGCGACGTGGGTACCGTGGCCGTTGCAGTCGATCGGGTCAGGATCGGGGTGCGGGGTGTACAGGTTCGGATCCGTCGACTCGGCGTCGTAATCGTCGCCGACGAGGTCCGTACCGCCCGTGACCTTGGTCGTCGGGAACGAGCCCGGTTCGATGATCGTCGGATCGTTCGCCGCGAAGGCCGCAGGCGTGCCAGGACCACCGAAGTCGGCGTGGGTGTAGTCGATGCCGGTGTCGATGATGGCGACCTTCACGCCCTTGCCCGTATAACCGTAGTCGGCCCATGCAGCGGGAACGCCGGTGAAGGGCAGCGCGTTCGTCAGTGTCCTGTGGAAGACGCGGATCGAATGGATCGAGACGACGCCGGGCAGGGCGGCCAGCTTCGGCACGTTCCGCAGCGAGACGCGGACGCGGATGCCGTTGTAGGCATCCTGGTACTGCCGCTGGACCTTGCCGCCGGCGCTGACGATCGCGGCCTTCAGGGCGTCCTGTCCACGCTTGACCTGGCTGCGGATCGCCGCCTTGTCGGCCTTGCTCAACGGCCGGCCGAGGGCCTGCGCATCGGCGCTCCGCACCGCGACAGGGGCCGCCGCCAGCTGCATCATGACGTTGGCGGTGCGATCGCCGCCGCCCAGCATCTGCTTGACGAGTTTGGGGTCGATCTTGCCGAGCGCCGAGCGGTCGACACGCTCCCACGTTCGCGTCGACGGCGACTTGGCGACGGCCGTCGCCGGCAGTGTCGCCGCGATGAGCAGGACGGCCGCCCCAAGGGCGATGAGAAGCCTCCGGTTCATGAACCCTCCCGTCAGGCGATGCCTGCGCGTCTACGCGATGCCGGTGCGTCTTCGGACGACGCGCGCGGACCTACGACCAAGGGGCACTCGGGGGTGCGGCTGGGGCCGGTCAGGGGTATCCGCGGGATCGTCGCAATGGGTTCCGGTCGAAATCTCCCGTGCCGACCGGACGTGGGGTCACGGTACTCCGCGGTGGGGCGTCGGGTCAACGAGATCGGCCCCGCCGTCGCAGCCCCCGGTGACGGCGCGCACCACTCTTCAGGGCAGCTTGTCGACCAGCTCCCGGACGGCCGCCGCCGACGCCTGGAACGCCGCCTGCTCGTCGGCCGTCAGCTCGATCTCGAAGATGCGCTCGAGCCCGGCCGCGCCAAGGACGACGGGTACGCCGACGAACAGGCCGTCGACGCCGAATTCGCCCTGGAGCAGGACGGCGCACGGAAGCACCCGCTTGCGATCGAGGAGGATCGACTCGACCATCTCGAAGGTGCTCGCCGCCGGCGCATAGAACGCCGACCCGGTCTTGAGGAGGGCGACGATCTCGGCTCCGCCGGCCGCGGTCCGCTCCTCCAGAGCCTTGACGCGCTCGGGCGGCAGGAGCTCCGTGATCGGCACCCCGGCGACCGTCGAGTACCGCGACAGCGGGACCATCGTGTCGCCGTGGCCGCCGAGGACGAACGCGTGGGTGTCCTCGACGCTGACGCCGAGCTCGGCGGCGATGAAGGTTCGGAATCGGGCCGAGTCGAGAACGCCGGCCATCCCGAGGACGCGCTCCCGCGGGAACCCGGACGCCTTGAGCGCGACGTGGCACATCGCGTCGAGTGGGTTCGTGACGATGATGAGGATGGCGCCGGGAGAGACCCGCGCGGCACTCTCGACCACGGCGCGTACGATGCCGGCGTTCTTGGCCAGCAGGTCGTCCCGGCTCATCCCCGGCTGGCGAGCCAGCCCCGAGGTGACCACCACGATGTCGCTACCCGCGGTCTCGGCGTAGTCGTTCGTCCCGGTGACCCGGGCGTCATGGCCGACGACCGGGGCGGCCTCGGCCAGGTCGAGACCCTTGCCCTGCGGCAGCCCTTCGACGATGTCGACGAGCATGACGTCGGCGAGACCGGCCTCGGCGATCCGCTGTGCGGTCGTCGCTCCGACGTTGCCGGCGCCGATGACCGTGACCTTGTTGCGGGCCATCGGGTTGCTCCTTTCGGTCGATGTGATGCGCACCAAGTGTAGGGCGCGGTCAGTGGGAGTCGTCGTCCGTGGGCTCGTTCGGTGGACGTGTGTCGATGGTCGGCGAGGCTGCGGCCGTCGACGATCGGGATCGATCGACCATCCGATCGTCTCTCGCTGCTGGAGCTACTTCGATGTCGACCCCTGCGCTCGTCTTCGTCGGCCTGATCATCGTCCTGCTCTCGATCCCGCTCGCGTTCAGCCTGGGCCCCCTCGTCCTCGGCGGCTTCCTGCTCGTCCTCGGCTACCGCCGCGCGACCGGCGCGCTGGCCGGCCCGTCGGCGGCCGGAACGACCTTCGCCTAGCCCGCGTTCGAACCCTCGATCGGCCCGGACACGGCCGCGACGTCCTCCGGCGTCGTCAGCGGTCCGGCATCCCGGATCGCCGGGTCGACGCCGTCGGTGTACGCGTCGAAGTTCTTCGCGAACATCGCGGCGAGCCGCCGAGCCGCCCGGTCGTACGCGGCCTGGTCGGCCCACGTCGAACGTGGATCGAGGAACTCGGCCGGCACGTCGTGGACCGCGAGCGGGACCTCGACCCGGAAGATGGGATCGAGCCGCGTGGGCGCGCCGGCGAGTCGGCCGGAGAGCGCCGCCCGGACCATCGCCCGGGTGTGATTGATGTTCATCCGTTCGCCGGTCCCGAACGGTCCGCCCGTCCAGCCCGTGTTCACCAGCCAGACCGTGGCGTCGTGGGCGGCGAGTCGGTCCGTCAGCATCGTCGCGTACTCGCCCGGATGACGCGGCATGAACGGCGCCCCGAAGCAGGCGGAGAAGGTGGCCGATGGCTCCTTGACCCCGACCTCGGTCCCGGCCAGCTTGGCCGTATAGCCGCTGATGAAGTGATAGGCCGCCTGCTCGTGGGTCAGGCGGGCGATCGGCGGCAGCACCCCGAACGCGTCAGCCGTCAGGAGGATGACCGTCCGGGGCTGGCCGGTCATCCCGTCCGGATCGGTGTTGCCGATGAACTCGAGCGGGTAGGCCCCGCGCGTGTTCTCGGTGAGGCGCTCCGAGTCGAGGTCCAGTCGTCGCGTCTTCGGGTCCAGGTCGACGTTCTCCAGGACGGTCCCGAAGCGGCGCGTCGTCTGGAAGATGTCGGGCTCGTACATCGGGGACAGGCGGATCGTCTTCGCGTAGCAGCCGCCCTCGAAGTTGAACAGGCCGCGCGGACCCCAGCCGTGCTCGTCGTCGCCGATCAGGCTGCGTTCCGGATCGGCCGAGAGCGTCGTCTTGCCGGTTCCCGACAGCCCGAAGAACACGGCGCTGTCACCATCCTGACCGACGTTGACCGAGCTGTGCATCGGCAGCACGCCCTCGTCGGGCATGAGGTAGTTCATGACCGTGAAGGCCGACTTCTTGATCTCGCCGGCGTACTCCGTCCCGACGATGAGGATCTCCATCCGCTCGAGATGAAGCAGGATGGCCGTCTCGGTCCGGGTGCCCTCCGTCGCAGCGTCGGCCTTGAACGACGGCACGCAGATGATCGTGAAGTTCGGCTCGAACCCGCGCCGATCCACGGCTGAGGGCCGGCGGAACAGGTTGCGGGCGAAGATGCTGGCCCAGGCCGTCTCGGTGATGACCCGGAGCCGGCGCTGGTGGGCCGGGTCGGCCCCGATCAGCAGGTCCTGCGAGTAGAGGTCGCGCTCGGCGCACTCGGCGACCAGGCGGGCCCGGAGGCGATCGTAGTCGGCCTCGGTGATGGGTCGGTTGACCGGCCCCCACCAGATCTTGTCGCGGCTCGACGGTTCGTCGACGATGAACTTGTCCTGCGGCGACCGACCGGTGTGCCTGCCAGTGCGCACGACGAGCGGGCCCTCGGCGGCGACGAGGCCCTCGCCGTGGCGGATGGCGTCCTCGTACAGCTCGGCGACAGGCAGGTTGGCACGGAGGCGGCGTCCGATGATCGGACGGGTCGTGGGCGGACTGCTGGCCATCGGCTGGCGACTCCTTTGCGCGCGGGCGATCACACCGATCGACCGGCCGCGCGTGACGCTGCCCCGAGGGGCGAGCGGGAGTCGGCTTCCACAGTCGCGTTGCCGGTACGGTAGCACGTTGCATCCCGGTATCGCCCAGGTTGCAGGTCAGTGCCGTCGAGATGCGGTGCCCGGATGCGCCGGGCGCGAGCCGCGCGACCCTCGTTGACACCGCGCGCCGCTGGCCCGTAGCATCCGCCCACAACCGAAGAGCTCTTATCAAGAGTTGGCTGAGGGACCGGCCCGTTGAAGCCACGACAACCTACCGGCGTCGAGTCGGCAAGGTGCCAAATCCGGGCAGGACCTCCTGCGAGATAAGGGAACTCCCTTCGGAGCCCCTCAACTCACCCGAGCGGTCGCTACCCGTTCCCGGTCCCGAGGCCATCACGTCCGCCTCCCGGGAGCCCGCCATGTCGATCGAGATCCTCGCCCCAATGACCAGACCGGGTCCGACGCCGTCCGACGGGCCCGCTCGCCCCCGGATCACCGGCCTGCGCTGCCGCAACTGCGGCCGGGTCGAGCCCATCGGGCTCTCGTACGTCTGTGCCGGCTGCTTCGGACCGCTCGAGGTGGCGTACGACCACGAGGTCGTCGCGCAGTCGCTCACCCACGAGGCGATCGCCGGTCGAGCTCCCGGCATCTGGCGGTACGCCGAGCTGCTCCCCGTGGACGCCCCGCCCGCGCGCTCGCTGCCGGTCGGTTCGACACCGCTCCTCGCGGCCGATCGCCTGGCACCCGTGCTTGGGGTCGAGCGCCTCTGGATCAAGGACGACACCCGCAATCCGTCGCTCAGCTTCAAGGATCGCGCCGTGGCGGTCGCCGCGGCCCGCGCCGTCGAGTTCGGGGTCGAGGCGCTGTGCTGCGCCTCGACGGGCAATCTCGCGGGCGCCACGGCCGCGGCGGCAGCGGCGGTCGGCCTGCCCGCCTACGTCTTCATCCCGGCCGACCTCGAGCCGGCCAAGGTCGACCACGCCCTCGCGTACGGCGCCACGGTCGTGCCGATCGCCGGCACGTACGACGACGTGAACCGGCTGTGCCTCGAGGTGGCCGACGAGACCGGCTGGGGCTTCGTCAACATCAACCTCCGGCCCTTCTATGCCGAGGGCTCCAAGACGCTCGCGTTCGAGATCGCCGAGTCGCTCGGCTGGCGCTCGCCGGACGTCGTCGTCGGGCCGATCGCCTCGGGCGCGATGTTCACCCGCGTCGCCCGCGGGTTCGAGGAACTCGCCGACCTCGGCCTGATCGAGCGGCGGCCGATCCGGTTCGTCGGTGGACAGGCGGCCGGGTGCGCCCCGGTCGCGACCGCGTTCGCCGCCGGTACGGACGTCATCGAGCCGATCCGCGAGCCGGACACCTTCGTCCGTTCGCTGGCCATCGGCAACCCGGCGGACGGCCGCTACGCGGTCGAGCTGGCGCGCGACTCGGGCGGATCGATCGAGGCCATCGAGGACCTCGTCACCGCCGAGGCGATCCGTGACGTGGCGAGGCTCGAGGGCATCTACCCCGAGACCGCCGGCGGGGTCACGCTCGGCGCCGTCGCGGCGGCCCGACGGCGGGGCGTGATCCGCCCGGGCGACGAAGTCGTGGCCTTGCTGACCGGCAATGGCCTCAAGACCCCCGACGCCCGGACGCTGGGGCACGGCGACGGCATCGCCCGGCCGGGCGAGCCGGGCCTCGCACCGATCATCCGGCCCAGCCTGAGTGCGTTCGAGGCCTGGCTTGAGGGCAGCGAGGCATGAGCACGGTCCGCATCCCCCCGACCCTTCGGACGGCGACCGGCGGGGCCAAGCAGGTCGAGGTCGCGGGCGGGACCGTCCGGGAGGTCGTGCAGGCACTGGTCGCCGCGCATCCGGGTCTCGAGGCGCAGCTGCTCGCGCCGGACGGCGACCTGAACCGGTTCGTGAACGCGTTCCTCAACGACACCGACGTCCGCCATCTCCAGGCGCTCGACACCCCGGTCGGTGACCGCGACACGCTTGTGCTCCTGCCGGCGATGGCGGGCGGCTGAGCCGTTCCGCAGCGACCTTCGCAGAATGAGGCGGCCTCCGCCGAAGGGATAAGGCATCGCCCGATGTGCCCGAGGTGGCTCGCGATGGACCCTGTCATCGAGCGGCCAGACCGGCCGTCGCACGGAGGATCGTTCGATGCCTGACTCGAGAGGCCTGCTCTTCGTCGTCAACGAGCGCCAGCGTCGCTGGTGGCTGGAGGAGGAGCGTCGCGCGATGTATGCGCGGGCCGACGCCCCGCCCCTCTCCGTCGAACCGCAGCGGGAGCGGTCGACCTTCGGGAGCCAGCTCGCCTTCCGGCTGCGGCTGATCATCCGGCCATCGCTCGGCTGAGGGGTGCCGGTCGAGTCAACCCGTGTGGAAGATCTCGGGGACGGTCAGCCACCAGGAGCCCGGCTCGCGCTCCGGGTAGGGTTCCTGCATCGCGTCCGTGATCTTCCACCAGGCCTGGACGACCGGGTCGGTGGCCATCGCGGCCATGTCGGCCTCGAACGCGTCACCGACGTACTCGAAGTAGGCGAACAGCACACCGTCGTGACGGAAGATCGAGTAGTTGCGGATGTTCGCGGCGGCGATCGCCGCCAGCACCTCGGGCCAGGGCTCGGCGTGGATGCGTTCGTACGCGTCGATCGACGCGGCCCGGACGCGGATGACCTGGCCGAACCGCCTCAGGCCCATTCCGATCCATCCGGATAGCGATACCGGGCCAGCGACGCAGCGAACATCTGGGCGCTGTATCCCGCCGCGGTCGGGAGTCGATAGCGCCCGTCCCGGACGACGACCGGATCGACGAAGTGCTCGTGCAGGTGATCGACGTACTCGATCATCCGGCCGTCGAGGCTGCCACTGACCGCGATGTAGTCGAATGGCGCGAGATGCTGAACCAGCTCGCACAGCCCGACGCCGCCGGCATGCGGGCAGACCGGGACACCGAACCTCGCAGCGAGCAGGAGGACGGCCACCGCCTCGTTGACGCCGCCCAGGCGGCAGGCGTCGATCTGGCAGACGCCTATCGCCCCGGCCGCCAGGAACTGCTTGAACATGATCCGGTTGTGGACGTGCTCGCCGGTGGCGACCCGGATGGGCGCCACCCCTCGGGCGATCGCGGCGTGTCCGAGGACGTCGTCAGGACTCGTGGGCTCCTCGATCCAGTACGGATCGAACGGAGCGAGGCGCGACATCCAGTCGATGGCGGTCCCCACATCCCAGCGCTGGTTGGCGTCGACCGCCAGCATCCGGTCCGGCCCGATCTCCTCGCGCACGATGCGCATCCGGCGGACGTCATCCTCGACGTCGGCCCCGACCTTGAGCTTGAAATGCTCCCAGCCCTCGGCCAGCGCCTCACGGCAGAGACGCCGGATCTTGTCGTCGTCGTAGCCGAGCCAGCCGACCGACGTCGTGTAGGCGGGGTATCCGTCACGCGACAGCTCGGCCTCGCGCTCCGCCCGGCCGGGAAGCGCGGCCTCCAGGATGGCCAGCGCGCCGGCCGGCGTCAGGGCGTCCGTCAGGTAGCGGAAGTCAACCAGCGCGACGAGCTCCGCTGGGCTCATGTCGACGAGCAGCTTCCAGACTGGCTTGCCCGCGCGCTTCGCCACCAGGTCCCACGCCGCATTGACGACGGCCGCGGTGGCGAGATGGATGACGCCCTTCTCGGGTCCGATCCAGCGGAGCTGGCTGTCGCCGACGAGATCCCGCCAGAACCCGCCCAGGTCGCCTTCGATGGATTCGACCGAGCGCCCGACGACCAGGGGCGAGATCGCGCGAACGCCGGCCACCACGACCTCGGTCCCGCGACCGGTCGTGAAGGTGAACCCGTGACCCTCCAGGCCGTCGGCGGCATCGGTCCGGAGGACGACATAGGCCGCGGAATAGTCCGGATCGAGGTTCATCGCGTCGGAGCCGTCGAGCGCGCGGGACGTCGGGAAACGGACGTCGATGACGTCAAGGGCGATGACGGTCGTCAATGGATCACCCCTTCAGGGCGCCGACCAGGATCCCGCGGGTGATGTATCGCTCGAGGGCGATGGCCATCACGACGACCGGCGCGATCATGATCAGGATCAGGACCGACATCGCCCACCATTGTGGCCCGCGGGTCGCATTCTGGGCCGCGACCTGGAGCGGCATCGTCTGGGCGTCCGCACTCGTGAGGACGAGCGCGATGAGGAACTCGTTCCACGCGAATATCAGCACGATCAGGAAGGTCGCGACGAGACCCGGCACGGAGATCGGCAGGACGATCGAGCGGACGATCCGGTACGCCGAGGCGCCGTCCACGGCCGCGGATTCCTCCAGCTCAAGTGGCAGCGCGGCGAAGTAGTCACGCATCAGCCAGATGACGATCGGCAGGTTCGTCGCGACGTACGTGATGATGAGGGCCGCCAGGCTGTCGAGCAGGCCGACCTGCTGGAACAGGACGTAGAGCGGGATGGCCACCGCGATCGGCGGCAGGATCCGTTGCGAGATGAGCCAGAACGCGATGTCGCTGTTCGCGAGCGATCGGGTGAACCGCCGGCCGATGGTCTGGGCCAGGATCGCGAAGATGGCGACGGCCGAGGCGAGGACGAGCGGTATCGGCGCCCCGAGCGCCGCCGCGATGAGCGCGAACGCCACCGATCCGATGCCGAGCCCGATGATCCCGAGCCGCGGGCGGTAGGTGAAGCGGACGAGCGCGTAGGCCGCGAACGACCCCAGGACCAGGGCGATCACGGAGCTCGACAGACCGACGATGACGGTGTTCACGTATGGCCGCAGCGTGTCGTTGCCCAGCTCGATGAGGATGTACCGCCAGGCGTCGAGCGTCGGCTGGAAGTCGACGAACGGGAGGTAGAAGGGCCCCTTGTCGACGTCGTACGGGGTCTTGAACGACGTCACGACGAGCCAGTAGATCGGGAAGAGCGCGACGAACGCCCACCCGAGCAGCAGGAGGAACGCCCCGAACTTCGCCGGTGGCGAGAGGTCGGTGACCGATCGGCGCGCAAACGGGTTCTTCATGCGAGGGCCGTCACCCGGCGACGCACGAAGCTCACATAGACGGTCGCGACGACCGTGACGAGGATCAGGAGCAGGTACGCGACGGCCGCCGACCGACCGAGGTTGAGGGTGTTCCAGTCGATCCAGGCCTGGAGCGTCATCGACTGGGTCGCCGTCCCGGGGCCACCGCCGAGCAGGATGTTCGGCATATCGATGATCTTGAACCCCTCGATGAGCCGGATCAGGATGATCGTCGTCGTGACCGGCAGCAGCGCCGGCATGACGATGTGGCGGAAGCTCTGCCAGCGGCCCGCGCCATCGACCAGAGCTGCCTCGTTGACCTCCTGGTCCAGGCTCTCGAGCGCGGCCAGCAGGACGATGAAGACGAACGGCGTCCACTGCCACGTGTCGCCGATGATCACGGCAAGGCGCGCCAGCCAGGGATCGGTCACCCACGTGAAGTCCCGCAGGCCGAGGGACACCCAGATCGGTTCGAGGGGTCCCTTGGATGTGTCGGTCATCATCAGGAACATGTAGCCGATGCCGACCGGCGTGATCGTCAGTGGGATCAGGAAGACGATCCGGAAGAAGCGACGCCAGGGCACCTGCTGGACGGCGAGCAGCGCCAGGCCGAGGCCGAGGCCGTACTGGAGCGCGATCCCCACGAACACGAAGATGAGCGTCACGATGAGCGCCCCGGGTCGGCCGCCCTCGCTGAACAGGGCCTGGGCCAGCAACCAGACGAAGCCCACCAGCATGACGCCGGCGATGAGTCGAAGGACCAGCCCGAACGGGCCGACCTGACCGCCACGAACGGCGCGCGTCCAGGCGATCCCGGCCAGGACCGCGGTGCCGATGACCAGCGCCCAGCCAAGCGGTGTCGGACTCTTCAGGACGCCGAGGAAGTGCGACCGTTCGAGCCCGAACAGGAGCTGCTGGTAGTTGGCGAAGCCGATGAACTTGAGGTCGACGCCACCCTGGTGGAAGGCGAGCCTTGACAGCGACAGGGCGATCGAGGCGACGAGCGGGAAGATCGAGAGGACGAGGACGAGCAGGACCGTCGGCCAGATGAACAGCCACCGGGCGGCCCCATCAGAACGCCACGCGCCGAGCGTATCCGTCGCTCGGCGCGTTGCCCTGGCCCGGAGAGCCGGTCCCGCGGGGACCGGCTCCGAAGGCTCCAGATCGTTCGATCTATCGCTGGACGCCAAGACTGGCGACATACGAGGCTAGCTGTTGGTCCTTCCCGACCTCGTCGGTGATCGCATTCCACCCATCCGAGATGGCCTGCTCGGTGCCGGCGGCATCGAGCTCCTTGGCAAGGTACTGCGCGAGGGCCGTGTCGAGCACGTCCTGCTGGTACCGCTTCGTCAGCGGGATGCGAAGGTCGAGCACCATGTTCTTGTTCTCGAGGCTCGCCTTGATGGCACCCAGGTAATCGGTGGCCGCGGCCTCACTGAGGCCGCCGTCGATCCACGGCTGCATATTGCTGAAGTGTGAGGTCCGGTAGGGGTTGTAGCCGGTCTTTCCAAGGGTCACGTCGATCCCCGAGATCGCCGGCGAGCTCATGTACGACAGGAAGTCGTAGACGGCGTCCTGGTTCTCCTTGGGGGACTTGGCGTTGATCGCGCCGGACCAGCCGCCGAACGAGGCGAACGGCGCGTAGTTCACGCCGTCGACGGCATTCGGGCACGTCGTCGCGTCGCACGGGACCAGCTTGCCGGTCGCGCGGTCGAGGACTTCCTTCCAGCCTGGCGTGATGATCGAGCCGGTCTTGTCCTGAGCATACGTGCCGGGCGTGAGGGTGCCGATGTCACCCCAATCCATCGTGAGGGCGCAGCGACCGGTCGTGAACAGGCCGCGCGTGCCACCGACGTCCATGTTCAGCTCGTCCGGCGGGCCGGATTCGGCGGTCTTGGCGTAGGTCTCGAGGGCCTTCGTCATCGCCTCGTTCTGGCCGAAGAGCGGGTTCATGTTCGTCGTGTCGAAGAAGGCGCCCTGGTTGGTGCCCTGGCTCTGGAGCAGGCCCCCAGCGACGGAGATGATCCACCAGTAGCTCTGCGCGCCCTTCTTCTTGGCGATGCAGGAGCCGTAGTCCGGCTCGCCGTCGCCGTTGAGGTCCTGACCCTGGTATTTCTGCGCGACCGTGAGGTACTCGTCCCACGTGGTCGGCGCCTTGAGGCCGTCCTTGTCGAGGATGTCCTTTCGGTAATAGACCATGTGGAAGTCGCCATCGAGCGGGATCGTGTAGACCTTGCCGTTGTAGGTGGCGTTGAAGTCGCGGAAGAACGGGCCGATGTCCTGCCAATCGAGCTGCGCGTCGTTGGCCACGCGATCGGTGATGTCGAGCAGGTAGCCCGGACCCACGAAGTCACCCATCCACTGCGGATCGAAGACGTAGGCATCGAAGGCGTTCGTGCCGGTCGAGGCATCCAGGAGCGCCTTGTCGTAGATGGTCTGGAATCCCACGGCGACGACGTTCACGTGCCCACCGGTGAGTTGCGCCCAGTCGGGTGCGCGCCGCTGCAGCGGTTCCGCGACCTGGGGTCCGTTGAAGGTGAGGATGTTGACGTTGATTCCGGCGAACTTCGTGCCGGCCGGTGCGGCCGCCGTCGCTGACGGGCTGGCGGCCGGTTCGGACGCGGCCGGCGCCGATGCGGGTGGGGCTGCCGTCGGGGCGGTCGACGCCGGCGGCGTCGGGGTGGCAGCGGGACTGCACGCTGACAGGATGAGCACCAAGCCCACCGCTGGCGCGATCGATCTGAACCGCGACACGGGCCCTTCCTCCTCTTGACCCCGCCGATGGCGTCCAGCATACTGAACGACCGACGATAGGTTGGCCAAGTATGGGGACCCTAACCAACCGAAGTCAATATGCTGGACGCAGTTCATCCTACTGGCCTCGGCCCCCGGGGCCGGCCCAGGGTTCGGAGAGGTGATGGTCGCTCGCGACGCGCTGATGGACGAAACGTCCTCGAGCGGGACGGACTCTCTCGCGCCCGCGGTCACCCGAGCCGCCCTCATCCTCGACGTCCTTGCGGAGGCAGCCGGTGAACCGGTCGGGCCGAGCGAACTCGCTCGGCGGCTGGGGCTCCCGAAATCATCGATCGCGAACATCTGCGGGGCGCTAGCCGACGCCGGTCTCGTCCGGCGGATCGGCACGGGGTTCGCACTCGGACGTCGCCTCGCCGAGCTGGGCGGTGCGTACCTGGTGACCGTAGACCAGGTCCAGGAGTTCTACGAGGCGTCTCGCGTCCTCCCGACGGGGTCCGACGAGACCGTCCAATTCGCGGTGCTTGATGGCCTCGAAGTCACCTACCTTGCCCGCCATGACGGCCGCCAGCCAGTCCGACTCACCTCGGGTATCGGGCGCCGACTGCCGGCCTTCTCGACCGCGACCGGGAAGGCCGCCCTGGCCTCGCTCGACGATGCGGAGCTGGCGCGCCGGCTCGATGGCCTGACGACGTTGCCCCAGGCAACGCCACGGGCGCACGCCTCGGTCGAGGCACTCCTCGCAGACCTGCACGAGATCCGACGCCGGGGATACGCCATCGACAACGAGGAGACGATGGAGGGCGTCGTCTGCTACGGCGTCATGGTCCCGAGCCGGCAACCTGGCGAGGGCCCGAACGCAGCCAGCATCACGCTCCTCAAAGTGCGGGCCACGCCGGAACGTGTGCCCGGGCTCATCGAGGACCTCCACTGGCTCGCGGCCGAGCTCTCCGACCCGCTCCAGCGCAGCTGACGCCGATCGCTCCCTCAGACCGGCGCGGCGAAACGGTAGACATCCCGGGCTGTCCCACCGAATACGGCGGCCCGTTCTGACGGGCTGAGGTGCGCGGTGAGCTGCCGCGCCGCGTCGACCACCTCCGAGTAGGACGCCGCGAGCAGGCAGACCGGCCAATCCGACCCGAACAGCAGGCGGCCCGGGCCGAACGCGTTCATCGCCAAGTCCACGGACGGTGCGAGGTCCTCGACCTGCCAGCGAGCCCAGTCGGCTTCGGTGACGAGGCCGGACAGTTTTGCCCAGACGTTGGGCCGAGCCGCGAACCCACGCAGTCCGGTCGCCCACGCCGTCAGCGACTCGTCCCGGATGGGCGGCTTGGCGAGGTGATCGACGACGAAGCGCAGGTTCGGCTGGTCGCGCACAAGGGCCGTCGCCGCGGGAAACTCACGCGGACGGATCAGCAGGTCGTAGGTCAGGCCGGCCGCCTCGACGGCCTCGAGCCCACGTCGGACGTCGGGCCTCGACAGCCATTCCGGGTCCGGCTCGTCCTGAACCTGGTGGCGGATCCCGACGAGCCGGTCCCCGCCAGGCCCGGCCTGCAACGCCGAGATGGTCGCGCCAGCATCGCCGGTGAGGTCCACCCAGCCGACCACGCCGACGATGAAGGGGGTCTTGGTCGCAGTCGCCAGTAGTTCTCGGGTCTCTGCGAGGTCATGGCGCGCCTGGACGACGATCGTGCCGTCGACCGCCGCCGCCTCGAGCAGTGGCGCAAGGTCCTCGACGCCGAACCGCCGGATGATCGCCGCTACGGCGCCGGTCATCCACGGATAGTCTGCGCGGGCCGGGTCCCACAGGTGGTGGTGGGCGTCGATGACTGGCGCGGTCATGCCGGGGTCGGGGCCGCAGGCGCGATGAGCCCATTCGCCCGAAGATCGTCCCAGAGCGCCGGCGGGATCGGTCGCCGCAGCAGCTCCGGGTACTCATCGAGATGCTCGATCGTTCGAACGCCCGCGATCAGCCCGCGCACCGCCGGGTGAGCCAGTGGGAACTGCATCGCCGCGGCCCGCAGAGTCACGCCGTGGCGCTCGCACGCGGCGGCCAACCCGCGGGCGCGTTCGATGACTTCGGGCGACGCCGGGCCATACTCGAAGTGGGTGCCGGGCCGTGGATCGGCGAGCACGCCGCTGTTCATCACGCCGCCGACGAGGACGGCGACGCCTCGGGCCAGGCAGAGCGGCAAGAGCTCCGGGAGCGCGTCCTGATCGAGCAGCGTGTACCGGCCGGCAAGCAGGAATGCATCGAAGTCGCCCTCGCGAGCGAACCGGGCCAGCATCGCGGAATGCTTCAGTCCGACCCCGATCGCACCGACCGTGCCCTCCGCCCGCAGCCGGGCGAGCGCTGGGTAGGCCTGCCCGATCGCGGCCTCCCAGTGCTCCTCCGGGTCGTGGATGAGGACGATGTCGACCCTGGACAGTCCCAGTCGCTCCAGGCTCTCCTCGATCGATCGGCGGACACCGTCGGCACTGTAGTCGAAGACGATCCGGCGACCCGCGGTATCCGCGTAGTAGGCGTCCTCACGATCACCGAGCGCCTGGCGATCGATATCGGCCCCGGGCACGATGTCGTCCTCGGCACGAACGAGTCGCCCGACCTTGGTGGAGACGACGAACTCGTCGCGCGGACGACCGGCGAGTCCGGCTCCGAGTCGGCGCTCGGCCGAGCCGTAGCCGTACAGCGGCGCCACGTCGAAGTAGCGGATGCCGAGATCCCAGGCGTGGCGGATCACCGCCTCGGCGGCATCGTGCGCGACCGGGACGAACAGCCCGCCGATCGAGGCGGCCCCAAATCCGAGCCGCGTGATGGCCACACCGGTTTCGCCGAGGACGACGCGCTCGAATGGGTCGTACGCCACCGCCACCTCCCGTTCGGCGCCAGCCGGGCTCCCGCCGCGGTTGACGTCGTCGCCCAGCCTATCGTATCGTTCACTCCATCGTCCACGGGTCAGTATACTGAACGTCAAGGAGCAGGCGTGGCCGCCCATACGCAATGCGCCTGATCTCCTATCGACGCGCGGACGGCGGCGAGGGCCTCGGCGTGGTCCTGGATTCGCTATGGATGCCGGCCTCGGAGCTCCTCCCCGACGGACCGGCATCGATGGCGGCCCTGCTTGACGCAGGACCGGGGGCCGTCGAGGCCCTGGCCGCTTCCGCCCTTCCCGCGAGAATCGCCGCAGACGGACGTTCTTTCGACGCGCTCGACCTGCTTGCGCCCGTGCCACGTCCGGGCAAGGTCGTCGCCATCGGACGGAACTATCGCGAGCACCTCGACGAAGAGGGTGCGGACGCCCCGCCAGCTCCCCTGATCTTCAGCAAATGGCCAAGCTCGGTCATCGGCCCTGGCGCCGAGATCCGCTGGGACCCGGGGCTGACGACGAAGGTCGATTACGAGGCGGAGCTCGCCGTCGTCATCGGCCGGCGGGCCAGGCGCGTGGAGGCCGTTGACGCCCTGGACTTCGTGCTCGGCTACACGTGCCTCAATGACGTCTCGGCGCGGGACCTCCAGTTCGGCGACGGCCAGTGGATCCGGGGCAAGTCGCTCGACACGTTCTGTCCGATGGGTCCCGCGCTCGTCACGACCGACGAGATCCCCGATCCGCAGGTGCTCGACATCTCGTGCCACGTCAACGACCAGGTCCTGCAGCAGTCGAACACGTCGCACATGTACTTCGACGTCGCGACGATCATCAGCCATTGTTCGCAGGCGTTCACGTTGGAGCCTGGCGACGTCATCGCGACCGGGACGCCCGGCGGCGTCGGCGTCTTTCGTGACCCGCCGGTCCTGCTCCAGGACGGCGACGTGGTCTCGGTCGAGATCGAGCGGATCGGCCGGCTGACGAACGCCTGTCGATACGAGTACGCGAGCGTCGCGGTCTCGTGACCACCAGCGACGAGCGGTTCCTGGTCACCGGCGCGCTCGGTTGCATCGGGGCGTGGACCGTCCGGACACTCGCGCGGGAGGGCGCGAGTGTCATCGGCTTCGACCTCGGCCGCGACCCTCGCCGCCTACGCCTGATCATGACGACGGAGGAGTTCGATCGGGGCGAGCTCGAGACGGGCGACATCACGGACCTCGCCGCGCTCGAATTGGTCATGGACCGCCACCGCATCACCAACGTCATCCACCTCGCGGCGCTCCAAGTCCCGTTCTGTCGAGCCGACCCGCCACTGGGCGCGATGGTCAACGTCGTCGGCACGGTGAACGTGTTCGAGGCGGTGAGGCGACGGGGCGGCGGGATGGCGCCGATCGTCTACACGAGCTCGATCGCGGCATTCTCGGACGACGACGCGGATCCGACGACCGGGCGGCTCACGGTCGAGGCGACCGGTCACCCGCGGACCCACTACGGCGTCTACAAGGTCGCGAACGAGGGCAACGCCCGCGTCTACTGGCTGGACGACGGCGTGCCGAGCATCGGCCTGCGTCCGATGACCGTCTACGGCGTGGGTCGCGACCAGGGGATGACGAGCGGGCCGACGAAAGCGGTCGTCGCTGCGGTCCTTGGCCTGCCCTATTCGGTCGCGTTCGGCGGGCCGACGCTCTTCCAGTACGCCGACGATGTCGCCCGGACCCTGGTCGCCGCGAGTCGGAGCGGCCTACCGGGGGCGCACGTATTCAATCTGCCGGGTGAGGTGGCCGACGGACCGGCGCTCGTCGCCGCAATCGAGGCTGCCGTCCCAGAGTCGACCGGCCGAATCACCTTCGAGCCGGCGACGCTCCCCTTCCCGTCCGAGATCGACCACGACGGCATCGAGGCGCTCGGCGCATTGCCCATCACGCCGTTCGCCGAGGGCATCGCGGCGAGCGTGGCGATCTACCGGGACCTCGCCGCGGCCGGTCGGCTCGATCCGGCGGCCCACGGCCTCGAACCCGTCGGCGCCTAGGCCTCGTCCAGCGCGCGGGCCAGGTCGGCGACCAGGTCGTCGGCGCCTTCGATCCCCACGGACAGCCGGACGAGCGCCGGATCGACCTCCAGTGGCGAGCCCGCGACAGAGAGGTGGGTCATCGCCGCGGGTACCTCGATCAGCGACTCCACCCCGCCGAGCGATTCGGCCAGCGTGAACAGGCGCGTGGCCTCGGCGATCGCGACCGCCCGGACCGCCGCGGAGCGCTCCCGGCGACCGCCCGCGGCCGCGATGAACGACACCATCCCGCCCCAGCCCGGGTAGTGGACGGCGGCGACGTCCGGCCGGGCGCGCAGGAACGCCGCCACCGCCGCCGCGTTGGCGCCGTGCCGCTCCATGCGCAGGTGCAGCGTCCGCAACCCGCGGAGCACGAGGAAGCAATCGAGCGGGCCGGGCACCGCTCCCATCGCGTTCTGCAGGAAGCGCAGCCGTTCCGCGACGACCTCGTCCGAGGTGACCGCGACGCCCAGGATGGTGTCGGAGTGGCCGGACAGATACTTCGTCGCAGAGTGGAAGACGATGTCGGCACCAAGCTCCAGCGGACGCTGCAGGGCCGGCGAGGCGAACGTGTTGTCGACGACCAGCAGCGGGCGACGCCCGCCTTCGGCCCCGCGCCGGGCCACGATCGCGGCCGCCTCGGCGATGTCGACGAGCTTCAGGTAGGGGTTGGACGGCGACTCGAACCAGACGAGGCGCGTCCGCTCGGTCAAGGCCTCCCAGAGCACGTCCGGGCCGGCCGACAGGTCCACGTAGCGGGCATCGACGCCCGCCCCTCGGCGGACGCGCTCGAGGTACCGGAACGTGCCGCCATAGACATCGTCGCCGACGACGATCTCGTCGCCGGGCTGGGCCAGTTCCGCGAGGGCCGCGGTGACCGCGGAGCCCGAGGCGAAGGCGATCCCGTGGGTCCCGCCCTCGAGGGCCGCAACGGCGCGTTCCAGGCGCTCGCGCGTCGGGTTCTGCGAGCGCGCGTATTCGTACCCGCCGCGCGGGTCCCCCACCCCGTCCTGGGCGAACGTGCTCGTCTGGTAGATGGGCGGACTGACCGCCCCGGTCAGTTCGTCCGGTTCCGCGCCGGCGTGGACGGCCAGCGTGTCGAACGATGGACGGCCGCGAGCGGCATCGTCGTCGTGCGTCGGCATCGCGGCCATGATGGCATCCGCGCGGTCAACTCGTCGGCGGCCACTCGTCGAGCTCGAAGAGGAGCTCGGTCCCATCGATGTCGTCGACCTGCACGCCGGCATGGCGGAAGCCGAAACGGGCCAGCACGGCCAGCGAAGCAGCGTTGTCCGGGGCGACGGCAGCGCGAAAGTGGTGCACGCCGTGCTCGCGGAAGGCCCAGTCGAACATCGCGGCCACGGCCTCCGTGGCGACTCCCTGGCGGCGGTATCCGGGTTCGACGTGATAGCCCACCTCGACCCGTCCCGTGGCATCGGGCGGCGCGTGGAAGCCGACGGAGCCGATGATCATCCGGCCGGCCGCGTCGGTCGCGACGATGGCTCGTCCGAGCCAGGGCTGCGCGGCGGGGTCGGCGGCGAGGTCCGCGAGGCGGAACTGGAGGAACGCATCGAGATAGTCCGGCAGGTCGGGCGGCACGTCGGCGCCGATCTCCCGTGCGGCGCCATCCAGGTCCCGCGCCACGAGCGTCCGCATGAACGGCACCGACATCGAAACGAGCGAGTAGCGCGCGGTGGGGATCGGCGGGACGACCGGATCGCTCACCGAGACATCATCGCAGCCCGCTCATCCGGCGGGGCCCTCCGCTCGTATCGATCATGGAACGTGATACATTCCTGACGCACGTTTCTTGACCCTCCCGAGGACCCCGATGAGCACCACCGCCCAGGACGTCACCCCGAGCCTTCCCATCCCCTTGCGCGAGCGGCTGCTCGCCTGGAAGGAGATCCTCGAGACCGCCAACCCGCCCGAGCACCGTCCGCTCGACTCGCTCGGCAAGTGGCTCGTGATCACGCGGGCCGCGGTGTTCCCGATGACGATCTGGTCGGGGCTCATCGGCGGGCTGCTCGCGGTCGCGGCGGCCGGTGTCGGCGGCCTCACCGTGGACTACGGCCTGCTGACCCTCGCGGTGGTCGGACTCGTGCTCGCGCACGCCGCGAACAACATGATCAACGACTATTTCGACACGACCGGCGGCGTCGACACCGACGGCTACGTCCGGGCCCTGTACGCGCCCCACCCCATCCTGGCGGGCTGGGTCACGAAGCGCCAGCTGGCCGCCGCGATCCTCATCGTCAACGGCATCGACGGCGCGCTGATGCTCTACCTCACCGCGGTCCGGGGTCCGCTGATCCTGGCGTTCGCGCTGGCGGGCCTCTTCGTATCGGTCTTCTATGTCGCGCCACCCATCCGCCTCAAGCATCACGGCCTGGGTGAGCCAGGCGTGTTCCTGGTCTGGGGACCGCTCATGGTCGGGGGCACGTTCCTCGCGGCGACCGGGACGATCGCGCCCTGGGTGCTGCTCGCCTCGGTGCCGTACGCCCTGCTGGTAACCTCGGTCCTGTTCGGGAAGCACATCGACAAGATCGAGGCGGACACCAAGCTCGGCGTCCGGACCCTGCCCGTCATCCTCGGTGAGGCTCGGGCCCGGACCGTCGGGCGCTGGCTGATGATCTCGTTCTACCCGCTGACACTGCTCTCGGTCGCCACCGGGCTCGTCGGTCCGTGGGTCCTGCTCGGCGTCCTCGGCATCCCGCGGCTCATCGGCGTCCTCAAGGTCTTCGGCCAGCCCAAGCCGGCCGGCCCGCCCTCCGGCTACCCCGAGCGCGGCTGGCCGCTCTGGTTCGTCGGCTGGGCGTTCGTGCACACGCGGCGGGCCGGCGGCCTGCTCACGCTCGGCCTCCTGCTGAACGTCCTCCTGCCGGTGACGCTGCCCTGGCTCTAACGCCGGAAATGAGGTCCCGCGCGCCGAAGGAATGAGGGTTCGGCCGATGTGGCTGATGACCCCTTAGCCGCAGTCTGCTGGCATCGGATCGACGACGATCCCAAGGAGGCCAGTGATGAACGCGCTCGGCAAGGGGTACTTCTTCATCGCCCAGGAATCGCGCCAGGCGGTCGACCGGCGCAAGGCGGACGAGTGGCGCCAGCTGCATCGGCGCCCGGACGCGCTGCCGCTCCCGCCCGAGCCGGTACGGCTCGGCCTCACCGCCCGGATCGCGGGCAAGCTGCCGGTCGTCCGTGCGGGTCGTCGCTGGACCGCCTGACCCGGCGACCACCCCGGATCGTTGCCTCGGCCGGCGT
This sequence comes from uncultured Chloroflexia bacterium, assembly GCA_963776545.1. Lineage (GTDB taxonomy): Bacteria > Chloroflexota > Limnocylindria > Limnocylindrales > CSP1-4 > SPCO01. The sequence continues at coordinate 20,322 of CAVZND010000013.1, read as the reverse complement.
ACTCGCGCATGATCGCGGGCGTGTCCCGCCGTGTCACGAGCCCTTACCTCGTCGGACGCTCGGATGAACTCGCCCGGCTCCGTGCTGCGTCGGACCGTGCCGTCGTCGGCGAACCGACGGCCGTTCTCCTGAGTGGCGAGGCGGGCGTCGGGAAGACCCGGCTGATCGCGGAGCTGGTCGGCGAGGCCCGCCGCGCGTCCGCGCGCGTCCTGATCGGCGGTTGCATGGAGCTCGGCGACGACGGCCTTCCGTATGCGCCATTCGTCGACGCGTTCCGGGCCGTGGTCCGCGAGCTCGACGCAGAGGACCTCGAGCAGCTGCTCGGCACGGGCCGCGGCGACCTGGAGCGCCTGATGCCGGGCCTGGCCCCGGGGTCGAAGCCCCCGGCCACAGATGAGGCGGTCGCCCAGGCGCGACTGTTCGAGCACGTGCTCGGGTTGCTGGGCCGGTTGAGCGACGACCGGCCGCTGCTCGTCGTGCTCGAGGACCTGCACTGGGCCGACCGATCGACGCGGGATCTCATCAGGTTCCTCGTTCGTTCGCTGCGGCGCGAACGGGTGCTCCTGATCCTGACCTACCGGAGCGACGACCTGCACCGGCGGCATCCGCTCCTGCCGCTCCTCTCCGAGCTGGCGCGACTCGAGCGGGTCGAGTCGGTCACGCTCGACCGGCTCGATCAGGCCGGGACGACGTCGCTGCTCGCCGGGATCCTCGACGCGGAGCCCGATTCCGCGCTCGTCTTCGACTTGTTCACGCGGTCCGACGGGAATCCGTTCTTCATCGAGGAGCTGCTCGCCTTCGGAACGGAGCCCGCGGAGGCGGTCCCGACGACCATCCGCGAGATCGTCGGCGTGCGGGTCGGCCGCCTGAGCGAGCCGAGCCAGGCCGTGCTCCGGATCGCTTCGGTGGTCGGGCGTCGGTTCGACCACGACCTGCTGACGCGACTCGCCGGCCTCGACGACGAGGCCATCGTCGAGCGCATCCGTCCGGCGGTCGATGAGCACATCGCGGTGGCCATCGACGATGGCCTCGGACCGGCCTACGAATTCCGCCACGCCCTCGTCCAGGAAGCGCTCTATGACGAGCTGCTGCCGGCGGAACGGACGACCCTCCATGCCCGCCTCGCGGAGATCCTCGAAGCTCGCCGCGTCAGAGGCGATGCGCGGCGGCCGAGCCAGGCGGAGATCGCCCACCACTGGTATCGGGCCCACGACCTCGCCCGGGCCCTGACCGCGTCGGTCCAGGCCGCCGAGGAGGCGGCCGATCTCGTCGCGTTCGCGGAGGTCAATGGCCAGCTCGAACGGGTCCTCGAATTGTGGCCGGGTGTCGCGGACCCCGAGTCCCTGGCCGGGATGGATCGCGCCGAGGTGCTGCATCAAGCCGCCGACGCCGCGGCAGCCATCGGAGCGTATTCGCGCGCCATCGCGCTGGGTCGCGAGGCCCTGGTCGCGCTGGATGCCGCGCGCTCGCCCGACCGCTGGCTCGAGGCGAGCCACCGCCTGGCCTGGTACCAGTGGGACCACGGCGACGCCCGTGGTGCCGAGGAGACGGTCCTCGCGGCTCGCTCCATCGGGGAGGGCGCGTCCGTCCTCGCACGCGTGACCTACCTCACCGACCTCGCGCAGCTCCACTGGTCGGCGTCCCGCTTCTCGGAGCAAGGGGCTGCCGCCGCCGACGCGCTCAGCCTCCCATCGGCGGGCGTCCCCGCGACCATCCGCGCGCAGGCGGAGATGATGCATGCCGTCGCCGAAGTGTCGCTAGGCCGAATCCCCACGGGGATCGAGGAGCTGGAGCACTCGCTCATCGGTCACGAGGGCGGATCGGAGGATCGCCGCGTGCTGGCGGTCATCGAGATGCAGCACGCGCTCCTCATCGCGGGCTACTACGAGCGGTCGGTGACCAATGGCTATCAGGAGCTGGAGCGCCTGCGCGCGAGTGGCCTGTCGCGGCGGTTCAGCGCCTACCTCTTGACCGATCTCGTGGACGCCCTCATCGAGCTCGGCCGATGGACCGATGCCCGCTCGCTCCTCGACGACCCCGACTGGCCCCGGACGGGAAGTCGCGCATCCGCCTGGATGTTCCACGACACAGCCGAGCTGGCGGCGGCCCAGGGCGAATTCGAGCGGGCGCGAACGGCGATGGCCGAGGCGAGGTCCCGCGCCACGCCGGGCGACGCGACGCTCGACCAGGTCTGGCTGCTTCGCGCGGAGGGGATCGTCGCATCTGCGACCGGTGAGCACGAGAAGGCGAGTCGGGCCTTCTGGGCGGCGATCGACCGCTCGGCCGAGCCGGACCGGGACCGACCGTTGGCATTCTGGGTCGTCGAAGTGGCGCTGACGACCGAATCCGATCTCGCCGAGATCGCGCGCGCAAACCGGGATCCGGACGGGGAGCGCGACGCCGTCGAGCGAGGGCGTCGCCTTGTCGCGATCGTCGAAGGGATCGCCGCCGATGCGTCCGACGCCGACATGCCGAGCCACCAGGCCTTCGTCGCCGTCGGACGGGCCGAGTCGACCCGACTGGAGGGGCGATCCGACCCCGACGCCTGGGCGGCCGCGGCGGCGACCCTCGACGCCACGGGTCAGCCGTACGACGCGGCCTGCGCCAGATACCGCGAAGCCACGGCCCTCCTGGAGCGAGGGAGCGATCGGACTCGCGCCACGGCGCTCCTTCGGCACGCCCATGCCGTGGCGAGCGAGCTCTCGGCGCGACCGCTGCTCGAGCGGGTCGAGTCGCTGGCGACCCGGGCCAGGATCGTCCTCGCGACCGATGACGCGCCGTCGGTCATGCCGCCCCGCGGGGGCCCGAGCGACCCGTACGGGCTGACGAACCGGGAGCGCGAGGTGCTCGAGCTCGTCGCACTCGGCCGGACGAACCGCGAGATCGGCGAGGCCCTGTTCATCAGCGAGAAGACGGCGAGCGTCCACGTGACCCACATCCTCGGCAAGCTCGACGTGTCGAGCCGGGTCGAGGCGGCGCTTGCCGCATCGAGGGCCGGGTTGGTGGAGGATCGCTGACGGCCCCTAGCCGCCAGGCGCCCCGTGGTGGGCGAGATACTCGAGGAGGTCGAGCTTGGTGACGACGCCCGCCGGCCGGTCGCGCCGGACCGCCACGAGCGCGTTCGCGCCGCCCGACAGGAGCGCGAAGGCCTCGTCCAGCGTGGCGTTCGCATCGACCAACGGGAGCGGCGGGTCCATCACCTCGCCGACGGTCCGGTCGACGACGCTCGGGTCGCGGAAGGCACGGTCCAGCAGCCCCTTCTCGCTGATCGAGCCGACCAGCCCCTTGATCGCGTCGCCCTCGGCATCCTCGGATACCGGCAGCTGGCTGATCCCGTACGTCTGGAGCGTCGCGATCGCGTCGCCGACCCGCTCGGTGGTCCGGGCGACCACGACCGCGGGCATGTCCGGCGCCACGTGGCGATCGGTGAGGAGCTCGGAGACGCGCGTCGCCGCGCCGGTCATCGCCATCAGGCCGTTGGCGCGCAGCCACTCGTCGTTGTAGATCTTGGACAGGTAGCTCCGGCCGCTGTCGGGCAGCAGCACCACGACGACCGCGTCGGCGCCGCCGTCGCGCTGCATCAGCTCCTGGACGACCTTGCGCGCGGCGACCATCGCCGTCCCGCACGAGCCGCCTGACAGGATGCCCTCCTCGCGGGTGATGCGGCGCGCCATCGCGAAGGCATCGCGGTCGCTGACCCGGACCCACTCGTCCACGACCGATGCGTCGTACGTGCCAGGGAAGAAATCCTCCCCGATCCCCTCGGTGAGATAGGGCCGGGCGGTGTCGCCAGACAGGACGCTCCCTTCGGGATCGGCGCCGATGATGCGGACCGCCGGGTTCCGAGCCTTGAGGTAGCGAGCCGCCCCCGAGATCGTCCCGCCGGTGCCCACGCTCGCGACCAGGTGCGTGATCCGCCCGTCCGTCTGCTCCCAGAGCTCCGGGCCGGTGGTCCGCTCATGAGCGGCCGGGTTCTCGGTGTTCCAGTACTGGTCCGGCTTGAAGGCGCCCGGGATGTCGCGCGCGAGCCGGGCCGCCACGCTGTAGTAGGACTCGGGCGAATCGGGCGCGACGTTGGTCGGGCACAGGACGACCTCGGCACCGTAGGCCCTGAGCAGCTGCTGCTTCTCGGCCGACTGCTTGTCGGCCATCACGAAGATGCAGCGGTAGCCCTTGAGCGCCGCCGCGATGGCCAGGCCGTGGCCGGTGTTGCCGGACGTCGGCTCGATGATCGTGCCACCCGGCTTGAGCAAGCCTGCCTGCTCCGCGGCCTCGATCATCGGCAGCCCGATCCGGTCCTTGACCGAGCCGCCGGGGTTGAGCATCTCCAGCTTGGCGAGCAGCAGTGGCTGCCGTTCAAGCGGTCCGAGGTCGCGGACGACGCGCGTGATCCGGACAAGGGGCGTGTGGCCGACGAGGTCGAGGACGGACTCGGCGTACTGCATCGCGGGCGAGTATAGGGGCCGGTCAGGCCCGGACCTCAGTGCCAGGCGGTCGTCAGCCAGCGCCAGCGCTTGCGGGATCCCGGCGGGAGCTCCGACATGCGCGAGGCGCGAGGCGACGGCGTGCCGACCAGGCCCTCGGGCCGGTCCATCCGTCACCCGTCCCGATCGAGCCGGCCCGGGCGCAACAGCAGCCAGGTCAGGCGCCGCTCGAACCGCCTCGGGTGCCCGGGCGGATCGACGGTCCACGGCGCGAGCGCCTCGACGACCGGCCCGAGGATCGCGGCGAGCGCATCGTTCATCTGGCGGGCCGTCTCGAGTTCCTCGCGGGAGCCGACCTCGGGGAGCGCCGCCCCGGGCGCCAGCCCCGCCAGGGCGCGGGCCGTCGTCGCGGGCAGGACCTGCGATGCCATCCGCCGACCGATGTAGAGCACCTCCGTGCCGGCCATCGCGAACGGCACGATCGGGGCGTCCGTCCGCAGCGCGATGATCGCCCAGCCGGTCCGGAACGGTCCGATCCGTCCCGGGGGGCCGCTGACCGTTCCTTCGGGCATCTGCACGAAGACCGCCCCGTTCGCGACGACCGCCCGCGCCGAGGCCACGTGGGCGTCGACGCCGATCCCGCCGCGCCACACCGGCAGCAGGCCGCCGAGCCGGTGGATGAGCGCCTCCCGCCAGCGGGACGTGAAGGTCGACGGGCCGCTGCCGAGGAACCAGGTGCGCGGCGTGGCCGGCAGCGCGTGCATCACCACGAACGGATCCATCCAGCCGCGGTGCGCCGCCCCGACGAGGAAATAGCCGTCTGCCGGCAGGAGTTCCCGGCCCGTCGCCCGGATCCGGAAACGGAAGACGACGAATACGACAAAGCGCGCGACCAGGCGCAGGAGCCGGTACAGGATCGATGCGTCGGCTTCGGGCGGTCGGCCGAGCCAGGCGAGGCCCTCCACGGCACCGCCGCGGGCGGCGGCCAATGCCTCGGGCGAGACCCTGGCCGGCGGCGGGCGCCGCTGGCCCTCCTCGGGCGGTTCGTCCGGGGCGGTCACATCACGTCGTCGCCGCGACGCCCTCGGGGTCGGCGTCCTCGGCCTCGGCCTCGTCATCGAGGTGGGGCTCGACCGGCCGTCCTCGGGCGCCCCATGTCGCCCCCTCGGGATTCGTCGGCGGATCATCGAGCGGATGACCCGATCGGTGGCGCCACGCCAGGATCACCAGAGAAGGGACGATGAAGCCGAGCGACACGACCTGGGCGGTCGGGACCCCGAAGAACAGCCAGTTGTCGTGACGAAACGTCTCGAGCGCGAACCGCACGACGCCGTACCAGACGAAGAAGACCAGCAGGATGTCGCCGGGGCGGAGCCGATCGCGGAGGTGGTACCCGATCCAGATCAGGACGATGGCCCCCACGACGCCTGAGATCGACTCGTACAGGAACAACGGGTGGAAGCGGGTGGTCGCCTCCGGGAAGCTCGAGCACGGGTAGACGTCCTGGAGCCGGTGGGCGCAGTCGATCGGGATGCCCCAGGGCAGGGTCGTCGGGCTGCCGTACAGCTCCTGGTTGAACCAGTTCCCCCACCGCGCGATCGCCTGCATGACGAACAGGCCGGGCGCGATGATGTCGGCCCAGCGCAGGAACGGGACGCGCTTGTAGCGCGCGTAGAGGAACGCCGCGATCGTGCCGGTGATGATCCCGCCGTACACCCCGAGGCCCGAGTACGGCGGCAGGAAGACCTTGATCGGGTCGGACCTGTACAGCGCGTCCCACTGGTCGATGACGTGGTAGGCGCGGCCGCCGATGAGGGCGGCGATGGCGACGACGATCATGCCGTTGCCCAGGATGTCCGCGTCCTCGCCGGCTCGACGGGCCAGCCGCACCATCACGAGATACGCGGCCGCAAGTCCGACGGCGTACCCAAGACCGTACCAGCCGATCGTGAGCGGACCGAGCTGGATGGCGGTCGCGTTCGGGATGAAGTCGAGCATCCGCGGCAGTGTAGCGGGCGAGGCCCGGAAGCCCGCGCGGGTCAGGCGGAGGTCGGCCCGATCCTGCGATCGCCGGCCCTGTCGGCGCCGCCTCCCTATACTCGGACGCGGTGAACGCCGAGTTCAATTGGTGGCTGCTCATCGTCGGGCTCGTCGTCGGGGCCGGACTGGTGTGGTTCGTGGTCGCCGATTCGCGTCGTCGCGACGTCGACATCGAGGCCGAGGAACGGCCGCGCGAGGCGATCTGGCTGTCGGCGGTGCTCCGGCGCGAGGGACGGCCGGTCAGTCCCGAGACGGTCGACCGGCTGCTCGAGCTGCACCAGGTCTACCTGGAGAGCCCTCCGCCGGACGACCCGGCGCCTCAGGAGCCGCCGGTCAGGACCGGATCCGGTGCGACCGTGCCGCCGTCCGCCGACACGAGGGAGACGCCGAACGTGGCGCCCCCGTCGAGCCCGGCGACCGCCGGAGACGGTCCCACCCAGTAGGCCAGGCCGCCGCCGAAGAACATCTTGCCGATGCCCTGGCGGGCGCCGTCGATGTCGACCCAGCAGCGGTACTCCATCCCCGACGCGGGCTCCGTGAGCCCGTCGGCCACGACGACCAGTTCGGTCGTCGAAGGCGAGTACAGGAGCGTGCCGCTCGTCGCCGCGCCGGCCGGGCTCGCGAGGCCGACCCGCGCCACATCGGGCTCCGCCGTGACGTGGAGCGTGGCAGTGGTGACCGCGGCGAGGTCCTCGATGGCGGCATCCTGGGCGGCGAGTCGATCGTCGACGCGCCCTCCGATGATGACCGTGGTCGCGACGACCGACAGCACGACCGCCGCGGCGACCGCGCCGATCCACGCGCCGATCGACCGACCCCGGTCGCGAGCGTGACCGACGGCGCCCGGGACCGGCGCCACCGCAGGGAGCGCCGTCGGCACGGCCGCTACCGCGGCGGCCGGCCCGCGTGGCACGCCGTACTGCCGCACGTAGGCCAGGGTCCGGTCTCGCAGGTCGGGCGACGGCGTCGTCGCAACCGTGTCGCGCACGACGGCCCCCAGGCGCCGTAGCCGATCGAGCTCGAGCGTGCACTCGGCGCAGCCGGCCAGGTGCCCGGCCACGGCTTGGGCCGCCGGCGTGTCGCCGGCCATCATCCGTTCCAGGCCGTCCGGCTCCGCCGTCGCGAGCTCGAGTGCCTCCAGTACCGCGTCGTGATCCATCTCGTCCTTAACGGTCTTCGCCGGTCCCGGCCGGCACGATCTGATGCTCGTCGAGTGCGTCACGCAGGCGCCGAAGTGCCCGCCTGGTCCGCGTCTTCACCGTGCCGAGTGGCCAACCCAGCCGCTCGGCGATCTCCGACTGGCTCAGGCCCTCCCGGTAGGCGAGGACGATCACCGTTCGTTCCTCGGTCGCCATCCCACCCAGCACGCGTGTGATCGACGCCCGCGTCTCTTTCGAGGCGAGGGCCGCTTCCGGGCTGTCCGGGGCCATCGATCCGGCGACGATCGTGCCCGAGGACGCCGCTCGCTCGAGGAGCTGCGTCTCCGAATCTTCGCCGTCGCCGCTCGATGGCGGCGCAACGAACTGCGGTCGGCGCCCGGCCGCCCGAAGGCGATCGACCGTCCGGTTCCGGGCGATCGTGTGCAACCAGGCCGACAGCGATCCCGCCGCGGGGTTGAACGTCTCCGCCCGGTCCCACAGCGCCAGGAAGGTGTCCTGCACCACCTCTTCGGCTACCCCTCGATCGGATGTCAGCCGGCAGGCCGCCGCGAAGACCGCATCGGCATGCCGATCGTAGAGGCTCGCCAGGGCGTCGTACGACCCGCCCGCGACCTCGCGAACGAGGGCAGAGTCATCTGGGCGGCCCGGACGGTCCTCGTGCATCGTTACGGCTGCCGGGCCCCGCCGGTTTCGGCGGATGTCGCCACCAGCCGGAGTGGCCGGTGCTCGAAGGCACTCGACAGCACGATCTCGGTCTGGGTCGTGAACACGTTGGGGGTCGCCTGGAGGCGGGCCAGGACCTCCTCGAGGTGGTGCGTGTCACGGGCCCGGATCTTGAGCAGGTAGTCGGCCTCGGCCGCGATGTGGTGACACTCCACGATCTCGTCGATGGCCGCGAAGGCGTCCGTCAGGTCGGCGCCGGCCGAACCGGGTGACTGGGTCAGCCAGCAGAAGGCGACGATCGGATAGCCGGCGGCGGTCGGATCGACGGTGGCCGAATAGCCCGTGATGACCCGGCGAGCCTCGAGCTTCTTGACGCGCTCGTGGGCCGAGGGGCCACTGATGCCGACGTCGGCGCCGAGATCGGCATAGGCGCGCCGGCCGTCGGCCTGGAGGCGCTCCAGGAGCCGCGCGTCCGTCGCATCGATCTTCGGTCGATCGCCCATCGAACCTCTACCCATTAGGCAATGGCCGTTTGCACAGGTGCATTCGTTAGGCTAGAATACGGATATCGGCCAGTCTTGGATGTCGGCCGACCGCATCGAGCGGCCGGACCTTCTTGGTCTGCGGCGTCCACTGCAGCGAAGGAGAGCCCCATGATCATCGCGATCGTCATCGGCCTCCTGGCGCTGTTCTCGCTGATCAGCTTCCTGCTGGACACCGACGAACCCCGCCAGGCCAACGTCGACCCAGCCAACGAGAACGCCCATTTCCTCATGCGGTTCAGCGCCCGCTGAGCGTCGCCGACCGCCGATAGCCTACTGCCAAACGGGGCCTCGACCATGTCGGGGCCCCGACTCGTTCTCGGCGAGCACCTACCACTCGCCGGCGGGCCGGTGCGTCAGGGCGGTGAGCGTGCCGACCGGCACGTGTACCTCGACGCACGTCACCCCGTCCGCGCCGACGACCGCGTCGTGACTCGTCCCAGCGGGCAGGTCCAGGCGATCGCCGGCGACGAGCTGGACGGCCGTTCGACGGTCGGGCAGTCCGAATCGGATCGAGCCCGCGACTACCACGAGGATCTTGTCGAAGCCATGCTGGTGGGCTTGGTAGTCGGCACCGGGGCCGTTCGACCACATCGTTTCCGGCTTCCAGCCCTCGTCCCACAGTCGCTCCATCACACTCCGGTCGTCGGCCATCGGTCGCACCCTCAACCCGTCGCGCCCACGCCGATGATCGAGCCGATGCCGTAGGTCACGAGCGCAGCGACCAGCCCGATCAGGAGCTGCCGCACGCCGGAGAAGAGCATGCTCCGACCCGTCAGGAGGCTGACGCCCGCCCCGACCGCGAAGAGGGCCACGAGGCTGATCCCGAGGCTGACGAGGAGCGCGGTGGTGCCACCCCCGAACAGATACGGGACGACGGGGATGATCGCGCCGACCGCGAAGGCCAGGAACGATCCGAACGCCGCGCGCAGGGGCGAGCCCAGCTCATCCGGATCGAGGCCGAGCTCCTCGCGAACGAGCGTGTCGAGGGCCGTCTCGGGATCTCGGAAGATGCGATGCGCGATCCGGGCGGCCTCCTCCGCGCTGAACCCCTTGGCGCGATAGGCGGCCGCCAGCTCGGCTTCCTCTTCCTCGGGCATCGCCTCCATCTCGGCTCGTTCGAGCGCGATCTGCCGCTCGAACAGCTCGCGCTGGCTCTGCATCGAGATGTACTCGCCCGCGGCCATGCTGAACGATCCCGCGAGCAGGCCAGCGATCCCGGCGAGCAGGATGAACGACGGGTTCTGCGTCGCGGCGCCGGCGACGCCCATGACCAGCGACAGGTTGCTGACCAGCCCGTCGCTGGCCCCGAAGATCATGGCCCGGAGCGTCCCCGACCGGCCGCCCGCCCGGTGCCACGTCTCGACCGCACCGATCTCGGCCGGGCTCGTCGCCCGCCGCGCGAACGCCACGCCATCGCGCCCGCCCCCGGCCGCGACCACGGTCGCCGCCGAGCCACCGCCATCGCGCAGCTCGTCCCAGATGCGGGCGTGCTCGCGCTCGTCGGCGGCGATGGCCGCGACCTCGGGCGAGGCGCCCTGGGCGTCGTAGGCCTCCTCCTCGTCGCCCTCGAGCGCCTTGACCAGGTCGGTCACCGCCTTCGTGCCGAACACGCGCGCGACCAGGACGATGAACCGGACCCGCGCGCGAGGCCCGCCGGCCGGCGGGACATCGGCCCCGAGCTCGGTGAGCTTCGCCGACCAGACGTCGGCGTGGCGGCGCTCGTTGGCGGCGATGCGCTGGAACGCCCCGGCCCGGCGCGGGTCGCGCTCGATCGCGGCGAGCGCGTCGTACAGCAGGATGGCGTCCCGTTCGAGTTTGAGGTTCTCCAGGCTCGTCTGGACGTCGATCGGGGCCATGGAGCGATGGTAGCGCCGCCGTCCGTTCGGGGCCGCACCGCGGTCCCGCGCCGCGTAGACTCGGGCGCGCATGGCGACCCTCGACAGCCCGCCGCTGCGCTACCTCTCGTCCGCCGACGTCCTCGCCGCGATGCCGACCCTTGAGGACCGCCTGGCGCTTGCCGAGCGGACGATGACCGCGCTCGTCGCCGGCGCTGAGCTGCCCCCGAAGATCGGCGTCCATCCGCGGCCCGCGGGCTCGTTCGCCCATGCGATGCCCGCCCACCTGAGCGGCGCCGATCCGGCCGGGGCGGACGACCTGCTCGGCATCAAGTGGGTGACCGGGTTCGGCGGCAACCGGTCGCGAGGGATCCCGGCCATCAGTGCCACCGTGATCCTCAGCGACCCGGCGACGGGGCTACCGATCGGTGTCCTCGATGGCGGGCCGATCACCGCGATGCGGACGGCGGCCGTGACGGGCGTCGCCGTTCGCCGGTTCGCGCCACGGGTGGGCCGCCGCCCGACGCAGGTCGCCCTGATCGGCGCCGGCGTCCAGGGGCGGAGTCACGTGCCGATCCTTGGGGCCGTGCTGCCTGGGCTCGAGCTCGCCATCCACGACCGCCACCCCGATCGGGCCGAGGCGCTGGCGGCAATGGCCCGAGAGACGACCGGGGTCGCCGCGGCCCGCGTCGCGCTCACGGCGCGCGAGGCCACGGCCGATGCGGACGTGGTCATCACGGTCGCCACGTTCACGACACCATCGAAGCGCCAGCGGATGACCGGTGGCTGGCTCACGGCCGATGCGCTGGTCGTCGCCGTCGACTACGCGACCATGGTCGCCGCGGAGGTCGCCCAGGACGCCGCGCTGTTCCTCGTCGACGATCGGGGCCAGTTCCTGTCCAATCGCGGCGTCGGCCAGTTCGACGGCTATCCCGACCCGACGGCGACGCTCGGTGAGGCCATCCTGGCCGCCACCCCGCGCCCTGGGCTCGGTAGGGTCCTGGTGACCCATCTGGGCGTGGGGCTCGCCGATGTGATCTTCGGCGACGCGATCCTGCGACGAGCCGCTGACGCCGACCTGGGCGTCATCCTCTCGCGATGACCGACCGCGGCGGCACCGGGGCGCCCGACGTCGTCGTCATCGGCGCCGGGACGATGGGGGCCTGGACCGCGCTGCATGCGCAACGGGCCGGGTTCTCGACGACGCTCATCGATGCGTTCGGTGCGGGCAACTCGCGCGCGACGTCCGGTGACGAGACCCGGATCATCCGGGCGTCACACGGCTCGGACCGCCTGTATACCGCGTGGTCGCGTCGGGCGCGGGAGGCCTGGATGGCATTCGGCGAGCTCGTCGGGGAGGCGATCTTCGTGCAGGCCGGGGCGCTGTGGTTCGCGCGCCGGACGGACGGCTTCGAGGAGGCGTCCGCCACGCTCCTCGAGGAGATGCGGATCCCGGTCGAGCGCCTGACGCCCGACGAGGTGACGGCGCGCTGGCCGGTGCTGGCTGCCGCCGACACGGCCTTCGCGACCTTCGAACCGGAGGCCGGCCTGCTGATGGCCCGCCGGGGCGTGGCCGCCGTCGCGCGTCGGTTCATCGTCGAGGGAGGCGCGTTCGACCTCGCCTGGGTGCGACCGGGGCGCACCGATGGTCGTCGACTGCTCGACGTCGCGACCGACGACGGCCGCCACGTCACCGCCGCCCAGTTCGTGTTCGCGGCGGGACCATGGCTGCCGCGCCTCTTCCCGACGGTCGTCGGCGATCTCATCCGCGTGACGAAGCAGGACGTCGTGTTCTTCGGACCGCCGACTGGCGACGATCGGTTCGGCGTCGAGCGCCTGCCGTGCTGGGTCGATTACGACGCCGCGTTCTACGGCATCCCGGCGACCGATGGCCGCGGCATGAAGCTGGCTCCGGACCGGTACGGGCCGGTCTTCGATCCGACCCACGGCGAGCGGATCGTCGATCCGGAATCCGTGCACCTGGCGCGGCGCTACCTCGCCCGACGATTCCCGGGCCTCGCCGATGCCCCGGTCGTCGAGACCCGCGTCTGTCAGTACGAGACGACTCCGGACACCGACTTCGTCATCGACCGGCACCCCGACTTCGACAACGTCTGGCTGGTGGGCGGTGGCTCGGGCCACGGGTTCAAGCACGGCCCGGTCATCGGCGAGCACGTGGTAGGGCGGCTGTCGGGTCAGCCGGTCGGACCGGACGAAGCCCGGTTCGGCCTCGGCCAGCCGCGCGTGCCGCGGACCGGGATGCGGACCGGCGGCGACGGCATGGTCGAGGCCTGGTCCGACTGGTAGACGGAGCTGGTCAGCCCTCGCGCAGCTCCCAGTGGAACCGCTCTGCCTGCTCGGCCGGCGACTCGAGCTGGCTGTAGAGCCCGCCGTGGTAGAGCAGCGGGGGCGCGTCGACGGGATTGAGCCAGACCGAGCGGATGAGCGCGACGAAGACCGTGTGCGAGTACGCCTGGTAGGTCGTGTCGACCTCGCACTCGAGGTGGGCGAGCGAGCCGCGCAGGCGCGGTGTGGCATCGACCGTCGGGTCGGGCATGAGCCAGTCCGGGCGAAGCCGCTTGTCGGCGCCCTGCCGGCTGCAGTGCAGTGCGATCGGCCGCTGGCCGATCGACAGCAGGTTCACGCCGAGCCAATGCGCCTCGGCGATCTCGTCGTGCGCGCGGGCCTCCTTGTTGACGCACAGCAGAAGTGACGGCGGCGAGTCCGACAGCGAGCACATCGACGTCGCGGTCATCCCGCACGACGCGCCGGTCCCGTCGATGTAGGTCACGACGACGACGGTCGCCGCGTGCCGGCGGAAGGCCTGCCGGAACAGTTCCGCGCCCTCCGACGGGTCGTCCTCGAGGCCTCGCCTCAGGTCGTCTGGCATCGCGCTCATGATTCCCCGGTCCCCCCTTCCATGCTTCGCCGCACGTGGGCCCGGCCGGTCTCCCAGTCGTAGGCCTTGAAGACGCGCAGATCGGCGATGTGTTGTGCCGTCGAGTAGAACATCTCGTACTGAAGCTGTCGACCGCCGAATTCGGTGCCGACGAGATCCCACAGGAGCCGCAGGAGTCGGACCCGGTCGTGGGCCGGCAGCGTCGCCGAGCGGAAATAGCGCCGGACGTCATCGCCGGTCTCCGTCGACTCGAAGCTTTCGGCCGACGGGAGCGCGATGAATCCGCCACCGCCGAGCTCGCGCAAGGCGCGCATCAGGTCGACGATCCAGCGCCGCTGCAGGCTCATCGCCGGGTAGATGAACTTGGGTGCAGGGAGGGCCAGGTCGCCGCGCATCTCGGGGCGGATCTCGGCCCCGAGGACGAGCGCCTCGAGTGCGGAGCAGAACGCCGCGATCTCGCCGCCCATCTGGGCCTGGACCGGCGGGATGGCCGAGATGCCGTGGGCGTCGGCGAGCTCGATGGCGAGGCCCGAGGCGAATTCCATCTTGACGAGGAAGCGTACGAGGGCCTGGTAGTTGGCCATGAGATGCGCGCCCGTGTCGTGGAACTGGGCGCCGACGAGACCGATGTCGCGGTGGACGAAGACGTGCTCCCACGGGACGAGGACGTCGTCGAGCACGACGAGGCTGTCGGATTCGTCGAAGCGCGACGTGAGCGGGTAATCGAATGACGTGGTCGCCGCGGACGCGTACGGGCGCCTCGGATAGACCCGCAGGCCCGCCGCCGTGAGCGGCATGACGACCGAGATCGCGTAGTCCTCGTCGCCGGGCTGCAGGGGCACGATCGAGCTGAGGAACAACCAGTCGGCGATGGCCGCAGAGGTCCCGATCATCTGGGCGCCGCGGATGACGATGCCGTCGTCGCGTTCCTCGACGATGCCCGGATAGAGGAACGGCTCCGGCTGGAGGTGGGCCGGCTTGGAACGGTCGACCTGGGGCGGGCTGATCGCGTAGGCGATGAACCAGTCCGCCTCGCGCGCCAGTCGATAGAAGGCGACGACGTTGTCGCCGTACCGCTGGCCGCCTCGATCGAAGACCTCGCGCATCCCCGCGAAGCCCGTGATGAGCGAAGCGACATGGTCGGGCGTGCGACCCATCAGCCCGAAGCTGCCCTCGGCCCAGTGGCGGTGCACGCGTCGTCTGGCGGCGAGGTCGTCGACCGACCTGGGCACGAGCCACATGGCGCTATGGGCCCGCCCGCCGTCCTCGGACGCCAGGTCGACGCGACCGACCGCGTCGTCGTAGAGCCTGGCGATCACCCGGGCCGGACCCGAGAAACCCGGGTGGGTCGAGACGTCGGCCACCGGCTCGCCGTCGAGCATGACCATCCGGCCGTCCCCGGCGATCGCCGACAGGTAGTCCGATCCCCGGCGCATCAGGCCACGCCCTGTCGGCCGGGCGGGGCGGGGCGTGGACCGCGGCGCGAGCGGCGGGCCGCCGGGGCCGCGTCGGCGACCTGGTGCAGCTCGCGCGTCAGTTCGCGGTCGAGCAACTCGTGCACGGCGACCTGGGCCACGATCGGACGCAGGGTGTGGTCGCGCGCCGGGAGCACGCCCATCTCCAGGTTCGGCCAGCGCTCGAGATTGGCCAGCACGCCGTCTCGCTCGAGCTCCGCGTGGACGGGTTCCTCGTCCGAGAAGGCCATCACCACCCGCACATCGCGGTCGCGGAGTCGGTCGAGGATCCGCTCGACGGAGATGGCGACGGCGTCCGGACGATCGCCACGGCCAGTGAGGCGGCGCGGCGCCGACGCGATGTCGTGCCAGCCCTGGCTGACGGTCGCGCGGGCCACGGCGACGACGTTCTTGCGCTTGACCTGGCCGCGAAAGACTCGGCGCCACCAGACCCGTCGACGCAGGCGCTGGAGCTTGCGCGCGTTCCGGTCCTTGACCAGTTCGGGGTGCCACTCGAGCGCGCCGGGGTTGACCATCAAGGCCGCGACGGCCCGCGGATCCCGGTCCGCGGCGTTGAACGCCCAGAAGCCCCCGGCGCACAGCCCGGCGAGGACGAATTGCTCGCCGTACCCACGCGCCTCGAGGGCATCGAGGAACGCGCTCACGAAACCACCGAGCTCGGACCGATAGAACTCGCCGACGTCGCGGTAGCGGGCGGCGTCGCCGTCGGAGTCGCCGATCCCCTCGAGGTCGACCCGGAGCGTCGGCAGACCCGCGGCCGCCGCCTGCCGTGCGGCTTCGACCCACAGGCGGTTGGGCCCGATCCGCCGCACCGCGCCGGCGTTGAGGAAGATCGCTGCGAGCGGCGGCCGCGGCCCATCCACGGGCTCGGTGAGGATCCCGAACAGCGTCCCGATCTCGTGGTCGACCGTGAATGGCGCCTCGCGGACGCGGACGCCGCCGACATCGAGGAACGCCTCATCGCGCCCGACCACCGGTGCGTCGGACGACACGGCGGTCGGACGCGTCGCCCCGGACCCCGTGGCCAGCCAGGCATCGACCGTCTCGAACACCCGCAGTGGCGGGTCGAACCGCTCGGGATGGAAGGTCATCGCGCCCCAGCCAGGCCCGGGACCGACGGTCACCTCCACGCCCGCCCCCTCGAGGTGGCGGCGAAGCGCCGCGTCGAGGGGGATCCCGTCGTGGTCGAGCAGGAGGGCGCGACGCAGGCCGCGGGTCGACCGTTCGGCGAGCGTGAGGGCCTCGAGCTCGGCGACGGTCTCGGCCGATAGCACGAAGCCGTTGACCTCCATCCAGCCATCCGGCATCGCCGAGGGCACGGGCTCGCCACTGAGGCTGTAGCGCGAGGCCTGGAGCGCGGCGAAGGCCCGCTCGGCCCGGATGAACGCGCGGCCGGTCCCGGGTGTCGACCAGGCGACGAACTCGTCGATGCCGGCGCCCTCGCCGATCGCCTTGAGCGCGACGAGGCCGCCGAGGCCCAGGCCGATGGCCGCGATCCGGCGTCCACCGGTGGCATCTCGCAGCCAGGCCGCCCCCGCCGCCGTGGCCGCGCTCCAGGCCGCGAGACGGCCGGGATCGGCCGGTACGCCCCCGCTGTCGCCGGTGCCCGGGAGATCGAAGCGCAAGGTCGGATGGCCGGCGTCGGCGAGGTGTTCGGCCCAGGCTCGCCGGGCTCGGTACGAGGTCACGTCGTTCCAGCCCCAGGGTGGACAGATCAGCACCGCGGCCGACGGCGGGGCATCCGCGGACGGGGCGTGATACACCGCGAAGACCGGCCCCGAGGCCAGGTCCAGATAGAGCGGGCGGGCGGGCGGGCGGCGGCTCACGAGCCGGCCACCATCTGGAGCGGCACGCGGCCGGCCAGGTTGAGCGCACTGAGCTCGCCGCCGAAGCGGGCGTCCGGCTGCATCGGCCGCAGGTCGATCTCGCGCGCGCCCCCGGGCTCGACCGAGAAGGCGTCGTCGTCGGGGACGAACCCGGCGGCATGGATCCGCACGCCGTAGGCGAGGCGCCGGCTGCGGACGGTCAGGCGGACGACGCCGTCCCCGCAGGGACGGGCATCCGCCGACAGGCCCAGCCGATCGGCGGGCTCGATGCGCGCCGGTCGCCCGGCCGGGAACCGGAACGCCTGGGAGATGACCGCGACGTCCGGCCCTGCGTCCCGCGCCAGCGTGGCCACGATGACGTCCTGGGCGGGCGGTCCGAAGCGATACGCCCAGGAGACGTCCGCGAAGTGGCCGATGAGCTCCTCGACGCCCCGCTCGTGGGAACCGTGCGGGTCCAACCGGAGGCGCTCCTCGCCCCCGCCGACGCGCTGCTCGAGGTCGCGATAGAGGGCGACGCGGAGCCGCACGTCGAGCGGTTCCGGTCCGTCGTTCGCGACGTGGGCGACCACGCCACCGAGGCCCTCGTCGGTAGTCCAGACCGCCACCGGCTGGAGGGCTCGCCGGAGGTGGTGGTAAGCGACCTTGGGCACGCCCCGATGATCGATCACGCCCCAGCCCGCCCCGGCGACCAGGTCGCGCAGCCACAGGACGAGACCGCCGCCGCAGGGCGATCCGGCCCGGCGCCACTCCCCGAACACCTCGGCCATGACCTCGCCGCTGACCGCACGTGACAGCTCGAGGTAGCGCTCGTGGTCGACGCGCCGGAGCTCGCCCGGGTCGACGTCGAAGAGAAGGCCCAGGTAGTGGTCCCGGACGTCATCGAAGTCCCAGCCCGTCCCGACGTCGCGCGGCACGCCGGCCTTCCAGACCGGGTGATGGACGACGACGCCCGTCGGCGACCCGGGCAGGAGCGACTCGATCACCGCGTCGTCGGGGACGTTCGCGAAGGCCAGGCACTCCGAGGCGAACCGGACGCCCGCGTACCGGGTGTCGGTCAGCGGCCGGCGATAGCCGCCCACGCCGTAGTAGTTGGCCACGCCGCGATCCGGGCGGAACGGGAGGTCGCCACCGAACGGCGCGGACGGGACGTAGATCGCGTCGCAGCCGGCCTCGGCGGCGAGGGCCGGCAGCGTCGTCCCGAAGTACGTCTCGCGACCCATGGCCGGATCCAGCCCGAGCATCGCGACCTGCTGCTCGATCTCGCTGTTGCCGCACAGGACCGCCGTGCTGGGCCGGCCCGCGAGTCTCGCGATGACGTCGCTCGCCTCGCGCTCGGCGAGCTCGCGGAACGCCTCGTCGGCGAAGGGGTAGTCGAGGTTGGCGAACATGAAGTCCTGCCAGACGAGCAGGCCGAGCTCGTCGCACAGGTCGTGGAACGCGGTCGTCTCATAGGCGCCGGTTCCCGGCAGGCGCAGCATGTTCATCCCGGCATCGCGGACGGTCTCGAGGGCCGCCCGAAGGTCGGCGTCAGAGGTCGCGAACCCGACGATGTCGGTCGGGGTCCAGAGCGCGCCACGGGCGAAGATCCGCACGCCGTTGACGTGGAGGTCCAGGCCATCGCGCTCGAGGTCGTGGGTCGCGGACGGCCCGGCCGCGAGGGTCCGGAACCCGACCCGGCCGGCCTCGACGTGGATCGGCCCCGACCCCGCCCCGACCCGCAGGCTGACATCGTGGAGCGCCGGTTCGCCGTGCGTGTGCGGCCACCAGCGGCGGACCGACGGGACGCGCAGGGAGCCACGGAACGCGAGGCCGTCCCGCTCCGCCGTGACCGCAAGCGCAGCGTCGTGCCGGCCGGATGATCCGTCGAGCTCGACGGCGACCGACGCCGGAGCGGCACCGGTGAGCGGCCGAAGACGGCCCGCGACCTGCAGGACCCCGTCGTCGCCGTCGAGCTCGGTCCGCACGGTGAGCTCGTCGATGACGATGCCGTGCCGGCGTTCGAGCCAGACCGGGCGCCACGGCCCGACGGTCGGCGGACCTGGCGCGAATCCCGGGGCGCGGCCGAGGAGCATGGTCCGGAACCAGCGCAGCCGGCCGTCGGCGACGAGGTTCGTCCGCCAGCGAGCCCGCGGCTTGCGCGCGACCTCGAGCGCGGGCGCCAGCGGCAGGCAGCGGATGACGAGTTCGTTCGTCGCGCGCAGCCGGTCGCCGACCTCGATCTCGTGCGACTCGAACATCGAGCCGACGTCGGCGATCCGCTCGCCGTTGAGCTCGACCTCGGCCAGCGTGGCGACGCCGTCCAGGTGAAGGAGGACCGATTCGCCCTCGGCCGCGGGCGACGAATCGAATGTAGTCCGGAACGACCACTCCTGGGCGTCGAGGTCGCCGTCGACCGTGACCCCCGCGTCGCGCAGCACGCCGGCCGCCGTGCCCGGCACGACGGCGGACCACCAGGTCAGGCCGTCGGAGGCACTCGTGACGGCCGCCTGCCAGCCTTGATCGAGCGAGCGAACGACGTGGCCATCCACCCGATGGCGCGACGGGGACGGCGAGGGCGACATGGCGTCAGCGTACGACCTCGTCCAGCTCGGCATAGGCGCGGTCCCAGGCCGCGGCCATGGAGCCGATGGCGTCCGACGGGTCGAACGGGCGGCGGCGAGCGAGCTTGAAGCCGAGCACCTTGGAACCCTCGACGATCTCGGCCATCGCCGCCGACGCCGTGGCGCCGGGATCGCCGAGCACCCAGTCGACATGCGCGGCGCACAGCTCGAACCCGGCCCCGGCCATCCGTACGGTCGCGAACGCATAGGCGTGGTAGCCGGCGTCGTCGCCCGCCAGCAGCGTCGGCAGGTCGTCGGCCAGGCGCGCCCCGAAGCGCTTGAACGGGTTGCCCGGATGCACGCGGTCCAGGTGGTAGCGGAGCCGTTCGCGCGCACCGTCACGAAGCGCCTCTCCCTCGAGGCGAGGCCCCGAATCGAAGCGAACGAGCTCGGTGTAGGGCGGCAGCACCGTCGGATCGTCGCTGCCGATCCGGAAGATGCCGCGGTAGTCGGCACCGTCGAGCGCGTAGAGCGAACCGTTGTGGAAGTAGTGCAGGCGACCGTCCGAGAGATCGATCGCCTCGGGGATCACCGTCGTTTTGACGTGTTCGGTCCGATAGCTCGTGGCCGCCGTATCGGGCAGGTACCACGCGTCGAGCTCGACCGTCATCGTCCGTCCCTGGGCCAGGAGCTCGGCGATCTCGGTCGGGATCGGCCGGTATGGCTGCATCTCGTGGATGTCGATGCCGAAGAGGTGCTCGAGGTCGCTGGGATCCGGCTTGAAGAACGTCCACTGGTCGCCCTCGAAGTCGAGGCGGACCGTCGTGCCCATGGCGGCGAGGGGCTCGTCGCCACGGCCGTGGAGCAGCTCGATGATCACGTCCGAGTAGCAGTTCGTCTCCGGGTAGACTCGGT